>NZ_LYXZ01000046.1 GCF_001676615.1 Labrys sp. WJW | reverse complement strand
ATGAAGGACAGCAAGGTCATCGTCGCCATCAACAAGGACGAAGAGGCCCCGATCTTCCAGGTCGCCGATTACGGCCTCGTCGCCGATCTCTACACCGCTCTGCCCGAACTCAAGGACGAACTCGCCAAGATCGGCAAGTAAGGAGAACGGGCAGCATCCGCCTGTCTCCATCGGGTGATTTCAATGTGCCGGTCCTTGGGGGCCGGCACATTTTTTTGGAAGATCCACGAGGCCCGAACACCTGTTCGATGGCGTTGAAAGATCTCTCTCGGGGCTGTTCCCTCCGCTCTTGCCTTCCCTGCCGGCTCGTGGCGAATTGCGTTTCCTGTGCCGCCGCTGGAAATCCGGTTCGTGTCGAAATTCCTTATCTTCGTCGCCGCACTGGCCGCGGCGCTCTATCTGGCGGTCTTCGCCGCTCTGGCCTTTGCCCAGCGCTCCTTTGTCTTCCAGCCAGGGGGTGAGGTCCTCCCGCCAGCCATAGCCGGCGCTGAGGTCCTGAAGCTGCGCACCGAAGATGGCGAGACGTTGATCGCCTGGCATGTCGCTCCCGCGCCGGGTAAGCCTCTCCTGCTCTACTTTCACGGCAATGGCGGCAATCTCACCTTGCAGACCGAGCTGCTGCGGGCTCTGACCGCCGGCGGCAACGGCCTGATGGCGGTGGAATATCGCGGCTATCCCGGCTCCACCGGCTCGCCTTCCGAGCGGGGCCTGTTGCTTGATGCCGAAGCTGCCTATGCCAATGCGCTGGCCCTCGGCACGGCACCCGAACGCATCGTGGTGGTGGGCCAGTCCCTGGGCTCCGGCGTGGCCGTTGCCCTGGCAGCGCGCCACCAGGTGGGCGCGGTTGTGCTCGATTCGCCCTTCACCTCGGCTCTGGCCGTGGCCTCCCGCCTCTATGGCATGTTCCCGGTGCGCTGGGTGATGCTGGACCCCTTCCCCTCCGACGAGCGCATCGTCAAGGTGAAGGCGCCACTTCTCGTCGTGCACGGCACTGCCGACGGAGTCATCCCCTTCGAGTTCGGCAAGGGCCTCTACGACCTCGCCAACCAGCCCAAGACCTTCATGCCAGTGGAAGGGGCAGGGCACCTCAGCCTCGGCTACGTCCTGCCGCAGGTGCGGACATGGATCGACGGCGTGATGCTGCGCTGATCGATTGCCTCGCCGGGCCGTACGTGGCGCAGATGGGCGGGATTGGGGGAGGTAGTGTTGTGAAATATCGACAAGACTCGAAGATGGCGCGCTAGCCTTGGCTCATCGAAGTGCCAGACAGGGGAGAGACCATGGAACTGCGTCACTTGCGCTATTTCATCGCTGTCGCCGAGGAACTCAGCTTCCGGGCCGCTGCCGCTCGACTTGGCGTTTCCCAGCCGCCCCTAAGCACGCAGATCCAGGACCTGGAATACGAACTCAAGACCCAGCTCTTCCTGCGCAACAAGCGGCGTGTCGAATTGACCGCTGCCGGTGTCGCCTTTCGCGATTATGCGACCGCGATCCTTGCCCAGGTGGACGAAGCCGCCGAACAGACGCATGCCATTGGCCGGGGCCAGATCGGAACGCTTGACCTTGCCACCACCGGATCGGTGCTGATGGGGCCGCTGGCGGGCCTGATCGCCCGGTTTCGCCTGCGCGTGCCGGAAGTCCAGGTGCGTATTCGCGAGATGCCGCCGCTGGAGCAGGAGGCCGCGCTTCACGCGCGCAAGATCGACATCAGCTTCTTGCGCGGACCGGTCGGCGATCCCGATCTGGTCACCGAACTGGCATGGGAGGAAAAAGTCGGCGTGGCCCTGCCGCAGTCGCATCCGCTGGCCGCCAATGAGAGAATCGAACTCTCCGAATTGAGGAACGAGCAGTTCGTTTTCCTGAGGGTGAAGAATTCCCGGTTTGCCCGCTATCTCAAGGAATGCTGCATCGAGGCCGGATTTGACCCCAATATCACCCAGCAGGTCGTCGAATCCTATTCGCTGCTCAGCCTGGTTGCTGCAGGCCTCGGCGTGGCGCTCGTGCCGGAGGCTGCCAGGGAAATGTTGCGGGCCGGTGTCGTCTACCGGGCATTGGTGGAGCCTGCCCCGGTTGCCGATGTCATCATGCTGTATCGCCCCGATCGCAGCGCCGTGGTGAACCGATTCCTGAGTGAAACGCGCGAATATTTTCCAGTTTCGCCTCAGGCGAGACCGGAGCGCCTTTAGGCAATCTTCCGTCGACGGGACAACGACACCCGATTCCATGATACGGAATCGCACCTTCTGGCGCCGGGATTTTGTGCTCTAAGCGTTGCCGCATACGGCGCCATTGAGATCGGGAGTGTGGCGGGCGACGTTTGGGAGAACGCACCGTTACCGGACCCCTCGAGGGGACCGACAGCTCCTTCGGCAAAATCAGAAACAATGACGGCGCCGACCGTGGAGGAAATATATGCTCAGATTCTTCAGATCCCTGTTCGGGCAGGTGGTCATAGCCCTTGTTCTGGGAATAGTGGTCGGCATCCTCTGGCCGGGTTTTGCCAGCCAGTTGAAGCCGCTCGGCGATGCCTTCATCAAGCTGATCAAGATGGTGATTGCGCCCCTGGTCTTCGGCGTCGTCGTCCACGGTGTCGTCGGGGCGGGGGACCTGAAGAAGGTCGGACGGGTCGGCGTCAAGGCCATCGTCTATTTCGAAGCGGTGACGACGATCGCCCTGTGCCTGGGGCTGGTGATGGCCCATTTCTTCCAGCCGGGCGTCGGCATGAACATCGATCCGAAGGCGCTCGACGGCAGCGCCCTCGCCAACTATACCGATCATGTGCGCGAGGTCACCGGCGGGGTCGACTTCCTCCTGCGCATCATCCCGACGACGCTCACCGACGCTTTCACCAAGGGGGATATCCTCCAGGTTCTGCTCATTGCCATCCTGTTCGGCGCCGGGCTGTCCTTGCTCGGCGAACGCGGGCGGCCCGTCGCCGACTTCATCGATGTCGCCACCGATGTTCTCTTCAAGATCATCGGCTTCATCGTCCGGCTCGCCCCCCTCGGCGTGTTCGGTGCCATTGCCTTCACCGTCGGCAAATATGGCATCGGCTCCCTGCAGCAATTGGGCTATCTCGTCGTCCTGTTCTATGTCAGCGTGATCTTCTTCGTGCTGGTGGTGCTCGGCATCATCATGCGGATCGCCGGTTTCAGCCTGATCAAATTCCTGATCTATCTGCGCGAAGAACTGACGATCGTCCTGGGCACCGCCTCGTCCGACAGCGTGCTTCCGCAGGTCATGCGCAAGCTCGAGAAGATGGGGATCAAGGATTCCACTGTCGGCCTGGTCATCCCGACCGGCTATTCCTTCAATCTCGATGCCTTCTCCATCTATCTCACCCTGGCTGCGGTGTTCATCGCGCAGGCTACCAATACGCCGCTCTCTGAAACCGATCTCCTGGTCGTGCTGGGGGTCGCCCTCCTGACCTCGAAGGGGGCGCATGGCGTACCGGGATCGGCCATCGTCGTTCTCGCCGCTACCCTGTCGGCGCTGCCCGTCATTCCGGTGATCGGCCTGGTCCTTGTGCTGTCGGTCGACTGGTTCATGGGAATGGCGCGGGCGCTCGGCAATCTCATCGGAAACTGCGTTGCCACCGTCGTCATTGCCGTATGGGAAGGCGATATCGACAGAGCACAGGCCAACCGCGTCCTGAACGGCGAGCGTGCCGGCCCTTACGAGAAGACAGCCCAGGGGACCGCTCTGCCAGGCGAAGAGGCTTCCTCGTCTCGCTAGGGCATGGAAACTGCATCTTAGCTGAACGCGCTCTGCTTCCTCAGCCTCCCTCCGCGTCCTGCAGGGGGAGGTTTTTCTTTGGTGGCACAGCCGGCAGTGGCAATCCGACCGGTCCGAATAGCCTTCTGCTATCGATCGATTTCGGCGATAATAAATATCTCAATAATATCACCCGATCCGAATGATATATTGGACGTATAAGAGGAACGGCAACATAACGAGGGAGCGTCCGCAAAACAACGGGAGGGAGAACCGGTGTCTGCTTTGGAAGCACTCGATCAACATCTGGGAGGCATCGCCGGCGACACGCAGGGACTGCCATTCGGCAATCCCCGCCAATTTCGCGAGGATCGCGATGGTGCCGTCGGTCATGGTTGCGTGCAGGCCGTGTTGCGAGCCCTGTCGATCCTCAAATGCATTGCCCAGGATCCGCGCGGCATGACGCTTTCGGAAGTCGTTCGCGGCACGAGCCTGGCGCCATCGACGGCGCATCGCCTGCTCACCACGCTGCAGAGCGAAGGCTTCGTGCAATTCGAGACCGGGGCCTTGCGCTGGTTCGTCGGCCCCGGCGCCCATCTGGTGGGGGTCGCCTGCCAGCCACAAAGGCGGCAGGCGCTTTCATAAGGGGGAGACGCGCCGGGGGACCGCCATGCCGCCTGACGGGTCTGGGCACCGGCGCGGGACAGGACGATCAGATCGTCGCTACACGCTTCGGCAGGACGAGATCGCCGACGGTGTAAGTGTGAAACTCGCTCCTGGAAACCTCGTCGAGCTTGCGGAATTTTGTCGCGAATACGGGGTCGGAAAAGAACTCGCCGACATTGCCGGCGCCCTGGATTGCCTCGATGTTGACGACTGTCAGTCCGTCCGTGCTCCTGGCCAGGGTGCTCCACAGGAAGCCTTCCTTGTGCTCGGCGACAAAGTGCACCACGTCCTGGATGACCGCGAAGGCCTCCTCCTGCTTGCCGGGATGGGCGTGAATGACGTTGACGACGAAGGTGGTCGGCACAGGGGCAGCCGAAAAAGCAGCCGGGGATTTGGTGTCCATGAGTGTCTCCGATGAAAACGCGGCGGGCTCGCCGCGGCCCCATCTGGATATCGAGGGCAAAATAGCGGATAAATGGTCCGGTAATCGCATCACATCGGAAATTTATTCCGTAATTGTCACCTATGGACCGGCTCGGAACGCTCAGCATCTTCATCCAGGCCGCCGAAGCCGGAAGCTTCGTGGCCGCGGGGCAGCGCCTCGGCCTGTCGGGGTCGGCCGTCGGCAAGGCGATCGCCCGGCTCGAGGAGGAGATGGGTGTGCGCCTGTTCCATCGTTCGACCCGGAGCATGGCGCTGACCGAGGAGGGAGGCTTCTTCCTCGATACTTGCCGACGCATCCACTCCGAGTTCGAGGCCGTGAAGGCGCAATTGTCGCGGTCGCAGGCAATTCCGCGCGGGCAGTTGCGCGTGAGCCTGCCGCTCGCCGGTATGCTGCTGATGCCGACGATCGCGGCCTTCATGGCGGCCTATCCTGAGATCGATCTCGATCTCGATTTTACGGACCGGCTGGTGGATGTGATCGAGGAAGGTTTCGATGCGGTAATCCGCACCGGCGAGGTCAGGGACACGCGCCTGATGAGCCGCAAACTCGGGACCTTCAAGCACAGGATCGTTGCCGCGCCTGCCTATCTCGCCGCCAATGGTACGCCGAACGTGCCGGAGGACTTGCTCGGCCATCGCTGCCTGCACCATCGCTATGCCAATTCGGGCAGGCTCGAACCCTGGCCGCTGGTGCGGGACGGGCGCGAGCTCAAGCTCAACCTGCCCCAGACCACGATCGCGAGCACGCTGGAGCCCCTGATCTATCTGGCCGAGCAGGCCTTCGGCATCACCTGCCTGCCGCCCTTTGCGGTCGCTTCGGAACTGGCACGGGGCAGCCTGACGTCTCTGCTGGAAGACCATCTGGCCGAGGCCGGGACCTTCCGCGTGCTGTGGCCGAGCAATCGATATCTCTGCCCGAAAGTGCGGGTCTTCGTCGACTACATGGCCGCCAGCCTGTTCGCAGCTTGATCCGTGCAGCAGCTGGTGAAGATCAGAATGAGCCTTCGGCAGATTTTCAGTTATTGCGAGCCCGGTGAAGCAATCCTCAGGCCGCGTATATCCGCCTTGCCGAGACCGGATTGCTTCGACGTCCCTACTATCGGACGAGATTCCGCCTGCCCCTCACTCGATTTTGCTCTGCCAGTTGCGCACGATGTCGCCGAGCACGGCAAGCTGTTTTGCCAGGTCGGGTTTGATTTCGGAAAGCTGCTTGATGTAGTCGGCCAGGGCGCTATCGAAGCCATCGGGATTCTGTCTGCGCAGATTGGCCAGGCGGTTGAGCGTGGAGGCTACCGTAAGCTGAACGTCGTCCTGGAACACATCGCTCTTGGCATAGGTGGTGCCGAGGGACGCCAGGGTGATCGGGTAGGGCACCACGGTCTTGCGGCCCTTGGTGTTCGGCAGGTTCTCCTCAAGGGCAGGCTGATAGTCGTCGGCGCAGGCGACGACCGTGTAGAGGCGGGTTTGAGAGCCGAGCCTGATGTCGAAATTTCCCTGGTCGGACGTGCGTGCGACATCGAGGCGCTTGGCGTCCGCGTTCGCTTCCTTCTGGCAGGCGCCGTCGGGCACGACCTGGACCCCGGTCGCCCAGGCCCGCACTTCGGCACGCAGGGGCTGCATGGTGTCCTGGTCGACGACACGTCCCCGATGAGGGACCTGGCTTTCGTCGCCGATGGCTGACGACACGAACGCCAGCAATGCCGCTATCGGAAAGATAGCCAAGACAGGAAGACGCCGATAAGCCATATGATCCCTCCCACGATCCAGATCGTTCCGTTTAACGTGCCAACTCCCGCCGTTCGGAGAACCTGGGCATCCGCCGGCGTCACCTGCACCCTTTGGTCGCTGAGCGTGTTTGCTCCACAGTCGACGATGATCGCCTGCGGACGAACCAGGCCCTGGATCTGATAGCTGGGGGCGGGTCCTCCGGCATTGACCTTCAGGCTGACGGCCCGATCCCAGCCGGCAATGTCATAGGTGCGGCAGGTCGCTTTCGGCGGCACTGGGACGGAGGCCTGCACGATGGCATTGGAGCCAAAGATCTCCAGGTGATTGCCGCCAGCGGTAGGGCTTTCGATGATTCGTACGGCGGTCTGGGCGATCACGGCGTGGGCGAAGTAGAAACTTGCTACGCCGGCCAGAACCGCAAGGAGGGCTGCAGCGCCTGTCGAGAGAATGATATTCGGTCTTGGACTGGCCGCTGCCGCAGGTTTTGCCCAGCGACGCAGCAGTTGAACGACCGCTACGATCAGACACACATCGACGAGCGCGACCAAGACTAGCCGCCACTCCAGGCCCAGGCCGGAAAGCTGGATTGCGCTTCCAACGGCTCCAGCTGCCACCAGGGCCAACAGAAGCTTCCAAAAGGACTTCAAAACGTTGGCCATGGTCATGAACGCCCGGCAGCCTGGCGAAAAGATGGTGACGATATTAAAACCTTGGACCCAGCGGTCCGAAAGCGCTTCGAGATCTTGCGAATACGCTGCCTGCCGTGACGCGCGCGTGTATTGCGCAGGTCAATCCAGGTTTTCGGGAAGGCGGGCGACGACCTTGATCTCGAAGTCGAAGCCCGCGAGCCAGTTCACGCCGATTGCCGTCCAGTTCGGGTAGGGGCGGCGGTCGAAGATCCGGTTTTTCACGGCCATGATGGTCTCGAACTGGTTTTCGGGATCGGTGTGGAAGCTGGTCACGTCGACGATGTCGTCGAAGCCGCAGCCCGCCGCCTTCAGCGTTGCCCTCAGATTGTCGAAAGCCAATTGCACCTGACGCTCGAAGTCGGGTTCCGGCGTGCCGTCGGGGCGGCTACCGACCTGGCCCGACACGAACAGGAGGTCGCCCGATCGGATTGCAGCCGAATAGCCGTGCGCCTCGTAGAGCGCATGCCGATCCGCCGGGAAAACTGCCTCACGCTGTGCCATGTCCTCAGTCCTTTTCCATGATTGGGTTACGTGCGGATCTCGCTCGATGCCGCTAGGGCTTCACACAGCCCCACCGCATTTGATATACGTTACGTATCTCGAATTATGGGCATACGTGTCGTATGTCAACCTAGATACGATGCGTATATGAAAGGAACTGCGATGGCTGCCAGACGCCGGGCCGAGACGATGGAGGAGAACCGCGCCAAGTTGATCGCAGCCGCGCGCAGGGCGTTTGCGAGAACCGGCTATGCTGCGGCCTCGATGGATGAATTGACGGCGGAGGCCGGCCTGACGCGCGGGGCGCTCTACCATAATTTCGGCGACAAGCGCGGGCTTCTGGCCGCCGTGGTCAACCAGATCGACGCCGAGATGGCGGCGCGCGCGCATCAGGCGGCCACCCAGGCCCCGGACGAATGGGAAGGTCTGCTGATCGAGGGCGTGGCCTATATCGAGATGGCGCTCGATCCGGAGGTGCAGCGCATCGTTCTGCTGGATGGCCCGGCGGTCCTCGGCGATCCCTCGCTATGGCCGAGCCAGAACAATTGCCTGCAGATGACGAAGCGAACGGTCGAACGCCTGATCGGGCAAGGCATCATGAAACCGCTGGATGCCGAGGCTGCGGCTCGGCTCTTGAGCGCGGCTGCGCTCAATGCGGCCCTGTGGATCGCCGCGAGCGAGGATCCCGAGAAGGTCTTGCCGAAGGCCGTAGAGACTTTTCGCGCCCTGGCGACAGGTCTGCGCCAGCCCTAGAGCAGAACGGATTGGCTCGACCGTCTTTGCGATTTGAAGTGACGCAGGCAAATCGCAAAACGCTTTGAAATGCTTCTCTTGGAATGTCGCCGGATTTGTTACTCCCACCTCCTCGGCCGCCAGTGACAGAGTTGCGGTCGCCGGCTGAAAACGAGGCTCGGCCGAATGGGAGGCGTGCGATGACGATTCCGGTTGGAAATATCGGCAGGGAAGAGGAGGTCGGCGAGGCCGCTCCTCGGCCGCCATGCCATGTTTGCGCGGAACGAAATTTCTGATAGCATTTTGCAACCAGAATAATTTTGCAACCGCATGTCGGATCGGCAGTTGCTCGTGCGTCCTTGAGGTATCGCCGCGACAGGCCTGGAGCAAATGCGCTCGGACGTGAACGCTCGTTTGTTCTCACATCCTGTTTTGTCGCGTCCTTGCGTTTCCCGTCCTTTCCGATGGGGCGCGAGACGCGATGCAGCCCGCGGCACAGGAACGGGTGGAGCATGATGGACAAGACTTCCTATCGTTGGGTGATCGTCGCCGCCGGCGGCTTGCTCGGATGCGTTGCCATCGGCGCGATGTTTTCGCTGCCGGTTTTCCTCAAACCCATGTCGGCGGCGACTGGCTGGTCGGTGACCGGCATTTCCACCGCCATGACCTTCGGCTTCCTGGCGATGGCGCTGGCCAGCATGGTCTGGGGCAATTTGTCGGATCGCTTCGGTCCGCGCCCGGTGGTGCTGGCCGGCGCCATCCTGCTCGCCGCCAGCCTGGCCCTGGCCAGCCAGGCCGGATCGCTGGTCGAGTTCCAGCTCGTCTTCGGCGTGCTGGTGGGCGTGGCGGTCGCCGCCATGTTCGCGCCGATGATGGCCTGCGTCACCGGCTGGTTCGACACCCAGCGCAGCCTGGCCGTATCGCTGGTCTCGGCCGGCATGGGCATGGCGCCGATGACCATGGCACCGCTTGCCGCCTGGCTGGTCACCATCCATGACTGGCGGACGTCGATGCTGATCATCGCAGCCATCGCTGCCGCCGTCATGATTCCGACCTCTCTGCTGCTGCGCCGGCCGCCTGCCCTGGAGCAGGGCAACGAAGCGGCGCTGGCCGACGAGCCGCAATCGGATATGACGTTGCGCCAGGCGGTACGCTCGCCGCAGTTCATCGTGCTGATGCTGGCCAACTTTTTCTGCTGCGCCACGCATTCGGGGCCGATCTTCCACACGGTGAGCTATGCCGTGACCTGCGGCATCCCGATGATCGCCGCCGTCACCATCTACAGCGTCGAAGGCCTGGCCGGCATGTTCGGGCGCATCGGTTTCGGCGTGATGGGCGACCGCTTCGGCGCCCAGCGCATGCTGGTGATCGGGCTGTTCGCCCAGGCGTTCGGTGTGCTGTTCTACGCCTTTGCGGGCCAACTCGGCCAGTTCTACGCCGTAGCCGTGGTGGTTGGCTTCATCTATGCCGGCGTGATGCCGCTCTATGCCGTGATCGTGCGCGAGAATTTCCCGCTCAAGATGATGGGCACCATCATCGGCGGCACGGCGATGGCCGGCAGCCTGGGCATGTCGCTTGGCCCGCTGCTGGGTGGCATGATCTACGACTACTTCAATACCTATATGTGGCTCTATGTCGGCTCCTGGGGCATGGGCATTGCGGCGACGCTGATCGCCCTGACCTTCCGTCCTTTCGCCAAACCGCGGGAGCAATTGGCCCCCGCCGGGTGAGAGCCTGCAATACCGCGCCGGCGTCGAGGGGACCTTGGGCCCCTCGGCACGCCGGTAGCACCAAAGGAAGCCCTTGATCCGGCGCGGAGCCACGTTACGAATCCGGTTGATGGAGCAATTTAGAACCGGAGGCCCTCTCCATGCCGTCATTCGTGAGGTGGAAGACGCCCGTTCTCGTGGCAGTGGTCGCGATCGCCTTCCTGGCGTCGTGGATCGTCCTCTCGCCTTACCGATCCGCCTGCACCACGGAGGTCGTGGCGGCGGAACAGGCCATGCGGGCTTCGGATCAAGAGTTGAGAACCGTCGGTGTGACCGACAAGGCCGCCATCTGCCAGGTCTACCGACGGCGGGTCGACGCGCTGAAAACGGCGGCGCCCGTCATGCGGCGATGCGGGACGGCCCAACTGAATCCCGATGCCGACTGGTCGGCTAGGGTGACCGAGCTCGGTTTTTATCAAGGGCTCGTCGCGCAGCAATGCGGCTGAATCCCCTTCGGCCTTCACGATCCATGCCGTGGGGCTTTCGCTAGCCCCTCTGCAGGGCGAGGTGGACGCCCATGCCGACCAGGATCGCCCCGCCCACGCGGCGCATCAGCCGCTGCGCGCCGGAGGAGCGCTTGAGCCGGCCGATGATCACGGCGGCCAGCATCACGACCACGATATCGACGAGGCCGAACAGGACATTGGCGACCGTGCCCAGGATGGCAAATTGCAGCCAGAGCGGGAAAGAGGCAGCGCCATCGACGAATTGCGGCAGGAAGGCCAGGAAAAACAGCGCGGTCTTCGGGTTGAGAACCTCGACGGTGATGCTTTGCACGAAGGCCTGGCGGGCCGAGCGGCCGCTGCCGCCGATCGTTCCGGCATCGGCGCCTTGCCGCGCCCGGAACAGGCTGATGCCGAGCCAGATCAGGTAGAGGGCGCCGGCGAGCTTGACGCCGGCATAGACGATGGGCACCGCGTGGAACAGCACCGACAGGCCGGCGGCCGCAGCGGCGACATGAGCATAGGCGCCCAGATGCAGGCCGAGCGCCGCCATCAGCCCGGCCTGGCGCCCGCCCGCCATGGTCCTGGCTGCGGCATAGAGCATGGAGGGGCCGGGCAGCACGGAAAACAGGGCCGTCGTGACGATGAAGGCGAGCAACACGTCATAGGAGGGCATATCGTCGGCTTTCGTCGGCTTTCGTCGGCTGTAGGATTGGGCGGCGACCATAGCACCGGATATCGGTTCTGTCGCAAGCCGCGACGGGGCCGCGAGGCATTCTCGTCTCTTGCCGGGGCCGCCCGTCAGCGTCCCAACTGCGCCTCAATCGCCGCCTTGTCGATGATCGACCATACCGAGACGATCTTCTCCGCCTCGAAGGCGTAGAACACATTCTCCGTGAACGCGACCTTGCGCCCGTCGAGCTTCAGGCCGAGGAAGCCGGACTTCGGCGTGCAATCGAAAGCGAGCCGGGCCGCCACAAGGGGCGGTTCGCAGGCCAGGAGCTCGATGTGGAAGGCGAGGTCGGGAATGTCCTCGAAATCCTTGATGAGCATGCCGCGATAGCCTGACAGCCCCAACTGGCGGCCATTGTGCTCGACCCTCTCATCGACATGGCGCCCAAGTTCGTTCCAGTCCTGCCGGTTGAGGCAGGCGACATAGGCCCGGTAGAGATCGGCGAGAGTTGCGGCGTCCATCGGACTGGCTCCTCATCTCTTTCGGATGGCATCACGCCGGCAGCGTGAGGACGAGCGGCCCGGTGCGGGTCGCCACCACCGTATGCTCATACTGCACGGTCGGGGCGCGGGGCTCGCTGAACAGCGTCCACGGGTCCTCGCCATCCGCCGCCCATTCGGCGCCCAGGGAAAGGAACGGCTCCACGGTGAACACCAGGCCCTCCTGCATCTTGCGGCGTTCCGAACGGTCCGGCCAGGTCGCGAGTTCCTTGGGCTCTTCATGCAGCGACCGGCCGACGCCGTGGCTGGCGAGGTTGCGCACCAGCGTATAGCGGTTCTTGCGGGCGAACTCGCCGATGGCATTGCCGATATTGGCGAGTGGCAGGCCGGCGCCCACCTGGCGGATGCCCGTCCACATCGCCCGCTTGCCGTCCCTGAGGAGGCGCTGGGTGGCCTTGGAGACCGGCTCTACCGCGAAGGACGCACCGGTATCGGCGAAAAAGCCGTCCTTCTCGGCGGAGACGTCGATATTCACGAGGTCGCCCGGCTCGATCCGGCGCTGGCCGGGGATCCCGTGGGCGATCTCCTCGTTGACGCTGATGCAGGTCGCGCCGGGAAAACTGTAGCAAAGCTCGGGCGCGGAGCGGGCGCCCTCCCGTTCGAGGAGCTTTCGGCCGATCGCGTCGAGCTCGGCCGTGGTCATGCCCGGTTCGAGCGCAGCCCCCATCGCCGCCAGCGTATTGGCGACGATGCGGCCGATCTCCTTGAGCTTGAGCAACTCGTCTTCGTTCGAAATGGTCATGCGGCTACTATATTCGAGATAATGGCGAGCGGGGAACCCTAGAGCAAAGCGCGTTCACACACGAACGCTTGTTTGCTCTAACTCTTTGTTCCGACGCGTCTTTGCGATTCTCGGTGATTCCGAGAAATCACAAAACGCTTTAGGGCCAGCTCGACGACAGGGGAAATAGGGATCCCGGCCAATCCAGGCAAGACGCAGGATCCTCATCGAACCATCATACCGAAAGAGGGGGGCGAAAGTGGTATGATTGCACTTTGAAACGATTTGACTCGATGGATTTTCAGCCTATTCCTGGAAACGGGGCAATGCTGCGTAGTCGAGCGAGGCGTTGTGCGGCAGGAAAAGCTAGGAATGCGGGCATGAGAACGATCTGTGGGCTGTTGGCAGGCGGTATTGTGGCAGTATCGATCCTGCCGGTAGGGGCGGCAGAACTGAATTACACTTCGCTGATCGGCAAATGGAAGGTGCAAGGCGTCAAGGTTTCTGGCAGCGGAGTCCAGGCGCTGGTCAACAACGATCCGCAATATATGGGTGCGGAGGTCGAATTCGCCGCCGACAAGATCACCTGGCTTAAGGGGACCAAGGCCAAGCCGCTCGACCCGAGCGACAATTGCAAAGCGATCCCGAAGCTGACCCCGGCCGACCGCAACGATCCCGACAGCGGCTATCGCGTCAAGGGCGGCTTCAATGTGCTGTGTGGCTCGGCCCAGTGGGGCCCCGGCGCAGTGGTCAGGCCGGTACAGGCCGACACCGTTTCGCTCTATTGGTATGATGGCGGCATTTTGACTTTGAAGCGCGAAGGCGTGGCCGCCGCTCCGCCCGCGCCCGCCGCCGTGACGCAGGCTGCTGCGTCTGGCACGCCCAGCACGGCCGATTGCAGCAATGCCTCGACCCAGGCCGACATGAACGAATGCGCCGACAAGGCCTTCAAGGCTTCCGATGCTGCGCTCAACGCCACCTATAAGCAGATAGAGCAGCGCTTGAAGGACAATGCCGACGCCAAGAAGCTGCTGATAACAGCGCAGCGCGCCTGGCTGGCCTTCCGCGACGCCGAATGCGCTTTCGCGACATCCGGTTCCTCGGGAGGCAGCATCTATCCCATGGTCTACTCCATGTGCCTGGACACGGTCACGCAGGCCCGCACCAAGAGTCTGCAAGCCTATCTGAGTTGCGGGGAGGGGGACGCGAGCTGTCCGGTTCCCGCAAGCAACTGACCGTCTCCCCCGTTTGACGCTGACGACCGCAATGGAGCTCGAGATGAAACGTGTTCTTGTCGCTCTTGGTGCCCTGGCCCTTCTGGCTGGTTGCAAGACCGCCGAGCAGCAGCGCGCCATCGATATGACGAACGACAACCGTCAATGTCAGGCTCAGGGCTTTGCGCCCGGTTCACAAGCGCTGGCCCAGTGCATGACCGCTGCCGCTCAGTCGCGCGCCGCCGACCAGGCGAGACAGGCCGCTGCGCAACAGGCTTGGTTCGACAGGAACGATGCCAATTTCCGGGCTAGGCAGCAAAGGGCCAACACCAACGGCAATACTAATAGTTGGTCTCAGTCGTCGAATAATCAGAACATCGACACCAGACCGCAGTTCGACAAGCAGGGCAATCCCAACTTCGACAGCCAGGGCAATTATCAGGGCTGCCATGGCATTGGCTGCCAGGTTGACAATCCCGATAACAACGACGATTCGAACTGAGCCGGGGCGCGGCCAGCCTGTTTTTGGTACACCCGATCTGGAGATCGACAGACCGGGCTTGCGCGTCCTGTCTGCAGCGTCAGCGCGGATGGTCGCCGGTCGCCGTCATTTCTGCGAAAATCCAGTCGCGAAAGACCTTGACCTTGCGTTGGCGGATCGCTTCGGGCGGATAGACCAGATAGAAGCTCGACCGCGATTTCACGGCATGGCCGAAGGGGCGCACCAGCCTCCCGGACGCCAGGTCACCGGCGACCAGCATGGTGCGGCCGAGCACCACGCCTTCGCCCTGCACGGCGGAGTCGACGGCGAAGGAATAGGAATCGAAGGTCAACCCGGCCTGCGGATCGATACCCTCGATCCCGGCACTGGCCAGCCAGTTCGCCCAGTTGATCGGAAAGCCGTCATGGATCAGCGTATGGTGCTTGAGATCCTCGGGCTGGAGCAGCGGGGGCGAGCCTGTCAATAATTTCGGGCTGCAGACCGGGAACACCTCCTCGCCTGTGAGGAATTCGACGCTCAACCCTGGATAATCGCCGCCGCCATAGCGAATGGCGACATCGATGCCGTCGCCATGGAAATTGGTGAGCTTGCCGGTGGTCGAGACCCTGACGTCGATGTCGCCATGCGCGCGGTGAAAGCGATAGAGGCGTGGCACCAGCCAGCGGCCGGCAAAGCCGTCCGAGGTGCTGACATTCAAGGTGGAGGCCGAATGACGGCTGGTCGCCGCCGCTGTGGCGGCCGTGACCAAAGCAAGCGCCTCGCGCACCGCCCTGGCATAGGGTTCGCCCACCGTCGTCAGCCGCACCGACCGGGTGTCGCGCTCGAACAGCAGCACGTCGAGCTGCTCCTCCAGATGCTTGACTGCCCTACTGACGGCGCCATGGGTGACGTTGAGCTCCTCGGCCGCGCGGGAAAAACTGAGATGCCGGGCCGCGGCTTCGAAGCTCGGCAAGGCGTTGAGCGGGGGAAGCTTGCGAGCCATCGCGATCCGTAGCCTGAGATCTGATCTGTGATTGTTAGTCACAAATTTTTGCCAAATCATGGTTTGTCTGTCGAGAGTTTTCTGATCACTCTGCCATGAGATTTGTGATCAATCCGCATGAGAGCGTCATGGCCAGCATCCGCCCTTTCCTCTGGTTCGACAAGAATGCGCAAGAGGCGCGCGACTTCTATATCTCGGTCTTTCGTAACGGCCGGGCTCTGGAGGACATCGTCCTCACCGACTTCGTCGCCGGTACGAACAAGACCGTGCCTCACGCCGTGCACGACTTCGAACTCGAGGGGCTGCGCCTGACGGCATTGAACGCGGGGTCGATGTCCCCCTTCAATGAAAGGCTCTCGCTTTATATCGAGACCTCCGACCAGGCCGAGACCGACTATTACTACCAGGCGCTTACGGCCGATGGCGGCTCCGAAAAGCCCTGCGGCTGGCTGACGGACAAATATGGCGTCTATTGGCAGGTCGTCCCGGAGATCACGCTGCGGCTGATGGCCGATCCCGATCGAGAGAAGGCGGATCGGGTTCGGCAGGCCATGTACAAGATGACCAAGATCGTCGTCGCCGATCTCGAGGCGGCTTATGCCGGCCGAGCCTGACCCATCCCCATGACCGCAGATAATCGGAGGTTTCCCATGGCTATGCTCACGGGACAGAAGATCATCGTCGTCGGCGGCGGTTCCGGCATCGGCCTTGGCGTCGCCAGGGCGGCCCTCGACAACGGTGGGGAAGTGGTGATCGTCGGCCGCTCGCCAGACAAGTTGCGGGCCGCGGAGCAAAGTCTCGATGCGGGCTTGCAGGTGCGATCCGTCGTGGCCGACATGACGGAGGAGGCCGATCTTGACCGGCTCTTCCGGAATGCCGGCGCCTTCGATCACCTGGTGTCGACGGCCGGAACGCCGCCGCCAGCCGACCCTATCGAAGGCACTGACATGGCGATGGTGCGGCGCTTCGTCGACAACAAGCTGATCGGCGCCGTCGTGCTGGCCAAGCACGCCGTGGTCACGCTGAGACGAGACGGCTCGATGACCTTCACCTCCGGAATCAACAAGGACCGGCCGCCGGTTCCGGGAGGTGCGGTCGTTTCGGCCATCGCCGGTTCGTTCAGCTTTTTCGCACGCGCCCTGGCACTGGAATTGGCGCCGAGGCGCGTGAACATCGTCTCACCCGGCTGGGTAGACACGCCGATGTGGGACGAGATCGTCGGGGAGGCCAAGACCGGCTTCTTCACAGATATGGCGGACCGCCTGCCGGTGGGCAGGATCGCGACCCCCGCGGATATCGCTCCGGCCTATCTCTATCTGATGGCGAGTGCCTTCACCACGGGCGAGACCATCCATATCGATGGCGGGCATGGCTTGATCTAAGGAAACTATGGTTTAGTCGAGCCGCATTTTTCCAGGCAGCCCGTTTCATGATATTCTTCCGGCAGATCGGGCCGTATGGGACGCGCTCCTTCTCGTGAGAGGCCGACGTCCGAATGCGACCATTTCGACCGACAGGCCTGCAGGAAAGCTGCGACTGCGGTCTTCCCACGCGCCGATTGCCTCGATAAGATCGAGCAAATGGCAGGGAACTGGAAATGACGGTGGATATCAGGACGGTCGGGATTGTGGGCGCCGGGCAAATGGGCAGCGGCATCGCGCATGTCGCCGCTCTGGCCGGATTGAACGTGGTGCTCAACGACGTGTCGGAAGATCGGGTCAACAATGGCCTGGCTACCGTCAACGGCAATCTCAAGCGCCAGGTCTCCAAAGGCGTCATCACCCAGGCCCAGAACGACGAAGCGCTCTCCCGCATCAAGGCCGAGCCCAATGTGGAGGGGCTGGGCGTCTGCGATCTGGTGATCGAAGCCGCCACCGAGAACGAGGCTGTCAAGGTCAAGATCTACGGCAATGTCTGCCCGCATCTGAAGCCGGAGGCGATCCTCGCCACCAACACGTCGTCGATTTCGATCACGCGGCTGGCCGCGGCTACCGACCGGCCGGAGCGCTTCATCGGCATTCATTTCATGAATCCGGTGCCGGTGATGCAGCTCGTCGAGATCATCCGCGGCATCGCCACCGATGACGGCACCTTCGAATCCGCCAAGGGCTTCATCACCAAGCTCGACCGCCAAGTCGCGGTCGCCGAGGATTTTCCGGCCTTCATCGTCAACCGCATCCTGCTGCCGATGATCAACGAGGCGATCTACACGCTCTATGAGGGCGTCGGCACGGTCGAATCCATCGACATGGCGATGCGGCTCGGCGCCAACCACCCGATGGGCCCGCTGCAGCTCGCCGATTTCATCGGCCTCGACACCTGCCTGTCGATCATGCAGGTGCTGCATGAGGGCCTGGCCGATTCCAAATACCGGCCCTGCCCCTTGCTGGTCAAATATGTCGAGGCCGGTTGGCTCGGCCGCAAGGTCAAGCGCGGCTTCTACGATTATCGCGGCGAAAAACCGGTGGCGACCCGCTGACCTCGAGCGCCGTTTTCCAATTTCGTAAGGCGCGGTTGTCCTTCCTCGCAAGGGGGAGAAGGCAGCCGCGCCTTTTTTCATGCCCTGGCTGGGTGGGAGATAGGGCGCTCCTGATCGGCATATCTTCTGTTAACCCTGCTCGGCTATGAAGAGGCTCTGCCCTTTTGAGGCCAAAACTTCGGATTAAGTTCGGAGCACATAGTGCTGATGTGGTTAATCGGACACGCCGTCCGACAATCGTACGGCAAGACTGTGGCGGCCATACCGCGCGGCCCGGCCGCGTGATAGAGGGCTGCCCATGATCCCTTTTTGTGCCGGACCTTACGTTTCGGCAACCAGCGTGGAAGTTCCTGCTATGAAGCAGCCTACCCCTCTTGTTCTGGCCGCCGTTTCCGTTTTGGCCCTGGTTCTGGCCTCGCCGGCACTGGCACAGGACAGCACTCCGCCCACAGCGGACATTCCGGTCGCTGCGCCTGCAGCTCCTGAGGCACCTGCTGCCCCCTCCGCTCCCGCTGCTGCTGCAGAGGCGCCCCAGCCCGCCAGTCCCGCCCCGGCGCCGGCCGCGCAGGCTGCTCCCGAACCCGCCGCTCCCGCA
>NZ_LYXZ01000045.1 GCF_001676615.1 Labrys sp. WJW | reverse complement strand
CTACCGCCAGTATCGCCGCTGCACCATCCAGAAGCGCTGGGTCGAAGACTATTATGGCGGTCACTGGGCTCGCGTACGGGTCTGCTACTGAGTTGCGTTGCGTTCGAGTTGCGTCAAGTCGCGTTGCGTAATGTCGCGTTGTGTTTTGGGGCCCCGCCACGGCGGGGCCTTTTGCTTGCCGACCTCGATGCTCCCGATCGGCACAGAGCGCTGCCCCCGCCGCCAGGCAATCGGGCTGACGCCGGTAAGGCGCAGAAACTCGCGGTTGAAATTGGACTTGCTGAGAAAGCCGGCCTCCATCATCACCTGGATGACGGACGTATCGGTAGCCGCCAGCAGGCGACAGGCCTCCTCGATCCGGTATTTGTTGACATAGTGCGACACGCTCATGCCGTGGATGCGGTTGACGGCAGAGGAAACGCGCCGCGCCGGCAGATTCAGCCGCCGGGCGAGCCGCCCGAGATTGAGGTCGACATCCTTGTAGAGCTGGCGGTCCGCCATCAGGGCGTCGAGGGCCAGCGCCACCGCCTTGTCCTCGTCGCTGCCCGGCTGGGCAGGCGGTTCGGCAACCGGCGGCTCGGCCTCCTCCGCCGGCGCCGTCGATCCTGCCGAGGCGGCGGCAGCGCCCAGCACCAGCAGCACCACGACGTTGCCGCCGGATACCATGGCCTCGGAAATCACACCTCCCATCCAACGCATGTCGAGGCTGATGACGATATCCGTCAGCCCGGAGAGAAGGCAGGCCACCGCGGTGATCTGCAGCGCGCGATAAGACCGCAACACGCCGTCCAGCCGGGGCGCTATCAGCGCGTCCGGGCCGGCCAGCGCCAAGCGGGTCAAGGCGAGGCCGTAGCCGAGGAACGCCAGGATGACCACGAGGTCGATCGACACGGACGAGATCGCAAAGAGCAGCCCGACCAGGCCGGCGGGCAGGAGATGGGGCCAGACCTTGGCCCAGCGCAACGCCGGACCTTCGGCGGTGAGACCGCGAAAGGCAAGCCAGGCCAAGGCCGGCGTCAACGCGGCCAGCATGGCCTGAAGCGGGATGAAAGTCCTGATCCCGTAGCCCCAGCGCAGGCCCAGCAGCACCGAGAGCACCGCGAAACCAAGCAGCAAGAGGAAAAAGGCATTGTCGCGCCACGGACGATCGCCCTGCCGTACCATCTGCACCAGGAGGATGGCAAAGAGCAAAGCGCTGACGAAGGGCAAGGGCACGAAGATCATTTGGTGCTTCCGGAAACGGGACGAATCTACACCATTTCTGTCCCCGATCATGTTCGCATTCGTCCGCGATCGCGATCGAGGTCGCCGGATGTGGCGGATTTCGGCTTGGTCTTTCCACAATTCCACGAGGAAAGACCGCCATGCGAACGCTTTTGAGCATTGCCGCCCTGGTTATTGCCATCGCCTGGATGGCCCCCGGCGGGGCTCGTTCCAGCCTTGGCCAACTCGATGTCAGCTCGGTGACGGCGGTGACGATCACCGGCCCAGCCGGCCTGATCCGGCTGAGCGCCAGCCGCGACGGCCCCTATCGCGCCGAGCTGCGTGGCCAGCCGGACGGCTGGTTCGCCTTCTGGCGCTCGAGCTGGGCTTCGAATGGCTGCGAGAATGTCGGCTCGATCCGGCTCGAAGGCACCGAACTGCGGGTCGACACCGGCAGCCGCGCCTGGTTCGGCGCCTCCGATTGCCGGCTCGAACTCACCGCCACCCTGCCCGAGAACGTCGCCGTCTCCATCGAGCAGGACGCAACCTCGAGCCGCCTGTCGGGCAGCTTCGCCTCGCTCGACATCAAGAGCCGGGCCGGCGATATCGCGCTGGACGGTCATGCGCACGACGTCTCGATCGAGGGCAACGCCATCCGGGCTCGCCTCTCTTATGCCCGCATCGAGCAAGACGAGAGCATTGACCTCGGCGGCAATGCCATCGACGCCGAGTTGCGCTTCGCCGGCGCGGAGGCAGTGAACTACGCGGTGAGCGGCCACGCCTCGCTGGTCGACAGCGCCCTGCCGAACGAGCCGGGCATCAAGCCGGCCATCACCGTCAAGGGTGATTTCCTGCGGGTGAGCATCCGCGGGGAATGATCGATCAGGAAGTGGCGCCACAAACCTCCTCCACGAAGCTGGGGGAGGTGTCACGACGAAGTCGTGATGGAGGGGGTGTGGCGTGCAATGCGCCAGGCATAACGCGATGGCGCGACGGTCCTGCAATCTTCTGAGAAAGGAGAGCTCTGCCCGCCGCCCCCTCCCGACCTCGCTTCGCTCGGCCACCCCATGCATTTCACCCGGAAATGCAAAGCCCGCTTCATGGAGAGGGCTCGTCGCGCCCTATCCGGCTTGGCCGTGACAAAGCGGCCAAAAGACCCGCCCGTTACTTCTTCACGCCATAGGCGGCCATGAACACCCGCACCGCCGACTGCGCCACCTCGCGGATGCGCGCCTTGGTCGGCGGCGTGTTGTTGGCCATGAAGAACATCGGTTTCAGCAGGGGGCCGTGCGACATTTCCAGGAACTGGGCGGCGGCCAGCTCCGTATCGTCGATCTCGAGCTGGCCGGCGGCCACGCGCAGATCGAGATATCTAGCCAGTTGCTTGCGGGAATGGCCGGGACCGGCATTGTAGAAATGAGCCCCGATATCGGGCATGCGCTCGGTGATGCCCATCACGGCGCGCATCGCCGAGATGATGCGCGGCTGGCAGATGAAGGCGGTGATGGCGGCGGAAAGCTCCAGCAGCGTGCCTTCGACGTCGGGCGAATTGTAGTCGAATTCGAAGATGCGCTCGACATGGGAGGAGCGCTCCTCGTCGACGATCGCCGCGAACAGCCGCTCCTTGTTCTCGAAATAGACATAGAGGGTGCCCTTGGAGACGCCTGCCTCCTTGGCGATGTCGTTCATGCTGGCGCCTTCGAAACCATGGGCCAGGAAGACACGACGCGCACCATCGACGATCTGGCGGCATTTGGCATTGTCGGCGGCCGGTGGGTCGGTAGCCGGCTCTTTCCCAGGTGCCGGGCTTTCGGCGAGCATGACGGAAATCCCTCCAAAAAATTGACTGAACCGTTCGGTTCGATTTTTATTGCGTATCGCAGCGCAACATGATAGTCAACGAAAACTGACTGAACCGTTCGGTTCGATCCTGACAGTCCCAGCCAGACGGTATTGATCTTGTCGACCGGAGCAAAGCGCGTTTCCATGGAAACGCATTTTACTCCAAGCCTTTGTTCTAATGCATATTTGCGATCCTCGGCATAGCCACCCAAATCGTAGAATGCTCCGGGGCAAGATCAACACGGTCTGGTTTTGCAGGCAACTTTTTCGAGTTGTCCAGGGGCGTCTCACCTTCCGGTTGGGAGACCACGATGGACGCAGCTCGCGACCACAATGCCGTTCCGGGTGGCCAGGGAGCCACCGGCCCGGCCGACGCTACCGACAATGTCGTGACCTTGGAGCGCCAGCGTACCGACGCGCCGGCAGCGCCCGAGACGGGAAAGGCGGAGGCCCCGAAGGCCGAAGCGCCCGCGGCTCCGGTGCAGTCCAAGCCTGCCGCCACGGCCGGCAAGAAGAAATCCAAGGCCCGCACCGTCCTGCCGATCCTGCTGGTCGTCGCGCTCGCCGCCGGCGGTTGGTACGGCTATGACTGGTGGACCAATGGCCGCTTCATGGTCGAGACAGATGACGCCTATGTGCAGGCCGACGTGTCCACCCTGGGCGTGAAGGTCTCGGGCTATGTCGACAGCGTGCCGGTGCAGAACGGCGACAGCGTCAAGGCCGGCGACGTCATCGCCAAGCTCGACGACACCGATTATCGCACCGCGCTCGAATCCGCCAAGGCCAAGCGCGCGACCCAGAACGCCACCATTGCCCGTATCGACCAGCAGGTCGTGGCCCAGCAGGCGGCGATCGAAACCGCCAATGCCGGCGTCGCTTCAGCCAAGGCGGGCATCGAGTCGGCCCAGGCCGGCGTCGCCTCGGCCAAGGCCGAAATCGTGCGCGCCAATGCCGCCTTCGACCGCGCCGACGCGCTGGCTGCCCGGGATTTCGGCTCCAAGGCCACGCTCGACCAGGCCACCGCCGACCGTGACAAGGCCAATGCCGGCCTTGCCAGCGCCAATGCCACCCTCACCAATGCCCAGGCGAGCCTGAACAGCGCGCAGGCCAATGTGATCGCGGCCAAGGCCAATCTCGCCGTGACGCAGGCCCAGAAAGCCGAGGCCGAGCAGGGCGCCAAGGAACTCGATGTCGCCATCACCAAGGCCCAGAACGACCTCGACGCCACTGTGGTGCGCGCTCCCACCGACGGCGTGGTCGGAAACCGTGCCGCCCAGCCCGGCCAATATGTCTCGCCCGGCTCGCGCCTGATCGCGCTGGTGCCGCTCAAGAGCATCTATGTCGCCGCCAACTTCAAGGAAACCCAGCTCGCCCCCCTGGTGCCCGGCCAGAAGGTGGAAGTCTCGGTCGACTCCATGGACGGCAATACCTTCGAAGGCGTCGTCGGCAAGTTCTCGCCGGCCTCCGGCTCTGTCTTCAGCCTGCTGCCGCCCGAGAACGCCACCGGCAACTTCACCAAGATCACCCAGCGCGTGCCGGTGCGTATCGAAGTTCCTGCCGACATCGCCCTCAGCGGCAAGCTGCGTCCCGGCCTGTCGGTGGTGGTGACGGTCGACAGCCGCACCGGCCCGAAGGGGTAAAGCGGCCAGAAAAAGCCTTCTCCGCGAAGCGGGGAAGTCGCGCACACAACTTGTGTGCGCTGGGACCGGCAAAACCGGGTCGGATGGGGTGTGGCCCGCTTGTGACACCCTCTCCGGATAGGTAGCACGAGCGGCCCGCACCCCATCCGGCATTTCTTCGAAATGCCACCTTCCCCACTGCGTGGAGAAGGCTTTCGCGCGCCTCTTTCGGTAACCGATGGCGCGAAACGACCAGGGAGGCCGCCATGGCCACCGCAACAGCCACTGCCATACCGGCTCCTGCCGAAGAAACCATCGACAAGCGCAAGCTGATCGCCTTCCTGGCGATGGTGTTCGGCATGTTCATGGCGATCCTGGACATCCAGGTCGTCTCCGCCTCCCTGCCCCAGATCCAGGCCGGCCTCGGCGCCTCAGGCGACGAGATCCCCTGGGTGCAGACGGCCTATCTGGTGGCCGAAGTGGTGATGATCCCGCTCTCTGGCTTTCTCTCCCGCGCCTTCTCGACGCGCTGGACCTTCGCGGTGTCCTGCGCGGGCTTCACCTTCATGAGCTTCATGTGCGGCACCGCGACGAACATCAACGAGATGATCATCTACCGCGCGCTGCAGGGCTTCATCGGCGGCGGCATGATCCCCACCGTGTTCGCGGCCGCCTTCACCATCTTCCCGCGTTCCAAGCAGGCCATCGTCTCGCCGATGATCGGCCTGGTGGCGACGCTCGCCCCCACCATCGGACCCACCGTCGGCGGCATCCTCACCGATGCGATCTCCTGGCACTGGCTGTTCTTCATCAATGTGGTGCCGGGTATCATCGTCACGCTGATGACCTTCGCCATGGTCGATTTCGACGAGCCGGACCTGTCGCTGCTCAGCAATTTCGACTGGACCGGCCTGATCTCGATGGCTGTGTTCCTGGGCGGCATGGAATATGCGCTGGAGGAAGGGCCGGGCCATGACTGGTTCGCCGAAACGCCCGTCCTGGTGATGTCCGTGCTCGCGGCCGTCGGCGCCGTGGTGTTCTTCGCCCGCGTGTTGCTGGCAAGGCAGCCCATCGTCGATCTCTACGCCTTCAAGGACGGCAACTTCGCCACCGGCTCGCTGCTGTCCTTCGTGCTGGGCGTCGGCCTCTACGGCCTCACCTACCTCTTCCCGGTCTATCTTGCCGGCGTGCGCGGCTATGATTCGCGCATGATCGGCGAGACCATGTTCGTCACCGGCCTGTGCATGTTCTTCACCGCGCCGATCGCGGGCAATCTCACCCGTTTCGTCGATCCGCGGCTGATGATCGCCGGCGGCTTCATCGGCTTTGCGGCCGGCACCTGGATCATGACCGGCATCACGCATGACTGGGATTTCTACGAGATCCTGCTGCCGCAGGTCCTGCGCGGTGTCTCCTTGATGATCTGCATGGTGCCGATCTCCAACATCGCACTGGGCACCCTGCCGCCGGCGCGCATCAAGAACGCCTCCGGCCTGTTCAATTTGATGCGCAACCTCGGCGGCGCGGTGGGCCTTGCCATCATCAACACCGCCCTGAACAAGCGCCAGGACCTGCATCTGTCGCGTCTGGGCGAGGCGGTGAACTGGAGCCGCGACAGCGTCATGCAGACCTATGAGAATATGAAGGCCGGCTTCGTCGCCTTCGGCGCGGCAGCCGACCAGATGACCGTCTCCAGGCTGGTCGGGCTGATGCGGCGCGAGGCGCTGGTGATGGCGTTCTCCGACGTGTTCCTGCTGCTGACCCTGCTGTTCGGCCTGCTCAGTTTCTCCATCTTCATGCTGAAGAAGCCGCAGATGGCGGGCGGCGGTGGCGGCGGCGGGCATTGATCCCTGGAGTGCGGACATCTCAGCGACATGAAGGCATGTCGCGATGTCCGCTCTTAAGACCGCTGTGCCCAATAGAGAGGAAGAGCGGACAAGATGTCCGCGCTCCAAACCCTTGCAACCACCGTCGATCCGGCCTAACCACGTCAGCCTGATCTTTTGAAAAACCGACAGGGTGAACCATGCCCGACGAAAACCGGGGAATGGAAGACGGCAACGTCATTGCCGTCATGCGCAAAGCAGGACAGGCGGCCCGGTCGGCCGCGCGGATCCTGGCGCTCGCCCCGGCCCCAGCCAAGAATGCAGCGCTCGAAGCGATGGCCAAGGCCATCCTCGCCAATGAGGCCGCCATCCTCGCCGCCAATGCGCTGGATGTCGCCGATGCGCTCGCCCGCGGCCAGATCGCTTCCTATGTCGACCGCCTCACCCTCGACGAGAAGCGCGTCGCCGGCATCGCCGCAGCCATCCGTGAGGTCGCCGCCCAGCCCGATCCGGTCGGCCGGGTGCTGGCGAACTGGACGCGGCCTAACGGCCTGGAATTCGAGCGTGTCTCGACCCCGCTCGGCGTCGTCGGCGTGATCTTCGAAAGCCGCCCCAACGTGCTGGCCGATGCCGGTGCCCTCTGCCTGAAGGCGGGCAATGCGGCGATCCTGCGCGGCGGCTCGGAGAGCTTCCGCACCTGTAGCGAGATCGCCAAAGCTTTGCGCGCCGGCCTGCAGGCCGCCGGTCTGCCCGAGGCAGCCATCCAGATGGTGCCCACCCCCGACCGCTCCGCCGTCGGCGCCATGCTGGCCGGGCTCGATGGCAATCTCGACGTGCTGGTGCCGCGCGGCGGCAAGAGCCTGGTTTCCCGGGTACAGGCGGAGGCCCGCGTGCCGGTCTTCGCCCATCTGGAAGGCGTCAACCATACCTATGTCCATGCCGGCGCTTCGCTCGACATGGCTGTCGCCGTGATGCTCAACGCCAAGATGCGCCGCACCGGCGTGTGCGGTGCCACCGAAACCCTGCTGGTCGACCAGGCAGTAGCGCCGGTCTTGCTCAAGCCGCTGGTCAAGGCGTTGCTGGAGGCCGGCTGCGAAGTGCGAGGCGATTCGCGCACCCTCTCCGTCGATCCCCATGTGAAGCCGGCCGATGACACCGACTGGGCCACCGAATATCTCGACGCCATCATCTCGGTGAAGGTGGTCTCAGGCCTCGATGCGGCGCTCGCCCATATCGAGCGCTACGGTTCACACCATACCGATGCCATCGTCACCGACGACGAGGCCGCCGCCCAGCGCTTCCTCGCCGAGGTCGATTCGGCCATCGTGCTGCACAATGCCTCCACCCAGTTCGCCGACGGCGGCGAATTCGGCTTCGGCGGCGAAATCGGCATCGCCACCGGCCGCATGCATGCCCGCGGCCCGGTCGGCGCCGAGCAGCTCTGCTCGTTCAAATACCGGGTAAAGGGCCAGGGCACGGTGCGGCCTTAATCCGGGATCGCGGGTATCTCAGGGAATGACTGTATTCCCCCGGAAGCTGGCAAAACCGGCCTGCCATTGCTACATATCGGGCGAGAGGTTTCTATGGCCCACCGCCACGCCCACGATCACGAGCCAGCCCCGGTCTTCGCCGAGCCGGGCCATGACCACAGCCATTGCAGTTCGACTGTGCTGGCGCGGGCGGAGAGTCTTTCGGCCGAGCGCGGCGTCCGGCTGACCCAGATCCGCCGGCAGGTACTGGAAGCGCTGGCCGCCACCCATCAGCCAATCGGCGCCTATGAGTTGATCGAGAAGCTCGAAGATGGCGAGGGCAAGCGCCCGGCTCCGATCACGGTCTACCGCGCTCTCGATTTCCTGCTCGAACAGGGCTTTGCCCATCGCATCGAAAGCCGCAACGCCTTCATCGCCTGCGCCCATGACCACAAGGATGGCAGCGTGGTGATGTTCCTGATCTGCGAGAGCTGCGGCACCGTGGGCGAAGCGGAATCCGATGCCGTGGGCAAGGCCCTCGCGACCGCCGCCGGCGCCATCGGCTTTACCCCGCGCGGACAGGTCATCGAGCTCGCCGGCATCTGCCGCCACTGCCGGGCCAAGGCGGCGGGCTGAGACACGACATCCGACCTCTCCAGCAGGCCCCTGCCCGCATAAGACCCTGTACCCTCTTGCAAAATCCCCGCCGGCAAGTGCATCTTCGGCGGACTGGCGGCATAAGGGTGTCATGGCTGTGCGCATGGGGTTCGGCCTGGTGGGTTGCGGGGCCACGCCGTTCAACGGCGGACCAGAACCATTGGTCAAGCTTGACCTCTCCCGCAGCCGGACCCTGCTTCTCCTCCTGCTTTTCACCCTGATCATCGACGTCCTGACAACATATGCCTTTGCGGCACAAACCGTGTCGGCGGCGGGACCGCGAGAAACCGTGATGCAGGCCATTCGGGCCTGCTGGCCCCAGGCGCAACCTGTCGACAAACCTCTGTGGATCAAGCTGTCCTTGAAGGTCGACGGCAGTCTCGCCGGCAAGCCGCAAGTGATCGATCCGATGGGTGCGGTCGCGGACGGCGCCGCCGAAGGCCTTGTCCTGCGCGCCATCCAGCATTGCGCGCCTTTCAAAGGTCTCAAGGCCTTCAAGGCCAATTACCGTGACTGGCGCGAGACCACGGTCGAGATTGCGCCGACCGCACGGACCGTTGCGGCCGCTGCCGGCCCGACGACCCCAGTCGCCACCCCCGCCGCCACGACGGACGCCGGCGTCGAACCCGGCCTGGTCGCCTCGGCGGCGATCGCCGTCATGCTCATCTTCCAGATGCTCTCCGACGCCGGCTTTGCCTTCCAAAGCTGGCGCCGGCATCGCCAGGCCGGCCAGCCCGGCCCCTGGCAAACCGCCCAGGCCCTGCCGTCCCGGCCCGTCAAGCACCTTTCCCGGCCACTCGATCCGGTGAGCGATCCCAAGAACTGGCGGGAATGACATCGCGCATCGCACGACGACCTCAGTAGCATCCTCAAGCGTACCGTTTCATCGTCATCGCCTTGAAAGGTCGCCCCTCATGCCCCGCCGTGCCGCATCGGCCTTGCTGCTGGCCCTCACCCTTGTCTTTGGTACCGCGACCGCCCCTGCATCGGCGAAGGACAAGAACCCGTCATTCGGCAGCTTCGGTATCTTTGCCGAAAACGCATGGGGCAGCTTTCGCTTGTGGTTGTCGGCGGATGGCGACAGCTTTATTCAAAAGTACCGACTGGGAACCTACAGAAGCGCCACCGGAACGTCCCAGGGGAACGACGCGCTTTATGTGCGCTATCGCTTTCGTCTCTCTCCCGATGAAGTGGCTCGGTTCAGCGCCTTTTTGAGGCAAACCCCGCCTTGGCGCACGGATTGCCGAGAAAAGAACATCGTCTACGATGCCACCACCACGACGATCTGGCAGCAACAGGGTGGAAAATTGCACGCGGTCTGCCAACCTCCAGAGCCGCTGCATCGCAGCGCGGCCTTCTGGGCGGTGTACAAATTCGCCGACAAGCTCGACGGTGCCGGGCCCTCGATCGAGATCTATCGGGGCGGTGTCGACGAATGGTCTCCTCCCGGCTTCCCGACGGATACCGAAATCCGCCAGGCCATACGGAATAGAGGCGGCTGAGGACAGGAACCCGATGCACTCAAGCATTCTGACGTAGCCGCACAACCGGCGTTGCCGCTTGTCGCGACGGCCGCTTTCCCTTTCCTGCAAGCACGACGTTTCCAGGAGCGGACGAGACGTCCGCGCACCCGGAATCATGACCGCTTGACTCTCCACTTGGTGGAGCCCGTACAACCCGCCCCATGAGCGAGAAAACCTACACCATCGGCGAGCTCTCCAGGCTAAGCGGCATCGCCGTCCGGCGCATTCGCTTCTATTCCGACAAGGAACTCCTCCCGCCCGCCGCACGGGCCGAGAGCGGGTACCGCGTCTATTCGGAGGCGGACCGGGCCAGGCTCGATCTCATCCTCGCTCTGCGCGATGCCGGCGTGAAGCTCGGCGACATCGCACGCCTCATCGCCCGCCGCCTCGGCCTCACCGACGTCCTGGCCCTGCGCCTGGAAGCCATCGAGGCGGAGATCTCCGCCAAGCGCCACATCGCCGCCGCCTTGCGCGCCACGCTGAAGCTCGCCGATCCCACCCCGCAAGACTTGAGGAGACTGTGGACCGTGACCGCCCTTTCCCAGAACCAGTTCCGCACGACCATCGAGAATTTCTATGACGAGGTCGGCGCCGGCGCCCGGATGGATCCGGCCTGGCGCGCCAGGATGATCGAGGCCTCCACCCCGGATCTGCCCGACGATCCCAGCCCCGAACAGATCGACGCCTGGACGGAGCTCACCGGCATCCTGACCGACAAGGCCTATATCGACGAGATGCGGGCCAGCATGCAGCAATTATGGCATGACGGCTTCGACCCTGCCGCCTATCGCCAGGTTTCAGACGAGACCTTCGCCGAGGTGCGGGAGGCGATGGCCAAGGGCATCGCGCCGAATTCGGACACCGGCAGGGTCATTGCCGAGACATGGCTGCAGAAGTCGGCGCAGGCAATGAAGAAAGAGCCGGACCAGGCTTTCCTCGACTGGCAGCTCGAGCAATACCGCAAACACCATGCCCGTTCGCGGGGCTATCTGGAGTTGATGGCGATCCTGCGCGGAGACCCGCCCGGCCAGCTCGCTGCCAGCGAATGGGGCTGGATCGTCGAGGCCCTGTCGAACCGGCTGTGAACTGGGCGCGCCGTCATCTTGCGCGAATGGCGGCGATCAGCGCGCGCAACCCGGCCGAAACATGGCGGTGCCCGGGATAGTAGAGGCACAGGCCCGGAAAGGCCGGGCACCAGTCGTCGAGGACGCGTTCGAGGCGCCCGTCAGCCAGGGCGTCGATGACGAGATGGTCGGGCACGAAGGCAATGCCGATGCCCAGGATCGCCGCCTCGACCATCAGGGGCTGGTCGGTCAATGTGAGCGGCCCTGAGACATTGATCGTCTCCGTCGTGCCGTGACGCTCGAATTCCCAGCGATAGATCGCACCGCTGTCGAAGCGGAAGCGGATGCAGGCATGGCGATGAAGGTCCTGCGGCACCGTCGGCCGGCCGTGGGCCGCGAAATAACCCGGCGACGCCACCGCGGCAAAGCGCGCGGTTTCGGTGAGGCGCACCGCGATCATGTCCTGCGGCACCGCCTCGGCCAGCCGGATGCCGGCATCGAAGCCGTCGGCAACGACGTCGCTCAGCCTGCCGTCGCTGACGATGTCGAGATGGACCTGGGGATAGTCGCGCGCGAAGCGTGCCAGCACCGGCAGCAGGACGAGGCGGATCGCGCCTTCGCTGGAATTGATCCGCACCGTTCCGCTCGGCGTCTCGCGGAAATCATCGACCACCTGCAGCGCCTCGGTCATCGAGGATACCGCCGGCCGGAGCTTGGCGGCGAGACGTTCCCCCGCATCGGTGAGGGAGACACTGCGGGTCGTCCGGTTGAACAGGCGGACGTCGAGGCGCTGTTCCAGGCTCTTGACCGAATGGCTGACTGCAGAGGGCGTGACGTCGAGTTCGACCGCCGCCGCACGGAAGCTGCGATGCGCGGCAACCGAGAGGAACACGGTGAGCGCGAAGAGGTCGGCGCTCTTTAATTGATGAATATCTCTCATCTCAACATCAAGAATTGGCGAGATTGTTGCAGCAGTCAAGACTCCGTAGGCTAGCGCCCGGATCTCGATCATCGAGAACGGAGGAAGACCATGTCGAAGAAAATCCTGATTACCGGCGCGAGCTCCGGTTTCGGCCGCGGCGCGGCGATCGAGCTTGCCCGCCAGGGACACCAGGTCGTCGCGACCGCCGAAGCCTGGCCCCTGGTGCGCAGCCTACGCGCCGACGCCGCGGCTGCCGGTGTCAAGCTCGAAGTCATCAAGCTCAATCTTCTCGACGACGTCGATATCGCGCATGCCGCGGGCTACGACCCCGACATCCTCGTGCTCAATGCCGGCGTGATGGAAAGCGGCTCCGTCGTCGACATCCCGATGCAACGCGTGCGCGAGTCGTTCGAGATCAACGTCTTCGGCCATCTCAAGCTGGCGCAGGCCATCGTGCCGAAGATGGTGGCGCGCAAATCCGGCAAGGTGGTGTGGACCTCCTCGATGGGCGGCATCCTCGTCATTCCCTTCGTCGGCATCTATTGCGCCACCAAGCACGCCATCGAGGCCATCGCCGGTTCGATGAGGGCCGAATTGGCCCCCTTCGGCATCAAGGTCGCGACCGTGAACCCGGGCGTGTTCGGCACCGGTTTCAACGACACCGGCGCGGAGAGCCACAGCCAATGGTATGACGCCGGCAGCGCTGTCGTGCCCATGCCGGACTTCACGGGCGCCCTCGCGGACCAGAACGATCCGCAGGAGATGATCGATGCCATGGTCGAGATCATTCCGGCCGAGGAACATCTCTATCGCACCATGCGTCCCCTCGACACCATCAAGGCCGCCAGGCAGTGGCAGGAGACGGAGTGGACCCAGAATGCCTGAAATCACGCTCGACCATGCCCATCATATCCTGGCTCGGGGCCGTGACGCCGCGAAGGAGGCCGGCATGAAGGCGGTCTTCGCGATACTCGACAAGGGCGCGAACCTGGTGGCTTTCTCCCGCATGGACGGCGCCTGGCTGGCATCGAACGAACTTGCCCTCGCCAAGGCGCGCACCTCGGTGATGTTCCAGGCTCCCACCGAAACCCTGAATGCACCGTTGCAGATCGGCCAGCCGGTTGCGCATTTCGACCACATCCACACTGGCGGTCTGCTCCTCATGGGAGGAGGCGTGCCTCTGTTCGACGCCGAGGGCGCCTTGATCGGCGGGCTGGGGGTATCCGGTGGCAGCCCCGAACAGGACGCTGCTCTTGCCCGATCGGCCATTGCGAAGCCGGGTTGAGGCCAAAGGCGACGGGCCTGATTCCTGAATCATGCCAACGGCATTGAAGCTTGACCGATAGACCACCGTCATTGCGAGCGTAGCGAAGCAATCCAGAACTACAGCATCGAGCCTGATCTGTGAATCAGACTCGATGCTGTAAGTTCTTGTTGTCGCATCTCTTTTGCCGAAAACCGGCACCCACTTTTCGGCGCGA
>NZ_LYXZ01000044.1 GCF_001676615.1 Labrys sp. WJW | reverse complement strand
CTTGTCCGTGAAGCGACACGTCAGCGCCGCCGCTCAATCCGCGGCAACGCCGTCCGTCGATGGCCGCTGTATAGGGGACCCCAGACCGCACTGTCAACACTGAAAACATCACTTTTTTGCAGAACCGTCATGCAAGCTTCGCACCCCCTCAAAGCTTGACTCGAATCGCGTTTCTAAGCTCGCGCGAGCGCGGTTATCTCCCGCCGGAACGGCAGGGCGTCGCCGATGTCGGGCTCGTCCAGTTCACGGGCATAGCGGTGCCCCGCATAGGTCGCCCAGGCGATCGGGCCCGGCGCCTCGGCATCGCCGATCACCTTGATGCTGGAGATGCCGCTATCGGCCCATGCGTCCCGCCTTGCCTTGAGGCCCTGCCACAGCTCGTCCCGCTGCAGGCGCGCGGTGACCAGCACGACGCCATCGGCCTCCAGCCTCGCCTCGGTCCCGGTATAGGTACAGGCCGTGACCACGCTGCCGGCGTCGATGCGCGCCACCACCCTGTTGAGCACGATCTCGACCCCATGCTCGACGAGCCTGCGATGGATGGCGCCCTGCTCCAGCGTGTTGCGCGTCCAGTCGGAAACATAGGCGGAAGGGGTGACCAGCGTCACTCTGGCGCCCTGCCGTGCCAACAATTCGGCGAGTACACCGCCCATGTAGTAGTGATCGTCGTCGAACAGCACGATCCGGCCGGTGGGCAACCTGCCACTCATCAGGTCATCGGGCGTGAAGACCGGCATAGCCGGATCGATCGGCATCGGCACGACATGGGCGCGCGCCACGCCGTCCCGGCGCCAGGTCGAGCCGGTAGCGAGCGCGACATGTTCGAAGCCGAAGCCGAGAATGTCGTCGGCCGAGAGCTGGCTGTCGAAATAGATCTCGACATTCGGCATCTGGCTGAGCTGGTATTGGCGATAGTCGCGCACGCGGCCCCAGGCCGACAGGCCGGGCAATCTGCTTTCACGCGCCACACGGCCGCCGAGCTCGGTGCCGGCCTCGGCGAGAATCACCTTGTAGCCCCGCAAGCCCAGGGCGCGCGCCGCCTCCAGCCCGGCCGGCCCCGCACCGACGACCAGCACACTCTCGCTGGCGCCCCTGGCCTGCATGCGCTCGGGATGCCAGCCCTTGCGCCATTCTTCCATGAAGGTGGGGTTCTGGGTGCAGCGCGAGATCGACATCGTCATGTCGCCGGTGACGCAGATGTTGCAGCCGATACATTCGCGGATGTCCTCGATCCGGCCCTCCTCCACCTTCCTGGGCAGGAAGGGATCGGCGATGGAGGGACGGGCGCAGCCGATGAAATCGAGCGTACCGGAGCGGATCATCCTGGCCATCACATCCGGCGAGGTGAAGCGGCCGACGCCGACGATGGGCCTGGACGTCAACATCTTGATGCCGGCGACCAGGTTTTCCTGCGCGGCCTCCTCCTTGAAGCGCGAGGGGCCGGAGCAGTCCTCCCAGGCGCCATGGGCAAGGTCCCACAGGTCGGGCAGATCGGCATGCATCTCGATCATGTCGCGGACCTCGGCATTGGCGAAGCCGAGATCGCCGATGACCTCGTCGAGCGAAATGCGCAGCGTCAGCCCGCAGGTGTCGCCGATGGCCTCGCGCCCCTCCTCGATCAGTTCGCGCATCAGGCGGGTGCGATTCTCCAGGGAGCCGCCATATTCGTCGGTGCGCTGGTTGGTGGCGGTAGACAGGAAATGCTGGATGATGCCGAAGCCATGCGCGCCATAGAGGCAGACGAGATCGAAGCCCGCCTGCCTGGCGCGCTTGAAAGCATTGCGGTGCCAGCGCCTGAGGTCGCGGATATCCTGCCGGTCCATGGCACGGGCCTGTACGGGATCGTTGGTGAAGGTGCGAATCGGCAGGGCCGAAGGCCCGCGCGGAACTTCCTTGGTGTAGAGGTTGGGGCCGTTGATGCCGGAATAGGCGAGCTGTATGCCGGCAAGGGCGCCATGTTCGTGCATGGCATCGGCCATCCTGGCCAAAGCGGGAATGTCGGCGTCGTCCCACAGGCGCAATTCGATGAAGGGCGTGATTTCCGAGGTGTGATGCATCTCGGTCTGCTCGGTGAAGACGACGCCCCAGCCTCCTTCCGACTTGATCCGCCGCATCTCGGCGGCGGCGGAGGGATCGCGATAGCCGCCGCCATTGCAATGGGGGACCTGGTAGAAGCGGTTCTTGGCCGTCACCGGGCCGATCTTCATCGGCTCGAACAGAATATCGTAGCGTGGATCGCGCATGAAATTCCCCGGGTTCGACGATCGCACCGCCGGGCAGATGCGAGGCGTCCCGATGCCTCCCGAAGCGCTTCAGGATTTGAAACGAACTGCTTCAAATCGCGATGACGCCTCGAACCAGAGCGTTGGAGCAAGCAGGCGCTCGATCATGAACAAGCTTGCCCTGGAGCATCACCACCAATTTCGGGGAGCCCGCAGCAACGGCAAATTAGAGTTTTCCGATGCAATGGATCAGCTGGACTGAGGCAGGTACGCAGCCCAGCCTGAACGTTACCGCGCGCGCTGCTGAAGCGCCTGACGCAGCATCACTGCTGCGGCCCCGAGCGTCTCCACAGGATGGGCCTTGCAATATTCGCTGATCCAGCGGCGAATCGAAGTGCCGTCCTCGTCGATCAGCCAATCCTCCGCCCGCTCGGCGAGATTTGCCCCGCTGAGGAAGCCGGCGACCCAGGCTGCATAGGCCGTGCCCTGGGTCGAGTTGGCGCTTGCCGTCCACCTGTCGCAGGTCACGTCCATATAGCCGACGGCCGAGCGCCTTACTTCCTGAGCCAGCGCCGCGCCGGAATGGACCATGGCAGACAGGACGATCGCTCCGATGACACCCCGCATGCCGTCAGCCCGGTCGATTCGTGTTGGCGGACATGGTGCAATCCTTTTCCAGCCGGGCCTGGAGGAAGGCGGTCAAATGCTGGTGCCCGTCCGCCTGATCTGCCACCACGAACCGAGACTTTCGCAAAACGGCAAGTTTCATTCGCAGTTGTCGGCGAACAGCCCTCGGACTGTCAACCATCCCGAACGAACTGCTCCGTTCTCGATTCCGCTGCAAGGAGATCTCTTGCCCACGCACCCAATTGAATGTCTGCCCGCCAAACCAAGATCGCGCCTTGACGGAAAGGCTTCCCTGCTCGGCGGGATTGCCATTCCCCTGCTCACCTTGTGCACCAGGCACCCATCCATCCTTCATCCACCACCATACCCGCTTCAATTCACGAAGCGACCCTGTTCCTTCTGCAACTGATGCGACGGCCCCTCGATCATGATCGGACCAGCGCTTATCGACGACGGTATCTAAGCGCTAAAGGGCCTTTTCGGCTTTCCGATGACCAAGCAAGACTTGGCCCTGTACTGATTTGTGCCGATGATCATCGGGAAATGCTCCGCAGGTTCCCGCTACTCTGCCGCCAATGATGTGAAGCCGGATTTGGGCGAAAACATGGGTCCGGCAGGCAGGAAAACTGGCCGAGGCCGTATTTGGCGAGCTGTTCGGGGCGGGGCAGACGGGCCGAAATCAATTTGCAGGACGTCATTTGCCGTCCAGGAATGCCCGGCCCCTTTGGGTGATTTCGTCGCGAGAGATCAGATCCCGGGGGCGGACCGGATGGCGAGCCGGCCCAAAAAGGCCGGTCGCTCTCGTGGGGATGGAAACGGCCCATCCCGTTCGCAGGCTTTCTCAGTAATAGGCCGTGCAAACCCGGTTGCCGTAGGAATCATAGCCGACCTGGGCGCATTGGCGCGGACCGCCGCCATAGCCATCATAACCCGGCTCCGGTTCGCGGCTCGGCGTGGTGGCCGCACCGACCGCGGCGCCGCCGGCCGCACCGATAGCGCCACCGATGAGAGCACCGCGCCCCTTGTTCTTCGAGACACCGGCGCCAATAGCCGCGCCGGCCACGCCGCCGAGCACGCCGCCACCGACCGCCCGGTCCCCGGGATTGTCCGACGCACACCCCGCTACCGACATAGCGACGGCGCCCGCCAAAACCGTGATCAGAATTTTTTTCATAGATCGGTCTCCGTTTGCCAGATTACCGCTAAGTAATGATTCGGTCGCAATCGTGGCGAACGTATTTCATCGGTCTATTTTAACCATGTCGGACGATTGCCATCGGATCCTTTCAATCTGATTTGAACCAATTCGATCACCGCGAAATCGATCAACTATCCATGAACCCTGATCGACTATTAAGGCCATCATCTATTTGATAGAAAGACGTTATCCGACCCGCTCTCCTATCTCAGGGAATGCCAAGGTCGCCGCAAGATCGCGCGTGAATTGACGCGCCACTTCGGTCGGTTCGGGCTGCACACGCAAGGCGATATAAAATTGCGACCGCCACACCAGACCGGGCCCGTCGAGCGCGCGCATTTCGCCACGTTCGACCCATTTGCGTGCGAAATGAACGGGCAGGAAACCAAGGAAACAGCCGCTGCGGATCAGCACGGCCTGCGCTTCCATATTCGAGACCGAGGCCGTGATCAGCGGATCCTGCAGCGCGGCGAGTTCGGCGCGATGCAGATAGGGGCGAACCGTCATGGGGTGGCGGGCAATCACCGCCGGCGTGATCTCGGCCGCATCGCCGGCAAATAGCGGATGGGCCTGCCCGCAATAGAGGGCATGTTCCTCCACATAGACAGGCGCATAGTCGATATTGGCCTGGCGGTTCGGAAACGGGCCGATGGCGACATGGATGTCGCCGGTCTGCAATCCCTTGCCCAGCGCTTCGGGCGTGCCGACCTCCAGGCTGAGGCGAACCTGCTGCTCGCGTTCGAAAAAGCGCCGCACCGCCCGATGCACCGGCAAATCGGGATTGTCCGCCTCGCTGTCGACGATGCCCACCCGCAAATGACCGGTGAGAATCTTGCGCAGGACGCCGAGATTGGCCTCGCAGGTCTCGAGCGAGCCCAGCATGCGCTTGGCTTCGTGATAGACCGCCTCGCCCTTGGGGGTCAGCGAGAAGCCCCCGCGTCCGCGCTGGCAAAGCGTGAAACCGAGAGCAAGCTCGAGATCCTTGAGATGGGTCGAGATCACGGACTGGCCCGCGCCGAGAACGGCCTGGGCCCCGCCAAAGCCGCCATGCTCCACCACCGCGCAGAAGGTGCGCAGGTTCCGCACCATGTAGTCGCTGATCCGCATGGCGGTCCCCGTGACAGAGAAGTTTCGAAAGGCTCCCCTTACATCAAATTCCCCGATGTAAGAATTGAAAAGTTCCGAATTATGAATGCATTCATTTACGGCATCGTCCCCGACCAATCGCCCGGCTGCCCTATGCCCATAGAAGGCACCATCACCATCCCGGCCGGACGACGCCTTGATGATCCAGCTTCATCCAAGAGGGGACGTTTCCATGAGCCATCCACATCCTGCGACCACGCCATCCCAACTTCGCACCGGTAGCGATGCCGCCGCCACGAGCCCCGTCCTGCGCCGCGCTGCCTTTGCGAGCTTCATCGGCACTTTCGTCGAATGGTTCGACTATGCGGTCTATGGCTTCCTTGCCACGGTGATCGCCGTGGTGTTCTTCCCGGCCACCGACACCCGCAGCGCCCTGATGGCCACCTATGGCGTCTTCGCCCTGTCCTTCGTCGTCCGCCCGATCGGCGGAGTGATCTGGGGCCATTTCGGCGACAAGTTCGGCCGCAAATCGACCCTGACCCTGTCGATCTTCATCATGTCGTCGGCCACCTTCGTCATCGCCTTCCTGCCGTCCTACCAGACGGCCGGGCTGGCCGCGCCGGTGCTGCTCCTGCTGACCCGCCTCGTGCAGGGCTTTGCCGCCTCGGGCGAATATGCCGGGGCCGCATCCTTCCTGTCCGAGCACGCGCCCGACCGCAAGCGCGGCATCTATACCTGCCTGGTGCCGGCCGGCGAGGCCGCGGGCCTGCTGGCCGCCTCGCTGTTCGTAGCCCTGCTGCATGCGCTGCTCACCACCGAACAGCTGCAGGCATGGGGCTGGCGCCTGCCTTTCCTGTTCGCGCTGCCCTTCGGCTATGTCGGCGTCTTCATTCGCCGCCGGCTCGAGGAGACGCGCCACTTCAAGTCCCTGGAGGCAGCCCATCACGTGCCGCCGGCACCGGTGCTCGAACTTCTCGGCAAACACCGCCGCCAGGTGCTGATCGCCTTCGGCGGCACGTTGCTCAACGCCGTCGGCTTCTATCTCGTGCTCAGCTACATGCCGACCTATCTGGCCACCGAGCTCGGCATCAGCGAAACCGCCGCATTCCTCGGCTCGACCATCACGCTCATGGTCTATCTCGCCTCGATCTTCGTAATGGGGGCGCTGTCGGATCGGCTCGGCCGCAAGGCGGTGCTGATCGCCTGCTCGCTGCTGTTCGCGATCCTCACCGTGCCGCTGTTCATCGTGCTCTCGTCCGTCAGCTTCACGGGCCTGGGTTCCGGCGGCTTCCTGGCGATCCTGGGGATCTGGGCCTTGTTCGGCGCCCTCCTCGCCATGAATGGCGGCACGCTGCCGACGCTGCTGTGCGAATTGTTTCCCACGCGGGTGCGCTATTCGGGCTTCGCCCTCAGCTTCAACGCAGCGAACGCTTTGTTCGGCGGCACTGCGCCGCTGATCGCCACCTGGCTGATCGGAGCCAGCGGCAGCAAGCTCGCCCCGGCCTGGTTCCTGGTGGCCGCCGCTTTGGTGACCCTCGCCGCCATCGCCATGACCACGGCCGGCCGCGCCGGCTCCGCCCTCGAGAACGACTAGAGCAAAATGCGTTCAAGTGTGAACGCCCATTTGCTCTAGCTCCTTGTTCCGACGCGTCTTTGCGATGCGAGGTGACCCCGTCAAATCGCAAAACGCTATAGGGGCAAGACGGGGCACCCATTCCACGTCCTGAAAACTGCAAGGAACTATCGATGAGCGAACACTCCTACGAAGCCGGGCGATTGAACCTGCCCTTCGTCGGCATCTCCACCTTCGCCAAGCGCCCCTATGTCGGCGACTGGAGCCGGATCGACGCCGATGTCGCCATTCTCGGCGCCCCCTTCGATTTCGGTACCCAGTTCCGCGCCGGTGCTCGCTTCGGCCCGCGTGCGGTGCGCGAAGCCTCCACGTTGTTCAGCTTCGGCCATGCCGGCGCCTATGACCATGAGGACGACCGTACCTATCTGCCGGCCTCGGTGAGAATGATCGACATCGGCGATGCCGACATCGTGCACACCGACACGCAAAAGAGCCATGCCAATATCAAGGCCGGCGTTTCAGCCATTCTCGACGCCGGTGCGTTGCCGGTGGTGATCGGCGGCGACCATTCCGTCAACATCCCCTGCATCGATGCCTTTGCCGGACGCGGCGACATCCACATCCTGCAGATCGACGCCCATCTCGACTTCGTCGACGAGCGCCATGGCGTGCGCTACGGCCACGGCAATCCGATGCGCCGCGCCGCCGAGAAATCCTATGTCAGCGGGCTCACCCAGGTCGGCATCCGCAACGTCTCCTCCACCGCCAAGGAGGGCTATGACGATGCCCGCCGGATGGGCTCGGATATCCTCTCGGTGCGCCAGATGCGGGCACTCGGCGCCAAAAGCGTGATCGACCGCATTCCGGCCGGCGCGCGCGTCTATGTCACCCTCGACATCGACGGCTTCTGCCCGTCGATCGCCCCGGGAACCGGCACGCCCTCGCATGGCGGCTTCCTCTACTACGAGGTGCTGGAAATGCTGCAGGGCCTGGCGCGGCGCAACGAGGTGGTCGGCATCGACCTGGTCGAGGTGGCGCCCGATTACGACCAGACCGGGGGCACCGCGATCCTGGCGGCGCAGGTGTTGCTGAATTTCCTCGGTTTCGTGTTCGACGCCCGCTCGGCAAGGGCGGCGGCCTGACCGTTCCCGCAACGGGGGAAATCTCCTCGCCGGCCCAGCACTGCAATTGTGTTGCATGAAGGGGCTACGGGATATGCGGAGTGTCAGCCTCCTGGCTGACATCCTGCTTGCTGGCAAGCGCTTCGTTTTCAAGATGTCGGCCTGGAGGCTGACACTCCCAATCTCGTTCCGGCCCCCTCCTTGGAAGCGCCCCGACAAGAGGATGGAAGAGCAGGCAATCGCGAGGAAATTCGGTCCCGAGGCAGGCCGGTTACAGCACGAAGCTCACCGGCCCCCCGCTCTGGGGATGGGGCATCACGCCCATCTCGATGCCATAGATCGACTTGAGGCAGGCCGGGGTCATGATCTCGGCCGGGGTGCCGCGGGCGATCAGGCGGCCGCCATGCAGGGCGACCAGCTCGTCGCAATAGCGGGCGGCCATGTTGACGTCGTGCAGCACCACGATGACGCCGATGCCGCGCTCGCGCGACAAGCGCTGGACCAGGGCCAGCACGTCGACCTGATGGGCGATGTCCAACGCCGAGATCGGCTCGTCGAGCAGGAGACAGCGCGTATCCTGCGCCATCAACATGGAGAGCCAGACGCGCTGGCGTTCGCCACCCGACAGCGTATCGACCAGGCGCTCGGCGAAGGGGCCGACATCGGCCAGCGCCATGGCTTCGGCAACCTTTTCGGAATCGGTCTTGCTGAACCGGCCGAACGGGCCATGCCAGGGATAGCGCCCGAGGGCGACGAGCTCCTTGGAAAGCAGGCTGGTCGCCGGCGGGATATGCTGGGGCAGATAGGCGACCTGACGGGCAAAGGCCCGTTCGCCCCAGTCCGCGAGCAGGGTGCCACCGAATCGCACGGAACCGGAGGTCGGCGCCTGCTGGCGCGCCAGGATCTTGACCAGAGTCGACTTGCCCGAGCCGTTATGGCCGACCAGTCCGATCACCCGCCCTGGCGCCAGCGACAACGTCAGGGGCTGCAGCAGCACGCGCCCGGGGATGGCAAAGCTGACGTCTTCGAGCGCGAAGAGATCCGCGTCGGCAAGAGCCGGTATCGGAATGGATGCGTTCTCGTGCGAAGCGGTCATATGCATCGGCGTTATCACTTGAAGATGATGGGCACGGTTATGGCTTTTGCGCCACCCGGTGGCGGCGGCAGTGAACCAAGGCGTCGGGCAGCATTGATACCACTGGCATCCAGACTTGGATTGCCACTCGAACCGACGAGGCGGGGAGATGAAACTTGTCCGCTTGCGCTCACTGAAAAGGCCACGCGGACCGTGCCCTTCCCGCTCACGGACATCGAACTTGCCGCCCGCTGGACTCGAGCGCCCACGGCTCGCCTCCAAGCCGCAAGCTCGTCGCCCGTTGCCGTGCCTGACTGGCGCGGCGCTGTGGGCTGAACCGCCTGCTGGCGAGGGGCGACGACGGTGGGCCTGGGCTGCACCGCGGGACGCTGCCGCTCCGGCTCCTTGCGGGGCGCGGGCTTCTTCTTCGGCTTGGGCTGTGGCTTGGGCGCGGCCGGCAGGATCACCTCGGCCTTGTCCTTCGTCGGCAAGTCAGGCACCACCTCCGGGGGAGGCTCGGGTGGGGTGTCCGGCTCCACCGTTTCCGGCTGCACCGGTTCGGGCTCGGGCGGCGTCTGCTCCGGCACCTGCTGGGGCTCCACCGGCGTGGGCTCGACCTCCTGCGTCTGCGGCTGGACGGGCTCGGGTTCGACCGGCTGCACGGTGTCGGCCGGCGTGTCCTGGGCCTGATCCGGCACGATCTCCTTTACGGCCTCCTGGGGCGGTGCTTCGGGCAAGGTGGTGGGCGGGGCCAGATCGAACTCGATGGCCGGTTCGGGATTGCCGGCGGGCGGCGGGCCGATCGGGTGCCAGTCGCGGGCAACCCAGATGCCGGCACCATGCACGAGCAGCATCACGGCCGCCGCCGAGGCCCACAAGCCGACACTGGACAGGCTCGATGGCCTGCCGGCCAGCCTGGACGAAGGCACCTGCTCACTCATTGCGGGCGCGCGGCGCCCGCGTCGGAGGCCTGCCCGGTATCCTCGAGGCCGACCAGGGCGATCTTGAGATAGCCCGCATTGCGCAGGAGGTTCATCACGGCCATGATGTCGCGATAGGCCACGCCGCCATCGGCGCGCAGGAAGACGCGCTGTTCGCGGTCCGTCCCCGTAAGTTGGTCGATGGCCGGCTGGATCTGTTCACGCGGCACACTGTTTTCGCCGAGGGCCAGGGTCAGGTCCTTCTTCACCGTCAGGAAGACCGGCTTGTCCGGGCGCGGCTGCACCTTGGCGTTGGAGACCGGCAGGTCGACGGCGACGTCGACGGTGGAGAGCGGTGCCGCCACCATGAAGATGATCAGCAACACCAGGATGACGTCGATGAACGGCGTGACATTGATGTCGGAGACTTCCGACAGATCGCCGTCCTGCGGATCCTTGAGGGAGACGCCCATGCCGTCAA
>NZ_LYXZ01000043.1 GCF_001676615.1 Labrys sp. WJW | reverse complement strand
GGGTGCCCGGCCCGTCATCGGCGGGCGGCGTGCCCGCCGTGCCGATCCAATAGGTCGGCGCATAGTCCTTTCCGGCACCCGGATTGGGGGCATGGATCGGGTCGTAGGCCGGATCGAAGGGCTGCCTCGGCGCCGTCGCCCTGATGAGTTGCTGGTCCATCGGATTGTCCTCCCGCGCTGAGCTCAGCCCTGCGCAGCCTGTGGCGGCCGATTCTTGCGGAAGGCCTGCTTGCGGATGATCTTGCCGCCGGCGAGGGTGAAGAGGTCGCAGCCCTCAGCCTCGATGCGGCTGCCGTCGGCCTGGGTGCCGGAAAAGACCCATTCCGAAACCGCCCGATCGCCATGGACGAGATGGCTGTGATGAGCCCAGCGTGCGTCGGGCATCGCCTGCCACACGCCGCTGAAGGCCTCGGCGATGGCCTGGGTGCCGGAGAAGCGCGTGCCGTAGACCTCGGGGCCGCCGACCGCGTCGAACACGCAGTCCGGAGCGAAGAAGGCCATGACGCCGTCGATGTCATGCCGGTTGAAGGCATCGAAGAGGCGGGCAAGATCGTCTGGGGACATCGACATTTCAGTTTCCTCATGTCTTTCGCGCGAGCCCTTTGGGCAAGGCTTCGCCGTCGGCCGGGCAGGCCGGCCAATTGGTCTTGTTCTCAAGGTTGGTGCCGTGTGGCGCCGGCGTCGGGCGGTCAGCCCGGGGCGGCCACCACGAAGTGCGCTTGCGCCGTCGTCAGATCTTGCCCTTCCAGGGGATGAGCGCCTTTTCGAGGTAGCGGATCAGGAGGTCGAAGGCGAAGGCGAAGATGCCGATGATGAAGATGCCCATGATCACGGTGTCGCTTTCGAGATTTTCGGCCGCGTTGAGGACCATGAAGCCGAGGCCCCGATTGGCGGCGACCATTTCGGCGGCGACGAGCGTGGTCCAGCCGACGCCGATGCCGATGCGCATGCCGGTGAAGATCTCTGGCAGGGCGGCCTTGAGGATGACCTGGCTGATGACCTGGCCGCGCGTGCCGCCCATCGCATAGGCCGCATGGACCTGTTCGGTGGAGACCGAGCGCACGCCGGCCCGTGCTGCGATGGCCATCGGCGCGAAGATCGCCAGGTAGATCAGGAACACTTTCGGGAACTCGCCGATGCCGAGCCAGATGATGATCAGCGGCAGATAGGCGAGCGGCGGCAATGGGCGGTAGAACTCGATGATCGGGTCGAAGAGCCCGCGCACGAAGCGGTTGACCCCCATCAGGATGCCGATCGGCACGGCCGTCACCAGGGCAAGCAGGAAGGCGCCGACGACGCGCCCGAGGCTCGCCATGGTGTGCTCGGCCAGGGTCGAGTTGGAGACGCCGTCGGTGAGCGCCAGCACGAACTTGTCCCAGACCGCCACCGGGGAGGGCAGGAACAGGGGCTTGACCCAGCCCGTCTCGGTGACAAGGAACCACAGGGCGATCAGGACGATGGCGGTGGCCAGGCTGATCAGGCCGCTGCTGCCGTCGCCGGGCGCGCCGAAGATCTTGCCGGGCTGGACGGGCCGCGCCTTCAGGACACCCTCAAGCATGGGCTGCCTCCGGATTGGCGCGCTCGTCGCCATAGATGATGCCGAGTATTTCTTCGCGCATCCTGATGAACTGGGGGCTGGACTTGATGGCACGGGCGTTACCCTCCGCGAGGAACTGGCGATTGAAATCGAGTTCGTAGGTATGGGTGATGCGGCCGGGGCGCGGTGACATCACGATCAGCCGCGAACCCAGGAACAGCGCTTCCTCGACGCTGTGGGTGATGAAGAAGAACATCTTGTTGGTGAGCTGCCAGACCTTGAGCAGCAATTCCTGGATGGTCTCGCGGGTTAGCGCATCGAGCGCCGCCATCGGTTCGTCCATCAAGAGCATGGCCGGGTCGCAGGTCAGGGCCCTGGCGATGCCCACGCGCTGCTGCATGCCGCCCGACAGGTGGTAGATCATGTGGCGGTGGAAGTCCTGCAGTCCGACCAGCGCCAGGTTCTTGGCGGCGAGCTCGCGCCGCTTGGTCTTGTCGACGCCGCGAAGCTTGAGGCCGAACTCGGTGTTGTCGATCACGTTGAGCCAAGGTAGCAGCGCGTGCTTTTGGAACACCACGCCCCGGTCGGCGCCCGGACCGTTGATCCGATTGTTCCCGAGCGAGATCTCGCCGTCGGACGGCGCCATGAAACCGGCCATGATGTTCAGCAATGTGGTCTTGCCGCAGCCCGATGCGCCGAGGGCGACGACGAAATCGCCGCTGTTGATGCTGAGATTGACGCCCTTGAGGGCGATGACGGCCTGGTCTGAATAGAGGCCCGGATATGTCAGGCTGACGTTCTTGACACTAAGCGTTTCCATAATGAATGCCTCCCTGCACCTCGGTCACGGGGCGCGTTGGACGTCCTGTCGGCCGCCCGCAGCAAGTGCTGCGCGGGCGATCGACGGTGTGGGCGGTGTGTCGAAGGGGCGTTCTATTTGGCCGCGCTCTGGGCAAAGCTTGCATTCACATAGGGCGCGTAGTCGTCGAGCGACTTGCTGATCTGTTTCTGCTCGACCAGGAATTTCGCACTTGCGTTGAGGGCGCGCACCGCGCCGCCGCCGAGCCAGCTATCCGAAGTCTGTTCGGCTGCGTTGGGGAAGGAGAGCAGCTTCAGGGCCTCCACCGTGCTGGGGCCGTCGCCGCCGATCAGCTTGACGATGCCGCGGACCTGCGGCGAGTCAGCCGTCCAGGCCGCCTTGTTGGCGTTGTAGTCGGCATAGGCCTGCGCCAGGACCTTGGTGAAGGCGGCCATCAGCTTGGGATTCTCTTCTGCCCAGCCCTTGGCGACCACGAGGCCGTCGAAGGTCGGGACGCTGGCGGCGCCGATGCCTTCGGAATCGGCGATCACTTTGCCCGATTTCAAGATTTCCGACAAAGCCGGGGGCCAGACATAGGCGGCATCGATGTCGCCGCGCTGCCAGGCGGCGACGATCTGCGGCGGCTTGAGGTTGAGGATGTTGACCTCGCGCGGGTCGATCTTCCAGACCTGCTTCATGCCGACGAGCAGATGGAAGTGGGAGGTCGAGACGAAGGGAACGGCGACCTTCTTGCCCTTCAGGTCCTCCGGCTTGGTGATGCCGGAGCCCTCGCGCGCCACCAGCGCTTCGGACTTGCCGATATTGTCGAGGATCCAGAACAGCTGCAGGTCGACCCCTCGGGTGGCGGCAGCGGCGGTGCCGGTGGAGCCGATGACCCCGATCGGCACGTCGCCCGAGGCCAAAGCGGTGGTGATGTCGCCGGCCGAGCTGAACTGGCGCCAGTCGATCTTGTAGCCGGCCTCCTTGGCAGCGGCATCGAAGCGGCCATCGGCGATCGCCGTCACGAATGGGCCGACGATCTGCTGGTAGCCCACGACGAGATTGGTTTCGGCATGGGCGAAGGCGGCACTGAAGAGACCGGCGGCCACCGTCACGGCGCCGGCCATACGCTTGACCAGTTGCATGATCATTCCCCTTTGGCTTGCGGCAACCGGGGATCCCGGTGCCACCGGCTGTTTTCGCCGGATTTTCACCGGTGTCATCAGACCCGGTCTTATTGGCTTAAGGGATAAATCACGCTGGCCTGTTGCCTTAGAGCCAGTTGGCAAGTTGAATGAGTCCAGTTTGCCGGAGCAAGGCGCGCCCGCACGCCATCGCCGCTCCGGAAAAACGTGTCAGGGATGGGCTGGATGAGCCAGACGACGGTTTCGGAGACGATTTTCTTCGTCGACAAGGCGAGCCGGATCGGGCTCCAGGCCCAGATCCGCGAGACCGTGGTCTCCTCCATCCTGGCGGGGCGCGTGCGCCCTGGCCTGCATCTGCCTTCGACGCGCAAGCTCGCCGCCTATCTCACCATTTCCCGGATCACGGTGACGCTCGCCTATCAGGAACTGGCATCGCAGGGCTACATCCAGGCCTCGAGCCGCAGCGCCTATCGCATTGCCGACAACCCGCCCTTCAACACGCTGGAGATCGCCACGCCTTCGATCGAGGCGGAGCGGATCGACTGGAGCGCCAAATTGCGCTCGAGCTTCATCGTCGCCAAGCAGATCCGCAAGCCGCTCGATTGGCGGCGCTATCCCTATCCCTTCCTATACGGCCAGATGGACAGCTCCCTGTTCGATCTCAATGCCTGGCGCGACTGCGCGCGGCGTGCCCTGGCCCGCGAGGATTTCGAGCTGATGGCCGGCGATTTCGCCGCCGCCGACGACGCCCGGCTCGTCGACTATATCTGCTCGCGAACGCTGCCCAGCCGCGGCATCCGCGCCGCCCCGGACGAGATCCTGGTGACCGTGGGCGCCCAGAACGCCTTGTGGATCGTCATTCAGCTCCTGCTAGGCCGAGGTTCACGGGCGGTGTGCGAAAATCCGTGTCATCCCGACATGAGCGCCTCCCTGCAGTTGAGCGGGGCTGACGTCACCGCCATCGACGTTGACGGGGAGGGGCTGCCGCCCGACGCGCTGCCCGAGCAGGTGGACGCCGTCTTCGTGACGCCGAGCCATCATTGTCCGACGGGAGCGACCATGCCCGTCGAGCGGCGCGTCGCCTTGCTCGAAGCGGCGGCCAGGAAGGATTTCATGATCGTCGAGGACGACTACGAGTTCGAGATGAGCTTCCTGGCCCCGCCTTCGCCGGCGCTCAAGGCTTTCGATCGCAGCGGACGGGTCCTCTATGTTGGCAGTTTCTCCAAATCGCTGTTTCCGGGGCTGCGGCTCGGCTATCTGGTCGCGCCGGCGGCGTTCATCCGGGAGGCGCGAGCCTTGCGCGCCCTCATGCTGCGCCATCCGGCCGGCCATTTGCAGCGCACCGTCGCCTATTTTCTCGGGCTGGGACATTACGATGCCCTCGTGCACCGTATGCGCGGCGCCTATCACGGGCGTCACATCGTGATGGCGGAGGCGCTCAGGGAGCAGGGCCTGGTGATCGCCGGTTCCGCTGCCTTCGGCGGCAGCTCCTTCTGGATCGCCGGCCCCGACGGCCTGGATGCCGACCGGCTGATGACGGATCTTAAAGAAGATGGCGTGCTGATCGAGGCGGGCTCGCCCTTCTTTGCCAGGAACGAGGGGCCCTGCCGGTTCTTTCGCATGGGCTATTCTTCGATCCACCGTAGCAGCATCGCGCCGGGGGTAGCGCTCACCCGCAACTGCATGGACCGGCTGCGGCCGAGGTCGTGAGCCTCCCTGAAATCCCCATGACGGCCAAGGCCGCTGCGCGACCGGGCACACGCGCAAGGCGAGGGTGCTTCGGAACCAAGTTCCTCAACATCGGTTCCAACAGGGACGACCTGCCCGTCACGGCAGGCAAGGGCGGTAGGAATGGCGACGAGCGGCAAGAAACAGGCAGCCAAGGCGAAGCGGTCGCATTTGATGCAGGCCATGGCCGAGCCCTTGCTGCACGACGATGAAGCGGAGGGCTTCGTGCAACAGGCCATCCAGGACCTGTGTGCGTGCGATGTTCCGTTTCTGGTGGCCGGTACCTTCGCCGTCAGCGCCTATACCGGCATCACCCGCCTGACCAAGGACCTGGATATCTTCTGCAAGGCGGGCGATGCCCAGCGCCTGCTCGCCTATTTCCAGGCCGAGAACTACGCCGTCGAGATCGAGGATGATCGCTGGCTCGGCAAGGTTTTCAAGGGCAAGAAGTTCTTCGACGTCATTTTTGCCTCGCCGAACGGTACGATGCCGGTGGGAGACGATTGGTTCGAACAGGGCCGCAAGATTCATCTTTACGACTGCAAGGTCGGCATCGTCGGGCCGACCGACCTCATCTGGTCCAAATGTTTCGTGCAGATGCGTCATCGTTATGACGGGGCCGACGTGGTCCATCTCATCCTCAAGACGCATGGGCAGATCGACTGGCAGCGCCTGCTTGCGCATATGGAGGTGCATTGGGAGGTGCTCCTGATGCATCTGCTCAACTTCCGCTGGATCTATCCATCAGAGCGCGACGTCGTTCCGGCCTGGCTGCTGACGGAACTGCTCGACCGGCTTGGCGCACAGCGGCAATTGCCGCCGCCGCAGATGAAGATCTGCCGGGGGCGCATGTATTCACGCATAGACTTCGAGATCGACGTCAAGGAATGGGGATTTGCCGATGTCGGCGGGGAGGGGGACCGCCGCTCTTCCAAGGGACGCAGAAGCGATGAATGACAAGCCAAAGGCCATCACGGTGGCGGCCCTGGCCGACCTGCATGTCAAGGACACGCCGGTAGACTCCTATCGCGATCTCTTCAAGGAGATTTCGGAGGCGGCCGATGTGCTGGTGCTGGCCGGGGATCTCACCGATCTCGGCAAGCCGAAACAGGCCGAACATCTTGCCGCCGACCTCGCCGCCTGCAGCATTCCGGTGGTCGCCGTGCTGGGCAATCACGACTATGAGGCAGGCGAAGCGGACAAGCTGGCTGCGATCCTGGAGGCAGCGAAGGTACATCTGCTCGATGGCCAGCATGTCGAGATCGAGGGAGTCGGCTTCGTCGGCGTGAAGGGATTTGCAGGTGGCTTCGGCCGCTTCATGCTGAGTTCGTTCGGCGAACCCGCCATCAAGGCCATGGTGGCCGAGGGCATCGATCAGGCGATGCGCCTGGAAAATGCCATGCGGCAGGTTCGCGCCGATCGGGCGGTGGTGGTGCTGCACTACGCCCCCATCGTGGAGACGGTGCTGGGAGAGCCGCTCGAAATCTATCCTTTCCTGGGCTCCTCCAGGCTTGCCGAGACCATCGACCGCTTCGAGGTCAGCGCGGTCGTTCACGGCCATGCCCATCGCGGGGCCTATCAGGGCAAGACGTCGCGAGGCGCACCCGTCTATAACGTGGCGGCCCATATCGAAAAGCCGACGGGACGACCCTACGCTTTGCTCGAGATCTGAGCGCGTCACCAGCCCCTTATCGCAGGATCGGCCTCAGTTGCTCCTGCACGGCTAGCAGGGCCGGCAGATAGCGTCCGGTCAGATCCGCTACCGGGCCGGAAGCCGGCAGACCGGTGTTCAGCGCCGCGATCACCCGACCGCGGGCATTCAGGAGCGGCACTGCGACCGAGCGCAAGCCCTCCTCGACCTCCTGGTCGATGGCGGCATAGCCCTGGGCCCTGACCTGCGACAACTCGGCGATGATCGCCTTGGGGTCGGTCAAGGTACGTGAGGTGCGAGCAGGCAGCGTGTCGGTGCCCAGAATGGCGCGGGCATCCGGTTCCGGCAGCCCGGCGAGCAGGACCCGACCCATCGACGTGCAATAGGCCGGCAGGCGCGAGCCAGGCATCAGCACTACCGACATCACCTTCTTCTGCGCGGCGCGGGCGACATAGACGATCTCGCCGCCGTCGAGAATGGAGACCGAAGAGCTTTCGCCGATCTCCTCCGACAGCCTGTCCAGCATCGGCTGCACGATCTGCGGCAAGGGCATGGTCGCAAGGCAGGCCGTGCCGAGCCTGAGGACGCGAGGGGTCAGGGTGAAGAACTTGCCGTCGTAGTCGGCATAGCCCTGGTGTGCGAGCGTCAGCAGGCAACGTCGCGCCGTCGCCCGGTCCAGTCCCGAGGCGGCCGAGACTTCGGAGATGGACTGGCGCGGGCGTTCGGCAGTGAAGGTCTCGATCACCGCCAGCCCCTTGGCCAGGCCACCCATGATGTCGCGCTCGCTGATGGTCATCCGTAAATCCAGTTTGTGCGATATGTAAACAAATATAGCATATCGCACAAACTGGATTTACGGAAGAAGTCGTTGCGCCTAATTGTGCGCCTCGAGATCGCGTTCAGGCCACGGTGCCTCCACTTGGATGGATTGAGATGGACAAGACAGTCGCGAACCTCGCCGGCGCGGTAGCGCCTATCGGGGACGGAATGACCGTGATGATCGGGGGGTTTGGTGGCGCGGGATCGCCGATCGAGCTGATCCACGCCCTGATCGACCGCTATCGCGCCACGGGACATCCCAAGGACTTGACGGTGGTGAACAACAATGCCGGCAACGGGCATGTCGGCCTCGCCGCGCTGATCGAAGCGGGCATGGTACGCAAGCTGATCTGCTCCTTTCCGCGCTCGGCCGATCCGGTGGTGTTCACCGAGCTCTACCTGGCCGGCAAGATCGAGCTGGAGCTGGTGCCGCAGGGCACGCTGGCCGAACGCATCCGTGCCGGCGGGGCGGGCATCCCCGCCTTCTATACGCCGACCAGCTTCGGCACCGATCTGGCGGCGGGCAAGCCGGTGGAGGCGTTCGACGGGCGTTCCTATGTGCGCGAGCGCTGGCTCAAGGCCGATGTCGCGCTGGTAAAGGCCGAACTCGCCGATCCCTACGGCAATTTGACCTATCGGATGGCGGCGCGGAACTTCAACCCGCTGATGTGCATGGCGGCCGCCGTGACCATCGTGCAGGCCAGCCGCATCGTAGCCGCGGGCGAGATCGACCCCGAGGCCGTGGTGACACCCGGCATCTTCGTCCAGAAAGTCGTCGAAGTCCCGCATCCGCGTCAGGAAGAAGACCTGAACCGCGCCAATGCCGCCTACCCGCTGGAGGCCTGAGATGAGCAGATTGTCGAGCAACCAGATCGCATGGCGCGCGGCGCAGGACATCGCCGACGGTGCCTATGTCAATCTCGGCATCGGCTTGCCGGAAAAGGTGGCCCAGTATCAGCCCGCCGGGCGAGAGGCGATCTTCCACACCGAGAACGGCATCCTGAATTTCGGCGAGAGCCCGGCAGAGGGCGAAGAGGACTGGGACCTGATCAACGCGGGCAAGAAGGCAGTGACGCTGAAGCCCGGCGCCGCCTTCTTCCACCATGCCGACAGTTTCGCCATGGTGCGCGGCGGCCATCTCGACGTGGCGATCCTCGGTGCCTATCAGGTGGCCCAGACCGGTGACCTCGCCAACTGGTCCACCGGGCCGAAGGGCGTGCCCGCCGTCGGTGGTGCCATGGACCTGGTGCACGGTGCCAAGCGCGTTGCCGTCATCACCGACCACGTCACCAAGGACGGCCAGCCCAAGCTGCTCGAACGCTGCACCCTGCCGTTGACCGGGGTGGGCTGCGTCACCCGGGTCTATACCAGCCTGGCCGTGATCGACATCGAAGGCGGCCGGTTCGTGCTGCGCGAGAAACTCCCATCGCTTTCCATCGACGCATTGCAGGCCGTGACGGGGGCAAGGCTCCACGTTCCCGGTCCGGTTGCCGATCTCGTCGTTCCGGAGTTGTGACATGACCGAGGTTTTCATCTGCGACTATATCCGCACGCCGATCGGTCGTTTCGGCGGTGCGCTGGCGCCGGTCCGGGCCGACGACCTCGGTGCCGTGCCGCTGAAGGCGCTGGTGGCGCGCAATCCCGGCGTGGACTGGCAGGATGTCGATGACGTCATCTTCGGCTGCGCCAACCAGGCGGGAGAAGACAATCGCAACGTCGCCCGCATGTCGCTCCTGCTGGCTGGACTTCCGGTCGGCGTCTCAGGCACCACCATCAACCGGCTCTGTGGCTCAGGCATGGATGCGGTCCTGGCCGCAGCCCGGGCCATCAAGGCCGGCGAGGCCGACCTGATGATCGCCGGCGGCGTCGAATCCATGTCGCGCGCGCCCTTCGTCATGCCCAAGGCGGACAGCGCCTTTTCGCGCCATGCCGAGATCCACGACACCACCATCGGCTGGCGCTTCGTCAATCCGGCGATGCACAAGGCCTATGGCACCGATTCAATGCCGCAGACCGGCCAGAACGTCGCCGATGATTTCGGTGTGTCCCGCGAGGCGCAGGACGCCATGGCGCTGGCCTCGCAGCAGAAAGCCGCCGCCGCGCAGGTCAATGGGCGGCTGGCCCAGGAAATCGTGGCGGTCACGATCCCGCAGCGCAAGGGCGATCCTGTGGTGGTGGAGCGCGACGAGCATCCCCGCGCCACCACGGCCGAGGCACTCGCCAGGCTCAAGCCGCTGTTCGAAGGCGGCTCGGTCACGGCGGGCAACGCCTCCGGGGTGAATGACGGCGCCGCCGCCTTGATCCTGGCCTCGGAAGCGGCGGCCAAGATCCAGGGCCTGACCCCGATCGCCCGCGTCCTGGGCGGCGCGATGGCCGGCGTGCCGCCGCGGATCATGGGCATCGGCCCGGCGCCAGCGTCGCAAAAGCTGATGGCACGGCTGGGGCTGGCGCAAGGCGATTTCGATGTGATCGAACTGAACGAAGCCTTTGCCGCACAAGGACTTGCGACCCTGCGCCAGCTAGGCGTTGCCGATGACGATCCGCGCGTGAACCCCAATGGCGGCGCCATCGCACTCGGTCATCCGCTCGGCATGTCCGGTGCCCGCATCGCCGGAACGGCGGCGCTGGAACTGGCGGGCAAGGGAGGCAGGCGCTCGCTTTCCACCATGTGCATCGGGGTGGGGCAGGGCATCGCCATCGCGCTCGAGCGCGTTTGAGGTCCGATTACCCAATCCCTGCCCACCATCCGCTCTGCGCTGTTTACGGCCACACCCTGTACGGGGCGTGGCCGTAACGGATGCGTGATTGCCAGGGTGATCAGGTCGGATCCACCTGCAGGAACGACAGCACTTCCGCTAAGAATTCCTGTGGGAACTCGATATTGCTGAGGTGAACAGCGGGCAGCACCTTCAGCCGGGCGCCGGGAATGGTAGCGGCGATCTCCTCGCTCTTGCCGAGCGAGGTGACCGTATCGAATTCGCCGGCGATGACCAGAGTGGGGGCGGCGATCAGGGCAATGGTGCGGCGCAGGTCGGCGTCGCGTACGGCCGCCCAATTGCCGGCAAGACCCTGGCGCGGCGTGTTCAGCAGCATCTCCCGGAAGGTCCGGATGGCCGGCCCGTTCGCTGCGATCATGGCCTTCGGGAACCAGTTGCCGAGGAAGGTTTCCGCGGTCTGCGTCATATCCGGCGCGGCGAGCACGGCGGCGATGGCCTCGTCGAAATAGGCTGCGGGCCCGAGATGGGCGGCCGTGTTGCTGAGGATCAGGCGCTCGATGCGCTCCGGGGCATGAATGGCAAGCCACTGGCCGACGAAGCCGCCCAAGGACAGGCCCAGGAAATGGGCGCGCGCGATCCCGAGCCAATTCATCAACTCCAGCACGTCGCGGCCGAGCCGGCCGTCGGAATAGGCGCCGGCTGGAACGTCCGAGGCGCCGTGGCCGCGGAAATCATAGCGAACGACCTGGAAATGCTGTGACAATTGGGGGATTTGCAGATCCCACATGTGCAGGGTCGTGCCGATGGAATTGGACAGGATGAGCGTCGGGCGGTCTTTCGGGCCGTCTATCGTGTAGGCGATCCTGACGCCGTCTCCGCTGGTGAAGAACGATGGGGTTGCCGGCTGTTCGCGATCGAGCGTAGCCAGGCGGGCGATGGTATTGGTCATGATATGCACCTTCTCATGCCTCGCTTGTCCCGGCGCTACCGCCGGGATCGAGGCGACGTCTCGAAAATAGGGTCGAGAAATTTCGATAAAAATTGAAAAGATATTACGATCATTGTAATAAAAGTTGACAATGTATGCCTTTACGCTCCAGGAAATCCAGTGCTTCGATGCGGTGGCCCGCGAAGGCGGCTTCCAGGCCGCGGCCGCCCTGCTCAATCGCTCCCATGCGGCGATATTTGCGGCGATCGCCAAGCTGGAGGCCAATCTCGGCGTCCTTCTGCTCGATCGCAGCGGCTATCGCGTATCCCTGACCGAGGCCGGCCGCTCGTTCCATCGCAAGGCCCAGTCTCTGCTCGGCGAGATGGAGGGATTGCAGGTGCATGCCCGCCAACTTGCCATGGGCGAGGAGACGCATCTGCGCGTCATCCTCGGCGATACCTGCCCCCTGCATGAAGGCCTGCATTTGTTGGGCGGCTTCTTCGCCCAATGTCCGCAGACACGGCTCGACCTGCATTTCGAGACGATTGGCGGCCCGTCGGAACGGCTTTTGGAGGACGGGGCCGACCTGATCCTGCATTGGGTCGAAAAGGCCGATCCCCACCTGGAGTGGATCGATCTGGGCAAAATATCGTTCGTGCCGGTGGTGGCGCCGGGGTTCTTGCCGTTCGCTCTCACCCGCCGGATCTCGCCGGACCAAATGCGCGGCCTCACCCAATGCATCATCCGCGATACTGCCCGGTCGGCGGCGAAGGCGAGCTTCTACGTCTTGGAAGGCGCGCCGCAATGCACCGTCGCCGATCACGCGATGAAGAAGGAGGTCATCATCCGCGGCATGGCCTGGGGACACCTGCCGCGCTTCATGATCGAACAGGAGCTGCGCGATGGACGCCTTGTTTCCATCGCCGGAAACGCCTTTCCGGGTATCGAAACCGAACTGGTCGCTGCGCGGCGCCGGGATCGCCCGCATGGACCCGTCGCCAATCGTCTCTGGGACTATATTCGCGTCCATGCCCCGGCGCTGTGGGCGGACTGGAGCGTTTTCGAGAAAAGTTGATAGACTTTTCGATCAAGAAAACGCGTCACAATAAATGGCTAGAGAAAAATGACGATTCGGCGAAAAGTCATTTTTCTCTAGAAGCGGCCATGCTCACTTCTTGATGGTTCCATCAAATTTCCGACGCCTCAGGCGGCTTCCTCATATCGTGACAGATTGCGGTTCAGGATCTCCAGGACCCTGTCCCTGGCCGGATCGCGCACGCCCTTCAGCCAGGCAGCTGAAAGCGGCAGCCTGTTGGTCATCGCGCCCGGCTCGACGGCGAGCGGCACGAAGATGACGCCGCTGACCGCCAGGCGGGCGGTCCATTGCGGCACGATGGCGATACCGATCCGGGCGGCCACGAGGTTGACGATGGTCTGCTTCTCGTCCGCCAATTGCGCGATCCTGGCCTGTAGGCCAGCCTCGGTGAACAGCTTGATGGTGAGGTCGTGGCTGTGGGGGCGTGACCGCCGTTCCGGCACGATGAGCGGTTCGTCCACGAGTTCATGGACCGCGACATTGGTCCGCTCCGCCAGGCGATGATGAATGGACATGGCCACCACCGCAGTTTCGTGAAACAGCCGGAGCGTCTTGATGTGAGGGTCGATCGCATCGGGCGGGCGGATGAAGGCGAGATCGATGCGACCGGACAGCAAGCGTGGCAGGAGCCGGATGGTCTTGTCCTCGATGAGCTGGGTCGTCATGTCCGGATGAGCCGTTCGGAGATCCTGGAGCAGCATCGGCAGCAGGCCGGCGGCGGCGCTGTCGATCGCGCCGATCCTCAACGGCTTGGCCGAGTTGCCGCCCATGGCCCTGAAGCGCGCCACGATGTCGTCGGATTGCTCCAGGAGTTGGCGCGCCTGGGGCAGGAGTAGTGCGCCCTCGCCGGTCAGGCCGACATTGCGCGTCGTGCGCAGCAGCAATTGCGTGCCCAGCGATTCCTCCAGAAGCCTGATATGTCGGCCCAGTGATGCCGGCAGCATGCCGAGCTTTTGGGCGGCCCGGCCGAAATGCAGTTCCTCCGCCACGACGACGAAACAGCGGAGTTGGCCGAGGTCCATGATCTCCTCCTGATTATATAAGTAAATTATATAATCTTGGCTGCATTGCAGTCCAGCGCGTCTGCGCAGAAAAACAACGAACAAGCGCAGCAGACGCGTTCCATACAAAAATCGGGAGGAAATTATCGTGGCAGACGAGCTGGGAAGGCGTGTCTTACGCAAGATTTCATGGCGCATCGTGCCCTTCATCATGCTGCTTTACTTCATCGCGTTCCTCGATCGCGTGAATATCGGTTTTGCCGCGTTGGAGATGAACAAGGATCTAGGCTTCTCCTCGACTGTATTCGGCTTGGGAGCCGGTATCTTCTTCCTTGGCTATTTTCTGTTCGAGGTGCCGTCCAACCTGATCCTCGACAAGGTTGGCGCTCGCATCTGGATCGCACGGGTGATGATCACCTGGGGCCTCATTTCCGGCCTGATGGCGTTCGTGCAGGGTGTGACGGGTTTCTACATTCTGCGTTTCCTGCTCGGCGTTGCCGAAGCCGGCTTCTTCCCCGGCATCATCCTCTATCTTAGCTTCTGGTTTCCCGCGCGCCGCCGCGCCGCGGTTACGGCGATCTTCATGGCGGCAGCTCCCCTATCCACGGCGCTGGGGTCGCCGATCTCAGGAGCGCTCATGGAAATGCATGGGCTGTTGGGCCTGGCCGGATGGCAGTGGATGTTCCTGATCGAGGCCGCGCCGGCGCTGGTCTTCGGCATCGTCGTGCTGTTCTATCTCACCGATCGCCCCGAAAAGGCGAAATGGCTGACGGAGGAGGAGCGCGCCTGGCTGGTCGGGACAATGGCGGACGAACAGAAGGCCAAGGGCGCCAGGGCCAACCACAGCATCTGGTCGGGCCTGGCCGATATCCGCGTCCTCGCCCTCGCCCTGGTCTATTTCGGCACTTCCGCGGGCCTGTATACGCTTGGCATCTGGGCGCCCCAGATCATCAAGGAATTCGGCCTCACATCGCTACAGGTCGGTTTTCTCAATGCCATTCCGGCCGTGATGGCGGTCATCGCCATGATATTCTGGGCTCGTCATTCCGACCGAAGCGGCGAGCGCACCTGGCACGTCGTCTTCGCCTGCCTGCTGGCGGCGGGGGGCCTTGTCTTCGCTTCCAGTGCCAGCGGGGTGGTCACTGTCCTGATCGCCCTGACCTTGGTCAATATTGGCATCAGTTGTTCGAAGCCGCCGCTATGGAGCATGCCGACCCTGTTCCTGTCCGGCCCCGCCGCGGCCGCCGGCATCGCCACCATCAACTCGATCGGCAATCTCGGCGGCTTCGTCGGCCCCTCGATGATCGGTTGGATCAAGGACGTGACGGGCGGATTTGCGGGTGGGCTCTATTTCGTCGCCGGTCTTCTGGTGCTGTCGGCCGTGCTGACGCTGGTCCTCGCCCGTTCCGCTGCCGTGGCCGCCGGCACCGCCAATGCTGCTCGCCAGCACCTGTAATTCCCCTTTTCCTCCTGGAGCATAGACGATGCGCGAATATTCCATCGCAGCCATTCCCGCCGACGGTATCGGTCCCGAAGTCATCGCAGCCGGTACCACGGTGCTGGCAGCCCTCGCGAGGCGGGATGGCGGGTTGAAGTTCCATATCGAGAATTTCGACTGGGGTTCGGACTATTACAAGAAGCATGGCGTCATGATGCCGGCCGACGGGCTGTCGAAGCTCAAGAAATTCGACGCGATCTATTTCGGCGCAGTCGGCGCGCCCGATGTCCCCGACCACATCACGCTGTGGGGGCTGCGCCTGCCGATCTGCCAAGGCTTCGACCAATATGCCAATGTCCGGCCCACGAAGATCCTGCCGGGCATCACCTCGCCCCTGCGTCATTGCGGGCCGGGCGATCTCGACTGGGTGATCGTGCGCGAGAACTCGGAAGGCGAATATTCCGGACATGGCGGCCGCGCCCACCGTGGGCTTCCCGAGGAGGTCGGCACGGAGGTGGCGATCTTCACCCGGGTCGGCGTCACCCGCATCATGCGCTATGCCTTCGGGCTGGCCCAATCGCGTCCGCGCAAGTTCCTGACGGTGGTCACCAAGTCGAATGCGCAGCGCCACGGCATGGTGATGTGGGACGAGATCGCCGCCGAGGTCGCCGAGGAATTTCCGGACGTGACCTGGGACAAGATGCTGGTCGACGCCATGACGGTGCGCATGACGCTCAATCCCAGGAGCCTCGACACCATCGTCGCCACCAATCTCCATGCCGATATTCTCTCCGACCTCGCCGGCGCGCTTGCCGGCAGCCTCGGCGTGGCGCCGACGGGCAACATCGATCCGGAGCGGCGCTTTCCCTCGATGTTCGAGCCGATCCACGGCTCGGCGTTCGACATCACCGGCAAGGGCATCGCCAATCCCGTGGCGACGTTCTGGACGGCCGCCCAGATGCTCGACCATCTCGGGGAGGCGGAAGCCTCCGCCAGGCTGATGCGGGCGGTGGAGAGGGTGACGGGCGCCGGTATCCTGACGCCCGATGTCGGCGGCACGGCCACCACCCGGGACGTGACCGATGCCGTGATCGACGCGATCCATTCGTCCAACGTCTGAGTGATCCGGGGATGGTCATGACATTGCCGGGGCTTTCGACTCGAATGAATCGCCGAGATATTCTGATCGGCGCTGCCGCGGGAGCGACGGCGCTGATAGCGGGACAGGACGGGAAGGATGCGGTGGCGGCTGAAACTCTGAAGGGTGTGAGGGCACTGACCTTCGACGTGCAGGGAACCTGCGTCGATTTCTACCAGCCCATCCTGCGCCTGGGCGAGCATCTCAACCGTGCCAAGGGCATCGAGGCGGACTGGGCACGCCTGTCGGCCGAATGGCGCGATCTCTACCGTCGCACGCTCGACGAGGTCATCGCCGGACAGCGGCCCTGGATCCGGGTGGACGCGATCTATCGGCAGGCACTCGACGTTCTCCTGGAACGCCATGCCTTGTCGGCGCGTTTTTCGGTTGCGGAGCGGGACGAGCTCAACCAGGTCTGGACGAGGCTCGATGCCTGGCCCGACAGTGCTGCAGGGCTCGGCCGGCTCGGGCGGAAATTCGTGACCTCGACCTTGTCGAATGCCGGCATGGCCGCGGTGGTCGCCGTGGTCAGGCATGCCGGCCTGCCCTTCGATGCGGTGCTGACGGCGGAGCTGGCACGCAGCTACAAGCCTGCCCCGGCCGTTTATCAGCTCGCCGTCGACTATCTCGGCTACCGGCCCGACCAGATCATGATGGTCGCCTGCCACAAATACGACCTCAAGGCCGCCAAGGCTTTCGGTATGCGGACCGCCTTCGTCGCGCGGCCGCAGGAATTCGGGCCGGATGCCCGGCCGGACATCACGGCCGAGCCCTGGTTCGACGTCCATGCCGGCAGCTTCACCGAGCTGGCCGACAAGCTCGGCGCCTGAAGAACTCAGGCGAGGGCAGATCGAGCAGCCTGGCGTCGCTGCCGGCGCCATTCGAGCAGGATGGCGAACAGGGTGTAGCCGATGGCGAGCGCCCACAGGCCGAGGAACTGCATCCTGACATCGTCGATCGAGGCCCCCATCTCGACCACCTGGGTCATGCCGGTGATGGCGATGCTGCCGGGAATGAGTTGCGCCACCGCGCGGAGTGCGGGTGGAACGGCCTCGATCGGCCAGGAAAAGCCGGAGAGGAAGAAGAGCGGCAGGCCGAGCGCAGCGGCCGTGAGCTGTACGGTCAGGGGCGAGCGCAATGTCAGCCCGATCACCATGCCGAGCGCGCTGACCGACAGTACGAAGGGCAGGGCGAGGAGCGCGATGGTGCCGAGGGCCCCTAGCCTGGGAATGTTGTAGAAATAGGGGAGGACGATGAAATAGAACGGCACGAGCAACACGGCCACGGTCAGATAGGCTGCAAGCTTGCCGAGGACGGTGGCGGTCGCTCCGACATCGGGCACGCTCTGTCCGGCGACACCCGGCATGCCGGCGATGGTGGCGAGCAGGCAGACGGCGATCAGCAGGGTCTGCTGCATGATGATGGTGAAGGCGCCCGGCAGCACATAGGTGGCATAGCCGCCCTGGGGATTGAACAGGGGGATGGAGACGAGGGGCATCGGGCTGGTGGCCGAGGCCGCGACGGCCGGGTCGATGCCGAGCCCGATCAGGCGGGCCGTCTCGACTTCCGCGCCATAGGCGCGGGCAACCGTATTCACCGCGCCGGCGACACGCGTGTTGATCAGGAAATAGCTGGCATCGGAATAGAGGGAAATCGGCGAGGCGCGGCCATGTAGGAGGTCACGCTCGAAATGGAGCGGGATCACCACGGCGCCGGACAAGGTGCGTTTGAAGACTTCGCGCTCGGCGGTCGCAAGATCGGGCAGGGCCATCGCCACGGCGACATCCGAGGAAGCATCGAGGCGCCGCGCCAGCTCGCGGCTGGCCGTGGTGCCATCGAGATCCACCACCGCGACCGGCACATCGCGCAGGGCCTCGTTGCGATAGGGTTGCGGATAGTAGACCGCATAGATCAGGGCAGCGACGAACAGGGTCGAAAAGATCGCCTTGAGGGCGAAGATGCGCCCCAGTTCGTGCCGGTAGGCCTTGAGGATGCCACTCATGCCCGCGCCTCCGCCCGCGCCGACGAAGCGGCGCGCTTTTCAGCCAGCGTATGCCGGCGCATGAGCTCCAGCCTGAAGCCGGCCAACAGCCCCAGGCCGATGACGAAGGCCAGCAGGATCAGGATGGGATGAAGCGACAGGTCCGGCGGCGTGCCCCGCAGCGTCTGGTCGATGCGGGCGGTGAGATACCAGGTTCCCGGTAGCCCGGCGCTCCACCAAGTGGCGAAGGCGTTCATGCCCAGGCGCGGGAAGCCGATCCCCATATAACCGAAGGCAGGGGAAACGATCAGTGTCGCCAGGCTGATGGCGGAGGTGACCGGCTTGATGAACAAGGTCAGCACCAGGCCGTAGAACTGGCAGGCCAGAATATAGAGCGTGCCTGCGGCGAGGAGCAGGAAGGGATTGCCGCGCAGGGGCAGGCCGAGAAGGCCGAACAGGATGGCGTCGCCAAGGCCGAGCACGCCCAGGAAGATCAGCGTATAGGGCAGCATCTTGCCGGCCAGGGCCGGCCACAGCCCATTCCCCAGTCGGCGCAGGACACGCAGGCGATGGCGTGTCTCGGTATCGAGCCCGGCGGCATAGACCGAGGACAGTACGATCACGATCTGCAATACGGCCGGCATGATGCTGGCGAGCAGGAAATGCGCGTAGTTCAGGGTGGGATTGAACAGGGCCTGGGTCTGCACGGGGATCGGCGTGACGGCCTGCTGCGCCGCTGCCATCAGCATGCCCCGGCTGGTTCGCAGCGACACACGCACCGCCCCCTCGACAGCGGGCACCGCATTGTTGACGCCGCGGGCGGCAAGACTGCCGGCCGTCATCAGCTGATTGTTGTAGAAGAACACCACCTGGGGCTGGCGTCCGGCGAAGACGTCGCGTTCCAGGTTCTTGGGCAGCATCAGCAAGCCATAGATCGAGCCGGACTGGATGGCCCGCTTGCCCTCGCCGAGATCCGCGACGCGGAGGGTCACGGCGCTGTCCGGCGTGGCATCGACGGTCCGGATGACCTGGCGCGACAGGTCGCTGCCGTCGAGGTCGAGCACCGCGATCGGCAGGCGCGTCACCAGGCCCGCGCTGAACGTCACCGACAGCACGGCGATCAGGATCAGCGGCACGAGCGTGGTCAGGCACAACAGGAAGGGACGGTGGCGCAGCCAGGCGAATTCCCGGCAGAACACCAGCCAGAAGCCGGCTGTGATGCGGCCAGCGCCCTTCATGTCAATGGCCTTGCCGGTTCCAGGCCGCGATGACGCTCATGCCCGGCCTCAATCCTTCCAGACGATCGACCGGTTTGGCCCGGACCTCGAAGGTGCGCAGGTCGAAGTCACCGGTCGCCCGGGTTGCCCGCCATGTCGCGAACTGGCCCTGCACGTTGATGGTCGTGACGCGGACGGCTACCGGCTTGGCACCTAACGCAGGGATGGTGACATCAAATTTGTCGCCGACCTTGAGCCCGGCCAGCAGGTCCTCACGCAGGTTGAAGGTGAACCAGGGATCGTCGAGGTTGATGAGCGAATAGATGGGCGCGCCGGAGCTGAAATTCTCGCCGAGCTCGGCGACCCGCGTGGTCACCTGTCCGGAAATCGGGGCCTTGATGGTCAGCTCGGTCACATCGGCTTCGCGTTGGCCGAGGCTGGCTTCGGCCTGCTTGACCTGGGCGGCCGACAGGGCCTTTTCCTCGTCACTCGCACCCTTTTCCGCCAACCGCAGCTGCGCTTCGGCGGCTTCCTGCTTGCGCGTCGCCGCCTCGAGATTGCGCGTGGCCTCATCGACGCGCTGCTGGGGGGTGTTGCCGCTCCGCACCAGTGCGGCCTGGCGATTGGAGACTTCCTGGTAGAGCACGACGTCGGCCTTGGCTGCGGCGAGATCGGCCCGACGGGCGTCTATCGTCTCGGCCCGCGTGCTGTTGACGCGTTCGAAATCGGCCTTGGCGACGTTGAAGGCTGCCCTGGCCGCCAGCAGGCCGGTATCGAGCTGGGGGCTCTCCAATTGGGCGATCACATCGCCTTGCTTGACATTGTCTCCGACGTCGACCGCCAGCTTGGCGATGCGGCCCGCCACCCGGGAGCTGATGTCGACCCGGTTGGCGGTGACTTCGCCTTGCACGACAAGCGGGGGAGGGCGTGTGGCGAACCACAGTATCGCCCCCAGCGCGACGAGAGCGCCCCCGCCGATGATCGACCGGAAAACTGTACGTCCCTTGGAGTCAGCCGCCACGAAACATCCCCCGCAAACACGTGAATGGCTTGGAAATGACGATCATACCCAAGACCGATCTACGGCCCAGTCGCAGAATTGATCAAGCCCGATCGGTGCCGGAGCGTGAAAAATGCCCGATGTTCTGTTTGTTTTTAGGTGGATGACGTTTCGTTAGAAAGAAATCTATCGGCATTCTATCAATTTGAAGCAGAATATTACCGTTTTATTCTGCCTCACCGAGAGACATAGACTGAGGTCTGATCCCAGGGAGAACACGCCATCGCTGCCGGGATGAAACGCTGGACGAGCGCTGCTGCGGTTCAGTTCGTTCCGGCCAGTGCCACGGCATCGGCGCCGGCGGCGAGGCGCTGGGGGCAAAACGGGTCGGTTGCCGCGCGCCACACCGCTTCTGTAACGTCCTGTGCCTTCGTCGTCGCTGTTGCCTCTCCCCATTCGGCGAAGACCTGCTGTGCCAGGCTGGCATAGGCTTCGGGAATGCCTTCCTTCATGCGGGCTCGCGCATTTTCGCCGAAACGGGTCTCCGGAGCCCGTCCGGGCAGCACCAGGCGAACGCGCACGTCGAAGGGAGCGAGTTCGAGTGCCAGCGATTGAGTGAAGGCATTTACCGCCGCCTTGCTGGCGCTATAGACGGCAAGCAGCGGAAGTGGCGTGTAGGTCACGCTCGAAGTGACATTCACGATGACGCCGGTCCGGTGCTGCCGGAACTGGGGCAACAGGGCCTGTGTCATTGCGATGGTGCCGAGCGTGTTGGTCTCGAAGACCTCGCGGATGTCAGCCATCGACGTGCCTTCGAGGGCGTTCAGCACGCCGATACCGGCATTGTTGACCAGGACGTCGACCGGTCCCGCGGCTTCCACGGCCCGGCTGATACTACGGGGATCGGTAACGTCGAGGCCCAGCAGGCGCACATGCTCGGAGCGGGGCAAGATCTCCTCGCTTGGTGTGCGCATCGTGGCAATGACCTTCCAGCCACGGTCGAGGAAATAGCGGGCCGTTTCGAGGCCGAATCCGGACGAGCATCCGGTAATCAGGACGGTTTTCATCGGGTTTCCACGGATGAGGTTGGTGAAGCCGGGAGGCTAGATCATCACGGCCGGACTTGCTACAATGAGAAGTCCAAATTTCATTCGCATAAGTCCAGATTTGACCGATCCGCTCGCCGACATCGTCACGCTGCTCCAGCCAGAAGCCCGCTTTTCGAAAATCGTGGGTGCGGCGGGGCCCTGGCGCGTGCGCCGCACCGAGGCCGGCCGGCCGTTCTACTGCGTGGTTCTCGAGGGGACATGCAGCCTCGCAGCCGATGGGCATGAACCGATCATGTTGCGAGCGGGCGATTTTGTGCTGATCCCCGCGGCCCATGGTTTCGTTATGTCCAGCCCGGCTCCGATGGCCTCTGATGCCGCTGACAGCATGCCGGTTGCCCTGGGTGACGATGAATTCAGGCTCGGCTATCCCGACGGACTGCCGGACGTCGTGCTGCTGGTCGGCTATTGCCACTTCGCTTCGCCGGACGCGGCCCTGCTGGTTTCACTGCTGCCGCAGCTCGTCCATGTGCGTGGCGAAAACCGGCTCGCCACCCTGGTGAAACTGGTCGGCGAGGAGTCACGCGGGCTGCGACCCGCGCGTGAGGTCGTCTTGGCACGCCTGCTGGAGGTCCTTCTCATCGAGGCGCTGCGGTCGTCAGCTCGGACCACCGCTTCCCCCGGCCTCCTGTGCGGTCTTGCCGATGGGCGCCTCGCGCCGGTGATCCGGCGCATGCACGAAGATCCGGCCCGGCCATGGACGGTGGCGCTATTGGCGCAGGCGGCAGCCCTGTCCCGATCAGCCTTTTTCGAACGGTTCCGGCATGTGGTCGGTGTCTCGCCGATGGAATATCTGCTGTCCTGGCGCATGGCCCTAGCCAAGCGCCAATTGCGAAGCGGGCAGGGCGGTATTGCCGAGATTGCCGAGCGGGTGGGCTATAGTTCGGCGAGCACGTTCAGCGTTGCCTTCACCCGGCATGTCGGCCTGCCGCCGGCCCATTACGCCCGACGGTATCAGGGAGAGCGTGAAAGCGCGAGCGCCAAGGAGGCTTTCCCGGCAGCCTGAAATCGAGCGCATGCATCTCGTATTACCCGGTTGTGTCGTCGTGCTCGAGCCCGCCGTCCCGAAGGCATGTTGTCACGGCGAAATCACGAGGTCGTGCGAAAATCGAGATACTGCCAGCGCCTGCCTTAGGAGGAGCTGGCGGGTGACAGGTCCTAAGACACGACCTTGCCCGGCGGTCAAAACGTCGGGCTCTTTCTGAATGAAGCAGAGGCAGCGAACCATTTGTCTGTGCCATCCGGAATAGCCTGCCGGTGGCTTGCCGAAGACATTGTACGCAATCCCAACGAACGGCGTTTCCGGGGGCCTTGGTGTCTTTGGCAGAAGTTGGAATCCGCATCGGGTGCCGAAAGCCGGGATTGAAGCCTCTTGGGGGAGGCTCAGCATGAGCACTGGTACTGTCAAATGGTTCGATCCCGCCAAGGGATACGGCTTCATCGCGCCGGACAATGGCAGCCGGGATATCTTCGTCCACATCAGCGCCGTGACGCTTTCTGGCCTCGACGAGTTGCGGGAGGGGCAAAAGGTGAGTTTCGAACTCGTCATCGATCGCAAGACGGGCAGCTCGAAAGCAGGCGCGTTGAAGCTTTGCTGAGGTCGTCGTCGCCACGGTGCCGCTTTTAGCAGGGAGAACGGCTCTCCATCAATTTGCCGTCCTCTACCGACATGCAAGGTGAGTAAAGGAAACGTAACGCTTCCAGGCTAGCGTGACGCCATGCCGATTGCGGCCGTGCTCGCCTGGTCTTCGCATCGCCTGGTGCTGTGCCTTCTTCGCGGGCCGGTTCGGCGAAAAGAGGAAAGAACTCACGATGGCTCGGTTGGCGCATATGCTCAAGGCGACCCCTCGCACCCGTGGAATGGAGACCACCGGAGCCTTTGGGACCCGCTTTGGAAGGCTGTCAGGCTTGCTGCAGCCGAAATCCAGGCTGGCGAAAGGCGTGGGTATCGCCTGCCTGTGCTTCGGTGCCGCCATCGGCGGTGGATCGAGCGAGGCTCTGGCGGCCGGCATTCCCTCCTGGCTGATGAGCTATGTCGGCGAGGGGCAGGGACAGATCGCCTTGCCGGTCCTGCAAAGAGCCCGTGCGCTCTATATCCAGAAGGCGAGCCAGGGAGCCGTCAGCAACCCCTGCTACTTCGCCATGGATGCGACGCGGCCCAACGATCCCGGCAGTTCGGGCGGGCGCTTCTACATCATCTGCGAATCCCAGCATACCTTCCGGGCCATTTCAGCCGGGCATGGCGGCGGCCGCAATCTGAGAGGCGTAGCGGACTTCGCCAATGGGCGACGCTGCGCCAGGCATTTCGGCAATGCGCAGGATTCGGAACTGACGACCGGCGGTTCCTATGTGACGGCCGAAACCAAAACCTCTTTCAAGGGCTATTATCGCGTAGCGGCGAACCAGGATGCGGCATTCCTGCGATCCTTCATCCAGTTCGATGGCGTGGGCGAGACCGCCAATGCCCGCCAGCGCGCGATTGGCGGCCATGCCGCCGTCGCCCTGAAGGGCGTGTGCCTGCGCAAGGCTCCGAGCAGCCCCTATGCGAACCAGGATGGTTATGTTCCCTTTGGGAAGCTGGTGGACTATGCCGGCGGCCGCAGCAATGGCTGCACCAGCTGGTCGCTCGGGGATGTGAAGCAGATCCTGTCCATGGTGAAGGACTATCCGACCACGCTCTACATCTATCCCGAAGCCGCCGACGTCAGCAATGTCGCGCGCGCGGTGGCAGCCGGTCAGTCGCCCGCCCGGGCTGGCCTCTATTGGAACGCTGCCTGCCTGAGGGAGATCGGTGCCCCCAAATATTGGTCGAGACAAACCCTGGAGCCGGTCTTGGCTCAGTACAAGCTCGACCATCCCGCCCCGCCGCCGCGGCCAACCCCGATCTGCGAAGGCAGCGAATAAGCGCGATTGCTTGCGCTCAGCGCTGGCAGCGCCAATAGCGATGGCCATCCCTCGTATAATAGACGCGATGGCAGCCGACGGCACTCGCTGGCTTTCGGGTGGCCTGTCGACGGGCTTCGCTGGGCGGCGCCGGCGGTGGCGTCGGTGGGTTTTCCGGGGCTTCCGCCGTCTCGGCAGGGGCTTCCGGAGCCTGCGCTCCCTCGGTAGGAGCGGAACCGATCGGCAGCATGGCCTGCAGGCCACGCAGGCGAACCCCAACGACCTTCGCGATCTGGCGAGCATCCTCCTCGTCGCAGGCAAGCCGGGTAAGCTGGGTGAGGGCTGACATCTGGCCGATCACCAAGGCGGCCTGCACCGGCGCGACCGGCAGCGGTCCTCGCTCGATGCGCATCAAGTCCATATTTGCGGAGACCAATGCGCGCTTGATGTCGCTGCAACTGGCACCATCGGCCCAGGCCGGGGCAGTGCCCAAGCAGGCGATCAGGCCAGCGCAAGACAAGGCGAAGGCAATCCTCATTGGTGAACTCTCCAGATCGGAGGATGATATTGACGACTTTCTTGAAGCCGTTCAATCGTCAGGCTGTCATAACGGCGGCTATTCCTGGCAACTGTGAGGCTGGCCTGGGTCTTCGCTGCGGCAGACGAAAGGCGCGTGGCGCCCGCCAATGGGCAGCTCAAGGTCAAACCACCTCACTCCAGGAAAAAGAACGACTGCCTTTTTCTTAAGCATATCGACAGTCTTATGCGTGATGGCCGAAGGCCGAGCCGGTCAAATCGCCAGCATTATCGGTGTTGCCTGAGGACAGGCTCAAAGACTTGCCCGCCACGGCTTTACATGGGTGGAAATTTGCTTGAGTGTCACAGACTCACCGCGGCAATAGGGTCCACAACGCTGCGGTCACTAAGAAAACTTCACTCACTTTGAAATCAACACAACAATGAAAGTGGCTCAACGTGCTTGAAGCTGACACGAAACTGGTCGACCTCACGGTCGATATCGTCTCTGCCTATGTAGCGAATAATCAGGTCTCCTCTTCGTCCCTTTCCGAACTCATCAGATCGGTACATGGACGGTTGAGCGATCTGAATACTGGAAGGCCAATCGAACCCGTCGTTGCGGCAACGCCGGCGGTGCCGATCAAGAAGTCCGTCACGCCCGACTATGTCATATGCCTGGAGGACGGACGCAAGTTCAAGTCGCTGAGCCGGCACCTGCGCAGCGCCTATGACATGACGCCGGAGCAATACCGGGAAAAATGGGGACTGCCTGCCGACTATCCCATGGTGGCGCCGAATTACTCGGCCCACCGCTCACGGTTGGCCAAGGAACTCGGCCTGGGGCAGCAAGGCCGGCAGACCAAGGAGAAAGCCCCGGTTCGCACTGCGCGCGGCAGGGCCAAGAAGGGCAACGCCTAAGGCGTTTTCCAGAAAAGCCGGCCGGCTTTTCGATCAAGAAAATGTGTCGAAACAAGGGGATGGAGCAAGGCGTGGTTTGTAAGAACGCACTTTGGCGCCGGCCCTTTGTTTCGGCGCGCCCTCACGGATTCCCGTGACCCCTTCGAATCGCAGACGCTTTTGGGTGAGGTAGGCCCTCCATCCTGCGCCAATCTTGCGGCCATCGTCGCTGCGACGATCTTGCTTGTTCGGGCAACTCGCACGAGACGACCGCCTTAAAAGGTTGGTGCACTCTCCCGATCCCCCTATGGTACCTGCATGGAGAGACTAGGTAGGGTTTCCCTGCGAATCCCGCGGATGGGCCTCGCCGGGAAATCCTGAAGATGTCTGGTATCTTGCAGATTCCTCTCGATCGCCCAGGTGGTTCGGTCGGGGGAAGGTGCTTAGGGGAGAGTGCTGCGTGACCGGTGAGGTAATCTTGTTGGACGGTCTCGGCATTGTGGCCAGCGATCTGGTCGAGCCGGGAACAGTGGCGATCATGCTGCGTGGCGGCGATGTGCAGGTCGTGCCGGTGAGAGAGCTGAGGGCAACCGTCAACCAGCTCGGAAGCGATAAGATCGAGGGACTGTCGATGGCCCCCGCCGACTTCACGCAGGTGCAGGCGGTGATCGAACGCCGCAAGGCCGATGAGGATGGTCAGGACAAAGACGAATAGTCATCCGGCCACGACGGCCTTCAGCCGAGCTTCCCGGCCGCCTCGCGGATGGTCCTGAGCAGAATGGCAAAGGCAGGCTGGGCGACCATGTCGGTGCGCATGGTCAGGCCGACGGGTCCCTTCGTATCGCTGGTCTCGATAGGCAGGGTTCTGAGGGTGGCCTCCTCGATGTCGTTGCTGACCACACCGTGCGAGATGACCCAGATCGCATCGCTCTGGCGCACGAAGGCTCGGCCGAAGGAGTCTGACACCGTTTCGATTTCCGTGGGAACGGACGCGATGCCGTTGGCGATGAAGATGCGCTCCACGAAGGGGCGGATGACGGAGCCGCGCGTCGGCATCAGCACGGGATAGGCGCTCATCTGCTCAAACAGGTTGCCGCCGCTGTCGAGGAGCGGATGTCCGGGGCGTACCACGAACACGACCTGTTCCGAATAAAGGTGCTCGAAGAAAAAGCCGGTCATCTTGTCCGGCGCCGCCAGGCGCCCGACCACGAGGTCGAGTTCACCGATACGCAACTGCTCCAGGAGAACACTGTTTTCCCCGGTCACGATCTTGACGGTGACGCCGGTATCCTCCTTGAGGAAGAACTGCATGGCGAGCGGCATGATATGGGCCGAGACCGTCGGCAATGCGCCGATGCGAAGGGGCGGCCCGACCTTGGCGCCGGCGAGCGCGACGGAGTCGATCCCTTGCCTGAGGGCGCTGACGGCGAGGCCGGCATGCTGCATGAACACTTCGCCGGTCCGGGTCATCCTGATGCCGCGGCCGTCCCGCTCGAACACGCTGACGCCCAACGCCTCCTCGAGTTCGCGGATCGTCTTGGTCACCGCTGGCTGGCTGACATGCAGCACGCCGGCTGCCTTCACCACGCTTTTCTGGCGGGCGACCTCCAGGAACGTCTGGAGATGGCGAAACTTGACACGGCTGTCGATCATGGCGATCCATAACCCAGCAGTTAAGAGAACGCTAGAAAATATGATTTTACCAAACCAATAGTGTCATCCATCTTCGTGGAGAGGAGACGGCCGTGAAGTTCATTTCCATCGGCGGCATCACGCTGCATTTCGACCACAGACCAGCTGGGCGGGACAGGAGCCACCTCGTCTTCATCAATTCGCTCGGCACGGATCTGCGCATCTGGAACGAGGTGATCGGCGCGCTCGGTGGCTCGGTCGCCACGCTCGCCTACGACAAGCGCGGCCATGGGTTGTCCGATCTCGGCCCAACCCCCTATGCGATCGAGGATCATGTCGACGATCTCCTCGGCCTCATCGACCATCTCGGCATCGAGGACGTGGTACTGTGCGGCCTTTCGGTCGGTGGCCTGATCGCGCTCGGCCTCGCCAGCCAGCGGCCGGAGATCGTCAGGGGGCTGATACTGTGCGATACGGCGCACAAGATCGGTACCGCCGATGGTTGGAACAGCCGGATTGCCACCGTTCAGAAGGACGGGATCGCCGCGATTGCCGATGCAGTAATGAAATTGTGGTTCACGCCGCATTTCCATGCCGAGCGCAAGCCGGAGCTGGACGGTTGCCGTACCATGCTCGCCCGTCAGTCCGTGGCGGGTTATGCCGCGACCTGCGCGGCGATACGCGATGCCGACTATACCAGGGCCGCCGAGGCGATCGCCGTTCCCACACTTTGCATTGTCGGCGATCAGGACGGTTCGACGCCACCGGCGCTGGTGCGCTCGATGGCCAGGATCATTCCCGGCTCTCAATTCGAGGTCATCGCCGGCGCCGGCCATATTCCCTGCATCGAGCAGCCCGCCATGCTCGTTGCCCTCATCACCCAGTTTCTCGCACGCCTGCCATCGGAGTGAGCCTGCCATGAGTGTTCCGGCGCCACGCTCGGCCAGATATCGCGAGGGCCTCGCCGTTCGCCGCGCCGTGCTCGGTGACGCCCATGTCGACCATGCGGAGGGCGCTTCGACCGAGTTCGACCGGCCGTTCCAGGAACTGATCACCGAGGCTGCCTGGGGCACGGTATGGTCGCGTCCGACCTGGACGAAACGGGAGCGCTCGATCGTCACCCTGGCCTTGCTGGCGGCACTCGGCCATGACGAAGAAGTGGCGATGCATGTGAGGGCAACCGCCAATACCGGAGCGAGCCGGGAGGACATCTGCGAGGCCTTCCTGCATGTGGCTGTCTATGCCGGCGTGCCGGCAGCCAATCGCGCCATCAAGATCGCCAAGCAGGTGTTTGCCCAGATGGACGGGGAGGTCGTAAAGTCCGATGTCCGTTGAACACACCGATCGCCGGCCCGAAACGGGTGCCTTCTTCCAGCGCGACCGAGGCTGGCATCCGCCGGCCCTGACGCCGGCCTACAAGACGTCCGTGCTGCGCTCGCCGCAAAAGGCGCTGCTGTCGCTCGACAACACGCTGTCGGAGATCACCGGCCCGGTCTTCGGCCATGATCTATTGGGGCCGCTCGACGACGACCTCATCCATAATTTCGCGAAGCCGGGCGAGAGTGCCATCGGCGAGCGCATCATTGTGTATGGACGTGTCCTCGACGAGCGCGGCAAGGGTGTGCCGGGTGCGTTGCTCGAATTCTGGCAGGCCAATGCCGGCGGGCGCTACCGGCACAGGAAGGAAGGCTATCTCGCGGCGCTCGATCCGAATTTCGGCGGCTGCGGCCGCACCATCGCCGATCAGGACGGCGGCTATGCCTTCCGCACCATCAAGCCCGGTCCCTATCCCTGGCCGAACGGCGTCAATGATTGGCGCCCCGCCCATATCCATTTCTCGGTGTTCGGCCACGGCTTTGCCCAGCGCCTGATCACCCAGATGTATTTCGAGGGCGATCCGCTGATCTGGCTCTGCCCAATCGTGAAGACGATCCCAGACAGGGCTGCGGTCGAGACCTTGATCGCGGCTCTCGACATGCAGGCGACCATCCCCATGGATGCCCGGGCCTACAAGTTCGACATCGTGCTGCGGGGCCGCCGCTCGACGATGTTCGAGAATCGGCTGGAGGGCAATTGATGGTTCAGGCTCTCAACCGCCTCAAGGAAAGTCCCTCGCAGACCGCCGGTCCCTATGTCCATATCGGGCTGACGCCGAATTTTGCGGAGATAACGGGCGTTTACGACCGTGACCTCGGCGACGCCATGGTCAATGCCGGCACCAAGGGTGAGCGCATCGGCGTGCGCGTGCGCGTCCTCGACGGCACCGGGACGCCGCTCAGGGATGCGCTGGTCGAGATCTGGCAGGCCGACCATGCGGGTCTCTACAATTCGCCGTCGGAACGGCGCGGCACCGCCGATCCCAATTTTACCGGCTGGGGCCGCAAGGCGACCGATATGGAAACGGGCGAATGCCTGTTCGAGACGGTCAAGCCCGGCCGGGTGCCGTTCAAGGACGGCCGGCTGATGGCCCCGCACATCACCTTCTGGATCGTCGCCCGCGGCATCAATCTCGGCCTGCACACGCGCATGTATTTCGCCGACGAGGAAGCGGCGAACGGGGAGGACCCGGTGCTTGCGCGGATCGAGCATCGCCAGCGTGTCGCCACGCTCGTCGCCGCCCGGAAAGGGGATGCCTATGTCTTCGACATCAATCTGCAGGGTGAGCGGGAAACGGTATTCTTCGATATCTGAACCATGACAGTCTCACCCTTCGACCATCCCTATCTGTCCGCCCTGCTGGGCGACGAGGAAACCGCGGGTCTTTTCTCGCTTGAAGCGGAGATGGCGGCGATGCTCGCTTTCGAGCGTGCGCTTGCCGAGGCCGAGGCGGAGGAGGGCGTGATCGAGGCCGACGCGGCCAGAGCGATAACGGCATCGCTGGCGTCTTTCACGCCGGACATCGCCGCGCTTAGGGTCGGCGTCGCACGCGACGGTGTTGTCGTGCCCGAACTCGTGCGCCAATTGCGGGTTGCCGTCGGCGCTCCCCATGACGCTAGGGTGCATTTCGGTGCGACCAGCCAGGACGTCATCGATACGGCGCTGGTGCTGAGGTTGGCTGTGGCGGCGAAGCGCTTGGATGACCTGCTGGAAGAGGTGATCACGGCACTGGCGGGACTGGAGCATCGGTTCGGAAGCCGCCGACTGATGGGCCGAACGCGCATGCAGGCGGCGATTGCCATCACGGTCGCCGACAGGGTCCGCAGCTGGCACGAGCCGCTGGAACGGCATAGGAAGCGGCTCGAAGCCATGCGGCCGGGCCTTCTCGTGGTGCAATTTGGCGGGGCTGCCGGCACGCTGGACAAGCTCGGGGCCAAGGCTGCTGCCGTCCGGGCTGGGCTCGCGGCTCGCCTCGGCCTCGGGGACGCCCCGCAATGGCACAGCCAGCGCGACCGACTCGCCGATTTCGCCAATCTGCTGTCGCTGATCACGGGAAGCCTCGGCAAGTTCGGCCAGGATGTCGCCCTGATGGCCCAGGACGGCGGCGAGATTGGCTTGTCCGCAGGCGGGGGATCCTCTGCCATGCCGCACAAGCAAAATCCAGTGGCGGCGGAGGTGCTGGTCACGCTCGCACGCTTCAACGCCACGCAGCTTGCCGGCATGCATCAGGCTTTGCTGCACGAACAGGAACGCTCAGGCGCGGCGTGGACATTGGAATGGCTGCTTTTGCCGCAGATGGCTGTGGCGGCCGCGGCGTCGCTGCGGCTGGCGGGTGAACTCGCCACCCAGATCGACAGTATCGGTGTGCTCGCCGACGGATAGTCGCGATCCCGAAGCAGGAATGGAACGAAAACCGACCCGGGCCTGCCGATGGCATGGAACTCGCGGCGATGAGGGCAGGAAATGCGCACACAGGTCGTCATCATCGGCTCGGGGCCTTCCGGCCTGCTGCTTGGACAATTGCTGGCCAATGAGGGCATCGCCAATATCATCATCGAACGTGCCGGCCGCGATCATGTGCTTGGCCGCGTGCGGGCGGGCGTGCTCGAACAGGGCACGCTGGATCTCATCGACGAAGCCGGCGCAGGCGAGCGCATGCATGCCGAAGGCCTGCCGCATGACGGCATCTCGCTGGCCTTCGACGGCAGACTGCACCGCATCGACCTGGCAGCCCTGACCGGCGGCAAGCACGTGATGGTCTATGGCCAGACCGAGGTGACGCATGACCTGATGGACAAGCGCGAAGCTGCAGGTCTGACCACCATCTACGAGGCTGGGAATGTCGAGCCCCACGGCTTCGACGGCGAGGCGCCCTATGTCACCTATGAAAAGGACGGCGTCGACCATCGCATCGATTGCGATTTCATCGCCGGCTGCGACGGCTTCCATGGTGTCAGCCGCAAATCGATACCGTCGACCGCGCTCAAGACCTATGAGCGGGCCTATCCCTTCGGCTGGCTCGGCATTCTCGCCGAGGTGCCGCCGGCCGGCCACGAACTGATCTATGCCAACCATCCCGGGGGCTTTGCGCTGTGTTCGATGCGCTCGACCCATCGCAGCCGTTACTATGTGCAGTGCCCGCTCGACGACAGGATCGAGGATTGGAGCGACGATCGCTTCTGGGACGAGCTGCGCCGGCGTCTGCCGCCAGAGGCGGCTGCTGGTGTTGTCACCGGTCCGTCCTTCGAGAAGTCGATTGCGCCGCTGCGCTCCTTCGTTGCCGAGCCCATGCGTTTCGGGCGCCTGTTCCTGGTCGGCGATGCCGCCCATATCGTGCCACCGACCGGGGCCAAAGGACTCAACCTTGCTGCCAGCGACGTGCGCTATCTTTATTGGGGGATGAGGGAGTTCTATCGGGAGAAGTCATCGGCTGGCATCGATGCCTATTCGAGACGGGCGCTTTCCCGCGTCTGGAAGGCGGTGCGTTTTTCATGGTGGATGACGATGATGCTGCATCGCTTCCCGGATACGGACGATTTCGGGCAACGGATCCAGGAGGCCGAACTCGACTATCTCGTTCATTCGCAAATGGCGTCCGCAGCACTTGCCGAAAACTATGTCGGGCTTCCCTACTGAAATCACGGCAGCGCCGCCTTTGTCATGCCCGAGCTTGACCCGGGCATCCAGCGGTCATGTGTTCGTTGTCGGGAACGGATTGGATTGCCGGGACAAGCACGGCAATGACAACGGTCTGGCTAACTCGATCCGATTGCTCACGGGCGAATCCCTAGCCTCAGGCTCGTCACATATCCTGTAGGTTATGTTTCGAGCATTTGTTTTCATTTTACATTACCAATTATCACGGCACATTTGATCAATAAGCAAAGCCTGCGATCGGCGCGCCTGAGAGGTGCCGGTTCCGGCCTTTGGAGGAAACGATGAAAAAACCCGTTCTCGCCAAATCCGTTCTCGCTACCCTGGCGATCGTCATGCTGTCCGGCAGCGCCCTGGCTGAGACCATCAAGATCGGCGTCATCGGTCCGTTCTCGGGGCCCTTCGCCATCCAGGGCAAGAATTTCAAGGCCGGCATCGACGCCTACCAGGCCCTGCATGGCAGCAAGGCCGGCAGCGACGACATCCAGATCATCTATCGCGACGTGCCCCAGGCCGATCCTGCGCAGTCCAAGGCGCTGGCCCAGGAACTCGTTGTGAAAGAACGCGTCCAGTATCTCGCCGGCTTCTATTTCACGCCGGATGCCATGGCTGTGACGCCGCTGCTGAAGCAGGCCAATGTGCCGCTCGTGGTGATGAATGCGGCGACATCAGCCATCGTGACCAAGAGCCCGCTCGTGGTGCGCACCTCCTTCACCACCTGGCAGACCTCAGCGCCGATGGCCAAGGTCGCCAAGGAGCGCGGCGCCAGGAAGGCGATCACGGTGGTGAGCGACTACGGTCCCGGCGTTGATGCCGAGAACGCTTTCAAGACCAGCTTCGCCGGTGTGGGCGGCGAAGTCGTCGGCACGATCCGCATGCCCCTGTCGACCAACGATTTCAGTCCGATCATGCAGAGGGTGAAGGATTCCGGTGCCGATACCCTGTTCGCCTTCCTGCCGTCAGGGCCGACCACGCTCGGCTTCGTCAAGGCTTATAACGAGAATGGCCTGGCCAAGGCGGGCGTGAAGCTGCTCGCGCCCGGAGACCTCACCCAGGAGTCGGACCTGCCGGCGCTTGGCCAGGCGGCGGAGGGCCTGCTGACCACCTTCCACTATGCCGTCTCGCATGACTCGGCCGAGAACAAGAAATTCGTCGAGGCTGCGCGAAAGGCCATCGGCAACCCGGGCGAATTGTCCTTTCCCGCCGTCGGGGCCTATGACGGCATGCATGTCATCTACAAGATGATCGAGGCGACGGGTGGCAAGCAGGACGCCCAGAAGGCCGTGGATGCCGTCAAGGGCCTGGCCTGGGAGAGCCCGCGCGGACCTGTCTCGATTGACCCTGAAAGCCGCCACATCACGCAGAACATCTATCTGCGCGAGGTCGCGAAGGCCGAGGATGGCAGCTACTACAACAAGGAAATCGCCACCTTCGAGAAGCAGGGCGATCCCGGCCTTGCTGCTTCGAAATAGCAGCCGCGCACCGCGCGCCCTCGATGAGGTGCCCGGAGGCGTTTGGGCGAGGGCATTTTCTGGAAAGAGCCTGGGTTCAATTCAGAAAATACATTAGGAAAAGAAGATAGAGTGAATGAAGATTTGAAAAAATCATCCTTCCTCTGATGTTGGATCAGGCCATGCAAACCGTTCTCAGCGTGGGTATCGATGCCCTTGCCTATGGCATGGTGCTGTTCGTCATTTCCATCGGACTGTCCGTGACCATGGGGCTGATGCGGGTGATCAACCTTGCCCACGGGGCCTTCGCCATGATCGGCGGCTATATCGCTTCCTACGCCGCCCAATCGCTTGGCCTGGGATATGCCCTGGCCATCATGCTGGCCATTGCCGGCACGGTGGTGATCGCCCTTCCCCTGGAGCGCCTGCTCTACCGCCGTCTCTATGGTGCACCCGAACTTACCCAGGTGCTGATGACCATCGGCATCACCTTCTGCGTCATCGGTATAGCCAATTACGTCTTCGGCCCCACACTCAAGACCATCCCCTTGCCGGAGATGCTGAGGGGGCCGGCGGATCTCGGCTTTCGCTCCATCGCCGCGCATAAATTGTTCGCCATCGCCTGCGGCCTGGGTGTCGCCCTGGCCCTTTGGTATCTCATCGAGAAAACCGGTTTCGGCATCAAACTGCGCGCCGCGGTGGACAATGCCGCCATGGCTGCTTCGCTGGGCGTGCGCACCGGGACCGTCTACGCCGTCAGTTTCGCGATCGCCGTCGGCCTTGCAGCTTTTGGGGGCATTGTCGGGGCCGAACTCCTGCCGATCGAGCCCTACTATGCCCTGCGCTACATGGTGACCTTCCTGGTCGTGGTCTGCGTCGGCGGGGCGGGCTCGATCCCCGGCGCCTTGCTGGCCTGCCTGGTACTGGGCCTGGTGGACACCGCCGGCCGCTATCTCCTGCCTGAATATGGCGAATTCTTCTTCTATCTTGCCGTGATCGCCATCGTCTGCGTCTTCCCGCGCGGCCTGATGGGCAGGAGCGCCTAGATGGAGATGACGGAGAACAAACCTATGGCCGGCCGGGGAGAGATGCCGCAAACCAGCTGGCTGAGGCGCGACCTGGCCGGCCTTGCGGCCATCCTGGCCTTCGCCGCCATCGGCTATGCCCTCTTTCCGGACAACCTGGCCCTGCTGACCCGCATCCTGGCGGTGGCGCTGCTCGTGCTTTCGCTCGATCTCGTCACCGGCTTTTGTGGTATCGCCACACTGGGGCATGCAGCCTTGTATGGTGCCGGCGCCTATGCCGCGGGCATGGCTGCCGTGCAGTGGAACGTCACCGATCCCTTGGCGATGCTCGCCATCTCGGCCGCGGGCGGCGCGCTTGCCGGCCTGGTCTCGGGGGCGGTAATCCTGCGCGGGCACGGGCTCGCACAATTGGTGCTGTCGATTGCGGTCGTCCATCTCTTCCATGAGGTTGCAAACAAGGCCTCGGCCTATACGGGCGGCAGCGACGGGTTGTCGGGCATCGCCCCCGATCCCGTCTTTGGCCTGTTCGAGTTCGATCTGTGGGGGCGTACCGCCTATGGCCTGGGCGTCGCCCTTCTCGTCATCGTCTTTGTCCTGCTCAGGCTCGTGGTGCGCTCGCCCTTCGGCATGCTCTGCCGCGGTATCCGGCAGGACCCTGTCCGCGTCCGCGCCATGGGCGCCTCGGTGCAGGGCACGCTTTTGAAGATGTATGTGATCTCCGGCGCCGTGGCCGGCCTGGGCGGCGGGCTCAACGCCCTTTCCACCCAGGTCGTCGGCCTCGACAGCCTGAGCTTCACCCTCTCGGCCGAGGCCCTGGTCATGCTCGTGCTCGGCGGCACCGGTTCGCTCTATGGGGCGCTCGTCGGCACCATTGCCTTCATGGGCTTCGAGGATTTCGTTTCGGCAGCCAATCCGTTCCATTGGCTCACCATTGTCGGCGCCTTGCTGATCGCAGTCGTGCTGTTCGCGCCGCGTGGCCTCTACGGCTCGGCGGCCATGCTGCTTGCCCGTTTCAAGGGGAGGCACGGATGAGCGCGGTCTTCCAGACCCTCGATCTGAAGAAATCCTTCGGCGGCCTTGCGGTGACGCAGGGCCTGTCGATCACCTTGAATACCGGCGACCGTGTCGCCCTGATCGGCCCGAACGGTGCCGGCAAGACAACCTTCGTCAATCTGGTCACCGGCCACCTCGTGCCCAATTCCGGCACGGTGATGCTCGCCGGCAGGGACGTCACCGGGCTTGGGCCGACGGCGCGGGTCCGCCGGGGCCTCGTGCGCTCCTTCCAGGTCACCCGGCTCTTTCCCGACATGACGCCGCAGGAGCATCTGGCGCTCGCCGTGCTGCAAAGAACGGGCCGCGCCGGCCGCTTCTTCGGCCATTACCGCGCGAAGCCGGACATCATGGCCGAGGTTGAGGAATTGCTCGCCACGCTCGGCCTCACAGCTATTGCCAGCCGCCCGGTGGCCGAGATCGCCTATGGCCAGCAACGCCTGCTCGAGATTGCGCTGGCTCTGGCGCTCAAACCCAAGGTTCTCCTGCTCGACGAGCCGGCCGCCGGCGTGCCGCAAAGCGACACCCCCCGCATCGAGGCGGCGCTCGCCGGCCTGCCGCCCGATCTCGCCGTGCTGATGATCGAGCACGACATGGACCTGGTCTTCCGCTTCGCCAAGCGCGTCATCGTGCTCGCCGCCGGTGCCATCATCTTCGATGGTTCTCCCGAGAACGTGACGAAGGATGCCCGGGTCCGCCAGGCCTATCTTGGAAACTATGCCCAGGAGAAGCAGTCAGCATGACCGCGACGCCGCTTGAAATCAGCGACCTCAGCGCCGGTTATGGCCCGACCCGCGTGCTGGAGAACATTTCCTTCTCCGTTCCCGCCGCTGGGCGCCTGGCCGTGCTCGGTCGCAACGGCATGGGCAAGACGACGCTGCTCGCGACCATCGCCGGCCAGACGCGGCGCTATGGCGGCACGCTGCAGCTCGGAGGCAAGGATATCGGCCCGCTCGACAGCGCCGCGCGTGCCCGCCAGGGCCTCGGCTATGTCCCGCAGGCCCGCTGCATCTTCGCCTCGCTGACGGTGGAGGAGAACCTCTTCGTCGGGCTCAAGAACCGGGGGCGACAGGCGATCGAGGAAGCCTATGCGATGTTTCCGCGCCTCGAGGAGCGCCGCAGGAATCTCGGCTCGCAGCTCTCGGGAGGCGAGCAGCAGATGCTCACCACGGCCCGCACCATCCTGGGCAAGCCTACGCTGCTGCTGCTCGACGAGCCGCTGGAAGGCCTGGCCCCCGTCATTTGCGAGGAGTTGATGGCCGTATTCTCGCGCCTCGCCGCCGGGGGCGAGATGACTATCCTACTGGTCGAGCAGCGCATCCAGACCGCGATCGACTTTGCCGATCATGTCGTCATTCTGGAGCGGGGCCGCATCGCCTGGTCCGGCGCCTCGGCCATGCTCTCCGAGCAGCCGGAGGTGATCGAGCGGCTGCTCGGGGTCGGCGGGTTGCATGGAGCATGACCCGCCGCCTGGACAATTCCCAATTCGTCAGGCTTCCAGCTGCACCACGCGCAGGTAGGGGGTCAGCGTGGTCCAGCCCTGCGGAAAGCGCTCGCGGGCCGCTTCGTCACTGAGGCTTGGCGAAATGATCACCGGCTGGCCGGGTTCCCAATTGACCGGGGTGGAGACCTTCTGGGCGTCGGTAAGCTGCAGGCTGTCGATGGCGCGCAGGATCTCGGCGAAGTTGCGCCCGGCGCTCGGAGGATAGGTCAGGACCAGCCTTACCTTCCTGGCCGGGTCGATCACGAACACGGCGCGCACGGTGACATTGGCGTCGGCCTCGGGGTGGATCATGCCGTAGAGATGCGCCACGGCGCCGTCCGCGTCGGCGATCAGCGGGAAATTGAGGGCATGGCCCTGCGTCGCCGCGATATCCTTGCCCCAGGCGGCGTGGGCGTCCAGCGGATCGACCGACAGGCCGAGCACCTTGACGTTGCGCCTGTCCCATTCAGGCTTGAGGCGGGCGACCTCGCCGAGTTCGGTGGTGCAGACCGGCGTGAAATTGCGAGGATGGCTGAACAGGACACCCCAGGACTCGCCCAGCCAGTCATGGAAGCTGATACGCCCTTCCGTGCTGCTCTGGATGAAATTGGGGGCGATCTGGCCAAGCTGGATCGACATGGTGCTCTCCTTCTTGAAATTGGGGAATGGTGCGGCCTCAGCTGTTGAAATCGCGTCCGGCCTTGACCTCGCGCACATAGCCGGCGCGGATGACGAAATCGCCGAAGCGTTCGCCCTGATGCCGTTCCCTGGCGAAATGGCCGAGTGTCTTGTCGAGGGCCGCGAGAATGGCGGCCTCGCCGACATTTTCGAGATGCATCTTGTTCAGCCGCTGCCCGTGGAAGCCGCCGCCGAGATAGAGGTTGTATTTGCCCGGCGCCCGGCCGGTGAGACCGATCTCGGCAATATAGGGGCGCGAGCAGCCATTGGGGCAGCCGCTCATGCGGATGGTGATCGGCTCTTCCGCAAGACCGTGGTGGCGCAGGATCTCCTCCAGCTTGTCGAGAAGGTGGGGCAGATAACGTTCGCTTTCGGCCATAGCGAGACCGCAGGTCGGCAAGGCCACGCAGGCCATCGAGTTGAGCCGCAGCCCGCTCTCGCCCTTGCTGGTGCCCAGCCCATATTCGGCGAGCAGCGTCTCGATGCCGGCTTTGCTATTCGGCGCGATCTCGGCGATGACGAGGTTCTGGTTGGGCGTGAGACGGAAGCTGCCGCCATGCACCCGCGCCACCGCGCGCAGGAAGTCCATCAGGGCCCGGCCAGGATGGTTGGCGATGCGGCCATTCTCGATGAACAAGGTGAGGTGATGGCGGCCGTCCTCGCCCACCTGCCAGCCCAGCGCATCGCCATTGGAGGCAAAGTCGAAGGCGCGGGCCGGCTGCAGGCCGAAGCCGAGCCGTCGCTCGATCTCGGCCGTGATCCAGTCGAGCCCGCGGTCGTCGATCGTGTATTTGAAGCGCGCATGCGAGCGGTCCTTGCGGTCGCCGTAATCGCGCTGGAGGCCCATCACGGCATCGCAGACCGCCAGCACCTTGTCGGCCTTCACGAAGCCGATCACGTCGGCAAGGCGCGGATAGGTCGCCGGCGCCTGGTCGGTGCGGCCCATGCCGCCGCCGATGGCGACGTTGAACCCGGCCAGGCGTCCCTGTTCGGCAATGGCAATGAAACCAAGGTCCTGCGCATAGACGTCGATGTCGTTGACCGGGGGAATGGCGAAGCCGATCTTGAATTTGCGCGGCAAATAGGTCCGGCCATAGAGGGGCTCCTCCGGCTCGGAGGAGGCCACGCGCTCCTCGCCATACCAGATCTCGTGATAGGCCCGCATGCGGGGAATGGCATGGTCGCTGGCCTGCCGGGCGTGCCGGTAGACCTCGGCATGCAAGGCCGACAGATGCGGGTTCACCGAGGCCATCACCCCGCGTGAATCGTCGCCGCAGGCCGCGATCGTATCGAGCAGCACCTCGTGCAGGCCCTGGAGAGTCGCCTTGAGGTCGTGCTTGAGCAGCCAGTGGAACTGGAAGGTCTGGCGCGTGGTCAGCCGCAGCGTCTCCCCGCCATAGGCCCGCGCCAGCTCGTCGAGCTTGAGCCATTGCGCCGGCGTGCACACGCCCCCGGGCAGGCGTACCCGCGCCATGAACTGATAGGCCGGCTCCAGCTTCTGGCGGCGGCGCTCGTCGCGCAGGTCGCGGTCATCCTGCTGGTAGATGCCGTGGAACTTCATCAGCTTGGTGTCGGTGGGCGTGACCGAGCCGGTCAGCCGGTCGAGCAGGCTGGTCTTGACAGTGCCGCGCAGCTGGTCGCTCTGCGCCTTCAGGGTTTCGTCGGGGCCGAGCTTTTCCAAAGGTTGCGACAGGTCGCGGCTGCGGTCGGTGGGGGCGAGGAGATCGGTCATGGCGGCCTCAATAGACGTCGCGTTGGTAGCGGTGCTCGCGCTGCAGGCGCTGCAGATAATCGTCGGTGGCATCCGCGCCGAGGCCGCCTTGCGTGGCGATGATCGAGCGCAGGGCCTGGTGCACGTCGGGTGCCATGTGGCTGGCATCGCCGCAGACATAGAAGCAGGCGCCTTCCTCCAGCCAGGCGAAGACCTCACGCGCCTGTTCCTTCAGCCGGTGCTGGACATAGACCTTGTCATGGCCCTCGCGCCGGCCGTCGCGGGAAAAGGCAACGTCCATGCGGGTCAGCACCCCGGCGGACAGCATGGCCAGCCATTCGCTCTGGTAGAGGAAGTCGGTGCGGAAATTGCGCTCGCCGAACACCAGCCAGCTGCGTCCGCCGGCGCCTCGTGCCTCGCGCTCCTGCATGAAGGCCCGGTAGGGCGCCACGCCGGTGCCGGCGCCGACCATGATGATGGGCACGTCGTCGCCCGGCAGGCGGAAATGCGGATTGGCGTGGATATAGACGGGCAGCGCCTCGTCGGGCCGGGCGCGATCGGCCAGGTGCCCGGACGCAACGCCGGAGCGGGGCTCGCCTGCCAGCTCGTAGCGGACGGTGGAAACCGTCAGATGGGCTTCGTCCGGCGCGGAGGCGAGGCTCGAGGCGATGGAATAGAGCCGGGGCTGCAGGGGTCTCAAGCCGGCGATCAGGGCCTGAGGGTCAAGGCCTCTGGCAGGAAAGCGGCGGATCGCATCGAGAATATGGTGCCCGCGCATGAAGGCAGCCCGATCTTCGACCGAGGCGGGATCACAGAGGTGCCTCAGGACATCGGCACCGGTAATTTCAGCCCAATGCTCGATGAAACGCGGGGTGAGGGCGGTGATTTCGAAATGTCGGGCAAGGGCCTCCTGGATCCGAAGGGGCCTGTCCTGCACGGTGACCGTGGCCGCGGCGTCATAGCCGAGTTCGCCGATGACCGCCTCGACCAAGGCTGGATCGTTGCTCGGCATCAGGCCCAGGCAATCCCCCGGCTCATAGGCCAGTCCGGAGCCTTCCAGCGAGATTTCGACATGGCGGGTCTGCTTGGAGGAACCGCGCCCGCTGAGGACGAGGTTGTCGAGGATACGCGCGGCGAAGGGATGCCGCTTGTCGAAACCGGCGATGGCGTGCGGTTTCGCCGCTACCGAGGGGGGAACTGCCGTAGAGGCCGGCTTGGCAATATGGCCGAGCACACTCGTCATCCAGGCCGAAGCCGGTTCGTCATAGTCGACATCGCAGTCGACACGCGGCAGCAGCCTGATGGCACCGAGTTCCTCGAAACGCCGGTCGAGCCGCTTGCCTGCCTCGCAGTAGCGCTCATAGGTGGAATCGCCGAGCGCCAGCACCGCAAAGCGCAGCCCTGCCAGCCTGGGCGCCTTGCGGCTTTCGACGAATTCGAAGAAATTCGCCGCCGGCTGCGGAGGGTCTCCTTCGCCATAGGTGCTGGCGATCAGAAGGAGGTCCTGCTCGTCCTTCAAGCCGCGCAGCTTGTAGTCGGCCATGTCGAACAGCTGGGGCGAGAGGCCTTCGGACCGGGCGCGCTCGGCCAGGCTCGCAGCGAGGGCGGCACTGTTGCCGGTTTCGCTGCCATAGAGGATGGTGAGCTGGCGGCTCGACGCGATTTCCTGCTGCGTTGGCAGGAGAGGGGCGTGCGTTCCCCAGTCGCCGGCCTTGAACTCGATCCCCGCAAAGAAGCCGCTCAGCCACTGCAGCTGGCGGTTGTCGAGTGTCGTGGCCAGTACCTGGATCTGCTGCCACTGGCTTTCGGTCAGTCCGGGGCCGCGGAATTCGGTCACGCTCATGGCGGGTCTATCCCAGAGGGAGGCCTGCCACATGGACGGCAGCACCAATCAACAAATATTAGATGTGATTTTTTTGATCACCGAAACAATCCTGGCATTTGATTTGAATGCATACAAACGCATTTTCTTACCAAATAAATCCAAATTTCATGCACTTAAATTCAGATCGCGGGGAGGAGCCTGGTGGTCCAGCGAGCCAAGCCCAATCGGAGCGTCGCGCCTATCGGATCATGTCGAAATTGATGTCCCCGTAATCGGCAAACACATCCGGATGCTGCTTTCGCAGCAGGCGGAGGTTTTCGAACAGGCTGTCGAGCTGGAATTGGAGGGCGGTGACGCTGGCCTGTTCGCTTCTGGTTCTCAAGCCTTGGTAGATCGCGTCATGCTCGGCCATCACGACATCGAAACTGTTCTCGAAGGCAAAGGCGAGCCGCCTGACGCGATCGAGCTGTCCTGTCGCGACACGGAGGATGCGCCAGCTGTTGCTGACGCCGGAGATTTCGCAGATCAGCTTGTGGAAGGCGTTGTCGAGAGCGAAGAATTCATCGGTATCGTGCCGTCTGGCGGCTTCGCCCTGCAGCGACAGGCAATGCTCGAAATCCCTGGCCCAGGCTGGGACGAAGTGTCGAGCCGCAAGGCGGGTTATCCGGACCTCGAAGGTTTCCCGGACGATCTGACCAGTGAGCACTTCGCCGATGTCGATCGCGGCGACGAGAGTTCGGCCGTCCGGCTCGATGACGACGAAACGTTCGCTTGCCAATTGCAGGATGGCATCGCGTAAAGGTGGGCGCGGTATCGAAAGCCGGGCGCAGATCTCCTCTTCCTGGATTGGTTCCCCGGGGGCCAGCACCATGGCGATGATGGCGTTGCGCAACAGTTCATGGACCTGGAATGTCTCGGACAGGCCTGTATCCAGCTTGACGGCTTTGAACAAATCGAGGGCCGATGTCATCGCCTGCCCCTCTGCGCCGGATTGTTGCGGCGGACTAATCCGCTCTTTCCTCAATAAAACACCTCGCGGGGGTGAATTACAATTGCAGATATCAGTCGGCCGATCACATTTGCGCGGACAAATTCTACAAATATACTATAAAATCATTTCATCTCTCAAAGCATGCGCAAGTTCAGAGGCCTTGCCGCCGTAGGGCGCCGCCTCTGTTGGGGGGAGTCAAGAAGGGAGGCAGCGCTCGATGAATCGGCCAGTGGCTGGTTGCTTCGTCGCGCTATTGCTCGCCAGGTGGACAGGCGGTTCGGGTGGGATGGATCAGGCCAAGGCAATCAATGCGCCGCCCGCCGACAGCAAGGCGACGACGATCCAGGGTGGTATTTTCCAGACCGTGAGCAACAGGAAGCCGGTCAGCGCGAGCGCAAAGTCCCGCGGCGAAAGGACCGCGCTGGTCCAGACGGGGGTATAGAGGGCCGCAGCGAGGATGCCGACGACCGCGGCATTGGCCCCACGCATGGCGGCCTGTGCCGCAGGACGCGACCGCAGCGTGTCCCAGAAGGGCAGCATGCCATAGACCAGCAGGAGGCCCGGTGCGAAGACGGCAACCAATGCGATCAGCGCGCCCGCAATGCCGTTCGGCGTGGGTGTCATGACGGCGCCGAGATAGGCGGCGAAGGTGAAGAGTGGCCCCGGTACCGCCTGGGCCAGGCCATAGCCGGCAAGAAAAGCCTCGTTGCCGACCCAGCCTGGTGCCACCACCTCCGCCTGCAGCAGCGGCAGGACGACATGGCCGCCGCCGAAGACCAGCGCTCCCGAACGGTAGAAGGCATCGAACAGCGTCATTGCGCCGGAGAAGGCGGTATCCCGGCCGACCATACCCGCGAGCAAGGCGGGAAGGAGGAAGCAGGCCGCGAACAGAACCAGGGCGAGGATGCCCTTGCGCCGCGATACCGCAAAGCCGAGGCGCCCGACGGGGACGCTTTTTCCGGTGCGACAGAGCCAGAGCCCGGCGAGCGCACCGATCGCGATGGCGCCGATCTGGTTGAACCAGCCTGCCGTCAGGGCGGTGAGGAGGACAGCCGCCAAGGCAATGGCGACGCGTTCCCTGTCCGGCGTGAGGGTTCTAGCCATGCCCCAGATCGCCTGGGCGACGACGGCGACCGCCACCAGTTTCAGGCCGTGGAGCATGCCTGCCGCCAGGGGACCGGCCAGCGCCGATGCGCCGAGGGCAAAGGCGGTGAGGATGATGGCCGAGGGTAGGGTGAAGGCAAGCCAGGCCGCAAGACCGCCGAGCAGGCCGCCGCCCCGCAGGACGCCCAGGCAGAAGCTGACCTGGCTGGAGGCGGGGCCAGGCAGAAATTGGCAGAGTGCCACGAGATCGGCATAGCCGGCCTCGCCGATCCAGCGGCGGCGCACGACCAATTCGTCACGGAAATAGCCGAGATGGGCAATCGGCCCGCCGAAAGAGGTCAGTCCGAGCTTGAGGAAGACGCCGAAGACTTCGAGCGGCGAAGCGTCGCCTGGCCCTCCCCCTTTGGCCGCCGGGTCTTGCTCCTTCTTGCCGGCTTCGGAGGGCTGTGGAGGCCGCTTGGAAGGAACTGGTGGTCCGTCGGCCGTCATTGCCACAGTGCTCGTTTCTTCGAAAATCACTATCGATTCCCGATGATAGAGACGGCAGGTTTCGGGTCAATGACGGCACCGACGACTTGCGGCGGCACGCCTCTCAGCGCGCGCCCCAGGTATCGCTCAGCTTATAGCCTTCGGGCCAGGGGTCGGAGGGATCGAGCATGTGCTGGTGGGTGCCGGTGATCCAGGCGCGACCCGAAATCTCGGGCAGCACAGCCGGGCGGCCGCCGACCTCGACGATGCCGACGATGCGGCCCCTGAAGGTCGAGCCGATCACCGACACCGCTGTCAGGTTGTCTTCCATGGTCATCTGCCCGCGGGCATGCAGCACGGCCATGCGGGCCGACAGGGCCGTTCCCGTCGGCGAACGATCGACCTTGCCCGGCTGGATCGCCACCGCGGCTCCGGCGCGAAGGCCCTCGGCCGTGCGTTCGACGGCGCCGGCGAACAGGCAGAAGGAAAAATGTCGCCAGTCGGGATTTTCGGGGTGATGGAAGCCGAGCGCCGCGTTGGCCGCATTGGTGATCTTGACGCCGAGCGTGGCGATGTCGTGGGCCTCGTCGGGCTTGAGCGAAAAGCCCAAGGCGGCCGCATCGACGATGACGAAACTGTCGCCGCCATAGGCGGTGTCGACGGTGAGCGTACCCAGTCCTTCGACTTCAAGCTTCGCATCAAGTTTGTCTGCGAAGCTCGCGAGATTGCGTACGAAAATACGCTCGGCCTTGCCGTTCCGGCACTCCGCGCGGACGCGGACGAGCCCGCCGGGAGCCTCCAGTGTGATCTCCGTCACCGGCTCATGCATCGGCAGGATGCCGCTGTCGAGCAGCACGGTGGACACGCAGATCGAGTTGGAGCCGGACATCGGCGGGGTGTCCTCCGGCTCCATGATGATGAAGGCGGCATCGGCTTCCGGGTGCTTGGGCGGCACCAGCAGGTTGACGTGGCGGAACACGCCGCCGCGCGGTTCGTTCAGCACGAAATTGCGCAGGGTCTGGTCCCGGGCGATCCAGCGGCTCTGTTCCCAGATGGTGTCGCCGGGCGGTGGGGTGACGCCGCCGACGATGACGTCGCCGACCTCGCCCTCGGCATGGGCCGAAATCACGTGAATGGTTTTCGTGCTGCGCATGGAAGGGTCCTCAGGAAAGCCAGTTCGGCAGACGTTGGGGGGCGTGGCCGGTCAGGGCCGCAGTCACGCAATCGGCAAGGCTGCCCAGGCGCACGGCGCGGCCGGACAGGCCGGGGCCGTAATGGGCGTATTTGCCGGAATTCGTCATCACGGCACGGGTCCGTGTCGGAAAGACCGGCTCGGAAATCGAGCACCAGCACAGATCCGGCAGGACCTGCACGCCGCTGTCCTGCAGGCGCGCGAGGGTGCCGTCGCTCTGCGCTTGGTCGATGACCTGCTGCCCGGCGGTGACGATGACGGCAACATCCGCACGGCGCTGGCGGCCTGCCAGCACCTCGGCAAGGTTACGGCATTCGTCGAGCGAAGCGTGCGGGCTGCCGATGGCGACGAGTTCCACCTGTTCCGGCCCCTCGTTGAGGCGCTGCCAGGCGGCGGCCATGTCGGCGCGCGTGATGACGACAGCGTCGGCGCCATCGGCCACGGCGCTCCCAGCCTCCGGCGTGACCCCTTCGACATGCAGCATCGGTGCGGCCGAGGTGGTGCCGAAGGCGGCGCAGAGCGCCTTGAGATCGTCCCGCGAAGGACGGGCCGACGCCAGGCCGCGCAGGAGCGGGATGCGCTCGGGCGCGGCGCGGCCGGTGAGATAGCCGATCAACGGCCAGAAGGCATCGTCCACCTGGTCGGGGAGTTCGACGTTGATGATGCGGCGGGCTCGGCGGTGCTGATCGAGATAGACGCCCGACAGCGGCGCCCGCCCCGTCACCGCGATGCAGAGGTCGAGGAAGTCGGGATGCTTGGCCGTCCGCGCGCCGAGCACGGTATTGGCGAAGATCACCGCATTGGATTCGGCCCAGGCGATGGCTTCGCCGGCACGGGGGGTGCTGTCGAGCAGATAGGGCGAACAGGTGAAGGTCGGCCGGCAGCCCATGCGGACATAGGCGTCGGCGAGGCGTGCGGCTGGTGCGCCGAAGGAGGGCGGCACGCCCTGCTCCTGCCAATGGGTGCGGTCGACCGAAATGGCGTTCATGGTGGTGGGCACGCGGACGCGCGCTCCCATCTCGGCCATCTTTTCGGCAAAGGTCAGGTTGGCCGGGCTGGCATAGATGCAGCCGTCGATATGGCCCTGGGTGACGTCGACCAGCCTCTGTGCGCCCTGCTGGGCCGCCATGGCGCAGATGATGCGCATGGCCTGCTGCACCGCCGGCCCATCCCGTCCATCCAGCATGGCGCGGTCGGCCTCGGTGAGGTCGAGCCTGGCGGTGGCAGGAGGTGCGAGAGGCAAGGAAAGGCCATCGGCCTCAATGCCCGTCTCGCTGATCCGCGCGGACTTCGCCTGTGCCAAGGCTGCAAAAGCCTCCGGCGCCAGGCGCAGCACGGGCAAGGGCTTGCCGAAGAGCTCGGCTGCGATCAGGGCGCCCAGGGTCAGCACGTCCTCGGGTTCGCAGAACACCAGCGCCGCCGGTGCCCTCCCGTTGAGGACCAGGTCGAGCAGCACGCCCGAACCCGTGCAGGAGCCCCGGCTGGACGGCATCATCAGGATGCCGCCCGTCAGACAGGTCCCGTGCAGGGGGTGGTGCACGTCGATCACGCGGCCGGTGGCGGGATCGACCCCACCCCAGAAGCTGAGCGCTTCCTGGCTGATGATGACGGGCCCGTGGGCGGTGCCCGCCAGGATATTGTGCGCGGAAGGGGAGGTGCTCATTTCACCAGGAAACCGGCTCACTTGACCACGAAACCATGGGCGAAGGGGTCGCGGTCATCGATGAAGATGGTGTTGATGCCGGTCATGCGTGCCCAACCCGCGATGGAGGGGATGATGGCGTCGCGGCCGGCGACCTTGGCCGCCGCCTCGACCCGGCCCTTGAACAGCGAACCGATGATCGATTCATGCACGAATTCGTCGCCGCCCTTGAGCTTGCCCTTGGCGGCGAGCTGCGCCATGCGCGCGGAGGTGCCGGTGCCGCAGGGGGAACGGTCGATCGCCTTCTCGCCATAGAACACGGCGTTGCGGGCATGCGCGCCTGCCTGCGTGGGCTTGCCCGTCCACTGGATGTGGCTGAGGCCCTGGATCTCAGGGTGCTCGGGGTGGACGAATTCGTATTTGGCGTTCAGCGCCGCGCGCAGCTTCGGGCTCCAGCCCACCAGTTCGCCAGCGGTATGGTCGGCCATGTCGCGGAAATTCTTCTGCGGCTCGACGATGGCGTAGAAATTGCCGCCATAGGCGACGTCGACCACGATCTCGCCCAGGCCCTCGACCTCGGCGGTCAGGCCCTCGGCATGGAGGAAACCGGGCACGTTGGTGAGACGCACTTCCTCGACAAAGCGGCCTTCTTGGGCGTAGGTGATGTCGACCTTGCCGGCGGGGGCATCGATCGAGAGCTTGCCCGGTTCGCGCGGCGTGATCAGGCCGTGCTCGATGCCCATGGTGATGGTGCCGATGGTGCCGTGGCCGCACATCGGCAGGCAGCCGGAGGTCTCGATGAACAGCACGGCGACGTCGCAATCGGGCCGGGTCGGCGGATAGAGGATCGAGCCCGACATCATGTCGTGGCCGCGCGGCTCATACATCAGTCCGGTGCGGATCCAGTCAAATTCTCGCAGGAAATGGGCGCGCTTTTCCAGCATGGTCGCGCCTTTGAGAAGCGGGCCGCCGCCCGAGACCAGGCGGACGGGATTGCCGCAGGTGTGGCCGTCGATGCATGAGAACGTATGGTTGGCCATGGCAGGACCTTTTCGTCAGAAACGCTGAGGCGAGAAAGAAGTGATATCGATGGCGGGCTTATGGCCGGTCAGGAGATCGGCGACGATGCGCGCCGTCCCGGCCGACTGGGTCAGGCCGAGATGGCCGTGGCCGAAGGCGTGGATCACACGCGGCGTCGCGCTGGAACGGCCGATGGCGGGCAGGCTGTCCGGCAGGGAGGGACGGAACCCCATCCATTGCACGCCGCCTTCCGGCTTGAGGCCTGGCAGGAAGGCCTGCGCCTTCTTGAGCATGGCTGCCGAGCGACGGAAATTCGGCTTGAGCTCCAACCCGCCGAGTTCCACGGCGCCGCCGACGCGGATGCCGGTCGACAAACGAGAGACGACGAAGCCATGCCCGCCGAAGGTGATCTGGGTGTTGAGGTCGAGGGCGCCGGGCGGCAAAGTGGTGTTGTAGCCGCGCTCGGTTTCGAGCGGGATGGCCTCGCCGATGGTCCTGCTGATCCGGTGCGAGAAGGCGCCCGCCGCAAGCACGACCTGGGCGGCCCGCCGCACGCTGCCGTCCGCGCCGAGGATCTCGACGCCGTTTTCGACGGGCCGCAGCGCCTTGACTTCGGCTTGTTCGATTTGCCCGCCATTTGCGCGCAGATGGTCGGCCAGTGCCAGGGTATAGAGCTTGGGGTCGGCGATGGAATACCAGCCGGGCGTGAAGGTGCCATGGGTGAAGCGCGGGGCGAGCCCCGGCTGGATCGCGGCCATGCCGGCGGCATCGAGATGGCTGAATTCGATGCCGTGCGCCTGGCGGGCCGCCCAGCCCGGCAACGAGGCCTCGAGCTCCGCCTTGCTTTCATAGACTTGCAGATTGCCTTCCTTGCGCAGCATCGGCAGCGTGGCGGTCCGGGTGAGGAAGGGCTCGAGTTCCGCCTTGGAGAGATCCATCAGGGCAGTCTGGGCGGCGGTCGAATGGGCGACGCGCGAGGCCGAACAGGCCCGCCAGAAGCGGAACATCCAGGGGGCGATCTTCAGGGCATAGGCCGGCGGCACGCTCAGGGGGCCGAGCGGATCCAGCAGCCATTTCGGCGCCTTCTTCAGGATACCGGGCGAGGCGAGCGGCAGGATGTCGGTGAAGGCGAAAGCCCCCGCATTGCCGGCGGAAGCCCCGGCGGCCGGGCCCTCCCGGTCCAGCACCGCGACCGACAGCCCGCGCGCCTTGGCGGCGATGGCGGAAGAAAGGCCCACCACGCCGGCGCCGATGACGATGACATCGAGATCGGAACTCACCGCACGCTCGCCAGGAATTTCTGGGTTTCGGGATTTTGCGGCGCGCCGAAGAGCTGGTCCGGCGTACCGATCTCGGCCATCACGCCCTGGTGGAAGAATGCCACCCGGTTGGAGACGTCGCGGGCGAACGCCATTTCATGGGTGACGCAGATCATCGTCATGCCCTCTTCGGCCAGCATCTTGAGTGTATCGAGCACTTCGCCGACGAGCATCGGGTCGAGTGCTGATGTCACCTCGTCAAACAGCATATATTCGGGCGACATCGCAAGGGCGCGGGCGATCGCCATGCGCTGCTGCTGGCCGCCGGACATGCGGGTGGGATAGACCGAAAGCTTCTCGGCCAGCCCGACATGGCTGAGCTGCTTGACCGCGATTTCCTCGGCCTTGGCCTTGGCCATGCCGAGCACCTTGCGCGGGGCGAGCATGACGTTTTCCAGCACGGTCAGATGCGGGAAGGCGTTCCATTGCTGGAAGACGATGCCGACCTTCCGGCGCAGCCTGTTGAGGTCGGTGCTCTTGGCGTGGACCTCGGTGCCGTCGATGGTGATCCGGCCCGCATTGATCGGTTCCAGCCCGTTGATGCAGGTGAGAAGCGTCGACTTGCCCGAGCCGGATCCGCCGATGATGCTGACCACCTCGCCCTTGTCGACGGTGAGGTTGATGCCCTTCAGCACTTCGAGAGCGGCGAAGGATTTGCGGACGTTCTGGATCTCAATCATTGGGGGACCACCGTCTTTCGAGATAGCCGCCCAGCCGGGCGATGGGAAAGCTGATGAGGAAGTAGATCGCGCCGCAGATCATCAGGATGAACAGGGGTTCTTGCAGGCGGGTGACCAGGATCTGCGAGGCGCGCAGGAGCTCGATCAGGCCGAGCCAGAGCACGAGAGCGGAATCCTTCATGACGCCGAGCGTCAGGCCGATCCAGGAGGGCAGCGAGACGCGTATGGCCAGCGGCGCCACGATGTAGCGCATGTCCTGCCACCAGCTCATGCCAAGCGAACGCGCCGCCCGGCGGGTGGTCGCCGGGACCGAGCCGATGCCGCCGCGCACGATCTCGGTGCAGTAGGCGGCCGTATACAGGCTCAGCACCACGCAGGAAGTGGTGAAGGGCGGCCAGCCCAGCCGCGCGATCGACTGGAAGGCATTGGCCAGCACGAGCTGGATCAGCAGCGGCACCGAGCGGAAGATGTCGAGCAGGAAGGTCAGCGGCACCGACCAATAGGGGCCGAGCTGGACACGGATCACGCCGAAGAGGATGCCGAGGATGGTGCCGGCAGCAACCGAGACTGCGGTGACCGCCAGCGTCATGCCGGCGCCTTGGGCGAGGAAGGCGAGGTCGCTCCAGGTGAGGGCGGTGTTGAACATGATCAGCCCTCTCAATAGCGGAACATGCGCCAGGCGACCGCCCGGGCTGCCAGAGTGATGGCCTTGGCGATCAAATAGTAGATCACCGCGGCCAGCGCGAAGAATTCGAAGGTGCGGAAGGAACGGGCGTTCAGCTCCTGCGTGACGCCGGCAAGGTCCGTGTTCATGCCCACGGTGACGCCGAGCGAGGTCATCAGGATGGCCCAGACCATCTGGTTGGTGGCGGGCAGGAAGGCGACGCGCAGCATTTGCGGCACGACGATCATCCGGAAGGCTTGCAGCGAGGTCATGCCGAGCGAGCGGCCGGCGCGGGCCTGCGTGTCCGGAATGGCCTTGAGGGCACCGCGGAAATTCTCGGCCAGATAGCCGGCATTGTTGAAGGCGATGCCGGCGAGCAGCGCGGCGAAGGGCGTCAGGTGGAGGCCGAAATTACCGAGGCCGAAATGCGCCATGTAGATCTGGAACAGCGCCGGCGTGTTGCGCGCCACCTCGACCCAGGCCGTGGCGAAGCCGCCGAGCAGGCGGTTGCCGGACAGGCGGAACAGAGTGAGGAGGATGGCGATGGCGAGGCCGATCGCCATCGACAGGAGCGCGATCTGCAGCGTGACCAGGGCGCCGTCAAGGAGCTGCGGCAGCGCCTTCAGGGCCTGGTTCCAATGGAAGGCATATTTGAACATGCCGTTTCACCTCTCGAGCAGGATCGGCGGCGCGTGGGTTGCCAGCGCGCCGCCGGTGAAACGGTCAGATCAGCGATAGGAGCCGTTGACGGTGAGATTGGGAACGTTCTCGTCCACCCACTTCTTGTAGAGTTCGGCATAGCGGCCGGTGCGAACCTGCTGGTTGATGAACAGGTTGAGATAGTTGATCAGGCCGTATTCCTCGCGATTGGTGAACAGCGACACATAGTCGATGTCGAAGGGCGCCTTGCCGACCACGGCGATGCCGGCGAACTTGCCGGTCTTCACATTGGCCTGCGCGACCGTGGAGGTCGAGACGGTGGCGTCGAGCTGGCCCTGGCTGAGGGCGAGGAAGACGTCTGCCTGGGTCTGGTAGGGACGGAACTCGCCGGAACCCCAGGCCTTGACCTGCTTTTCCAGCGCGATGGCTTCATAGGTGCCGGCAGTGGCGCCAACGACCTTGCCCTTCATGTCATCGAAGGATTTGACGCCCGACTTCTCATTGGCCGTCACCGCCATCTCGAAGGCGAAATAGGGGATGGTCATGCCGACGGTCTTGGCGCGCTCCAGCGTGTCGGAGGTCGAGGCGACGCCGACATCGACACGGCCGGACATCAGGGCCGGAATACGCTCGGGGAAGGGGGTCTCGACGATCTCGGCCTTCACGCCGAGGGCCTTGGCCAGATCGTTGCAGTAATCGACGTCGAAGCCGATCGGATTGTTGTTGGCGTCGCGCGCGCCCATGGGCGGAAAGTCGAGCACGACGGCGCAGCGTAGCGTTCCCGAAGCGATGATGTCGTCCAGCTTGTCCGCCTTTGCGGGGCTGACCATGGCGATGGCGGCCATGAGGCCGAAGGCGGCGACCGATTTCCTCATTCTCACGCTCTCTCTTTGCATTGGCTCGTGTTTTTCACGGCGGAGCCACTATTGCGGTTTCACGTGCGAAATCAACTAAAAATACAACATGAATACAAAAAGAATTTTATGTGTGGGCATAAATTATTCCGGCAACGCTCTCATCCTGGCGAGCGGAGAGGGTCACGGTCTTCGGCCGTGCCGGGGATGATGGATGCTCTCATTCGGAGACGATCAGAGCGCGGACGGATTACCTCAGCTGTCCAGATCGTCCGGCAACAAGCCCTGGGGCAGGTTCTGATAGGCCACCGGCCGCAGGAAACGCCGGATCGACAGGGTGCCGACGCTGGTCGCACCGAAATTGGTCGAGGCCGGATAGGGGCCGCCATGCACCATGGCATCGACGACCTCGACGCCGGTCGGAAAGCCGTTGACGAGCACGCGCCCGGCCTTGCGCTCGAGGATGGGCAGCAGGCGGCGCGCGGCGGCGAGATCCGCTGGTTCCATGTGAATGGTCGCGGTCAACTGCCCCACGAAGGCGCGGGCCAATCGCTCCATGTCTTCCTGGGACGATGCCCGCACCACGAGGCCAAGCGGCCCGAATACCTCCTCGCCGAGCGCGTGGTCGGCGACAAAGCGCTCGCTCGAGGTTTCGAACAGGCTGGGCGAGGCTTCGCGACCGGACATCGGCGTCGCCAGCAGGGCGCGCACGGCATTGCGTGCGGTCATGCCGGCCTGGCCTTCATGATACGAGCGGGCAATGCCGTCCGACAGCATGGCCTGCGGCGATACTTTGCCAAGAGCCTCGCTGGCGGCGGCGGTGAAGCGGTCGGCATCGGGCCCGTCGATTACGATGGCGATGCCGGGATTGGTGCAGAACTGGCCGGCCCCCATCGTGAGGGATGCCGCCCAACCCTGGCCGAGGGCCTCGGGCCGTGCCTTGAGCGCTTCGGGCAGCAGGAACATCGGATTGACCGATCCGAGCTCGCCAAAGAAGGGGATTGGTTCGGGGCGGGCTGCGCACAGATCAAAGAGCGCCCGGCCGCCGGCGAGCGAGCCGGTGAAGCCGACGGCCTTGATCAGGGGGTGCTGTACGATGGCCTGGCCGATCTCGCGACTATTGCCCTGGATCAGGGAGAACACACCCGGATGCATACCACTCCGGCGGATGGCGGCGTTGACCGCTTCGGCCACGATCTCGCCCGTTCCCGGATGGGCCGAATGCCCCTTGACTACCACGGGGCAGCCGGCCGCAAGCGCGGCGGCGGTATCGCCGCCGGCGGTCGAGAAGGCGAGGGGGAAGTTGGAGGCACCGAACACCGCGACCGGGCCAATGGGGCGCTGCATCATGCGGATCTCGGGCCGCGGCGCCGGCTGGCGATCGGGCAAGGCCATATCCACGCGGCGGTCGAGATAACCGCCCAACTCGATATGATCGGCAAAGAGCCGGAACTGGCCGGTGGTGCGGGCGCGTTCCCCCTGCAGGCGCGCGACGGGCAGACCGGTTTCCTGGCTGCCGATCTCGGTGATCGCCTCGCCTCGAGCCTCGATCTCGTCGGCGAGAACACGCAGAAAGGCGGCGCGCTCCCAACGCTTGGCATAGCCGAAATGCCAGAATGCTTCCTCCGCCGCTTCGCAGGCCCGATCCACCAGCGCGCTCGTGCCGATCGAAAACTGGTGGGCCGGCCCATGGGCGGGGGCCGATGCGAAGAAGCCTTCGCCCTCGACCCAGTCACCTGCGACAAGATGCTTGCCTGTGGGAGTGAAACCCATATGCCATTCCTTCCATCACTGTAGCGGGGTCGTGCGAGCGCGAATTTTGAAACGAGCTTGTCGATTCTGTGTATACACTATGTATTTTAATCATCAAGCCGTGATATCGACAGCCACGCAGATGACCGGGAAAGGCATGCCATGACAGACAGCCGTCTTTTGACGACGAAGGAACTGAGCGAGCAGGTGGAGGCGATCTTCCGCAAGGCCGGCTTCAATGCCGACCAGGCCGGAGCCGTGACGCGCGTGATCGTTGCGGGCGAGCGCGATGCCTGCAAATCACATGGCATCTATCGTATCGAGGGCGCCTTGCGCACGGTGAAGGCCGGCAAGGTCCGCCCCGACGCTGAGCCGGTTCTGTCGGCAGAGGACGCCTCCGCCGTCGTCAAGGTCAATGCCAAGGGAGGCTTTGCCAATCCGGCCTTCGAGCTCGGCCTGCCCCTCCTGGTCGAGCGCGCCCGCACCTATGGCCTGGCCGCGCTGGTGATCAATGATTGCACCCACTTCTCGGCGCTCTGGCCTGAGGTGGAGGCCGTGACGGAGCAGGGCCTCGCTGCCCTCGTAATGTGCCCCAGCTATTCGGCCGTGGCGCCCACCGGCGGCAACAAGCCCTTGCTCGGCACCAACCCCTTCGGCTTCGGCTGGCCGCGTCAGGGCAAGCCGCCCTATGTGTTCGACTTCGCCACCTCCGTCGCGGCGCGCGGCGAGATCGAACTGCACCGGCGGGCCGGCAAGCCGTTGCCCGAGGGCTGGGCGATCGACGCCGAGGGCAGGCCGACGACGGATCCGGTAGCCGCCCTCGCCGGCGCCATGCTGCCCTTCGGCGGCCACAAGGGCTCGGCGATCGGCACGATGGTCGAATTGCTGGCCGGCATCATGATCGGGGATCTCACCAGCCCCGAAGCGTTGGAAGCCCTGGGCACCACGACCCTGGCGCCGGCGCATGGCGAACTGATCCTGGCCTTCTCGCCCGAGAAATTCGCTGCGGGGCGGCCCGGTGATCCCTTTGCCCGTGCCGAGACCTTGTTCGAGGCGATCGTCGGGCAGGGCGCCAGGTTGCCGTCCCAGCGTCGCTTTGCGGCACGAGCCAAGTCGCAGGCGGAAGGCATCGTCCTCAGCGGTACGGAAGTCGAACAGCTCGACCGGCTCTTGGCCCTCGGCCTGGCTGCGGTGGATTGAAGCCAACTCTTCCTGGGACTGCCAGCATCCTGCTGGCTCTTTGTTTCTAGCAAGCGCAATGTGTCAAAGAGCCAGCAGGATGCTGGCGGTCCCAGGGACACATGTCTTCAGTCGGTCAAACATTATGTAGCCTGGTCATCACAGGCCAGCCTTTGGGAAATCGACTCTCCCGCTATCCCAGGTAGACATATCTGCCTGGGAAGATGGATCGCGATAGCCCCCACAAATGCAAAGGCCCTCCTGATCCGGAGGGCCCTTTCGGTTCGGCAGTCTTACAAGGCCGTCAGGCGGCGCATTTCTGCACGGCGCCGGGGAGGCGGCTCCACTGCGCATACCAGGTGTCGAACAGCTTGAGCTGGGTCTCGGCATAGCCGCGCTGGCTGTCGGAGAGCACGTCGGTCTCGTTGAAGTTGAGGGTGTATTCCTTGTCGCCCTTCACCACCATCATGTGCTTGAAGAAGAGGACGAGGTCTGGCCCTTCATCGAAGGAGGAGAGCACGGCCAAAGCCTGCTCCAGTTCCTGTGCGCGCTGGCGGGCGTCGACGTCGCCGGCAGCAGCGGCCTCGGACAGCTTGCACAGATGGATCACTTCCTTGGGCAGGACATTGCCGATGCCGGTGATCGCACCGGTGGCGCCGCAATTGACGAAGCCGTGGAACACCGCGGTATCGACGCCGATCATCAGCGAGACGCCGTCGTCGCGGCTGGTGATGTTTTCCGCCGCATAGCGCATGTCGGCCGGGCCACCGAATTCCTTGAAGCCGACCAGGTTGGGGTGCTCGGCGCGCAGGGCGAAGAAGAGGTCGGCGCGCGTGGCAAAGCCGTAATAGGGGCTGTTGTAGATCACGGCCGGCAGATCGGGGGCGGCGGTGAGGATGGCCTTGAAATGCTGCTTCTGGGCCGCGACGACCGAACCGCGTGACAGGACGCGCGGGATCACCATCAAACCCTGGGCGCCGACCTTCTGGGCGTGGGCGGCATGGGCCACCGCCGAAGCGGTATTGACTGCGCCGGTGCCGACGATCACCGGGACGCCGGCCTTGACCAGGCGCTCGACGCCTTCCATGCGCTGGGCATCGGTGAGAAGGGGCCAGTCACCCATCGAGCCGCAATAGACCACGGCCGACATGCCGTCGGCGATGAGCTGCTTGCCCTTGCGCACGAGGGCCTCGAAATCCGGGCTGCGGTCCGCCTTGCACGGGGTCATCAGCGCAGGAATGACACCGGAGAAAATCTTGGCCTTCATTTCGAGCTCCTCTGTTGGCCTGGGGGATAGGCTTGATCGCAGTCCTGCACGGGTGCCGATTCCTATCGTCGGCACCTTCATACGCTTTTGTATTTTATTTGTCGACAAGAAATCGACAAGTGGCGTGACGAAATAGGTTACAGCGTCACGATCTTCGCTCTAACGCGTTGTTTCAAAGCCTCTTTACCCGTTATGGCCTGGCTCCGACGACGGCGCTTCAGAGTGCGATCTCGAGCCGGCGGTCGCGGACCAGCAATTTGCGGATTTGCTCGACGATCTGCTCGGCATGGATCTTGGCGAGTTTTTCGGCAAGGTCGACGTCGCGCGCCACGATTGCCGCGATCATGTCCTCATGCTCGTCGACGAAGCGCTGCGGCAGCCGGTCGTCGAAGGACTGGTAATAGAGGCGCAGGAAGCGCCGGCCCTCGTCGAGCAGCCGTTTGAATAGGCCGGCGAAATAGGGATTGCGGCCGGCTTCGGCAATGGTCGAGTGGAAGGCAGCATTGGTGGCAATCATCGCCAAAGCATCCTGGGCCGCGACGGCTGCCGCGAATTCGGCCTGTTGGGCACGGATCACCTCGAGATCCTGGGCGCGGTGATGCTCGGCCGCCAGCCTCGTCGTCACCCGGTACATCAGCACCAGGGCGTCGAAAAAAGGCGACATGTTGAGGAAGTCGATGCTCGATACCATGGTCGAGCGATTGGGAAGGGTGTCGATCAGTCCTTCTCCCGCCAGCCTTACCAGCGCTTCGCGGATCGGCGTGCGCGACATCTTGAACCGCTCGGCCAATTGGACTTCGTCGATCGGGCTGCCCGGCGGCAGCACCAGATCGAGGATCTCGTCGCGCAGGAGGTCATAGACCATCTTCACGCCGGAGCCACGCTTGCGCTCCGCGGAGCCACCCTTGCTCTCAATGGCCGCACCACCCGCTGCTTTCTTCTTCATTTCAGAATCCTCTTGTCGACAAGAGGGATAAAGGCGGGCGCTGAGACGATCAACCGTTTCACGACGAAAGACGAGGCCATGCCCGGGCAGGCAAGGGCGCCTGACGCAAGGAGCGTAGTTCAATGAAACAGGAATAATAATTATATTTCAATATATTGAATATGTTTCCGAAACAAAATTCTTATGATTGAAAGGCTATCCTCGTACGGCGGCACGGAAGGCAGCCGCGAGTGCGGCGAGTGCCTGGCGCGGCCGTTCATGCCTGACCCGGCTATGCAGCAACACCGGCAGACGCGGCAATTCGGGCAGGCCAAGCCTGGCGCCAACCTCGACGGCCCCGAGAGGCAGCATGCGCGGCGCCAGGGCAGCGATGCCGAGCCCGGCCATCACCGCTGCCGTCACCGCGGCGACCCCGCCGCCAACGAAACTCTCGCGCCAGGGCAGGCCAGCGTCATCGAGCAGCCGGCCGGCCATCGCGCGTACGCCGCAGGGTTCGGCCATCGTCGCCAAGGGCAAGGGTTCATCCGCCCGCTTCTGCCAGTCGGGTGCGGCAAACCAGCCGAATTTCTCCTCGGCGATCACCTCGCCATCGCTTCGGCCGGCATGGAGGCGCACGATCACACTGTCGAACTCGCGCCGGTCGAAGCTCTGCAAAAGGTCTCCCGAGGAGCCGATGCGGATCTCGATCAGAAGCTGCGGGTCCTGGGTGTTCATGCGCGCGATCAGCGCCGGCAGGTCGGGCCCGGCGACATGATCGCTGAGGCCGATGGTAAGACGCTGGCGCGCGGTCGCAAAGACGGCGAGCGCACGCTCATGTCCGGCCAGGAGTTCTCGGGCCGGTTCGAGAAAGGCGGCGCCCTGGGGTGAGAGCTGTACATAGCGGGGGGTACGCTCGACGAGGCGGCAGCCGAGCCTTTCTTCCAGCCGCTTCAGTTTCAGGCTGACGGCGGCCTGCGTCGTCTGCAGGACCTCGGCAGCCCGCGTGAAGCTGTCGAGGTCGGCGATGTGCACAAAAGCCCTGACGGCATCGAGATCGAGCGGTCGCTCTATCATTTCCATCTCTTATTACTGATATGCATATTCATAGAATATCAAAATGAGTGAGCAGCATCTAGGCTCCGATTCGATCACAGAGGAGAAACTCCATGCCGCTTACACACATCGCGATGCGTGCCGGAAAGCCGCGAGCCTATCGCCAGGCAATCTTCGATGGCCTCTACCAGGCCATGCGCGAGACCTTCGACGTGCCCGAGGACGATCAGTTCATGACCATCACCGAGCACGAGGCTGATAATTTCCGCTATGGCGCCCACTATTTCGACGTTGCCCGCAGCGACGACCTCGTGCTGATCCAGCTCACCGTAAGCAATACGCGTAGCGAGGCGCAGAAAAGGGCCTTGTTCCGACGGATCGCAGAGCGCCTTGCGGAGAATCCCGGCATTCGGTCCGAAGACGTCTTCGTCAGCCTCGTCGAGGTTGCCAAGGTGAACTGGTCCCTCGGCCACGGCCTGGCGCAATATGGCTGAGGCGATGGCTGATACCAACGCCACGATGTTTGACTCACGCGTCATTGCGAGCGTAGCGAAGCAATCCAGGAGCCATGGCCACCGCGTCTAGAAGTCCTGGATTGCTTCGCTACGCTCGCAATGACGCTGCTTGGTCGGTCAAGCATCAATACCGTTGGTATTGCGGCATATCGAGCTTCAGGCGCCGCCATCGTCCCTGAGATGATCGGCGAAAGTCGATCCACGATACGTCTGCCGAAACAACCCTGCCTCGGTCAGCTGAGGCACGAGATCCTCGAGGGCCAGCCGGAGCGCTTCGGCCGATCCGCCCGGCAGGATGACGAAGCCGTCGATCGCGCCGGCGCTCGCCCATTGCCGGACCTGCCCGGCGGCGTCCTGCGCCGTTCCGATGACGCGCCAATGTGCCGAGCCGATCACCTCGGGTCGGGTCAGGAGTTCGGTGACCGTCGGCTGTTCGTTGCGGATCAGGCGAAGCAGGAGTTCCGCATGGGTGCGGCTGCGCAATGCCGGGGTCACCTCAGGCAGATCGGCCGCAGTGACGCGGCGGTCGTCAGGCCAGTGCGAGAGGTCGAGGCCCGTCATGTCCCGGATGGCCTTGAACCTGCGCCCCGTATCGGCGCGGGCATGGGTCTGTGCAAAGAGTGCCCGCGCCTCGCTCCGATTGGAAGCGAGATAGAGGCTGAGGCCCGGCAGCACGCGAATGTCGTCGGCTCTGCGGCCATGGCCGAGTGCGCGCTGCCTGAGATCGCTGCGCAACTCCAGCGCGGCTGCCATGTCGGGGGTCGAGGCGAAGATCGCGTCGGCGACGGAAGCGGCGAAATCGCGACCCGTCGGCGAAGCGCCGGCCTGGATCAGCGGAATCGAGGATGTGCCATAGGCCGGCAGATTGAGCGGCCCCTTGACGCTGAAACGGGCGCCCACGTGATCGATCGGCCGCACGAGGGCTGAATCGGCATAGCGGCCGCTCTCGCGATCCTGCTTCAGGGCGTCCTGCGGATAGCTCGCCCAGAGCCTGCGCACGATTTGCGTGAATTCGGCGGCACGCTCATAGCGTTCCCCGGCCGAGGGCATGGCCGGCAGGCCGAAATTCTCGTTGCCGTCCAGTGCCGTGACGATGTTCCAGCCGACCCGGCCCTTGCTCAGCCAGTTGAGGGATTGCAGCTGGCGCGCCACCACATAGGGCGAATTGAAGGTGGTGGAGATGGTGGTGAGCAGGCCGATATGGCTGGTTTCGCGCGCCATGGTCGCCAGCAGGATGGTGGGATCGAGGCTGCCGAAGCCGGGGCCGGTTTCGAGCGCATGGGGATCGAGGAAAAGCGTGTCGGGCCGGAAGACGAAATCCAGCCTGGCCGCCTCAGCCCGTTTGGCAATGTCCAGATAGAATTCATCAGAGTAAATATTCTCGATGTCGCTGTCTAAGCGCCGCCAACCATCGCCACTCAGCCAAGTCGGAGCCAAAGAAAGCCCGATATGCAATCTTCTTTTGATTTCCATACCTTGTTGTTTGACCTCCAATCGGTGCAGTATTGAACTATTTTAAAGTATCTCTATTTCAATTTTAGAATTGCGTGATGATTTACCGTAACTTAATCTGTATTCAAGCGTGATTTGCGTTGGATGATTACACGGTGCTCAGGACGAACAATGTGGTGGCCGGCTATGGCGGGCAGCCCGTCTTGCGGGGCGTGTCGGTCGATTTCGAGCCTGGACGCCTGAATGTCCTGATCGGACCGAATGGGTGCGGAAAATCGACCCTGCTGAAGGCGATCATGGGCTTCCTGCCCGTCGGGGCCGGCGAGATCACCCTGGCGGGACAGCCGATCCGGACCATCGGGCGCAAGGCGCTCGCCCGCGAGATCGCCTACCTGCCGCAGGACAGCCACTGTCCCGACTATATGACGCTGGGCGAGCTGATCGAACTGGCCGGCTATGCCCGCACGTCGGCGATCACAGGCCCGAGCGCGCGTGACCGGCTGCTGTTCCAGCAGGCTCTCGAAAGAGTGGGCCTTGCCGATATGGCGCATCGGCCGCTTACCTCACTTTCCGGCGGCCAAAGGCAACGCGCCTGGATCGCCATGGTGCTGGCCCAGGACACCCCCATCATTTTGATGGACGAGCCGGTGAACCATCTCGACTTGAAATATCAATATGCCGTGCTCGAGCTGGTGCGGGACCTTGCTCTCGACCAGGGCAAGACCGTCGTCATGGTGCTGCACGACATCAATCTGGCGACCACCTTCGCGGACGAGGCAGTGATGCTGCATGGAGGGCAGGTGATCGCCAAGGGACCGATCGAGAAGGTCATGACCTCAGCCAATGTCGGCCGGGTGTTCGATCTCGACGTCGACATCTTCGAGAGGCAGGGCCGGCTTGTCTGCCTGCCGCGCGCGCAAGCGGAAAAGCCGGTTCCGGCATGATCCGACGCTGGCTGTTTCTCGCCGCCGCGCTGGCGGCGCTCATTGCGCTCCTCGTCGCCACTCTGAGCCTGGGGGCCGAGGCCATTGCATTGTCCGAGGTGGTCGGAGCCATCCTGCGCTTCGAGCCGGCGAGCTATGACGACTATGTCGTCATCTATCAGAGGCTGCCGCGGGCGCTGATCGCGATCTATGCAGGCGCAGCGACGGCTTGCGGCGGCCTCGTCCTGCAGGGATTGACCCGCAACCCGCTCGCTTCTCCCTCGACCCTGGGGATCAATGCGGGCGCCACGGCCTTCGTCATCGCCGGCGCCTATCTTTTCGATTTCGGCCTCGATGCCCAGGGCTTTGCGGCCCTCGCCGGCGCCCTGGCCGGGTTTGCCACCAGCCTGCTGGTGGCCCGGCTTGCCGGACTGTCGCATGATCCGCGCGGCCTGGCGCTCATCCTGGCCGGTGCGTTGGTCTCGATGTTCTTCATCGGCATAGCCAATGCCTTCCTGCTCTCCGATCCGGCCCGGCGCATGGATTTCCTCGGCTGGGTGAGCGGCAACATCAACCATGTCTATGCCGACCGCCTGTTGCGCTTCTGGTGGATCGGCCTGATCGGGTTGGTTGGGCTGCAATTGCTGGCCCGGCCGCTCACTGTGATCGCCCTCGGCGACGGCAAGGCCACGTCGCTCGGCGTCGACGTTATCAGGGTTTCGCGCCTCGCCCTGACGGCTGTGGCGCTCGCCGCCGGCTCGGCCGTGGCGATCTGCGGGCCGATCGGCTTCGTCGGTCTGGTGGTGCCGCATCTGGTCCGGCCCTTCGTCGGCGGCGGCTTCAAGCTCGGCCTGCCGGCCTGCGCCGTCTGCGGCGCAGGCCTCACTTTGCTGGCGGACCTTGCCGCGCGCGAGGCCTTCAAACCCTATGTCCTGCACACCGGCGTGCTCATGGACCTCATGGGCGGCGTGGTCTTCGCCATGATCGTCCGGCGCTATTATCTCGGCACGGCCGCGAGGAGCCCGTCGTGAGGCTGGCGCGGGCTGTCGACGGCAAGGCCGTGCTGCGCTGGCCCGGCGGCCTGCAGATCCGGCTCGGCAATCTCTATGCCGGCTTCTTCCTGATCCTGGCTGCCATCGCCTTGACGGCACTGTCGCTCGGCACGGGATCGATCAAGGCCGGGCTGGGCGACCTTGCCGCTGCCCTCGGCGCCGCGCCGCTCGATCCCGACAAGGCCTATGCCTTGTGGGATGTCCGGCTGCCTCGCATTGTCACAGGTTTTCTTGCCGGCTGGCTGGTGGCGATGGCCGCCTCGATGCTGCAGTCGCTCACGCGTAATCCTCTCGCCGATCCGGGGCTGCTGGGACTCAGCCAGGGCTCGATGATCATGATCATGCTGCTCCTGATCTATGCTCCGACGGCGCCAAAGGCCCTGGTTCCCCTGGCGGCGCTGGGGGGAGGGCTCGGCGTGGCGCTGGCGCTGCTTTTCCTGGTCGGGCGCGAGCGTTCGAACGGCCTCGCCATCCTCTTGATGGGCATCGCGATCGAGACCGTGCTGTCCTCGATCGCCTCGCTGCTCATCCTCTACACGCCGAGCGAAACCTCCTACGCCCTGTCGAGCTGGCTGGCGGGGTCGCTGTTCCAGGCGAGCTGGGCGGGGATCGCCGCGTTGGCCCCCTGGTTCCTGCTCAGCCTTCCCGCCTCCTTCCTGGCCGGGCACGCCCTCGGCCCCTATGAGCTCGGCGAGGAGATGGCGATGGCGCTGGGCGAGCCGATCGGCTGGTCGCGGCCGATCGTGCTCGTGCTCGCCGTGCTGCTGGGGGCAGCCGCCGTCACCGCCGTGGGCCCGCTGATGTTCCTGGGCGTGCTGGCGCCTCAGCTGGTCGGCTTCCTCTCACCCGCGCTGGCGCGGGCGAGGCTCTTCCTGGCCGGGCTGATGGGCGGGGTCCTGGTGATAGCGGCCGACGGGCTGACGAGGGCCGTGGCCGGCGAGCTCGCCATGCCGCTCGGACTGGGCCTCACCTTGGTCGGCGTGCCGCTCTTCATCCTCTCCCTGCGCCTAAGGGCGCTCAAACTGTTTCGGACACACTGAAAGGCAAGACCATGCGCAACACTATGCGATGGGCCGTTTTGATCCCGGCCATGCTGGCGGCACAGATGGCTTTGGCCGGCGCGCAGACGGCACTGGCAGGGGACCGCGCGGTGACAGACGATACCGGGCGTTCCGTCACCATTCCCCAGGATCCGAAACGGATCATTGTGCTGCATGAGCCGCTTCTGGGGCTGCCGCTTCTGGACCTCGGCGTCGACGTCACGGGCAGCTATGGCCGCTCCGACGACGGGCGGATGCTCACCGCCGTCGACTTCATCGACACGGTCTTGGCGAAAAAAGGCCCCAAGCCGACCGGCATCGGGGCGGTCGGCCAGATCGATCTCGAAAAAGTGCGTAAGCTCGATCCCGACCTGATCATCGGCACGGAGCGCGATGTCGACAAGGCCGGTCAGCTCTCGGCTATTGCCCCGGTCTATCTGCAAAAGGCCAGTACCGGCAGGACGCGCGGCATCGGCGTCGAGGAGGATCTGGCCAGGCTTCTCGGTCGGCAGGATGAATTCGCAGCGCGGAAAAAGGCCTATCTCGACCGTGTCGCCGCCCTCAGGGCCAAGCTGCCGCCCAGCGAGCGGGAGCGGACTTACATGGCCGTCATCGTGCATGACCAGGTCAACTTGGTCGGTGAGATCTCGGGCGCGATTCAGGCCCTGGAGGATCTCGGCTATCATCCCGCCAAGGTGGACGGCATGGGGGCCGGCAAAGGCCTCGGCTCGATCTTCGCCACGCCGCTGAGCCCGGAGATCTTCGGCCGCGCCGATCCCGATCTTCTGGTGATCATGAACAGCTATGCCGAGAAGGACCGCTCGGAAGCGGCGATCCGAGCCCGCCTCGACAAGATCATGCCGGGCTGGGACAAGTTCCTCAAGCCGGCCCGGGAAGGGCGCATTCTCTATCTCGACTCCGGCGAGGTCGCCACTCCCACCATTGCCAGCGCAGAGCATACTCTCGACGCCTTTGGCGCCAGGAAGGAGTGATGCGGGGCTACCATAATGCCATGATGCGTAAAGGCTGATCCGTCATTGCGAGCGCAGCGGAGCAATCCAGGAGCTTGAAGGCATAGAGTTTACGGCTCCTGGATTGCTCCGCTGCGCTCGCAATGACGGAATTGGTGAGTCGCACTTTATGCAGGCTCGTATAAAGTATGAGCCCGACTCTTCCTGGGAGCGCGGACGAGGACGTCCATAGGCGCTAAGATAAGGCGAGAGGCGCGAGGCCGGCCACCCCTTCGCCCCGTTTACGGGGAGAAGGTAAGGATGAGGGGCGGCGCGACCTCA
>NZ_LYXZ01000042.1 GCF_001676615.1 Labrys sp. WJW | reverse complement strand
CGTAAACGGGGCGAGGGGGCTCATATGTCGAGCTCGATCTCCAACCCCCTCATCTCGCCCAACCCCTTATCTTAGCGCCTATGGACGTCCTCGTCCGCGCTCCCAGGAAAGCCCCTCCCGCGATAGGTCGGTATTCTTGATACTCGCGATGCGCTGAGGCGGAGATCGGCTCAGCATTCCGGCAGGTTGACGGCAAGCCCGCCGGTCGAGGTCTCCTTGTATTTGAGGTTCATGTCGATGCCGGTCTGGCGCATCGTCTCGATGCAGTTGTCGAGCGGCATGAAATGCTCGCCGTCGCCGCGCAAGGCGAGGCTGGCGGCGCTTACCGCCTTGATCGCGCCGAGCCCATTGCGCTCGATGCAGGGGACTTGCACCAGGCCCTTGGCCGGATCGCAGGTCATGCCCAGATGATGCTCAAGCGCGATTTCGGCCGCGTTCTCCACTTGCTCGTTGGAGCCGCCGAGCGCAGCGCAAAGCCCGGCAGCCGCCATGGCCGACGCCGATCCGACCTCTCCCTGGCAGCCGACTTCGGCTCCCGAGATCGAGGCGTTGTATTTGATGATGCCGCCGATGGCGGCCGCGACCAGCAGAAAATCGCGGATGCCCTCATGGCTCGAGCCGCGGCAATGGTCGCGATAATAGCGGATCACGGCCGGCACCACGCCGGCTGCCCCGTTGGTGGGCGAGGTGACGACGCGTCCACCGGCGGCATTCTCCTCATTGACCGCCATGGCGTAGATCGAGATCCAGTCATTGACGACATGGGGCTGTTCGAGATTGCGGCCCTGTTCGGCCAGAAGCTGCTGGTGAATGGTGTGCGCACGGCGTCGCACCGACAGGCCGCCGGGCAGGATGCCGTCCTGCCGCAGGCCGCGGTCGATACAACCATCCATTGCGGCCCAGATCGCATCGAGCCTGTCGTCGAGCGTGCCGCTGTGGACGACGCCTTCGTTGGCCCGCTTCATCTCGGCGATGCTGAGATTGGAGGAGGCCCCCATCGCCAGCATTTCGGCAGCGGTGCCGAAGGGATAGGGAAAGCCGAGCGCACCCGGTTCGTCGGACGAGGCCGCATCCCTGCTGCGCTGGGCTTCGAGTTCTTCGGCCGACAGCACGAAGCCGCCGCCGATCGAATAATAGGTCCGGCTGAGAAGCAGCTCGCCATTCGCATCCGTGGCGGCGATGACCAGGCCATTGGCGTGGCCGGGCAGCGGCGGCCCATAGTCGAAAACGAGGTCGGTGTCGGGGACGAAAGTGAGCGGAGGCAGGCCGGGAAGCCTGATCACGCCCGCCTCACGGAGTTCGGCCTCTTTTTCCTGCGCCAGGTCCGGGTCAATGGTGGCAGGCAGGAATCCCATCAGCCCGAGGATAACGGCACGGTCGGTGGCATGGCCATGGCCGGTGAAGGCCAGAGAGCCGTGCAGGCTGACCTTGAGCCGCAGGTCTGTCATGGCGGGCTCGCGCTCCACCAGGGTTCTCAATTCGTCCAGGAAGCGGGCCGCCGCCACCATCGGCCCCATGGTGTGGGACGAGGACGGCCCGATGCCGATCTTGAAGATGTCGAAAATCGACAGAAACATGCCTGGCTCTCTACTCAAGGCAGGCGGTCCCGAGGACCGCCCGCATCCAGCGTGGTCATTGAAGCGTTTTCCAGAAAAGTTGATAGACTTTTCGATTAAGAAAACGCGTCAAAACAAAGAGTTAGAGATAAAGTGCGATTCAGAGAAATCGCACTTTGCTCTAGCCCTTATTCTGCCGCCTCGACATAGCTTTCGAGGGGCGGGCAGGAACAGACCAGGTTGCGGTCGCCATAGACATTGTCGACCCGGTTGACCGGCGACCAATATTTGTCGACCCGGAAGGCGCCGGCCGGATAGCAGGCTATCTCGCGGCTGTAGGAGCGGTTCCACTCGCCCACCAGATCTTCCACGGTGTGGGGCGCGTGCTTGAGCGGGTTGTCCTCGGGATCGAGGGTGCCCGCCACGATCGCTTCGGCTTCCGCCGCAATGCCGAGCATGGCCGCGATGAAGCGGTCGAGTTCGGCCTTGGGTTCGCTCTCCGTCGGCTCCACCATCAGCGTCCCCGCCACCGGCCAGCTCATGGTCGGGGCATGGAAGCCGCAGTCGATCAGCCGCTTGGCGATGTCGTCGACGCTCACGCCGGCGCGATCCTTCAGGACGCGGGTGTCGAGGATGCATTCATGCGCAACCCGACCACCGGCCGAATAGAGGATCGGATAGGAGGCCGAGAGGCGGCTGGCGATGTAGTTGGCATTGAGGATCGCCACCTTGGTCGCCTGAGTCAGGCCTTCACCCCCCATCATGAGGCAATAGGCCCAGGAGATCAGCAGGATCGAGGCCGAGCCATAGGGGGCCGAGGATACGGCACCCTTCTCGCCGGTTTGGGGCGGGGTCGGCAGATAGGGCGTCAGATGGGCCTTGACGCCGATCGGCCCCATGCCCGGACCACCGCCGCCATGCGGGATGGCGAAGGTCTTGTGCAGATTGAGATGGCTGACGTCAGATCCAATATCGCCGGGGCGGGCGAGCCCGACCATGGCATTCATGTTGGCTCCGTCCAGATAGACCTGGCCGCCATGGGCATGGGTGATCTCGCAGATCTCGCGCACCGTCTCCTCGAACACGCCATGGGTCGAGGGATAGGTGATCATGCAGGCGGCGAGATTGGCCGAATGCGCTTCCGCCTTGGCGCGAAAATCGGCGAGGTCGATGTCGCCATTGGCGGCCGCGCCGACCACCACCACCTTCATGCCGGCCATTTGCGCCGAAGCCGGATTGGTGCCGTGGGCCGAGGTCGGGATCAGGCAGACGTCGCGATGGGTGTCGCCGCGCGCCCGGTGATAGGCCTGGATGGTCAACAGGCCGGCATATTCGCCCTGCGCGCCGGAATTGGGCTGCATCGAGAAGTCATCATAGCCGGTGATCTGGCAGAGCTTGGCCTCGAGATCGGCGATCGCCTCTGCATAGCCCTGGGTCTGGCCATCGGGCGCGAAGGGATGCACGTCGGCAAATTCTGGCCAGCTCAGCGCCGTCATCTCGGCGGTGGCGTTCAGCTTCATGGTGCAGGAGCCGAGCGGGATCATCGAGCGGTCGAGCGCGAGATCGCGATCGGCGAGACGGCGCATGTAACGCGTCATCTCCGCTTCGGCCCGATTCAAATGGAAGATCGGGTGGGTCAGGTAGGCCGAGGTCCGTTCCAGGGCGTCGGGCAGCCGGTATTCATGGGTGAGGTCGTCATCCCTGAGGTCGATGCCGAAGGCACGCCAGATCGCTTCGGTGTGGCCGCGGCGGGTGCGCTCGTCATAGGCGATGCCGATCTTGCTGGTGCCGACCCGGCGCAGATTGATGCCCTCGGCTTCGGCCGATTTCAGGATGGCGCCCTGGACCGCGCCGACCTCGACCGTCACCGTGTCGAAGAAGGTCGAGGGCTCGATCTTGTAGCCCTGGCTCTCCAGGCCCTTGACCAGCCGCACCATCTTGCGATGGACGCGCTCGGCGATCGCCCTGAGCCCGGTCGGGCCATGGAACACCGCATACATCGAGGCCATCACCGCCAGCAGCGCCTGGGCGGTGCAGACGTTGGAGGTCGCCTTCTCCCGGCGAATATGCTGCTCGCGCGTCTGCAGCGACAGGCGATAGGCACGATTGCCGCGCGCATCGATCGAAACGCCGACGATGCGGCCGGGCATGCTGCGCTTGAGCGCGTCGCGCACCGCCATATAGGCGGCATGCGGGCCGCCATAGCCCATCGGCACCCCGAAGCGCTGGGTCGAGCCGATGGCGATGTCGGCACCCATTTCGCCCGGCGCCTTGAGGATGGTCAGGGCGAGCGGATCGGCAGCGACGCAGGCCAGCGCTTCGGCGCCGTGCAGCGCCTCGATCACGCCGGTGAAGTCATGCACATGGCCGTAGGTGCCGGGATATTGGAAGATCGCGCCGAACACGCCGGCCGGATCGAGATCGGCGAAGGGATCGCCGACCACGACATCCCAGCCAAGCGCGGCGGCGCGGGTCTCGATCACCGCGATGGTCTGGGGATGGCAATGGTGATCGACGAAGAAGGCATTCGCCTTGGACTTGGCGGAACGGCGGCACAGCGCCATCGCCTCGGCCGCGGCCGTGCCTTCGTCCAGCAGCGAGGCATTGGCGACGTCGAGCGCGGTCAGATCCGAGATCATGGTCTGGAAGTTCAGCAGGGCTTCCAGACGCCCCTGGCTGATTTCCGGTTGATAGGGCGTGTAGGCCGTGTACCAGGCCGGGTTCTCGAAGATGTTGCGCTGGATCGCCGGCGGCGTGACGGTGCCGTAATAGCCCTGGCCGATCAGCGAGATCATCACGCGGTTCTTGTCGGCGACCTCGCGCAGGCGGTTGAGCACGCCATGTTCGGACAGCGCCGGCCCCCAAGCGAGCGGCGCCTTCTGGCGGATGCCCGCCGGCACGATGGCGTCGATCAGCGCATCGAGACTGTCGGCACCGACAGCCTTCAGCATCTCCGTCATTTCTGCCGGGGAGGGACCGATATGGCGCCGATTGGCAAAATCATAGGGATCGTAGGTGGTTTCGGTATGAGACATCGTGTCCTCTCAGAGCAAAGCGCGTTCAGACCGAACGCTTATTTGCTCTAACTCCTTGTTCCGACGCGTCTTTGCGATTCTTGACGATGGCGCCAAATCACAAAACGCTTTAGCCGATATGGGCTTTGTAGGCGGCCTCATCCATCAAGCCAGCCGCATCGTCGGCATTGGCAAGCTTGAGACGGAAGAACCAGCCACCCGCCTGCGGATCGGAATTGACGAGAGACGGGTCGTTGACGATGGCCTCGTTCACTTCGACGATCTCGCCATCGAGCGGGCAATAGACGTCCGAGGCGGCCTTGACGGACTCGACCGTCGCGGCGACGTCACCCTTCGACAGGTGCTTGCCGACCCCGGGCAGCTCGACGAAGACGAGGTCGCCGAGTTGCTCGGCGGCATGACCGGTGATGCCGACCGTGGCGACGCCGCCGGTGATCTCGAGCCATTCATGGTCTTCGGTGAAGTTCGTCATGGTGGGCCTCTCAGCTGCGCTTGTAGCGCGGGGTGATGAAGGGAAGGGTGGCGACGACGACCGGCAGGCGCTTGCCGCGCACCTCGGCGAAAAGCCGGGTGCCCGGTTTGGCGCTGGCCGTGGGAACATAGCCCATGGCGACGGGAGCGCCGAGGGTGGGACCGAAGCCGCCGGACGTGACGCGGCCTATCGGCGCCGGCGCCGTTTCGTCGGTGAAGAGTTCCGCGTCGGCCCGGATCGGCGCGCGGCCTTCGGCGGCCAGCCCGACGCGTCGACGCGATGCCCCATGTTCGAATTCGGGCAGGATCACTTCGGCTCCCGGAAAGCCCCCCGCGCGGGCCCCGCCGGTACGCCGCACCTTCTGCACAGCCCATTCAAGGGCCGCCGCAACCGGCGTCGTCGAGGTGTCGATGTCATTGCCATAGAGGCAGAGCCCCGCTTCGAGCCGAAGGCTGTCGCGTGCGCCGAGCCCGATGGGATGCACGTCGGGATCGGCGAGCAGGGCCTTGGCCAGCTCTTCCGCCTGGGCTGAGGGTACCGAGATTTCGTAGCCGTCCTCGCCCGAATAGCCGGAGCGGGATACCAGGCAGGAGGCGCCGAGAATGGTCAATTCCTTCACATTCATGAAAGCCATGGCTGCGGCTTGCGGCGCCAGTTTGGCCAGTGCTGCCTCAGCGGTGGGGCCTTGGAGGGCGATGAGCCCGCGCTCCGTCAGTTCCTCGATCTCACAGTCCTCGGACAGATGGGCACGCAGATGGGCAATGTCTTGGCTCTTGCAGGCCGCGTTGACGACCAGGAAGAGATGGTCGCCGCGATTGGCGAACATCAGATCGTCGAGAATACCGCCCTTGGCATCTGTGAAAAGCCCGTAGCGCTGTCGCCCCGGCTTCAGCCCGAGCACATCGACCGGCACCAGCCGCTCCAGTGCCAGCGCCGCATCTTCGTATTTCCCGGATTTCGCGCGGAGCACGACCTGGCCCATATGGCCGACATCGAACAGCCCAGCCAGGGTACGGGTATGGAGGTGTTCCTTCGCTACGCCTTCGGGAAACTGCACGGGCATGTCGTAGCCTGCAAATTCCACCATTCTGCCGCCGAGCGCGACATTGAGCGCGGTCAGTGGCGTGTTTCCAAGGTCATTCCGGTCAGCTTCATTCCGGTCGTCCATGGGCATGTCCTCGGTGGTGTTCTTATCAGATCAAGTATCGCAAATGCTGGTCTATGCGTAGGCCTGGCATCCCGGGGCGCCGGCTGCGCCAATCTCTCCGGATGACCTGGATATGCCAGATCGTTTGACATTGCAGAAATTCATAATTCAAATGCTAGAATTGATATTTCTCATGATAAAGCCATGCAGAACATTCCCACGGAACTCCTGCGCACCTTCGTGAAGGCCATCGATTCAGGCAGCTTTACGCGCGCCGGTGCATTGGTTGGCCGCAGCCAATCGGCGGTGAGCCTCCAGGTCCGCCGGCTTGAAGAAATCGTGGCTGCGCAGCTCTTCCAAAGGGATGCGCACAAGCTGCAACTCACCCAGGAAGGAACGCTGCTCGCCCAGTTCGCCCGGCGCATCTTGGCCTTGAACGACGAGGCGCTTGCCAGCATGCGCCAGCCCAAGGTTGCCGGGCGCATCCGACTGGGCGCCCCCTATGAATATACGGCTTCGCTGCTGCCGGACTTCCTGGGCAAATTCGCCCAGTCCCATCCGAATGTGATGCTGGAAGTGACGAGCGACCTCAGCAAGAACCTGCTCAGCCGCCAGGCCGACGGCGACCTCGATCTCGTGATTGCCTTGCATGACGAGCCGAACCTGACGGAGGGACGCCAGATCTTCACCGAGCCGCTGGTATGGATGACGAGCGCCGACCATGAGCGCCACACCCAGAGCCCTTTGCCCCTGGTGGTGGCACCGCCGCCCTGCATCTACAGGCGCCGCATCCTGGAAACATTGAACGGGCTCGGCAGGCCTTGCCGAATCGCCTATCTCAGCTCGAGCTATGATGGCATTTCCGCCGCCGTGCGGGCGGGGCTGGGCGTGACGGTGATGGCGGAGAGTGCGGCGCCGTCGGGCGTGCGCATGCTCGGCGAGCGCGACGATTTCCCGCCGCTCGGCCATCTAGAACTCAGGCTGCACCGGCTTGCCGGCAATTCGAGCGAGGCGATCATCCGCCTCGAGGACTATATCGCCGAGAGCTTCGCCGATACCGAACTGGGACGGGGCGGGCGGCCGCGAGCCTTGCCCCTGCCGGAATAGCAACGGCCGATCCGAGAGAACCCCGGATCGGCCATGAGGAGGGCTTGTCGCAGCCCGCTCAGAACGTTCCGCGCAACCCGATGCCGATCATGCGCGGCGCGGTCATGGCGGCCTCGACAACCGGAGTTGCGGTAGCGGTAGAGCGGTTGATCTGTCTGAAGGTCGCTGCGCGCTCGTCAAAAATGTTCTTCACATAGCCATAAATCTGGGCGTGCTCGCTGAGCTGATAGCTCACGCGCGCATCTGCGATCGTATAGGGCTTGATGGAGAGGTTCGCCGAGTTGGCATCGTCCGAGTAATAGCCATCGAGATGGCGCAGGTCCGCCGAGACGTTGAGCTTGGGGGTGACGTCCCAGCTCACGCCCAAGCTGAGCATATAGCCGGGCGCCTTCTGGAACTCGTTGCCCTGATATTTCGGCTCGCTCGTTATCTTGTCGATGTTGGAGACGAGTGCCCCGAACCCAGCCTTGAGCCGGACATTGTCGAGGATGCGGTAGTCGAAGCCGAACTCTGCGCCATAGGCGTGCGCCTTTTCGGCATTCACCGTATAGAGCTGGGTGAGGTTGTTCTGGGGGAGATAGACACTGACATACCGCTGAGCATCCTTGAAATCGTTGTAGAATAGATTGCCGGTGACGAACAGGCGATCATCGAGGAAATGGGCGCGGGTGAACAGTTCGTAGTTCCACACTTTCTCGGCCTTGAACCGCTTCCACGGATCCTCGCCCGGAAGCGGGACCAGGTTGATCGAGACGCCGCCGGGATTGAAGCCACGACTGACGAGCGCGCCGACGGTGATCTTGTCCGTCAGCTTGTAGGCGAGCGACAATTTCGGCAGCAGGGCGCCGAAGCTCTTGTCGTAGTCGAGGGGCACGGCGGTCAGGCTGGTGAAGCCGTTCCGCTTGACGCTGTCGTGCTCATAGCGCAGCCCGCCCGTCAGCAGCCAACGCTCGCCGAACCGGCGATTGACCTCGGCGAACACCCCGACATTGTCCTTGGTATCGTCGAAGCTCGACAATCCGGGTTGCTGTTGTCGATTGAGCAGGGTCAGCGTCTCGTCCGACTTGGTATGCGCGTAGTAGAGCCCGACGACGCCATGCCAGACATCCTTCTCTTCGCCGAAATTGAGCTTGAGCTCGTTGGAGACGTTCTTCTGGGCGATGTCGGAACTACCGTTCGGACGAGGCACCCCGAAGCGATCATAGCGCGACTGCGAATACTGGGTCTGGTTGGACAGCTTCATGCCGTTCTGGAAGTCGTATTCCAGATCGAAGATCGCCGTGTTGGTGCGCTGGCGGAAACTCGGCATCTGTAGCGTGCCGCTCTTGAGATCGTCATAGGGCAGAAAGGCTGCTTCCAGGGTCGGCCGATTGGTGTCGGTATGGGCGAGCGTCAGCTTGGCCTTCAGGCCGGGAATGGCCTGGGGCTGCCAGAGCAGCTTGGCGCGCAGGTTCAATTCGTCGAAGGATTGGTCGGTCTTCCCCTTGGCGAAACGGGGGCTGATATAGTCGATGAAGGTATCGCGGCCCCAATAATCCACGGCGATACGGGCGGCAAAATCCTGGCTGAGCGGGCCTGACAGCATGAAGGAGCCGCGCCTGGTGTCGTAGCTGCCATATTCCATCTGGTAGGCGGCTTCGGGCTTGAAGGTCGGATCCTTGGTCCTGACCAGTATGGCGCCGGCGATGGCATTGGCACCCTGCGACGTGGTCTGCGGCCCGCGGAAGACCTCGACGCTGTCGACATCCCAGATCGAGGTGCCACCGTAGAGATATTCGTAGAAGCTCAGATAGTGGCCGTCCACATTGACGCTGGCACGCGGCACAGTGCCGGACAGGAAGGCGATCGAGCCGGCATTGGGCCCCTGGGTATCCTGGCCGCGAATGGATGGCGCGCCGGTCGTGCCGATCGGCACGAGGTTCGGCACATCGTTGAGCGCCTCCGACAGGGAGTTCTCGCCCGTCTTCTCGGCAAGGTCCTTGTCGGTCAACACGCTCACCGAGGATGCGGTCTCGTCGAGGCTGCGCCGGATCTTCTCGCCGGTGACATAGACGGGATCGAGCTCGATGGGCTCCTCATTGCCCGCCGGACGGTTTTGCGCAGCGGCCGGCATCGCCAGCATGGCCGACAGCACCATCGCACTCGCGCCGCCCAGAAAACGACTTGTCAAACCTGCAACCATCATAGCCCTCCACAGCCCAAACAAACGCGTGCCGCAAAGTGCGCGGCCCTGATACGCAATCTAGGAGGTGAAGAGTGGGTGCAGTCAATGTAATGAAAGTATATTATTTTGATTAATGAAGATATGTGATAATAATGACACAAATTATTGTGCAGTTTGGGAAAATTCTAGATTTAAATTGTAGTATTATTGTATAGATGGGGCTGTGTAAATTTTAGCTCTTCGAAATTGCACATTGTTCTGAGCAGTGCGAACCCCGCCAAAGGCAAGGCGGGGGAATGCAGATGTTGCATTCCCCCGCGTCGGCCATTGTGAACGGGTTCCGGCTATCCCTGCTCCTTCAGGGGCAGGCCCTGTCCGTCAGGCGGAAGCCGGTACCGGAAACGCGGCGATGGCAGGTTGCAGGGCGGCGAGCTTCGTCGCCGCGCCGCCGGGTTGGGAGAAGAGGCGGAAGATTTTCAGGGTGGTTTGGCGGATCAATTCGACCTGCTGCTGGTCGTAGTGCTCGGAGCGATAGGTCATCATCACGCGGATACAGCGTTCGTCGCCGAGCTTTTCCTCCATCACCTCGAATTGCAGGCCGAGCACGGATTCGTGCCGTTCGGGATCCACCTGGCGGAACTCGATCCTGCTCCCGTCCTCCAGCGTGAAGGCACCATTGAACTTGTTCTTGGCGTGAAGCTGGATGAAGACCTCGAACAGATGTTCCTGCTCGCGCACGATACCCAGCGCCTCCTCGACCAGGTCGATGGGGATATCGGTATTGGGCAGGGAGCCGTTGATGGTGTTCTTCACCTGCTCGATCAATTCGGCCACCGTGCCTTGTGGCGAAAAGCCGACACGATGGGCCACCACCGTGGTGAAGTAGCCGATGGTGTCGAAGAAGTCGGGCTCGTTCCGGCCGGAGGCCGAGGTTCCAACCACCAGTTCGTCCAGGGACCCGAGAAGATGCAGGGAACTGGCGATGGCGGCATAGACCACGTTGAACAGTGAAGCGCCATTCTCCTTGGCGAGGACATAGAGACCCTCGGTCACCGCGCTTTCGAGTTTGAGCTCCACCCAGCCGCCGGCGCTCGAAGGGGAGGAGGGCGTATCCTCGCAGACGGGAAGTCGCGGCAGGATCTGCTGGTTGCGCGGTGCATCGCGCAGCATGCCGGTCCAATAGTCGAGATGCGCCTGGTTCAGGCCGGCCCGGTGCTGGAGGCGCGCGAATTCATGGAACGGTGCAGGCTGCCCGGTCCAGACGGGTGCTTTGCCCGCCGCCCGCTGGCGATAGGCATGGCCGAGTTCGTCCATCATCAGGTTCACCGACCATTCGTCCAGCACCATGTGATGGAACAGCAGCGAGAGGACCTGCCGACCGGTTTCCTCCTCGATCAGGAAGCGTAGCCGCAGCGGCAATTCGCGGGACAGGTCGAAGCGGTACCCCGCTTCGCGGCCGCGATCGTCGGCCCGGCTTTCATGCGAATGCCAGAACCATTTGTAGGCTCCCAACTCTTCCGGCGGGACGATGAGCTGGCCCACCGTGCCGTCCTCCTGCTGGCGGAACAAGGTGCGCAGGCCCGAATGCCGCTCCAGCACGTCCTGGAACGCCCTGGCGAAGATGGTTTCGTCGACGCGGTCGAGGAAGCGCAGCGCAAAGGGCAGGTTGAAGATCTCGCCGAAACCGAAGGCAGCGTAGATCTTCCACAACGAGTTCTGGGCCAGCGACAAGGGGGCCATGAGGGCGGAGCCGTCTGCCTCTGCGGGAACGCCTGCGTCCGCGGTAGCGCCATGTCGTTGGGCGAGACCGGTGAGACCTGCCGCCGTCGGGTGGCGGAAGAGATCGTTGAAATTGACCTCGATGCCATGCGAGCTCAGCAGGCGGCCGATGACGCGGGTGGCGATCAGGGAGTGCCCGCCATGATCGAAAAAGTCGTCCTCGGCCGTCATCGCCGGCGAGGAGAGGGCCAGGCGGAATTCGGCCAGGATGATCTCTTCGATCGCATCGGCCTCCTTCCGGGCCGGGGCCACGGCAGGCGGCGCGGATGTCGTCCGCGCGGGGGCGGAAACGACCTGCCCGATGCTCCGGCCTTCGAGCGGCATCGCCGCACCGGCAAGCATGCCGGCAAAGCGCTCGAGGACAAGGGTGCCAGCCGCTGGCGACAGGGCTTGGCCAGCCATGAGCTCGAGTGCCAGGCGGTCTTCGCTGGCAGCCCGCCCCAGGCCCAGGGCCAGATCCGGACGCGGTGCGAGGGAGGGCAGGGGCAGGCGTTCCACCGATATCCCATCGAGCGGAAGCACCTGAGTCGGGTCGGTCAGCCAGGTCACATAGGCGTGGGGACGCGGTGCATCGTTTCGCTCGGTGGGAGGACGCAGGTCGAGCGGACCGGCAGCAGGGCTTGCCATGCCCGCGAGAATCCGCGCCATCGCGTCCTTGGTATCAACCATGTCCCGCGGCAAAATGATCCGCAGGAAACGTTGCGCGCAGAAGGGCAGGGACAGGTCGAGCATGTCGGTCGTGGGCCGGCGGGGCAGGCTCAGATCCAGGGCGGCACTGTCGCCAAGCTGCGCGAGGAACCGCCCGAACTGCAGGGCCACGGCAGCGATCAAGGCCGATGGCATGGGCTCGGGGCCGGCCAGCGCCGAGAGGCTCTCCGTCTCGATGAGGGTGCCGCAACGACCCGCCACGCGATCCATCAGGCTCTGTTCCAGCAGCGGCGCCCGGGCAAAATCAATCAGGCCCGGTGCCTCGTTCCCGCCGGCCCTCAGCAGCCAGGGCACCGGAGGCGCGCCAACCTCGCTGTCCGTCGTCGGCTCTGTCTCCGCGACCGCCGCTGCGGCCTCGCCGCCGGGTGAGCCCCCCATTGCGGGCGGCGTGCCATTATAGGAATGGGAGACGGCTTTAAGCAGGGTTTTCCAGCGGATGGTTCCACCCAGGATGCGGTGGACCGCGAAGCCGAGGATCGTGGTTTCACCGCTCAGCAGGACCAGCGCCCGGATTGGGGCACCCTGTTCGAGATCCCAGGCCGCGCCCTGCTCGGCCAGCAGCGTATTGACCGCTTCAGCCGTCGTTTCGACACGGCGGATGAGAAGACACGATGAAACCTCGGCGCTGGCGCTCTTCTCCAGTTCGCCGTCGAGGCTGAAGTGGTAGCGCACATTCAGTTCCGGCAATGCCTCGAAGGCGTGATGGAGGGCCGCGACCAGCCTTGGCAAATCGGGCGCGCCATCGAGCCTGAAGGCGATCACATGCTTCAGCACGGCATCGGGGTCCTGCTGCTGGCGCAGCCACAGGGCTTCTTCCGCCTGCGTCAGCACCATCGCCGACCGGTCCGGCCCCTTCTGGACCACGCTGTCGAAACGCGGCGTTTCCTCGGCCGACAGCAAGCGGGCTGATCTTTCCGCCATCTCAATCTCCATGCGTCCGGTCTGTGCCGGAACAATTCATCTTCGTTTTCAAGGGACTGCTGCCCGTTTGTGCTCGACCAGGGCGCTCCATGCCCGAACCGTCGGCACGGCAGCCAAATCGGCATAATCGAGCCTGACGCCGGCCAGCCGCGAGATCGGCCCGAGCAGGGTCATGATGGCGAGGGAGTGCAGGCCGATCTCGATCAGGTTGAGCTCATCGGGCACTTCCTCGGGTGCGAGATCGAGAACGCCGGCCACTTCTTGGCGGATCCGTTCCAGCGAAGGCATCCGTTCGCAGGCGGCCTCCCGCGTACCAACGGGCTGCGCGTTCTCAATCGTCATGATGGTCATGCACCGCGGTGGCCCCGCGCCGCCAATAGCCCGAAGCCCGCACCCATTTGGGCGAAGCCCCGCGTTCCTCGATCAGCAGGCGGCGCAGCTGCTTGGCCTGGAACGACTCGCAGGCGATCCAGGCATGGTAGTCGCCGACCGGAAACTCCGCCTGCTGCAGGGCGTCGAGCAGGGCGTCGGTTTTTCCGGCATGGGCATCGCCGCGATGGGCCCAGACGATCGTCGCGTCGGCGGCCGTATCGAGCGGCAGGTGATCCTGCGAGCCGCCGACCTCGACGAAGGCCAGCACCCGAGCCCCGGCCGGCAATTCCTCGAGCCTCCTGGCGAGGGCGGGCAGGCCGGTTTCGTCCGCGGCCAACAGATACCAGTCGAAGGCAAAGGGGATGACGAAAGAGCCGCGTGGCCCGGCGATCCAGGCCTGGTCGCCGGCCTTGACCCCGGCGGCCCAGGTGCTGGCGGGCCCCTCGTCATGCAGCACGAAATCGATATCGAGCTCGCCGGCGGCTGGATCGTAGCGCCGGGGCGTGTAGTCGCGGGTGATCGGCCTGGGCTGGTCTTCCCGCAGTTCCATGCCCTCCGGCCCGATATGGGGCAGGCTCGGGCGGCTCTCGCCGGGGGCGGGAAAGAACATCTTCACATGGTCGTCGAAACCCAGGCTGGCGAAGCCCTCCAGCGCGGGGCCGGCCAGCGTGATCCTCGTCATCGCGGGGGCAAGGCGCGTCACCCGGCGCACTTCGAGCTCGCGCAGGCGAACTTCGTGGCGCACACGCATGGGAGAGCGATCCTTTTCGCTCTCCGGGAGAGTGGCAATGGTCATGGTATTGCAAATCCTTTGAGTTCAGGCGCCCAGCGTGGCGCCGCCGTCCACCACCACGTCCTGCAGGGTGACGTGGCTGGAACGGTCGGACGCCAGGAACAGGACGACGTCGGCAATCTCTTCGGGCGAGGCGAGCTTGCCGAGCGGAATGCCGAGCTTGAAATGCTCGGGCAGGCCGGCCAGCAACCGCTGCCCATCCGAGGGGTTCTTGAACATGCCGCGCAGCATCGGGGTGTCGGTGGAACCAGGAGAGACCACGTTGCAACGCACGCCGAAAGGGGCGAGTTCCAACCCGATGCAATGGCTGAGGCTGACCATCGCCGCCTTCGAGGCGCAATAGGCGGTCATGCCCACCCGCGGCACATGGGCGGCGTTGGAGGCGACGTTGACGATCGCGCCCGAACGCTGGCGTTTGAACAGCGGAATGCAGTGGCGCATGAGGTAGAAGGCACCGCTGACATTGACGCCGAAACAGGCCTGCCAATCGTCGAGCGTGAGGTCCTCGGCGGCCCCGAGCCGCAGGATACCGGCGGCATTGACGAGGATGTCGAGGCCGTCGAACTCGGCAAGTATCCGGCTGCATACTTCGTCTACCTGCTGGGGATCGGTGATGTCGAGCGCGACCAGTCCCGCCTCGGCATTGCCGTTCACGCCTGCGGCGGGCGGGGCGAGGGCGGGCCC
>NZ_LYXZ01000041.1 GCF_001676615.1 Labrys sp. WJW | reverse complement strand
TTTTGCGATTAGACGGAATCATCTCGAATCGCAAAGACGCGTCGAACCAAAGAGCGAGAGCAAAACAGCGTTTCCGTCTAAACGCGCTTTGCTCTAGGCGGGCTCTCCGTCGCTCCTAACCCGCGACGGCGGCGGCTTCGGGCTCGCGCCTGTCGGCCCGCTCCAGGGCCCAGGACACCAGGAAGACCATGAGGCCAGCCATAGCCAGGAGGGCACCCACCCAGCCGGTCGAGGCCCAGCCGAAGCCGGCTGCGACGGCGACACCGCCGAGCCAGGCGCCGAGGGCATTGGCGATGTTGAAGGCCGAATGGTTGAGCGCGGCCGCGAGCGTCTGGGCATCGCCGGCCACGTCCATCAGTCGGGTCTGGATGGCCGGGCAGATGGCGAAGTTGCAGCCGATCAGGAACACGCAGAGCGAGATCATCCAGGGATTGGATGCGGTGAGGCCGTAGAGCGCCATCACCACGATCACCCAGACCAGCATGCCGCCGATGGTGGCCATCAGCGCGCGATCCGCCAGCCAGGAGCCGGCGATATTGCCGACATTCATGCCGATGCCGAACAGCACCAGCGCCACCGGCACGAAAGCGGGCGAGAAACCGCTGAGCTGGGTGAGGGTGGAGGCGACATAGGTGTAGACGGCGAACATGCCGCCCAGGCCGATGGCCGGGATCGCCAGGGTCAGCCAGACCTGCTTGCGCTTGAGGGCGCCGAGTTCGCGCAGGGGGCTGGCGCCCGGCTGGACCTTGTCGAGCGGCATGAAGGCCAGGATCAGCACCGCGGTAAGGGCGCCGATGGCGCCGACGGTCGCGAAGGCCAGGCGCCAGCCCAGGACCTGGCCGAGCCAGGTGGCGAGGGGGGAGCCGACCAGCGTCGCGAGCGTGATTCCCATCATCACGCGCCCGACGGCCTGGGCCCGTCGATTGGGCTCGGCCATGCCGGCGGCGACCAAGAAGGAGACGCCGAAATAGGCGCCATGCGGCAGGCCTGCGAGGAAGCGGAAGCCGATCAGCTGGTAATAGCCGCCCGCCAGGGCACTGGCGGCATTGGCGGCAGCGAACACCACCATCAGCCAGAGCAGCAAAGTGCGGCGCGCCATCCGCGCTGAGAGGACGGCGATCACCGGCGCGCCGACGACCACGCCGAGCGCATAGGCGCTGATCATGTGGCCGGCTTGCGGCTCGGTGACCAAAAGACCGTTGGCGACGTTGGGCAGGATGCCCATCGAGGCGAATTCGCCGGCGCCGACGCCGAACGCACCGACGGCAAGGGCGAATTCGATCCAGGCGGCGCGATGGCGATGGGAAGGGCTGTCGGCGTTGAGGTCGGCGAGGGAGGCGGTGGCCGGATGGGTCACGGGCGGGCTTTCGGGCAAGGGACGCGAAACAAACGAAATGAGAAAGCCGGCGGCAGGGAACCGCAGGCAGGCAATGGCTTGAATCAGCGATTTGGGAACGATCTATTGCACCGCAATATCGCTGGCGGCGGGGAAAATGTAAATCGGTTTACGTCTGCATTTCGGCATGGCTCGGGGCGGAGCTATGCCTGGGAAACGGACGTCTCGTCCGCTCATGGAAATGCGGCGGTTCAGAGTTGTGGCGTTCGGCTGCAGGCGCCTCTGTCCGGAGTTCCCCGCGGGATCGGCCAAGTGCGTCCTTTCCAAGGCCGGGCAAGGCTGCGCGCGACCCTGATGCGGCTAGTAGGGCTTGGCTGCCACATAGCCATAATAGTTCATCAGGAAGTCATCCAGCGTGAGCGCTCCGCTCAGGGGCACCTCGCGATAGCCGTCGCCCCAGGTGTAGATGTGGAACGTGACCTCGCCATTCTCCAACTTCATCTCGGATTGCAGCACGACCCAGTGATCGTCGCGAATGTCGGAGCTCTGGGTCTGATGGCCGTCGACCATGTTGGAGCCGATGAGCAGGACGACATGGTAGCCCGCCGCGAGCAGGCGGTTCGCTTCCTTCATGTTGTCGGTGTCGCGCTGGTGGCGGAAGAAGTTCGCATCTTCCCGCACATCCGTGTAGCCGGCCTGGTCGAACCAGTAGGCCAACTCCATCGGCGTCGTCACGCCCGAGAACTCGCCACCCGTCGAATCGTAGTGGATGACCCAGTCATTGGAATTACGGATGCTGGCCAGCGCCAACCAGTCGATCGGCGCAATGTCGGAGGACGAGGGGGCGGCGTGGCGCAAATCGGCTTTCGGCTTGATCGGCAGTTTGTAGAGTACGCCCTCGCCCTTGTCGTACATGTCGCAGGCGAAGGCGGCATAGGTTCCCGGGCGGTCGCGCAGGACATTGAAGACCAGCGCGGCCGGCCCGCACAGATTTGTCTGGTTCTGGTCGAGCGTGCCCGGATAGGCGACGCGGATGATGATGCCGATGCCGACTTCGTCCCGGTCGAGGTTGGGCCATTGGCCGCGGCCGAGCTTGCGCATGAAGTCGCAGGCGCGGCCAACGGCATAGCTGCGCTGGACCGAGGAGACGTCGAACGGCCATTTTTCGATCATCTTGCCGGCCTGGCTGACGAAGTTCTCCAGCATCGTCTTCGAGCGCGGCATGATGGTGTTGGACTTCTCGCTGATCATCTTCAGGTCGGCGAGTTCGTTCTGCGTCACGCGGCCATCCTGCATGGTGGCGCGCAGGATTTCGACGACCTCGACATGGTTGAGGTGGCGATCCTCCTGCAGGGCTGCGCGCAGCGCCTTCGGCACCGATTTGCTCTGGAACACGCCCCAAGGTCCGGTGGGAGCGGCAGCTGGTGCCGGCGAGGGGCGCGCCGCGAGTTCCTCCAGCTTGGCGATGGCTACGCCCATGGGTTCGATAAAGCCCGTCTGGTGCGCGGGAAAATATTTCTTCTGGAACGTCAGGATGGCGCTGCACAGCGCATCGCTGGCGATGCCGCCGACGACACGGCCTGCAATGCCTGCCTCCGCTCCGCCGTCATTCCTGGGAATGAGGTTGAGGAGGGCGGTGACGATCTGCTGGTCTTCGACCCAGTTCTGGCACTGAGCGCCGGTCGAGGCGTGGCGACCTACGCGCGCACGAAGGGGCATGGCGATCCTCCTCTTCGCGATTGTCAGTGTTTTCTCGCGATCGGTACTGTCTCGGATGGCCTGACCTTAATGATGCCCGGCGTTTTGAGTATCCACCTAATAGGGGAGATGCGTGGCCGAAGGGGGCGGCCACGCGTTCTTCCCGCCGGAGTGCGATGACGCTCTCAGGCCTTGTCCTCCGGCAGCACCGCGATGGCATCGATCTCGACCAGGACGCCCGGCTGGAATAGGGAGGCGACACCGATCAGGGAACTTGCCGGCTTGTGCTGCTCGCCGATCCAGCGATTGCGCACCTCACGGATGATCGGCAACTGGCTGGGATCGTAGTCCTGCACATAGATCGTAACCCGCGCCACCGCGCTGAAATCGGTGCCGGCTGCCTCGAGGGTGGCGAGGAGATTGGCGAAGACCCGGTCCAACTGCGAGGCAAGATCGTCGCCGACCAGCTTGCCCGCCTCGTCATAGGGGACATGACCCGAAAGCAGCAGCAGCCGGCCGCTTTCGACCAGCATGGCCTGCGAAATGCCGGGAATGGTGGCGTTGGGTGGATTGATCGGACGCAGCATGGGTATCTCCTTGGTCTTTCGGTCATTCTTGCAGACCATGATGACAGCATCTCGGTGCCTTCACACCGTCCTGTCGAACTCCGTCAGCGCCCGCCTCGCCAGGCGATAGAGCTGCGCTGGCCGCTTGCGCTCGGCCGTGGCCGTGGCCTTGGCATCGGCCTCCTCGAGGATCTGCATCTCCATCAGCTTGCGGCGGAAGGCGCTGTCATTGAGCGGTGTGCCGATGGCCTTCTCGTAGACGGCCTTGAGTTCGGGCAAGGTGAACTGCTCGCCGAGGAGGAAGGCCGGCAAGGTGGAATAGCTCGCCTTCGAGCGCAACCGGTCCAGGGCAGCAGCGATCAGCCTGTCATGGTCGAAGGGCAGGGGTGGGCAGAGCTCCGGAGCGATGCGCTCGAAAGGGGGCGCGCCGGCCGCCTCGGCGGCGGCCAGACGCTCCTCCGGCACCAAGGCGAGATAGACGATGGCGATCGACCAGCCGCGCGGGTCGCGATCCGGGCCGCCGAAGCTGCGCACCTGTTCGAGATAGAGGCCGTCGAGCCTTGCCTTGGCGGCCAGGATGCGCCGCGCCGAGGCCTCGATGTCCGCATCCTCCTCCGGCCTGACATAGCCGCCGATCAAGGCGAGCTCGCCGGCATGGGGGGCGTGTTCGCGCCGTTGCAGGCAGAGCCGCAGGCCGTCCTCGGTCAAGGTGACCAGGACGATGTCGACCGTGGCGATCGGGCGCTGTTCAGGCCCGGCAGGCGGAGCGGAGGGCATTTCGGCATCCATTCGCTAGCGCGTTTTGCGATTTGGCGGAATCGCCAAGAATCGCAAAGACGTGTCGAACCAAAGAGTTAGAGCAAAATGGCGTTTCCGGCGAAACGGACTTTGCTCTAAGGGGGCAACGGTGGAACCTGAAGCCGCTCCTCGCCCGCGCAGCCAATTCCACCAGGTCGCCATAGCACAGCCGGATGTCGAGGCAAGATCAAGGCGCAAAATGCAATTTGTGATTTTATTGACTGGGGAGCAGACCTGCTGGCGGTGCGTTCCCGTCACGGCGTGTTCGCCCGGGAACTGACCGGTGCTGCGATCCGTCGTGAAATGGCATCCGGCCTGGGGCGGAGGAAGACATGCGTTCGTTTCTGTCGTCTGCCTTGCTGGCCGTCCTCGTCGCGGGCTGCACGGCGCCGCAATCCACGGTCGTCATCAAGCCCTTTACCGGCCATGTGCCGAGAATACCAGGCAATTACGAAGCGGCGGCCCGATTGCCGGAGCCCCCGCGACCGGAGCCGGCGCCACCTTCCTCCTCGAGCAGTTCCTTCGATCAGACAGGGAACTCGGTCGACGAGAATTATTGTGCCGGGGTCGTCACGCCCACGCACAGCTCCTACCGCTGGTGCAACAAGCACGGTTATCTGACCAAGGATAGGCGGTAGAGACGCCTGGCCTCCCTCGTTCCTGAGCGGTACTGGCGTGCCCCAACCGCGTGCGTGTGCGGTCTGGCACACTTCCGATATTGCGCTCTATAAAAATACAAAATGCAATTTGCAAATTATATTTTATAGAATAGAAGCGAACCAGTCGATCTCGACCAACCCAGGAGCCAGCCATGGCCACCATTCGCCGCTATCCCTTCCTCAGCCATGCCCGCGTCGAGGCTTCCTCCTTCCTCGGCGTCTACCGGCGGGGCCGCCTCGCCCGGTCGGGCAGGGGCCAGGCCGTGTGGTTCTCGGCCCAGGGCAGCACCTCGCTGGTGGAGGTGCCGGCCGATGACCGCAACCACATCGTCGCCGTCACCGGGCGCACTGCCGACTTCCAGGCGGTAAGCGTGCAGGGACTGGCGAGCTGGCGAGCCCAGGAGCCCGCATTGCTGGCCGAGCGCATCGACTTCTCCGTCGACCTGCGCACCGGCTCCTATCGTGCCGATCCCGTAACCCAGGTCGAGAACCTGATCGACGGGCTGGTGAAGACGGCGGTCGAGCGTTTCCTCTCCGCCCGCAGCATCGGCGCCGTCCTGGCCGAAGGCGTCGGCGCCCTGCTGGCGGAGGTGGAGCGGGATCTTGCCGCCACCGGGGCGCTGGCGGCGATCGGCATTGCCCTCACCGGCATTCACCTGTCGGACCTGACGCCCTCGCCCGATCTGGTGCGGGCCCTGCGCCAGCCGACGGCGGAGAAGCTGCAGCAGGCCGCCGACGAGGCGACCTTCGCCCGCCGGGCCGCCGCCGTGGAGAAGGAAGCGGCGATCGCCGAGAACGAAACCAAGGCAAAAATCCGGCTGGAAGAGGAGCGGGGCCGGCTGTTCGAGCGTGAACGCGAGAACGAACTCGCCCAGGCGCGCACTGCCGCCGACAAGAACAGGGTGGCGGCCGAGGGCGAGGCGACGGCCCGCGAGCTGACGGCCCGCAGCCAGGCGGTGACGCGCGGCGTCGCCTCGGAGGCGGAAGCGGAGGCGATCCGCCGGCTCGACGAGGCCAGGCTCGCCGGTGAGCGTGTCCGCGCCGAGATCGCCAACACCCTGCCGGTGCTGATCCCGGTGGCGGAGGCGCTGAAGGATGCCTTCGCCAATGCCAAGGTCGGCACGCTCAATCTCGGCCCCGACGTGCTGGCCCAGCTCGGCAGCGTGCTCGGCGCGGCTCTGGCCAAGGGTGAGAAGCAGGCGGGGTGAGCGGCATTTTTTGCCTCCCCCCTTGTGGGAGAAGGTGCCCCGTAGGGGCGGATGAGGGGTGGAGGCGCCTAGCCGGCAAGGTCACGTTTCTCCCCTCATCCCCCTGCCGGGACCTCTAGTCAACTCAAGAGAGTTGACGACACCCGCAAGGGGAGAAGGGAGCCTCAATCATTCGGAGCCCGCCATGTCCCTTCTCGCTCCCCGCGTCATCCTGGTCCGGCGGGAGACCGATCTCGATCGCATCCGGGCGAGCTACACCAGCGCCGCCGCTGCACGCTTCGTACTGGAGCGCAAGGGCCTGACGCTGGAAGCGGTGGAGGATACACATCGGCGTTTCACCGAGGCGCTGCATCGCATACGGGCCGCCATCCCGGCGGACTGGCGCCAGGCCACCATCCTGAGGGCCGATGTCGAACGCTTCGTCTTCGGCCCGGAAGATGTCGTGCTGGCGGTCGGCCAGGACGGATTGGTCGCCAATGTCGCCAAATATCTCGATGGCCAGGTCGTCATCGGCATCGATCCCTTTCCGGGAACGAATGCCGGTGCCCTCGTGCGGTTCGGGGTCGGTGATGCCGGTGAGGCGCTAAGGGAGGCGGTGAAGGGCAGCATCCGCGTGGAGGAGCGCGTGATGGCGGAAGCGCGCCTCGACCAGGGCGAGCGGCTGCTCGCCCTCAACGAGATCTTCGTGGGTCATGCCAGCCACCAGTCGGCGCGCTACACATTGTCCTGCGGCGGGCAAAGCGAACGCCAGTCCTCCTCCGGCCTGATCGTCGCTACGGGGACCGGCGCGACCGGCTGGGCTGCCTCGATCCTCAAAGCCACCCATGCCAGCCTGAATCTCTCGCCGGTGCAGCCTCGTCTCGGCTTCCTGGTGAGGGAGGCCTGGCCGAGCCCGGCTACCGGCACCGAACTGGTACGGGGGCTGGTGGAGGATGCTCCTGTCGTGGTGACCTCGGAGATGGACGGCGGCACCATCTTCGCCGATGGTATCGAAAGCGACCATCTCGCCTTCGATTGGGGCCGCCGTGTCGAGATCGCGCCGTCGGCAAGGCGGCTGAGGCTGGCCGTGCCGTGAGTCTTCGCGGCCGGCCCTTGGGGCAAGACGTCGCGGGGGTTACGCCGGATCGCGCGCCATGGTATCGGCTTGCTCATCTCATTCGGTGTTATCAGCCGAGCTTCGGCAGGCCTCGATGCGTCTCCTCCCCGTAACACCGACATCCCGGGAGGCCAGTTCTTAGGAGTGTACCGTGCGCTTTGCTTCCGTGACCGATCGTCTTTCCGATTTGGGGGCGGCGAAATGGGCTGTGCATTTCGAATCTCGCCGCCGTGTCGCGGCCGGCGAGCCGATCATCGAGCTCACCATCGGTGAGCCTGACACGCCGGCACCACAGGCGCTGATCGATGCCGCCATCGCCAGCCTCCAAGCGCGCCGCATCCGCTATTCGGGCGGGCGTGGCGAGCCATCCGTGCTGCAGGCGATCGCTGCCAAATATTCCATGCGCACCGGCCGCACCATCACCACCGACAACACCGCCTATATGCCCGGCACCCAGACCGCCCTCTATGCCGCCCTCGCCGCCCTGGCCGAGGCGGGCAACGAAGTGCTGGTCGGCGATCCGCTCTATGCCACCTATGAAGGCGTGATCCGCGCCAGCGGCGCCGACATCGTGCTGGTGCCGCTCGACCCCGCCAATAACTTCCATCTGCGTGCCGAGGACCTGGAGGCCCGCATCACGCCGCGTTCGCGCGTCCTGCTGCTCAATTCCCCGCACAATCCGACCGGCGCCACGCTGTCGCGCGACGAGATCGCCGCTATCGTCGACGTCTGCCGGCGCCATGACCTGTGGATCGTCTCGGACGAGGTCTATGAGATGCTGTCCTATGGCGCGCCCTTCGCCTCGCCCTTCGACTTGGCCGAGGGAGCCGAGCGTACCGTGGTGGTGTCCTCGCTTTCCAAGTCGCACATGCTGCCGGGCATGCGTGCCGGCTGGTGCGTCGGGCCGGTGGAATTCATCGAGCGCCTGCTGCCGCTGTCGGAGATGATGCTGTTCGGTGGCCAGCCCTTCATCCAGGACATGGCAGCCTATGCCCTGAGCGAAACCTTCGCTGAATGCGCCGAGAGCGCCGAGAGCTTCCGCGTACGGGCCGAGATTCTGCCCGAGATGCTCGCCAATGCGCCGGGCCTGCGTTGCCCGAAGCCCGAAGGCGGCATGTTCGCCATGGTCGACGTCTCCGGCACCGGCATCGACGGCGAGGCCTTCGCCTGGCGCTTGCTCGACGAGGAAAAGGTGGCCGTCATGCCCGGCGTTTCCTTCGGCCAGCAGGCGGCGGGGCATGTGCGCGTTGCCCTCAGCTCCGATGCTTCGCAGCTGCGCGAGGCCGCCAGCCGCATGGTCAGCCTGGCCATCCGGCTCAGCCAAGGCAAGGCTGCCTGAGGCAAGATTTTCCTTCTCCCCCTGTGGGAGAAGGTGTCCCGAAGGGACGGATGAGAGGTCTTGCAACGCCAACCGAATATGGCGTGTCACCCCTCATCCCCCTGCCGGGACCTTCTCCCGCAAGGGGAGGAGGGACTATTTTCGGCAAGACTATGCCAATCCAATAACAAACCACATTCCCGGGGAAACCATGGCCGACCATCCTCATCTCGGTACGCTCATTCCGCAATTGCTGGTCGAACGCGGCATCGACACGGTGTTCGGCATTCCCGGCGTGCATACGGTCGAGCTCTATCGCGGCATTCCGGGTTCGGGGCTCACCCATGTCACGCCGCGCCATGAGCAGGGTGCCGGCTTCATGGCGGACGGTTATGCTCGCGCGACCGGCAAGCCCGCCGCCTGCTTCATCGTCACCGGCCCGGGCCTTCTCAACATCGCCACTGCCATGGGGCAGGCCCTGGCCGACAGCATCCCGATGCTGGTGATCACCACGCTCAACCCGCGCCAGACCCTCGGCCGCGGCGAGGGGCATCTCCACGAATTGCGCGGCCAGTCCGTCGTCGGCCGCGAGGTGTCCGCCCTCGCCTTGACGATCTGGACCGTCGACCAGCTCATTCCCGCCTTCGACGAGGCCTTCGCCTTCCTGGCCTCCTCGCGCCCCGGCCCGGTGCTGATCGAAATCCCGATCGACCTGCTGTCGGAGCCCTTCCCGGGCCCCGTCACCAGCATGCGCAAACCGGCTGGGCCGCCGGTGCCGCGCGCCGATGACGTCGAAGCGGCCGCGGCCTTGATCGCCAAGGCAAGGAAGCCGCTGGTGATCGCCGGTGGCGGTGCGGTTGCCGGTGCCGAGGCCGTTCGCGGGCTGATCGAGAAGCTGGGAGCTGCCACGCTGCTCACCGCCAATGCCAAGGGCATCCTGCCGGCCGGGCACAAGCTGCTGGCCGGCGGCTGCATGCTCACCCCCTCGCTGCATCGGGCGATCGGCGAGGCCGATCTCGTGCTGGCGCTCGGCACCGAGCTCGGTGAAACCGAATTCTGGTACGAGCTCGACGGGCTGAAGCTCAATGGCGCGGTGATCCGCGTCGACATCGATCCGCGCCAGCTGCATCGCAATGCCCGCCCGTCGCTGCCGGTGGTGGGCGATGCCGGCCGTTTTGCCGCCGCCCTGGCGCCGCTGGTGAAGACGATCGAAGGCGGGGCCGCCTATGCCCGGCAGTTGCAGGCCGCGCGTCTCGAGGGGGCCGATCCGCGCTATGTCCGGCATCGCCCGCTGCTCGACGCGATCTGGCAGGTGCTGCCGGAGGCCGTCGTCGCGGCCGATTCCACCGCAGCCAGCTATGGCGGCAACTTCATGGCCGAGCCGCCCGCAGCCCGGCGCTGGATGAGCGCGGCCACCGGCTTCGGCACGCTCGGCTATGCCTTGCCGGCCGCCATCGGTGCCAAGGTCGGCCGGCCCAAGGTGCCTGTGGTCTGCATCATCGGCGATGGCGGCTTCCAATTCACCTTGCCCGAGCTTGCCAGCGCGGCCGACGCCGGCGCCCCGGTCATCGTGCTGCTCTGGAACGACCAGCGCTATGGCGAGATCGAGGAATATATGGTTCGCAACCAGATCGCACCGCTCGGCGTGCGACTGCAGGCGACCGATTTCGCCGCCGCCGCCAAGGCCTTCGGCGCCAGGCATGTCGCGGCTCGCTCCCTCGGCGAGGTCAAGGAAGCCCTGCGCGCGGCCGCGAGCGCGCCCGTGACCACGATCATCGAGATGGATGCGTCGCAATACGCCTGATCCATGTCGTGATCGGCATGATTGGTGCCATGAAAAGACTAGAAAGGGCGCCGATCGAATTCCGTTGTACCGAGGGGAAGCGCCATGCAGTTCGCATTGACCGAAGAGCAGGACATGCTGGTCGAAACGGTGCGCCGTTTCGTCGAGGAGGAGCTCTATCCGCATGAGGCGCTGGTCGAGCGCACCGACGAAGTGCCCGACGACCTCGCCGCCGAGATCAAGAAGAAGGCGATGGAGCTCGGGCTCTACGCCGCCAACATGCCGGTGGAGCTCGGCGGCGGCGGCCTCGATGCCGTCGGTATCGCTTTGCTGGAGCGCGAGCTCGGCCGGGCCAATTACGGCCTGCAGATGGTGGTGGCCCGCCCCTCCAACATCCTCCAGGGCTGCCGGGGGGCCCAGCGCGAGCGTTGGCTGCTGCCAGCGATCCGCGGCGAGCGCGTCGACTGCCTGGCGATGACCGAGCCGGGCGCCGGTTCCGACGTGCGCTCGATGAAGACCAAGGCCGTCCGCAGACACGATGCCAAGCTGGGCGACAGCTATGTCATCAACGGCCAGAAGCACTTCATCAGCCATGCCGACAAGGCCGATTTCATCATCCTGTTCGCCGTCACCGGCACGGAAGAAACCAAGCGCGGCCCGCGCAACCAGATCTCCGGCTTCCTGGTCGACAAGGACACGCCCGGCCTGACCATCCGCCCTGGCCCGCACGCCCTGTCGCATCGCGGCTACCACAATTGCGAGCTCTATTTCGACGACTGTGTCATTCCGGCCGACCAGCTGCTCGGCGAGGAAGGCAAGGGCTTCGACCTGATGAGCGAATGGCTCGGTGCCACCCGCCTCACCGTGGCCGCCACCTCCGTCGGTCGAGCGCGCCGGGTGATGGACGAGACCTTGGCCTGGGCCGGCCAGCGCAAGCAGTTCGGCCAGTCGATCTCGCAGTTCCAGGGCATCTCCTTCCCGCTTGCCGATCTCGCGGTGGAGCTGGAGGCCGCCGACCTCCTGACGCTCCGGGCCGCCTGGCTGCTCGACCAGGGCAAGGCCACCGATGCCGATTTCGCCATGGCCAAGCTGGCGGCCTCCGAGATGCTCGGCAAGCTCACCGACAGGGCGATCCAGACCTTCGGCGGCATGGGCCTGATGGACACCCTGCCGATCGCTGGCTGGTGGAAGGATGCAAGGGTCGAGCGCATCTGGGACGGTACCAGCGAAATCCAGCGCCTGATCATTGCGCGGCAGATGCTGCGCCCGCATGAGGGGCGCTGAGGCGGGCGAAAAAGGCGGCGCTTGGCGGGAGCATCATGATCGTGCAGGAAGGAACGCCTCTCCCGCATGCAGCAGCCAGTTCCCGGAAGATTGCCATGACCGAAATACCGACCGCCGCCGCCTATCTCGCCGATCTCACCCGGCGCATCGGGGCCCTGTTCTGGGCCAATGCCGATGCCATTGCCGCTGCGGCAGCGGCCGTCGAGCGGACGGCCCGGCAGGACGGCCTGGTCTATGTCTTCGGCACCGGCCACAGCCATATGCTGGCCGAGGAGGCGCATTACCGCGCCGGTGGCCTGGCTTTGACCGTGCCGATCCTGTCGGCGGTGACCATGCTGCATGACGGCTCGGTGGCCAGCACCGCCTTCGAGCGCATCCCGGGCATGATCGCCCCCGTGCTGGCGCGCTATCCGATCGGGGCTGGGGACGTGCTGTTCATCGCCTCCAACAGCGGTGTCAATGCCGCCATCATCGAGGCGGCGGAGATCGGCAAGGCCACCGGCGCCACCGTCATTGCCGTCACCTCCGTCGAGTATTCGAGCCAGGCGGCGCAGGGTCGGCCCCGGCTTGCAGACCTGGCCGATGTCGTGCTCGACAATGGCGCTCCGCCCGGCGATGCCGTGATGGCGCTGCCGGACAGCGAATTGCGCACGGGCCCGGTGTCGACCTCGATCGGCGCGGCCCTGCTCAATGCGGTCTTCGCGGAAGCGGCTGCGCGCCTGCAGGCCGAGGGCGGCAATGCCCCGATCTATCGCAGCGCCAACATGCCCGGCGCCAAGGAGATCAATGCCGGGCTGGTTGCGCGGTATCGGCCGCGCAACCCGCATCTTTGAGACCGTCATCCATGAGGGCGCTCCATGACAGAATTTTTACACGAAGCGGCGTCAATCTACATGAGCAGATTGACGCCGGTCCCGTGCTCGTCAACCTTGTAGCAACGCCTCCTCCCTAGGGTGCGAGGTTTCCCGCCTGCTTTGTCTCCATAGGTCCCACCGCATGTCCGTCGTCGATGGCCTCCGCCGCCTGCTCAAACCCCGCCACATTGCCGTCGCGGGGGGGCGATTGGCCTCCGTGATCATCCGTGAATGCGACCGCATCGGCTATGCCGGTCCGATCTGGCCCATTCATCCCGAGAAGACCGAAATCGCCGGACACAAGGCCTACCGGACCGTCGCCGATCTGCCGGAGGCGCCCGATGCGGTTTTCGTGGCGACGCCGCGCGAGCCCACGGTCGACATCGTCGCAGCCCTTGCCGAGCGTGGCGCCGGTGCGGCCGTCTGCTATGCCGCCGGTTTCGCCGAGGTCGGCGAAGAGGGGGCCGCCCTGCAGAAGAGGCTGGTCGAGCTCGCCAAGGGCATGCCGATCGTCGGCCCCAATTGCTATGGCGTACTCAATTTGCTCGACGGTTGCGTGCTCTGGCCCGATACCCATGGCGCCGAGCGGGTGGAGAAGGGTGTCGCCATTATCACCCAGTCCGGCAACATCGCCCTCAACATGACCATGCAGCGGCGCGCGCTGCCCATCGCCTATGTCATCGCCGTCGGCAACAAGGCGATCGGCGACCATGGCGACTATATCGAGGCGCTGCTGGCGGATGAGCGCGTCACCGCCATCGGCCTGCATGTGGAATCGATCGACGACGTCGCCCTGTTTTCCCAGGCGGCGATCAAGGCGCTGGAAAAGGGCGTGCCCCTGGTCGTGCTGAAGACCGGGCGCTCGGAGATCGGCTCCGAGATCGCCATGAGTCACACCTCCTCGCTCGCCGGCGCCGATGCGCTCTACAATGCCTTGTTCGCCCGCTACGGCGTGGCGCGGGTGGTCGACGTCCCGGCCTTCGTCGAGACACTCAAGCTCATGCACCTGTTCGGCGGCCTGCCGGGCAAGCGCATCTCCTCGATGAGCTGTTCGGGCGGCGAGGCGGCCCTGATCGCCGACCTTGCGGCCGACCGCGACCTGGAGTTCGCGCCGATCCCCGCGGAGAATGCCGCCCGCTTGCAGGAACTGCTCACCGACAAGGTGCATGTTTCCAACCCGCTCGACTACCACACCTATATCTGGGGCAATGAGCCGGCCAACGAGGCTGTTTTCACCGAGGTGCTGAACTCCGGCTTCGACCTCAACCTCCTGATCCTCGACCAGCCGCGCACCGATCGCGGCCTCGTACCGGATGGCGGCTTTGCCGCCGCCCGCGCCGCGATCACCCGTGCTGCCGCGGCCTCGGGAGCCCGGGCCGCCGTGGTGTCCTCGCTGCCCGAGAACATGCAGGAGGACGATGCCAAGGCACTGATCGCCGACGGCGTGCTGCCGATGCAGGGTATGGGCGATGCGCTCACCGCCATCACCCACGGCGTCGAGTTCACTGCGGCACGCGCAGGCTGGGAAAAGCTCGTCCCGCTGCGCAAGGTCGCGCGCATCGATGTCGGCAAGGCACGCCTGCTCAGCGAATATGAATCCAAGCATCTGCTCGGCCGCCACGGCCTGGAACTGCCGCCGAGCCGCATCGCCGGGACGATCGAGGCCGCCTCGACGGCTGCCGCTCTCGGCTTTCCGGTGGCGATCAAGATCCACAGCGACAAGATTGCTCATAAATCGGATGTCGGCGGCGTCAAGCTCGGCCTGCGCTCGCGGGCCGACGTGACCGACGCCGTCGCCTCCATGTCGCATCTGGGTGATCGCTTCCTGGTCGAACGCATGGTGGAGGGGGCCGTCGCCGAACTCATCGTCGGCGTGGTGCGCGATCCCCAGTTCGGCCCGACGCTCACCATCGGGGCCGGCGGCGTGCTGGTCGAGATGCTCAAGGACGCAGCCGTGATGCTGCTGCCCGTCACCGCCGAGGAGATCCGCGAAAAGCTGATGAGCCTGCGTGTGGCCCGCCTGCTGGAAGGCTTCCGCGGCAAACCGCGCGGCGACATCCGCGGCACCATCAAAGCCATCCTCGCGATTGCCGATTTCGCCGAGCGCCACGCCGACCGGCTGGTCGAACTCGACGTCAATCCGCTTTTCGTCTTGCCCGAGGGGCGCGGCGCCGTCGCTGCCGACGCGCTGGTACGCATGCTGGATTGATCGTGGTGTCGCCACCGGGATTAACCCGCTGACAATATCGTCATTGCGAGCGGAGCGAAGCAATGACGGCAAGGATTGATTGCTGGGCGAGCACGGGCTTGCCTGTGTGGCCTGTTTCAGGAGATTGCCATGTCCGAATCCGTCAAGCTCGAACGCCGCGGCGCGGTGCTGGAGGTCACGCTGGATCGCCCCAAGGCGAATGCCATCGATCTTGCCACCTCCAAGGCACTGCATGCCGCCTTCCGCACTTTGCAGGACGATCCGGATCTGCGGGTCGCCATCCTCACCGGCGCCGGCGAGCGCATCTTCTCGGCCGGTTGGGACCTGAAGGCGGCCGCCTCCGGTGCCGAAGAGCCGGATACTGATTTCGGACCGGGCGGCTTTGCCGGCCTGACCGCCTTCTGGGAACTGACCAAGCCGGTGATCGCGGCGGTCAACGGCGTCGCCATCGCCGGTGGCTGTGAACTGGCGCTGGCCGCCGACCTGATGGTGGTGGCCGACCACGCCGAATTCGCCCTCTCGGAAGTGACGGTCGGCCTCGTCGCCGATGCCGGCGGCATCCAGCGCCTGCCGCGCCGCATCCCACTCGCCATCGCCAGCGAGTTGCTGCTCACCGGGCGCCGCTTTACGGCTCGGGAAGCCCATGGTTGGGGCCTTGCCAACCGCGTCGTGCCGATGGCCGACCTGATGGCCACGGCGCGGGAACTGGCCGACACCATCGCGGCCAACGCGCCGCTGTCGATCGCCGCGGTCAAGGCCATCCTCGCCGCCACTGAAGGCATGGGCGTGCGCGAAGCCTATGAGCACGTCTATGCCGGCAAGGTGCCTGAGCACCGGGCCATGCAGCTTTCCGAGGATTCTCGCGAAGGCGCCAGGGCCTTTGTCGAAAAGCGCGCGCCGGTCTGGAAGGGGCGGTGATCGGGAGGCCGGTCTTCAGGCCAACCTGGAAGCGCTGTATGTGCCGGAATTGGCGGGTGTGAAGACCCGCCCCTATAGCGTTTTGCGATTCAAGATGGCTCCGTCAAATCGCAAAATGTTGCAGGCGCTGGCGCCGATTTGTCATCGGTCAGTCTTCTTGCGACTTGATATCTGACCTGTCTCCGGCCCAGTCTTCGTGTCCATGCCGGATGCGGATAATAAGAATATCGCCGTTATCCTCGACCCTGTAGACAACGAGATGTGCCTTGAAGGGGTGAATGCGCACCGGCGGCGAAATCTCGTGGCGTTCGCGCGCCATGCGAGGATTTGCCGCGATCAGGTCGAAGATCGCGAACAATTCGTCATGATATCGCTTGGCCTGCACGGTTCCGAACAGACGCAGGCCTTCCTCGGCAATGCCGAGGATGTCTTCTTCCGCCGCGAAGGATAGGCGGAAACCCATTATTTCTTGCCGCGAGAGGCTTCAGTCCGCGCCTTCGCCACTGCGAAAAGCTCATCCTTCGAGCGAGAACCGATATCGCTCTTCAAGCCGTCATCGACAAATTGCTGCATCGCGGCAATTTTGTCGTTACGCTCCTGATCTTTCCTGATCAGGTCGCGAACGTAGTCGCTGGCGTTCGCGTATCGGCCTGTCCTTGTTTGCGCCTCGACCCAGTCTTTCATGGGGTCAGGCAGGGATACGTTCATCGTTGCCATATCTGCCTCCATGCCTTCAGCATGGCATAAATTGGCAAACATTGTCAAAAATCGCAACAGAATCTTATAGAGATGTCGAGCGCGGCGAACAGAAAATGCCTCATATGTGAGGGGTTGCACCGCCCTGTCTGGATTTCAGACCTCAATACTTTGAATGGGGTTTCGGGTCTGCATGAAGCCGCCGCATCCGTCGGGAGGCAGGAGCCGACTGGAAACCAGCAGCTATCACGGTCACTTGACACATACCAACCATTTGGTATGTATGTCGCATGTCGAGACCCACCAAGCAATCGCCCGAACGCGGCCATGCTCGCAACCGCCTCCTGGAGGCGGCAAGGGACGTCATCCGCGCCAAGGGCTTCGCCGCCACCTCGGTCGATGACATCTGCCGCGCGGCGGATGTCACCAAGGGCGCCTTCTTTCACCATTTCGGCAGCAAGGAGGCCCTGGGCGTCGCGGCCGCCGAATATTGGGAGGAGACGACCGCCGGCTTCTTCCAGGCGGCGCCTTATCACGCCCCGGCAGATCCTTTGGAGCGGGTTCTCGCTTATGTCGCCTTCCGCAAGGCGATCATCATCGGCGAGCTTCCGGAATTCACCTGCCTGGTCGGCACCATGGCACAGGAAGTCTACGCGACCGCGCCCGATATTCGCGATGCCTGCGGGCACAGCATCCTCGGCCATGCGGCTACGCTGGAGGCCGATATCGAGGCGGCGCGGCGCGAGCGCGGCATCGCTGGCGACTGGACGGCCGAAAGCCTGGCGCGGCACACGCAGGCCGTCATCCAGGGCGGCTTCGTGCTGGCCAAGGCGGGCAACGATCCCGGGCTGGCGCGGGAAAGCCTCGATCACCTCGACCGATATATCCGGCATCTGTTTCATCTCAGCGGGGAGCACACGCAATGAGCGGGACCATGACGATCGGCTGCAACTGTGGACGGGCACGCCTGGAAGTCAGGGGTGCGCCGATCCTGGTATCGGAATGCCTGTGCAATTCCTGCCGGGCCGCCGCGGGGCGCCTGGCGAAGCTTCCCGGCGCTAGGTCGATGCTGACCTGCCACGAGGCCACGCCCAGCGCCGAATACCGCAAGGATCGCGTGAAAATCCTGTCCGGCGCCGAGTATCTGAGCGAATTCCGGCTTTCCGACAAGGCCGGCTCACGCCGCGTCGTCGCCACCTGTTGCAACACGCCCGTCTTCCTGGAGATGAAGGGCGCCCATTGGCTCAGCCTTTATTCGCATCTGTGGCCGGAAGAGGCGAGGCCGAAGCCGCAGATGCGCACGATGGTCGGCGACCTCATCGACGCGTCCCGCCTGCCTAATGACATTCCCAATCTGAAGACCCACACGATTTCCTTCTACGCCAAGCTGCTTGGCGCCTGGATCGCCATGGGCTTCCGCGTGCCGAAGCTGAACATCGCGACGAAGATCGAGGCCTGACACCCCTTGTCAGGGCGGCGATCGCGCTGTTTATCTCCCCATCATGGCGCACCGCCCGAATCTCCTGACCATCGCCCCCGGCACGCCCTTTCTGGAGACGCTGGTCGACGCCCTGCTGGACGGCCGGCTGCTGCCAGGCTTTGCCCCGCGTGAGGATCCGCTCGCGCTGGCAGGTGCCACGCTCTATCTGCCGACCCGCCGCGCCATCCGCGCCTTGCGCGGCATCTTCCTCGACAGGCTGGGTAGCGATGCCGCGCTGCTGCCGCGCCTGAAGGCGCTCGGCGAGATCGACGATGACGAGATCGCCTTCGCCGATGACGGCGGCGACGACCTGCCGGAGCCGGTCGCCGGGCTCGACCGCCAGGTCGCCCTGACGCGCCTGATCCTGCAATGGAGCGCGGCCCTGAAACAGGCTCTCCTGCCGATTCCGGGCGAGGAGGGCGCCGAGCCGCTGCTGATTCCCTCCTCGCCGGGTGATGCGGCAGGGCTCGCGGCCGAACTCGGCAATTTCCTCGACGGCCTGCAGATCGACCGGGTGCCGCCGGAGGCGATCCTCAATCTCGGCGAGAGCCATGCCGGGCTCTACGACAAATATTGGGACATCACGCTGCGCTTCCTCGAGATCGCCACCGTGCACTGGCCCGAACATCTCAAGGAGATCGGCCGCGGCGACGCCGTGCTCCTGCGCAACGCCCGCATGGAGCGCGAGGCCGCCAGGCTTGCAGAAAACCCCAGATCAGGCCCGGTGATCGTGGCCGGCTCGACCGGCTCCATTCCCGCCACCCGCGACCTGATCAAGGCGGTAGCCGCCCATCCCCAGGGTGCGGTCGTCCTGCCGGGGCTGGACCTCGAACTCGATGCCATTGGCTGGAATGCCATCGGCAAGGGCGAGGGCGCCCCCGGCCATCCCCAGGCCGGTCTTGCCGCCTTGCTTGCCGACATTGGCGCCGAACGCGCAGCTGTGACCGAACTCGCCTCGCCGCCGCCCAGCCTGGCGCTGCGTGCGGCTTTGGTCTCGCAGGCGCTGCGGCCGGCCGAGACCACGGATCTGTGGGCCGGCCGGCGCCATGCCGATCCCGCGGCGGTGGCCGAAGCCTTTGCGGGCGTTGCCCTGGTCGAAGCTGCGCATGAGGGCGAGGAAGCCCTGGCGGCGGCGCTGGTGCTGCGGGAGGCCCTGACCGTGCCCGGCCATAGGGCCGCCCTGGTGACGCCGAACCGCCAGCTTGCCGAGCGCGTGGTCACCGAACTCGGCCGCTGGGGCATCGAGGCCGACGACAGCGCCGGCCAACCTTTGACCCAGACGGCACCGGGCCTGTTCACGCGGCTGGTGCTCGATGCCGCGTTGCATGATTTCGACCCCGTTACCCTGTTGTCCCTGCTCAAGCACCCACTGGCGCGCCTCGGCCTGGCACGCGCGGATCTGGAGCGGGCGGTAACGGCGCTGGAGATCGGCGCCCTGCGCGGTCCCAGGCCGGCCGGCGGTCCTGCCGGCCTCGTGGCGGCCCTGGCTCTCGGCAAGGCCTCGCTCGGCGATCCCCATTGCCCACCGGCCCGGCTGGCCCTCGGCGAAGAGGATTGGGCCGGAGCGGAGGCGATGATCGAGGCCTTGGCCGCCAGGCTCGAACCCTTCGCGGCGTTGCTGCGCCAGTCCGATTCCTTGCCGGCGGCCAGCTTCTTCGCCGCGCATCGCGCCGCCGTCGAGGCGCTGGCCGAAGCGGTACCGGATGAAGGCGCCGGGCTCATGGAAGGCGAAGCCGGCGAGGCGCTCACAGGCTTCTTCGATGATCTCGGGACCGTCGCGCCCGAGGCGCTCTGCCTGCCAGCGCATGAATATCCCGGCCTGTTCGCGGCCCTGGTCGCCGGGCGCTCGGTGCGGGGCGGCGATCCCAAGCATCCGCGCATCGCCATCTACGGCCTGCTGGAGGCCCGTCTCCTGCCGGTCGACAGGCTGGTGCTGGCCGGGCTCGACGAGAGTGTCTGGCCGCCCGATGTCAAGACCGATCCCTGGCTGAACCGGCCGATGCGGGCGGCGATCGGCTTGTCGCCGCCGGAAAAGCGTGTCGGCCTTGCCGCCCACGATTTCGAGCAGGCGCTCGGCTATGGCGACGTGGTGATCACGCGGTCGCTGAAGCGCGGCGGTTCGCCCAGCGTGCCGTCTCGCTGGCTGCAGCGGCTCGGCGCTTTCCTGGGGCCGGCCTTCGATGACGTGCGCAGGCGGGGCGAATTCTATTGCGCCCTCGCGCGCCAGCTCGATGCGGCGGAGGGGCCGCCACCCCCACTCGGCGCGCCCAAGCCGAAGCCGCCTCTCGCTTTGCGCCCGACCCGCCTCTCGGTCACGCAGATCGAGCACCTCGTGCGCGATCCCTATACGATCTATGCCCGCCACATCCTCAAGCTCGAACCGCTCGACGAGATCGCCATGCCCCCCGGGGCGGCGGAGCGCGGCACGCTGATCCACGGCGCACTCGAGCGGTTCGCGGCCCTGTGCGCCGATGGTGTGCCGCCGGATGCCCTCGCACGCCTGATGGCGATCGGTGAGGAACTCTTCGTACCGCTCGCCGATTTTCCCGAGGTCCTGGCCTTCTGGCGGCCGCGCTTTGCTGCCATCGCCGAATTCCTGGTGGAGTGGGAGCGCGAGCGCCAGCCGCGCCTTGCCCGCGTGCTGAGCGAGATTCCCGGCAAGCTCACCTGGCCGACCTTGGCCGAAAGGGCCTTCACTTTGTCCGCCCGTGCCGACCGCATCGAGGTCGCCGCCGATGGCCGGGTTGCCATTCTCGACTTCAAGACTGGCCAGGCGCCTACGGCCAGGCAGGTGGAGGCAGGCCTCGCACCGCAATTGGCGCTCGAAATGGCCATGCTGCTCGAAGCTGGGTTCAAGGACGTGCCCAAACCGGAGGCCCTGGGCGATCCCGCCATCGTGCATCTGGCCGGTGGCGGCAAGGGGCCGAGCGAGAAGCCGCTGATCTTCAAGGACACCACGCCCGTTGACGTGGCCCTGCAGAGCCTCGAAAGCCTCAAGGCGTTGATCGATCGCTTCGAGAACGAGAAGACGCCCTATGCCTCGCTGCTGCACCCGATGTTCAAGGGACGGCGCTATGGCGACTACGACCATCTTGCCCGGGTGCGCGAATGGTCCGTGAGCGCGGAGGAAGCATGATCCCGCGCAAGCCCTCTCCCGACACGGTTCTCAATCAGCGCCTGGCCTCCGATCCCTCGCTATCGGCCTGGGTGTCGGCCAATGCCGGCTCGGGAAAGACCACCGTCTTGACGCGGCGCGTCATCCGGCTTCTGCTCGCCGGGGTCGATCCCTCCGCCATCCTCTGCCTCACCTTCACCAAGGCCGCGGCCGCGAACATGCAGAACCGCATCTTCGCCACGCTCGGCCAATGGGCCGTCGAGGAGGAGGGCAAGCTCGTCGCGGCGATCGAGGGCATCACCGGCTTCAAGCCCGATGCGGCCGGCCTCAAGCGCGCGCGTCAGCTCTTCGCGGCGGCGATCGAGACGCCCGGCGGCCTGAAGATCCTCACCATCCATGCCTTTTGCGAGCGTGTGCTGCATCTCTTCCCCTTCGAGGCCAATGTTCCCGCACAATTCGCAGTGCTGGATGACAGGGCGGCGCGCGAACTGCTCGATGTCGCCCGCACCAGCCTGATCCTGGAAGCGAATGGGCAGCCGGAAGGCAGGCTCGGGCAGGCCATGGCGCGATTGCTGGAGGATACCGGGGAGGGGGCCTTTGACGGGCTGCTCGCCGAGATCACTTTCGAGCGCGAGGCGCTGCGTCCCTTCCTGAGCGAGAAGGGAGCCGCCGACGCGCTGAGCCAATTACGCGATTTGCTCGAATTGGTGGAAGGCGAAAGCGTCGCCGCCATCGAAGCCGAGATCGACGAAACCTCGATCCCGTTCAGCGAATGGGCGGCGATCGAGGCCGCCCTGCGTGAGTATGACAGCAAGCGCATCCTCGATCTCGCCGACAGGCTTGCCGCCGCCATCGCGGCGGCTGCGAGGCGTGCCGAAGCCTGGCGTTCCGTCTTCCTGACCGGCACGGGCGAGGTGCGCTCGGCCAATGCCTTCCTGGTCAAGGATTTCGCCAAGGATTACCCTGTTTATGCCGAGCAGCTTCTCGCCGAGCTCGAGCGTATCGCCGAGCTCCTGCAACGGCGCAAGGCGGCCTCCGCCTATGAGCGCAGCGAGGCGCTGATGACGGTCGCGGCGGCGCTGCTCGGGCGATACAAAGCCGGCAAATCAACGCGGGCGGCGCTCGATTTCGACGATCTCGTGCAGCGCACGGCAGACCTGCTCAGCCGGGCAGGCGCGGAATGGGTGCTCTACAAGCTCGATCGCGGCATCGACCATATCCTGGTCGACGAAGCCCAGGATACCAGTCCGGCCCAGTGGCATATCATCGAGATGCTGGCGCATGAGTTCACCTCGGGCACCGGTGCGCGCAGCGAGAGGCGCACCATCTTCGCCGTGGGCGACGAGAAGCAGTCGATCTTCTCCTTCCAGGGCGCGGCGCCGGCGGAGTTCGCCCGCATGCGCCGCCATTTCCGCCACAAGGTCGGCGAGGCGGAGGAGCGTTTCGAGGCGATCGAGCTCAAGCAGTCCTTCCGCTCGACGCCCGATATTCTCCTGGCGGTCGACCATGTCTTCGCCGCCGCCGACAACCGCCGCGGCCTGTCCTCGGACGATGTCGCCACCGTGCATGAGACGGTGCGGGCCGGCGATCCCGGCCGCGTCGAGGTCTGGCCGGTGGAAAAGCCGCAGCCGGCCGCCGAGATCACCGCCTGGGACGCACCTTTCGACGAGACGCCTGTCACCAGCCCGGTAGTGCGGCTTGCCCGCAAGATCGCCGCCGAGGTGAGCGGCCTGATCCGGGAGGGCGATCCCGCCACGGGTGCGCGCTATGATGCCGGCGACGTGATGGTGCTGGTGCGCAGCCGCAACGCCTTGTTCGAGGCGGTGATCCGCGCCCTGAAATTCGCCGGCGTGCCGGTGGCCGGTGCCGACCGCATCGTCCTGACCGACCATATCGCCGTGATGGACCTGATGGCGCTCGCCCGTTTCGCCCTGCTGCCGGCCGACGATTTGACGCTGGCGACGGTGCTCAAGACGCCGCTCATCGGCCTCGATGACGAGGATCTCATTCGTCTGGCTCCAAGCCGCAAGGGTACGCTCTGGGCTGCCTTGGCGGAGGAAGCGCGGCAGGACGAGCGCTATGCTGTCGCCTTTGCGCGCCTCACGACCTGGCGCGCAGAGGCCACTGGCAAGACGCCCTACGCCTTCTTCGCCGATATCCTGGCCCGCGACGGCGGCCGGCGCATCATGCTGGCGCGCTTCGGCGCGGAGGCCGCCGATGCGCTGGACGAATTCCTGCGCGTGGCCGGCGATTACGAGCGGGCTAACACCGCCAGCCTGCAAGGCTTCCTCGCCTGGCTCGCCGAGGCCAAGGCGGAGATCAAGCGCGACATGGACGTGGCGCGCGGCGAAGTGCGCGTGATGACGGTGCATGGCTCCAAGGGGCTGGAGGCGCGGGTCGTCATCCTGGCCGATACCTGCAGCGCGCCGGACGGGCGGCACGATCCCAAGCTGTTCTTCCTGCAGGCACAAGGACGGCCTGCCGGCAGGGAGATCCCGGTCTGGTCACCCAACAAGGCCTCGGATCCGCCTGCGGTCAGCGCCGCTCGCGATGCGATCCGGATCGAGAACGAGGCCGAGCATCGCCGCCTGCTCTATGTCGCGCTCACCCGGGCCGAGGATCGGCTCGTCATCGCCGGCTTCGAAGGTGCCCATGCGCGGCGACCGGGCAATTGGTACGACATGGTGGCCGATGCCTTGCGCGAGGCCGGCGCGCGTGTCGAGCCGGATGGCGAAGGCGAGAGGCTGGTCTATGAGCCGACGCCCCGGCGCCCGGTCGAGAATCGGGCGCTGGCGGTGCCGGACACGGTCTTGTCCGTCCCGGCCTGGCTCAACCAGAAAGCAGCTGCCGAACGGGCGGAGGAGGTTGCGCTCGCACCCTCCGAAACCGAACACCCCGAGGAACTGGCAGGCTTGACGGGCGTGACGGCTCCCGACAGCAGGACGCTGCGGCGCGGATCATTGATCCACGCGCTCCTGCAATATCTGCCCGATGTCGAAATGCCGGCCCGGCGCGAGCAGGCGCTCGCCTTCCTCGGCCGGGCGGCGACGCAATGGCCGGAGGATCACGCCGGCTGGGCCGAGGAGGCCCTGGCGGTACTGGCCTTGCCGGCTCTCGAACCGATTTTTGCCTCGGGCAGCCGCGCCGAGGTCGCCCTGGCCGGCCGCATCATCCGGCCGGGTCGGGCCGACTATGCCGTGTCCGGGCGCATCGATCGGCTTGCCGTCGGGCCGGATGCGGTCTGGATCGTCGATTTCAAGACCAACCGTCAGCCGCCTAGCGGGCTCGATGCGGTGCCGCAGGCCTATCTCAGCCAGCTCGGGCTCTACCGCCATCTGCTGATGCGGCTTTACCCGGCCAAGGAGGTGCGGGTTGCCCTGGTCTGGACCGCGACGGCCGCGATCATGGAGCTGCCGGCGGAGAGGCTGGAGGAGGCGGTGCGGGCAGTTGTGGGGTGATATTTATGCGTGGTGCGAACCCCTCATCCCCCTGCCGGGACCTTCTCCCGCAAGGGGAGAAGGGGTTTTGGTGGGACAGGCTGAACTTGGTCGAGCGGTTCCAAAAATCGCATCCCGAGCCCAATTAAATTCCTTCTCCCCTTGCGGGAGAAGGTCCCGGCAAGGGGATGAGGGGAGAGCCTCTACCTAAAGCGTTTTGTGATTTCTCGGAATCACCTCGAATCGCAAAGACGCGTCGAACCAAAGAGTTAGAGCAAACAAGTGTTCACACCTGAACGCGCTTTGCTCTAAGTCACCCCCATCTGCCGCACCGGCCGGATGATGCAATCCCGCGTCTGGTCGAGCTCGTCCAGCTCGGCGGCATGCCGCTGCCCCCAGTCGCATAGAGCCAGGAGGACCGGCTCGAGGCTCTGGCCGAGCGGCGTCGCCGAATAGTCGACGCGGGGTGGGACCTGCCGGAAGATCTCGCGGTGGACGAGGCCATGCTCCTCCATTTCGCGCAATTGCTGGATCAACACCTTCTGGCTGATCTCGGGCACCAGCCGCTTCAGTTCGGAAAGGCGTTTGGGGCCGTCGAGCAGGTAATAGAGGATCACGGCCTTCCAGCGGCCCGAAATCACCTTGAGGGCCCGCTCGACGGGCAGCATGGGCAGGCGCTTGGTCAGCTCCGTCATGGTTACCTTGAGGTCTGTATGGCACAAAAGAGTGTGTAGAGACGAAACGGAGAATATCACACAACCGGGTCATTCGAGACCAGCACCCGGTGATCCCATGCACGCCATTCCCCTGAACCGCTTCGGCGCTCCCGATGTCCTCCAGCCCGTCGAGCTGCCCATCCCCGTTCCCGGCGCCGCCGAAGCGCTGATCCGCATGCAGGCGGCGGGCGTGAACTATTTCGAGGTGCTGATGCGCCAGGATCGCTATGCCGTGACGCCCGACCTGCCGATGGTGATGGGTGTCGAGGTCACGGGTATCGTCGAGGCCCTCGGCCCGGGTGTCGCGGGGCCGGCACCCGGTACGCGCGTGGCGGCGCCGCTCTTCGCCATGGGCAGGGCAGGCGGCTATGCCGGCTATGTCATTGCCGAAGCCGCCGCGCTGGTACCGCTCCCGGACGGACTGTCCTTCGAGGCGGGGGCTGCCCTGATGGTGCAGGGGCTGACGGCCCTTCATCTCCTTCGCCGCAACCCGCCGGCGGGAAAATCGCTTCTGGTCAACGCCGCTGCAGGCGGGGTGGGATCGCTGTTGGTCCAGCTCGCCCGCAATGCCGGGGTGCGCCAGGTGATCGCCGCTGCCGGTTCGCCGGAGAAGCTCGATTTCACGCGTTCCCTGGGCGCGGACGCGGCTGTCGACTATCGCGGCGCGGATTGGGTCGACCAGGTGCTGGCCGCGACGGCAGGCAAGGGCGTCGACATCGTCTATGACCTCGTCGGCGGGCCTCAGGCCACTGCCTGTCTGGGTGCGCTCGCTCCGGCCGGGGAACTCGTCTGCGCGGCCATGGGACGGTTCGAACTCGGCAAGCCCGAGGTCGAAGGTCTGCTGGGGCGCAACCAATCGCTGAAGGGCTTCGCCCTCCTGCCTTTGCTGGCGCCCGACACGCTGCGTGCCGATCTCGGCGATCTCTTCGCCCAGGCCGCGACGGGTTCGCTCAAGGTCGTGATCGGTGGCCGCTTCCCGCTGGCCCGGGCGGCTGAGGCGCACGAGAGCCTGCAGTCGCGCCGGAGCATGGGCAAGGTCGTCCTGGTCCCCTGACGGTGAGCCTCAGCCCAGCAGCAGGCTGTCGTCGTCGAGCTGTTCGCCGCGCACCTTGCTGAACAGCTTGAGGAGATCGGGAACATCAAGGCCCTTGCGATGCTCGGCGTCGAGATCGAAGGCGACCTGGCCTTCATGCAGCATCACCGTGCGGGTGCCGTAGTCGAGGGCATGTCGCATCGAATGGGTCACCATCAGCGCGGTAAGCTGCTGCTCCTCGACGATCTTGCGGGTCAGCTCGAGCACGAAGTCGGCAGTGCGCGGATCGAGTGCCGCCGTGTGCTCGTCGAGCAGCAGGATCTTCATGCCGGTCAGCGTCGCCATCAAAAGGCTGACGGCCTGGCGCTGGCCGCCGGAGAGCAGGCCCATGGAATCGCCGAGGCGGTTTTCGAGGCCGAGGCCGAGGATCGACAGCTTGTCGCGGAACAACGCTCGCCGCGTCCCGTTGAGCGAGGTGCCGAGGCCGCGCGAGCGCCCGCGCGCGAAGGCGAGTGCCATGTTTTCCTCGATCGACAGCCTCTCGCAGGTGCCGGCCATCGGATCCTGGAACACGCGAGCGATCAGCCCGGCGCGGCGGGCCGTGGGCCAGCGCTGCACGTCGACACCCTCGATGACGATGCGGCCGCGCTCGGCCTGGGCGTCGCCGCTCAACACGTTGAGCAGTGTGGACTTCCCGGCGCCGTTGGAGCCGATCACCGTGACGAACTGGCCGGTCGGGATGGTCAGCGAAAGCCCGCGCAAGGCCCGGTTTTCCAGCGGCGTACCGCGGCCGAAGGTGACGTGGATGTCCTTGATCTCGATCATCGCCGCCTCCTTACTTGGATACTGACTTGGGCGCGGACGCGAAGATCGCGCGCAGGCGGGGGAACTGGCTCGGCAGGATCAGCGCCAGGCCGACCAGAACCGAGGTCACCAGGTTCTGGTCGCTGGAATTGAGCCCGATCGAGCGCGACCATTCGGAATTGAGCGCCAGCGCGATGGCGAGGCGATAGAGGATGGCGCCGACGATGCAGGCGACCAGCAGCCAGGCGATCGAGCGGGTGCGGAACAAGGTCTCGCCGAGGATGACCGCTGCGAGGCCGCCGACGATGGTGCCGGTGCCGAGCGTGATGTCGGCAAAGCCGCTGGTCTGGGCGAACAGGGCGCCGGCAAGGGCGACGAGGGCGTTCGAGATCGCCATGCCGACATAATTGTGCAACTGGGTGGAGACGCCCTGCGCCCGCGCCATGCGCGGATTGGCGCCGGTCGCCCGCATGGCGAGGCCGAATTCGGAATTGAGGAACCAGCTGAGCAGGGCCCAGACGACCAGCACGATGACGCCGAGCATCCAGACCTTCAGCTGATAGGAAGGCGGCGCCCAGCCGAGGATCGCCGTCAGATGGTCGCGCGTCCAGGTCACCAGCGTCTCCTGGTTGAGCAGGGGGACGTTGGGCTTGCCCATGATGCGCAGATTGATCGAGTAGAGCGCCGTCATGGTCAGGATGCTGGCCAGCAATTGCAGGATGCGGAAGCGGATATTGAGCCAGGCCGTCATCGCCCCGGCGAGGGCGCCGGCCACGATGGCGAGCGCCGTGGCCGAGAAGGGATCGAGGCCGGCCACGATGGCGGCGGCGGCCGTGGCGGCGCCGAGCGGATAGGAACCGTCAACCGTCAAGTCGGGAAAATCGAGCACCCGGAACGACAAAAACACGCCCAGCGCGATCAGCGCATAGATCAGGCCGATTTCAATCGAACCGATAAAAGCGAAAAGGCTCATGCATCAATCCCAACACAATAGCGGGTCACGGGTGAATTGCGACGGCCCTGGTGCTCGACCGATCGGGCGTCATTGCGAGCGTAGCGAAGCAATCCAGGGCCGGAATGCGTTGTACGCGGATGTGTGGATTGCTTCGCTACGCTCGCAATGACGCATGAGTCAATCACTACCGCCCGCGCATCCTACTTTGCGACGTCCTTGGCACGCGCCAATACGGCTTGCGGCAGGGGCGCTCCCATCTTCTCGGCCGCCTTGGAGTTGACGACCAGGCTGACGCCCTTGGAGTTCTCGACCGGAATGTCGCCGGGCTTCTCGCCCTTGAGAATGCGGGCCGCGACATGGCCGGCCTGACGGCCGATCTCGAACTGGTCGAGGCCGAGAGCGGCGACCGCGCCACGCCCGACGCTGTCGGGATCGCTGGCGAATACCGGCAGGCGGCTGTCGAAGCCGACCTGCAGCACCGATTCCAGGGCCGACACCACCAGATTGTCGTTGGGAATGTAGATCGCATCGGCCTTGCCCACCAGGCTCTGGGCGGCGGCGCCGACATCGGAGGATTTAGTGGCGGGCGAGGGCAGGATCTCGAAGCCGCGTTCGCCTGCCAGCTTGCGCAGCGCCTCGATCACCGACAGGCTGTTGACCTCGCCGGAATTGTAGACGACGCCCACGACCTTGGCCTTGGGCAGGACTTCCTTGATCAGGTCAAGCTGCCCGGCCGCCGGCGGAAAGTCGCTGACGCCAGTGATGTTGCCGCCTGGCTTGTCGAGGGTCTTGATCAATTGCGCGCCGAGCGGATCGGTGACGGCGGCGAAGACGACGGGGATATCCTTGGTCGCCGCGGCGACGGCCTGGGAAGAGGGCGTGGTGATCGGCACGATTACCGCCGGGGCCTCGCCGACGAACTTCTGGGCGATTTGGGCTGCTGTCGCCGGGTTGCCCTGGGCGGATTCGTAGAGGACGGTGATGGCCTCGCCCTCCGCATAGCCCTTGTCCTTGAGGCCAGCCTTCACGCCCTCGCGGATGGCGTTGAGCGAGGGATGCTCGACGATGGCGGTGATGGCGACCACGGGCTTGTCCGCGGCAGCGGCCATCGGAATCAGGCTGCCTTGGGCCAGGCTGGCTAGGAGAACGGCGGCAAGGCCGAAGGAGCGGAGGGGGATCATGGCGCGGCGTGCTCGGAATGGGTTGATCTTATGAGGGCGGCCGCGCGTTGCGCGGCCGCCTGTCCGGTTATGATGATCCGGATTGCTTGACGACGGTCACTTTACGACGGTCTTGGCCTTGGCGACCAGATCTGCCGGCAATGTCACGCCCATCGGGCCGGCGGTCTTCTGGTTAAGGAAGAGATCGGTGGCCGAGGGGAAGGCGACGGGAATGGCGCTGGGCTTCTCGCCCTTGAGGATACGGACCACCATCTCGCCTGCCAACACGCCGGACTTGAAATAGTCGACGCCGATGGAAGCCACCGCGCCGCGCTCGACGCCGTTGGTGTCACCGGAGAAGACGGGGATCTTGTTCTCGGTGCCGACCGTGATCACCGCTTCGAGGGCCGAGACCACCAGATTGTCGGTGGGCACGAAGATGGCGTCGGCCTTGCCGATCAGGCTCTGCGCCGCGGCGCCGACATCGGCCGACTTGGTGGCCGGTGCCTCGATCGTCTCGAAACCGAGGGCGGCGGTTGCCTTCTTCATATTCTCGAGCTGAACGACCGAATTGGCCTCGCCCGGATTGTAGATGAAGCCGATCTTCTTGGCGTTGGGGGCAACCACCTGGATCAGCTTGAGCTGATCAGGCATCGGGGTTGCGTCGGTTACGCCGGTGACGTTGCCTTCAGGCTTGGCAGGATCCTTGACGAGCTGGGCGGCGACAGGATCGGTCACGGCGGTGAACACGATCGGAATATCCTTGGTCGCGGCCAAGGCGGCCTGGGCCGAAGGCGTGGCGATGCCGACGATCACGTCCGCTTTCTCGCCGACATATTTCTGGGCGATCTGCGCGGCGGTGGCGGGGCTGCCCTGCGCCGTCTCGAACTGGAAGGTGAGGGTATCGCCGTCCTTGTAGCCGGCATCCTCCAGCGCCTTCTTGACACCGTCGCGGGCGGCATTGAGAGCCGGATGCTCGACGATCGAGGTGACGGCCACGGTCTTCTTGTCGGCAGCAAAGGCGACGCTGCCGAGGAGGGCGAGTGCCACGCCGGCTACGAGTGTCAAACGATTGATACGCATGTGGTTGTTTCCCCCTTGCTCGCGAATTTCCCGCCGGGTGGCGGCCATTCGGAGCTTGTAAGGCACAACCGATCAACCAAACGCTGCGGCAATGCAAGATGCTCATGCGCCGGAAAGGGGAAAAATTCACCAGACGAGCAAGAGCGCCCGTTTAGGCGCCCTTTTTGGAAAGATTATTAAGCTGGAACGGTCCAACGCGAAATCTTGCCTGTGTATCGTCAGCGCCAGATTTGCAAGCCGAGCAGCTTTTCGCCGAGCGGCGTAAGCTTGGCCGTGCTTGCATTGTGCTTTTCCCATCCGCGCGGATCCCCGGGAAAGGCGTCGCGCTTTTTCCGGCAGGTGAAGGGGCTGGTGCCACGGGTGTTCCAGGGAGGGCGGAGCCACTCTTGCCAGAGGTCGTAACTCCGAAACAAAAAACCCGCGCCGGTTGCCCGGCGCGGGTTCCTGAAGCCTTGGCTTCGAAGTGTCTTACTTCTTCTCGGTGCGGGCGCGCAGCGCTGCGCCGAGAATGTCGCCGAGCGAGGCGCCGGCGTCCGAAGAACCGTAAGCGGCGATCGCTTCCTTTTCCTCGGCCATTTCGAGGGCCTTGATCGAGACCTGGACCTTGCGGGCCTTGCGGTCGAACTGGATGACGCGGGCGTCAACCTTTTCGCCGGCAGCGAAGCGCTCAGGGCGCTGATCGGCGCGATCGCGGGCCAGATCGCCACGGCGGATGAAGGCCGTGAGGTCGGTGCCGGTGATCTTGACGTCGATGCCACCTTCCTTGACGTCGGTGACTTCGCAGGTGACGACCTGGTTCTTCTTCAGTTCGCCGGCATCGACGAAGGGGTCACCCGCGAGCTGCTTGATGCCCAGCGAGATGCGCTCCTTCTCGACGTCCACGTCGAGCACCACGGCCTTGACCATGTCGCCCTTGCGGAAATCGTCGATGACCTGCTCGCCCGGACGGTTCCAGTCGAGGTCGGAGAGATGGACCATGCCGTCCACATCGCCGTCGAGGCCAATGAACAGGCCGAACTCGGTCTTGTTCTTGACTTCGCCTTCCACGACGCTGCCGTTCGGGTGCTTGTCGGCAAAATCTTCCCAGGGGTTGGAAAGGGTCTGCTTGAGGCCGAGCGAGATGCGGCGCTTGATCGGGTCGACCTCGAGGATCTGCACTTCCACTTCCTGCGAGGTGGAGACGATCTTGCCGGGGTGGACGTTCTTCTTGGTCCACGACATTTCGGAGACGTGGATCAGGCCTTCGATGCCCGGCTCCAGTTCCACGAACGCGCCGTAGTCCGTGATGTTGGTCACGCGGCCGGTGAACTTGGCCTGCAGCGGGTACTTGGCGTCGATGCCCAGCCACGGATCGGCCTGGAGCTGCTTCATGCCCAGCGAGATGCGGTGCGTCTCGTGGTTGATCTTGATGATCTTGACCTTGACCTGCTGGCCGATGGTCAGAAGCTCCGTCGGATGGTTCACGCGGCGCCATGCGATGTCGGTGACATGCAGGAGGCCGTCGATGCCGCCGAGATCAACGAACGCACCGTAATCGGTGATGTTCTTGACCACGCCGTCGACCACCTGGCCCTCTTCGAGGTTCTGGACGATCTCGTGACGCTGCTCGGCGCGGCTCTCTTCGAGGACCGTGCGGCGGGAGACGACGATGTTGCCGCGGCGACGATCCATCTTGAGGATCTGGAAGGGCTGCGGAACGTTCATCAGCGGGGTGACGTCGCGGATCGGACGGATGTCGACCTGGCTGCGCGGCAGGAAGGCCACGGCGCCGTCGAGATCGACGGTGAAGCCACCCTTGACCTGGTTGAAGATGACGCCGTCGACCTTTTCATTGGCCTCGAACGACTTCTCCAGCTTGATCCAGCTCTCTTCGCGGCGGGCCTTGTCACGCGAGATGACGGCTTCGCCCAGAGCGTTTTCGATGCGCTCGAGATAGACCTCGACCTCGTCGCCGACCTTGAGCGCGCTGTCGCGGCCCGGGCCGTTGAATTCCTTCAGAGCTACGCGGCCTTCGGTCTTGAGGCCGACATCGATGACCGCAAGGTCCTTCTCGATGGCGACGACAATACCCTTGACGACCGAACCTTCGGCCATGTCACCGGTGCCGAATGCTTCGTCGAGCATCGCGGCGAAATCTTCACGCAGCACGTTTTCCTGTACGGACATATGTTTTCCTGGCGCCGGCGGTTGGTGTTGATCATCGTTTCCGGACTGCGGCAGGGCTGCTGGAGCAGCCACAGGCGGAGTGCTTTTGAGAAAAAACACACCCGGCCGGCGCAAGGCCCGCAAGGCGGAAACGTCTTTCTGGTCTATTTTTCGAACGCCCGTCACATCTGCGATGGCGGCTGAGCGTCAGATGGGCGGTTCCATATCAAGATGGAAGGGGCGGAGCAAGGCGAAACGCGATTTTTCGCCGCTTTCCAGCCAGGAATCCTGCAAAAAACGCCGATGGGCGCCACCAGCCGGCCGGCGAGCGCCGATTATTCCGGCATCGCCTGCTGCAGCACGCTAGGCGCGCCGGTGCGATAGTCCTCGCGCAGGGGATGGAAGACGTCCATCGTACGGCAATCCGTCAGGGCCCGGCCGGAATGCGGGGCGTTCGGCGGCACCACCGCGACCATGCCAGGTTTCAGCACCGTGGTCAGGCCGTCCACGGTGACTTCCAGTTCGCCTTCGAACTGATGCACCACTTGTTCATGCGGATGGGAATGCAGCGGCAGCGTGGCACCCGCATCGATCTGCCAGAGCACGAAGGTCATCGAGCCCGAATGCATGAAGCGACCGTGGAAGCCCGGAATCACCGTGCGAGGCTCGATCTTGTCCCAGTCGAAGAGGGTGTCGGGCATGGAAATCCCCTGGATGCCTGCGATCCCGGCGTTCACGCCTTTTCGCGCAGGCTTTCCAGAGCTTTTCTGACCAAGGGGTCGATGCCCTCGCCGCCGGCATCCAGATGTTCGAAGATCTGGTTGCGCATGCGCGGCTCCCAGAACTTGCGGATGTGCTCGGCGATGCCGGATACCCGCACCTCTTCGCGCTGGGATGCGAAGAACAGGCCGATCTGGTTGGCCATCCTCACCAGCTTGGCGGACGGGTCATGCGCGTGGCCCTCATGCGCGGATTCATCATGCGACATGGGCGAGTTTCTCCGGAACGATGCGGTGGGGATGGGTGAAGATCTCGAAGCCGTCGGAGCGGGCGATGCCGACCAGCGTGATGCCGGCTTCCTCGGCGGTGCGGATGGCGAGAGCCGTGGGGGCGGAAACCGCCACGACGATGGATGCACCCATCATCGCCGATTTCTGCACCATTTCCACCGAGATCCGGCTGGTGAGAATGACGATGCCTGGAAGGCCCTGCGATGCGGGGGCGATGGAACGCCGGGCCAGCGCGCCAGCGAGCTTGTCGAGCGCATTGTGCCGGCCGACATCCTCACGCAGAGCGACGAGGCCATCGGCCTTGGTCCAGAAAGCCGCTGCGTGCACGGCGCGGGTCTGCCGGTTCAGGATTTGGGCGGGTGTGAGCGAGGCGAGGGCGGTTTCGATATCGGCCGGCGACATCTTGAGATCGCCGCCGACCGGCTGCGGCTTGCGTACCGCCTCGGTCAGGCTGTCGATGCCGCACAGGCCGCAGCCCGTGGGGCCGGCCAGCATGCGGCGGCGGGCGGCGAGCGCGGCGCCGCGATCGCCCTTCAGCCACATGCGCAATTCGACGCCTTCCGCGTAATCGACACGCTCGAACTCGGCGACGTCGTCGAGCGTGGTGATGATGCCCTCGGTGAGGGAAAAGCCGTAGGCGAAATCCTCGAGATCGACGGGGCTGCCCATCATCACGGCATGGGAACCGCCATCATAGACCAGGGAGATGGCCGTCTCCTCGGGAACGCTGCGCTCGCCCGGCGTGAACAAGCCCTCACGCCAGGCAAGGCGGGAGATGGTGCGGACGGGATCGGTCATGGCGCCGCTCTCCTTCTCCCCTTGCGGGTGTCGTCAACTCTCTTGAGTTGACTAGAGGTGGTCGAAGGCCGGATGAGGGGTCGGAACGCCCCATCCGCTTTTTGCATGCTCACCCAATCCAGATAGGTCACGAGACCCCTCATCCCCCTGCCGGGACCTTCTCCCGCAAGGGGAGAAGGATACTGGTTACTCCGCCGCGATGCGACGTGAGTTCTTCGCCATTGCCTCATATTCCTCCTGCCACTGTGACGGGCCATTGGAAGGCATGACCTGAACCGCCGTCACCTTGTATTCGGGGCAGTTGGTCGCCCAGTCCGAGAAGTCGGTGGTGATGACGTTGGCCTGGGTCGAGGGATGGTGGAAGGTGGTGTAGACCACGCCCGGCGCCACGCGATCGGTGATGGTGGCCCGCAGTGAGGTCGAACCCGAGCGGCTTTCCAGGCGCACCCAGTCATGCTCGCGGATGCCACGCTGCTCGGCGTCGTGCGGATGGATCTCCAGGCGATCCTCCTCGTGCCACATCGAGTTCTCGGTACGCCGGGTCTGCGCGCCGACATTGTACTGCGACAGGATGCGGCCGGTGGTGAGCAGCAGCGGGAAGCGCGCCCCGGTGCGTTCGTCGGTCGGGATGTATTCGGTGACCATGAAGCGGCCCTTGCCGCGCACGAAATGGTCGATATGCATGATCGGCGTGCCCTCGGGCGCCTTGTCGTTGCAGGGCCACTGCACCGAGCCGTCGCGCTCCAGCTTCTCGTAGGAGACGCCGGCGAAGGAGGGCGTGAGCCGCGCGATCTCGTCCATGATCTGCGAGGGATGCTCGTAGGGCATGGGGAATTCCATGGCTTCGGCGATCAGCAGCGTGATTTCCCAGTCGGCATAGCCGGCCTTGGGGGCCATCACCTTGCGTACGCGCTGGATGCGGCGCTCGGCATTGGTGAAGGTACCGTCCTTCTCCAGGAAGGAGGAGCCGGGCAGGAAGACATGGGCGTAGTTGGCGGTCTCGTTCAGGAAGAGATCCTGCACGACGACGCATTCCATCGCGGCCAGGCCAGCCGTGACATGCTTGGTGTCCGGATCGGACTGCACGATGTCCTCGCCCTGCACGTAGAGGCCGAGGAACGAACCCTCGACGGCGGCGTCGAGCATGTTGGGAATGCGCAGGCCCGGCTCCTTGTCGAGGTGGACGCCCCAGAATTCCTCGAACATGTGGCGCACTTCATCGCCGGCGATGTGGCGATAGCCCGGCAGTTCGTGCGGGAACGAGCCCATGTCGCAGGAACCCTGCACGTTGTTCTGGCCGCGCAGCGGGTTCACGCCGACGCCGCGGCGGCCGATATTGCCGGTGGCCATGGCGAGGTTGGCGATCGCCATCACCGTGGTCGAGCCCTGGCTGTGCTCGGTGACACCGAGGCCGTAATAGATGGCGCCATTGCCGCCGGTGGCGTAGAGGCGGGCAGCCCCGCGCACCAGCTCGGCCGGCACGCCGGTATATTGTTCCACCGCTTCCGGCGAGTGCCTGGGATCGGCGACGAAGGCGGCCCAGTTCTGGAACTCGTCCCAGTCGCAGCGCTCCCGCACATAATCCTCGGCGACCAGGCCCTCGGTGACGATGACATGGGCCAGGGCCGTCACAACGGCGACATTGGTGCCCGGCAGCAGGGGCAGATGGTAGTCGGCTTCGACATGCGGCGTGCGCACGATGTCGGTCTTGCGCGGATCGATGACGATCAGGCGGGCGCCCTCGCGCAGGCGCTTCTTCATGCGCGAGCCGAAGACCGGATGGCCGTCCGTCGGATTGGCGCCGATGACGACGATGACATCGCTATCCTCGACCGAGTCGAAGTCCTGTGTGCCGGCGGAGGTGCCGAAGGTCTGGCCGAGGCCATAGCCCGTCGGCGAATGGCAGACGCGGGCGCAGGTGTCGACATTGTTGTTGCCGAAGCCGCCGCGGATCAGTTTCTGGACCAGATAGGTCTCTTCATTGGTGCAGCGCGAAGAGGTGATGCCGCCGATCGAGGCCTTGCCATGCTTGGCCTGGATGCGCTTGAATTCGGAAGCGGTGTAGGCGATCGCCTCTTCCCAACTCACTTCCTTCCAGGGATCGGTGATCTTGGAGCGGATCATCGGCTTGAGGATGCGCTCCTTGTGGGTGGCATAGCCCCAGGCGAAGCGGCCCTTGACGCAGCTATGGCCGCGATTGGCCTTGCCGTCCTTGTAGGGCACCATGCGCACGACTTCCTCGCCGCGCATTTCGGCCTTGAAGGCGCAGCCGACGCCGCAATAGGCACAGGTCGTCACCACCGAATGCTCGGGCTGGCCGATCTCGATCACCTTGTTCTCGGTGAGCGTGGCCGTCGGGCAGGCCTGCACGCAGGCGCCGCAGGAGACACATTCGGAATCGAAGAAGGCTTCGTCCATGCCCGGCGACACCCGGCTTTCGAAGCCGCGGCCGGAAATGGTCAGCGCGAAGGTGCCCTGGACTTCCTCGCAGGCCCGTACGCAGCGCGAGCAGACGATGCATTTGGAGGTGTCGAAGGTGAAGTAGGGGTTGGAAGTATCCTTGTCGAGGCCGAGATGGTTGTCGCCCTCATAGCCGTAGCGTACTTCGCGCAGGCCCACCGCGCCCGCCATGTCCTGCAATTCGCAATCGCCATTGGCGGCGCAGGTCAGGCAGTCGAGCGGGTGGTCGGAGATGTAGAGCTCCATCACGCCCTTGCGGATCTCGGCCAGGCGAGAGGTCTGCGTCTTCACCTTGATGCCCGGCGCCACCGGCGTGGTGCAGGAGGCCGGCGTACCGTTGCGGCCTTCGATCTCGACCAGACACATGCGGCAGGAGCCCCAGGCGTCCATCATGTCGGTGGCACAGAGCTTGGGGATCTGCGTCCCCATCTCCATGGCGGCGCGCATGATCGAGGTGCCCTCGGGCACGGTGATTTCCTGGCCGTCGATGGTCAGCGTGACCATCTTCTCCGACTTGGAGAGCGGCGTGCCGTAGTCGATTTCGTGGACGAGGGACATTGACTGTCTCCTTGGCGATTATTCGGCGGCGATGCGCTGGGGCGTGCCGTGGAAATCTTCGGGGAAATGGCGGATGGCCGAGAGGACCGGATAGGGCGTGAAACCGCCGAGGGCGCAGAGCGAGCCGAACTTCATGGTCTGGCAGAGGTCCTCGACGACGGCGATGTTGCGGGTCACATCCTTGCCGGCGATGATCTTCTCGATGGTTTCCTTGCCCCGGACAGCGCCGATGCGGCAGGGCGTGCACTTGCCGCAGCTCTCGATGGCGCAGAATTCCATGGCGAAACGGGCCTGGCGGCGCATGTCCACGGTATCGTCGAACACCACGATGCCGCCATGGCCGATCAGGCCGTCCTTGGCTGCGAAGGCCTCGTAGTCGAAGGGCGTGTCGAAGAGTTCGCGCGGGAAATAGGCGCCCAGGGGGCCGCCGACCTGCACGGCGCGCACCGGCCGGCCGGTGAAGCAACCGCCGCCGATATCGTCGACGAGTTCGCCCAGCGTGATGCCGAAGGCGGTTTCGAACAGGCCGCCATAATTGAGATTGCCGGCAAGCTGGATCGGCATGGTGCCGCGCGAGCGGCCCATGCCGAAATCGCGGTAATGCTCGGCGCCTTCGGCCAGGATGACCGGCACGGTGGCAAGCGAGAGCACGTTGTTGATCACGGTCGGCTTGCCGAACAGGCCCTTATGGGCCGGCAGCGGCGGCTTGGCGCGTACGGTGCCGCGCTTGCCTTCCAGGCTTTCGAGCAAGGATGTTTCCTCGCCGCAGACATAGGCGCCGGCGCCGGTGCGGGTTTCCATGTCGAAATCATGGGCCGAGCCGAGAATGCCCTTGCCGAGCACGTTGGCGCGGCGGGCCTTGTCGATGGCCGCGTTCATCGCCGCGATGGCGTGGGGATATTCGGAGCGGATATAGACATAGCCCTTGGTCGCACCGGTGGCGACGCCCGCGATGGCCATGCCCTCGATCAGGCAGAAGGGGTCGCCTTCCATCAGCATGCGGTCGGCGAAGGTGCCGCTGTCGCCCTCGTCGGCATTGCAGACGATATATTTCTGCACACCCGCGGTATCGGCGACCGTCTTCCACTTGATGCCGGTCGGAAAGCCCGCGCCGCCGCGGCCGCGCAAGCCGGATTTGGTGACCTCGTCCACGATGGCTGATGGCCCGATGGCAATTGCCTTTTCCAGGCCCTTGAGGCCGCCATGGGCCTTGTAGTCGTCGAGATCGCGCGGATCGACGATGCCGACGCGCGCGAAGGTCAGGCGGGTCTGGCGCTTGAGGAAAGGCAGCTCCTCGGGTTTGCCGACACGCAATTTATGGGTCCCGTCGCCGGCGAAGGCGGCGATCAGGCTGTCGGCGTCCTCCGGCTCGGCCGGGCCGTAGCCGATGCGGCCTTCGGGGGTGACCAGCTCCACCAGCGGATCGAGCCAGGCCATGCCCCGCGAGCCGTTGCGGATGATCTCGAGGTCGAGCTTGCGGGCGATTGCGGCGACCTTGAGGGCCGCGGCGAGTTCGTCGGCGCCACAGGCAACGGCGGCGGCATCGCGTGGAACATAGATGCGCATGGTCATCGCACCACCTCTTCCAGGGCCTTGTCGAGACGCTTGGCATCGAGCCTGGCTACCAGGCGGCCGTCGATCATCGCGGCAGGAGAGATGGAGCACAGGCCCAGGCAATAGACCGGCTCGAGTGTAACGCGTCCATCCGGCGTTGTCTCGCCGAACTCGACACCGAGCTTCTCGACGAGGTGATCGGCCAGGGCCTCGCAGCCGGCGGACTGGCAGGCCTCGGCACGGCAGAGCTTGATGATATGCTCGCCGGCGGGTTCCCTGCGGAAATCATGGTAGAACGTCACCACGCCGTGCACCTCGGCGCGGGAGAGATTGAGCGCTTCGGCCACCATGGGGACGGCCGGCTCGGGGACATAGCCGAAGGTTTCCACAAAGGAGTGGAGGATCGGCAGCAGCGGGCCTTCCAACGTCTGGCCTGCCGCGATGAGTTCAGCCGCGCGTGCGGTATTCCAATCTTCGTGGGCTGGCATGCCACTCTCTTTCGACTAGTTCCAGAGAGGAACAATGTGCCCTCGTTCCAACGCGATCAAGCATCAATTTTCGTCGAACGATAGAGATCTTCTATTAAGCTCCGTAAGTCACGAGAGGCACTGGAAGACGGTTCGATCCGGGATCGTTCCGCAGCGGCGGACGATCCCGGATCTCCAAGAAGGTCAATATTGGTAGCAGACGCGCTGACGACGGATGCGCCAGCCATAATCGGTGTAGACCCGCACCCGCCGCCAGCGGCAGGCCGGTGCATAATCGTAATAGCCGTCGTCATAATAGCCGCCGCCATAACCGCCATAGAGGCCGGGCGTCATCAGCAGGGGAGCGAGCGCCAGACCGGCACCCCAACCCCAGCCATCGTCACGCCAGCGCCGGCCGTAGCCGCCGCCATACCAGCGGCGATGGCCCCAGCCGCCGCCCCAACGACGGCCACCCCAGCCGCCACCGCCCCAACGCCGTCCGCCCCAACCGCCGCCGCCCCAGTGACGGCCACCGCCGCCCCAATTGCCGCCGCCATGGTGGGGAAAGAAATAGCCGTTGCTGCGCGCTTCGGCGGGCGCGGTCGCCGTCATGGATGCCGCGCTCAGGGTAAGGGCCGCCAACGCGGCCACCAGCAATTTACGAAACATGGAACACTCCTCGGAGAGGGAGTTCCGGCCTTTGTCGTAGCCAGGCCGGCAGGGCCTCTCCACCTGGAAATTACCTTAAGTTAACCATTAAGCCAGAACAGATGAACTCTTGCTATCATCGCCGTTCATGTGGCGTTCATCTTGGCGGATATGCCCGCGTAAGATCTTGAGATCATAGCACAAAACGGCGTGTTTGTCATCGCGGGACAAAGGGCGGTAGGCGGAATGATTCCAGGCCCAGCCTCGGGCAACAGCTTCTGCGTGCAGTGGAGAAGGTGACGGTTGCCTGCAGGGCTTCAGTCGCCGCAAGTATTCGCGTTCCGATACTACCCAAGGTAGAGGCGTGCCGACCATCGCCCGGTTGCGGAGGCGATCAAGCATGGCTCGGCAGCGACAATCGCGCCATTGCAAAAGGCGGCAATTGATTGTTTCTTTTCGCTACAAATAAACTCCAGGCCGTCAGTGAGTCGCGTGAGCGTCCTGTCGCCGGCCTGACATTCGACGGGTAGAGGAAATGCAGGGTGAGCGTCCAGCCTCGGTGCGTTCCGGGATCGTCACGGCGGGAACCTGGTGCGTCGACGGCAACAAGCTTGTGGAATATTGGCCGGGCGAGGATGGCCTCGTCGAGATCCTGCACGAGGAATCGCGCGGCGGCGGTTCGGGCTGCAACCTCGCCATCGATATCAAGCGCCTGGATCCGGACATCTGGGTGGAGACGCAGGGGCTGATCGGCGAGGACGAGGATGGCCGCCTGCTCCATGCCGAAGCCGACCGCTATGGCATCGATCGCCGCCGTCTGGTGATGACGCCGGAAGCCCGCACCTTGCACACGGATGCCTATACTTCCCAGCGTAGCGGCCGCCGCACCCATATCTTCAATCCGGGTGTGGCCTCGCTGATGACGCCGGACCATTTCGATTTCGCCGACACGAAAGGGCGCATCCTCCATCTCGGCCTGCCCGGCGTGCACAAGAAGATGGACGCGCCCTGGAACGGTGACGCCAATGGCTGGCTGACCGTGCTGCGCATGGCGAGGCAGGCCGGCCTCATCACCAATCTGGAACTGGCCACCGCTTCGCCGGCGCGACTGCGCGAACTGGTTCGCCCGTTGCTGCCCCATCTCGATCTCCTCGTCGTCAACGATGCCGAGATGGGGGCGATCGGCGAGGAGGAGACGGTGCGGGACGATCGCACGGTGGTCGAGGCCTGCATCAAGGCGGCGCGCAAGGTCCTGGATGCCGGCAACTGCCAGGTGGTGGCGGCGCATTTTCCTGCCGGCGCCATCGCCGTGACCCGGGACGGCGATATCGTTACCCAGCCCTCCATCCGCGTGCCAAAGCAGGTCATTGCCGGTGCCAATGGGGCAGGCGACGCCTTTGCCGCCGGTTTTCTCTACGGCTTCCATGAGGGATGGGAGCTCCGGCGCTGCCTGGCGCTCGCCCACGCCGCCGCAGCGGCGTCGTTGCGGTCCGTGACGACCTGCGATGCTGTCGCTCCCTGGCGCGAATGCCTGGCCCTTGCCGACGAATGGGGCTGGAACGACGGGATCGGCTAAGGTTCAGAAAATTTCACCGATCTTGCGGTCGACGGCGGCCTCCTGCGTGCGGAAGGTATTGGCGACGCGGCGAGAGCGCTGGAAATAGGGAATCCAGATCGCCGAAGCGATCAGTGCCCGGACGAGATCCTTGATATGGGTTGGATCGCTCGGCGTATTGGTCAGGTTCGAGGCATAGGAATCCCCACCCAGCTCCGCCAACGAGATCACGACCAGCCCGATGTAGAAGATCGTCATCAGGCGGGGCACGCTGGGGGAATGGGTGAAGATCCGGTAGAGGCACAGGGTGGCGAGCCCACTCAGGGCCAGGCCCCCAAGAAGCGATGCCGCCACCGGCAGTCTCAAGGCCGCTGTCGTCTGGTTCTCGCCGGCGATGATGGCCTTCATCCCCTCCCATTCGGTGACGACGCCATAGAGGTTGATCATGGTGAACACCAAGGTTCCGATCAGCCCGATGATCGGCAGGATCATCCAGCCGCCGATGCCCCGTGGCCCATCCTGTACCTGCGCCGTCATGGTGTCGCTTGAATTGGCCATGTCGTTCCCCCACTGCCGCCGGGGATCATCATCGAACGGCCTCGTTCATTTGTGCAACACCGCACGGAACGCGTCCTTGCGATCTTGGCACGCAGGCTCGACTGCAGGCATTGCCTTGCTGGAATTCCTAGCGGCAACCGAGCCGGTGCCATTTCTCGACGGTGGGCGAGCCGGGCCGCTACCGCAGGGCCAGGCCGGTGTCGGGGGCGAAGAAGCGGGCCTGTGTCATGTCGACCCCGATCTCGATATGCTCGCCGCGTTCGGGCAGCCTGGCCGGCTCGACGCGCGCGGTGATGCGGTTGGCCGCGCCGGCGCCTGCCTCCGATCCGGTGGCGAGGCGGCCGGTCCCGGCCACTGCCGAAGCGGCGGGCAGGTCGAAGAAGACATAGGCGTCAGCACCGGTCATCTCGGTGAGCAGCACCTCGCAGGGCAGGCCCTCGCTGGCGGCAACCGGCAGGCGGAAGCTTTCGGGCCGCAGGCCCAGGATGACGTCGTGCCCCTTGAAGGCGGCGAGGCCGGCATTGGCCTGGAGCAATCCGGCCGGCAAGGGCAGGCGTAGCGCGGTGCCGGCAATGGCGGCAAAGGCGGTGCCGGCCTCTTCGCCGAGACGCACGCTCAGGAAATTCATGGCCGGCGAGCCGATGAAGCCGGCGACGAACAGATTGACCGGGTTCTCATAGAGTTCGCGTGGCGGGGCGCATTGCTGGAGATTGCTCTCGCCCTCCTTCGTCACCGGGCGCAGCACCGCGACGCGGTCGCCCATGGTCATCGCCTCGACCTGGTCATGCGTGACATAGAGCGTGGTGACGCCGAGCTGGGCGTTGAGCAGCTTCAATTCGGCCCGCATCTGCACGCGCAGCTTGGCGTCGAGATTGGAGAGCGGCTCGTCCATCAGGAAGCATTGCGGGTCGCGCACGATGGCCCGGCCCATGGCGACGCGCTGGCGCTGGCCGCCGGACAGGGCGCCGGGCTTGCGCTTGAGCAGATGGGTGAGGTCGAGGATGCGGGCGGCCTTCTCCACCTTCTCCTTGATCACCGCCGGCGGCACTTTGCGCTGGCCGAGGCCGAAGGCCATGTTCTCGTAGACGTCCATATGCGGGTAGAGCGCATAGTTCTGGAACACCATGGCGACGTCCCGGTCGCCGGGATCGGCATTGGTGACGTCGCGGCCGCCGATCAGCACCTGGCCTTGCGACAGGTCCTCCAGGCCGGCGGCGCTGCGCAGCAAGGTCGACTTGCCGCATCCCGAGGGACCGACCAGCACCAGGAACTCGCCATCCCTGATGTCGAGATCGACATTGGCGAGCGCCAGCGTGCCGTCCGCGAAGCGTTTGCCGACGGATTTGAAGGACAATGTCGCCATCAGACCCCTCCCTTTGCCAGCGTCACGGCATTGCCGCTGGCGGCGGCCTGTTCGATGGCCGCAAGCACGCGCGTGACCTTGAGGCCATCGATGGCATCGGCCAACACCGGCGAGCCGGTGGTGACGGCGTCGACGAAGCGGGCGATGGCCTCCATCACGAAGCCGCCGATGCGCCCGCCGGCGGCCGGCGTCACGCCGAGCAGGTCGGCGGTCTTGAGGCCGGCACCGGCATATTTGCGGAAGGCGCCGTTCTGGGCGGTGTCGAGCTGCAGCGAGCCCTTCTCGCCGACGATTTCGGCCCTGAAGTCGAAGACCAGAGGCAGGTCACGCGGCAGCACCCAGCTGTTTTCCAGCGTGGCGACGGCGCCATTGTCGAATTCGAGCAGCGAGATATGGACATCGGCGGTGTCGACGCCCTGGGCGGCGAGATGGCCGCGGCGCGCCATCGCCTGCACCTTGACGACATCGGCATCCAGCATGAAGCAAAGCGCATCGACTGCATGGCTGCCGAGGAACCACAAAGCGGAGGAGCGGCTGGCCCAGGACAGGAGCTCGAAGGGTACGAAGACCGTGTTGGAGAGGCGGGCCGAGGCATGCAGCGGCTTGCCGATCTCGCCCTGGGCGATGGTCTCCCTGGCGGTGTGGACGGCCGGGTTGACGCGGTTGTGGAAGTCCACCATCACCTTGACCCCGCTTTTGGCGGCAGCCTCTGCAATCGTCTCGGCTTCGGCGAGCGTGGTCGCCAGCGGCTTTTCGCTCATGACATGCTTGCCGGCCTCGATGGCCGCCAGCACGATTTCGGCATGGGCGAAATCGGGCGTGGCCACCGTCACCGCCTCGACGTCGGGATCGGCGATGAGGGCGCGGAAATCCTGATAGACCTTCTTCGCCCCGAACTGGCGCTGCATCTCGGCGCCGCGTTCCGGGTTGAGATCGCATACCGCGGCAAGCTCGGCGCCAGGAATGGCGTTCAGCGTCTTGCAGTGGAAGGAACCCCACAAGCCGGCGCCGACGACACCGAAACGGGCGGATTTCTGGGTAGACATCAACAATTATCCTTTGACAGAACCGAAGGTGAGGCCGCGCACGACATAGCGGTCGAGCGCGAGGAAAATGATCATCGGCGGCAGCATGGCGGCGAGGGCGGCGGCGCCGATGAAGCCCCAGGTCACGCCGGCCGTGCCGAAATATTGCAGCGTGCCGACCGGCAGGGTCGCCGTGGCCCGGTTGGCCAGCACGAGGGGGAAGGCGGCGTTGTTCCAGGCGAAGACAAAGGCGAACATCGAGGTGACGATGATGCCGGGCCGCACCAAAGGCAGCACGATCTTGAGCACGATCGCCGGCGTCTTGGCGCCGTCGACGCGCGCGGCCTCCTCGATCTCCACCGGCACCTCGTCGATGAAGCTCTTCATCAGCCAGATCGAGAAGGGGATGGTCAGCGTCTGCATGATCAGGATCATGGAGAAATAGCTGCCCTTCAGGCCGACCGAGCTTGCCAGGATCGAATAGGGGATCAGGAAGGCCACGGGCGGCGCCATTAGCAAGCCGAGATACCAGAGCATGATGTTCTTGCGGCCGCGGATGCGGAAGCGCGACAGCGCATAGGCCGCCGGCAGGGAGAAGGGCAGGTTCAGGAGCACCGCGCCGATGGCGACGATCAGGCTGTTGACGAGTTGGGGCAGGTTGTTGCCCGGATTGCCGAAAGTGTAGTGCAGCGAGGTCCAGTCCGGCTTGAAGGCCAGCACCGGCGGCATGGTGAAGAAGGTGTCGGAGGGGCGGATCGCCAGCAGGGCGAACCACAGGATCGGGCCGATGAAGAAGGCGAGCAGCAGCAGCGTCAGCGCATAGCTTATCGCGGTGCCGGCCAGTTTCTTTCCCTTGGGCATGGTCGGCTCCTCCTCAGTCCAGGTCTTTGAAGGCAAAGAAGACGAACAGGCCGATGATGGCGTTGACGATGACGACCATCATCCAGGTCATGGCGCTCGAGAGCCCGATATTGAAATCGACGAGGCCCTGCTGGTAGAGGCTGTAGCCGAGCGTGCGGGTGGAGGATCCCGGCCCGCCCTTGGTGAGCACCAGTACCAGGTCGAAGGTGTTGAACAGCTGCATGAAGCGCAGCATCACCACGATCAGCGCCGTTTTGCGGATCAGCGGCAGCTTGATGCGCACCAGCATCGCCCAGGGCGAGGTCTTGTCGAGGCGGGCGGCCTCGATGATGTCGGGGGGCACCGAAAGCAGGCCGGCATAGAGCACGATGGCGAAGAACGGGGTCCATTGCCAGATATCGGCGAACAGGATGGCCCAGAGCGCGGTGCTGCCGGAGCCGAGCAGGCCCTGCGGCGGCAGCGGGATGCCGGCCGAGGACAGCATCCAGGGGATCAAGCCGCCATTGGGGTCGTACATGTAGCGGAAGAGGAAGCCGACCACGATCGGGGCGATGGTGGTGGGCATGATCAGCAAGGCACGGGCGAGATTGAGCCCGGGCAGCTTCTTCACCAGGAGCAGCGCGATGGCCAGGCCCAGGCAGAACTCGATGGCGGTGCCCACCAAAGTGAGCAGCAGCGTGTTCCACAGGGCGCCCAGGAAGAAGGAGTTCGAGAACGCCATCTCGTAATTGCCGCCGCCGATATAACCCATCGGCACCGGGCTCATCTGCAGGTTCCAGAAATAGAAGCTGTTCTTGAGCGCAAAGAGCAGCGGGAAGGCGATCAGGGCCAGCAGCAGGACGATCGAGGGGCTGATCAAGAGATAGGGCAGAAAGGCCGGCACCCGGCGCTTCGGCCGGGCCGGGATGGCTGAAATATCGGTCGCAGTCATCGCATTTCCCTCGATCCGATTGTCTCTAGGAAGACAGACAAGGCGCGACCTGATCCCTCCCCGGTTTCGGGGAGGGTGGACCGGCGAAGCCGGGCCGGGTGGGGGAAGGTGGCGCAACCTGTTTCGAGCAGGCTGTCGGAGTCGAGCCACTCTCCCCCTTCCGTCATTTCTTCGAAATGCCACCTTCGCCGCAGCCGGGGAAGGATCAGGTCGCGATCCATTCGGTCCGCGCGAGCACGGACTGCTCGCTGTCGGACCCACAAAACGGCACGGCCCGCGCGGTGGGAGACCCGGCGGGCCGTGCCCACTCTCACGCGAGCGAGGCGATCAGGGCCTTGGTCGCGTCGAGCGTGTCGTCATAGGTGGGCTGCTTGTAGGGGATGAGGAAGTTGCCGGTCAGGATGTTGGAGAAGAAGGATTCGGTGTCCTTCAGCGCGGCATCCGGCGCGGTGTCGCCCGACAGCACCTTGTTGAGGTTGAGGCCGTAAATGCCCTCCAGAGTGGTGTAGACCGGGCAGGGTGGCCGCACGATCTTGCCGTTGCCGCGCTTGAGGTCGGCGATCTGGGCGGGCAGATAGGGATAGATCTTCAGGAGCTCGGCATCTTCGTAGAGCGAGGGGCGGGCAAAGTCCGAGAACTGGTGGCCATATTTGGTGTAGAGCGCCATGGCCTTCTGCGTCTTGGCCGAGGTCGCCCATTTGATGAACTTCCAGGCCCCGTCCTTGTTGGCGGTGTTGGAGGGGATGCCGAGGCTGTGGCCGCCGATCGAGACCACCTGGTCCTTGCCGGGCGAGCGGGGCAGGCGGGTGATGCCGAGCTTGTCGGCTACCACCGAATCCTTGCCGGACATGTAGCCGTCCTTGCGACAGAGATAGGAATAGGGCGTCCACCAGTAGAACATGCCGACATCGCCCTTGGCGAAGCGCATGCCGGCATCGAACCAGTTGTAGCCGATCGCCTCGGGCGGGGAGTTCTTGTAGAGCTCGAGGAAGAGCTTGAGCGCCTCGACATTCTCCGGCGTGTTGATGGTTGGGGTGAAATCCCACTGGCCGGTGGGGAATTGCTTGAACCAGCGCACGCCGGAACTGGCGGCAAGCTGGGTATACATGTGCACGATGGGGGCCGGCTGCTGGCCGGCGAGCACGGTGCCCGCCATCTTCTTGCCGTCGAATTCCTTGCCGTTGAGCTTCTTGACGATGTCGAGATAGTCGCTCCAGCTCCAGGAGCCGTCCTCGGGGATCTTCACGCCGGCGGCGTCGACGAAGTCCTTGCGGTAGAGCACGCACTGGCCATAGGTCGCGACCGGCAGCGTGCCGACCTGCCCGCGCCAGGTGTTCATGGAGTAGAGGACCTCGGGCACGAAGTCCTTGATGTCTGTGTCCTTGTCCGCCTTGATGAAGTCGTTGAGCGGCAGGATCCAGCGGCTCTCCAGATATTGGCCGAGCCACATCTGGTCCACGGAGATGACGTCGGCATCCGGCTGGTTGGAGATGAAGGACGAGGTGAGGCGGGCCTGCAGGGCTTCCAGCGAGATGCTCTCGATCTGCAGCTCGATGCCGGTCTCCTGCTTGAACTGGTCGGCGAGGCCCTGGATGGCATAGTAGAAGGGATCGCCCGCCAGCAGCACCCGCAAGGTCTTGCCCTGCGCGGAGGCACGTCCGGAATTCAGGCCCAGGGCCGCGGCTCCCGCAAAGGCGGCCGTGCTGCGAAGCAAGGCGCGGCGCGAGATCTCGGGTATCGTAACCATGCTCGTTCTCTCCTCTGATGTCGGTCTGGTGGGGCAGTTCTTGTTGTTGCGAGGTCGGATCAGGCCAATGCCCCTACCGCCTCGGTTGATTGCTTGAACGCTGACCAGTTGAGGGCACCTGGACGAATGCCCCTCATCGTGACCGGTTGTATCCCACCGGTTTCTCTAATATGTTTGATGCTCACACAAACTAACTATATCGTCAAGGCGAAGCCTGACGATTCTGGGCGGGATGCGCGGGAAAGGATGGGGGACATTCCCACGCGCTGGCACTAAGAGTTGGCGGGCAATTCATTTCCCTGCGACGACCATTGGTCCTCGCAGGCATTTCAGTACGGGACTGGCGGCCATGGCGTCCGATGATAGGTTCTCGTCCGATGGCGAACGCGGCGGCCTTGCCGCGCTGAACGACCTGTTCGACGACGCGCCACGCTCCGAAGCCCGGCGGCAGGGCCTGATTTCCTCGAGTTCCATCGGCCTGGCCAATCGTGGCCGCGTGCTGCAGGTGCTGTTCGATCTCGGCCCGACCAGCCGCGCCGAACTGGCCAGGCATGTCGGGGTCAACCGCGCTACCATTACCGGCATCATCCAGCCCTTGATCGACCAGGGCATCCTGGTGGAAGGTGAGCCGCTGCCCTCGAAGGAAGGGGGCGGCAAGCCGGCGCGGCCGATCTGGTTCGCCGAGGATGCCGCGCCGATCTGCGCGGTCCTGCTCATGCATGACGGCGTGCATTGCTGCCTGGTATCGCTGGACGGCACCATCACCGCGGAAGTCCGGGCTCCCTTTCCCGAGGATGCCGGGGCGGTGGATGTCCTGATCGGCATCGTGTTCGATTGCCTCGGCCAGGTTCTGAAGCACGCCCATCGCCCGCCGCTCGGCATCGGGGTGGCGGCCGGCGGCATGATCGACACCGATACGGGTACGATCGTCGCGGTCAATCTTGCGCCTTTGCTCGACGGCTTCCCGCTCGGCCAGGCCCTGGCGCGCCGCTTCGGCCTGCCGGTGCGGGTCGACCACCATCCCCGCGCCTTGCTGGTCGGAGATCGCTGGTTCGGTATCGGACGCGGCAAGCCTAATTTCGCGGTGATCTACACCGGGGATGTGCTCGGCGGTGCCATCTTCCTCGACGGTCACCTCTATCGCGGGCCGGCCGGGGCGGGCGGGGAACTCGGCCACACCTTCGTCCAGGTGGACGGCGCGACCTGCCGTTGCGGGCGCAGGGGGTGCTGGGAGACGATCGCCACCCTGGGTTGGCTGCGCGGTCAGGCAAGCCGAGGCGATCTGCCCGAGGCCGAGGCCATGGATGCAAGGCGTCTCGCCGGATTGGCGGCGGACAGTCAGGCGGCAGCAGACCTGCTCGACCGCTACGCCCGTCACATCGCCATCGGCATCGCCAATCTGCAGCAGACAATGGCGCCGAATTTCTTCGTGCTGCACGGCGACGTGGTGGGCGGCGGTGCGACCCTGCTGGAGGCGATTGCCGCTCATATGCGCGACCTCGTGCCCCGGCGTCCTGGCAACGATATCCAACTCGTCATGGGGGACCTCGAAGACCGGGCGGCGCTACGCGGAGCCGCCGGCTTGATTCTCTCTGAGTTGCTGCATTTCTCGCTGTGACGAAGGGTCAGCCCATATAGACGCCGCCGGTGACGTTCACGGCCTGGCCGGTCATGAAGGCGGCACCTTCCGAGGCGAGGAAGGCGACGAGGGGGGCGATGTCCTCCGGGGTCTCGATGCGCCCGAGCGGGGTCTGTGCGATATAGTCGGCGGCCACGGCTTCCGGCGTGATGCCGCGCAGCTTGGCCTCCCACTCGATCTCGCGCTCCTGCATCGAGGTGCGCACGAAGCCAGGGCAGACGCAGTTGACGCGGATGCCGTGCGGCGCCATCTCGCGGGCGATCGCCTGAGTCCAGCCGACCACGGCGAATTTGCTGGCCGAGTAATGGGCCAGCAGCGGCGCGCCGACCTTGCCGGCCAGAGAGGCGGTGTTGACGATCGTGCCCTTGCGGCCCGCTGCGAGGAAATGGCGCACGGCGATCTGGTTGGTGAGGAAGATGCCGCGAATGTTGACGTCGAAATTGAAGTCCCATTCCTCGTCGGTGAGGTCGACCACCTTGTTCATGGTGGAGACGCCGGCATTGCCGATCAGGAGGTCATAGCCGTCCCAATCCTGTGCGATCGCCGCGAAGGCCGCTTCGACTGAATCGCGCTTGCGCACGTCGATGGCGATGCCGCGATGGCCTTGGCCGAGGCTGCTCGCCAGCCCTGAGGCGCGCGTCTCGTCGAGGTCGGCTACCGCGATCCTGACGCCGAGGCCTGCCAGGTGGCGGGCGATCGCCGCGCCGATGCCGGAGGCGCCGCCTGTTACGATTGCCCGTTTTCCGGCCAGGTCCTGCATCGATATGTTCCCGCTTTCGAATGAATCTCGAACATATTGAAACATAATCGAGCGATATCGCACAAGCGTAAATGTTGGCACGATGAGATGGGACTGCCGTGAGAGCCAAAGGAAGGGACAGGCGCGGACTCGTGGCCGGACTTGGGCCGTCATTTCAAGCGATGATCGAGGGCAAATAAAGACCAGACAGCCGAAACCCTCCCTTGTGGACAAGTTTTGGCTGATGGCCTCCATCAGGAAAGGGCTTCAGCGACAATGCGCCCCAAAGCACGGACCTTGCCGGATCGGCCTGTCTTTATCGACGGAAAATTCCTACTGCTTGTGCAGATGGGGCTTGCTACCTGATCGAAGATGTTACATCTTGTGATCGATTATGTTCGATTTCGTCATGGTGCATGCTGCCTTTGTGGGCGCTACAAGGGCAATCTGAATGCAGCTGAACATGGCGAAGAGAATGCAGATGACGCCCGTGATGACGAATGCTTCCCGGATCCCGGCAACGGCGCGGCGCGACAGGCTGATCCAGATGATCGGCCAGCGCCGCTACATCAACGTATCCGATGCGGCGGTGGAGCTTCAGGTTTCGGAAATGACGATCAGGCGCGACCTCGACCGCCTTGCCGAAAGCGGGCTGATCAGCCGGGATCATGGCGGGGCGACGGCGCGGGCACCCGAGACGGCGTTCGATGCCGAGGAGCCCGCCTTCGAAGTCCGTGGCCGGCGGCAGGCCGAGGCCAAGGAGAAGATCGCGCGGGCAGCGGCCAGGCTGGTGCAGCCGGGGCAGACCATCGGCATCGATACCGGCAGCACCACCCATCGCTTTGCCCGCGAATTGCTCGACCGTCCCGGGCTGCGGCTGTTCTGCAGCAACCTGCGCACGGCCGGGCTGTTGGCTGGCGGCAAGAGCCCGGTCTACGCCCTCGGCGGGTTGATCCGACCCCATGAGTTTTCCGTATGCGGGCCGATGGCGAGCTCGCAGCTTTCGACCCTGTGGCTCGATACCGTCTTCCTGGGGGTCTCGGGCATCACCGCTCAGGGCATTTTCGACTACACGCTCGAAGATGCCGAGATCAAGCGCGCCTTCATGGAGCGTTCCCGCCAGGTGGTGGTGCTGTGCGATTCTTCCAAATTCGACCACCGCTCCCTCGTGCAGGTCGGCCCCTACGGCCAGATCCACGTCCTCGTCACCGATGCCGCCTTGCCCGAACATCTCGCCGAGCCCCTGCAAGAGGCCGGCGTCCGCGTCATCATCGCCGGGCAGGACGCGCCGGCTTTCTCAGAACCCTAAGGTTTCAACAGGAGTTATCGATGGTTTTCGACTTCCTCGGCCAGCGCCGCAAGGCCGTGATCGCGATGGTGCATATCGGCGCGCTTCCCGGCGCCCCGCTCTTCGACGCGAAGGGCGGCGTGAACAAGCTCATTGACGATGCTGCCAAGGATATCGAGAACCTGCAGGACAATGGCGTGCATGCCGTGATGTTCGGCAATGAGAACGACCGGCCCTATCGCTTCAAGGCTCCGATCGAATCCCTGGCGGCGATGACGGCGATCGTCACCGCGCTCAAGCCGCTGCTCAAGGTGCCCTTCGGCGTGAACTATCTGTGGGATCCCGCCGCCTCGGTGGCGATCGCGGGGGCGACCGGCGCTTCCTTCGCCCGCGAGATCTTCACCGGCCTGTTCGCCTCCGACATGGGGTTGTGGCAGCCCAACGCGGCCGATGCCCACAAGCTGCGCCGCGAGGTCGGGCGCCCTGACCTCAAGTTGCTCTACAACATCAATGCCGAATTCGCGTCCTCGCTGGACAGCCGGCCGATCGAGCTGCGCGCCCGCAGCGCCGTGTTCTCGTCCCTGGCCGACGCCATCCTGGTCTCCGGCCCGCTCACCGGCCAGCCGGCAGCCGCGGCGGACCTGAAGAAGGTGGCCGAGACAGTCAAGGACGTGCCCGTTTTCGCCAATACCGGCGTCAACATCGACAATGTCGCCGACGTGCTGTCGGTGGCCTCCGGCGTGATCATCGGTACCCATTTCAAGGTCGACGGCAATACCTGGAATGCCGTCGATCCGGCGCGGGTGAAGCGCTTCATGGACAAGGTCGCGCCGCTGGCGTGAGGTGGGTGCCGAATCGGGGGCGGCTCTTCAGAGCCGCCTATCATGGAGCTGGGTCTGAAGAGCTGGACGGACAAACCGTAGCAAGCCGAGAAGAACTCGATTTTGTCATGCCCGGGCTTTGTCCCGGGCATCCAGGGAGCCGCAACTTGTTGAGTTCATGGCTCCTGGATCACCGGGACAAGCCCGGTGATGACAAGGGTCGAGGTTCCCGCGACTTTTCGGTCAGTTTTTGAAGGCCCGCTCCCCACCTGCGAACACGCATATTTCGGAACTTTCCATGCCCTGCGTCCTCGGCCTCGACATCGGCACGACCTCCACCATCGGCATCCTGATCCGCCTGCCCGGCGAGGTACTCGGCCTCACCTCCCGCCCCGTGACGCTGCGTTCGCCCCATGCGGGGTGGGCGGAGGAGGATCCGAACCAGTGGTGGGAGAATGCCTGCGCCATCACCCGTGAGCTGATCGCCACGAGCGGCATCGCGCCTGGTGAGATCGCGGCCGTCGGTGTCACCGGCATGCTCCCGGCCGTGGTGCTGCTGGACGGGGACGGCAATCTGATCCGCCCGAGCATCCAGCAGAGCGACGGACGCTGCGGGGAGGAGGTGGCCGAGCTGGCCGCCGAGATCGCGGAGGATGTCTTCCTGGCTCGGGCCGGCAACGGCATCAACCAGCAATTGGTGACCGCCAAGCTGCGCTGGATCGAAAAGCACGAGCCGGAGGGCTTTGCGCGCATCGCCACCGTGTTCGGCTCCTACGACTACATCAACTGGCGCCTGACCGGGGTGAAGGCGGTCGAGCAGAACTGGGCGCTGGAGGCCGGTTTCACCGATCTCGCCACCCAGAACATCGCCGACGACCTGGTGTCGCTTGCCCATATCCCGCGCAGCGCCGTGCCGCCGCGCAGCCTCTCCCACCAAATTCTCGGCGCGGTGACGGCAGAAGCGGCCGCAGCCACCGGGCTCAACGCCGGTACGCCCGTGGTGGGCGGGGCGGCCGATCATATCGCCTCGGCCCTGTGCGCCGGCGTGGTGGCCCCCGGCGACGTCCTCCTGAAGTTCGGCGGCTCGGCGGACGTGCTGATCGCCTCCGACAAGGTGGCGCCGGATCCGCGCATGTATCTCGACTACCATCTGGTACCCGGGCTCTATGTGCCCAATGGCTGCATGTCGACCGGCGGTTCGGGGCTCAACTGGTTTGCCGCGACCTTTGCAGGCGGCGAGCGCGAGGCGGCCGCAAAGGAAGGTCTCAGCCTGCACCAGCATCTCGACCGGCTCGCCGCCGACATCCCGGCCGGGGCCGAGGGCGTGCACATCCTGCCCTATTTCCTCGGCGAGAAGACGCCGATCCACGATCCCGTCATCCGCGGTTCCTTCTCGGGCCTCAGCCTGGCAACCGGCCTTCCCCATCTCTGGCGCGCCTTGCTCGAAGCCTATGCCTACGCTATCCGCCATCATGTCGAGACCCTGAACGACATGGGGCACGCCACCACCAATTACCTGGTTTCGGATGGCGGTTCGAACAGCGCGGTCTGGATGCAGATCGTCGCCGACGTACTGCAGGTTCCCCTGCAGCGTCTCAACGGCCATCCCGGTTCCTGCCTCGGTGCGGCCTGGACGGCGGCCATCGGGGCGGGGCTTGCCTCGGAATGGCCCGATGTCTCGCGTTTCATCAGCCTGCGCGACCGGATCGAGCCAAATGCGCAGAACAAGGCAGTCTATGAAGCGGGATACCGGGCCTTCCGCGGGCTCTATCGCCGGCTTCGTGAGGAGGATGTATGAGAATCGAGGCCATCGCCTGGGACATCGACGGCACGCTGGTGGACAGCGAGCCGCTGCACCAGGAGGCGCTCAACGCCATCAGCCACGATCTCGGCATCGACATGTCGGACCTGCATGACGACCGCTTCCGCGGCATCCACATGGGCGATGTCTGGCGTCTGCTGGAAAGCCGGATGCCGGCCGGCGTCACGGAAGCAAGCTGGGGCAAGGCGATCGTCGACTACTACATTGCCCGGGCCCACACGTTGGAGCCCCTGCCAGGCGTGCTCGATCTCGTGCGGCGTTTCGCGGATGCCGGCATCCGGCAGGCTTGTGTCTCCAACTCCAGCCGTCCTGTGGTCGACGCCAACCTTGCCGGACTCGGCATCCTGCCCTTCATCGCCTTCTCGATCAGCCTCGACGATGTCGGCAAGGGCAAGCCCGATCCCGAGCCCTATGCCACGGCCTGCCGGAGGCTTGGTGCTTTGCCGGCTCATGTCCTCGGCGTCGAGGACAGCCATACGGGTTTTGCCTCGGCCAAGGCCGCGGGCCTCCTGACCGCATTCCACACCGTCGGCGGCAATGCCCCTGCAGGCGCCGACCTCGTCTTTTCCGATATGCGCGATCTCGGGGCCTTCGTGCTGGCACCGGCGGCCGTTCCATCAAGTTCGTGAAGGCAGTGCCATGGTCTACAAGATCGATCCCCAGGCGGACCGTCAGTATATCGAGGAATTCCGGCGCTGCCCGATCGGGCGCCACAGCCCCGGCCTGCAGCGCGTGCTGCACATCATGCGCCAGGACCCCAGCGGCAACCAGGTGATCCTGTTCTGCCGCAAGCCCTTCGAGGAATGGGTGCTCGCCACCATGCCGCCCGACCGGCGCGATCCGATCGTCTATGAGGACGAGCCTGTCTTCACCAGCCGCGAGGAGGCGGAATGGGAGATCTTCCGCCGGCGCTGGCGCCTGCTCACCGGCGAGAGCATCAACCTGCCGTTCCGGGACTGAGGGATACTTCCCTTCTCCCCTTGCGGGAGAAGGTGCCCCGAAGGGGCGGATGAGGGGTGAAACGCGACCTTGCAAGGTATCTGCCAACACCCCTCATCCCCCCTGCCGGGACCTTCTCCCGCAAGGGGAGAAGGCAAACACGCGGCGCGCTTCCGCCTCATCTGAATAATCTTGCCATCCGAGGTCCCACCCCATGCTGAAAATCACCGGCTATCCCGACCGCTATTCGGTTGCCCCCGGCGAGACCATCGCCTTCAAGATCTCGCTCGAGGAAGGGGATGGCTTCGACGCCCGGCTGGTGCGCGTGCGGCATGGCGACTGCAATCCCGAGGGACCGGGCCTGAAATTCCCCCATGTGCCGACCGATATAGACGGACGTCACCCCGGCCGTCCCCAGCGCATCGACGCGGGCTCCTACATGCAGGCTGATAGCGTGCCTGCGCTTGGCGCCGAGCCCTTCACCTTCTTCGCCATGCTGTGGCCGACCCTGCCGTCGCGCGGGCCGCAGACCATCGCCGCGCAATGGGACCCGGTCAGCGAGCGCGGCTTCCGCATCCGGATGCTGGAAGGGGGGCGCCTGGCCGTGGCTGTCGGCGATGGGCCGGGACGCATGGCCGAAGTCGCGCTGCATGACGGCATGCTGGTGCGCCAATGGTATGCGATCGCCGTGGCCATCGATCCCGCTAGCGGCCGTGTCATGCTCTCCCAACGGCCTGTGAAACCCTATGCCCATGTCTTCGATGCGGGCTTCGAGGAAACCAGCCTGGCGGTGTCGCTGCCTTCAGTCGAGACCCCCTTCATGCTGGCGGGCTGCCGCCTGGCCGACGGCACGGTGGCCGAGCATTTCGACGGCAAGATCGACGGACCCATCCTATTGGCCGGTTTCCATGCCCCTGAGCAACATCAGGCACTGCTGCTGTCGCCTCAGCCGGTAGCCCTGAAGGCCAAGATCATCGCGCAGTGGGATTTTTCGCAGGAGATCGGCTCGACCCAGGCCGTCGACATCGGCCCGTCGCTTCATCACGGCGAGCTTGTCCATCTGCCGACCCGCGGCATGAAGGGCTGGAACTGGACCGGCGAGGAACATGACTTCAATCGCAAGCCGGAGCATTACGGCGCCATCCACTTCCATCACGACGATCTCTACGATGCGGGCTGGGAGACCTCCGTCAGCCTCGTCATTCCCGATGGCCTGAAGAGCGGCCCCTATGCGCTGCATGTCACCTGCGGCGACAGCGACGAGACGGTGACGCGCGAAAACTACATCGCCTTCTTCGTGCGTCCGCCGCGGCGCCGCCCTAAGGGCTCACGCCCAAAACTCGCCATGCTGGCCCCGACGGCCTCCTACATGGCCTATGCCAATCATGGCGAGCACATCACCGCGCGCGGCGCCGAGCTCGCCATGAACCGCCTCCTCACCTTCGGCCATTCCGACGTCTATCTCTACGAGCATCCCGAACTTGGCGGCTCGCTCTATGACTGCCATGCCGACGGTTCGGGTGTGCATTATTCCAGCCGCCTCAGGCCCGTGCTCAATTTCTCGCCGCGCTACCATTCCTGGCTCGGCGGGCACGGTTCGGCCCTCTACCAGTACAATGCCGATACCCATCTCTATGACTGGCTCGATTTCCGTGGCGTCGACTACGACGTCATCACCGACGAGGACCTGCACGAGGACGGCTACGAGCTGCTGCGGGACTACCAGGTGGTCATCACCGGCACCCACCCCGAATATCATTCCACCCGAATGTGGGATGCGATGAAGGCCTGGATCGATCGCGGCGGCCGGCTGATGTATATGGGCGGCAATGGCTGGTATTGGCGCATCGCCTATCACCAGACCCTGCCGGGCGTGATCGAGCTGCGCCGGGCCGAGGACGGCATCCGCACCTGGATCGCCGAGCCGGGCGAATATTACCAGTCCTTCAACGGCGAATATGGCGGGCTGTGGCGACGCATCGGCCGGGCGCCCAATGTGATCTGCGGCGTCGGCTTCATCGCTCAGGGCTTCGACGTCTCCAGCCCGTATCGCCGCGCGCCCGACGCCGACAATCCCCGTGCTGCCTTCATCTTCGAAGGCGTTCCCGACGAGATCATCGGCGATTTCGGCCTGATCGGCGGCGGTGCGGCCGGCATCGAGCTCGATTGCCTGGCCACGGATCTGGGATCGCCGCCCAACATGCTGCGCCTGGCTTCTTCGGTCGACCATTCGCCGATGATGCTCCTGGTCAACGAGGAGTTCGGCGTGGTGCCGCCCAATATCGGCGGCGACACCAATCCGCGCGTGCATGCCGATCTTGCCTTCGGCGAGACGCCGTCGGGCGGTGCACTGTTCGCGACCTCCTCGATCGCTTGGTGCGGCTCGCTTAGCCACAACAACTACGACAACAACGTCTCCAGGATCACCTGGAACGTCCTGAAGCGCTTCCTGGAGGACGAACCCTTCCCGGTGGCGTGAGGAAAGAGTTCGGCGAGCAGAACCGTTCCCTATTTCCCGTAAGTGAGGTTGATCCATCCGTCGGGGAACAGCTCGCCGGGCGTGGCGCCGCCGATCATGATGCGGAAGACGTCGTCGACCCCCACCGGCTGGGGTAGCTTGACCGACAGATAGAAGGGCTTGGTCGCCTTGGGAAAATCCGTCAGCGCGGCGATGGTGTCCTCGACCTGCGCCGGGGGCATGTTGGTGAGGCTCAGGGTGATGCGCAGCCAGGCCGCGGCCTGGTCCTTGATCTGCTTCAGGCGGGCTGCAGGGTCGGCCGAGCCGCGAAGCAAGGTGTAGCCGACGGGCAGGAGAAGCAGGCGCTGGATCTCGCCTTCCTCGTCCTGCAGGCTGAATTCGAGGGATTTCAGGGCCGTCCGTGTGACGATCGTCTTCGATTGCCCCTCAGACGCCGTGGGGTCGAAACGGGCGATTTCGGCGGAGGCGCTGAGTGCCCCATGCCGCGTGTTGAAGGTGAACGCGGTGAGCTTCAGCGTCTTGCTCGTCGTGTCCAGCTCATAGTCGATGGAGAAGGCGAGCGGGTCGCGCGAGAGCTGCAGCATGTAGTCCTGGGCGGCATCGCCCGAACTGCCGGAGAGACGCATTCCTGCAGCCGTCAGGCGAAGAGTCAGCGGCAGCTTGCCGCTGTCTGCAGGATCGGGCTCGATCGTATCGACATCGACCGTATCGATGGTGAACGATGTCGGCTTGGCCTCCGAACGCAGATTGCCGAAGAGGCAGCCCTTCGCTCCTTTGGCTCCGACCTTCTCGGCCGTGAGGCTGAGGGAGTGAGCCTTGGAGAAGGCGGCCAGCAGGTCGCGACAGCCCTGCTCGGTACCCGGCGCGGCAGTCTGGGCCAGGGCTGGCGCGCCCAACAGCAACCATGCAGCCAGCAGGCCAGGCCAGAACGATCGGTGCGTCATGGTCATGGTCATCGTCTCTCCTCGGGCCGGCGGTCCGTGCCGGCAATTGCTCTCGGAGAAAACGCACCCGGCAGGGGCAATCGTTCCCACCTCACGAGAATATCTCGCCGAGCTGCATGGCGGCCTCCTCCGGCGACCGGAACGTATTCGCCACTCGCCGGGAGCGCCGGAAATAAGCGATCCAGATCAGGCAGATGGCGGCGATGAAGGGCAGGACCCAATAGTCCTGTGGATTTGCCTGCTGCAGCATGTTCTCCACCGTCCGATAGAGAAAGAAATCCAGGAAGCCGAGCACGAGTTCCACCGCATAATAGATGATCATCCATCTCGGTGTCTGGGGCGAGCGTTTCAGCATCAGATAAAGGCAATAAGCGGCGAGCGCGCCCCTGACGACCGATGTGAAGGCGTAGGCGAGAAGCGGCAGCCGCGCTGCTTCGAGGCGGCCATCCTCCGCGCCGCCGACGAAGGGGCCGAGCAGGTTCCAATCGGTCAGTGTGGAATAGATCTCATAGGCCGAATAGAACGGATTGATGAGGATATCGAGCAGGGGCAGGATGAGCCAGCCTCCGATGCCGACAGGCCCCGCAATATGTGCCCGTGAGGCCGGCCGGTGTTCGTTTGCGATGCCCATGGGATGCCACCATCGCCTTCTTAAAGTCCTTCATGCATAGCATCGGCTGAGGGCCGGCCCAAGTGACCTGGGTTACCGTGACCTGGGTTACCGTGACCTGGGTTACCGTGACCTGGGTTACCGTGACCTGGGTTACCGTGACCTGGGTTACCGGAGCGGGCGATCACCGCCGCCCGTGCCCCCGACCCCGATGCGAATGCTCGCTGAGGCGGGACGACGCTGGAGGGCGGCCTGTGGCAGCGGGGCCGATATCCCGGCATGACAGCGCTTGACATTGACCAAAACGTTTTGGATTTATTCAAAACGTTTTTGAAGAGAAAAAGCGGTGAGTGAAACGTCGCGGGCGATCGGGCTCAAGGAACTCGCCAGGGTGCTCGGCCTGTCGGTGCCGACGGTCTCGCGTGCGCTCGGCGGCTATTCCGACGTTTCCCAGAAGACGCGGGAGCGGGTGGTCCAGGCGGCCCGGGAGCATGGCTATGTCGCCAGCCGCGCCGGACGCATGCTGGTCTCGGGGCGTTCCAACGCCATCGGCATGATGCTGCCGCAGCCGGCGGGCCAGGTCACGGACGCCTTTGTCGGCGAGTTCCTGCTCGGCCTTGCCGACAGCCTTGCCGAATTGGGACGCGATCTCTTCCTGGCCGCCAGTTCCCAAAGCCGCGACGAGCTGCAGGTCCTGCGCAACATGGTGGACGGCTCGCAGGCCGACGGCATCGTCATCAATCGCCTCACCGTCGACGATGCCCGGGCCCGCGTCCTGATAGCGCGGCGCATTCCCTTCGTTGCCCATGGCCGGCTGATCGATGCTCCCGGCCCCTATTCCTGGCTCGACACCGATGGCGAGAAGGCGCTGGACGGCCTGGCGCGCCTGCTGGCCCGCCTCGGCCACCGGCGCTTCGCCCTGGTCATGCCCGACGTCGCCTATACCTTTGCCCATTTCCGCAGCCGCGGCCTGGAGCGGGCCTTAAAGGAGCTCGGCCTGCCGTTGCGGCCGGACCACGTCGCCAGGGTGGCGCCCAATGACCCAGCCTCCCTCCAGGCTGCTGCTCGCATCCTGCTGTCTTTCGTGCCCCGGCCGACGGCGATCGTGGCATTGACCGATCCACTCGCATTCGCCGTGCTCGAGGCCTGTCGGGGGCTGGGCTTGCGCGTGCCGGCGGATGTTTCCGTCATCGGTTTCGACAATGTACCAATGGCAGCTTTCGCCGATCCGCCATTGACCACCTTCGACCAGCACATCCGGGAGAGCGGGCGTATTGCCGGTGAAATGGTGGTCGAGCGGGTGGAACGGGGCGAGGCCGGCATCCGCTCGTTGCTGCTGGAGCCAAAGCTCGAGCTTCGGGCCAGCCATGGCCCGGCTCCTATCGACTGAACGATCACGCGCAAGGAGCCTTTCATGAGCCGACTTGACCGTGCCGCCGCGTTCAAGCGGGCGGCTGCCGTGCTGCGCGAGAATGATCGCGGCGCCTACACCATCCCTACCAAGGGGCTCTATCCCTTCCAGTGGAACTGGGATTCCTGCCTGACGGCACTGGGGTTGCGCCATCTCGACGAGAACAGGGCCTGGCAGGAGGTCGAGACCCTGCTCGACCATCAATGGCCGGATGGCATGGTGCCGCACATCGTCTTTCACGTCGACGACGACGGCTATTTTCCCGGCCCCGGCGTCTGGCGCACCGGCCGCCCGGTGCCGACCTCCGGCATCACCCAGCCGCCGGTGCTGGCTTATGTGATGAAGCGCCTGCATGACGAGGCCGGAGACCGCGCGCTTGCCCGCCGCAAGGCGCAGGCCCTGCTGGCCAAGGCAGATGCCTGGCATCGCTGGTTCTATGCCTGCCGTGACCCCAAGGATACCGGCCTCGTCGCCATCATCCATCCCTGGGAGTCCGGCCGCGACAATTCGATCGACTGGGACGAGGCGATGATGCGCGTGCCGACCGACGGGGTCGAGCCCTATGAACGGCGCGATACCAGGCATGTCGATTCCGCCCAGCGCCCGCACAAGGCCGACTATGACCGCTTCCTCTGGCTGCTGCAGCGTTTCCGCGGCCTCGGTTGGGACAATGCCAGGCTGCACGACGCCTCGCCCTTCAAGGTGGTCGATCCCGGCTTCAACGCCATCCTGATCCGCTCGGACAGCGATCTCGCCGACCTTGCGCAGACGCTGGGTGAGCCCGAGATCGCCGCACGGGCCCGCGAGCGGGTCGCCAAGGCCAGAGCGGCCTTCGAGACGCTCTGGAGCGACGCTTTCGGCCAGTATCTCTGCCTCGACCGCGTCTCCAACCAGTTGATCGACAGCCCCTCGATCGGCGGGCTGCTGCCCGTCTTCGCGGGGCTGGGTGACGGAGCGCGACAACGGAGCATCGCAGCCCGCATCGAGGCTTGGCGCAAGCGCACCCGTTTCGGCGTCGCCAGCCACGATCCGGCGGACCGGCGCTTCGAATCCAAGCGCTATTGGCGCGGGCCGGCCTGGATCATCGTCAACATGCTGATCGCCGACGGGCTGCGGCGCTGCAATCTCGCCGACGCCGCGGCCAAGGTCGAGGCCGGCAGCCTGGCCCTGATCGAGGAAAGTGGCTTTGCCGAATATTACGACCCGATCTCCGGCGAGGGCCTCGGCGGCGGCCAGTTCACCTGGACGGCCGCCATGGTGGCCGAGCTGGTGAAGCGGGCGGCTTGAGCTTGTGGGAGCTGGCTTGGTGGACGCGGGGTTCCTTTACCCTCCCCATCGAGGGGAGGGTAAAGAACCTGAGCCGCCTCAGGCCGCGGTGGCGTCTGCCCGGCGGATGATCCCGCGCGCGACGGCGATATCGCCCGCCAAGGGGCGGTCGTCGCGATAGGGAGGCAGGGCCGTGCGCACGTCGCGATAGAAGGCATCCGTGCCCGGTGCCTTGGCGAGGTCTTCTGCCTGCAGGTCATAGGCCTGGGCATCGGCCAGGAGTTCGATCGCCAGGATATGCTCGGCATTGTCGAGGATCTGCAGCGCCTTGAGGGCGGCCGGTGTAGCGTGGCTGAGATGATCCTCCTGCAGGCCCGAGGTGATGCCGCCGTCGAGGCTCGCCGGGCTGGCGAGGCGCCGGTTGAGCGCCACCAGCGAGGCTGCTGTATATTGGGCGATCATGAAGCCTGAGGAGACCCCGCTTCCCACGGCGAGGAAGGCCGGCAGGTTGCTGACATGCGGATTGACGAGGCGGTCTATGCGCCGCTCCGCCATCGCCGCCAGCTCGGCCACCGCAATGGCGAGCGTGTCCATGGCGAGTGCGATTCCGGGCGCCACGGCATGCGCCTCCGAATAAACCTCGGGCGCCTCGGGCGTGCCGAGCACGGCCGGATTGTCGGTGACGGAGGCAAGTTCCCGGTCGACGGTGGCGCCGATCTCGGCAAGCGCATCGCGCACCGCGCCATGCACATGCGGCACGGCCCGCAGGCTGAGTGGGTCCTGGGTCTGGCGTCCAGCTGCGGCGGCCAGAATGGCGCTGCCCTCGAGCAAGGCGCGCAGGTGGCGTCCGGTTGTCTGCATCCCTACGGAAATGCGCAAGGCGAGCGAGGCCTCGTCGAAGGCCCGAGGCTGGCTGCGCAGGTTCTCGAAGCTCATGGCGGCTGTGACGTCGGCCCAGCCGGCCAGCTTTTCGCTGCGAGCCAGGGCGAGCGCGGCGAGGCCGGTGACGCAGGGCGAACCGTTGACCAGGCTCAGGCCCTCCTTGGCCTCAAGCACCAATGGCGTGCGCCCGATGCGGGCCAGCGTCTCACTGCCCGTCAGTCTCTGCCCGTCGAGCACGGCGTGGCCCTCGCCGATCAAGACCAGGGCGATATGGGCCATGTGGCTGAGATAGCCGACCGAGCCGAGCGAGGGCACCTCGGGAATGCAGTCATGCGCCAGCAGGGCCAGCATCTGCTCGACGACCTCGGGCCTGACTCCGGAACGGCCATGGGCGTAATTGTTGATGGCCGCGGCCATGATCGCCCGCGTCTCGGTCTTGCCGAGAGGGGCACCGACGCCGACGGCATGGCTCATCACGATGTTGCGCGACAAGTGCTGCTGCTGGGGCCGGTCGACGATGACATTGGCGAGGCCGCCGACGCCAGTGTTCACACCATAGGCGAGAATGCCGCGCTCGACGATGGCATCGACGATGGCCCGGGCATAGGAGAGGCGCTGCCAGGCGGCCTCGGAAAGGGCGAGTTCCGCTCCTTCTGCGATGGCGGCGATCTCTTGCCAGGTGAGGGGGCGGTCAAGGGTGATGGGCATGGGGAAACCAGGACGAGGAGGAGTATCGGGATAGAGAAATTGAGGCCGAGGTTGCACAGCCCCTCACCTTTACCCTCTCCCCGTAAGAACGGGGCGAGGGGACTTCGATGCCGCGCTCTTTTTCCCAAAAGGTCTTGTCTCGCCCGACCGTAGGGCGAGATGAGCGATGCAAGGATCGAATTCAACGCTTGCGCCCCCTCGCCCCGTTCTTACGGGGAGAGGGTAAGGGTGAGGGGCGCCGCAACCCACCTGCCGTCGCGCCAGATCGTCAATGATGCTGGCTGGAGATGAACTGCTTGAAGCGTTCGGACTTCGTTTCCTTGAACAGTTCGTCGGGCGAACCGTCCGCCTCCACCTCGCCCTTGTGCAGGAACATCACGCGGTTGGAGACGTTGCGGGCGAACCCCATCTCGTGGGTGACCACCAGCATGGTACGGCCTTCCTCGGCGAGGCCGCGCATCACGCGCAGGACCTCGCCGACCAGCTCCGGGTCGAGCGCCGAAGTCGGCTCGTCGAACAGCATCACCTTCGGCTTCATCGCCAGCGCCCGGGCGATGGCGGCGCGCTGCTGCTGGCCGCCCGACATGTGCGAGGGATAGTAGTTGCGGCGCTCGGCGAGGCCGACCCGCTCCAGCAGGGCCTCGGCCTCGGCGATGCACTCGGCCTTGGGGCGACCCAACACGTGCACCGGCCCTTCGATCAGGTTCTGCAGCACGGTCATGTGCGACCACAGATTGAAACTCTGGAACACCATGCCGAGTTCGGAGCGGATGCGGTCCACCTGTTTGCCATTGGTCGGCTCGAGGTGGCCTTTCTTGCCGCGGCGCATCTCGACCTTCTCGCCGGCGACGACGATCTCGCCGTCATCGGGCGTTTCGAGCAGGTTGATGCAGCGCAGGAAGGTGCTCTTGCCCGAGCCCGAAGCGCCGAGGATGGAAATCACGTCGCCCTGGTGGGCATCGAGTGAAATGCCCTTGAGCACTTCATGATCGCCGAAGCTCTTGCGGATGTTCTTGACGCTGAGAGCGATTTCGCTGGAAGCGGCCATGGCGTTTCCTTTCAGCCGACGATGGTGCGCGGGGTCTGCGCGCTCGGCGGCATGAAGCGCAGATGGGGGGAGAGGACACGCTCGGCGCGACCGAGCAGGAAGATGATGACATAGCTCAGGGCGATGTAGACAACGCCCGCCAGCGCCAGGACCGGCACGTCGAGCAGGGCCTGGCGGCCGATCTTCTGGGCGATGCCGGTCATCTCGACCACACCGATCAGTCCGGCCAGCGAGGTCGATTTCAAGGTGAGGATCACCTCGGTCGAATAGGCCGGCAGGGCCTGACGCAGGGCGATCGGCGCGATGATGCGGTAGAGTAGCTTGAAGCCGGACATGCCGATGGCACGCGCCGCCTCGATCTCCTTGGTCGAGACGGCCAGCAGGCCGCCGCGCAGGATTTCCGCCTGGTAGGCGGCGGTGCAGAGCGCCATCACGAACACCGCCGAGGCGATGCGGTTCTTCAGCACCAGCCAGAACCAGGATTCCTTCATGAACTGGAACTGGGCCAGGCCGTAGAAGATCAGGAAGATCTGGATCAGTAGCGGCGTGCCGCGAAAGATGAAGATATAGGCCTTGGCGATACCGGACAGCAGCCCGTTGCTGCTCATACGCATCCACAGCACGATCAGGGCAAAGACGAGGCCGAGCAGGACGGAGAAGATGAAGAGCATCAACGTCGTCGGCAGGACGGCGAGGATCTTGTTCAGGGCTTCGAGGGCGAAATCGAGACTCATGGCGGCACCTACGATCCCACCGGGCGGCGGAAGCTCTTGGCTACCCGCCGCTCACCGGCACTGAAGATCTGGGTCGAGAAGGTCGTCAGGATGAGATAGAGGCAGGCCGCGACGGTAAAGAACAGGAAGGGCTGGCGTGTCGATCCGTTCGCCTTGTTGGCGGCGTTCATGATCTCGACCAGGCCGGTGACCGAGATCAGGGCGGAGTCCTTCACGCTGAGCTGGAAGACGTTGCCGAGGCCGGGGATGGCAAAGCGCATGATCTGCGGCGCGATGATGCGGCGAAAGCGCATGAAGCGCGGCATGCCGATGGCGCGGCCCGCCTCGATCTCGCCCTTGGCGATGGCGGTGAAGGCGCCGCGGAAGACCTCGGCCTGGTAGGCGGCGGAGATCAGGCCGACGCCGAGCGCGCCGGCGAGGAAGCTGTTGATCGTGGTGCTGTTGCCGATGCCGAGCGCACCCAGCGAATTGCCGATCACATCGACCACGCGGCCGAAATAAACCATGTAGATGATCAACAGTTCCGGGGCTCCACGCAGCACGACGGTGTAGAGATTGCCGACCAAAGTGGCGGGCACGTTGCCGGCAATCTTGGCCCAGGCGACCAGGGCGCCGACGATGGCGCCGATCAGCATCGCCGCGACGGTGACGGCCAGCGTCATTCCCGCGCCGCCGAGGAGATAGAGCCCCCAGCCGGTCTCGCCGAAACCGAGCGTGGCAACCAGATAGGAGATCTTGTCGGATAGGCTGGTGATTACGTCCACAATGCGGCTCTCCTCTCGGGGCAGGCCAGTGAGACATAGGCGATGGCGGCTCGTCGCGGCCGCTGCGGTGGCATCGGCCGGGCGGGCAGTGTCGTCCCTTCAGCCCGCGGCCGGACCTGGCCGGCCCGCGGACTGAAGCCGAAGACTTACGAGCCCTTGACGGGGGTCACGTCCAGCTTGAACCATTTCAGGCTGAGCTTCTTGACGGTGCCGTCGGCGATGGCGCTGCCGATCGCCTTGTCCCACATCTCGCGCAGATCGTTGTCCGACTGGCGGAAGGCCGGGCCGATGCCCTCGCCCCAGATCGGGCCGGCAATCTGAGCGCCGACGAGGGTCATCTGCTCATTGCCCGACTTGGCGAAGGCGGAGGTGAAATAGGTGTCGTCGTCGAAGCCGACATCGATGCGCCCGCCCGTAATGTCGAGGTCGCGCTCGCCCGAGGTCTTGTACTCGGTGATGGTAGCGATGTCCTTGAAGTTCTCTTCGACGAATTTGGTGTAGACGGTGGCGGTCTGGATGCCGATGGTCTTGCCCTTCAGGGCTTCACGCATCTTCTCCACCGTGCTCTTGTCATGGCCGGCCTCGCCCGTCAGCGTCACCGTGGTGCCGGTGCCGTCCATCTTGGCGAGATCGCCGGTCTTCAGGCCGGCGAAGCCCGCGGGGGTCTGGGCATAGGGCTGCGAGAAGGCGACCTGCTTCTTGCGGTCGTCGGTGATCGACATCGCGTCCATGATCATGTCGAACTTGCCGCCGTTCAGGCCGGCAATCATGCCGTCCCAGTCCTGGGCGATGAATTTGCACTCGATCTTCATGCGACCGCACAGATCCTTGGCGAGGTCGATCTCGAAACCGTCCATGCTGCCATCGGGCTTGGTCAGGTTCCAGGGTTCGTAGGCGCCTTCCAGTGCGATCGTGACCGTCTTCCACTCCTTGGCCCCAGCCGGCATGGCCGTCAGGGCGGCCAGCGCCAGCAGCGCCGAGGAGATCAGGTACTTCTTCATCGTCGGTTCCCCTTTGGGTTTTGGCCGCCCGGTCTTCCGGTCCGGCTTCATTCTGGATCGCCCTTGCAACGCCTCGATCGGTCTTGTGCCGCTTGCTTGAGGCGCGATCCGGGCGGACCGTGGTCCCCGCCCGGATGCCAGCGTGGTCAGCGCTTTCGGATTTGCCTGACTCAGGACTTGGTCTGAGGCGACATGTCCGTCTTGAACCATTTCATGCTGAGCTTCTTGATCGTGCCGTCGGCAAGGGCTTCGCCGATCGCCTTGTCGAACATGTCGCGCAGCTCCGGATCGGATTTCCGGAAGGCCGGGCCGATGCCTTCGCTCCACACCGCGCCGGTGATTTCAGGGCCGGCCAGCATCATTTCCGAGTGATCGGGGCGCGACAGCACCGAGTAATAGAAGGTGACGTCGCCGACGGTGGCGTCGACACGGCCGGCGGAGAGGTCGAGATCCGCCTCACCCACCGTCTTGTATTCGGTGATGGTGGCCACGTCCTTGAAGTTCTTGGCCAGCCATTCGGCATAGTTGGTGGCAACCTGCACGCCGATGGTCTTGCCCTTCACGGCATCGCGCAGGGTGTCGACCGTCGGCTTGTCGTGTGCGGCATCGCCCGTCAGCGTCACGATGGTGCCGGTGCCGGCGAGCTTGGCGAGATCGTTGGATTTCAGCGTGGCGAAACCGGCACGTTCGCCGGCATAGGGACGCGAGAAGTCGATCTGCTTCTTGCGCTCCTCGGTGATCGACATGCCGTCCATGATCACGTCGAATTTACCGGCATTGAGGCTCGGGATCATGCCGTCCCAGTCCTGGGCGATGAACTTGCACTCGACCTTGATGCGTCCGCAGATATCCTTGGCGAGGTCGATCTCGAAGCCGTCCATGGTGCCGTCGGGCTTGGTCAGGTTCCAGGGCTCATAGGCGCCCTCCAGGCCGATGGTAACGGTCTTCCACTCCTTGGCCTGGACGGCCGGAACGCTCATCAGCGTCGCCAGCGCCAGGATGGCGGTGGAAATGAGGGTCTTCTTCATCATCAATTCCCCTATGTTAACAGCAACCTGCCCGCCTCAATGACGGGCCAGGTTTCTGATCGCGGTCTTGAAGGCCGCATTGATGATGTCGTCCTGGTCGTGACGCCCGTCGCGGATACGCCACTGCCCCTCAACCATGACGTCACGCACCGTACGGTCGCCAAGCGCGAACAGCCAGCGATCGACAATAGCGTTATCCCTAGCGCTGTCCATGAAAGCGTCGTCACCGTCGAGGACGACCAGGCTGGCGAGCTTGCCGGGGGCGATGGCGCCGATGGGCTGGCCGAGGGCCTGGGCGCCGCCGGCGAGGGCCGCGTCGTAAATATCGCGTCCGACCGAACGGTGCGGGCCATTGGCGAGCCGGTTGCGCTTTTCGTCGCGCAGGCGCTGTGAATATTCGAGTGTGCGCAGCTCGTCGACCACGCTGGGGGAGACGTGGCTGTCGGTACCGATGCCGAAACGCCCGTTCTGGGCGCGATAGGCGACCGCGTCGAAGATGCCGTCGCCGAGATTGGCCTCGGTCGCGGGGCACAGGCCCGCGATGGCGCCGCTCGCCGCCATGCGCTGAAGCTCGGACGGATCGGCATGGGTGGCGTGGATCAGGCACCAGCGCTCGTCCACCGGCATGTGGTCGAACAGCCACTGCATCGGGCGTTTGCCGCTCCAGGCCAGGCTGTCGTCGACTTCTTTCTGCTGCTCGGCGATGTGGATGTGCAGTGGCCCGGGCTTTGACATCACCTTGGGCAGGCTCGCCATCAGCGTGTTCATTTCGTCGGGCGTCGCCGCCCGCAGCGAGTGGAAGGCATAGCCGAGCGTGGCGCCCTGGCCAGCGCAGGCCGGGGCGAGTTCGGCCATCAGGCGCTCGAAGCCATCGACATCGTGGATGAAGCGGCGCTGGCCCTCATGCGGGGCGACACCGCCGAAATTGGCATGGGCGTAGAAGACGGGCAGCAGCGTCATGCCGATGCCGCTGGTCCTGGCCGCGGCCAGGATGCGCTTGGACATCTCGGCGCGATCGGCGAAGAGGGCGCCGCTCTTGTCATGATGCAGATAGTGGAATTCGGCGATCGAGCCGAAGCCGGCCTTGAGCAGGTCGACATAGAGCCGGGTGGCAATCGCCTCGGCGTCCTCGGGGGTGATCTGGCCGACGGTGCGATACATTTCCTCGCGCCAGGTCCAGAAGCTGTCGTTGCCCGAGCCGGATACCTCGGCAAGGCCGGACATGGCGCGCTGGAAGGCGTGGGAATGCAAATTGGGCATGGCGGGCAGCACAGGGCCGGCGGCGACCTCGGCGCCATCGGCCGTGGCATCGGGGGTCACGGCGCTGATCCGGCCTGAACCATCGATCTCGATGCGCACATTCCGGGCCCAGCCCTCGGGCAGCAGGGCCTGGCTGGCGTAAAGGCTGTGGTGGCTCTGGAGTTGTGGGCGGAAATCGGGCATGTTTGTGTACCGACGAGTTCGCAACTTGTATGTATAAGTTTTATACATATTTTTGCGATCGTGACAAGGGCCGTGTGAAGCGGTGAGTCGATTTTTTGAGGAATGACGTCGTCATGAGCATGTCGCCGGACCGGAAGCCGGAGCCCGCCATATCAGCCACGCCGCTCTATGCCGAGGTAAAGCAGCACATCCTCGCGCGGGTGCGCAGTGGCGAGTGGCCGCCGGATCATCGCATCCCTTCCGAAAGCGAATTGGTCGAGCAGCTCGGGGTCAGCCGCATGACGGTGAACAGGGCGTTGCGCGAGCTCAGCCTCGAGGGCGTGCTGGTGCGCATGCAGGGCAGGGGCTCCTTCGTGGCGGGCGGCAACAGTCATTCGGATGTGTTCGCCGTCACCAATATCGCCGAGGAAATCCGCGCGCGCGGCCATGACTACAGTGCGCAGGTCCTGCTGCTCGACACGCTGAAGGCGACGCCGGATATCGCCGATTTGCTCGAATTGCCGATCGGAAGCCCGGTTTTTCATTCAATTATCGTGCATTGCGACAATGATGTGCCGATCCAGCTCGAAGATCGTTTCGTCAATCCCGCGGTGGCGCCGGGCTATCTCGATCATGATTTCTCCAAGGTGACGCCCAATGAGGTGCTCAGCGCGGTGGTGCCGTGGAGCGAGGCGGAGCATCGCATCGAGGCGGTGCTGCCGCAGGCCTGGGAGTGCAAGCTGCTGGCGATCTCGCGGGCCGATCCCTGCCTGCTGATCCGGCGCCGCACCTTCGCGACCGGATGGGTGGGGGCGCCGGCTCCGGAGGCCGGTGACGACGAGGAGGCCGTGCAGCATGTCGTCACCGCGGTGCGCCTGCTGCTGCCGGGCGGGCGCTATCGCATCGAGCACAGGCGACATTCCAACCGCGTGGGTTAAATGTTCCGAAGGGCTCGGCGGTCCTTGACAGCGGAGCCGATTTGCTGCTAACTTGTATATACAAGCAACAAGAGGTCATGTACATGCTCAGCAATGCCCGTTTCCGCGATGTCGAGATCCGCGCCCCGCGTGGCACTCAGCTCAATGCCAAGAGCTGGTTGACCGAAGCGCCGCTGCGCATGCTCATGAACAATCTCGATCCCGACGTGGCCGAGAACCCCAAGGAATTGGTGGTCTATGGCGGTATCGGCCGCGCCGCCCGCGACTGGGAGTGCTTCGACACCATCGTGCGCGAGTTGAAGAACCTCAACAATGACGAGACGCTGCTGGTGCAGTCCGGCAAGCCGGTCGGCGTGTTCAAGACCCATGCCGACGCGCCGCGCGTCCTGATCGCCAATTCCAACCTGGTGCCGCATTGGGCGACCTGGGAGAAGTTCAACCAGCTCGATGCCGAAGGCCTGATGATGTACGGCCAGATGACGGCCGGCTCCTGGATCTATATCGGCTCCCAGGGCATCGTGCAGGGCACCTATGAGACCTTCGTCGAAGCCGGGCGCCAGCATTATGGCGGCGACCTCGCCGGCCGCTGGGTGCTCACTGCCGGTCTCGGCGGCATGGGCGGCGCGCAGCCGCTGGCCGCGACCCTGGCCGGTGCGGTGTCGCTGAACATCGAATGCCAGCAGCAGAGCATCGATTTCCGCCTGCGCACCCGTTATGTCGACAAGCAGGCCCGCGATCTTGATCACGCGCTTGAGCTGATCAAGCAGCATTGCGACCGCAAGGAAGCCGTTTCGATCGCTTTGCTTGGCAATGCCGCCGAGATCCTGCCCGAACTGGTGCGTCGCGGCGTCCGCCCCGACATGGTCACCGACCAGACCTCCGCCCATGATCCGCTGAACGGCTATCTGCCGATCGGCTGGACCTGGGAGGAGTACAAGGAGCGTGCCCGCACCGAGCCGGCCCGCGTCGTCGAGGAAGCCAAGAAGTCGATGGCCGTGCATGTGCGCGCCATGCTCGACTTCCAGAAGATGGGCGTGCCCACCTTCGACTACGGCAACAATATCCGCCAGATGGCCAAGGAAGTCGGCGTCGACAACGCCTTCGATTTCCCGGGCTTCGTGCCGGCCTATATCCGTCCGCTGTTCTGTCGCGGCATCGGTCCGTTCCGCTGGGCCGCGCTGTCCGGCGACCCGGCCGACATCGCCAAGACCGACGCCAAGGTCAAGGAACTGATCCCGGACGACAAGCACCTGCACAACTGGCTCGACATGGCTGCCGAGCGCATCGCCTTCCAGGGCCTGCCCGCGCGCATCTGCTGGGTCGGCCTCGGGCAGCGCCACCGCCTCGGCCTTGCCTTCAACGAGATGGTGCGCAATGGCGAGCTCTCCGCGCCGGTCGTCATCGGCCGCGACCATCTCGATAGTGGCTCGGTCGCCTCGCCCAACCGCGAGACGGAATCCATGCGTGACGGCTCGGACGCCGTGTCCGACTGGCCACTGCTCAACGCCCTGCTCAACTGCGCCTCGGGTGCGACCTGGGTGTCGCTGCATCACGGCGGCGGTGTCGGCATGGGCTATTCGCAGCATTCGGGCATGGTCATCGTCTGCGATGGCACCGAGGACGCCGACCGGCGCCTCGCCCGCGTGCTGGTCAACGATCCCGGCACCGGCGTGATGCGCCATGCGGATGCCGGCTACGACATCGCCATCGACTGGGCCAAGCAGCAGGGCATGAACCTGCCGATGCTGAACAAGTAAGGCTGCCAGTCGGAAAAACAATCATGGCCAACCCGTGCCGGTTGGCTGCAAGGCGGGTCCCCGGGCCCGCCTTTTTTGTGCCCGGATGGGGCTCTCCCCTTGGCCAGGCAGCGCACTCTGGTCACCACTGGTGCAAGGCGGAGTTGCATCATGCCGCTGCTGCATTGTGACTTTTCAGTAACAAGGAGGCTAAAAAGCGGCCATTTTCAGGCATGTGATAAGAATTTGTATTGTCGCCCTGGTCCGATTGGTCCAGATTCGGCTGGTAAATTTTTTAATTTCGTAATTTTGCTTCTGATGCCGATAGGATTTTAATCCGAAGACCTTCCATCTTTTGTCAGTCGGCAGATGTTTTCTTGGAGGAAATCATGATAAAAAAATCATTTATTTTGGGGGCTGTGGCCGGCCTTACCAGTTTTGCGGCTGCCCATGCGGCGGATCTTCCCATGACCAAGGGCGAGGCCGTTGAATATGTGAAGGTCTGTACGGCCTTTGGACCTGGCTTCTTCTATATTCCGGGCAGCGACACCTGCCTGCGCATCGGCAGCGAGTTCCGCATAGACTATCGCGTCTATGGCGGCGGCAAGTTCAATCGCGACGACAATCGCACTGCCTTCAACGCCCAGGCCCGTGTCTGGTTCGATGCCCGCACCGAGACCGAATGGGGCCTGCTGCGCTCCTATTTCCAGATCAATGCGGACAGCAACACCGCCACGCGGATCAACGGGACGGAGCAGCGCAACCGCTTCACCATCGACAAGGCCTTCATCCAGTTCGGCGGGCTGACGGCCGGTTATGCGCATTCCTTCTTCGGCTTCTACGACAATGACTATGGCAACACCATCTTCGGCCCCTATTACGCCCAGTCGAACACGGTGAACCTCATCGCCTACACGGCACAGTTCGGCGGCGGCTTCTCGGCCACCCTGTCGGTCGAAGATGGCCGTGATCACCGCCAGAACGACGTGTTCGCCTATCAGGGCGGCCAGCAGGTGCCGGATGTCGTCGGCGTCCTCCGGCTCGACCAGGAATGGGGTACGGTGGCGCTCCAGGCGGCAGCCCACCAGTTCCGCAGCGCCTCGCGCTATGACAATGGTACGCCGGACGATCCAGCCGATGACGTCGCCCTGCGGCACCAGAACAAATGGGGCTATGCGATCGGCGGCGACGTGCTGATCAAGATCCCGCAGCTCCAGGACGGGCATCTGGTGATCGAAGGCCAGTATGCCGATGGCGCGCTGGACTATCTCGGCGCCGACAACCTCTATGCCCTCCGCTCGCAGGACTTCTATTACCGCAACGGGTTTTCGCGGCTCGAAGCCGGCAAGGGCTGGTCTGTCACGGCGGAGCTGGGCGGCAATTTCACGCCGCAATGGGGCTTCAACATCGTGCCGAGCTATATCGACACGCGCTATGACGGCGCCGGCAGCAATGGCCAGGACCTGAAGGCCAAGGAATATGCCATCACCGGCAACCTGACCTACATGATCGTCAAGGGCCTCTCCGTGACGGGCGAGGTCTCCTACATCCGCTCGGAGTTCGATCGCGAACTCGGCACCGAGACCTTCTCCGATGCCAAGCCGAAGGAGAAGCTCAACTCGGTGGTCGGCGGCATCCGCATCAAGCGGATGTTCTGAGGGCATTGCCGCAAATCGACACCGGCTGGGCATATGAGAAAAGGGGGCTCTTCGGCCCCCTTTTCCTTGGTCTTCAGGCTGGTTGCCGGTGTGAGGCGTTCAGCCGTTCGCCGAGGCGCAGACCGTCTCTGCCGGGACGTCGTCCCGTGGCATTTCCCGGCGCCCGAGGAAGACGAAGACCACGACGGCGGTGACCACGGTGATGGCGGCAAGCAGCAGGAGCAGCGTGGCGAAAGCCTCGCCATAAGCCTGGATCAGCGCCGGACGGGCCAATTGCGGCAGCGCGCCGGCGGCACCGGCAACATCGCCCGTCACCAGCTTCTGAGCCCCTTCCCGGGTGTGTTCGCCGGCAAGGTGGCCTGATGTCAGGGCCGAGAGCACGGCGCTGACGATGGCAAGCGCCACGCCTTCCCCGGCAACGCGGACGGTGGAGAAGATGCCGGTCGCCATGCCGGCGCGCTCGCTCGGCACCACGGAGACGGCGAGGCCGTCCATCAGGCCCCAGGGCAGGCTGATGCCGATGCCGATCACGGCCATGGGCAAGAGCATGGCGTTGACGTCGCCGCCGACGGGGATGAAGCTCAGCCAGGCCAGTCCAACTGCTGAGACCAGCAGGCCGAGACCGCAGATCAGGGCCGGTGCGATCCAGCGCGAAAGCCAGCCGGCCAGGAGCGGCAGAACCAGCAGTGGGGCGGACAGGGCCATCATCATCAGGCCGGCGGTCACCCCGCCGACACCCTCGATACCGACGAGACGGATCGGCAGCAGGATCAGCAGCACCACGAAGGCATAGGCGGGCGCGGCCGCCAGCAATTGCACGCCGACGAAGCGGCCGTAGCGGAACAGGCTGAGGTCGAGCATCGGGCGGGGCGAGTTGAGCTCGATGCGTACGAACAGTGCCATCAGGGCGAGAGCGCCGAGGAGCAGGGCGCCGACGAGCGGGTCGGTCCAGCCGCTTTCGGGGGCCTGCAGGACGCCATAGGTGAACAGGGTCAAGGCGAGGGTGAAGCTGGTCGCGCCCGGCCAATCCAGTCCGCGAGCCAGGGGATCGCGGGATTCCCTGAGCACGATGATGCCGATGATGAAGGAGGCCGCTGTCAGCGCGACGACCGCCAGGAAGATGCTGGGCCAGCCGAAGGTCGCGCTCATCAGGCCTGAACTGATCGGGCCGAAGGACAGGCCGGCGCCGAAGCTGGCGCCGACGACGCTGAAGGCCCGCATGCGTGCGCCGCCGGAAAATTCCTGCGCCAGCGCCGCCATGCCGCCGGCGAAGGCCGCGGCAGCGGCAAGCCCCTGCAGAGCGCGCAGCAGGTCGAAGATCAGGATGGAGTGCGCCCCAACCAGGGCCAGCGAGGCCAGGGCGAAGCCGGCAACGCCGGTCAGGAAGACGCGCTTGCGGCCGAAGCTGTCCGACAGGGCGCCGGCGGCCATCAGGGCACTGCCGAAGGTTAGCATGAAGGCGTTTGTCACCCAGTTCAGGGCGACCGGACTGCCGCCCAGTGTTTGCGCGATCGCGGTCAGCACGACCGCCGGTCCGGTGAAGGTCAAGGGCATGGCGATGGCGGTAAGGCAGACGGAGAGCAGGATGAGCGCCTTGCGGGCCGCGCTCGGAGCCAAGGTTGGGTCTGTCATGAAATCGATGCTCGAAAGATGGGTGGCAAGTCACCGGCCCGATCCAGGGCGCCCCGCGTGGAGGTTTGCCTGGTGAAAATGGCCCGACCCGTTGCGAGCAATCTATTCTTGCCGCATTATTGGTAAAATAGGGGCTGTGTTCCGAAGATAACGGAATGAAATTCCGGAATGGCGGAGAGACTATGGACAGGAGCGGCAATCTCACCGCCTTCGTGCGCACGGCGGACCTTGGCAGCTTCGCCGCGGCCGGACGGGTGCTCGGCCTCTCGGCCTCGGCCGTCGGCAAGGCTGTCGCCAAGCTGGAGCAGGATCTCGGCGTCCGCTTGTTCCAGCGTACCACCCGCACCATCCGCCTCACCGAGGAAGGGCGCCTGTTTCACGAGCGCTGCCGCCGCATCCTCGACGATCTCGACGATGCCTGGGCCATCGTGGCCGGTTCGCGTGACGCCCCACGGGGCAGGTTGCGGGTTTCGACGCCGGTCGTCACCTACCACATCCTCATGCCCCTGATGCCGGAGTTCACCGCGCTCTATCCGGAGATCGAGCTCGATTTCGATTTCAACGACCGGCTGGTCGACCTGGTGGAGGAAGGCGTCGATATTGCCGTCCGTAGTGGCGAGCTCCCGGATTCCCGGCTGATGTCGCGCGTGTTCTGCTCCTTCCGGCAGATGCTGTTCGCTTCGCCGGCCTATCTGGAGCGCCACGGCACGCCGCTGAAGCTGCGCGATCTCGACGGTCACCTTGCCATCCGCTACCGCTTCCTCAACAGCGGCAGGATGCTGGAATGGCCCTTGATCCTGCCGCCGGACGAGGCGGAGCCGCGTACGCGCACCATCTTCACCTGCAACAACATGGAAGCCATGCGTGGCGCCACGCTCGGTGGCCTCGGCATTGGCGTCATGCCGGATTTCCTGGTGCACGATGCCGTCGAGGCCGGAACGCTGCGGACCGTGCTGCCGGACCACGTGGGCGGGCCGCGCAACTTCAACATGATATGGCCGTCCAACCGGCATCTCTCGCCGAAAGTCCGTGTCTTCGTGGACTTCATGCAGGCCCGGCTCAGCGGCATGTAAGGGACCGTTCAAGAATAAGCGCACTGTCATTCCCGGCCGAGCTTCTCGTGAGCGAAGCGATCCCCTTCCCGCCGCCTGCGGCGGCGCCGGGGATGACAATCGATCAGAGCGCCTATTCTTGAACTGTCCCTAAACATAAAATTCGCAGCCGAGATGCATGGCCAAATTTGACGGTCTTGTCGGATCGGCAGGTCTTCCTTCGTCCTTGGGGCATCAGGCCGCGATGAGGCCTCGGAGGAGAACGTCATGTCCAAGATTTCGCCATGCCTGTGGTTTGCGGGAGAGGCCGAGGAGGCCGCCAATTTCTATGTGTCGCTGCTGCCGGATTCGCGCATCGACCATGTGCAGCGCAACGTTGCCGATGGCCCGGGCGGCAAAGCCGGCACTGTGCTGATGGTCCGCTTCACCCTCGCCGGCGAGAGCTATCTCGCCCTCAATGGCGGCGAAAAATGCGACTATAACCACGCCGTTTCCTTCCATATCGACTGCGCCGACCAGGCCGAGATCGACCGGCTGTGGGGGGCGCTGGGCGAAAAGGGCGAGTTGATCCATTGCGGCTGGCTCAAGGACCGCTATGGCGTGCACTGGCAGATCGTGCCCTCGATCCTGCCCACGCTGCTGGCCGATCCCGACCAGGCCAAGGCACAGCGCGTCATGGCCGCCGTGCTGCAGGCGATCAAGTTCGACATCACGGCGCTGCAGAAGGCATATGACGGAGTGGAGTAGCAGGTCCCAGGGCGTCCTCGATACCTGGCTAGCGCGCGGCGATTGCGGTTCCCCGTAAGGCCTGGTGTGCCGGTGTCCGACAGGCGGTCGCCTTGCCTGGATTGCACGCGAGCACACCCGCATCATGGCCGGGTGCCGGTGGCGGCTCCAGCGGCAGGTCGGCCAGTTCCCGCAGGGACATGGCCTGCAGGCTGGGATGGTCGAGCGGCTCCAGGCCACCGGCCGGCATCAACCGAAGACCGGTCCAGCGCTGCTTAAGGGTCTTGAGTATCCTGATGGTCAGCATGTGAGAAATATACCTCGGTTCTTGCTCTCGAATTTCCTGCAAACAGGGGAGGAAAGAAATGGAGTTCTGCGCGATCATCCTATAGAAAAACTATATGGACAGTCTGCTGCGATATCAGCTCGGCGCCTTGCGGGCGGTCGAGGCTGCCGGGCGCCTGGGCTCGATGGCGAAGGCCGCCGAGGAGCTCGGCGTCACCGTGGGCGCGGTCAGCCAGCAGGTGCTCAAGGCTGAGCAGCGCTTGGGACGACCGATCTTCACGCGCGGGCCGAAGGGGCTGGTGCCGACACCGCTCGGGCAGTCCCTGCTCGCGGGCCTCACCCGCGGCTTCCGGGAGATCTCACAGGCCTTGGCCACGGCCGAAGCCCGGGCCGAGCATGTGCTGACGGTGACGGTCGCGCCGGTTCTCGCCGCCAAATGGCTGGTGCCGCGCCTGCATCGCTTCCATGAGGCGCATCCGGGCCTGCAGTTGCGTATCGATGCCTCGGTTGAGCGGGTGGATTTCGACACCTCGGACGTCGATGTCGGCGTGCGCGTCGGTGCGGGACCCTGGCCGGGCGTAAGGGCGGACTACCTCATGGATCAGAGCCTGTTTCCGCTCTGCTCGCCTGCCCTGGCGGCCGGCATTCGGGAGATCGAGGATCTGGTGCGGCTTCCCGCCATCATCGACTATAACTCCCCGGAAAGCTGGCCGATCTGGCTGGCCGCCTATGGCAAGGCGGATCTGCCGCTCGCGGCTGGCCCCGCCTTTTCGGATGCAGCGCTTTGTCTCGATGCCGCGATCGCCGGCCAGGGCGTGTCGATCGGCTGGCAGACCCTGGCCCAGGACGCGCTGCGCGACGGCCGCCTGGTTTCGCCGTTCCCGCGCCCCGTTCAGACCGGCCTGGCCTATTGGCTGGTGAGCTCGGCGCGCCGCAGGCCTTCACCCAAGGTAAAGGCCTTCGATACCTGGTTGCGGGCCGAGCTGGCCGATGTCGGGGGCGGACCTCACAGCGAAGCGACGAGATAGGCCAGTGTTGCCGTCGCGCCGAGTGCGGTGCGGACAGCGTGCAGCCCACCCCAACGCCGGATGAGCAGGCGCGTCCGCGCCCCTGCCTCATGGTTCGGCGTTGCCTCCAGGAGCCGGTTGGTCGGCATGATGCCCAGCAAGGTATAGGGCCAGTTCGCCAGGATCAGCGCGGCACCGACCAGCCAGAGCCAGCCGCCGGCGAGCCAGGCGGCCGCGATGCCGGCAAGACCGGAGACGACGGCGAGGCTGGCCTGCATGGCGAAGCCGCGCGCATAGCTGGGCTTCCATTGCGCCAGCAGGGAGGCGTCGTCGAGGCTGAGGCGGGCCGGCTGTTCGGCAACATTGATGTAGATGGCCGCCCCGGTGAAGGCGGCTGCAAGGACGAGCGCGATCTGGCCAATCAGCATGGGGCAACTCCAATTTGACAATATGTTGTCAAATTGGATATATATTGTCAATGAACGAATCGGACCCCGCTTTGGCCGGCGAAGGCGTCACGGCCCTCATCCTCGAGGTGTTCCGCCTGAATGGCCGCCTGCTTGCGGCCGGCGACCGGCTGGTGTCAGGAGTGGGGTTGAGCAGTGCGCGCTGGCAGGTCCTCGGCGCCGTCGCGCTGGCCGGCACGCCGCAGCCCGTGGCCCATCTTGCCCGTTCCATGGGCCTCAACCGCCAGGGCGTGCAGCGTATCGTCAACGAATTGGCGCAAGAGGGCATTCTCGACTTCCGCGACAATCCCCATCATCGCCGGGCCAGGCTGGTGGTGATGACGGCAAGGGGAAAGGCTGCCTACGAGGCGGCGAACCGGCTGCAGAAGCCTTGGGTGGACGCCCTTGCGCAGGGATTGGCGGCTGAGGATGTGGCGGCCTGCCTGCGCCTGATAAGTACGCTGCGCTGTCGGCTGGAGGCGGAAGCCGATCCGGAGTAGCGGAAGGGGCGGGACGGCGACGAGAAGTGGCAGGCATCCGATGTCCGTTTTCGGACGATCACCGACTTTTCAGGCCGGTGGCTTGCGCCTAATCAAGATGAAAGCCCTGCCGGCATTCGCCGGAAGTAGAAAGGAACGCTGCGGCGACGAGGAATGGCGAAACATATGCTCTACCATTGAGCTACGGGCCCATAGGGCGTCTCGTCGGTTATGGTTTTGGGTTTGACGGGAGCGATTTTGGCCGAGGAGAAGGAGGGGGAGGACGCAAGCCTCACGGCTTGCTACGAAACCCGACGTGCTCATCGGCCAAAAGCGTCCCGCCGCAAAGCGGTGAGGTGAAAAATGGCCATCTGCAGTGTCGCTTCGCTTGCCAAGACGAAAGTCTTGGCAGCGCTCGCTCCTCCCATCTCGCCATTTTTGACCTCATCAAACTCCGAACCATAACCGACGAGACGCCCTATGGTGGACCCGACGGGACTCGAACCCGCATCACTTGGGGAATAGCCATGTAGTTCCGCCGGCATTCGCCGCAACGTTCCAAATCAGGCCGGGCAGACGCGGCGACGAAAGGGATGAAACCTCTTCACCCGCGCGGGGCCTTTCGGCCTGGCGCAAGGTTCCGGATTCGAACCAGGAGGACCATGTAGTTCCATCGGCATTCGCCGCTCTGCTCGGTATCGTCAAAGGGCCACGGCGACGAGAGGGATGAGAACGGGCTCCCGATAACGGTGAGTCGGGTGCAGTTCGCGGCTGCAGCGCCCTGTGGTGCTGTATTCCCATTCGCATTCGCCGTGACGTGTCGAAATTCCTTTCAGTCGAAATAGGTGCGGCGACGAGGCATGACGGGACGGTTGCTGCTGAACTACCGCTTGCGCGGGGCGCCTTGATGCGCCGGCTCCCTTTGCTTTGGAAGGGTGTTCTACCTGTAGTCCCGACGGCATTCGCCGCTGGTTGCAATAGCCGGGATCGGCCACGGCGACGAGGAATGGTGAAACATCCCGCTCTACCCACTGAGCTACAGGCCTTGCGGCCTGGCGGGAATTGAACCCGCGACCTGGAGCGTGAAGGCTGTAGTTCCACCGGCATTCGCCGTTTCGATAGAAATCTCCTGATGATGACGGCCACGGCAACAAGAATGACGAAACGTTACCGCCTTGCGGCGGTCCGTGCTCTAACCATCTGAGCTATGCAGCTTGCGCCGCAGCGGGATTCGAACCCGCGACCCCGGGATTCAAAGTCTGTAGTTCCGTCGGCATTTGCCGTGGCGTCTGAAAAAATCTCCAATGAATAGGCCGCAGCGACGAGGTTGTGGGAAACGACGGCCGCCTTGCCCGCCGAAGCGGTCGAGACGGCATCGCGCCTGTTCCGGCAGCTTCGTCTTGCGACGTGAGCGTCGGGGGCCAACGATCACCTGAAGCTGTAATTCCCCAGGCATTCGCCGCGGCTTTGGCTCCGGCCGGCAGCACGAAGCCGCCGACCGGAAATCATGTCGTATCAGAGCTCGATCTTCTCGATCTCGCCGACCCAGTGCTCTGCGCCCATCTCGCCCTTCTTGAAGGCCGCGATGGTGTCGAACACTGCGTCCGAGAAGCCACCGATGTTCATCACGTCGGCGCGCTCCTGCACCTGGGTGGTCGTGTAGGGCTGGATGTCCAGGCAGACGAGCTTGGCACTGGGATTGCCGGTCTTCACCCGCTCCCACAGCTGCATCATCTGCGTGGCCTCGCCGCCCCGGCGCGCATCGATCCAGGACTGGTTGTCCGAGACGAAGATCACCAGATCCACCTTGGCCCGCTCGTTCGCCAGCTTCTCCAGCGGCGCCGAGCAGTTGGTGCCGCCGCCGCCGATGGAGGCGAGCTTGCGTGCATTGGTCATCACCGTGTCGCGCGGCTCGAGGTCCACGCGGACCACGGCCTGCTCGAACGGGATCACCCGGGCCGACGGATTGGCCCGAAGCACCGAAGCCGCCACCAGGCCGGCCACGTCGATGCAGCGCACCTGCGTGGTCGCGCCTGGACGATAGCCGGTGACCGGCGAGGACATCGAACCCGAAACGTCCGGGCAGACGACCACGCGGCCCTTGATCGCTGGCACGTTGGCGACCGCGATCTCCATCGCGTCATGCAGCGCCTCGCGCACGACGGACGGGACGTCCTGCCCGGCCTGCGCATAGGCCATCATCAGCTGATACGGGAACACCCGTGCCCGCTTGATGGCCTCGCCATCGGCGAGCCGCTTGGCAAGCTTTTCGGCGAAGCCCTCCACCTCGAACACGCCGTGGCGCGCGAAGGTGGCGAGGTTCATCCGCAGCATCTGCCAGCCTGCCTTGTCGGCGATGGCGGCCCAGTGCTGCCGGGTGAGCGGCAGCGCCGTCAGCATCTGGAACGGCACGGCCGGTACCGGCAGTGACGGATCCTGCTTGAAGGCCTCGAACGCCCGAGCGACGTCAGGCAGAGCCGTCACATCGTAGGGGCGCCCGATCAGCCAGGCATAGAGCGCCTCGCGCGCCTTGTCGGCGGGCTTGGGGTGGACCATCTTGATCACGTCCGCGAGCGAGGGCGCATTGCCGACGCTGGCGCGCATGATCTCGATGTCCGAGGCGGTCTCGAGCCAGGCTTGGACCAGCTTCTTCGGCCGGGTCCCGAGAGACTTACGGCCGACGGCGCCCGAACGCATCACCTGGACGAAGTTGCGCAGCATCTTGCCGTTGTCGACCACGCGCGGAAACGCCTTGGCGAAATCGCCCGTCTGCAGCATGGAAAGATAGGCGAGCAGCAAGGCCGGCATATCCTTCATATGGCCGCGCTGGCGGGCATAGATGGCCGCCTTGGCAATGAACGCGCTCTCCACCTCGCAGACCGCCTTGAGCGTCTCGTCGAGCTGCGCCGTGGCGCTGGCATAGAAGGTGCGGTTCAGCGTGCCGGTGACGGCGAGCTGGGCCAGTGCGTGGCGCGGGGTGAACTTATAGGCCGGGGCCCCGTGCTTGTTGGCGGTATCGGCCTTCGGCAGCATCTTCCCCACAAAGGAGGCAAACAGCGACTTATTTGCCATGACAATCATCCTCGTTTGTTACGGGGATCTGATAGCAGGGAGCGTGCCAAGTGGAGAGGGGGGCGGGAATTATTTTATAAGATATTGATTTTGAATGATAAAAAAATCCAGCGAGCTTAAAGTGAATTTCTTGAGCGGAAAGCTTGAGTCCAGAATTTATATTTTCCGATAACAAGATATCCCATGATATAACTTACAAAGCGACGGGTCGTTCCTGGGATCGCAGGCCTCCAGCCTGCTCTTTCCTGAAAACATTGCGTTCCCAGGGGGGATCGAATGAAGAAGCGTGTGGCCATCGGCTTCCTCGGCGTCAGCCTGGACAGCGGCAAGCGCGACAAGCGCTGGGAGCGCTGGCGGCCGACCGTGGCGCTCTGCCAGCAGGGGGACCTGCCCATCGACCGCCTCGAACTGATCCACGACATCAGGGCAACCTCGCTAGCCGAGCGGATCGCGGGCGACATCGCCGTGATCTCGCCGGACACGCAGGTTGTCAGGCACATCATGAATCTCGCCGATGCCTGGGATTTCCAGGAGGTCTACGGGGCCCTCTATGATTTCGCCAGGGCCTATCCCTTCGATGCCGAGGAGGAGGAGTATCTCGTCAACATCACCACCGGCACCCATGTCGCCCAGATCTGCTGGTTCCTGCTGACCGAGGCTCATTATGTGCCCGGCAAACTGATCCAGCTCTCGCCGCCCAAGCGCCAGGGCGAAGGTGTCGCCGGTTCCTATTCGATCGTGGATCTCGACCTCTCGCGTTACGATGCCATCGCCAGCCGCTTCCGGGCCGAGGCACACGAGGCGACCTCCTTCCTCAAATCCGGTATCCCGACCCGCAATTCCGCCTTCAACGCCATGATCGACCAGATCGAGCGGGTGGCGATGCGCTCGCGCGCGCCGGTGCTGCTGACGGGGCCGACCGGGGCCGGCAAGTCGCTGCTGGCCCGGCGCATCTTCGAGCTCAAGCAGGCGCGGCGCCAGCTCGCGGGCGATTTCGTCGAGGTCAACTGTGCTACCTTGCGCGGCGACCATACGATGTCGGCCCTGTTCGGCCATATCAGGGGGGCTTTCACCGGCGCCCAGACCGACCGGGCCGGGCTCCTGCGGGCGGCCGATGGCGGATTGCTGTTCATGGACGAGATCGGTGAACTCGGCCTCGACGAGCAGGCCATGATCCTCAGGGCCATCGAGGAGAAGCGCTTCCTGCCGGTCGGCGCCGACAAGGAGGCGGTCAGCGATTTCCAGTTGATCGCCGGCACCAATCGCGACCTTTCGGTGGATGTGCGTTCGGGCAAGTTCCGTGAGGACCTGCTGGCGCGCCTCAATCTCTGGACTTTCGAATTGCCGGGCCTGGCCGCGCGCCGCGAGGACATCGAGCCCAATCTCGATTTCGAACTCACGCGTTATGCCGAGCGCGAGGGCGAAAACATCGCCTTCAATCGCGAGGCGCGCGCCCGCTATCTCAGCTTTGCGACGGCGCCGGAAGCGCGCTGGACCGCCAATTTTCGCGACCTCTCGGCTTCCGTCACCCGCATGGCGACCCTGGCGCCGGGTGGGCGCATCACCGAGGATGGGGTTGCCGAGGAAATCGCCCGCCTCGTCCGGCATTGGCGAGCTGGCGACGTCGAGGGCGCGGACAGGTTGCTGGCCGATCTCCTCGGTGAGGAGCGTGTCGCCGGTATCGACCGTTTCGACCAGGTGCAACTGGCCGAGGTGGTGCGCGTCTGCCGCTCCAACGCGTCCCTCAGCGCGGCCGGCCGTGCGCTGTTCGCGGCATCGCGCCAGGCCAAGGCGAGCTCGAACGATGCCGATCGCCTGCGCAAATATCTGGCGCGTTTCGAGCTGGATTGGGAGGTGGTGAGGCAGGGCTGAGTGCATCAACTCCTGACAATGGTGAGATGGGTGGCCATCGGTGTCGTAACGCGTTCGGCGAAGCGATAGCCGAGGGCTGGCAGATCGATCCCCTCGAAGAAGTTCTCGCCCTTGCCGAGCAGGACCGGTGAAACGACCAGATGCATGTCGTCGATGAGGCGCGCCTTGAGATATTGATGCACGGTCGAGACTCCGCCGCCGACCCGCACGTCCTTGTCGCCGGCCGCGGTCCTTGCTTGCCGCAGCGCGGATTCGATGCCGTCCGTGACGAAATGGAAGGTCGTGCCGCCCTCCATCTCGAGAGGGGCACGGGCATGATGTGTCAGCACGAAGATGGGCACGTGATAAGGAGGATTGTCGCCCCACCAGCCCTTCCAGTCCATGTCGGGCCAGGGGCCGCGGATCGGGCCGAACATGTTGCGCCCTAGAATCCAGGCGCCGAGATTCTCCATGCTGCGCGCCGCGAAATCGTCGTCGATGCCCGTTTCCCCACCGTCCTCACCGAACATCTTGCGAAAGGTCCGTGTCGTCCAGGCCCAACCGTGCAATTTGGTGCCGTTCACGCCGAGCGGATTGTCGAGGCTCTGGTCCGGCCCGGCGCCATAGCCATCAAGCGACAGAGAGAAACCGCGGACGACAAGTTTGGACATGGGAGGTCGCTCCAAAACCGACTGCAGATCGAAACTGGTTTGACGTTATGATAACCGATCTTGATTTGCAATCAGTTTCGTTGGGGCGAAGCCTGGTGCGCCGGCAAGCCAGTGGCCTGGGTGGTGCCATCCTTGATATGAATCCGCAGCTGCCCGGCAGTGGCGGGCAATGAATTTGCCGGCTATTGATAACTAGGCTGCCGTGGAAGAGGGAGGTGCTTTGGTGCCAAGTCTCTTGCCGCCAAGTCTCTTGCCGCCAAGTCCCTTGCCGCCAAGTCCCTTGCCGCCAAGTCCCTTGCTGTCGACAGCGGCGGTGATCAGCGTGGCGGCCGCCTTGCCGGCAGCTTCCATATAGTCGGGGTCGCGATGCAGCAGGACGACGGCAAAGCTGCCGTCGAGCAGGAGTACGACTTGCCGGGCCAACAAGGCCGTGTCGTCGAGCCCTGCGTTTTCCAGTTCGAGCCGCAGCCAGGCTTCAAAGCTCTTCTTGTGTGCGGCACCGATCTTGATGGCGGGGTGGCCCGGCAGGTCGGCGAGTTCGGCGGCGGTGCGCAGGAAGCCGCATCCCTTCCAGCGCGGATGACGGGCCGCCACGGCGAGATTTGAGAAGATCGCCTCGACCTTGGCCGCGACGTCTCCCTGCGCCTCGCCAAACCAGCGTCGGAACAGAGCGAGATTGGGTTGGTCGCGTGCCGCCAGATAGGCGGCGATCAGGTCGTCCTTGCTGGTAAAGTGATAATAGAGCGTGCGCTTGGTGATGCCGGCCTTGGCGGCAACCGCGTCGACGCCGACATTGCGGATGCCCTTGTCGTAGAACAGGCGCGCGGCCGCCGAAACGATACGCTCGCGCGTGGTGGTTGCAGGCTCAGACATGGCTTGCCCTCACGTATACTGACAAGTGAGTATAACCGTTGCCGCCGGCCATGCTATCCCTTCCTGCGAGTGAGGAGTGTCGATGGCGATGGACATGACACCGGCCACGCCGGTCGCGATCACCTGCGGGGACGGGGTCGTTCTCGCCGGCCATCTCTGGCTGGCGGAGGGCAGAGGGGGAGCGGGCACGGTCGTCATCAATGCCGCGACGGGCGTGCTTGCCCGCTACTATCACCGTTATGCGCGCTTCCTTGCCGAGCAGGGCTTCGATGCCGTCACCTATGACTATCGCGGCATCGGTCTGTCGCGCCCAGCGGATCTGAAGCGTTGCGGCTATCGCTGGAGCGAATGGGGAACGCGTGATTTCGAGGCAGTGCTGGGCTTTGCCCGGCAGCACCGGCCCGACGGGCCTCTCTTCGTGGTCGGCCACAGCATCGGTGGTTTCCTGCCGGGGCTTGCCGGCAACGCCCGCTGGATCGATCGGATGCTGACCGTCGGCGCCCAATATGCCTACTGGCCCGATTATGCCTGGCGCCGCCGCCTGGGGCTGGTCTGGCGCTGGCATGTGCTCATGCCCCTGCTTACGGCGATATGCGGCTATTTCCCGGGCCGGCGGCTCGGCTGGCTGGAAGACCTGCCGGCGGGCGTGGCCCTGGAATGGAGTTTTCGCGGCAAGCATGCCGAGAACAGCCATCCGCGCCGGGAGCGGGCGGAGATCCTCGCGCGTTTTGCCGCGGTTTCCGCACCGATCCTGGCAGTGACCATGTCCGACGACGAGTTCGGCACCGTGCCGGCCATCCGGCGCGCGCTGGCCTATTACCGGTCGAGCCCGGCGACCGCGGTGCGCCTGACGCCGCAAGACTACAACCTGGCCGAGATCGGTCATTTCAGCCTGTTTCATGACCGACATCGGGCCGGCTTCTGGCAGGATACGCTGGCCTGGTTGCGGGATGGGGTGAACCCCTGGCCGCACCGCCGTTTCGAGACGGCGGGGTGAGGGGCGGGCAGGCCCTATTGGTTGAGAAAGAAGCGGGCCGACGACTTATTGCGGCGAGGCGCCGCCTTCGCAACTCAGGCCGATCTGGTCCTTCAGTTCCTGGGCCTCGCGCGGATCCTCCTTGGCCAGCAGGACGCAGGTGGTGAAATTGCCCTGAAGCTTGCCGTCGCGATAGTAGCCCCAGTCCCGGATCCGGCTCCTCAGAAAGGTGAGCGGCTGGCCGAACGTCACATTGCCCACCAGTTCCGGGCGGTTGTTGATCTTGCCGGTGAAGCGGTCTCCCCTGTGGCTGACCTCGTTGAGCCAGAAATATTCGGTCTGGATGCCCTGGATGATCGGCACCTTCACGGCAAAGCCACTCGCGCCGCTGACCTTGCCGTCCAGGGCGTCGATGAAATCGGGCAGGCTTTCCTGGGCCTTGGCGAAGGCGGCCTTCATGGCGGGATCGTCGTCCCTGGCCTTGAAGGTGGCATCCCGGCCGGCCTTCTGTGTCACGGTTTCGGCGCTGGCTGAGGACAGGCCCAGAAAGGCGAGGCCTGTTGCAGCAAAGAGGAATGCTCTCGTCATCGGTGGCTCCGATTGGGCGCGCCATCGTAGCGGCAGGACGGGCTGGATCGCAACCGGGGGCGATCCCGGGAAACCAGGCCCATGGTGGTGTGGTATTTTTGAAACTTGGTGTCAGAAGGTCGCCAGCGTTGCAGCGAAACGGTCCAGGGCCGGCGCATCGAAGGTGCCCTCGCCGGTGAGTTGGAAATCGATGGCGTGGGGCCGCAACGCGGCGGCGGCCGGCAGGAGCGTCGGCTCCGTCAGCCCGAGAAAGCAAGGCAGGTCAGCCAGTTCGATCAGGCGCCGGCAGGCGCTCAGATCATCCCCGCTGCCGACGTGCAGATGCACAGCGTCGGGGAGGGACGCATAGGCCTCCACCAGGGCATCGGCATCCCTGCTCCCAGGGTCGACGGACTGGATGATCTTGCGGCCGCGGATGATGCGCTTGAGGCCGGGATATTCGCTGGTGGCGATCGGCCTGGCCAGGCGAACGGCGAGCGCCGCCGAGGCGTCGACCTGCTGGGCCACGGCGCCGGCCGTCAGGGCCGGGGTAATCAGGATCGGCGTGACCGCCGGCGGCAAAGCGAGCGCAATCTCCGCCAGTATCGCGCTGCCTTCCGGGCCCGCCTGCGGGAAGGCGGCAGGGTCGAGCCCGATGGCATCGGCGCCCGCCTCGACCGCTGCGCCGGCTTGCTCGCGGGAAATGACCCCGCTGATCATCAGGCGAAGGCGCGGCACCGTCCCGTCTCAGTCGATCGCTTCGCCGGGATAGGCGCCCCACAGATTGCTTTCTTGGATCCAGCCGTCGAAGCCTTCGCCCTGGATACGGCACCAGTTCGAGGTGCAGGTCTTGATCGAGGCCTGCACGCCGGGCTGCAGCATGGCGACAGCCGTCGCCTTGGCGTCGGCGGTGGCATGCAGCGGCAGCGTCTGCTGCTTGGACCAGGGCGCGATCAGGGCGGTGCGCTTGCCCGAGAGCAGGTTCTGCAGCACCCAGCCTTCGGAGCCGTCGGCGTCGCGGATGCGCCGCCAGTTCTCGAATTCGGCGATCACTTCCACCGGCAGGTTGGACTTCTGGTAGATGAAGGACACGGTCTGGTCGCGCGAGGGGCCCTGGCGCACATTCACCCGGTCGGGCTTCAGGCTGACGAAGCGCGGCATCGGCAGGCCGGAGACCGGGCCGAGCTGGTCCTTGCCGGCCTTGGGATCGGGCAAAGAGCCGGTGACGTCGTCGGCCTGCTTGTCCGGGATGGCGGCCTTGCCCGCACCGGCGATGAAGGCCGCCACGGTGGGATCGGCGAGGGTGTCGGCGCTGATGCTTGCGGAGGCCGTGTCCAGCGGTTGCTTCAGCCGCTTGTGATGGAGATAGTAGACCCCGCCGGCGACGACGAGGGCGCAGAAGGCACCGGCAAAACCGATCTTGGCAATGGGACTTAAACGGGGCGCTTCTTCTTCGTAATGGGACATGCCGGACCTCGACGCACACTCTCGCCCGCAACCACCTCTGTTGCTGCGCTTGCCTGTCTGTTAGAGGAAGGACAGCGACGGGCTGCGGGCTTATCGGCGCAGTTTGTCTGAGGGCGGTGAACGCCGTCTTAAAGTTTGCGGGAGGTCGGCATGTCGTTACGAAAAAAACCGCGGGTCGTGGTCACACGCCGCCTGCCGGACAGCGTGGAAACCCGCATGCGCGAATTGTTCGATGCGCAGCTCAACCTGACCGATGAGAAGATGTCGCAGGAGGCCCTGATCGAGGCCGTCAAGACGGCCGACGTCCTGGTGCCCACCATCAATGACCGTATCGACAAGGCCCTGATCGAGGCGGCCGGCAGCAATCTCAAGCTGATCGCCAATTTCGGCAATGGCGTCGACAATATCGACGTCGAGGCAGCGGTCGCCCGCAAGATCACCGTGACCAACACGCCCCGTGTCCTCACCGAGGACACTGCCGACATGACCATGGCGCTGATTCTCGCCGTGGCCCGGCGCGTGACCGAGGGCTCCAGGGTGATTCCCGAGGGCGACAATGCCTGGCCCGGCTGGTCGCCGACCTGGATGCTCGGGCGCCGCATCACCGGCAAGCGCCTCGGCATCATCGGCATGGGCCGCATCGGCCAGGCGCTGGCGCGCCGCGCCAAGGCCTTCGGCCTGCAGGTACATTACCACAACCGCCACCATGTCGACCCTGCCCTCGAGGCCGAGCTGGAGGCGACCTATTGGGATTCGCTCGACCAGATGCTGGCCCGCATGGACATCATCTCGGTCAATTGCCCGCACACGCCGGCCACCTATCATCTGCTCTCGGCCCGGCGGTTGAAATTGCTCAAGCGCGAGGCCCTGGTGATCAACACGGCGCGCGGCGAGGTGATCGACGAGACCACGCTCGCCAAGATGCTCGATGCCGGCGAGATCGCCGGTGCTGGCCTCGACGTGTTCGAGCACGAGCCGGCGGTCAATCCCCGCCTGGTCAAGCTCGCCAAGAGCGGGCGCGTGGTGCTGCTGCCGCATATGGGCTCGGCCACCATCGAGGGCCGGACCGACATGGGCGAGAAGGTCATCGTCAACATCCGTGCCTTCATGGACGGGCACAGTCCGCCGGACAAGGTCTTGCCGGAGATGCTGTGAAACCAGGTGGGTCGATCTCCGGATCGACCCATGCATGCGAGTTGGGGCGCTGTCATTCCCGGCGCTGCCGAAGGCAGCGGGAAGGGAATCCAGGGGCCACGAATGCGTCCTGCTGCTCCTGGATTCCCTTCCCCTCGCTGCGCTCGGCCGGGAATGACAGGTCGGACTTATGTAGATCGGTAGAAAGGGCACCCCCCCAATGCGTGTTTATCTGGCCGGCCCCGAAGTCTTCCTGCCCAACGCCCGCGCGGTGCTCGACGCCAAGATCGAGCTCACGCGGCGCCATGGCTTCATCCCGGTCTCGCCCGGCGATCTGGAAATCCCGGCGCAGCCGACCAAGCGTGCTTTCGGCCTGGCCATCAGCGCGGTCAATGAAAAGCTGATGCTGAGCGCCGATGCCATCATCGCCAATCTCACGCCGTTCCGCGGCATCGCCGCCGATACCGGCACGGTCTATGAGCTTGGCTTCATGTGCGCCCGCGGCTGCCCCGCCTTCGCCTTCTCCAATGTGGCCCAATCGCATTTCGAGCGGCTGCAGATCTACTATGACGGCCGGATCGCCGATGATGCGCAGGGCCGGCCGCGCGGCTCCGACGGCCTGGCGGTCGAGGATTTCGACATGGCCGAAAATCTGATGCTCGACGGCGGCATCGAGGCGCGCGGCGGCACCTTCGTCACGCGCTCGGCGGCGCCGGGCCGGCTCTTCGAGGATCTTGCCGCCTTCGAGGAATGCCTGAGGATCGCCGCCGGGCGGCTGTTGCAGGGCGGCAAGCCGTCTTCTTCGTCGTAGCGGCTGGGGAGTGTCGATCTTCAGATCGACATTCTTGCCCCGTGCGTAGCGCCTCCCGGAATGTCGATCCGGAGATCGGCACTCCGTGCTCGCGCTCGCCTCAGCTCAGAGCAGCCCGTTCTCCTGAGCCAGCACACGCAGATTGGTCTGCGGGCGGGCGCCGACATGCTGGATCACTTCCGCAGCGGACAGTGCGCCGAGCTTGAGCGAAGCCAGGTGCGGCAGGCCGCGGGCGAGGCCGAACAGGAAGCCGGAGGCGAAGAGATCGCCGGCGCCGGTGGTATCGACCAGCTTGTCGATCGGGAAAGCTGGCACCGAGACGCGCGTGCCGCCCTCGATCGCCAGTGCCCCGTCTTCCGAGCGCGTCACGATGGCGAGGCGGCAGTCCTTCTCGACCTGGGCGAGCGCCGTCTCGAAATCGGAAGTCTCGTAGAGCGACTTGATCTCCTGGGTGTTGGCGAACACGGTGTCGACCACGCCCGAGCGCATGAGGTGGAGGAACTCGCCGCGGAAGCGGTCGACGCAGAAGGAGTCGGACAGGGTGATCGCCACGCGCCGCCCGGCCTTGTGGGCGATATCGGCGGCTTTCAGGAAGGCGTCCTTGGCATCCTGCGGATCCCACAGATAGCCTTCCATATAGGTGATGGCCGCCCCCTGCACGACGCTCTCTTCGATATCAGCCGGGCCGAGCAGATGGCAGGCGCCGAGATAGGTGTTCATCGTGCGCTCGCCATCGGGCGTGATGAAGATGAAGCTCTTGGCGGTGGAGGGACCTTCCGCCAGCGGCACCGTCTCGAAATGCGTGCCCTGGGCGCGCAGGTCGCGGGTGAAGACCTTGCCGGCCTCGTCCTGCTTCACCTTGCCGAAATAGGCAGTCTTGCCGCCGAGGGAGGCGACGCCGACCGCCGTATTGGCGGCCGATCCACCCGAGATCTCGATGCTCTGGCCCATGGCGGCGTAGAGGTGGTCGGCCCGTTCCTCGCTCGTGAGGATCATGGCGCCCTTGGCGAGGCCTTCGCGGACCAGGAAATCGTCTTCGGTCTGGGCAAAGACATCGACAATGGCGTTGCCGATGGTGAGAACGTCGAAACGAGGTTTCGCGCTGGAAGGGGATTTGGGCATGCAGTATCTCTGTTTTGCGCGCGCGGACTATAGCGATGTGCTGCGTTGCGGCAAGAAAGAGTTGCGATGCAACCGCTGCCGCCGCTTCGGCTCGGAGTTTTGATGGCCTTCCTGCGTAACGCTGCCTCGGTTGGATTCGCGACCCTCGCCTCCCGCATTCTCGGTTTTATCCGTGACACCATGGTGGCGGCAGCGCTCGGTGCCGGACCGGTGGCGGATGCCTTCGTGGTCGCCTTCCGCCTGCCCAGCCTGATGCGCCGGCTGTTCGCGGAGGGGGCGGTGAATACGGCTTTCGTGCCGCTGCATGCCGAGGCCGAACGGCGTGGCGAGGGCGAAGCCTTTTCCGACCAGGTCTTCACGCAGGTCGCCCTGGTTTTCTTCCTGGCCTCGGCCCTGGCCCTCGCAGCGATGCCGCTGCTGATCGATCTGATCGCACCCGGCTTTGGAACCGGAGGAGGGCGTGTAGAGCTTGCCGTCGCCCTGTCGCGCATCACCTTCACCTATTGCCTGGCCACGGCCCTGATGGTGGTGGCGTCGGCCGTGCTCAACGTGCATGGCCGCTTCACGGCGGCCGCCTACGCGCCGGCTCTCGTCAATGTCGTCACCATCGCCGCCCTGCTCGGCGCCCCCTTGCTGGTTCGCTCCGACCAGGAGGCGTTGGCGCGCCTGCTGGCATGGTCGATCTTCGTCGGAGGCCTCGCCCAGGGCGGGCTGGTTTTCTGGGCTCTCCATCAGGCTCGCCTGAGGCTGCGGCTGGTCAGGCCGCGCTGGACGCCCGCCGTCCGGCGCTTCTTCCTGCTCGCGTTGCCCGGCGTGCTGACGGCGGGGGCGACGCAGGTCAACGCCTTTATCGGCCTGATCGTGGCTTCCGCCGATCCCGGCGCCGTCACCTGGCTCTATTATGCCGATCGCCTCTACCAGTTGCCGCTGGGCATCGTGGCGGTGGCGCTCGGCAATGCCTTGCTGCCGGAACTCGCCCAGGCCAGCAGCCGGGGCGACCGGCAGGCCGAAAGCGGCATTCTCAGCCGGGCCGTCGAATTCGCGGCCTTTCTTAGCCTGCCGGCAGCCCTGGCGCTGATCGTGCTGGCCGGCCCCATCGTCTCCGTCCTGTTCGAGCGGGGTGCCTTCTCGGCGGGTGACAGCGCCGCCACGGCCTTGGCCCTGGCGGGGTTTGCCGCCGGCCTGCCGGCCTTTGCCGGGGCCAAGGTGCTGCAGCCGCTTTTCTTCGCGCGTGCCCGCATGCGCCTGCCCTTCATGATCGCGCTGATCGGCGCCGTCGTCGATGTAGCCCTGTCGCTCGCCCTCTTTCCGGTCTGGCGCCAGGCCGGCATTGCCGTCGCCGCCGCCGCATCGGGCTGGGTCAACCTCGTCCTGCTGGCCCTGATGGCTTGGCGCAGCGGGCTGCTGCAACTCGACATGTCCGCTCGCCGCCGCCTGCCCCGGATCGCCGCCGCCGCCGCCCTGATGCTGGCCGCCGTTTATGGAGTGTCGGAGGCGGTGGAAAGCTGGCTGGCCGCAGGGCAACCCCTGGCGGTGCGGGTGGCGATGCTTGCCCTGCTCTGCGGGGGCGGGCTGATTTTCTACCTGGGCGCGTGCCTGCTGCTGGGAGGCATCGACCGCAAGGCCGGGTTGCGGGCGCTACTGGCAGGCCGTGCGCCGGAGGCCGGCGGGTAACCATGGGACGTCATTGAGGGGGCCGCCGCGGAGACGCTTTTGTCCTGTCAGGGCTTGAAGCCCGTGCGGTCGGCTACTGTGATGCCCCGGATGACCTGGGCCGGAACGCCGGCGGCAATCACGTTCGACGGGATGTCGCGCGTCACCACGCTGCCGGATCCGACGATGGCATTGTCGCCGATGGTCACGCCCGGATTGATATGGACACCGGCGCCGACCCAGACCCGGTGGCCGATCCGCACTGGTTTGGCCTGGCAGGCGCCGGCAGCGCGCTCGATCGGGTCGATGGCATGGTTGGCGGTGTAGATGCCGACCCGCGGCCCGAGCAGGACATAATCCCCGATCTCGACGCTGGCGCCATCGAGGATCACGCAGTCGAAATTGGCGTAGAAGGAGTGCCCGATGCTGATGTTGAAGCCGAACTCGCAACGAAAGCTCGGCTCGAACAGGGCGCCGGGGCCGACCGATTTCAAAAGGCTTCGCAGAATCGCCTCGCGCGCTTCGGCCGGCTCGCCAAGGCTGCGGTGATAGGCGCTGGTCAGCTCGACCGCCTTGGTGCGAGCGGCGATCAGTTCGGGGGTAAGGTCGTTGTAAACCGCGCCGCTGAGCATCAGGGCGCGCTGGGCCTCCAGATCCACCGGGACCTCCTGTCTTCCAGAAATATGGCTCAGCCGAACACCGGCCGCATGAAGCTGCGCTCATAGCTCATGATGCTGCGGACCTGCTTTTCCTCGGCCAGGATGGCCTGGCATTCCGGATCCACCGCCAGGCGCTTGCGGTAGTCTTCATAGGCAGCGAGGCTGGGGAAGCTGAACAGCGCATAGGCGATGTCGCTGGCGCCCTCATGCGGCAGGAAATAGCCGTGATGGTTGCCACCCATGCGGTTGACCACGGGAATCCAGGCCTTGGCATAGGCCTCGAAGGCCTCGAGCTTCCAGGGATCGATGACATATTTCAGATAGCAGGTGATCACGGACGGCCTCGCAGCTTGAATCGTGCCGGAAAGGGATGCGAGTTTCCTACAACATCGGATCTGATTCTGAATCAGGTCCGATGCTGCCGAGGAAGGCGGTCAGTAGTCGACACCGGTGAGATAGAGCCCATGCGGCGGCGCAAGCGCCGCGCAGCGGGTGCGGTCACGCGCTTCCAGCACCGCCACCAGATCCGCCTTGCTCCAGTCGCCGGAGCCGACCCGGCGCAGCGATCCCACCATGGAGCGGACCTGGTTGTGCAGGAAGGAGCGGGCGGTGGCGATGACATGGATCTCGGCGCCCACCCTGGCCACGTCGAGGCGGTCGAGCGTCTTCATCGGGCTCTGAGCCTGGCAGTCGGCCGAGCGGAAGGTGGTGAAGTCGTGATGGCCGATGAGCCCCTGCGCCGCCTCGTGCATGGCGTCCGCGTCCAGGGCCTTGCGGATGTGCCAGGCGCGATGACGCTCCAGCGCCAAGGGTGGGCGACGGTCGATCAGGCGGTAGAGATAGCGCCGGCCCTTGGCGGAGAAGCGGGCGTCGAAACTGTCGGGCATCTTCTCGACGCCGAGGATGGTCACATAGTCGTCCTGCAGGGTGAGATGGGCGTTGAGCGCATCGCGTACCCTGTCGGTGGTCCAATCCTTGGCCAGCATCACCGAGGCGACCTGCCCGGAGGCATGCACCCCCGCATCGGTACGGCCGGCACCCTGGATGCGCAGGGTCTGGCCGGTGAAAGCCAGGATCGCCTCCTCGATCGCCTGTTGCGCCGAGCGACCATTGGCCTGGGCCTGCCAGCCGACATAGGGCGTACCGTCATATTCGATCAGGAGTTTGTAACGCGGCATTCGGAGACTTCGTTGCTGAAGCAAGGCCTCTACGCCAATCGGAAGCGAGAGTCACCTTTTGGAGACCGGTCTTTGGAGCGGCATAGGGGGCGAATCTGTCAGTGCAGGGCGGGGCTAAATCAGGGGTTCCGAATTCGAGTCAATCATTCGTTACAGCGCGCCTGAGGAGGCACCTTCCCGGAGCGCGGACATCTTGTCTGCTCTTGGAAACGTCACATTTGCCGGTTGGAAGGGCGGACAAGATGTCCGCGCTCCGGCCGATCACGCCAGCCGTTTGCCCTGCGCCAGCGGCGCACCCTTGAGGAATTCGGCGGCACCCATCGGGGTCTTGCCGGCACGCTGGACCTGGACGAGGCGGATGGCGCCACTGCCGCAGGCGACCGTCAATTCGTCGTCGAGCAGCGTGCCTGCGACGCCATAGCCTTCGGCAAATTGTGCGTGCAACGCCTTTACTCGCTGCGGGCCCTGGCCCCAATCGGCTTCGAACCAGGCACCGGGGAAGGGAGATAGACCGCAAATGTGGTTATGGATTTCTTCGGCCGGGCGCGACCAGTCGATGCGGGCTTCGGCCTTGTCGATCTTGCGGGCATAGGTCACGCCCTCTTCGCTCTGGGCCGTGAAGGTCAGCGTGCCGCGCGAGAGGGCACCGAGCGCCCGGGCCATCAGGTCGGCGCCAAGGAGGGAGAGGCGGTCATGCAGCTCGCCGGCCGTCATGTCCGGCTCGATCTCAACGGTGTCGGCCAGCGCCACGGGACCAGTGTCGAGGCCTTCCTCCATGCGCATCACCATCACGCCGGTCTTGGTGTCGCCTGCCATGATGGCGCGCTGGATCGGAGCGGCACCGCGCCAGCGCGGCAGCAGCGAGGCATGCAGATTGAGGCAGCCTTCCACGGGCGCCTCCAGGGCGGCCTTGGGCAGGATCAGGCCATAGGCGACCACCACGGCAACATCGGCACCGAGGCCGGCGAAGGTGGCGATCACCTCCTCGTCGCGGAAGCTCCTGGGCGTGAACACGGGAATGCCGAAGCCCTCGGCCAGCTTGTGCACGGGCGAGGGCACCAGGGCCATGCCGCGGCCGGCAGGCGCCGGCGGACGGGTATAGACGGCGACGACCTCATGGCCCTGGCTGAGAATCTCGGCCAGCACCGGCCGGGCGAATTCCGGCGTGCCCATGAAAACGACGCGCATGCCCTCAGCTTTCCGCCGGCCGGGGCGCTTCGCGCTCGCGTTTCTCCCGCTTGAACTGCGGCAGTTCGCCGGTCTTGACCGCCTTGGTGAACTTGCGGATCACCATGTCGCGCTTGAGCTTGGAGATGTGATCGATGAACAATTCGCCGTTGAGATGGTCGATCTCGTGCTGCAGGCAGGTCGCCATCAGCCCGTCGGCCTCGAGCTCGGCTTTTTTGCCCTCGCGGTCGATATAGGCGACGCGCACCGTGGCCGGACGCTCGACCTCGGCATAGTAGTCGGGGATGGACAGGCACCCTTCCTCGTAGACGCTGCGCTCGTCCGACGACCACACGATCTCCGGATTGATGAAGACCTGCGGCTCCGGCGGCTCGTCTTCCTTGGCGAGGTCGATGACCACGAGGCGGCGCGGCACGGCGATCTGGATTGCCGCCAGGCCGATGCCGGGTGCGTCATACATGGTTTCCAGCATGTCGTCGGCGAGCTGGAGCAGCTCCGCATCGACGCGCTCGATCGGCGCGGAGACGAGGCGGAGCTTGGAGTCGGGCAGGATGATGATCGGTTTGATGGCCATGTCAGGCAGATAGGATGCCGCGCGCGAGGCGTCAATGCGAAAGCGGGTTGGAGACGCTCCTGGGACCGCCGGCATCCTGCCGGCCTTTGGAACCACCGCGCTTGCAGGAGAGGAAGAGCCGGCAGGATGCCGGCGGTCCCAGGAGAAACGGTACGAAACGCCCTATTCCAGCACGGTCATCACCTGCCCACGCCGTTCCGGGCTGAAACGGATGACGATGATGATGCAGATGGCGACGACACCGGCGAAGAGAGCCAGTGCATAGCCATAGCTGCTGCCGGGGGCCTCGGCGATGCCGGCCTGGTAGGGGCCGCCATAGGAGGCAGCGAGATTGCCGGCCTGATAGATGAAACCGGGCAGCGTTGCCCGCACCGAGCCCGGCGAAAGTTCGTTGAGGTGCACGGGAATGACACCCCAGGCACCCTGGACCGAAATCTGCATCACGAAGGCACCCACCGCCAGCATGGCGGGTGTGGTGCTATAGGCCCACAGCGGCAGGACTGGCAGTGCGATCAGGCAGGCGATGGTGATGGCATTGACGCGCCCGATCCGCTCGGACAGAGACCCGAAGAGCAGGCCGCCGGCGATCGCGCCCAGATTGGCGACAATGGTGATCCAGCTCACCGTATGGGCATCGAAGCCGTGCTGTTTCTTCAGGAAGGTCGGATAGAGGTCCTGCGTGCCGTGGCTGAAGAAATTGAAGAACATCATCAGCACCACGGCATAGAGGGCAATGCCCCAATGTCGCCGCAGGGTCTCCCCGAGACTGGGTTTCACCTGCTCCCGAGCTTCGACGAAAGCCGGTGATTCCGGAACGTGCGACCGGATGAAGAGCACGATCAGGGCCGGCAGGACGCTGAGCAGGAACATGGTGCGCCAGCCGACCACATGACCGCCGATGTTCTGGCCATAGATCAGGCCGTAGACGATCGCCGCCAGCAGGTAGCCGGCCGGATAGCCCGCCTGGAGCAGGCCCGAGACCAGGCCGCGGGCCGATGGTGGGATCGATTCCATCGCAAGCGAGCTGCCGAGGCCCCATTCGCCGCCCATGGCGATGCCGAAGATGGCGCGCAGGATCAGGAACGTTGTGAGATTGGGCGAGAAGGCGGCCAGGGCGCCGATCACCGAATAGCTGACGATGTTGAGCATCAGGATCGGCTTGCGCCCGAAGCGATCGGCCAGCCTGCCGAAGATGAAGGCGCCGATGAACCGGGTCGCCAGAGTGAAGAACAGGGCTTCGGAAACGGCGGGCACGCCGACCTGGAATTCGGCGGCGATATCCGTGAGCAGGAAGGTCAGGAGGAAGAAATCGAAGGCATCGAGTGTCCAGCCGAGAAAGGAGGCGAGGACGGTCTTTTTCTGTTGTGAACTGAGGGGCAAGCGATTTCTCCCTTATGGCCATCGGCCGGCCGCAGGAAAGGGACAGTCATTGCCATTCCCGCAGCCGCATTTGCTCGGATCGACGCAATGAACGTCGCCAAGGAAGCCCCCTGTCGGCCATAGAAGTCCTGAAATCGCAGAAGCGCCACAAAAATATGCTGATTCAACTGATGCGTGTATTTGGCGAAGCCTGCCTGACGCCAAGGTTGAATCTTTCGACGTTCAAGTCGTGGTCTTGTCCTCGAACAGGCAGATGTCGCGGATCAGGCAGGCGGGGCAGGCGGGCTTGATCGCCTTGCAGACATAGCGCCCATGCAGGATGAGCCAGTGATGAGCATGGCGGGCATAGGTCGCCGGCACCACCTTCTCCAGACCCAGTTCCACCGTCAGAGGCGTCTTGCCGGGCGCGAGGCCGGTGCGGTTGGCCACCCGGAAGAGATGGGTGTCGACGGCGATGGTCGGCAGGCCGAAGGCGATGTTGAGCACGACATTGGCGGTCTTGCGGCCGACGCCCGGCAGCGTTTCGAGGATCTCGCGCGAGCGGGGCACCTCGCCGCCATGCTCGTCCACCAGCATTCGGGAGAGGGCGATGACGTTCTTGGCCTTGGTGCGGAACAGGCCGATGGTCTTGATGTGGCCGATCAGGGCTTCCTCGCCGAGATCGATCATCTTGGCCGGCGTATCGGCGATGGCGAACAACGCCTTGGTCGCCTTGTTGACGCCGACATCGGTCGCCTGGGCCGAAAGCACCACCGCCACCAAGAGCGTATAGGCGTTGACATAGTCGAGCTCACCCTTGGGCTCGGGCAGGGCCTCGGCGAACCGCCGAAAGATCTCGGTGATCTCGGCCTGCGGCAGGGCGGCGCGCTGCGTGCCGGCCGAGGCCGCGGCGGCATTGGCCTTCGCCTTGGTCCGGCCTGCCGATTTTGTCGCAGGGGAGGCAAAGGAGAGGGCGGGCATTTGTGTCTGGCGGCGGGACATGAAAGGCTTATAGTTGGCGGCCATGCAAAGCGCCAACCCGAAAACGCCCGAAGAAACGCGCCGAGAAACGTGCCTTGAGATGCCCGAGGCGGGGTCTCTGGAAGAGCCGGTCTTCGATGCGGTGCTCTATCCGCATCGTTCGCTCGGGCCGCGGGGGTTTCGCAATCTCCTCGTTGTGGTCGGCTGTGCCTCGACGCTGCTCTCCATCCCCTTCTACATGATGGGGGCGTGGCCGGTGGTCGGCTTCTTCGGGCTCGATGTCGGCCTGCTCTATTTGATGTTCAAGCTCAATTATCGGGGGGCCAGGCTGCGGGAGCATGTGCTGCTGACGCCCGTCCGGCTCCTGTTCTCGCGCATCGATCCCAAGGGGCAGCGCCGGGAATGGGTCTTCAACCCGCGCTGGGTGCGGCTGCAGCGCGACGAGCACGAGGAGTTCGGCGTGATGCGCCTGGCCCTGGTGCAGCGCGGCCGCGAGGTGGAAATCGCCCGTTTCCTCGGCGCTTCCGAGAAGGGCGACTTCGCGGACGCCTTCTCCCGGGCACTGAACAAGGCGCGGCGCGTCTGAACGCGCCAATGCCGCAGGTTTCGGGTGGGAAGCCCGTTGAAGCAGGTCTATCCAGGGTACAAGTGATCATGCCTGGAGACGTTCCATGTCCATAACCCTGCCTGACTTCGACGATGTGCCGCTGGCTTCGCCTCTCGCCAATTCCCCCGAGGATTATGACCGCATCCGCAAGGCGGTCGCCTACATCACGCGCAAAGCCCAGCACCAGCCCTCGCTTGAGGACATTGCCGGCCATGTCGGCCTGTCGGTCTCGCATTTCCATCATCTCTTCCGGCGCTGGGCCGGCATCACGCCCAAGGATTTCCTGGCGGCGGTGACGCTGGACCGGGCCCGCGACCTCCTGCGCGACTCAGCCTCGATCCTCGATGCCACCTATGAGCTCGGTCTCTCAGGCCCGGCCCGGCTGCACGATCTGTTCGTGACCCATGAGGCGATGACCCCGGGCTCCTTCAAGACGGGCGGGGCGGGCCTGACCATCTCCTACGGCTTCCATCCCTCGCCCTTCGGCACGGCACTGGTGATGGTGGCGCCGCTGGGCCTCGCCGGCGTCGCCTTTGCCGATCCGGGCGAGGAGGCCATCGCGCTGGCCGACATGCGCAAGCGCTGGCCCAATGCGGAACTGCGCGAGGATTCGATGGTGACGGCACCCTATGCCGGCCGCATCTTCGATCCGAGCCGATGGCAGGCCGACAGGCCGCTCAACGTGGTGATGATCGGCACCGATTTCGAAGTCCGCGTCTGGCGCACTTTGCTGAAGATCCCGATGGGGCGGGCCACCACCTATGGCAATATCGCCAGCCATATCGGCAATCCCAAGGCCTCGCGCGCCGTGGGGGCCGCGGTGGGCAGGAATCCGTTGTCCTTCGTGGTGCCCTGCCACCGTGTGATCGGCCGTTCCGGCGAATTGACCGGCTATCACTGGGGTCTCACCCGCAAGCAGGCCATGCTGGGCTGGGAAGGCGGGCGGGTGCGCAGCGGCACGGAGTGACCCCTTGGAGCGCGGACATCCTGTCCGCTCTTTCTCTCGATAAGCGTCGCGGTTCCAAGAGCGGACAGGATGTCCGCGCTCCAAGTCAACCCGCCAGGCTGCCGCGGCCGATCTGGTCTATGCGCTCCACGCCGGTCAGCGTCATCGCCACCCGCATTTCCTTGGCGATGATGTCGAGCAGGTTCTCCACCCCCGCCTGGCCGGCGCTTGCCAGCGCATAGGCGAAGGCGCGGCCGAGCATGACGCCCTTGGCACCCAGGGCCAGCATGCGCACCACGTCGAGGCCGGAACGGATGCCTGAGTCGGCGAGCACGGTGAGGTCGCCGCCGACGGCGTCTGCGATCGCCGGCAAGGCCCTCGCGCTGGAGAGCACGCCGTCGAGCTGGCGGCCGCCATGGTTGGAAACCACGATGCCGTCGGCACCGAAGGTGACGGCGTCGCGCGCATCCTCAGGGTCGAGAATGCCCTTGATGATCATCGGTCCCTTCCAGAATTCGCGGATCCATTCGAGATCCGACCAGCTGATCGAGGGATCGAAATTCTTGGCGAGCCAGCCGATATAGTCGGCCAGGCCCGTGGGCTTGCCGAGATAGCGCGAGACATTGCCGAGATCGTGCGGTTTGCCCATCAGCCCGACATCGAGCGCCCATTGCGGCTTGAACATCGACTGCAGGATGCGGCGCTGCGGGCCGAAGGGCCCCGACATGCCCGAATGCGGATCGCGATAGCGCGCGCCGGGCGTTGGCATGTCGACGGTGAAGACCAGCGTGGTGATGCCGGCGGCCTGGGCCCGCTCCAGGGCGTTCTTCATGAAGCCGCGATCGCGCAGCACGTAGAGCTGGAACCAGATCGGGGCGGGGCTTGCCGGCACCACCTCCTCGATCGGGCAGATCGAGACGGTCGAGAGCGTCATGGCGATGCCCTTGGCGGCAGCCGCCTTGGCTACCTGCACCTCGCCGCGACGGGCCAGCATGCCGGTGATGCCGACCGGAGCGAGGATCACCGGCATGGCGAATTTGCGCCCGAAGATCTCGGTCTCCAGGCTCAGCTTGTCGACATTCTTGAGGATGCGCTGCCTGAGGCTGATCCCTTCGAGATCGGAGACATTGGCCCGCAGCGTGTGCTCGGCATAGGCGCCACCGTCGACATAGTCGAACATGAAGCGCGGCAGTCTGCGCATGGCGGCGGCACGATAGTCGGAAGGGGAGGCAATGATCATGGGAACGCAGGAAGCCGTAAGGAGATCGTTTCTCTCCGTTTAAGCATTATTGGCGGGGATGGCTATGCCTTCCCCGTTATTTTGTAAGACAAGTGCGCCAGAGCGCACCTGGCTGCGGGAACTTCAGCCCTTCAGTTCCTGCTTGCTGGCGATGGTGGTGTCCGGGTTCAGGCGGTAGACGATCGGCACGCCGGTATCGAGCTCGCGCTTGACGATCTCCTCGCCCGTCAGGCCTTCCAGGGCCATGATCAGGGCGCGCAGCGAATTGCCGTGGGCGCCGACCAGCACGGTCTTGCCGGCCATCACCTGGGGCTGGATGCGGTGGATGTAGTAGGGCAGCACGCGCGCGGCCGTATCCTTCAGGCTCTCACCGCCGGGCGGCGGCACGTCGTAGGAACGGCGCCAGATATGCACCTGCTCCTCGCCGAACTTCACGCGGGCCTCGTCCTTGTTGAGCCCGGAGAGATCGCCATAGTCGCGCTCGTTGAGGGCCTGGTCGCGGATGGTCTCGAGGTCTTCCTGGCCGAGTTCGCCGAGAATGATCTTGGTGGTGTGCTGGGCTCGCGACAGCACGGAGGTGAAGGCGATGTCGGCCTGCAGCCCGAGCGCCTTGAGGCGACGCCCAGCCTCATGCGCCTCGGCCACGCCCTTCTCCGTCAGGCCGGGATCGCGCCAGCCGGTGAACAGGTTCTTGAGGTTCCAGTCGCTTTGGCCGTGGCGGCAGAGCACGAGAGTGGCAGTCATCAAAGGGATCCCGTTTCAGGTCGCAATAGCGCTGACATAACCGGGATTGCAATTAATTGCACTGGCCGAATGCGCCGGGGACTGGCAAAACAGCCAATGTCGCCGTCGCGGCTTTTCGTCGGTGCGCGTTTCAGGCGGCAGCCCCATTGACGATGTTGTCCGGTTCTTCTCGTGCGTGATCAAACCTCCCCTCTGCGCTATGGCTGGACCACCGGCGCCTGCGCGGCGGCTGCCGCGAAGGCCGCCTATGCGGCGCTGCTCGGCGGGGAGTTTCCCGATCCTGTCGTCATCACCCTGCCGCGTGGCGAGCAGCCGGCCTTCGCCTTGGCGCGGCACGAGAGAGGCCAGGGCTACGCCCGTGCCACCATCGTCAAGGATGCGGGCGACGATCCCGACGTGACCCATGGAGCCCTGGTCTCCTCGACGGTGCGCCTTGGCGAGCCGGGCACCGGGGTCACCTTCCGGGCGGGGGAGGGCGTCGGAACCGTCACGAGGCCGGGCTTGCCCCTGCCGGTGGGCGAACCCGCCATCAATCCGGGACCAAGGGGTATGATCGCCGCGGCCATTGCCGAGATCGCGGCCGCGCATGGCGCCACCGGGGACGTTGAAGTGACCGTCGCCATCGCCGATGGCGAGGTGATCGCACGCAAGACCCTGAACGGCCGGCTCGGCATCGTGGGCGGCCTCTCCGTGCTCGGCACGACCGGCATCGTCGTGCCCTTCTCCTGCTCGGCCTGGATCCATTCGATCCATCGCGGCATCGACGTGGCGCGCGGGGCCGGGCTCGACCATGTCGCCGGCGCCACGGGCGCGGCCTCGGAGGAGGCCGTGGCCAGGCTCTACGGCCTGCCGGAGATCGCCCTGATCGACATGGGGGATTTCGTCGGCGGCATGCTGAAATATCTCAGGGTGCATCCGGTGCCGCGCGTCACCGTGGCCGGCGGCTTTGCCAAGATCACCAAGCTAGGCCAGGGCCTCCTGGATCTTCATTCGCGCGCCGGCCCGGTGGATTTGCGCTGGCTGGCGGAGCGGGTGGAGGAATTGGGGGGCACCGGCGAGACGGCCTATCGCGTCTCGCAGGCCAATACCGCGATCGAGGCCCTGGAGATCGCCGGCGAGGCCGGTCTCGATCTGCCGCCTCTGGTGGCACGGCATGCCTTGAAGACGGCAAAGGCGGTGCTGCGCGATGCCGAGATCAGCCTGGACATCGCCGTTTTCGATCGTGACGGGGGGCTGCTGGCACGCGCGGATTGAAATCCGGGCCATGAGTTCGTTTGAATTTAAGGTTTCATCCCAGCCGCGATTTCACAAAAATCGGGCTCTTTAGTCGAGTCGTTCCAGCTGATGAGAACATAGGACTGCGGCTTGAGATATCCGGTCTAGCGACCGACTGAAGGTGAGCGGCCGATTTCGCAAAAATCCGGACTTTTTCGGCGGGTCGACCATCCGCTGACATCGCAGCATTTTCGTCGTCGCAAAAGTCCCGCAGCGGGTCGACCGTTCTATATTCATTGAGATTCATTGAGCCTGTCAGCCAAGCGCGCCATCAGGTCCATGCGCTCGTGGAAGATCGCGACGATCAGCGCAGGCGCGTCCTGACGCGGCAGGCAAAACACGTAATGATGCTCGCAACGGGCCATGCGTAGCGCCGGATAGAGCGCATCGAGTTCTTTGAATACGCCCTGCCCGGCCGCGACGCGGGCAATGCCCGCTTTCAGTTTTGCGATGTAGGTTCGCGCCTGCGCCGCGCCCCATTCCTTGTGCGTGTAGCGGACGATGGCACGCAAGTCGGTCTCCGCGTCGGCGGTCAGGGTGTAGTTCAAACCCGGCCACCCTCGGCAAGTTCTTCATCAAGAATCTGGTCGATGCTCTTATCCGAGACCTTGCCGGACAACCCGGCTTTGATCCGGTCGCCAAGCAGAATTTTCAGCTCCTGCCACGCCTGATCGGCGTTGGTGTCACCCGGGAACAGCCGTTCGAGCGCGTATTGCTTGATCGTCTTGCCTTGCAGAGCTGAAAGCGCCTTGAGGCTTTGGTGCTGCTGGTCCGTGAGGTCGATGGTCAATCGGCTCATGCGACAAACTCCCATAGATTACCACAAACCCACATTAGCACATAGGAGGGTGCAAAGCCATTCAGCCTTGCCCCGTATGGGTGACGTGACCTGCCCGGTCGGTCCTGCGTGTCGCGCAACTCCTGACTTTTTCGACATGTCGACCATCCGCTGACATCGCAGCGTTCTAGTTGTTGCAAAAGCCGGATGCAAAAGTCCCATCGTGCGAGGGATTTTTGCAACGTTGTCGTGGTCGCGTTCCGACTGTCCGGTAGCCGAAAAATTATCCAACGCGGCTATGCGTAGCGGACATCCGAACTGGCCCGCCGCCAACTTCCAGGTCAGCCGTGCCCGGTATTGGTGATGATGCAGTTGAGGAATTTCACATAGGAGCCCAGGCCGGTGCGCGGAGCAGGCTGGTGGCGGGCAAAACAGCGGTCCTGCACCTCGGCGGCGGGCGGCGCGCGCCAGATCCGGCGCAACTGGTTGTAGGACATGATTTCCTGCGTCTCGCAGTTCTGGATCATCACGGGATTTCCCTTGCCGAGTTGCTGACAGAACAGCTTGTACTGGTAGACCGGCAAGGTGGTGGCCTGGGCGGGCAGGGCACCCGCGCAGAAGGCGGACAGGCAGAGCAAGAGAGCGGCGAAACCGGACGCCGGACGCTTCATGATGGTATTCCTCGACCGAAAGGGCGCTGCCAAAAGGGCATCGCTCGGCCTGCTTACCCTGCCCGTGTTAAAAAAACGTCGCCGAGCATCATGCCCGACGAACTCGGATTGGGCAGCCCTTGCCTATTTTTGCCTTCTCAATAGGCTTGCCTAGTTCGAGGGCAAACCGATACGCTGCGGACGTTCCATGGTCGGGGGGTTCTCTTTTGTCGATCGTTGCCGCCCTCTATCACCGCACGACCTATGATTATGATCGTCCGGTGATGCTGTCTCCCCAGATCGTCCGGCTCCGGCCCGCCCCTCATTCCCGAACGCGCATCGTCAGCTATGCCTTGAAGGTGGAGCCTGCCCAACATTTCATCAACTGGCAGCAGGATCCGCACGGCAATTGGCTCGCCCGCTTCGTGTTTCCGGAACCGGCGACCCGTTTCCAGATCGAGGTCGATCTCGTTGCCGATTTTTCGGTGATCAATCCCTTCGATTTCTTCGTGGAGGATTACGCGACCCATCTGCCCTTCGCCTATCCGGCCGAACTGGCGCATGAGCTCGCGCCCTATCTCGAGATCGAGCCGGCAGGCGAGGGGCTGGCCGCCTTCATGGCTTCGATCGACATGGGCGGGAAGCAGGTCGTCGATTTCCTGGTCGAGCTCAACCAGCGCCTGCAGCGCGAGGTCGCCTACACGATCCGCATGGAGGCGGGGGTGCAGAGCCCGGAGGAGACGCTGGCCCTGCGCTCGGGTTCCTGCCGCGACAGCGCCTGGCTGCTGGTACAGGTGCTGCGCCGGCTCGGCCTCGCCGCTCGTTTCGTCTCCGGCTATTCGATCCAGCTCACCCATGATCTCAAGGCGCTCGACGGTCCGCGTGGCGTCGATGCCGATTTCGCCGATCTGCATGCCTGGGCCGAAGTCTACCTGCCGGGTGCGGGCTGGATCGGCATGGATGCCACCTCGGGGCTGCTCACCGGCGAAGGCCATATCCCGCTGGCGGCCACGCCCCACTATGCCTCGGCGGCGCCGATCAGTGGTTCGCTCAGCGCAGCCGGGCCTGTGAATACCGAGTTCTCCTTCGAGATGCCGGTGCGGCGCATCGCCGAAGCCCCGCGCGTGACCTTCCCCTTCTCCGATGAGAGCTGGCGCGAGCTCGATGCGCTGGGCCAGGAGGTCGAGACCGACCTCGTCGGCCAGGACGTGCGCCTGACGCTGGGCGGCGAGCCCACTTTCGTCTCCATCGACGACTACCAGGGCGAGGAGTGGAATACGGGCGCCGTCGGCCCGACCAAGCGCGGCCTTGCCGACACGCTGATCCGCCGCCTGCGCACGGCCTTCGCGCCCGGCGGCTTCCTGCATTACGGCCAGGGCAAATGGTATCCGGGCGAATCCCTGCCGCGCTGGGCCTTCGCGCTCTATTGGCGCAAGGACGGCCAGCCGATCTGGCGCAATGCCGCGCTGATCGCCCGCGAGCCGAAGCCGGCGGGCGGCCCGAACGGCAAGCATCCGATCCGCAAGGTCTTCGATCCCAAGCCGATGCGCCTCCTGGCCGAGGGCGTGGCGGAGCGGCTGGGCATCGAGCCCGACTTCGCCGTGCCGGCCTATGAGGACGCCGCCCACTGGATCCTGCAGGAGGCCCAGCTTCCCGACAATGTCGATCCGATGGACTCCAAGCTCGCCGATCCCGAGGACCGGGCCCGCATCGCCCGTGTCTTCGATCGCGGGCTGGACCAGCCGGCCGCCTATGTCCTGCCCGTGCAGCGCTGGAACGCCGAGCGGCGCGATGGCTGGGTCAGCGAGTTCTGGCGCATGCGCAGGGGCCGGCTTTTCCTGGTGCCCGGCGATTCGCCTGCCGGCTACCGGCTGCCGCTGTCGGGCCTGCCCCATGTCGCGCCCGCGGCCTTTCCGCATGTGCATGTGGCCGATCCGATCGTGCCGCGCGGCCAGCTGCCGGACCGATCCGAGTTGGCGCGCCAGTTCCGGCGCATCGATGGCAACAATGAGGGCAGCCTCAAGCAGCAGGCGCAGGTCGGCCAGGAGTTCGGCACCGGCGTGGTGCGCACGGCGCTGGCCTTCGAAATCCGCGACGGCGTGCTGTGCGTGTTCATGCCGCCGGTGGCCGGCGTCCAGGATTATCTCGAATTGCTGGCCGCCGTCGAGGAGACGGCCGAGGCCAACGGCCTCACCGTGCATATCGAGGGCTATCCGCCGCCCTATGATCCGCGCATCCAGGTGATCAAGGTCACGCCCGACCCCGGCGTGATCGAGGTCAATATCCAGCCCGGTGCCTCCTGGGCCGAGACGGTGGCGATCACCTCGACCATCTATGAGGAGGCCAGGCTCAGCCGGCTCGGGGCGGACAAGTTCATGATCGACGGGCGTCATGTCGGCACCGGCGGCGGCAACCATGTCGTGCTCGGTGGCGTCACCCCCGCCGACAGCCCCTTCCTGCGAAGGCCGGACCTGCTCAAGAGCATCGTGCTCTATTGGCAGCGCCATCCCAGCCTGTCCTATCTGTTCTCGGGGCTGTTCATCGGACCGACCAGCCAGGCGCCGCGCATCGACGAGGCCCGGCATGACAGCCTCTACGAACTCGAGATCGCCATGGAGAGGGTGCGGGGGCCCCATGGCGCCAATCGCGCCGACAACCCCCCGCCCTGGTTGGTCGACCGTCTTTTCCGCAACCTCCTGGTCGACGTCTCCGGCAATACCCATCGCGCCGAGATCTGCATCGACAAGCTCTACTCGCCGGATTCCGCCACCGGCCGTCTCGGCCTGATCGAGTTCCGATCCTTCGAGATGCCGCCGGATTACCGCATGTCGCTGGCCCAGCAATTGCTGTTGCGAGCGCTGGTCGCCTGGTTCTGGCGCGAACCGCAGGAGGGAGGCTTCGTGCGCTGGGGCAGCCAGCTGCATGACCGCTTCATGCTGCCCCATTTCGTCTGGGCCGATTTCCAGGACGTGCTGGCCGACCTCTCCCGCGCCGGCTATGCCTTCGATCCGGTGTGGTACCAGGCCCAGCTCGAATTCCGCTTCCCGTTCTACGGCAAGGTCGATTATGAAGGGGTGAGCCTGGAAGTGCGCCAGGCCCTCGAGCCCTGGCACGTGCTGGGCGAGGAGGGCTTCGCCGGGGGGACGGTGCGATACGTGGATAGTTCAACCGAGCGGCTGCAGGTCAAGGTCGAGGGTTTCAATCCGGCCCGTCACGTCATCGCCTGCAATGGCCGGCGCCTGCCCATGAACGCCACCGGCCGGGCCGGAGAGGCCGTCGCCGGCGTGCGCTTCAAGGCCTGGCAGCCCGCCTCCGGCCTGCATCCCACCATCCCCGTGCATGCACCGCTGACCTTCGATGTCATCGATACCTGGTCGAATCGCTCGCTCGGCGGCTGCACCTATCATGTCGCCCATCCGGGCGGACGCAATTACGAGACCTTCCCGGTCAACGCCTATGAGGCACAGGCCCGGCGCCTCGCCCGCTTCCAGCCCATTGGCCACACGCCGGGCTGGCACGCGATACCGCCTGAGGAAAGCAATGGGGAGTTTCCCTTCACGCTCGACCTGCGCAGGGCTGCGCGATGAGGGGAGTGTCTTCGCATTTTTGTAGTGGCGAAGCGGGTGCGGCGCTCCTTCTCCCCTTGTGGGACCGGGCACTTCCTGTGGAAGTGCCATCCGTTCCCAGCCGTGAGTTTGCCTTGTCGAGGTCGCAAAACCCCTCATCCCCCTGCCGGGGCCTTCTCCCGCAAGGGGAGAAGGGGTTTCGTTCTGATGCGTTTGCGTTGGGTGGCATCCACACGTCCGGGCCGCCCTGATGCTCGCCAGGTCCCGCAATCCCGGCTTGCGCTCCCTGCTCGCGGACTATCGGCCCTTGCCCGGTGTAGCCGACGAGTTGATGACGGCGGCGGGAGAGGTGCGTCCGCACTGGCTGCCGGTGCTCAACGAGATGGCACGCTACCGGCCCGCCGTCGTCTCGCAGCGCTTTGCGGTTGCCGATCGCCAGATCAAGAATTCCGGCGTCTATTACCGCGTTTACGACACGCCGGACGGGCGTGACCGGCCCTGGCCCCTCGCCCATGTGCCGCTGGTGATCCCCGATGCCGAATGGCGCGGCATCGAGGCGGGCATCGCACAGCGGGCGCAACTGCTCGAAACCGTGCTGTCGGATCTCTACGGGCCGGCAACGCTGGTGCGGGACGGCGCCCTGCCTGCGGCCGTGATTGCGGGCAATCCAGATTTCCAGCGCGCCGTGGCCGGCAGCACGCCGCTCGGCGGCGAGCATCTGGTCATCTACGCCGCCGATCTCGGCCGTGGTCCCGACGGCCGCTGGTGGGTACTCAAGGATCGCGCCCAGGCGCCCTCCGGCATGGGATACGCCCTGGAGAACCGGCTCGCCATCTCGGCCGCTCTGCCGGCGCTCTACCGCGACATGCAGGTGGAACGCCTGGCGGGTTTCTTCCAGGCCATGCGTTCCACCCTTGCCGCCAAGGCCGGGCGGGAGGGATCGCGTATCGGCCTGCTGACGCCGGGGCCGGCCAACGAGACCTATTTCGAACACGCCTATCTCGCCCGCTATCTCGGTCTCCTGCTGGTAGAGGGCGCCGATCTCACCGTGCAGGACGGTATCGTCTATGTCCGCACCATCGAGGGGCTGAAGCGCATCGATGCCCTGGTGCGGCGCCTCGATGCCGACTTTGCCGATCCGCTCGAACTCAATGCCGGCTCGCGGCTCGGCGTGCCCGGCCTGGTCCAGGCCGTCCGGCAGGGCTCGGTGGCCCTGGCCAACAGCCTGGGGGCCGGCCTGGTCGAGGCGCCGGCCATGCTGGCTTTCATGCCGGCCCTGGCACGCCGGCTCACCGGCAGCGACCTCATCCTGCCGAATGTCGCCACCTGGTGGTGCGGCGAGGCCGGGGCACGCGAGGAGGTCCTGCGCGATTTCGAACGGCTGGCAGTCCTGCCGGCCTTCACGCGCGAGGTCGCCGGCCTGACGCGCGGCAGCGCCAGCGCCGTGGCCGACCTGGATAAAAAGGGCCAGGCGCGCCTGCGCGAGGTGGTGAAGGCCCATCCCCTCGAGGTGGTGGCGCAGGAAGTCGTCAGGCTCTCGACCATGCCGGTCTGGAACGGCAAGCGCCTGGAACCGCACCCCTTCACGCTGCGGGTCTATGCCGTCGCGACGCCGGAGGGCTGGAAGGTGATGCGCGGCGGCTTCTGCCGTGTCGGCGACAGCAATGATCCGCGGGCCCTGTCCATGCAGTTTGGCGGCCGTTCCGCCGATGCCTGGGTGACGTCGGAACGGCCGGTCGATCATGTCAGCCTGCTGCCGGCGCCCGGCAAGGTCGCGATCAAGCGCAGCCTCGGCCATCTGCCGAGCCGGGCGGCCGATAATCTGTTCTGGCTCGGGCGCTATCTCGAACGCGCTGAGGCGACCCTGCGCGTCGTGCGGGCCGTGGGCGAGATTGCGGCGGAAGCCGACGAGGAGGTTGTCGCCGCCACGCAGCGCCTCACCGACCTGCTGGTCGCCTGGGGAGCCGCCAAGAATTGGGGAGCCGCCAAGAGCGAGAAGCCGGGGCCTGCAGCCTCCCGCCGAACCGCCAGGGCGGCGGTCGAGCCGGTCGCGATCGCCGAAGGCATCCTGCGCGACGTGCTCGACGGCGAGGAATATGGCGGCATGCCCGCTTTGATCGGCGCAGCGGCACGCACCGCCTCCGCCATTCGCGAAAGGCTGTCGCGCGATGCGACCCAGGCCATCGCCGACCTCGACGCCATGGTCGTGGGAGACCGTACGCTGGCCTCGGCCGACAGGGCCGATCGCTATCTGCACACGCTGGCAGCGCTGTCGGGTCTCGCGCATGAGAACATGAACCAGCTCTCGGGCTGGCGTTTCCTGCGCATCGGCCATCATATCGAACGATCCATCCAGACCTGCCGCCTCGTCCGCCGCCTGGCGGATGAGAGCGCCAGCGCCGACATGCTCGACGCCCTGCTGCGCGTGACGGACAGCCGCATCACCTATCGGGCCCGCTATCTGATGGGAACGCTGCGCCTGCCGGTGCTCGATCTCGTCCTGCTCGATGACGGCAATCCGCGCTCGGTTGCCTATCAGATCATTCATGCCGCCGAGCATCTGGCGGCCCTGCCGCGCACGTCCCGGGATGGGGAAGTGGATGCGCTCACCCGCGCCATCCGCCTGATGCGGGCCGAGATCGAGACGACGCAGGCCATCGATGTCGACGACCGCCTGATCCTCGGCTTCGAAAACCGGCTGCTCGCCTTGTCCTCGGAGCTCTCGGCCCGCTATTTCAACCAGGACGAAGCCATGGCCGAGATTGCCGAGGGGCTGGGGTGATGTCATCCAGACCATCAGGCGCGGGTTGTTTCGCCACGCTAGAATTCCGAAATCTCTAGGCTGAAGCGGAAATACCGGTGCTCTACCTCATCCGCCACACCACCACCTATCTCTACCGCACCGAGGTCGCAGCGGCTCGCTGCACGCTGCATCTCCAGCCTGAAAGCGGTGGCCACCAGCGGGTATTCTCGGCCCAGCTCACCATCACCCCCAGGCCCCTGGAGCAGATCGAGGCTGTCGACTTCTTCGGCAACCGCACCACCCATGTGCGCTTTGCGGGGGCTGTCACCCGGCACCGCTTCGAGTCGCGCGTGCGCATCGAGGTCCAGCCGCGTGAGACGCCCCATGCCCTGCTGACCCCGTCCTGGCAGGAGGTCCGCCAGGGGGCGCTGGTCGTGCCCGATCTCGGCGGCTCGGCGCCGGCGCATTATCTGTTCGCCAGCCGTTTCGTGCCCCTGCTCGCGGAGGCGCGCGACTACGCGCTTGTCTCCTTCGAACCGGGACGCCCGGTACTTGACGGGGCAATCGAGATGATGAAGCGCATTCATCGCGATTTCGTCTATGATCCCAACGCCACCGACATCTCGACTCCGCTCGACGTGGTGGCCCGCACGCGCCATGGTGTCTGCCAGGACTTCGCGCATTGGATGCTGGCGGGATTGCGTGCGATCGGTATTCCCGCCGCCTATGTTTCGGGTTATTTGCGAACCCATCCGCCGCCCGGCCAGGAACGGCTGGTGGGGGCGGATGCCAGCCATGCCTGGGTTTCGGTATGGTGCGGCGCCGGGCTCGGCTGGGTCGATCTCGATCCGACCAACGCGGTGCCCGCCAATGAGGACCATGTGCGCGTCGCGGTCGGGCGCGACTATGCCGATGTCGCCCCGGTGGACGGCGTCGTCGTCGCCTCGGCCGGCCACAGCCTGCGCGTCTCTGTGGATGTCGCGCCGTTAGGATGATCGAAATGACTGCCAGGATCGGAATTCTGACCATCTCGGATCGCGCCAGCGCCGGGATCTACGAGGACAAGAGCGGCCCGGCCATCGCCGGCTTCATGCAACGCGTGCTGACTTCGCCCTGGGAGCCGGTGGTGCGGGTCATCGCCGACGAGCAGGATCTGATCGAGCGCACGCTGGTCGAACTCGCCGACGAGGCAGGCTGTTGCCTCATCTGCACCACCGGTGGCACCGGCCCGGCCCGGCGCGACGTCACGCCGGAGGCCACCGAGGCGGTGTGCGCCAAGATGATGCCGGGTTTCGGCGAACTGATGCGCCAGGAAAGCCTGAAATATGTGCCGACCGCCATCCTGTCGCGCCAGACGGCTGGGATTCGCGGCCAGAGCCTGATCGTCAACCTGCCGGGTAAGCCGGCCTCCATCGAGCAGTGCCTGATGGCGGTCTTCCCCGCCATCCCCTATTGCATCGACCTGATCGAAGGGCCGCGGCTGGAGACCGATCCGGCTGTCTGCAAGGCGTTCAGGCCGGGCGGCTGATCGGCAACCAGGACTTCGAGCAAGGAACGAGGCCATGTTCAGTCATGTCACGGTCGGCGTCGGCGACCTCGAGCGTGCCGCCCGCTTCTACGACGCCCTGCTGACGCCGCTCGGGCTGCGCCAGCGTCCCTTCACGCCGGATGATGGCCCTCCCTGGCGATGCTGGGGCGATCCTGTCAGGCCGCTGCCGTGTTTCTATGCCTATCGTCCCTTCGACCGGCATCCCGCCACGGCGGGCAATGGCAGCATGGTCGCCTTCCAGGCAGCCTCGCCGGAAGCGGTCGAGGCTGCCTATGCCGCGGGCATGGCGATGGGTGGTGTCGACGAGGGGCGACCAGGCGAAAGGTCGCATTACGGCAAGGGCTATTACGGTGCCTATCTGCGCGATCCCGATGGCAACAAGATCCATATTGTCTATCGTGGCGACTTGATTGCGCCATAGAGAAAATTGCGATTCGAAGAGATCGAGATTTTCTCTAATCCTTTGTTTTGGCGCATTTTCTTAATCGAAAAGTCGAGCAACTTTTCTCGAAAATGCTTTGACCGCCCGGAGCAATAGTCGTGTTCAAGCCGCATGCGGGGCCCGGGCCAATCCGGATCGATTTCCTGCTGGTTCCGCAATTCTCGATGATGGCGTTCTCGGCTGCCGTCGAGCCGTTGCGCGTCGCCAATCGCATGGCTAGGCGGCAAGTCTTCGACTGGCGGGCCTGGTCGATGGATGGCGAGCCGGTCAAGGCTTCCAATGGCTGGCCCATCCCGGTGGGAGGCGCTCTGCCCTCCAGTGGCGATATTCCCACCCTGATCGTCTGCTCCAGCTTCGAGCCGGAGCACTATGCCAGCAAGGCGATGCTGGCGCGTCTGCGCCATCTCGCCCGCCGTGGCACCGAGATCGGCGCACTCGACACCGGGGCCTGGATCCTTGCTGCCGCCGGCCTACTCAGCGGCGGCAAGGCCACCATGCATTGGGAGGCGGCGCCCGGCTTTGCCGAGGCCTTTCCGGACATCGAGATCAGCGAAGCCCTGTTCGAGGTGTCGGCCAAATACTTCACCTGCGCCGGCGGCACGGCGGCGCTCGACCTGATGCTCGACATGATCGCCCGCCAATATGGGCAGGCCCTGGCGGTGGCGGTGTCGGAGCAGTTCATCCATGACAGGCTGCGCCCGCGCCACGACCGCCAGCGCATGAGCCTGCCCAAGCGGTTGGGCGTCGCCAATGGCAAGCTGATCCGCGTGGTGGCGGCGATGGAGGCCAATCTGGAGACGCCGCTCGACGCCAAGGCCCTGGCGGCCCTGTCCGGCGTCTCCGCCCGCCAGCTCGAACGCCTGTTCCGGGCCGAGCTCAAGGATTCGCCGGCCAATTACTATCTGCAGCTCAGGCTGCAGCGCGCCCGCCTGCTGCTGCGCCAGACCGACATGAGCGTGATGGAGATCGCCATGGCCTGCGGCTACTCCTCCGCATCATGTCTTTCGCGATCTTATCGCGCGCATTTTGCGATAACACCGCGCGAAGATCGGCGGGAAGGCGAGAATCCCGGCGTTCAAAAGCGCTGATGGGGGCAGGGACGGGCGTGTCGCCGGCCGCCCCCTGGTCTGCCGAGTCAGGGCTTGAGCAGCTTCCCGATGACCTTGGCGGTATAGTCGACCATCGGCACCACGCGGGCATAGTTCAGCCGAGTCGGCCCGATCACGCCGAGCACGCCCACGATCTTCTGGTTGGCATCCCGGAAGGGCGCGGCGATCATCGAGGAGCCCGAGAGCGAGAACAGCTTGTTCTCCGATCCGATGAAGATGCGCACGCCGTCGCCGCCTTCGGCACGGCCGAGCAGGTCGATCAGGTCCTTCTTGGCCTCGATGTCGGCAAAGAGCAGGCGGATACGCTCAAGGTCCTCGCCGGCATGCAGGTCTTCCAGGAGATTGGCCTGGCCGCGCACGATGAGCTGCTGCGGCATGTCGGAAGGGCCGCCGCTCCAGCTTGCCAGGCCGGTATTGATCAGCTTGGTGGTGAGGTCATCGAGTTCGGCGCGCCCGGCGTCGAGGGCGCTGCTCATCTCGCGCCTGAGGTCATCGAGCGTCTTGCCGCGGGCGCGGGCGTTGAGATAGTTGGAGGCCTCCACCAGCGCCGATGTCGGCAGCCCGACCGGCACGGTGATGACACGGTTCTCCACCGCGCCTTCCTCGGAGACCAGGATGACCAGGGCCTGGGTGGGTTCGAGGCGCACGAATTCGATATGCTTCAGCCGCTGGTCACGCTTGCCGGTGACGACGACCCCCGCGCCGCGCGACAGGCCGGACAGGGTGGCCGACGCCTCGATCAGCACGTCCTCGAGGGAGCGCGAAGACGTCCTTGCCCGGATCTGCGCATCGATCTGGGCACGGTCCTGCGCGGCGAGATCGCCGAATTCCAGCATGGCGTCGACGAAGAAGCGCAAGCCGAGTTCGGTCGGCAGACGCCCGGCGCTGGTGTGCGGCGCCTGGATCAGGCCGAGCACTTCCAGGTCCTGCATGACGTTGCGCACCGAGGCGGGGGACAGGGAGGTCGGCAGCAGGCGCGAAATGTTGCGGGAGCCGACAGGTTCGCCCGTCGCAAGGTAGGAATCGACGATCTGACGGAATATCTCGCGCGAGCGTTCGTTCAGCTGGGCAAGTTCACTCGAAGGTATGGTCGGCGTCACAGCGGACAAGGTCTGTCTCCTCGACGCTAATGTGACGAGCATTCAGCGATTGTTCAATGGTGGAATTGCGGTTTCCGCAGCGCTATGCAGATTCCTCGCTCGTTGAAATTTCGCCTGTAGTCTCGTCAGCGCAAGGAGAACGTGGTCGTGGTCGATTCGGTTCCACCTTCCGCGAGTGCCGTCGTCGATTTCTGGACCGATGCCGGCCCCGAACGCTGGTTCGAGAAGGACGAAGGGTTCGATCGCGATTTTCGCCAGCGTTTCCTCACCCTGCATCAGGCTGCGATGCGCGGCGAACTCGAAGGCTGGGAGGCGACGGCGCCCGGGGCGCTCGCGCTGGTGCTGCTGCTCGACCAGTTTCCGCGCAATGCCTTTCGCGATACGCCGGCCATGTATGCCGGCGATCGCCGGGCACGGCAGGTTGCCGCCGCGGCGCTGGCGGCCGGGCATGACCACAGCATCGACCCGGAGTTGCGCATCTTCTTCTACCTGCCCCTCATGCATTCGGAGGAACTCGCCGACCAGGAGCGCTGCCTCTCTCTGTGCCGGACGCTGGAAGGCGACTATCTGCGCTATGCCCAGGAACATCGCGACATCATCGCCCGCTTCGGTCGTTTTCCTCATCGCAACGCCATTCTCGGCCGCATTTGCACGCCGGAAGAACAGCGCTTCCTGGACGACGGAGGCTTTGCCGGTTGAGGCCCTGGCATTCCAGTCGCAAATACGATTGCGATGGCATTTTTCCGTCATTGCGAGCGTAGCGAAGCAATCCAGTCTTGGTAAATCACGCGACTCGTGGATTGCTTCGCTGCGCTCGCAATGACGCAAGTCCGACGTCTCCGCCAAATCACGACACGCCCTAGGCCCTGTCGATCACGTGGAAGAAGGAACCGGTGACCTGGCCGCGGCGCCCGCCGAGGGCGCCCAGGGAGGTGGCGTTGGCATCGCTGACGTCGAAGAGCGGCGCATCGTCGGAACGCAAGGTTGTCGAGTAGTGGAACTCATGGCCGCGCACCAGGCTGCCACGTTTGCCGAGCGGACAATCCTGCTTCAGAGCCGCGAGGCGGTAGCCCAGATTCATGCGGCGTTTGGCAAAGCTCGTCTCGAGATCGAGCAGGCCGGTCATGCGGTGGGCCGTGCCCTCTGCATCGATCAGGACCTGGCCGAGCACCATGTAGCCCCCGCATTCGCCATGTACCGGGCGCGTCTGCGCGAACTGGCGCAGGGTGCGGTGGAAGTGGGTTGCGGTGGCAAGCCGCGCGCCATGCAGTTCAGGATAGCCGCCTGGCAGCCAGGTGACGTCCGCATCTTCCGCCGGCCCCTCGTCGGCCAGCGGCGAAAAGGGAATGATCTCGGCGCCTTGGCGGCGCCAGCCGGCGATGAGGTGCGGATAGACGAAGGAGAAGGCGGCGTCGCGGGCCAGCGCGATGCGCTGGCCGGGCGGGCGCAAGCCCGCATCCTCGATACCGTCCGGTGGAAGACCTGCCTCGTCCAGCCCTGTCGGCAGGTTGGTCGGCCCGGCGAGGGCCCGGATGGCCTCGATGCTGCAATGGGCCTCGACGAAATCCGCCAAGGCCTCCAGCCGCTGGTCGAGTTCGGCGGTCTCGTCGGCCTGGACCAGGCCGAGATGGCGCTCGGGCAGCACGAGGTCGGCATTGCGGGGCAGTACGCCGACCACGGGCAGGCCGGCTTCCTCGATGCCCTTGCGTGCCAAAGCCTCGTGCCGCGGGCTGGCGACCTTGTTGAGCACCACGCCGGCGATGCGCACATCGGGGCGGAAACTGGCGAAGCCCTTGGCGACGGCGCCGGCAGACTGGGACTGGCCGGAAATGTCGAGAACCAGCAGCACCGGCCATCCCTGCCGCGCCGCGAGGCCGGACGAGGAGCCATCCCCGCTGGCGCCGTTGCTGACAACGCCGTCGAACAGCCCCATCAGCGCCTCGCCGATGAAGAGCTCGGCATCGCTGCCGGCCTGGTGGATCAGGCTGTCGAGGAGGGCCGGGCGCATCGCCCAGCTGTCGAGGTTATAGCTCACGCGGGAGGCGGCCGCGGCATGAAAGCCGGGGTCGATATAGTCGGGGCCGCATTTCATCGGCTGCACGGCAATGCCGCTGCGGGCAAGGGCGCGCAGCAGGCCGAGCACCAGGGTGGTCTTGCCGGAACCGGAGCGGGGTGCGGCAATGAGAAGGCCGGGAGGGATCATATGCCGTTCCTGCCCCGCCCCGGAGCGGCGCGCAAGAGCGTTTTGCGACAGGAGGCAATCCTGGGATCGCAGGCATCCTTGCCTGCTCTTCCCATCCGTCTGACGGAGTGTTTCCAAGAGCAGGCAAGGATACCTGCGATCCCAGAAGCGACATGCATCGGTCAATCGTTTCGCGACTTGGTAGAAAAACCGCGTTTTTCACCAAAACGCGCCTTACTCCGGAGGGCTCGATCCGGAAATCCTCACCGCATTTCCGGGCCCCTCTTGAAACCCCCTTGCGCTTGCCCATATTGAGATTGTTCCGGAGTTGCCGGAACGGGGATGCCGTCAGGGTCCCACTCCAAAGTCGCTTCCTGCGAGGGCTTTGCAATGTCGCGCGTACCAACCTTGAATTCGCCCTTCCTGCTCGGTTTCGACGAGATCGAACGAGCGCTGGACAGGGTCGCCAAAGCCGCCAATGACGGCTATCCGCCTTACAATATCGAGCGGGTCGGTTCCTGTGATCGGCCACCGGAGCGGCTGAGAATCACGCTTGCCGTCGCTGGCTTCAGCCGCGAGGAGCTTGACGTCTCGATCGAGGAAAACCAGCTCGTCATCCGCGGGCGCCAGGTGGACGACAAATCCCGCGTCTTCCTGCATCGCGGTATCGCAGCCCGCCAGTTCCAGCGCACCTTTCTCCTTGCCGACGGCATGGAGGTGATGGGCGCGGATCTGAAGAACGGCCTGCTTTCCGTCGACCTGATCCGTCCGGAGCCCGAGCGCGTCGCCAAGCGCATCGACATTGCGGTGCGGGACTGACGAACCGCTTGCCCCTATTTTCATCATTTTCAACGTTCAGGAGGGTCCCATGATCCGGAACGACAAGACTTCTGTGCCTACTCCCGAGATGCTGGCCGCCCTGGGCGCCGGGCATGTCGCCTATGTCAAGCCGATCATGTCGGAGGATGCCATGCGCCTCTACCCGCAGATCGGTGAAATCCGTCCCGGCTTGAAGCTGTTCACTCTCAACGCCGCCGACGGCACGCCCATCATGATTTCTGATTCGGCCGAGGGTGCGGTGGCCAATGCCTGGGAACAGGAACTGGAGCCGGTTTCCCTGCACTGATCAGCTCACGGGAAGTGTATCCGCCAGGAGCGGATCCAGGGCGACGAAGCGCAAGCTTCGTCGCCTTTCTTGTGCCGAGATCAACCGACGAAGCGCAAGCTTCGTCGCCTTTCTTGTGCCGAGATCAACCGACGAAGCGCAAGCTTCGTCGCCTTTTTCATACCGGGATATGCCTCGGCGTCGTCGCGCTTCAGCCGAGCGGGGGTGATGCGGTGGGCATCTCGATCTGTCCGGTTGTGGCCGGTGTGCTCGCCTGGGGGCGCTTGTAGAGGAAGTACCAGGCGAGGCCGCCGACGACCAGGATGGCGATGATGAGATAGAGCCAGGTCATGCTGCCGCTCGATTGTGGTGGTGGCGGCGGGGCGGCTTGGTGCTGGACCTGGGGGCTGGGAGACGGCTTGGTGTCGAGTGTCGAGCGGCCGGCTGGTGCTGCCGTTTCGCCGGATCCGAGGGTCGACGTGCCCGCCTGAGGTCCCGGTGTTGCCGAACCCAGCGTGGATTGGGGCGGCGCGGTCCGGAAGGCGCCGCTTACCGCCGTGTCCAGGCCCTGCAGGAAGCCGCTATCGGCAAGCCCTGCCGCGAGGCTGGCCGGGAGTGCCGCCGTGATCGCCTGTTTCTCGCCTGCAAAGAGCGAGGCCACCGCATTGCCGTCCGCCCAGTTCTCCGGCGATTGGTTGCCGAGGGCGCCGACGACGGCCGGGCCCACGAGGCTCAATATGGAAGCGGCAGCCTGCGGCGGGGCGCCAGTGGCCTGCCCGAGGACATTGGCCAGTTGGTTGACGCCTTCGGCGCCCAGCAGGGAGGTCAGCACGTTGCCGCCGCTGGCCAGGGCGTTGGCATCGCCGCTGGTCACGCCGGCGGACAGCGTGTCGAACAGGCCCGGATCCTGGCTGGATATCAGATCGGAAATGCCCTTGGCGCCATCGGGAGAAGAGGCTTCGCTGGCGAAGGCCCCCAGCACGGAGGGAATGGCGGCGCCGACCAGTTTTCCGGCCAGTGCCGGGTCGATGCCGATGATTGCGGCGGCGCGTTCGATGAGGTCGGGGGTGATCAACTGGGAGACGAGGCTGGGAAGATTGATGGCCATTTCATTCCTCGTGTCAGAAAATTTATGGATACCTTAGTACCCAATCGTCTCCGTTGCAAAATTCAATGACGCCGGGCTGGCTGTTCTTGCTGCCGGGCAAGTGCCCGGCAGGATGAGTTTCTGATAGAATTCAAATTCCTTTACGGAATGGAAAAGATTTGAATTTCGCCTGCGGCGCCGGGTGCCGCTTCGTGGGCGGCCGCCTGGCCGATCGAAGGCCATCCAGCTCTCTGATCGGTCAGGCCGAACGGCTGCTGCCCACCGGCAGCACGATCACCTTGGTGCCGACGGGAATGCGCTTGTAGAGATCGATGATGTCCTGGTTGGTCAGCCGGATGCAGCCGGACGAAACCTTGGTGCCGATGGCTGACGGATTGGTGGTGCCGTGCAGGCGATACAGCGTGTCGCGGCCTCCGCTATAGAGATAGAGCGCACGGGCGCCCAGCGGATTGCCGGGGCCGCCGGCCATGCCGGCACGATAGCGGCCATATTGCTTGGGATTGCGGGCGATCATGGTGGGCGTCGGGGTCCAACGCGGCCAGGTGGCCTTGCGCGCGATGATCGCCTCGCCCTGGAAATTATAGTCCGCGACCTTGCCGACGCCGACCCCGTAGCGCAGCGCCTTGCCGTTGCCCTGGATCAGATAGAGAAAGCGCTTGTTGGGATCGACGATGATGGTGCCGGTCTTTTCCGACGAGTCGTAGGCAACCTCGCGGCGCCAGAAGCGCGGTGCCACGCTGGCCAGGTTGACGGCCTTGATCGCATAGGCGCCGTCCTTGGAACCGGCATAGAGGGCGGCGTAATGGGGGTCGATCGCCTCGGCCGTTTCCGGTGCAGCGGTGGGGGCGTTCTGGGCCTCCTCGGGCTTGATCGCAGGCAAGGCTGCGAGTTGTGCGGCTGCGCCCGCCTGCGGCGCAACGGCCGGGGTTGCCAGAGAGGTGTCGATCTTCGCGCTTGTCGTGACGCAGCTTGCAAGCATCAGCGGCAAGGCCAGAAGGATAATGCTTCGTGCCAGTATCATTTCTAGTCCAGATATGTGCTGTTCTTATTCGTCGGCGCCTGCCGGGCTTGGGAGCGGCGGCGGCGTCTCGGTGAGGTCGGCGTAGGTAGCCATTGCGGCAGGATTGTGCGCCCGCAGCGAGCTTGTCGGCGGCGGGTGCAAAAGCGCCCGAGGGTGTGTTCTTCCGGCAACAAGGACTCTCGTGCGCAACGTGCCGCTTGCTCTATCCGGTACGGCCTTTCCCGAGAGGCCAGGTCACGCTGAAGCTGAAGGGGGCGAAGCGGGCATGGGGCAGGCCGGCGGCCGCGAGGGCCTCGGCCACCCATTGGTTGCAGGTGTTGAACGGTCCGTAGCGGCCCCTGGCGAGATAGAAGGCTTCGAGCCCCATGCCGCCGGGGCGCTGCTGGGCCCTGCCGGCGCCGTCCGGCTGGAGGCTTGCGCGGATATGGGCGATCAGGGCCTGCCGCCCCTCCCTGTCGACCGCAAGCGGCAGGCAATCGGGGTTGGCCACCGGCGGATTGACGGCGACCACCCGGAGGGCGGTGTCGTGCCGGCCGGCCAGTGCCGCCAGGGCCGTCGACATCCTGGTGTCGGCCCAGGTCGGCGTTTCCTGGAAAAAGACGAGATCGCCCCAACCGAAGGCCAGATAGGCCTCGCTGGGCAGATTGGGGGGCATGACGGCCGGAAACAGCCCCGCCCAATCGACCAGCGCATCCCGGCTCGGCATCACGATGTCGGCATGGGCGAGGGAGGCGCACAAATAGAGCGTCGGCTCTCCACCGGCCTGCTGGGTTCGCCCTGTTGCGGGCAGGAGGGCAAAGCCGATGGCGACGAGCATGAAGACGATGACGGCCAGGAACGGCAGGGCCGCAAGCGCGAAAAGAAGGCGCAGGCTGTGCGAAAGCCTGGTGCGTGCCACCGTTCCGGCTGCAAATCCGCCGGCGGGATCAGGCATGCTGCGAAGACGCCTGCAAGGCTTCCCCCATGATGACACAGTGCGCGCGAACCGAACGAGCCGATCGGATCATAAGTCCCGGTTGGGGGAAAGGCGATGGGTCAACCCGCGCCGTCCTCAGGTCTGACGGTCCGGGCGTCCCATCCCGCCATGGCGACATCGGCTACCGACTCCAGTTCGGCGCAGTTCGCCCCGTCGCGGGCAAGGATCGACATGCCGTTCTGGATGGTCTGTACGAAGCGCGCGAGTGCGCGAAGATCGGTCGAGGCTGCGATCTCGCCATCCGCCACCGCCTTGTCGAGGCGCGTCAATAGCCGTTCGAGCGTGACGGCTCGCGCGGACCGCACCAACTCGCCCAATTCCGTATGGCCTTCGCTGCCGACCGACGAAAGCGTGATCATGCAACCGCGGGGAATATCCGCGACGCAGCCGGTCAGGGCAGCGGCCGAATCCATCAGGAGAGACCGGACGGCATCGCGCGCAGTCGCTGCGGAATGAAACCCTGCCCAGACATATCCCTCGTTGGTCTCGGCATAGTGGCGGAGCGCCTCGGCATAAAGGGCCTCCTTCGATTGGAATGCGGCATAGAGGCTGGGCGCGCCGATACCCATGGCGTGCGTCAAATCGGCAATGGAGGTCGCTTCGAAACCCTTGGTCCAGAACAGGCGGGTCGCCTGCGCCAGTGCAGCGTTCCGGTCGAACGCACGCGGCCGCCCGCGCAGGGGGGGAGGCGCAGGGGGTGTGTCGGGGCTCGGATCAGAATTTTGCATCGATCACTACATAAATCCGTTGACCGCTCGAGGCAATGGCTTTAGCATTTCTGTATCGATCACTAGATAAAGGCTGTTGCCATGGAATTGTCTGGAAAGCGTGCGCTCGTGACGGGCGGGTCTCGCGGCATCGGCGCCGCAATAGCGATCGCGCTTGCGCAAAAGGGCGCGGATGTGGCGCTCACCTATGAGAAGTCAGCCGATCGCGCTGCCGCGGTCGTTCGGGCGATCGAGGGCGAGGGGCGCAAGGCTGTCGCCATTCAAGCGGACAGCGCCGATCCGGCTGCGATCAAGCGCTCTGTCAACGAAGCGGCCGAGGCGCTGGGCGGTCTCGACATCCTCGTCAACAATGCCGCGATTGCGCTTTATGCATCGACCGCCGAGATCAGCGTAGAGACGATCGATGCGATGCTCGACGTCAATGTACGCGGCCCTGTGCTTGCGGCGCAGGCCGCCATTCCGCATCTTAACGCTGGCGGACGCATCGTCACGATCGGCTCCGCGGGTGCCGAGCGTATCGTCGGACATCCCGGCACATTCTACTATATGACCAAATCTGCCTTGCACTCGTTCACGCGGGGCCTTGCCCAGGAGCTCGGACCGCGCGATGTCACCGTCAACCTGGTCCAGCCGGGGTCGACCGACACCGACATGAACCCCGCCAATGGCGAGTTCTCCGACTTCCAGCGCAGCCTGAGCCCGCTTGGGCGTTATGGCACGCCGGAGGATGTCGCCGCCGCTGTCGCCTTTCTGGCGAGCCCTTCCTCACGGCAGATCACGGGCGCCATTCTGACGGTGGATGGAGGACAGACGACCTGAGGTGGGGGCCTGTCGCACGGGGACCGGCCAATGGCCGGTCTCTTCCGCCCGCGGCTCGGCAAGGACCAATCTGCCAGGATCGTTCGGGGCCGATTCTCCAAGCACGATAGAGGTATCTCGGACAGGTCGGCCGGACAGCGGGTCCAACTGAACGAACCAGCCGCTTTCGCGTATCGAAGCGCGCGCTCAGGCCTTGTCGGTCAGGCTGCGATAGACCTTGGCCGGCCAGGTCAGGGCATCGGGAAGCGCTCGGGCGATGCTGCTGGCAAAATCAGAGGCCGAACCGCTGCTCCATTGCCCCTGGACCACCGGCGCCAGTTCGACGCCCACCCCGATCAGATAGACGATGATCAACAAGGATAGAATGGCGCGCATGGTGAGTTCTCCCCAGACGGCCACATCCGGCATGGCCTTGCATTCGGCCGGAGTGTCGCGGAACTTCGTGGCGGTAGCGTGATCGTCGGCTCCATACCATAACGCAGCGGTTCGCGGGCACGAATCTTGTCGAGGCCGTCGTTCAACCGGGCCCGCGGCTATTGCGCTCGGCATCGATTGCCTTCAGGCGATCATGCACGCGCGCCATGGCCTTGCGGACGGCGAGTTTGGCCTTCAGGGCGGCGACGCCGCTCGTCGCGCAATTCGGAGAGGCGAAGTAGAGACAGGGAATGCCACGCTCCAGCCGCTCGGCGGAGAGAACGCCGCAATCCTCGAACAACAGGCACGGTTCCTGGCCGCTGCGCGGACCGGTCAGATGTATTGCCATCGTTATTCTCCCCTGGTTCTGTTTGTAGGCTAACAATCCCTCAGGGGCGTGATAGGGGCGTGACCGGGCTTTTGGGACCTTCCGTCGCAGGCCTTGTGCAAAGTCGTCTGTCCCGGAGACAATCGCGAGCCTTGTAACGTGGCGGTCACACGCGATAAGCCAGTGATCTCCAGAGCAAGGCGCGTTTAGATGGCAACGCTTGTTTGCTCTCACTCTTTGGTTCGAGGCGTTTTGCGATTCTTGGCGTCACCGCCAAATCGCAAAACGCTCTGACGCGCGCCTGAACGCAATTTGCCAGGCCTGCAACATCGCGACGGGGCTGCAGTATATGGCATTTCGACCCTTGGACTATGACGAGCACCCGACAGTTCTCGCGGCCGAGTATCAGCGTATCAAGGCGAGCCTGTCCGACAACGAGGCGATGCTGCTCGCCTGCCTCACCAATGTGCTGAACGAATTGCCGGACTGGCTGGACGGAGACTATGCCGCCGGCAGCGCGCTCGACCATGCCAACACGGCGATCGAGGCGATGCTGCGGGGCTCCGGCCTGCTGCCGATCCCCCCTGAAGCCCGCGA
>NZ_LYXZ01000040.1 GCF_001676615.1 Labrys sp. WJW | reverse complement strand
GAGCGAGATGCGCAGCGCCGGCGGCGGGGCGCCGACGGCGAAGGCAGCGCTGCCGACCAGGGCGAGCCCGGCCTTGCGGGCGACGGCGCTGAGATCGGCGCCGACCCAGGCCGGCGGCAGGCTCAGCCAGAGATGGTGTGCGTCCGCGGCCGCGCGATAGGTGAAGCCGTTCAGCGCCGTCGCAGCGATGGCCTGGCGTGCATGGTTCTCGCGCCGGATGGCGGCCGTCAGGCGGGCCATGGTGCCGTCCTTGATCCAGGCGGTCGCCAAGCCGGACATCAACGGGGGTGCCATCAGGTTGATGATCCGGGTCTGGGCCGTGATTTCGAGCGCCTCCGCTTGGCCCGGCGTGACGACATAGGCCAGCCTTAGAGCGGGCGTCGCGCATTTGGACAGCGTGGCGACGTGCCAGCTTCGTTCGGGGGCGAGGGCTGCGAGCGGGGCCGGCGCGTGTTCGGGCAGCGCGCCATAGGCATCGTCCTCGATGAGGGCGACGCCGTGCTTGCGGGCGATGGCGACCAGGGCCTGCCGCCGCTCGGCGGGCAAGGTCGCGGTGGTCGGGTTGTCGAGTGTCGGCACGCAATAGAGCGCTCTCGGCCGGTTCGTCCGGCAGAGTGCCTCGAAATCGTCGGGCAGGAGACCATCCCCATCGGTGGGCACCGCCGCCAGCCTTACGCCGCAGCGGGCGGCCACCGAACGCAGGCCGGGATAGGTGACCTCGGGCGCCGCCAGCACCGATCCCGGTTCGAGCAGGGCCGACACTACCGCGAACAGGGCTGCCTGCGAGCCCGAGGTCACCACCAGCCGTTCGGGCGAGATGGCGCCGAGGCGGGGCGCCAGGAAGCGCGCGCCGGCAGCGCGGTCGCCGGGAATGCCGGCATTGTCCTGGTAGTGCAGCCGCGCCAGCACGTGGGGCGAGGCGAGGACATCGGCGATACCTTCGGCGATCGCCTCACGCAGCCCGACCTCGGCCGGCTGGGGCGGCATGTTCATGCTCAGATCGATCAGGGCCGTGGCCTCGGTCGGGAGGGGCTCGTCGACGACGATGCGGGCAGGCACGGTCCGGGAGGCGCTGACGATGGTGCCCCGCTTGGTGTTGCCCTCCACCAGGCCGGCGCGCCGGACCTCGTTGAACGCCCGCGTCACCGTGGTGAGGTCGACGCCGAGCGCCTTGGCGAGCTGGCGCTGCGGCGGCAATTGCACGCCCGGTGCCAGGCGTCCCGAGCGGATGTCGGCCGACAGCGCCTGGGCGATGGCGAGATATTTGGGCGCATCGCGGGCCAGTTCGGCGGGGAGCCAGAATGCCGCAGGCGAATTGTCTTGCATTTGTATGCCTACAATAATACAAAGTGAGCGTTGATCGACCCGGAAAATCGCAAAATTCTTCGATGTCAGGTCGATTTCTTGATTCTCGACGGCAGGATAGTCATATTTGTATGGAAATTCAATCCATACATTCTGCCGGAACGAAGGAGCCCTTCGATGGAAGAACAATCGGCAGCCTCACAGTCGATCTGGCGTTGCGGCATGCGCGGCCGCTGCCCGCGCTGCGGACAGGGCAAGCTCTTCAACGGCTTCCTGACGCTCGCTCCCAAATGCAATGCCTGCGGGCTCGATTATTCCTTTGCCGATCCGGCGGATGGCCCGGCCTTCTTCGTGATGATGACCATGGCCTTTCCGGCCACCGGCTTCGGCATGTGGATGGAACTGAGCTTCGAGCCGCCGCTCTGGGTGCATTTCGTCACCACATTGCCCTTCCTGCTGCTCTCCTGCATTCCCATCCTGCGTCCGATCAAGGGCGTGCTGGTGGCGAGCCAATATATCAACAAGGCGGAGGAGGGGCGCCTGGTGCCGCAGGACGAAGCCCCGCATGAGCAGCCGCGCCTGGCCCGACAGAGCTGACGGGCGCGATTGCCTCAGCCGGCTGCAATGGGCCAAAATGGCGCTTCTTCCGTTGCAAACGCATTCGTAACCCAGCCTTGCTTGCGCTGGAGCAAAGTGCGATTTCTCGCGAATCGCACTTCCTCTCCAACTCTTTGTTTTGACGCGTTTTCTTAATTGAAAAGTCTATCAACTTTTCTGGAAAACGCTTTAGCCTTGGGTTCGACACCTGAAACAGCGGGGCCTGTCTCATGTATTCGTCCTTCGCCGTTCCGGTGTCGCCGCGCGGTTTCCATGACCGGATCTATGCCGGCGAGATTGCCTGCTTTAGCGGACTCTCGCCGATGCAGGCATTGGTAGCCTTCACCCGAGGCCTGCTGGAAGACGCTTTCCATCCCCACCAGCCGCCCGAGATTCATCGCCATCTCGACCATGACCGGCAGGTCGAGGAATTTTCCAGGCTGCAGAAGGCATTCGTCCAATCCGCCGAGGTCAAGCGCCTGTGGAGCGAAATTTTCGCAGCGCTCGGCCTCGATCCGGAAAAACTCGCGCGTGACCGGCTGCATCTTCGCTTCCAGCCCCACCAGCCGCCTGCAGCGAACCTGCCGCGGGCGCGCAGCACCGCCACGATCGCCTTTCACCGCGACACCTGGGGCTCCAACCTCTACGCGCAGACCAATTGGTGGGCGCCGATCTATCCGATCACGGCCGGGCGCACTTTCGCGATCTATCCGGATCTGTGGACCAGGGCGGTGCCCAATACCAGCGCTTCCTTCGATCTGGAGGCCGTGCTGGCCCGTGCCAAGGTCGCAGGTCGCCATGCCGTCGATGCCGACGATGCCATCCCGCATCTGAGCGGCGCCGTGGATGTCGGGAGAGTCGAGCCAGTGGTGGTCGAGCCGGGGGAGGTGATCGCCTTTTCCAGTGCGCATGCGCATGCCGGCGTGCCCAACAGCACCGATTTCACGCGCATCTCGCTGGAGACGCGAACGCTCTGGATCGAGGATATCGCAACTGGGCGCGGTGCCCCCAATATCGACGGCGACGCGCCCTGGATGGCGCCCGGCTGGTTCCGGCGCGTCAGCGACGGTGCCAGGCTGACGGAACTCCTGGGCCTCAACGCCCTCGAGCCTTACAGGCGCGAAGACCCGGTGACCTGACGATCGTTCCTCGCCGGTCTCGTCAGGTCGCCTGTTCGGCCTCGTGCCGCTTGCGGTGGCCGCTCATCGATGCCCCTGCATTGTAAGGCAGCTTGGCGTTCACCGGCGAAGCCAGCAGGGAAATGGCGGTGACGAACAGGAACGCCATCGAGAAGTCCATCAGCGTGGCGTGCTCGTGTCCCAGGACCAGCTTCGAGCCGGTCAAGGCCAGTGCGCCGGCGCAGATGCCGAAGGACAGCATCAACTGCTGGAAGGTGGTGTAGAAGCTGTTGGCCGAGGAGGTGCGGGTTGGCGGAATGTCGTCGTAGCAGACGGTGTTGTAGGCGGTGAACTGCAGCGACATCGAGAAACCGCAGACCAGCAGTACGGCGAAGATGGCCCAATGCGGCCAGTCGGGGCGGAACAGGGCGCAGGCCGCATAGAGCAGGCTGGAAAAGATGCTGTTCCAGATCAGCGTGGTGCGGAAGCCGAAGCGCTTGAGGATCGGCTTGGCCGCCGCCTTCATCAGCATGGAACCGCAGGCGGTGGCGAGGGTGAGCAGGCCGCTCTCCGCCGCCGACATGCCGAAGCCGATCTGCATCATCAGGGGCAGCAGAAAAGGCTGAGCGCCCTGGGTGATGCGCGAGAGCGAGCCGGCGACCAGCGAGATGCGGAATGTGCGCACCCGCATCAGGCTGAGGTCGAGGATCGGGGCGAAGTCGCGGGGCTTGCGGGCATGGACGACATAGACCGCGCCGCTGACGAGGCCGATCACCAGCAGGGCGATGGCGAGCGGCGCTTCCTCGGCGCTGCCGCGGCTGGTCATCTCGAAGCCGAACAGCAGGCAGGCGAGCGAAATGCCGGAGAGCACGAAACCTTTCATGTCGAAGGGCTCGCGCTTGTCTTCCTTCATGTTGGGAATGAAGATCTGGGTGAGCACCAGCCCGAGCAGGCCGATCGGGATGTTGATGTAGAAGATCCAGCGCCAGTCGAGGAAGGTGACGATGAAGCCGCCGACCGGCGGGCCGAGGATCGGGCCGATCAGCGCCGGCACCAGCAGCCAGCCCATGGCGGAGACGAGGTCCGATTTGTCGACGGTACGCAGCAGGACCAGGCGGCCGACCGGCACCATCATCGCCCCGCCAGCGCCCTGCAGCAGGCGCGCCGCGACCAGGACGGGCAGGGTCGGTGCCCAGGCACACAGGATCGAGCCCAGCATGAACACGGCGATGGCGATCGAGAACACGCTGCGGGCGCCATAGCGGTCGGCGATCTTGCCGCTGGCGGGAATCAGTACGGCCAGGCTGAGCAGGTAGGACGTCAGCGCGATGCTCATATGTGCCGGCGAAACGTCGAAGGATTTCGCCATGGTCGGCAGGGCAGTCGCCAGGATGGTGGCGTCGAGCTGTTCCATGAACATGGCGCTGGCAATGATCAGCGCGGTGGTTCTGAAATTGGGCCGTGCCATCCGGGGCATCAGGCCAGCGGTCACTTCGGACATTGGAGCAGGCAATTCATGACAAGGCCCGTCCCAAGGGGCGGGCCAGAATGGTGGCCGACTCGACGCCGGTCATGACGCTTGATTGTTTATAGGCACGCTTTTGTTCTGACGAAATGGCAAAAGTAGGGAGAGACAACATATAGTTTCGCATAGCTGAATCGCGCTGGGCGAGATGCAAGCCGGTTTGCAGGTCCGGCGCATCGACGCCGCATATGCCGAAGATTTTATTCAGCGATATAAGATATTATCCAATTGGATCATACATCCCGGAAAAGAGCGGGATTCTTTCGAAATTTTTGCTGTTTTTGCGGGTGGATGACGCTTTCGCGCTTGATTTTTGTCGTTTTCGGGCGGCATAAGCCTAGTCATCGGGAAGGGGATGGGCCTCGTCCTTCAAGAGCCGGACATGCCGTTGCCGACCCATTTCAACATCTTTGCGTTTGCGGATGACGCCTCCCTGCTGCCGGCCTGCATGCCGGGCATGGGCGTGGCTACCCGCAGCCAATGCAAAGGTGCCGGCCGCGACCTGTCGAATGCGAACCGTATGATCGTCGCCAGACTGGCGCAGGATCACACGAGAATCTGAACCGGCGGCAGGGCAGTCCCCTCCGCCTTGATGGCAGGAGGGTATGTACGCCCGCGACACACTCCAAACAATCCGGACGGTCGGCATGCTCCGCATGCCAGCGTGTGGCCGCGTGCACATCATCGTGCTGTCATCATTCCGTCTTTTCGTTGCCGGACAACTGTCCAGCTAGACCAGCCAACGGGGCTGGCCGGGAGTCAGACAGCGAAAACCAGAAGCCGGCCGGGTAACCGGTCATCCATTCCTCCAGCCCGTGTTAACTCCAGGAGCCGAGCGTTGAGGTAGTCATGTCGTCCCACCCCGCTTTGATATTGAATGCCGATTTCAGACCCTTGCGGTATTTTCCGCTATCGCTGCTGTCGTGGCAGGATGCGCTGAGGGCCGTGTTTCTCGACCGCGTGAGCGTGGTGGCGGAATATGATGCCGTGGTGCGCAGTCCGTCGACGACGATGCGCCTGCCGTCCGTGGTTGCCTTGCGCGACTATCAGAAGGTGGAGCGCATGGTGCCGTTCACCCGTTTCAACCTGTTCCTGCGCGACGGCTTCACCTGCCAATATTGCGGCGATGGTTTCCAGGCCCGCGATTTGCAGTTCGAGCATGTGGTTCCCCGCTCCAAGGGCGGGGCGACCTCATGGGAGAACATCGTCGCGGCCTGTGGCGACTGCAACGCCCGCAAGGCCGACCGTATGGATATGAAGCCCTTGCGCAAGCCGGCGCGGCCTTCGCCCTGGGACCTCCTGGAGGCGAGCCGGCATTATCCGCACAACTATCTGCACGAAAGCTGGGTCGACTATCTCTACTGGGACAGCGAACTGGTTTCGTGAGGATCCTCAAACCGGAGAGGGCGGTGGCGACACCGTCCTCTTTTGCTTATGCGCCGCGAGCGACGGCATGCCTGCCGATCGCGATTGCCTGGGAGAAGACGGGATGCCGGAACTGACGGACTTCAAGGTCTTGACCTTCGATTGCTACGGCACGCTGATCGACTGGGAAACCGGCATCTGGAATGCGCTCCAGCCCTTGCTCAGCGCCGGCGGGCGGGTGATCGGGCGCGAGGAGGCGCTCGCTGCCTTCGCCCGCCGCGAGACCGAGCAGGAACTCCAGACGCCCTCGCTGCTCTATTCGACCCTGCTTGCCGTCACCCATGCGCGGCTGGCGCAGGATTGGGGCATCGCCGCCCATGCCGACCTGCATGAGCGCTTCGGCGCTTCCGTGCCGGACTGGCCGGCCTTTCCGGATTCGGCGCAGGCGCTGGCTTATCTGAAGCGCCACTACCGGCTGGTCGTGCTCTCCAATGTCGACCGCCGTAGCTTCGCCGGCAGCAACACCAAGCTCGGCGGTCTTTTCGACGCGGTCTACACCGCCGAGGATGTCGGTTCCTACAAGCCGGATCCGCGCAATTTCAGCTATCTCATCGAGCATTTGTCGCTGCAGTTCGGCCTCGAGCCGGCCGATGTGCTGCACACCGCCCAGAGCCTGCACCACGATCACGTGCCGGCGTCACGGATCGGCCTGGCACGGGCCTGGATCGACCGCCGCGCCGGCAAACAGGGCGGCGCCACCTTGGTGGTGGAAGGCGTGCCGGAGCCGGATTTTCACTTCCACAGCCTCGACGCGTTGGCCGAGGCGCATAGAAGAGCACTCGGCTCGCAATCCTGATGTGACGCCCATTCGTTTCGACAATCTACGCTGCCGATCTAACGGTAAATCATCTCCCAGACGGTCTTGAGCAAGGCTTTGCAGGCAGACTCTGACTCAACCCATATGACGCATGTCGCCAATTCCGTATCTTCCGTATGCATCTCCGGGACGAATTTAGGGGCATTGGTCGTCATCGCGTTCACAACCAATTCACTCCAGCGATATGAATCCGGTTTGCCGCCCGTGGCCGCAGCGAAGCGATGATTCGCCTCTTCAAACTCCGGACCGTAGGGGGAAAACTCAATTTGCCAGGAAAGCGGAATGAGCCGACCATGATAGATTGTGGCTCCCAATACGGACAGGGCAATAGGGCTCCAGCGATCGCTTTCCCAAACTTCATCCTTCGAGACAATTGCCTTTAGGTCATCGGGAATGAGCCAATCCGGGCAGGGGCGAGTTAAGGTCATTTGCGCTTTCGCTGTTGGTGACACGAAAAGGCCTCCTCCGAGGAAGATCTGTCGCGAGGATCCTATTTTTCCTGGCACTATGCGTTTCTGATCCCCCCGGTACGGAACAATAGATCGCCTTTTGCGAGGCTCCAAACGAAGTCCTGCGAGGCAATAGTAACCACGCCCGATGCGTCGGAGCCCTAGCCTATCCGGACAAAGTACGATTTCACCATACGTGTCCCGCGTAAGCCAAAGCAGCATATGTTCGTCATGTTCCGACCTTGCCGCCTTTGGCGTTCTTACGGAGCCCTCGCATCGATCAGTCCCTGCTGGCGCAAATCGCTCCAGAAGGCGTCGGGAATGGCGACGCCGAGCAGGCTGACATTCTCGGCGGCCTGTTCGGGCGTGACGGCGCCCGAAATCACGCTCGCCACGATCGGGTGGCGCAGCACGAACTGGAAGGCGGCCGCCTTCAGCGGCACGTTGTGTGCGGCGCAGACGGCCTCGATCCGCCGCACCTTCTCGATGATCTCCGGGGCGGCCGGCGTATAGCGATAATAGGGCGTGGGCACGCCGGCGCCGGTGGCAAGGATGCCGGAGGCGAAGGGCGAGCCGATCACCACGCCCACCCCGCGCTCCTGGCAGAGCGGAAATTCGAGGTCGAGCGGGCCCTGGTCGATCAGCGTGTAGGGCATGGCGACCAGGAAGAAATCGAGGTCGAAGCGCTTGAGCATTTCGGGAATGGTGCCGAGCACGTTGACGCCGGCGCCGATGCCCTGGATCTCGCCGTAATGCTTGAGCATTTCGAGCGCGCGCCAGCCCGAGCGCTCCAGGTCGAGGAAATGCTGGGCGACGAGGTCGGCCGAGCCGACATGCGGCACGTCGAGGTCATGGATGAGCAGGAGGTCGATACGGTTGATGCCGAGCCGCATCTGGCTCTGCTCATAGGCGCGCATCACGCCATCATAGGTATAGTCGAAGCGCTCCTGGAAGGAGAGGCCGCCATACCAGAACGGTCCCTTGAAAGTGTCGACGTCCTTGGGCCGGTGGAAGGTACGGCCGATCTTGGTGGAGAGGATGAAATCCGAGCGCGGCCTTTGCCGCAGCGCCTCGCCGAAACGCAGTTCGCTGAGGCCGCGGCCATACCAGGGCGAGGTGTCGAAATAGCGGATGCCGGCGTCCCAGGCGCCCCTGAAGGTGGCGCGGACCTTGTCCTCGTCGAGGTTCTCGAACATGTCCCCCATCGGGCCGCCGCCGAGGCCGACGGGCGTGAGCATGACGGAGGTCTTGCCGAGCCGGCGAGGCGCGGCATTGCCGGGCATGATGGGGAGCTGCATGGGTTTCCGTCCCTGAAGTCTTGAAGGTTGGATTCTGATTTGTCCGACAATGGTAGTGGCAAACGCTGCCCTGTCCAGAGGCTGCGGCACTATTACGCCTGTTCCAGCCTCGCCCGCGCCGTGCGCAGGATGGAGGCGGTGATGTCCTGGAGGCCCTTCTCCACGGCCCGGCTCCAATGCCAGTAGAGCGGCACCAGCAGCCGCGAGCCGGGATGAATCGCGACGAGGGACCCCTCCGCGAGATAGGGTCTCACCAGCGACAGCGGGTTCATGCCCCAGCCGAGCCCGGCCAGGGCGCCGTCGACGAAGCCGCGGGAGGAGGGGATCCAGTGGCTCGGCCGGCTTATGGGCCGGCCGAAGGTCTCGACCAGCCAGCGGTCCTGCAAGGCATCCTTGATATCGAAGGTGAGGCAGGGGGCCTGCCGCAGAGCCTCCTCGCTGAGACCCTCGGAAAACCAGCGCCTGACGAAGGCCGGGCTGGCGGTGGCGACATAGGTCTGCACGCCCAATGCGCGGCTGCCGCAGCCCTGGAACGGACCGGGTGCCGTGGCGACCGCTGCGCTGACCTCGCCGCGGCGCAGCCACTCGGCGGTGTTGCTCTCATCGTCGAGCACCAGGTCGAACAGGCGTCCCTCCAGGCCGGACAGGGCGGGAAGGAACCAGGTCGCCAGGCTGTCGGCATTGACGGCGATGCGCACGGTAGGGGCGGGTCCCGGCGGCACCAGGCCCCCGAGTTCGCCGCGCAGTGCATGCTCCATCAGGCCGACTTCCTCGGCATGGCGGCAAAGCCGCTTGCCGGCCGTTGTCGCCGTGCAGGGCTGACCCCTGACGACCAGGCCGGTACCGAGGCGTTCTTCCAGGAGCTTGACCCGTTGCGAGATCGCCGAGGGCGTCACCCCGATCTCCTGCGCCGCCTTGTCGAAGGAACCGGTACGCACCACGGCGGCCAGCGCTTCCAGCAGCGCATAGTCCAGCATGGATTAATTTTCCTAATCCAGAGATAGATTATTTAAATTTTCTAATTCTCCCGGCGCGTGTAGTCAAACGCGGTCCCGGCGATCGGTTCCCCATCTGTCATCCCGTGCGCGTCGCAGCGCGAAGCGGTGCGGCGCAGACACGGGATCGGGCGCCGTCAAAGGGCTGTTCTGAACGCGGTCCCGCGTCTGCGGCGCATCATTGCATGCTGCACTGCGCGCGGGATGACACAAGGAAAGACCATGACCAACGCGCTCATATCCGGATTCCTGCTCGGCCTCAGCCTGATCGTGGCGATCGGGGCGCAGAACGCCTTCGTGCTGCGGCAGGGTCTCAGGCGCGAACATGTGTTCTGGGTCTGCCTTGTCTGCGCTTTGTCTGATGCCGTGCTGATCAGCATCGGTGTCGCCGGCTTCCAGGCGGTGGGCGTGGCCGTGCCCTGGATCGAGCCGGTGATGCGCTATGGCGGCGCCGCCTTCCTCATCCTGTACGGCCTCCGCAGCTTCCGCTCGGCGCTTGCCGATCATGGCGGGCTCGATCCGGGCGATGCTGCGGGGCTTGGACTTGGCCGGGCGCTCGCCATCTGCCTCGCCTTCACCTGGCTCAACCCGCATGTCTATCTCGATACGGTGGTGCTGCTCGGCTCGATCTCCACGCAATATCAGGGTGCCAAGCTCGCCTTCGGTGCTGGTGCGGTCAGCGCCTCCTTCCTGTTCTTCTTCTCGCTCGGCTATGGCGCGCGCCTTCTGCGCCCGCTCTTCGCCCGGCCCGGTGCCTGGCGGGTGCTGGACGGGCTGATCGGCATGACCATGTGCGGGTTGGCGCTGAAGCTGGTGATGTGAACGGATTGGGGCCGGTCCTCAAACCGGCTGGTTTGCCGCCAAGCGCGGAGGTTACAGGTCAGTGTGAAGACTCCCCTTTCAATATGTCTCGGGCAAATCGAGAAAGGTTGGGATGGGGCAGCGTGACCCCTCATCCGGCGCTTCGCGCCACCTTCTCCCGCAAGGGGAGAAGGCGAGCGGCAAGCTCTGCGTCTTCCGAAATAGATCACCTTCTCCCCCTGCGGGAGAAGGTGCCGGCAGGCGGATGAGGGGTTACGCTCCCCCATCTCGACTTCAGCTCTCAACACCTTGAAAAGGGCCGGTCCTCAAACCGCCCCCCATGCTCACTCCTCGTCCTTCAGGCGATAGCCGATGCCGGGTTCGGTCTGGATGATGCTCGGATTAGCGGGATCGCGCTCGATCTTGGCCCTGAGCTGGCCGATGAAGACGCGCAGGTAATGCAGGTCCTCGGCATGTGCAGTGCCCCACACCGAGGTCAGCAACTGGCGGTGGGTGACGACCCGGCCGGCATGACGCGCCAGCATGGCGAGCAGGTCATATTCCTTGGGTGTGACGCGGATGGCCTCGCCGTCCCGGCTCACCAGCCGCTTCAACGTATCGATCACCAGGCCGTCGCTCTCGAAGCGGGTGGCGTTGCCCTCCTCATGGGCCTTGTGGCGCAAAGCGGTGCGGATGCGGGCGATCAACTCGCCGATACCGAAGGGTTTTTCGACATAGTCGTCGGCGCCGAGGTCGAGGGCAGCGATCTTCTCGGTTTCGCGATCGCGGGCAGACAGCACGATGATCGGTACTTTCGACCATTCCCGCACCTTGGTGATGATGTCCTTGCCGTCCATGTCGGGTAGGCCGAGATCGAGAATGACGAGATCCGGCGCGGCGGTGGCGATCAGGCGCATGGCGTCGGTGCCGTTGACGGCCGGCGTCACCTCATAGCCGGCGGCAATGAGGGCCGGTTTCAGGAAGCGCTGGATCTGCGGCTCGTCGTCGACAACCAGGATATGCATAGGGGAGGAGACTCTTGACGGAATCGGAAGTGGGTCTGCCGGTCCGTGCTTCGGTGTGCCGATCTCCAGATCGGCACGGGAAACGATATCGATGCCGATCTGGAGATCGGCACACCGCAAAGATGTGCGGCATCATGCCCCGGCTGGCAGGCGGATGACAATGCGGGTGCCGCGCTTGCGCACGGCCGGGCTCTCGGCGGTGATGGTGCCGCCCATGGCCTCGATGAAGCCGCGGCTGATCGAGAGGCCGAGGCCGGTGCCCGGTGCCCGGCCGTCGACCTTGCCCCGCCGATAGAACTTGTCGAAGATTTTCTCCAGATCGGCCGGCGGAATGCCCTTGCCCTGGTCGGTGATGGTAACGACCACTTCGTTGTCCTCGCGCCTGGCGAACACGGCGGTCGAGGAATCTTCCCCGCCATATTTGTGGGCGTTGTCGAGCAGGTTGAACAGCACCTGGCCAAGCAGGGCCTGGTCGCCGCGCACCAGCGGCAGGTCGGTTGCCAGGCTGGTCTCGACCAGGCGGGTGGGGAAGGCTTTTCGCGCACGCTCCACCGCACCGCGGACGACGTCGGCGACGTCGAGGAGGTCGCGTCGTGCATTGAGGGCGCCGGCCTCCAGGCGGCTCATGTCGAGGAGATTGGCGACGAAACGGCTCAGCCTGGCTGCTTCCTCTTCGATGGAGGCGAGCAGATCGTCCCGGCTCTCCTCGTCCATCTTGGTGCCGAGCTGGCGCAACGTGGTGACGGCCCCGGTGATGGACGCCAGCGGCGTGCGCAGATCGTGCGAGAGCGAGGAGAGCAGGGCGCTGCGCAGCTTTTCGCTCTCCTCGAGCGCAGCGGTGCGTACATTCTCCTTGGCGAGCTTGGCCCTGTCGATGGCGATGGCGGTCTGGTCGAGTATGGCGACGAGAATACGCTCCTCGGCCGGGGAAAGTGGCTCGGCTCCTTCAGGTTGGGCCAGGCCAAGCACGCCGACGGCGCCATTCGGGGTCAGAATCGGCCTGAATTCGAAAGCGATGTTGGGCAGGGTGCCGGTGCCCCGGCCGGCGATCTCCTTCTTCTCGAAGGCCCAGCGCAATGCCGTCATGTCGGTGGAATCGAGGTTGATGTCCGGAGGCCAGGCGGCGGTGACAGTGAGTTCGTCATCGTGCGGCACGGCGATGACCACCCGCCCATGCAGTGTCGCCTGCGCATGGGCGACGGCGGCCCAGAGCACGTCGTCGAGGCTGGTGATGCCGGAGAGCTTCCGGGAGAACTCGTAGAGCGACATGATGTTGGCGGCCCGCCGCCCTTCGCCCTCCGCCCGCTCGCGCACCCGGCCGGCGAGATCGCCCGCCACCACGGCCACGATCAGGAATACCGCCAGGGCGAAAACCTCGTGAGGCTCGGCGATGGTGAAGTTGTAGAGCGGCGGGATGAAGAAGAAATTATAGGCGAAGAAGGAAAGCACCGCCGCCGTGATGGCGCTCCAGCGCCCGACCGTGAGGGCGCTGGCGAGCACCGCCATGAGGAAGAGCATGGAAGCGTTGGGCAGATAGACGAAGTGCCTGAGGCCGACACCGATGCCGATGGCCGCCGCAACGCAGCCTGCCGCCATGGCGAGGCCGGCGAGCGAGGGCTGCAGGGCAAGCCGGCGCCACCAGCGCCGTGCGGGCGGGGCTTCGGTCCCGGTGTTGGTGATGACGGTGACGTTGATCTCGCCGGAGCGGTGCAGCAGGTCGTCGGCGAGAGAACGTCCGGTGACGCGCTGCCACCAGCTCGCCTTGCCGCTGCCGAGCACGATCTGGGTGACGTTTTCGGCGCTGGCGAGCCTGAGGATCTCGCCGACATAGTCATGGCCATTGAGCCGCCGGACCTCCGCGCCCAGGCGCTCGGCCAAGCGCAGATTGGCCTCGAGCCCGGCAAGCGCCTCGCCGCCGACTTCCTGCCCCGGGCGCTCGACCGTCACGGCCAGCCAATCGGCATTGAGCCCAGTGGCAAGCCGCCCGGCTGCCCTGACCACCTGCTGTGAAAACGTATCGGGCCCGACGCAGACGATCAGCCTGTCAGCCGTTTCCCAGGGGCCTTCGATGGCGTTCTGGCGCAGATAGGCGAGCATCTGGTCGTCGACGCGCTCGGTCGTGCGGCGCAGGGCGAGTTCGCGCAGGGCCGTGAGATTGCCGGGCTTGAAGAAACCGTCGGCGGCGCGCCTGGCATTGTCGGGCAGATAGACCTTGCCTTCTTCCAGCCGCTGGATCAGCTCGGCCGGGGTGATGTCGACGACGATGACCTCGTCCGCCTTCTTGATCACGCTGTCGGGCACGCTTTCGCGCACCGTCACGCCGGTGATGCGCGAGACGACATCGGTAAGACTTTCCAGATGCTGGATGTTGAGCGCCGTCCACACGTCGATGCCGGCGCCGATCAGTTCCTCGACGTCCTGGTAGCGCTTGGGATGGCGGCTGTCCGGGGCATTGGTGTGGGCGAGTTCGTCGACGATGATCAGGCGCGGCCTTCGGGCCAGTGCCCCGTCGATGTCGAACTCCTCGAGCTCGCGGCCGCGATAAGCGACCCTGCGCCGCGCCAGCAGTTCGAGCCCGTCCGTCAGGGCGGCGGTTTCGCTGCGGCCATGGGTTTCGACGATGCCGACGACCACATCGACGCCGGCTTCCTTCTCCCGCCGCGCCCGCGACAGCATGGCGTAGGTCTTGCCGACCCCTGGTGCGGCGCCGAGAAATACGGTGAGGCGGCCGCGCCCCTCCCGTCCCGCCAGGCTCAGCAGGGCATTGGGATCGGGACGTCTGTCGGAGGGGAGGGGCATGGGGTTGATTTGGTGTGCCGGTCTTCAGACCGGCATGGTTGGAGAAGGTGCCGGTCTGAAGACCGGCACACCAAAAGGCTCACTTCTTCATAGCATCAAGGGCGAGGTTCAGCGCGAGAACATTGACACGCGGCTCGCCGATCAGGCCGAGGAGCCGGCCCGATGTCTGGCTGTCGACCAGGGCCTTCACGTCGGCTTCCGGCAGGGTGCGGGCCTTGGCGACACGCTGGATCTGCAGCGCGGCGTCGGCCGGCGAGATGTCGGGGTCGAGGCCCGAACCCGAAGTCGTCACCGCATCGGCGGGAATTGCGCCGGTCACGCCCTGCTTGCGCAGGTCCTCGACCGAGGCAGCGACCCTGTCGGCCAGTGCCTTCGAGGTCGGGCCGAGATTGGAGCCGCTCGAATTGCTGGCGTTGTAGGGCTGCGCCACGGTCTTGCTGGCGTCGTTGGGATCGGTGCCCGAGGTTGCCGAGGGCCGGCCTTGGAAATAGCGCTCGGAGGCGAAGTTCTGGCCGATCAGCGACGAGCCGACCACCTTGCCATTGCTGGCGATCAGGCTGCCATTGGCCTGGCCGGGCAAGGCTACCTGGGCGATGCCGGTGATGGCGAGCGGATAGAGAATACCCAGCAACAGGGTGAACAGGGCCATCATCACGATGGCGGGGCGAATATGGATCAACATGGGTTTGCTCCTTTGGAGCGCTGAAACAGGGTTGCCATGCGAGGCGGAAGCCCGTCCTGCAGGGAGAGGCAGCAGCAGGTGTGCCTCGGATTGGCGCCGGTGGGACAGAGCGAGCCAGCGGGCCACGCTCCATCCGTTTCTCGTGCGCATCGCCGTCACGCCAGATGCAGGGCTGCGACCACGAGGTCGATCAGCTTGATGCCGACGAAGGGCACCAGCAGTCCGCCGAGGCCGTAGACCAGGAGGTTGCGCCGGAGCAGTGCTGCCGCGCCGACCGGCCGGTAGGCGACGCCCTTGAGGGCCAGCGGGATCAGGGCGACGATGATCAGCGCGTTGAAGATCACCGCCGAGAGGATGGCCGACTGGGGCGATGCCAGGTTCATCACGTTCAGCGCCCCGAGTTCGGGATAGGTCGCGATGAACAAAGCCGGGATGATGGCGAAATATTTGGCGACGTCATTGGCGATCGAGAAGGTGGTGAGCGAGCCGCGCGTCATCAGCAATTGCTTGCCGATGCCGACGATCTCGATCAGCTTGGTGGGGCTGGAGTCCAGGTCCACCATGTTGCCCGCTTCGCGCGCCGCCTGGGTGCCGGTCTGCATGGCGACGCCGACATCGGCCTGGGCCAGCGCCGGCGCATCGTTGGTGCCGTCGCCGCACATGGCGATCAGGCGGCCGCCCGTCTGTTCCTTGCGGATATAAGCGAGCTTCTGCTCGGGCGTGGCCTCGGCCAGGAAGTCGTCGACGCCGGCTTCCGAGGCGATCGCCGCGGCGGTGATCGGGTTGTCGCCCGTCACCATCACGGTGCGGATACCCATCGAACGCAGTTCGGCGAACCGTTCCTTGATGCCGGGCTTCACCACGTCCTTGAGGTGCACGACGCCCAGGACGCGGCTGCCGTCGGTGACGCCGAGCGGGGTGCCGCCCGTGCGGGCGACCTTCTCCACCGCCTGCCGGAAGGCGGCGGGCGCGGCCTCCAGCGTGGTGCCGGCGAACTTCACGATTGCATCGACGGCACCCTTGCGGATGGAACGTCCGTCGATGTCGATGCCCGACAGGCGAGTCTGGGCGGCAAAGGCGATGGTGGTGATGGCCTTGCAGGTCAGGTCCGGCTGTGTCAGGCCATATTCGCCCTGGGCCAATGCGATGATCGAACGACCCTCCGGCGTCTCGTCGGCAAGGCTCGCCAGCAGCACGGCTTCGGCCAGGTCTTGCTCGCTGACGCCGGGCACCGGCAGGAATTCGGTCGCCATGCGGTTGCCGAAGGTAATGGTGCCTGTCTTGTCGAGCAGCAGGGTGTCGACGTCGCCGGCGGCCTCGACCGCGCGGCCGGAGGTTGCCACCACGTTGAAGCGGATCAGGCGATCCATGCCGGCAATGCCGATGGCCGAGAGCAGGCCGCCGATGGTGGTGGGGATGAGGGTGACCAGGAGCGCCACCAGCACGGTGATGGAGAGCAGCGTGCCGGAATAGCCGGCAAGGCCCCAGAGCGTGACCACGGCGATCAGGAAGATCAGCGTCATGCCCGACAAGAGGATCGACAAGGCGATCTCGTTGGGGGTCTTCTGGCGCTCGGCGCCTTCCACCAGCGCGATCATGCGATCGATGAAAGAGGAGCCGGGCTGGGTGGTGATGCGCACCTTGATCCAGTCCGACAGCACCTGCGTGCCGCCGGTGACGGCTGAGCGGTCGCCGCCGGATTCGCGGATCACCGGGGCGGATTCGCCGGTGATGGCGCTCTCGTTCACCGAGGCGACACCCTCGATCACCTCGCCGTCGCCGGGGATGAGGTCACCGGCTTCGACGATGACGATGTCGCCGATCGCCAGCCGGGTGGCGTCGACGACCTGGAAGTTTCCCAGGTCGGCCGCCGCCGAAGGCATGCGCTTGGCCTTGAGGTCGGACTTGGTGCGCTTGAGGCTCTCGGCCTGGGCCTTGCCGCGCCCTTCGGCCACGGCTTCGGCGAAGGTGGCGAACAGCACGGTGAACCACAGCCAGGCGGCGATCTGCGCGCTGAAGCCGACACCGGCGCTGGTAAAGGCGTCACGCAGGCTGAGCACGGTGACCAGGGCCGCCACCACCTCTGTGACGAAGATCACCGGATTGCGGATGAGCAGCCTGGGGTTGAGCTTGACGAAGGCATCCTTGATGGCGGGCAGCAGGATGGCCGCATCGAACATGGAGGGAGAAGTCGGTTTGGATGACATGATAGCCATTCCTCAAAAAGTCTTGCCGGCGAGCATGACGAAGTGCTCGACGATCGGCCCCAGCGCGAGCGCCGGGAAGAATTGCAGGCCGCCGACGATCAGGATGACGCCGACCAAAAGGCCGACGAAGAGCGGCGTGTGGGTGGGGAAGGTGCCGGCCGAGGCAGGCACCCTGGTCTTGGCGGCCAGGGAGCCGGCAATCGCCATTACCGGTACGACATAGGCAAAGCGTCCCAGCAGCATGGCGATGCCGAGCGTGGCATTGAACCAGGGCGTGTTGCCCGACAGGCTGCCGAAAGCCGAACCATTGTTGGCTGTCGTCGAGGTGTAGGCGTAGAGCAGTTCCGAAAGACCGTGCGGGCCGGCATTGCCGAGCTGCGACAAAGCGAAGGGCGCCATGGCCGAGACCGCGGTGAAGCCGAGGATCGCGGTGGGCAGGATCAGGATCGCCAGCACGGCGAACTTCATCTCGCGCGACTCGATCTTCTTGCCGAGGAGCTCCGGTGTGCGGCCGACCATCAGGCCGGCGATGAACACGCTGAGGATGGCGAAAACGATCATGCCGTAGAGGCCCGAGCCGACGCCGCCGGGCAGGACCTCGCCGAGCTGCATCAGGAACATCGGAATGAGGCCGCCGAGCGGGGTCAGCGAGGAATGCATGGCGTTGACCGCGCCGCAGGACAGACCGGTAGTAACGGCTACGAAGACAGCGGTCATGGCCTGGCCGAAGCGGATCTCCTTGCCTTCCATGTTGCCGAGAGCACCGTCGAGGCCGAGATGCGCCAGGATCGGATTGCCTGCGGTTTCGGACCAGTACACCACGGCCACACCGGCAATCAGAAGGACGCCCATGGCCGACAGCAGGGCCCAGCCCTGGCGGCGGGAGCCGACCATCTGCCCGAAGGTGTAGACCAAGGCCGCCGATATCGACAGCATCGAGAAGATCGACAGGAAGTTGGCCAGCGCGGTGGGGTTTTCGAAAGGATGGGCCGAATTGACATTGAAGAAGCCGCCACCATTGGTGCCGAGCTGCTTGATCGCCTCCTGGCTCGCCATCGGCCCCATGGCGATGGTCTGCTTGGCGCCTTCCAGCGTGGTGGCGTCGACACCGGCCTGCAGCGTCTGCGGGATGCCCATCGCCACGAAGGCGAGAGCGACCACGACGGCGATGGGCAGCAGCACATAGAGCGAAGAACGGGTGAGATCGACCCAGAAATTGCCGAGCGTCTGGCCGCCCGAGCGCATGAAGGCACGGGTGAGAGCGAGGGCAAGGGCAATGCCGGTGGCGGCCGAGACGAAATTATGCACGGTGAGACCGGCCATCTGGCTGAAATGGCTCATGGTGCTTTCGCCGGCATAATTCTGCCAGTTGGTGTTGGTGACGAAGCTTATCGCCGTATTGAAGGCCAGGTCCGGCGCCAGGTTGCCGAAACCCTGCGGATTGAGCGGCAGATAGGCCTGCAGCCGCAGGATCGCGTAGAGCGAGGCAAAGCCTGCCATGCTGAAGAACAGCATGGCCAGCGTATAGGCGAGCCAGCCCTGTTCCCGGGCGGGGTCGATGCCGGAAAGTTTGTAGAAACCCTTCTCGACGGGTGCCAGGACGGGCGAGAGGAAGGTTCTCTCACCGGAGAAGACACGGGCCATATAGGCGCCCAGTGGCTTCACCGCTGCGAGCACCAAAGCGAACAGAAGGATGATCTGAAGCCATCCGTTCAAGGACATGGAAGTTCTCCAAAAGAACACGGGCCCCGCCGATCCTCCGGGGGAGATCGTCCCTTGGGGGATTGGCGTGGAGCCCGGAAAAGCGAGAATGAGCAGGGGGCGGGACCGTTTCCCGATGAGCCGGTCCCGCGCCCCGTCACGCGCCATCGCACCGGTGCGGGGGCAGCCGGCGTGGGAGGGCGGTGAAGCTGCGCAGCTCAGAAACGTTCGGGGCGCACCAGCGTGAAGACGAGATAGGCGCCGAGCAGGACGGCCACGAGAAGGCCTATGAGGGGATCGAACATGATGCGCCTCACAGCCTGTCGAGGACGCGGGCATAGACGACCATCAGCAGCAGGCCGCCGAGCCCCAACGCCATATAGGCAAGATCTAGCATGACAAACTCCAACCCGATTGGGCATGGCTGTGGTTTGCCACCAAAGCGCGTCAGGGTTCGATTCCGATTGTCGAGCCCGGGCGTAAGGAAAGTGTAAGGATTGGGGTGGATGTCACCGAGGTCAGAGCGTCCCCGGAGTCCACTTCAGATCGATGATCTTCCAAGCGTCGTAGGATCGCTCGTCAAAGCGAAGAGCGCCCTTGTGCGCGAGACACCGCGTGGCGGCGCGAAGGACGTTGGCCCCGACCGTGGCGCTTGTCGCAGCAACCAATTCAGGTCGTCGCGCAAGCGTGCTGTCGCGATTGAAGAAAATACGCACGGTTGCCCATTGGGTGCCGGATTGCCCGATCGCGGGTGCCACACAGGGGCGCATGGCACGGGTCAAGATCTCCTGCATTTGCATGATCTGCGCAGGGCCGATCCTCGCTCTATCTGCCCGTGCTGCTGCCCCAGGGATCGCGAAGCAGGCAATGAGGGTCAGCCCAACCGCGACCGAGCGCAGGCCCGCGCCTTTCCAGATCAGGTTCGTACATGGCAAATTGCGTCGCAGGATCACTGGCCGGGCGCCCAGTTGGGCGGGGCCAGTTCGAAGCCTTCGAAGCGGAAGCCGGGCGCTACCGTGCAGCCGACCAGGGTCCAATCGCCGAGGCTGCGAGCAGCCTGCCACACGCCCGTCGGTACCACGCCCTGCGGCCGCTGGCCGGCGGCGAAGTCGGCGCCGAGGATCAGGCGCTCCGTCCTCTCGCCGTCAGCCGAGAGGTCGAGGGCCAAGGGCGCGCCGGCATGGAAATGCCAGATCTCGGCGGCGTCGACCCGATGCCAATGCGAACGTTCGCCGGCCTGGAGCAGGTAATAAATCGCGGTCGAGGCCGAACGGTCGCCGTGAAGGGCGCTATCTTCGAAGGTGCGGACATAATGCCCGCCCTCGGGATGCGGCTGCATGTCGAGGAGGGCGATGATCTCGGCGGCGGTCGGCATGGTCATTCCTGTTGTTTGGAAGAGTCCCGTTTTCCGGGACTCTCGACACTCGCAATATCGGAGCCGGAGGGCGCTCAGAACCGGTTCTTGCGCTCGCGCAGTTCGGTGAACACGGCGACGGGATCCGCTCCTGCCAGTCCGACCTGTGCGGCAATGCCGGCATCGTCGGCGCGCAGGAACGGATTTTCTTGCTTTTCGGCGCCCAGCAGCACCGGCAGGGTGAAGCGGTGGGCGCCGCGCTGGGCCTCGACCTCGGCTGCTCGCCTGGCGAGTGCCTGGTTGGCGGGATCGACCGTGAGGGCGAAGCGGGCATTGGCGAGGGTGTATTCATGCCCGCAATAGAGCTGCGTATCGTCGGGCAAAGCCCGCAATTTCAGCAGGGATCGCCACATATCGGCCGGCGAGCCCTCGAACAACCGGCCGCAGCCGAGTGAAAACAGCGTATCGGCGGCAAACAGCAGCTTCTGCTCGGCGAACCAATAGGCGATGTGGCCGACGGTATGGCCGGGTGTGTCGATGATTTCGGCCACAAGTGAGCCGACATTGACGGTGTCACCCTCCACGACGGTTTCGTCGACGGCCGGGATGCGGTGGGCATCGGCTTTCGCTGCGACCACCCGGCAGCCATAAGAGGTCTTCAACGCCTCGATGCCCTCGACATGGTCGGCATGATGATGGGTGACCAGGATGTCGGTCAGCCGCCAGCCACGTCGTTCGAGGGCGGCTTCGATCGCTTCGGCCTCCGGTGCGTCGATGGCCGCGGTGCGTCCGGTGGCCTCGTCATGAAGCAGCACGCCGAAATTGTCGCTCCGGCACAAGAACAGTTCGATCAGCGCGCTCATTCTCACCCTCGCGGCATGCACATTTATTTGGAGATGCGTCCCCTTCTATGCGATTGGCGGTGTGAGGTCACGCAAACGATGGCGCGGACCGGCAGTGATGAGGGAACCCTGAAAATGTCCGGCGGAACTGTGGTGATCGGCGATGCGCCCCTGACCATCGATGCGCTCACCGCCATCGCCCGCGAGAGCCGCCATGTGATCCTGTCACCCGCAGCCCGCGGGCGCATAGGTACGGCACGCTCGGTGATCGAGCTGGCCATTGCCGAGAACAAGCCGGTCTATGGCCTGACCACCGGGCTTGGCGCGGGCGTCGACACCCGGCTTTCCGCCGACGATCTTGCCGCCTTCCAGCGGCGTGTCGCCTTTGCCCGTGCCGTCGGCGTGGGCGACGAAATGCCAGTCGCGGAGGTCAGGGCCATGATGGCGGCGCGTATTGCCGGCATGAGCGTCGGCCAGACCGGCGTGTCGCTTGCCGTCGTCGAGGCGCTGGCCGCTGCCCTCAATGCCGGTTTTCATCCCATCGTGCCGACGATCGGCTCGATCGGCGCCGCCGATCTCGCGCCGCTTGCCCATATGGCCCTGGCGCTGCTCGGCGAGGGCCAGGCCGACTATCGCGGTGAGCGCCTGGCCGGCGCCGAGGCGCTACGGCGGGCCGGGCTGCAGCCTGTGCCGATCGGACCGAAGGACGGGCATGCGCTGGTGGTGGCCAATGCCGCCTCCACCGGCCGCGGTGCCCTGGCGCTCGCCGAAGCGCGCCTGGCGCTCGATACGCTCGACCGCGCCGCGGCCCTGTCGATGGAAGCCTTCGGCGCCAATATCACCCCCCTGTCCGAGGCGGTGAACGCGGCCCGCCCGGCGCCGGGCCAGGGCGAGGCGGCCCGCGCGATCTATGCCCTGCTGGCCGGCGGCCCCCTCGGCGACAACAAGGCGAGCCGGCGGGTCCAGGACCCGCTGTCCTTCCGTTGTGTCGCACCGGTACACGGCGCGGCGCGCACCGCCTTTGCCGAGGCGGAGGCGATGGTTCTGCTCGAACTCAACCATTCCGGTGACAATCCAGTGATCGTCGAGGGGCAGCTGGTTTCCAACGGCAATTTCGACATGACCGGGTTCACCCTGCGCTTCGAGGCGCTGTCGCAGGCCCTCTCGCATGTGGCGACGATCTCGGCCCAGCGCGCCTTGAAGCTGATGTCGCCCGTCTATTCCGACCAGCCGCGTTTCCTTACCCCGATGGGCCAGAGCCGCACCGGCTTTGCCACACTGCAGAAGGCGATCGGTGCGCTGGAGGGCGAGATCCGGGCGCGGGCCCAGCCGGCGACCCTGGCCTTGCTGCATGCCGCCGACGGCGTCGAGGACCATGCCGCCAACGCGCCGGCTGCGGTGACCAAGCTCGGGGAGAGCGCGGAGCGGCTGCTGGTGCTGGCGGCCTGCGAATTGGTGGTGGCGGCGCAGAGCATCGACCTGCGCGGCACGGTCGCGCTGGGCGAGGGTACCACGCGCATCCGCGATTTCGTGCGCGCCCATGTCGAGCGCCTGGAGGAGGACCGTCCGAGCGGCCCGGACGTCTCCCGCCTGGCAGAGGCGATCAGGGCACGGGGGTGGGGAGGCTGAGCGGTGTTTCGGCTGGTTGACCGTCTATTTGTCAGGCAATAGCTTGAAGCCCATCAAAACGCTCAACGCCATCCGGGCCCTGACATCATGCTCGACTACCCCATCATCGACAGCCATGTTCATCTGCTCGATCCGGCGCGCCTGGGTTATGCCTGGGCCGAGGGCATCACCGGCCTGCGCTCTAAGGCGGTGCCGGCGGACGTGTTCGCCGCGGCCAAGCCGGTCGAGATCGAGCGTTTCGTCTTCGTGGAGGTCGATGTCGATGCCGGCCAGCATCTCGACGAAGCCGCCTGGGTGGCGGAGCTCGCGGCGGCCGAGCCCCGGCTCGGCGCCATGGTCGCAAGCCTGCCACTCGAAAAGGGGATGGCCGTCGAGGCCGATCTCGAACGGCTGCGCCAGCACAAGGCCCTCAGGGGCATCAGGCGGCTGATCCAAGGCCAGGCCGACCCGGAATTCTGTCTGCAGCCCGGTTTTCTGGCTGGCCTCAAGCTGCTGGCCCGCCACGATCTCTCCTTCGATATCTGTATCCTGCACCATCAATTGCCGAACGTGATCCGCATGGTTCAGCAATGCCCTGATGTCCGCTTCGTGCTCGACCATATCGGCAAGCCGGCGATCAAGGCGGGCGAGATGGAGCCCTGGCGCGCCGATTTGAAACGGCTCGCTGCGTTGCCCAACGTCCATTGCAAGATCTCCGGCGTGTGTACGGAGGCCGACCACCGCAGCTGGACCCGCCAGGAGATCACGCCCTATGTCGAGCATGCCCTGGAGAGCTTCGGTTTCGAGCGCGTGATGTTCGGCTCGGACTGGCACGTGCTGGAGCTGGCGGGGACCTATCCCGACTGGGTGCATGTCGTCGACGAGATCGTGCATGACTGCTCGCCGTCGGAACGGCGCAAGCTGTTCAGGGACAATGCCGCGGCGTTCTATCGGCTGAGGTGAGGAGGCCGAGGGTGGCGTTCTGTCGAGCGGCACCTCTCGTCCCCCTGCCGGGACCTTCTCCCGCAAGGGGAGAAGGAATTTGATTGGGATGGGCCGCAAAATCTTGCATGCGGCCAGACCGCGTTCCTTGCCAAATAAAGCTCCTTCTCCCCTTGCGGGAGAAGGTGGCGGCAGCCGGATGAGGGGTGGACCGCCCTCTACTGCGTGACGACCTTGACGCGGTCGCCCGGCCTGAGCGGGCTGGTTTCGTCAAAGCCGTTCAGCACCAGGAAGCGCTCGAGCTGGTCCTGGGGGCCGGCCATGCGAGCTGCCAGGGACTGCAGCGTATCACCCGAGCGCACGGTGATGATGTCGATATGCTCGGGCCGCACATTGCGCAGCTCGTCCGGCGTCATGCGCCGGAAGCTGTTGGCGGTTTCCTGGAACAGGGCGTCGGTGGCGGGGCTGAGGTCGCGGGCCGCCAGGATCAGGCGGTAGACGTCGCTGCCGAAGCGGATGGCATAGAGGCGGAAGCTCCAGTCCGTGCCACGGGCGAGGGCGGTTGCCGCCTCGTTGCCGTTGATGCGCAGGGTGGAGACGGAGGAGGTGTCCACGCCGCTGATCCAGCCGGAGGCAAGATAGTCGGAAAGCGACTGGCCGTCCTTGGTCTTGACCGTGTCGAGGCGCAGCGCCCGGCCGTTGCCGTCGACGCCGAGAATGGCCTGCGGCGTGTTGTCGAGGGTGAAATTGGGCGGAGCGGTGAAGGTGAAGGCCAGGCGCGGCTGCCAGAAGATGCGGCCCTGCACATAGCCCTGCGCGGGATCCTCGCCATAGGTGATGCCGTCGATCACCGACAGGTAGCGGAACTTGTCATGCTCGCCCGAGCCGGGAGCGCCATATTGGGCAGCCTCGGTGTTGGCCTTGGCGATGCGTTCGGGCGTGGAAGGATGGGTCGACAGGAAGTCCGGCGTGGTCTGGCGCGAGCGCGCCTCCACCTGCCGGCGCATCGAAGTCAGGAAGCGCGCGGCGCCATAGGGGTCGAAGCCGGCCTTGGCGATGGTGCGGATGCCGATCTCGTCGGCATTCAGCTCCTGCTGGCGCGAGAAGCTGGCCAGGCTGTTCTGGCTCGATGACACCAGGCCGGGGTTGTGCACGACGCTCGCCACCTTGGAGACGACCAGGGATTGGCGTTCGCGGTCGGCGCGCGCGGCGGCGTGGCGCGCGGACACATGCGCCATCTCATGGGCGATCACGGCGGCGATTTCGGCATCGTCATTGGCAAGCGCGAGCAGACCGCGCGTCACGTAGAGCCGGCCGGAGGGCAGGGCGAAGGCGTTGATCGACGAGGCGTTCAGCACCGTCAGCTTGTAGGGAATGTCGGGCCGATCGGATTGGGCGGCAAGACGCTGGACGAGATCGTCGAGATAGCGCTCCAGGGTGGCGTTGCGATAGGCGCCGCCATAGGAAGCCAGAACGCGGGCGCTTTCGCGGTCCTCGGCATTGGGGGGCGCAATCACGCGCGGAGCTTCGGCGGGGAGGGCGGCCGGCGTGGCGCGCGGAAGGTCGCCCGCCTGGTCGTTGTCGCCCACGGTGGCGCAAGAAGTCAGGCCGAGCGCAACCGCCAGGACGCAAACCCGCAGCCAGTTCGGTTGTCTTGCCGCGCCCCCCAGCATCTCGCTCAGCTTCCCACTCCTCTCACGGCGACACCGGTGCGACCTGTTCGATCGCCGCCGGTTCGGTAATGTCGATGCGGGGCCCGTCGCGCATCGTGACGACACCACGAGCCCTGATATAGCTGCCCTCGAGAGCAGCAGCGGTGAGACCGGTTGCCTCGAAACGTGGCCATTGTTTGGCGGGTATCGCCAAAGTCACGTCTTCTCGCCAGATTTTGCCGAAATCGATCCACACGGTCGTCTTCGTCACTCCAACATGCAGCACGCGTCCCGCCACGATGACGAAGCCATCGGCATGGCGGGCAACGGCCTGGGGAGTCGCCGCATCGGCGACTGCATAGCCCGGTTCGGCCCAGAGGCCAAGCCGAGCCCGGCGGGCATTGTCTTCTGCAGTCATTAATTCTGTGTAACACAGATCTTCCCCAACGGAAGGCCGAATGCGCGCCAAGCCGCGGGCGGCGAGATCGGCGGCAAGATCGCGGCCTTCGAGATAGAGCGCTCCGCGCAATGCGCCGTGCCTGTCGGGCGTGGCCGGGCCTACCAAGGTCGCAGTGGTGTCGGCGAGATCGGGCAGGTGCAACGAGGAAAGATCCACGCCCGCAAGCCTTATCCTGCGGCCGTCCGCGAGCAGGAGATGGCCATCCTCGTCCTTGCCGGCAATCGTCACATTCTCGCCTGCTTCCGCCGGGACGGCGCATGGATCAGCGAACGCCTTGTGCATGTTGCTCGAAAATATCGCAACGATAGCCATTGTGCCTAATATTTGCGCAACCCTTGGCAAGCGCGTGGTCCTTACATTGGGCAGAGGTAATTTTTATCGTGATTTTTCATAATCTTAGCATGGCGTTGGGCAGTTGGCACGCGGCTTGAAAGAGGATGCCCGACCGCCAAATTGCAAAACGCCTTAAGGGGATAGAGCAGCATGAAAATAGTGATGGCCATCATCAAGCCGTTCAAGCTCGAGGAGGTGCGCGATGCCCTCACGGGTCTGGGCGTGCACGGTCTGACCGTGACCGAGGTGAAGGGGTATGGCCGCCAGAAAGGGCATACCGAGATCTATCGCGGCGCCGAATATGCCGTGAGCTTCCTGCCCAAGCTGAAGATCGAGGTCGCGGTGCCGAGCGAACTCGTCGCCAAGGTCATCGATGCGATCACGGCGGCCGCTAAGACCGGCCAGATCGGTGACGGCAAGATTTTCGTGATGCCGATCGAAACCGCGGTGCGCATCCGCACCGGCGAGCGCGACGGCGACGCGCTCTAGGTCTGCTGCCGATGCCCTCGACTCCCATGAGACAGGATCTTTTCCCGATGACTTCCCTCCGTTTCCTCAAATCCGCCTTCATGGCCCTCATGGGCGCCGGGCTGCTTGCGGGCCCCGCTCTCGCCCAGACCGCAGCGCCGCCGCCCACCCTGAACTCGGGCGACACGGCCTGGATGCTGGTGTCCTGCGCGCTGGTGCTGATGATGATCGCGCCGGGCCTCGGCCTGTTCTATGGCGGCCTGGTGCGCGCCAAGAACATGCTCTCCATCCTCATGCAGGTGCTGATCGTCGCCTCGGTGGTGATGGTGATCTGGGTCTTCTACGGCTACACCCTCGCCTTCAGCGACGGCGGTCCCCTCTTCGGCGGCTTCTCCAAGGCCTTCCTCGCCGGCATCACCAAGGACACGCTGAGCGGCACCATTCCCGAATATGTGTTCGTCTGCTTCCAGATGACCTTCGCGGCGATCACGCCCGCCCTCATCGTCGGTGCTTTCGCCGAGCGCATGAAGTTCTCGGCCGTGGTGCTGTTCTGCCTGCTCTGGGTCACCTTCATCTATATCCCGGTCGCCCATTCGGTGTGGCAGTCGACGGGATGGCTGTTCAAGCTGGGCGCCTTCGATTTCGCCGGTGGTACCGTCGTGCACATCAATGCGGGCGTTGCCGGCCTGGTGGGCTGCCTGATGATCGGCAAGCGCACCGGCTTCGGCAAGGAGCAGATGCCGCCCCATTCGCTGACCCTGTCCTGGGTCGGCGCCGGCATGCTGTGGGTCGGCTGGTTCGGCTTCAACGCGGGCTCGGCCCTCTCGGCCGGCGCCAGCGCGGGCCTTGCCATGATGACCACCTTCGTCGCCACGGCGGGCGCGATCCTGGGCTGGTCGCTGGTCGAATGGTTCACCCATGGCAAGCCCTCGATGCTGGGTGCGGTCTCGGGTGCGGTCGCCGGCCTGGTGGCGGTGACGCCCGCAGCCGGCTTCGTCGGTCCGGCCGGTGCCATCGCGCTCGGCTTCATCGCCGGTATCGTCTGCTTCTTCTTCGTGACGACCGTGAAGAATGCCTTCGGCTATGACGACAGCCTCGACGTCTTCGGCGTGCATGGCATCGGCGGCATCCTCGGGGCGCTCGGCACCGGCGTGCTGGCATCGCCCTCGCTGGGCGGTGTCGGCTATGCCGACGGCGTGACGATGGGCGCCCAGCTCTGGGTGCAGATCGAGGCGGTCGCCTTCACCATCGTGATGACGGGCGTGGGCTCGGCGATTCTGTTCAAGCTGGTCGATCTCGTCGTCGGCCTGCGTGTCGATCGCCAGACGGAGGCCGAAGGCCTCGATATCGTCGAACATGGTGAACGCGCCTATCACAGCTGAGCCTGGCGGCGCGAGAAAGATCCGATACCCCGGCCATATGGCCGGGGTTTTCTGTTTAGGGGCGGATGGATGCGATATCATCCGTTCTTGTTCGCGCCGGGAGCGATCCTTTTTGGCCGGAATTGACGAAAATCGGGCAGGCTGATTGCAAAAACAGCCTTTACCCGACGTTCAAATCCGCAAATCGGGCCTGATTCAGGTTTCATGAAAATGAAAGAACGTCGCCCTGCTGTCATTTGATGTCGTTTGTAGGTCTCTTGCACAGCGGCTTGCAGGACACGATAGTGGGCAGGTCGAACGCTCGGGCAACGAGCGCAAATTCCATACAGGCGAGCCGCAGGGAACATTGACATGACGGGTAAGAACTTTACGCAGGGATCGGGCCTGATCCTCGACCGCCGCGAATTGATGAAGAGCGCCGCCGCGCTCGGCCTGAGCCTCGGCGGATTGGGTGCGCTCGGCGGCTCGGCCCTGGCGGCCGACACCCCCAAGAAGGGCGGCACCTTGAAACTGGGCATGGAAGGCGGTTCGGCCTCGGACAGTCTCGATCCACGCACCTATGCCGATTCCGTGCCGATCTCCTACGGCTACCAGATCTGCAACGGTTTCGTCGAAATCGGTGATGACGGCCTGCCCAAGGGCGAGTTGTTCGAAAGCTGGGAATACAAGCCCGGTGCCAAGGAATGGATCTTCAATATCCGCAAGGACGTCACCTTCCACAACGGCAAGACGCTCGATGCCGATGACGCGATCTATTCGATCAATTTGCATCGCGGCGACACCAAGTCCGCCGCCAAGGATCTGCTGAGCTCGATCACCGACGTCAAGAAGCTCAGCGCCAACCAGATCCAGATCACTTTGTCCGAGGGCAATCTCGACCTGCCCTACAACCTCTCCGACTATCACGTCCTGTGCGTGCCCAACGGCTTCAGCGACTTCTCCAAGCTGGTCGGCACCGGCGCCTACAAGCTCGAAGTGTTCGAGCCCGGCGTGCGCGTGGTCACCAAGAACACCGGCAATTACTGGAAGCCTGGCCGCGGCAATTTCGATGGCATCGAACTGCAATATATCCAGGATCAGGCGTCGCGCCTGCAGGCCCTGATCTCAGGCCAGGTCGATGCCATCAACCGTCTCGATGCCAAGACCATGGACATCGTGACCTCCTCGCCCGACGTGAGCGTGGTGCAGAGCAAGGGCACCGGCAACCGGTTTGCCTTCGTGGCGCTGTGCGACACCGACCCCTATACCAATGCGGACCTGCGCTGGGCGCTCAAATACGGCATGGACCGCAAGAAGATCGTCGACACCGTCTATCAGGGCTATGCCACTGTCGGCAACGACACCACCATCAGCCCGTCGCACAAATACTATGCCAAGGACGTGCCCCAGACGCCCTATGATCCGGAGAAGGCCGCCTTCCACTACAAGAAGGCCGGCAGCCCCAAGCTGGAGCTCAAGGTTTCGGAAGGTGCCTATAACGGCGCGACCGACGCCGGCCTGCTCTACCAGGAAGCCATGAAGCAGGCAGGCATCGACCTGACGGTCACGCGCGTTTCGGGCGATGGCTACTGGTCGAACATCTGGCTCAAGGAACCTTTCTGCGCCGTCTACTGGGGCGGGCGCCCCAACATCGATCTGCAGCTGTCGCAGACCTTCCTGTCCACCGCCAATTGGAACGACACCCATTGGAAGCGGCCGGAATTCGACAAGCTCCTGATTTCCGCCCGCGTCGAGACCGACGATGCCAAGCGCGCGCAGATCTACTCCGAATGCCAGAAGATGATCCACGACGATGGCGGCATGGTCTGCTACGCGGTCGGTGACTATCTCGACGCCTACTCCAAGAAGATCATGGGGACGGCTCCGCATCCGCGCTACGACATGTGCGACCAGCGTGTCGCCGAAAAGGGCTGGTTCGCCTGAGAGCTCTGGAGCCGGGGGCGTTTGGCGGTCAACGCCGCTTCGCCCCTGCTCCTTGTTTCGACGTGCCCTTGCGAAGTCTGGTGTACCAGCCAGACCGCAGGGCGTGTCGGGGGCGACGCGCGTGAGGCGCCTCGCTCTTTTCCTTTCATACTGCAGAGGGACGGGCGCGTGCGGGGGGAACTGCAGCGTGCCCGGCCTCCGTCGGCAACAGGTCGAAAGGGCACATTGTGGGACGTCTTATCGGTTGGCGCATCGTCCAGGGGGTGGCGACGCTCTTCGCCATCTCCCTCATTCTATTTATTCTAACCCTCAACTTGCAGGGAAATGCGGCGGATGCCGTGCTCGGCCAGGCCGCAACGGCGGAAACCAAGGCCGCCTTCGAACGCAGCATTGGCCTCGATGTGCCGGCCTGGCAGCGCTATCTGAGCTGGCTGTGGAACATCATCACCCATTTTGATTTCGGCCGGTCCTATACCAACCAGAACGTCATCGTGAACGATCTGTGGCCGCGCTTCACCAACACGCTGTTCCTGGCCTGCTACGCCGCCGTGATCGCCGTGCCGCTCGCGGTCATCACAGGCATCACCTGCGCCATCACCGAGGGACGTCTGGCTGACCGGGCCGCCAACGTGCTGGCACTGATCGCCATCTCGCTGCCGGAGTTCTTCATCGGCGGCGTGCTGATCCTGCTCTTCGCCGGCTTTTGGCGCTGGTTCCCGCCTTTGGCGGCCGTCAACCCAGACATGGGCTTCTTTACGCGCCTCTACGTGACTTTCCTGCCGGCGGTGGCGCTGACCTGCCTGGTCACCGCGCATATGATGCGCATGACGCGCAATTCGGTGCTGTCGATCATGTCGACACCCTATGTCGAAATGGGCTTCCTCAAAGGCCTGACGCGGGCCCGCGTCGTCACCAAGCATGCGCTGCCGAACGCGGCCTCGCCGATCATCTCGGTGGTGGCCCTGAACATCGCCTATCTCGTGGTCGGCGTGGTCGTCATCGAGAAGGTGTTCACCTATCCCGGCGTCGGCCAATACATGATCGACGCGGTGACCAAGCGCGACGTGCCGGCGATCCTGGCCTGCGGCATCCTGTTTGCAGCCGTGTTCATCATCCTCAATACGATTGCCGACGTGCTGGCGATCATCCTCAATCCGCGTCTGCGGCATCCCCGGTAGAGAGGGCAGCATGGTCATTTTCGGACACAAGGCGCCGCTCACCGCCGTCATCGGCCTGTTCATCATCGCGCTCAATGTCGTCGTCGCCATAGCCGGCCCTTGGCTCGCGCCCTATTCGGAGACGCAGACCGTCGGCAAGACCTGGGCGACGATTTCGGCAACGAGCTGGCTGGGCACCGACCAGATCGGCCGCGACATGCTCACCCGCCTGATCTATGGCGCCCGCCTCACCATCGGCATCGCCCTGGTCACCACCATCCTGTCCTTCGCCATCGGCATCACGCTCGGCCTGGTGGCGGCCGTGACCGGGCGCTGGATCGATGCCGTGCTCTCGCGTACCGTCGACATCGTGATGTCGGTGCCGCTGCTGATCTGGGCGCTGATCATCCTGTCGATCTTCGGCCAGACCCTGACATCGCTGGTGCTGACCATCGCCTTCCTCGATTCCAGCCGCGTCTATCGGCTCGCCCGCGCACTCGGCATGAACCTCGCCTCGCTCGATTTCGTCGAGGTGGCCAGGCTGCGCGGCGAGGGCATCTGGTGGGTGGTCTGGCGCGAGATCCTGCCCAATGCCGCGGCGCCTCTGATGTCGGAGTTCGGCCTGCGCTTCTGCTTCAACTTCCTGTTCATCGCCGCGCTGAGCTTCATCGGCCTCGGCGTGCCCCTGCCCTATGCGGACTGGGGCGGCATGGTGCGCGACAACATCACCAGCCTCAAGCTCGGGCGGGCAGCGGCCCTTTATCCGGCTGCCGCCATCGCCCTGCTCACCATCGGCATCAATCTGGTGGTCGATTGGTTCTTGTCGATCGATGCCCGCCCGTCCGGCGCGCAGGCGGAAATGTAAGGGGGCTGAGATGGCAAACGACAAGACCTCTTCCGATCTGATCCTCGAACTCGAAAAGCTCAGGGTCGAGACCATCACCGGCCGCGTTCTCGTCGACAATGTCGACGTGACGCTGCGGCGGGGCGAGATTCTCGGCCTCATCGGCGAATCGGGTGCCGGCAAATCGACCATCGGCCTGGCGTCGATGGCCTATGCCCGGGCCGGCATGCGCATCACCGGCGGCTCGATCAAGCTCGACGGTACCGAGCTGCGCGCCTCCACTGCCGCGCAGCGCCGCAATTTCCGCGGCAAGAGCATCGCCTATATCGCCCAGAGCGCCGCCGCCTCCTTCAACCCGGCCATGACGCTGATGGACCAGGTCTGCGAGGCGCCGGTGGTGCATGGGGTGATGACGCGGCCGGAAGCGGAAGCCTATGCCCGCAAGCTCTTCCGCATCCTGCAACTGCCCAATCCCGACACGATCGGCGACCGCTATCCCCACCAGGTCTCCGGCGGCCAGCTCCAGCGCGCCATGGCCGCGATGGCGATGAGCTGCCGGCCCGACGTGATCGTGCTGGACGAGCCGACCACGGCGCTCGACGTCACCACCCAGATTGAGGTGCTGGCGCTCTTGCGCGACCTCATCCGGGAATTCGGCACGGCCGGCCTCTACATCACGCATGACCTTGCCGTGGTGGCCCAGATCGCCCATCGCATCATGGTGCTGCGCCATGGCAAGATGGTCGAGGTCGGGGAGGCCCAGCAGGTGCTGGAGGCACCGCGGACCGACTATGCCCGCGCCTTGGTGAACGAGAGGCGCGACGCCGAGCATCTCCAGCTTACCGCGCCGGCGGAGGGAGCCGAGCCGGTGCTCTCCATGACCAACGTCACCGCCGGCTATGGCCCGGTTGCCATCGTCAAGAACGCCTCCTTCAAGCTCGCGAAAGGCGAAACGCTGGCGGTGGTCGGCGAGTCCGGTTCCGGCAAGAGCACGATCGCGCGCATCATCGTCGGCCTGCTGCCGCGCTGGGAGGGCGATGTCTCGCTGAACGGCAAGACCCTGCCGCCGGCACTGCCCCAGCGCAGCAAGGACATCCTGCGGCGCCTGCAGATGGTGCACCAGATGCCGGATGTCGCGCTCAATCCGCGCCAGACCCTGGGGCAGATCATCGGGCGCCCGGTGAGCTTCTATTTCAACCGCTCGGCCGGCGACGTGCGCAAGCGCGTGCTCGAACTGCTGCGGCAGGTCGGCTTGCCGGAGGAGTTCGCGGATCGACGGCCCGGCCAGCTCTCCGGCGGCCAGAAGCAGCGTGTCTGCATCGCCCGTGCCCTCGCTGCCGAGCCGGAAGTGATCATCTGCGACGAGCCGACCTCCGCACTCGATCCCCTGGTGGCCGAGGACGTGCTCAAGCTCCTCAAGAAGCTGCAGGACGATCTCGGGCTCGCCTATATCTTCATCACCCACGACCTCGGTACGGTGCGCCGCATCGCCCATCGCACGGCGGTGATGTTCAAGGGCGAGATCATCGCCCAGGGCCCGACGGCGGATATCTTCGCCCCGCCGTTCCATCCCTACACGGAGAAGCTGATCAGCTCCGTGCCGGAGATGGATACGCATTGGCTCGACAATATTCTCGCCAGCCGCAAGGTGGCGTGATCCAATGGTTCGCTGAAAGGGCCGGTCTTCGGACCGGCCCTTTCGCTTGTTTTTCTTGAAGTATTTTCCAATGTCCCCAGTCCGCACGATCGAACATTTCTTCATTCCCCTCGCCGATGGCACCCGGCTTGCCGCTCGCCTGTGGCTGCCTGAGGATGCCGAAGCCAGGCCGGTGCCGGCGATCCTCGAATATATCCCCTACCGCAAGCGTGACGGTACGCGCGGGCGGGACGAGCCGATGCATGGCTGGTTCGCGGCCCATGGCTATGCCGCCATCCGCGTCGATATGCGCGGCAGCGGCGAGTCCGACGGCCTGCTCGAGGATGAATATCTCCAGCGCGAGCTCGACGACGCCTGCGAGGTGATCGCCTGGCTCGCGGCCCAACCCTGGTGCACGGGCTCCGTCGGCATGATGGGCAAGAGCTGGGGCGGCTTCAATTGCCTGCAGGTCGCGGCGCTCAACCCGCCGGCCCTCAAGGCGATCATTACCGTCTGCTCGACCGATGACCGTTATGCCGACGACATCCATTTCATGGGTGGCACCCTGCTCAACGACAATCTGTGGTGGGGCTCGATCATGCTGGCCTATCAGGCCCGGCCGGCCGATCCGGCGCTGGTCGGCGAGGCTTGGCGGGCGCAATGGCAGCATCGCCTCGACCATCTGCCCTTCTTCCCGGCGCTCTGGCTCGCGCACCAGAGGCGCGACGCCTATTGGCGGCACGGTTCGATCTGCGAGGATTTCTCAGCGGTACGATGCCCGGTCTTCGCCGTCGGAGGCTGGGGCGATGCCTATACCAATGCCATTCCCCGGCTGCTGGAGGGCCTCACCGTGCCCAGGCTCGGCCTGATCGGGCCCTGGGCCCATATCTACCCGCAGGACGGCGTGCCGGGGCCGGCCATCGGCTTCCTGCAGGAGGCGACGCGCTGGTGGGATCACTGGCTGAAAGGGACGGATCGCGGCATCATGGCCGAGCCGATGATGCGGGCTTTCGTCGAGGAGTGGGCGCCACCCGGTCATCGCGATCCGGTACCCGGGCGCTTTGTCGGCGAGGCGACATGGCCTTCGCCGATGATCGTCGCCAAGACCGTCCATCTGGCGCCGGGTACCCTGGCGGCTGAAGCTGGCCCGGCCAGCGAGATCGCCTTCACCTCGCCGGCCTGGACGGGCGCGGCGGCCGGGGAATGGATGGGAACCGGCGTCAACGGCGAGGAGCCGGCCGACCAGCGCCATGACGATGCCTTCTCCTGCTGCTTCGACGGTGAGGTCCTGGCCGAACGGCTTGAGCTGCTCGGGGCCCCGGAGATCGAGGTCGAGATTGCCGCCGACAAGCCCCTGGCCCAGCTCTGCGCCCGGCTTTGCGACGTCGCGCCGGACGGCTCCTCGCGCCGTATCGCCTATGCGGTATTCAACCTGACCCACCGCGACAGCCATGCCGAGCCCGAGGCGTTGGTGCCCGGCCGCTTCTATCCCATCCGCCTCAAGCTCAGCGATTGCGGCTATGCACTCGCGCCGGGCCATCGCCTCAGGCTGGCCTTGTCGACGGCCTACTGGCCGCTGATCTGGCCGGCGCCCGAACCGGTGACGCTGACCCTGCGCTGCCCGGGCCGGTTGAGCCTGCCGCTGCGCCAGGCCGGCGCCGACGAGCCCGTCATCGCCTTCGAGCCAGCGCTGAGCGCTGCCCGCACCCCGACGACCAAGGTTGCCGAGGGACGCATGGCGCGCACCACCTCGCTCGACCTGCTGACCGATACGGCTACCTATGTCACGGAGGGGGAGGGTGGCCTGTTCGGCGAGGGCGTGCTGCGCTTCGACGAGATCGACACCACGCTCTCCCACAGCCTTCGGCGCGAATTGACCGTCAGGGGCGATGATCCTCTCAGCGCGCGCTACCGCCTCAGCGAGAGCTATGAGATGGGGCGCGAGGGCTGGCAGATCCGCATCGAGGTGAAGACCGCGATGCAGGCGACCGCCACCGATTTCATCCTGGAGGGCGAACTCAGGGCCTCAGCCAATGGCGAGCTGGCCGCCGAGCGCCGCTGGTACGAGAAAATCCCCCGCGATCTCTTGTGACCGCAATTGCGCCTTAGGCGCGCCATAACCGGCCGTTCCACTGAGAGCTCCCTCCGGATGGAACGGCACCATGGCCTATGTGGTCACCGAAAACTGCATCAGATGCAAGTATATGGACTGCGTGGCCGAGTGCCCGGTCGATTGCTTCCGGGAAGGCGAGACCATGCTCGTCATCGATCCCCTATTATGCATCGATTGCGGCATCTGCGAACCGGCCTGTCCGGCGGATGCCATCCGCTCCGATGCGGAGCGGGGATTGGAGGCCTGGGTTGAATTGAACGCGCGCTATGCCCATCTCTGGCCGGAGATCACGGCGCGGCGCGAGCCGCCATTGGATGCCAAACAATGGGACGGCAAGCCTGGCAAGCTGACCTTGCTCTCGCCTCGGCCGGGCGCGGGAGACGCAGGACAGGCCGGGTAGAGGACAGGTCCAGCGCCTTGTTTGTGATGAACTGAGTCAAAGCTGGCACCGCGGCGAATGGCTGCTCTGTGCAAGCGCGCCTTGAACCGTCGGCACAGTTCGGCTAGGCAGTTTTAGCAAGATTATAAACTTTCGGGATTTTCTGGCATGACCTACGTGGTCACTGAGAACTGCATCAAGTGCAAATACATGGACTGCGTGGAAGTCTGCCCGGTGGACTGTTTCTACGAGGGTGAGAATTTTCTCGTCATCCATCCCGACGAATGCATCGATTGCGGTGTCTGTGAGCCCGAATGTCCGGCGGATGCCATCAAGGCCGATACCGAAAAGGGTCTGGAGGCCTGGCTCGAGCTGAACGCCAAGTTCGCGCAGAGCTGGCCGAACATCACGGTCAAGCGTGACGGTTTCGCCGATGCCAAGGAGTGGGACGGCAAGCCGGACAAGCTGCCGCTGCTCTCGCCGGAACCGGGCCAGGGCGACGCCTGATCGCAAATTCCAGCCGAACCCGAAGGGGTCGGTTTTCTCTGTGCGGGCGGCATGGCTGCCCGCTTTTGGGGCTTCGGCAGCGTGCATCTGTCGAGGTACCCCCGGGGCATGCCCGGCGCTTTTTGCATAGCGGCTATTCACAAAAACCGCGCGGTATCAACCTTAACGAGCGCTTTACGCGCCGTTTTGGCGTGTAAAAGCGTTGATTTTTGCCGATTTTTGGTATATACAGGGGCATGGTCAAGAGAGAGACCGAGTTACCCCGCCGCTGCTCCGCACAGGGGCAATTTTTTTGTGCTCAGCTTCAAGGGATCTCAGTCGGTCGGTGCGGGTAGCGCCGATAGATACATGGAATTTTTGACCGTCCTTCATTTCGACGTTCCTCGCGGCGGCTCTTGAAGCTTTGGCCTGGTTTCACTGTCGAATGGTGTTTGCGGCAACAGGCGTGAGCCTGCCCGTGGTTTGGTGCGGCTGCCGATTCGGCATCCGCCAATGATAGGAGCGTTGAAGCGTCATGACGACAGCGAAGAAGACGTCCACGAAGCAGGGTTTCAAGACGGGCGAGAGCATTGTGTACCCCTCGCATGGCGTCGGCAAAATCGTGTCGATCGACGAGCAGGAAGTAGCCGGTTTCAAGCTTGAGCTGTTCGTGATTTCCTTCTCCAAGGACAAGATGACGCTGCGCGTGCCCACCACCAAGATCGCTTCCGTCGGCATGCGCAAGCTGTCCGAGCCGGCCGTGGTCGCCAAGGCGCTCGAGACGCTCAAGGGCCGTGCCCGCATCAAGCGCACCATGTGGTCGCGCCGTGCGCAGGAATACGAAGCCAAGATCAATTCGGGCGACCTGATCGCCATTGCCGAGGTCGTGCGCGATCTCTATCGCTCCGATGCTCAGCCCGAGCAGTCCTATTCCGAGCGTCAGCTTTATGAAGCGGCTCTCGATCGCATGGCGCGCGAACTCGCCGCCGTCGACGACCTCATCGATTCCGAGGCCGTGAAGGTGATCGAAGCCAATCTCGCCAAGGGTCCCAAGCGCGGTGGTGCCAAGGAAGCCGAGGCCGAGTTCGACGAGGCTGCCGAGGAAGAAGAGGAAGCCGCCGCCTGAGGCCTTCCGCTTCCGACGACATGAAACCCCGCCTCGGCGGGGTTTTTCTTTGCGCGCAACGCCGCCGAGTGACGGCGTCTCCTGGACAATTTCATGTCTGCCGCAAATTTCCCGGCCATTTGCCTGCCAAGGCGCGGGGAACGCCCCCGAGGTCCCTGCGCGCCGGACCGAGCATCTCGAAGCCTGCACGATGCATCAGCCCAGCCACAGCCTCCTCCTGGCCGATGCCGAGCTCGAAGACCAGCAGCCCGCCAGGGCGCAACAGGCGAGGGGCGTCGGCGGCAATGAGACGATAGGCGTCGAGGCCGTCGACGCCGCCGTCGAGCGCAAGCAGGGGATCGTGCTCGCGTACCTCCGGTTCCAGCCCGGCAATGTCGGCGGAAGGGATATAGGGCGGGTTGGAGACGATGAGGTCGACTTCATCCTCCAGGCCTTCCATCCAGTTTCCCAGCCGGAAATCGGCTCGCTCGGCAACGCCGTTGTCGGTGGCATTCAGGCCTGCGACCGCCAGGGCATCAGCCGCTTGGTCGATCCCGATCCCGCTCGCACGCGGTCTTTCATGCAGCAGGGCGATCAGGATGGCACCCGTGCCGGTGCCGAGATCGAGGAGGCGATAGGCCGCCTCACGGTCGGGCAGCAGGGACAGGCAGGTCTCGACGATGGTCTCGGTATCCGGCCTTGGCGACAGCGTGGCTGGGCCCAGGCGAAATTCCAGGCTCCAGAATTCACGGTGCCCGAGGATACGGTCCACCGGTTCCCCCTGCAGGCGCCTGGCCTGGAAGGAGCGGGCCTTCTCGGCAGCCTCGACCGTCACAGGGCTGTCGGGGGAAAGCGTGATGGCGGTCGACGGCAGGCCGGTCGCTTCAGCTACCAGCCAGCGGGCATCGAGTTCGGGTGTGGGCAGTGCGGCAGTGCGGAAGGCGGCGAGGAGTTCCCGATAAAGGTGGCCGAGCGTGCTCACGCCCTTGCCTCGCTGGCGGCGAGCAGCCTGGCCTGGTTCTCGGTCACCAACGCGTCGATCACCTCGTTGAGGGCATCGCCGGCGACGATCTGGTCGAGCTTGTAGAGGGTGAGGCCGATGCGGTGATCGGTCAGGCGGCCTTGCGGGAAATTATAGGTGCGGATGCGTTCGGACCGGTCGCCTGAGCCGACCTGGTCGCGCCGGTCGGCCGCACGGGCACTGTCGACCCGCTCGCGCTCGGCCTCGTAGAGGCGCGCGCGCAGCATCGCCATGGCCTGCGCCCGGTTCTTGTGCTGGGAGCGTTCGGCCTGAACCGCCACGGCGATGCCGGTGGGCAGATGGGTGATGCGCACGGCGCTGTCGGTGGTGTTGACGTGCTGGCCGCCGGCGCCGGAAGCCCTGAAGACATCGACCTTGAGGTCCTTCTCCTCGATGGCGATGTCGACCTCCTCGGCCTCGGGCAGTACCGCGACCGTGGCGGCCGAGGTGTGGATGCGCCCGCCGGCTTCCGTCACCGGCACGCGCTGCACCCGGTGCACGCCGGATTCGAATTTCAGCTTGGCGAACACGCCCTTGCCCCTGATGGCCAGGGCGACGTCCTTGTAGCCGCCCATGGTGCCTTCGGATTCGGACAGGATCTCGGTCTTCCAGCCCTGCAGATCGGCATAGCGCATATACATGCGCAGGAGATCGCCAGCAAAGAGCGAGGCTTCGTCGCCGCCCGTGCCGGCGCGCACTTCCAGGATGGCCGATTTTTCGTCGGCGGCATCCTTCGGCAGCAGTGAAAGCTTGATCGCCGTCTCCAGCTCGCCGAGGCGCTCGAGCAAGGTCTTGCGCTCCTCCTCCGCCATCTCGGCCATCTCGCCGGCCATGGCCGGTTCGGCGATGATGGCCTCGACGCCTTTCAACTCGTCCTGCGCGCCCTGCCATTCACGGATGAGCGCGGCGACGGGATCGAGCTCGGCAAGTTCGCGCGCCAGGGTCACATAGGTATCGGCGTCGGGGCCGGAAGCGAGCTCGGCTTCGACGAAATCGCGGCGGCGAAGCAGGGCATCAAGGCGGTCGAGGGGGAGCATAGGGTGGTCCTGGGAGTGTCGGAGCGCGGACATCCTGTCCGCATCTTGGAAACGGGGCGCATGGGGAGAAAAGCGGACGGGGGCCATCCGCACTCCCAAAGCAGCCTGGCTATAATGGAATGCCGCGTTCGGCGGCGAATTCCCTGAGAGCAAGGCGCAGCGGCCTGTCCGCTTCGGGCTTGAGATGATGATCGACGAGCTCGGTGATCTCGGCCGCTTCGATCTCGAGCAGCATGGCCTTGACCGGGCCGATCGCCGACGGCGTCATCGATAATTGTCGGAAGCCGAGGCCGATCAGGGCAAGCGCCTCCAGCGGCTTGGAGGCGAGCTCGCCGCACAATGTCACCGGCACGCCGGCCGCGTTGGACTTGTCGGCGATCATCTTCAGGGCGCGCATCACCGATGGGGAGAGCGTATCGAAACGGCCCGCCACGCGCGCATTGCCGCGGTCGACCGCATAGAGGAACTGGAAGAGATCGTTCGAGCCGACGGACAGGAAGTCGGTGCGCTGCAGGATCTCGTCGAGCTGGAACAGCAGGCTCGGAACCTCGACCATGGCGCCGAGCTTGACCAGATCGGGCAGGGGCTTGCCGTGGCGGCGCAAGAAGGTGATCTCGCGCTCCACCACCCCACGCGCCTGGTCGAACTCCTCGGAGGCCGAGATCATCGGGAACATCACCCTGAGCTCGCGCCCGGCGGCGGCCTGCAGCAGGGCGCGGAGCTGCGAGCGCATCAGGCCGGGGCGGTCGAGGCCGAGGCGAATGGCCCGCCAGCCAAGCGCCGGGTTCTCCTCCTCGATCTGGTGCATATAGGGCAGCACCTTGTCGCCGCCGATATCGAGGGTGCGGAAAGTCACCGGCCGGTCGCCGGCCGCCTCCAGCACGGCCTTGTAGAGCGCATATTGCTCGCCGGTGCGCGGGAACTGCGAGGCGATCATGAACTGCAGCTCGGTGCGGAACAGCCCGATGCCGTCGGCGCCGCTTTCCTTGATGTGCGGCAGGTCGACCAGGAGGCCGGCATTGATATAGAGCTTGATATCGCAGCCGTCGCGGGTGCGGCTCGGCTTGTGGCGAAGGGCGAGATATTGCTCCTGGCGCTTGGCCCGGAAGCGCACCTTCTCGGCATAGGCATGCTCGACATCCGGGGCCGGGCGCACCTGGACTTCGCCGACCGAGCCGTCGACGATGATGGCGTCGCCCTGCTCGACCAGGCTGGTGATGCCCTCGACCTCGCCCACGGTGGGAATGCCGAGTGCCCGCGCCACGATGGCGACGTGGCTGGTCGGCCCCCCTTCTTCGAGGATGAGGCCGCGCAGATTGTCGCGCGAATAATCGAGCAGGGCCGCCGGCCCCATCGAACGCGCCACCAGCACCGCATCCTTGGGCATGGACTCGGAGGGGACGTGATGTCCGTCGCCGGTGAGCTGGCGCAGCAGGCGGTTGGCGAGATCGTCGAGATCGTAGAGGCGCTCGCGCAGGATCGGATCGGCGACGCGCTGCATGCGCGCACGCGTATCGGACTGCACGCGCTGCACCGCCGCCTCGGCAGTGACGCCGGTGGCGATGACCTCGCGCATCTTGGTGATCCAGCCACGGTCCTGCGCGAACATGCGATAGGCTTCGAGCACGTCGAGCGTCTCGGTGGCGCGGGCGAGGTCGCCGCGGTCGAGCATGGCGTCGATGGCATCGCGCAGGCCGACGATGGCATTGTCGAGGCGATCGGTCTCGCGGCCGACATCGTCCGCGATCAGGGTCTTCACCACCACGCGCGGCTCGTGCAGCACGACATGGCCGAGGCCGACGCCTTCGGAGAGCGGCGCGCCGGTCAGCTGCAGGGCGCGGCGGCTGGCGAGGTCGGCGCCCGGGCGGGCCAGGGCCTGGAGCTCGCCGGAGGCGATCATCTCGGCCAGCACCATGGCGACGGTAGCGAGCGCCTCGATCTCTTCTTCCGAATAGGCGCGCTGGGCCTTGTTCTGCACCACCAGGACGCCGAGCGTCTCGCCGGCGCGCAGGATCGGCACGCCGAGGAAGGCGTTGTAGATCTCTTCGCCCGTCTCCGGCTTGTAGGCGAACAAGGGATGGTGCTGCGCGTCCGAGGTGGTGACCGGCTCGGCCTCCTTGGCGACGAGGCCGACCAGGCCTTCGCCCTTGCGCATGGTGGTCAAATGCACCGCGTTCGGATTGAGGCCTTCGGTGGCATAAAGTTCCAGCGTGCCGTCGGTGCGCAGGACATAGACCGAGCAGACCTCCGCGACCATGTTCGCGGCGATCAAGACCACGGTCTTGTCCAGCCTCTCCTGCGCCGAAACAGGCTCCGCCATGACTTCGCGGAGCCGCTTGAGGAGCAGGCGCGGGCCGCCGATCGCGCCACGCATCCGATGCCTCCATGTCCTCGACAGGTCTGGCGACCCGGCGAACCCGGGGCCGTCCGCTGCCTCAGAGCGCCGGCCGGTTCTGGCGAAGCGGCCGGTCACAAAATGAATAAGGGGCGTCCCTCGCGCGAGAATCCAAACGAAGCACGCACTAACTTTTTGTTCTGTCGCAAGATTTCACGGAAATTGAAAGAAGTATTTCCGTTTCTTCCGGGCACTGCGTCATCGAGGCGCTGTGCCGTCGTCACGAGGACAAGGCGCGGTTGCTCAGGCCTTGTCGAGCCCGTAGAGCGTGTGGAGCGTGCGGACCGCCAGTTCGGTATAGGCCGCATCGATCAGCACCGAAATCTTGATCTCGGAGGTGGTGATGGCGCGGATGTTGATGCCGCGGCCGGCCAGGGCCTGGAAGCAGGTTGCCGCCACGCCGGCATGGCTGCGCATGCCGATGCCGATCACCGAAATCTTCGAGACGTCCATGTTGGTCTCGACATTGTCGCACACCACGTCCTTGCGGGCCTTGTCGATCACGTCCTTGGCGCGCTGGAACTCGGCCTGCGGCACGGTGAAGGTGATGTCGGTGGAAGCGCCGTCGGCCGAAATGTTCTGGACGATCATGTCCACATTGATGTTGGCGTCGGCCAGGGGCACGAAGATGGCGGCGGCGACACCCGGGCGGTCAGCCACGTCGCGCAGGGTGATCTGCGCTTCATCCTTCGAATAGGCGATGCCGGTCACAACCTGCTGTTCCATGATGTCTTCCTCGTCGCAGATCAGGGTTCCGGGATTGGGGTTTTCGGGATCGTCGAAGGACGATCTTACATAGGTTTTCACCTTGTGGACCATGGCGAGCTCCACCGAGCGCACCTGCAGCACCTTGGCGCCGAGGGAGGCCATTTCCAGCATTTCCTCGAAGGCGATGCGGTCCATGCGCTGCGCCTTCGGTACGATGCGCGGATCGGTGGTGTAGACGCCGTCGACATCGGTGTAGATGTCGCAACGTTCCGCTCCGATCGCGCCGGCGATGGCGACAGCCGAGGTGTCGGAACCGCCGCGTCCCAGCGTGGTGATGCGCCCGCTCAGGGGCTCGATGCCCTGGAAGCCGGAAATCACCGCAACTTCCCCGGCAGCAAAGCCGTCGTCGAGATTCTTGGAGGGGATCGCCGAGATGCGCGCGGAGCCGTGGGCGGCCGAGGTCTCGATCGGCACCTGCCAGCCCTGCCAGGAACGGGCCTTGATGCCGATGCTGGTGAGCGTCAGCGCGAGCAGGCCCGAGGTCACCTGTTCGCCGGAAGCGACGATGGTGTCGTATTCGCGCTGGTCATACAGCGGCGAGGCCTCGTTGCACCAGCCGACCAGCTCATTGGTCTTGCCGGACATGGCGGAGACCACCACCGCCACGTCATAGCCGGCGGCAACCTCGCGTTTGACATGCTGCGCCACATTCTTGATGCGCTCGACAGTGGCGACAGAGGTGCCGCCAAACTTCATGACAAGACGGGGACGCGGGCTGCCGGACATACGGCCACTAGGCTCCGATGAATTCTCGAACGTTGGTAAGACGCTCTCGATGAGGGGACGCCGCACAAAAGCGGGCCAGGATGCGGTCCCGGCCGTGGCTACATGCATGAGGCGAGGAGATGCGGAGACCTGCGGTCACCGCGCCGCGGGATTTAAGCGAAAGGGCCGAGGATGGCAAGCAAAAGCGGCGCGCATCCGACAGGGATGTGCGCCGCGATCGTGATGGTAGCCGTCAGTTCTGCAACAGGGGCGTGATGCGGCGCAGGGTCACGCGGCGATTCTCCTGCTCGGGCTCGGGCGTCGGGATCTTGAGATAGCGCTCGCCGAGGCCCGCCGTGACCAGGTTGTCCGGCGCGATCACGTAATATTGGGTCAGGGCCTGCTTCACCGCCTCGGCCCGCTCCTTGGACAGGCGCAGATTATAGGCATCGTCACCCACCGCATCGGTATTGCCCTCGATCACGAAGACCTCGTTGGGATGGGCGGCCACGATCCGCTCGATGATGCGGCCGATGCGGTCGAGATTGGCGATCTCCTCCTCGCGCACGAATGATTCGTTGAAGCCGAAATGAATGGTGTCCAGTTCCACGCTGGGGATGGACTGGCGGATGGCCGGCTGTTCCATCACCGCTTCGGGCTGGGCAAGGAATTCGGACCGCGCATAGCGGCGCGGCAGCGGCTTGAGCGGACGGGAGGCGAATTGCTGCTCGATCTGGTCGTCGTCGACTTCCGCGGCCCAGACGCTCTGGTAGCGCTGTCCACGCGGATTGATGTCCACGTCGAAATGCCCGTCGCCTTCATAGCGGCGCAGGCGGTCGGTGCGCTGGCCACGATCGCTCAACAGGCGGCGGCGCAGGTCGTTGCGATCGTCCTGCAGATATTGCGCGAAGGCCTCGCGATCCTCGGGGTTGTAGCGCTGGTCGTTGGCGGCATCGCGATAGACCAGGATGCGCCGGTTGAGCTGGTCGACGGTCAGCACGTTGGAGGGGCGCCGGTCCGCCAGGATCGCGGGGATGTCCTGCGGCCGGGGCGAGCCCTGGCGGAACTGGGAGCGGCCGAAGGGCGAGCCCTGCCCGCTCTGGCCCTGCTGCTGTTCGCCGCCATATTCCTGGTCGGCCACGCGATTGCGCAGGGCGGCGCGCGCGCCGTTCAGGCGCTGGATCAGGGCCTGTTCGGTAGCTTCCGACAGGTTGCCGGCGGACAGGGCCGAGCGATAGACGTTAAGGCGCTGGCGCAATTGCTGGTCGTTGAGACGATCGGGCGGTGTGGTGTCGCCCAACAGGCCGATGGCACGCTGCTCCGCCGCCCGGTCGACCGGGCCCTGCAGGGGGCGGCCCTGGCCTTGCTGGCCGCCGTTCTCCGGTTGCGGCGGAAGGCCCGGACGGCCTTCCTGCCCCTGTTGCGTGCCGTCGGCCGGCAGGGGAATCCCGCCTTGACCGGGGAGTTGGTTGCGGCCGCCGGGGCGACCATCCAAGGGACGGCTATCCGGCTGGCCGTTGTCGAGGCCCTGCGGCGTCCCCTCGGTGCCGGGCTGGCCCTGGGTACGGTCGCGGCGCTTGCCGCGCGGTTCGGGCGTGCCGCCGTTTTCCTGTCCTGCGCCCGGCTGGCCGTCGCCGGCGGCGGGCTGCCGGGGCACGGGCTTGGGCTGGACAGGCTTGGTCTGCGCGGGCGCGCCGCTGCCTTGATCCGCATCCGGCTCGGTGGGAGTGCGGGGTTTTGCTGCGGGCGTGTCTTGTCCCGTGGTGTCGCTAGGCGCTGTGGGCTTTTGGCGCTTGGGCTTTGCGGCCGGGGCCTCCTGTGCAGGTTCTCCCGCGGTTGGCTTGCCGGGAGCTTCCTCGCCGGCCGAATCGGCAGCCGGCTTCTGGCGCTTGGGCTTGGCAGCGGGGGGCGTTTCGCCGGGCGCGGGTTCGCCGGGCGCGTCCTGGCCGGCGGCCCCGGGGGCCGGCTTCTGGCGGCGGGGCTTGGCGGCAGGCGTTTCGTCACCGCCTGAACCGGATGCTGCGCCGTCCTGCTCGGCGCTCGGCTTCTGCCGCTTCGGCTTGGCAGCCGGAGCGCCGCCATCCTGGTCCTGCGATTCGGCAGGAGCGGCCCGTTTTGCCGGCGCGCCCTCGCCATCCTGGCCGCCGCCCTTCTTGTGGCGCTTCAGGATATCTTCGACCGAGGGCTTGGCGCCCGGCGCGGGTGCTTCCGTCGTCGGCGCCTGGGCATCCTGCGCCAGCGCGTCCTGCACCAGCACGATCGCCGTGGGCGAGACGGCGAGCATCAGCGTACCAGCCAGACTGATCAGTTTCTTGCGCAGGAGCATCGCGACCTCTCTTGATTGGGCCGCCATCATCCCGATTGCGGCTGAACCGAAACTGAACGCGGATCGTCGAATATCCGTCGGTGCCGGGACATGCCTGACATGACCGGACTCGATTTAGAAATTGGGAAAGATGCCATAATTCATTGTTATTGCATTGTTTTTTCCGAAAGCCGGCGCGCGCTTTTCGGCGTGCCCTAGCGCTCGATCCGCGTCGACAGGATGAGAGAGGTCGAAGTGCGCTCGACCCCTTCCAGCGCGCCGATGCGATCGGCGAGTTCGTCGAGTTCGCCGACCGAGCGGGCCTCGATCACCGCGATCATGTCGAAATTGCCGCTGACCGAATGCAGCGTGCGCACGGCTGGAATTTCGCGCAGGCCCGCCTCCACCTGGCGGATCAGCTTGGGCACGGTGGTGAGCAGCACATGGGCGCGCAGGAGCGAACGGGTATGCTCCTCGGAAAGCCGGATGGTGTAGCCGGCGATCACGCCGCGATGTTCGAGGCGCGCGAGGCGACTCTGCACGGTGGTGCGGGAAACGCCGAGGCGCCGGGCGATCTCGGCCGTGGAGGCGCGGGCGTTCTCGCGCAGGATGGCAATCAGGGCATCATCGGCCGGTGTCGTCATAATGACGATATAGTGGATGGCATTGTGCAAAGATAGCTCGGCATTTCGTCGAAATGCAGGCTTCGAAAGGCAGGGAGGCAGGCGTAGGCTTTTGCCCATAGCGTTTTGCGATTTGACGGAGTCATCTGGAATCGCAAAGACGCGTCGAACCAAAGAGTTAGTGCAAACAAGCGTTCAGTCTTGAAAGCGCTTTGCTCTAGGGAATCACGGCGGGGGAGGCGGGCAATGCGCAAGATCGTGGTAGCGGGGGCGGGCAAGATCGGGGCGTGCATCGCCGATATCCTGGCGGTCAGCGGGGACTATGAAGTCACCGTGATCGACCGGTCAGCCGCGCAGCTGGAGGGCGCCGAACTGTCGGCAGGCGTGGAGCAGCGTGAACTCGATCTCGAGGACGGAGCAGCCCTGCGCACCGTCCTGGACGGCGCCTATGCCGTGCTCAGCGCCGCGCCCTTCCATCTCACCACCCGTATCGCCGAGGCGGCGGCGCGGGCCAATGTCCATTATCTCGACTTGACCGAGGACGTCGCCTCGACGCGGCGGGTGCGTGACCTCGCGGCGTCGGCCAGGAGCGCCTTCATCCCGCAATGCGGCCTGGCTCCGGGGTTCATCTCGATCGTCGCCAACGATCTCGCCCAGCAATTCGACAGCCTCGATTCCATCCGCATGCGCGTCGGCGCCCTGCCGCAATATCCCTCCAACGCGCTCAACTACAACCTGACCTGGTCGACGGACGGGGTGATCAACGAATATTGCGAGCCCTGCGAGGCGATCGTCGACGGCCACCGGGTCGAAGTGCCGGCGATGGAGGAGCGCGAGGAATTCTCGCTCGACGGCGTCACTTACGAAGCCTTCAACACCTCGGGCGGCCTCGGCAGCCTGTGCGAGACCTATCTGGGGCGAGTGCGCACGCTGAATTACCGCACCATCCGCTATCCCGGCCACGCGGCGATCATGAAGGCGCTGCTCAACGACCTCGATCTCAGGCATCGCCGCGACGTGCTCAAGGACATTCTCGAAAATGCCCTGCCGGCGACGATCCAGGACGTGGTGGTGATCTTCGTCACCGTCAGCGGCAAGCGCCATGGCCATCTGGTGCAGGAAACCTATGCCAACAAGATCTACAACCGCAGCGTCGGCTCGCGCCTGCGCAGCGCCATCCAGGTGACGACGGCCTCCGCCATTTGTGCCGTGCTGGACATGCTGGCCGCAGGGGAACTGCCGCAGAAGGGCTTCATCCGCCAGGAGGACATCGCCTTGTCGGCCTTCCTGGCCAATCGCTTCGGCAGCGCCTATGCGCAGACGGCAGGCCGATAATTTGCTACCAGCTTGGCGCGCGCTCACGGCCCCACCCTGGGCGCGGCTCCCAAGAACGACGGTGCGCGTCAGAACTTGTAGCTGACGCCGAGACTCGCGGTCGCTTCATCCCAACGTGCCTTCACGAGACCGTCGGAGGTTGCGTAGCGCTTCTTCTGGAAATCGGTGTATCGAACCTCGGCGCGCCCTATCCAGTTCTGCGTGAAAGCATATTCGGCGCCGAGCCCCGCCGTCCAGCCCAGATGGGTCTTGCTGGAACTGGTGGTCGCAATGTTCGGACCGGAACTTGTCAGCTTTCCTTCGGCGAGGGCGAGGCCGCCCGTGGCATAGAGCAGCACGTTGTCGACGGCATAGCCGGCCCGCAGCCGGGCTGAGCCCTGCCAGCGATTCTCCATCTTGAGCGTACGGGGAACGGTGCCGCCCAGATAGGTCCCGTGTCCCGTGCCCTTGAAGCCGGAATAGTCGATGTCGCCTTCGGCACCCAGCACGAACTGGGCCGTCTGGTAGTTGTAACCTGCGTGCACGCCTCCCAGGAACCCATCCATGTCGTATTTGTCGACGCCGCCGCCGCCAGTGCCGGGATCGGTTTCAGGAGGAAACAGACGGCTCTGGTCATCGCGCTCCCGACCCCAGCCAAACCCTACATGGGCGCCGACATAGGGACCAGTCCAGTCATAGATAGTTGCCGGAGCGACCGGTTCCGCCGGCGCGATTGCAAGATCGGCCGCCGAAGCGCCACAGGCGCTCAGGACCAGGATAGCTGCCGCGAAACATATTTTCATCTGCTTCAGTCTCTTCAACGCAAAGTTGCGCAATGGGTAGCATGCTTGTGCGCCCGAGTATGTGACCGGCTGGCCACAGTCGGCCGCTATATGACGTGAGGTCTGGTCAAGCTGACTTCTCGGATGATCGCAAACGGGTCGACGGCAAAGAAGAAACCTGGGGATGCTTTCGTGCCAGTTACATCCGGGCATGGTGGAGGCCGCGAAGCAATTTGGCATGATGGCCAGGTTAGGCATTGCGCAAGAGGGATTAGGGGCGTTGCCATGTTTTAAGGATGAGCGAACTTCCTTGATAATTAATCAAAATGCTTTAATAATAACTTCCTTCCCGGGAAGTGATAGCCCGCAAATTGAAGAGTGCCGCGCATGTCGAGCCAGTTCGCTCCGGAAAGCCGCAAGGGCAGCAATTCCGTCCAGGTGCGGCGCTACAATGAGCGCGTGGTGCTCGAGGCGTTGCAGCGCCTTGGCCGGGCTTCCAAGGCAGAGCTCGCCCGTTCCGCCAATCTCACGCCCCAGGCCGTGGCCGTCATCGTCGATCACCTCGAGGAAGTCGGGCTGGTCCGCCATGAGGGCAAGCGCGCCGGACAGGTCGGGCAGCCTTCCACCCTCTATGCGCCGGCGCCCGACGGCGCCTTCTCGATCGGCCTGCATGTCGGCCGGCGGGCCTTCGATGCCGTGCTGGTCGATTTCACCGGCCGGACCCTGCGCATGGAGACCAGCGAATACGAATATCCCGAGCCGCAGGTGGTGGCGGAACTGGCGGCCGCCTATGTCCGCACCTTCCGGGCCGGCCTGGCGCCCGATCTGCGCGGCCGGGTGGTCGGTGTCGGGGTGGCGATGCCCTATTTCATGGACAGCTGGACCAAGGAACTGGGCATGCCGGCTTCGATTACCCAGGCCTGGGAGGATTTCGACTTCGCCAAGGCCCTGGGCGACAGCATCGACCTGCCGCTTTTCTTCGAAAACGACGCCTCCGGCGCGGCGACGGCCGAGCTCGTCTATGGCCGGGGCCGCGAGGTGCGGGATTTCATCTATCTTTTCATCTCCACCTTCATCGGCGGCGGGCTGATCATCAACGGCAATCTGGAAACCGGCCCGAACGGCAATTCGGCGGCCTTCGGTCCCTATCCGGTGACGCCTTCGCTGCTGTCGAGCGTGCCGGCGCCGAAAGGGCCTTTCGAAATCCTGCTGCGCCGGGCTTCGATCTATGTGCTCACCAACCATCTGCGCCAGAACGGCGTGCCGATCCGACGGGCTCTCGAACTCGATGACATCGGCGAGAAGGCCGAGCCCTTTCTCGGCGAGTGGGTCGAGGACTGCGCCGACGCCCTGGCTCAGGCGATCGTCGGTGCCATCGCCGTCGTCGATGTCTCGGCCATCGTGATCGACGGCATCCTGCCGGCCGCCATCCTGCAGCGTACGGTCGAGGCGGTGTCGCGTCGCTTCGGAGAGATCGTGCCCGAAGGCCTGTTCGCGCCCGCGATCGAGGTTGGCACCATGGGGCCGCGGGCGGCGGCCATCGGTGCGGCCATCCTGCCGCTCTACGCCATGTTCGCGCCCGACAGCGCCACGCTGGTGAAGGCCAAGGCGCCGGGTATCGGCCGAGCCAGCCTGAAGACCTATATCGGCGCCGGCTAGCGGGGCGGTCCCGCACTTGACAGCTCGGGAGCATCGATATATCCATTTGCTTTAATAATTAAAGGTGAGGGGACGATGATGGTGGGCGTATCTCGGTCGCGTCATCGCTGGCGGGCAATGCCATGAAGAGCAGCCTGGCCGATGAGGATTTCGGAGCCTCGATCGCGTCTCCCGTCGCGGCTGCCGGCCTGGCGAATGCCTCCAAGCGTTTCGGGGGGACGATCGCCCTTTCCCATGCCAGTTTCGATCTCCTGCCCGGCGAGGTGCTGGCCCTGCTGGGCGAGAACGGCGCGGGCAAGAGCACCTGCGTCAAGCTGCTCGCCGGCGTCTACAGGCCTGACGAGGGGGCGGTGACCATCGGCGGCCAGCCGGTGGAGCATTGGTCGCCGCTGGAGGCACAGCGCCGCGGCATTGCGGTGATGCACCAGCATCCCGGCCTGTTCGGCGACCTGACGGTGTTCGAGAACATCTTCGTCGGCCACATGCCGCGACGCTCGCTGGCCCGCATCGACTATGAGCGCATGCGCGAGGAGGCGCGCGCCCTGCTCGATGTCGTCGGGCTGCAATGCTCGCCCGAGGATCCCTTGAAGGAGCTGCGCACCTCCGAGCAGCAACTGGTCGAGATCGCCCGTGCCTTGTCGGTCAATGCCAAGGTGCTGATCATGGACGAGCCGACGGCGGCCCTGTCCCAGCGCGAGGTCGAGCGTCTCTTCGCCGTGGTCGCCGATCTCAAGGCGCGGCAGGTGGCGATGATGTTCGTGGGCCATCGCATGGAGGAGATCTTCCGGATCGCCGACCGCATCGCCGTGCTGCGCGACGGCCATCTGATCGGCGTGAAGCGGGCTGTTGAACTCGACCGCGACCAGGCCGTGCAGATGATGATCGGGCGGCCGCTCAAGGCCATCTATCCGCAATGGGAGTCCAAGCCTGGCGCGGAGGTGCTCGCTGTCTCCGGCCTGTCGCGCGAAGGGGCGTTCGACGATGTCTCCTTCAATGTCCGGGCCGGCGAGATCCTCGGTCTCGGCGGGCTGGTCGGGAGCGGGCGCACCGAGATTGCCCGCGTGCTGTTCGGCATCGACCAGCCGACGGCCGGCAGCATCGAGATGGCGGGCAAGGCGGTGGCCTTCGCCGACCCGCCCGCCGCCATGGCCGCTGGCATCGCCTATGTCTCGGAAGACCGGCTCGGCCAGAGCCTGGTGATGGATTTTCCCATTCTCGACAATGCCTCCCTGCCGGTGATCGAGAAGGCGACGATGGCCGGGTTGGTGATGCGGCGGCAGGAACTGTCCCTGGTCGAGCCGCATCTCAAGCGGCTGAAACTGAAATTCCGCAGCTTCGACCAGCCCGTGAAGACGCTCTCGGGCGGCAATCAGCAGAAGGTGGTGCTGTCGAAATGGCTCGCCACCCAACCCAGGCTCCTCATCCTCGACGAGCCGACCCAGGGCATCGACGTCGAAAGCAAGTCCGAAGTCCATACCATGATCGCCGAACTGGCCCAGCAGGGCCTGGCGATCATCCTGATCTCCTCCGAACTGCCGGAACTGGTGAGCATGTGCGACCGCATCGTCGTGCTGCGCGAGGGCCGGATGGCCGGCGCCTTCACACGCGCAGAGGCTGATCAGGAAAAGGTGATCCGCGCGGCCACCGATGCCGGCGGCGCCCTGGCCATCGAGGCTCCGCAAATGCGGCGCGATGAGACCGCCAAGACCGAGGAGGCCAAGACCGAGGAGGCCGAGGCTGGCTGGCTCAAGGCGCTGCTGCGCCGGCGCGAGGTCGGGCTGGTCGGCGCCATGGCGGCCGTGGTCCTCCCGGTGATGTTCCTCAATCCACGCATGGTCAGCCCCGAAAACCTCACCGCCATCGCCATGGATGCGGCGCTCCTCATGATCGTCGCCGTGGGCCAGATGCTGGTCCTGCTCACACGCAACATCGACCTGTCGGTGGCCTCGGTGATCGGCCTGTCGGCTTATGGCGCTGCCAGCTTCATGCACGCCCATCCCGGCAGTTCGGTCTTGCTCGGCGTTGCCACGGCCTGCGCCATCGGCCTTGCCTGCGGCGCCCTCAACGGGCTGGTGGTGACCCTTGGCCGGGTGCCGGCGATCGTGGTCACGCTCGGCACGCTCTCGGTCTTCCGCGGCCTGAACAGCCTGTGGGCGGGCGGGCGGCAGATCAGCGCCGACCAGGTGCCGCAGGCCTGGCTCGACATGACCAGCGCCCGTATCGCCGGCATTCCGGCCGTGATCCTCATTGCCCTTGCCTGCCTGGTTGCGATCGGCGCGATCCTGAAGCATTGGCCAGTTGGCCGGGAGCTCTATGCCATCGGTTCCAATCCGGATGGAGCCGCCCTGATCGGCATCCGCCGCACCGCGCTCGTCCTCGGCGCCTTCATGCTGGCGGGCCTGCTGGCCGGTTTCGACGGCGCCTTGTGGGCCTCACGCTATGCCACCATCGATGCCCGCGTGGCGCTCGGCTTCGAGCTCACCGTGATCGCCTCGGTGGTGGTCGGCGGCGTCGCCATCAGGGGCGGTGCCGGAACGGTGTTGGGCGTCGCGCTCGGTGCGCTGACGCTCCTGGTGATCCAGAACGGCCTGACGCTGGTGCGCGTCGATCCGCTCTGGCTGCAGGGGGTCTATGGCCTCGTTATCCTGCTCGCCATTGGTGTCGACACCGTGATCGGGCGGCGAACCCAGCAGGGACGGAGGGCGCGATGAAGGCCAGCCTCGTCGAAAGGATCGCCAGCTGGGAGAATTTCCTGGCCCTGCTGACGCTGGTGGTGCTCGCCTATGCGGTCTTCGCGGTGCCGAACTTCGCCACGGTCTTCAACATCTCGCAGGCCATTGCCGGCGCATCCGAGCGAGCCCTCATCGTGCTGCCCATGGTGCTGCTGATCATCGCCCGCGAGATCGACCTGTCGGTTGCCAGCATCCTGGCCCTGTGCAGCGTGGTGTTCGGCCTGCTGATCCGCGAGGGCCTGCCGCTGGAGGGGGCGATCGCGCTGGCGCTGCTGGCGGGCATCCTGGCCGGCGCCTTCAACGGCGTGCTGGTCACCTATCTCGGCCTGCCGTCGCTGGTTGTCACCCTCGGCACCATGGCGATGTTCCGCGGCATCGGCTACATCCTGCTCGGCACCGGCTCGGTGAACGAGTTTCCCGAAAGCTTCACCGATTTCGGCATCGATACGCTGGGCGACACGCCGATTCCCTGGACGATCGTGCCCTTCCTCGTGCTGGCGCCGGTATTTGCCGTCCTCCTGCAGATGAGCGGCATCGGCCGGCGCATCTATGCCATCGGCGGCAGCCCCGATACCGCGCTCTATGCCGGCGTGCGGGTGGCGCGCATCCGCCTCGGCCTGTTCGTGCTCAGCGGCTTCATCTGCGCCATCGCTTCCATCGTATTCACCGCCCGCCTCGCCAATGCGCGGGCCGACAATGCCATCGGCCTGGAACTCGACGTGATCACCATCGCGCTGCTCGGCGGCGTCAGCGTCTTCGGCGGCAAGGGCAAGCTCACCGGCGTGTTCCTGGCGCTGGTGCTGATCGCCACGCTGCGCAACGTGCTGGGCCTGAGCCAGATCGGCGGCGATGCGCAGGGCACCGTCATCGGGCTGTTGCTGATCTTCTCGCTGCTGCTCAGCACCACGGCCCAGCGCCTCTATGGCGGCCTCCAGGCAAAGTTCAAGACAGCCGGCCTGCCGAAAGGGCCGGAACGGACGACCTGACTGAAAGCGTAGACCAACAACGACCTCGAAAAGGCGTGAAGGAGGAGACGAGCCCATGAGAACAGCGATGAAAAGAGCGATGAGAACACACCTGATCCTGACCACGGCCATCCTGCTCGGCGCAGCGGTCCCGGCCCTCGCGGCCGAGAAATGCGCCAAGGAGCCGGTTACCGTCGGCTTCCTGCCCAAGCTCGACACCGACCCCTATTTCCAGGTCGCCAGGACCGGGGCGGAGGAGGCCCAGAAGGAGATCGGCGGCAAGGTGATCCAGCAGGCGCCGTCCCAGGCGACCGCCGAAGCCCAGATCGAATTCATCAACAATCTCGTGTCCCAGAAGGTCGATGTCATCGCCATCTCCGGCAATGACGCCAATGCCGTGGCGCCCGCCCTCAAGCGCGCCGCCAAGCAGGGCGTCAAGATCGTCTCCTACGATTCCGACGTCTCGGAAGCGGCCCGCGCATTGTTCTTCAACCAGGCCAAGGGCGACAGCCTGGCCGAGATGATGCTGGAAAGCATGGGGCAGATGATCGGCTATGAGGGGGATTTCGCCATCCTCTCCTCCACCCCGACCGCCACCAACCAGAACGCCTGGATCGACTTCATCAAGAACAAGATGAAGGAGCCGAAATTCGCCAAGATGAAGCTGGTGCAGATCGCCTATGGCCAGGAGAGCGAGCAGGTCAACCAGCAGCAGGCCCTGGCCCTCGTCCAGGCCTTTCCCAACCTCAAGGGCATCATCATTCCCGCCGGCATCGGCCTGCCGGCCGCGGCGCGCGCCCTCGAACAGGCGGGCAGCCTCGGCAAGGTCAAGCTGACGGGCCTGGCACCGGCCACCCTGATCAAGAAATACATTCAGAACGGCTCCGTCCAGGACATCTGGTGGAACGTCAAGGATCTCGGCTACCTCACCTATTACGGCGCCCAGCAATTGGCGCAGTGCAAGATCGAGGGCAAGCCGGGCGACAAGTTCAAGGCCGGGCGGCTCGGCGACTATACGGTGGGCGAAAAGGGCGAAGTGGTCCTCGGTCCCGCTAAGATCGTCACGCCGGCCAATGTCGAGGAATTCAAGTTCTAGCCGAACCGGCGAAGGGGGAGGACCTTTGTCATGCCCGGGCTTGACCCGGGCATCCAGCGCACCGGTCGTCGCCGCTTCGAACGCAAGACTGGATTGCCGGGTCGAGCCCGGCAATGACAAGGGTCGAGCCACCTTCGTTCAGACATTCGGGACATTCACATGCCGCAATCCTTCTCGCTCGACTGGTCACACGGTCAGGTGACGGTGCATGACGGCGCCGCCGCTCTGGGCGGCGTGCGCTTTCGCCTCGAGGACGGCCGCTTCGTCGAACCCTTCCACGAGGCGCCCTGGATCACGGCCGGCGAGACGGTCGAGCCAGGCCTGGCGAATCTGCGCGGCGATTGGCCCTGCCTGCCCTTTGGGCGGCTCTATGGCGGCGATGATCCGTTGGTCGGCGCCTGGCGGAGGCTGGTGGATGCCTCGCTGCCGGAGGCTGCCCATCCGCTGGTCCCGAGCGACCGCCTGCTGCATGGCTACAGCGCGGCTGCTGAATGGAAGCTGGTGTCTCGCACGCAGGAGGCGATCACGCTCGGCCTCGATTATCCCGGCGATTCGCCGATCGAGCGGATCACGCGCACGATCCGGCCGATCGATGGGCAGCCCGGGCTGGAGGTCTGCGTCGAGATCCGGGCCCGGCGCCGTTGTGTCAGGCCCTTCGGCTTTCATCCCAACTTCGCCCTGCGCGGTGCGCCGGGATCCTTCCGCATCGAGCCCGGCCCCTATCGGTTCGGCCTGACCCATCCGGTCGCGGAGCCGGCGGCGCGGGCCGAGCCGGATCGCCGGTTCACGACACTTGCCGATGTCGTGGTGAAAGCGGGCGGCAGCGAACGTTTCGACAGACTGCCCTTTGCCGATGACCGCGAGGACATCTTGCAGCTGTGCGGCATCGAAGGCGGCGTGCATCTCGTCGACGAGCATGATCGCGTCGCCTGGGATCTCGATTGGGACACGGCGAAGCTCCCGTCCTGCCTCTTGTGGATGAGCAATCGCGGGCGCAAGTTCCCGCCCTGGAACGGGCGGCATCTTTGCGTGGGCGTCGAGCCGGTGGCCTCGGCCTTTGATTTCGGATCGGTGATCGCCGCCTCGGACAATCCCATCGCGCTTGCCGGCGTGCGCACGGCGCTCACGATCGAGCCCGAAACCCCGCTCACGCTCGGTTGGCGCATTCGCGGCCATGCCCTGGCTCCAAGTTAAGTCGTTGTCCCCGCTGCCGGCTCAGCTTTCCGGCTCATGGTCAGCGGGGTGAGGGCGCGTTGATCGCAAATTGCGCGGCGAAAGCCCTGATATAGGCGGGCCGGGCTTCGCCGCGAGCGACATAGGCCGCCAGGTTTTGATATTCGTCCAGGAGGCCCGATGGTCTCAGGCGCAGCAGCACGGATACCATCAGGAGATCGCCCGCGCTGAACGCGCCGTCGAGCCAGTCGGCAGCGCCCAGGCGAGACGAGAGTTGGTCGAGCCGGGCGCGAACGCGGTCCTTGACCAGCGGCAGGCGCTCCTCGCTCCAAGGCTTGTCGGCTTCGAATATCCTGGCTGTCACCAGTTCGAGGATCGGCGGCTCCACGGTGTTGAGCGCGGCAAACATCCAGGTGATCGCCCGCGCCCGTGCATCGCGCCCCTTCGGGAGCAGGCCCGCATGCTTCTCGGCAAGGTGAAAGACGATCGAGCCGGTCTCGAACAGCGACAGAGAACCCTCCTCATAGGTGGGAATCTGGCCGAAGGGATGCAGGGCCAGATGGCCGGGCGCCTTCATGTCTGCGAACGAAACCAGGCGAACCTCATAGGGCTGGCCCACTTCCTCGAGCGCCCAGCGAACGCGCGTATCGCGCGCCAGCCCCTTGCCACCGTCGGGCGAACGTTCAAAGGCCGTGATGGTGATTGTCATCGCATCGGTTTCCTGCCTGGCCGACCTTCTCGGCCGCCTATCGTGACGACGAACGAGCCTGCCGGAGGGCGACATCGGCCTTGAATTATTTTCATTGCCGGGCGCAGATCGCACAGGCCCGATTCCGATTGAAGGCCGTTGGGGCAAGAGCGAGGTCGCATGAACTATCCTGCCGGAACAGCCTATATCGATGGCGCCTTCGTGCCGATGTCGGAAGCCAAGATTTCGGTGCTCGACTGGGGCTTCCTGCATTCGGATGCGACCTATGACGTCGTGCATGTCTGGAAGGGCCGCTTCTTCCGTCTCGACAGCCATATCGAGCGCTTCGCGCGCTCGGCTGACAGGCTGCGCCTCACTTTACCGGTCTCGCCCGGCGGGTTGGCCCGGATCCTCGCCGAATGCGTCGCCCGCTCCGGCTTGGAGGATGCCTATGTCGAGATGGTGCTGACGCGCGGCACCTCGCCGACCTTCTCGCGCGATCTCCGCGAGGCCCGTAACCAGTTGATCTGCTTTGCCATTCCCTTCGGCTGGATCCTCAAGCCCGAACAGCGCGAGGCCGGGCTTTCGATCGTGCTGTCCGACATCCGCCGCATCCCGCCGGAGTCGGTCGATCCCACCGTCAAGAATTATCACTGGCTGGATTTCGTCATGGGCCTCTACGATGCCTATGACCGCGGCGCCCAGAGTGCCGTGCTGACGGATGCCGGGGGCAATCTTGCCGAAGGCCCCGGCTTCAACATCTTCACCGTCCGTCAGGGCCGGATCGCCACGCCGGACCGTGGCGTGCTGCGCGGCGTCACGCGCCAGACCGCCATCGACCTTGCCGCCGAGCTCGGCTTTCCGCTGGAGGAGAGGGTCGTGGCGGCAGCCGAGGCGCTGGCTGCCGACGAAGTCTTCGTCACCTCGACCGCCGGCGGCATCATGCCGGTGACGCGGATCAATGCCGCCGTCGTCGGGGAAGGGCGCATGGGACCGGTCACGAGGGCGCTGCTCGAGGCCTATTGGGCCAGGCACGAGGATCCTGCCTGGTCGACGGCGGTCGCGGACGTGGCGTCGGCAGACCCTGGTGCCGGCCGATGACGAAGCCTGGGATACTGCCGTGACGATCGAGCAGCAGGGGTGGGGCCCGATCACGGCTGGATATGGGGCTTCCCTGCGCAAGACCTTGCAGCACCGGGACGGGCAAGCCACCCTCGTCTGCATGGCCGATGGCCGCGAAGTGCTCGTCTACGATATCGCCTGGTGCCGGGATGCGGGCGATTGGTGGGAACATGTCACCTGCAACACATCACGCGAGTCGGTGCATCAGCAGCGGGAGGTTCATGTCTTCCACCTGTCCGACGTCGTGTGCCTGCGCGACGCCGAAACGGGTGAGCTTCTCCAGTCCCAGACACCGGATCCGGGTGCGCGATGATGGCCTGTCCCGACCCCGCGGCGAGGCGACCGGAGGGGGAGCACCCGCTCCGGACGTATCGCTTTTCGCTCCGCCTCGTCGAGGAACGCCACGGGCGGGGAACTTCGACGACGCCGGCGACGTCATGGTTGCCGCTCTGCGCGATGTCGCCGGGGGCGACGAGTGCCATGTGGTCGGCTTCGAATTCGACATCGGCCATGCCAATCCCTGGTTTCATGCCCTGGTTTTCTCGGTGGCCGGCCTATCGGAGCGGCTGCATCGGCGCTTTCTCGATCGCCTTGCCGCCATCGGCCTGCCGCCTGACGCCTGATGTCGCCGTGGCATTTTTTCTTGTCTCTTGGCAGGCAAGGCCCCTATGTGCATTCATGCTGTCATGCAGCATGACGATGCTGCGGGGCATTTCCCGCCTTTTCGACACTTTGTTCCAACGGCCTAGAGACTTCCCTCCATGTATGATTATGACATGCTCGTCATCGGCTCGGGCCCGTCCGGCCGGCGTGCCGCCGTACAATCGGCCAAGCTCGGCAAGTCGGTCCTGGTGGTGGAGAAGGGGCGGCGCGTCGGCGGCGTGTCGGTGCATACCGGGACGATTCCCTCCAAGACGCTGCGCGAGACGGTGCTCAACCTGTCGGGCTGGCGCGAGCGTGGCTTCTATGGCCGGGCCTATCGCGTCAAGCAGGATATCGGTGCCACCGACCTGATGGTGCGTCTGCAGAAGACGCTCGACCACGAGGTCGAGGTGCTGGAGCATCAGTTCAGCCGCAACACCGTACGCACGGCCCGCGGCGAGGCGCGCTTTCTCGGCCCGCACGAAATCGAGATCACCACCGAGACCGGAACCAAGAGCACGGTAACGGCCAACTACATCCTGATCGCCTGCGGCACGCGCCCCTTCCGCCCCGACTACGTGCCGTTCAATGCGGACAATGTCTTCGACAGCGACGAGATCATCGAGCTGCCCCGGTTGCCGCGCAGCCTCACCGTGATCGGCGCCGGGGTGATCGGCGTCGAATATGCCACCATCTTCAGCGCGCTCGACGTCGCCGTCACGCTGATCGAACCGCGCTCGAGCTTCCTCGATTTCATCGACAAGGAACTGATCGAGGAGTTCATGCACGAATTGCGGGACCGCAACGTCTCGCTGCGCCTGGGCTCTCCGGTGGTCTCGATCGAGCGCGAGGACAGCCGCGTCGTCACCAAGCTGGGGGACGGGCGCAGGGTGTCCTCGGAGATGCTGATGTTCGCCGCCGGGCGCGTCGGCAATACGGACAGGCTGAACCTCGATGCGGCCGGCCTGAAGACCGATCACCGGGGACGCATCGGCGTCACGCCCGCCACCCTGCAGACCGAGGTGCCGCATATCTATGCGGCCGGCGACGTCATCGGCTTTCCCAGCCTCGCCTCCACCTCGATGGAGCAGGGGCGGGTGGCCGCCTGCCACGCCTTCGGCCTCGATCCGCCGCCGCCGCCGGAATATTTCCCCTATGGCATCTATTCGGTACCGGAGATCTCCATCACGGGGCTGACGGAGGAGGAAGTGCGCCAGAAGGGTATTCCCTACGAAGTCGGCATTGCCCGGCTGCGCGAGACTTCGCGCGGCCACATCATGGGGCTCGACAGCGGCATCATGAAGATGATCTTCTCGACCAAGACGCGCCGCCTGCTCGGCGTGCACATATTGGGGGAGGGGGCGACCGAACTCATCCATATCGGCCAGGCCGTGCTCAACCTCAAAGGCACGATCGACTATTTCATCGAGAACACCTTCAACTATCCGACCCTCGCCGAGGCCTACAAGATCGCCGGCCTCGACGCCTGGAACCGGATGGGGCGATAGCGCAGCCCCGTCCGCACCCTGTCCCCATTTCGCGTAAAATCATAGGAGTTCGCCGTGTCCGCTGACCGCAAGCTCGTCGTCCTTCTCGACGTCGACAACACGCTGCTCGACAATGACCGCTTCGGCGACGACCTCGGCGACCATATCGAGGAGGCCTTCGGGGCCGACCAGCGCACGCGCTATTGGGCGATCTACGGCAAGATCCGCGACGAATACGGCTATGCCGACTATCTGGCCGCGCTCCAGCTCTTCCGCGCCGGGCTGGACGACGACCCCGACCTGCTGCAGATGTCGAAATTCCTCCTGGAATATCCCTTCGCCGAGCGCGTTTTTCCGAAGGCCCTGGAAGCCATCGCCCATCTCAAGAGCTTCAGTGCTCCCGCCGTTCTCTCCGATGGCGACATCGTGTTCCAGCCGCGCAAGGTGCAGCGCGCCGGCCTGTGGGATGCGGTGGAAGGTCGGGTGATGATCTATCTGCACAAGGAGCAGATGCTGGATTCCGTGCAGCGCCACTATCCGGCCGAGCATTACGCCATGGTGGACGACAAGCCCCGCCTGCTCGCCAAGATGAAGGCGGTGATGGGCGACAAGCTCACCACCATCTTCGTGCGCCAGGGCCACTACGCCCTGGAGGCGGATATGAGCACCATCGAGCCCAAGCCCGACGTCACCATCGAACGCATCGGCGATCTCCTGACGCTGGATCGGGCGGCTTTCGAGGCGTAAGGGGGGCGGGTGGCGCTTGCCGCGTCCCCGAGATCAGCTCCTGCGTGCGAAAAGCCGTTTCACCGAGCCGAGCAATCCCGCCGCCGCCAAGAAGATGAAAACAAAGAACTTCTTGCCGAAGGCCAGCAGCAGGGCGAGGAGACCGAGCTTCTTGGCCGCGGCAACGCCGAGCCCGGCGGCGACCACGCCAGCAAGACCATATTCGGCCTTGGCGTCGGCGGACGGCGAGAAATCTTCGTAGCGTGCACCGGACTTGTAGGTTGCGAGGCTGGCGAGGCTGGTCGCTGCCGCACTGACTTCGGGAAGGCTCGACATGGTCGAGATCATATTGAGGCTGAGGAGGCCACGGCGACCCAAGATGCGCACATCATAGTTGAGCGTGTTGTCGGTCTGGTTGCCGAAGTGCAGGTTCTGGGCCCAGATCAGCGTATGGCGCACTGGATCATAGGAGGGTGGCTGTGCCCAGCCGACGATATGTATCGGCTCATAGCCCTGCTTCGCGCGATCGGTGTTTTCCTGGTCTTCGCCCTCGCGTAATTGCTTGAGGACGGCATCATAGTCGGCCGTCTTGGAGTCTTCGTCAGAGACGTAGCCCTCCGGCTTGTAGGTGATGACCGCGCCCCATTGTGCGTCGGCGAAATTGGTTCCGTCCTTGAAGATCATTCCCAGGACATTATTTGCAGAACTGGGCGGGTTCTTCCAGGCGTCGACGATCACTTTCCTGGAATCTTCCGAATTGAGGAAGTAGTAGTCTTTTCCGAGCTGAAGAGTTGCCTCAGCAAGTGGAATTTGGACTGTGTCATATTTAGGTTTGAGGGATTTTTGAATAGCGATGAGTTGCTGAACCCGAGCCTCTTGCCCAGATGGTAAATCTTCGGAAAAGGAACTACTTATACTTAGGGTGGTAATGATAAGACTAAAAACGAAGGCTGTTGCAATTTTCATGTCACTTCCCCAGCGCCATTTTTGAGGTGCTTAGCATGAAGATTGGCGGCTCGGAAGTCGTTGTTTGCGTTTTCACCAATGGATAGTCATGCCGATCTTTGGTGATGAATCGGCAAGACTTGTTGCGGTGCGGCGCATGTGTCGTGGCGGCGGCCTTGCCGCTCTACCCGAGATGCTTGATTTGTCGCCTCAGCGCACCAGTTCGAGAATCTCGAGCGTGCTGCAGCAGGTCTGCGGCATTTCCAGCCTCAGCTTGCGCGGGCCGGCCTTGAACAGATAGGCTACCGCATCGGATTTGGGCGAGGCGCCGTAGGCGACCGGTGGGTCGTCACCATTGGCGTTGCCGCCCAGGAAGACGAAGCGGGTGTTGCTGACGCGGTAGAGAAAGCCGCTGACGCGCTGGGAGCCGTTGATCTTGGCGAAGAACAGCTTGCCGCCGCGTTCGCTGATCGCGCATTTGAAATAGGGATAGGCATAGACGCTGCCCTTGCCGTCATTGGCCTTCGAGCCATCGTCGAGCTGGGCGCTGCGGCAGCGCCAGGTGCCGACGAGTTCGCGCGTATTGGCGATCGGCCTGGGCTCGCCGGCGAGGATCTCTTCCAGGGCCATGCCGTCCGCGGTATGGCGGGCATTGGAGCCGAGCACCGCATCGATGGCGCTCCGGCGCGTCGCTTCGAAATTCATCAGGCGAGTGCGGTCGGCGTCCTCGATCGACACGGGCAGCAATGGCGTGGGATCGAAGTCGGAGGCGGCCAGGGCCGTGCCGGTGGCGGCTGCGAACCAGGCGAGAGCGGCGACGGCCCAATGACATCTCGTCATGATGGAACTTCCAATTGGCGGGATGTCCTGTTTGCACTAGTCCACGCGATCCTGGCAAGGCAGGCACGGCGTCATGGGTCATTGTCCGCGAACCAGCTGTCGGGAGATGAGAATCCAGGGTCTGAAGCACTTGCCGAGGAGCTCGGCTGCGGCGATAGAGAAAGCCGCGCTGGCAGTGGCGGGGCCTTGTTTGTGATCTTTCGGCTTTTTCTTGCGACGATCCTGCTTCTCTCGGCCTTCGCTTGCATGGCCGCGGCAGGCCGGGCGGAGGCACGCCAGGAGAGCCTGGACGAGGCGATCTGCCGCCTGATCGAGACCTCGGCGCGTGCCAACGACATTCCGCCCGAGCTCTTCACGCGCCTGATCTGGCGCGAAAGCAGTTTCCGGCCCGGCGTCACCTCGAGCGCCGGTGCCCAGGGCATCGCCCAGTTCATGCCGGGCACGGCAGCCGAATGGAAGCTCGACGATCCCTTCGATCCCGAAAAGGCGATACCGGCCTCCGCCGCCTATCTCACCGCCTTGAAGAACCAGTTCGGCAATTGGGGGCTGGCGCTCGCGGCCTACAATGCCGGACCCAAGCGCCTGTCGGACTGGTTCTCGCGGCAGCGCTATCTGCCGGCGGAAACCGAGGCCTATGTCCGCTTCATCACCCATCGCAGCGTCTATGACTGGGCTTCGGACGACGGTCTCAAGCGGAGGGAGGAACCAGCCAGGCCGGTCAATTGCCTCGCTGTGGTCACTGCCGTGCGCAAGGAGGCGCCACGCCTGATCGAGGGCCCCTATGCGCCCTTCGGCGTGCAGCTCTCCGGCAATTTCTCCAAGGCCATCGCCATCGCCTCCTATGAGCGGGCGGTCAAGCGCTTCCCGGCCATCCTGTCGGGCCGGGAGACGCTGATCATCGGCACGCGCATGGCCGGGCGCGGCCGGCGGGCCTTCTACCGTGTCCGGCTGCCGGCCCGTACCATGCGCGAGGCGGGCCTCATCTGCGACAAGCTGCACCGGGCCGGTGGCAGCTGCGCAGTGCTGCGCAATTGAGTCCGGTGCCGACCGGCCAAAGAAAAAGCCGGATGCGGGGGCACCCGGCAGTTGGGTCGTTGGGTCGGGCCACAAAGCCCGAAGAAACTACGAGTGCGTCAACAGCTCGAAGTCACGCGGGCGGGCCCGCTCGAATGCCAGGAACGGTCTCAAGGCATCCGACTGCGAACTGAACCGGCCGGCCGGGATTTGGTTCCGTGCTTCGAGTGAAAAATTTTTGAGGCTGCCGCGAGTGTGCTGCGCAGAACCTCGGGTGGGCGTCTCCGGGGCTGTCGATATCAAGAACATATTATGAACAAAATGCTCGACAGCCACGGTGCCCTCGCCTAATTTTCCGGTCTCGATTCCGGAGCCGTCCAGTGGTTTGCCGGCAGTGGCGGGAACCGGGCCGGGCGGGCTCGTGCATCGTCACGGTGGAGCGAGATACCAGCCGATTTCAGTTTTCCGAACAGGGAGATCCGCCAATGACGTCGCAAGCCAGCAAATCCGAACAGGCTTTGCCGGAGGATCTGGAGGCGGACGTGGAGCGCGTCATCGCCGATTGCGACGGCGATGCGCGCATGGCCGTGCGCGTCCTGCTGGTCGCCAACAGCCACGCCATGGCCGAGATCGCTGCGATCGAGGCCGAGATGGCCAAGCTCCTGGCCGACGTCTCGCGCGGCTATGCCCGGGGCCACTGGGAGTGGCTGCTGGAACGAGCCGAGATCGGCATTCCCTATTCCCGCGGATAACCGAACGGAAGCTGGTGCAACCCGGTCCCCCGCTCAATCCTGGCAGGAAAAGAAAAAGCCCGCTTGCGCGGGCTGGGAGGTTAGACGAGAGAGAGACGAGCTGGAAAGACGCGAACAACACGGCAGGGAGGGGATCTGTTCGGAGATTGCCGCGCCGTTCGCAGAATCAACTTAGCCGCTGCGCTATGTTCGCGCACACCGGCAAATTTGACGGACATTGAAAGAGACCCGCATGTCGCGGCCGCCGGGCTGCCCGGCGTTGCCCAACCCTGCAGGATCGCTTGCCTCGCTCCAGTCCACTGGCTTATGACGACCGGCATATCCGGTCCGGACGCTGCATCCGGGAGCCGGCTCCCGGCACTCCGCCGGGTCGGCAGCCCAAACGGCTGGCCGGGATTTCTGCAATGATGTGAAATGGATAATGAGCTACCTCGATAATTTCATCAATCGCATGACGGCCCAGCGCAACTGCCTCGACCTCGCCGTCGAACTCGTCCGGGGCGTCGAGGGGCCGGTGCTCGAATTCGGTCTCGGCCATGGCCGGACCTATGACCATTTGCGCCAGAACTTCCCCGATCGGGACATCTATGCCTTCGACATCAGGGTGAGCCCCAATGTCTTCGTGCGCCCGGCGGACGAACTGCTCTTCCTCGGCGATATCGCCGACACCATCCGCACCGCCGCCGAGCGCCTGCCGCGCAAGGCCGCGCTGGCCCATTCCGACCTTGGCCTCAAGGACAGGCAGGGCGCCGTGCCGATCGTGGCCGACATCATCGCCTATCTGCCCGGTTTGATGGCGAAGGGCGGCTTTTATGTCTCCAATGTCGACATCGCCCTGGTGGACGGCGAGGTGCCGCCCGCCTTCCGGCGCCGGGACTTTCCGCAGGTGACGGGCGACCAATATCACATCTACGAGATCGTCTGAGAGCGGGGCGGCCGGCGCATGCCGCCGTGGCGGGCCCCTTGGGAAAGCGACCGTGAGCGACAGAGTCGAGGAGATCCGGGGCGTCCGGGTGCTGGTCTGCGCCGAGGAGGGCGAGAAGCTCGCCGGCGAAGGCGATATCAACGATTTTCTCGGCAAGGCCTGGGAGCTGGAAGCGACGATGGCGGCGATCCCCGTCGCCCGGCTCGCCGACGATTTCTTCCGCCTGCGCACGCGGCTCGCCGGCGCCGTGGTGCAGAAATTCGTCAATCACCGCCTGCGTCTCGCCGTGATCGGCGACATCTCGGCCTGGATCGCCGAGAGCGACGCTCTGCGCGATTTCGTCCGTGAAGCCAATCGCGGCCGGGACATCTGGTTCGCTGCCGACCTGGCGGAACTGCGCAGCCGGCTATAGTCCCCCGGGAAGGGGCGGGGCGGGCGTTTCCCGCCGCTATGCTGGTTGGCGCGGGACCCCCAAGTGAAAGTTACGGGCGGAGTCGCAGCAGGCGCCGCAGACAACGGTTACGCCAGCCTGCGCTTCGGCTTCATCGCCCCAGACATAGTTGGCCTTCGCCAGGCGAGCCTCGCAGGCATCGCACCAGGCATCGGATCTGGGATTCACCGGATCGTCGCCGAACCAGAAGCCGACACGATAGCCGTCTCGGGCACCGTGGACGATGTGCTGGCAGAGGAAGGCCGCCGGCTGCCGGCCGTGGATGCGGCAGTGAATTGTTCTGTCGCGTGGATCCACGATCGGCCTCGGCGGCTCCTGGCGATAGCCAACGATATGTTGGCCGTTCCGACGTGACAATCGCGTCGGGCACCCGCCCGCCGCCTGATTTCACCGGCTTTGCGGTGAAGGTGCTCGATACCGCCGCAACCTTTTCCGGGAAGCCGGCGCAATCGCCTTGAAGGAGAATGGCCAGCCTGCCGAGACCGCCGGCGCCGACTTCGGGATGACGATTGCCTGGAAAGCGGAACACCCAATGCTCGAATTGCGTGAGACCCACATCGAAAGGTCAGTCGCACCGCGCAAATATTAGTGCGTTCACCCAAAACAAAGACATCATACGACAGCATGTGTAAGATAGTGACAGTATCTGGATATTATATTTTCTATTGGATCTGGATTCTAGAGAATTCCCGATTTTTCTGACGGAAATCTGTCAAATCAAAGTAAAAATGTCTCGACTATCGCCAAAATTCTAGGGCAAAATATAGTGATTAATAATCACTGTCGCAGTGAATAGTGGGGGGCGAACTTGAGACTCGTTTTGGCAGTTGCCTTAGCCGTTTTGTTTCCATCAGCCGCGTTGGCTGCCGATCTCGTGCCCTCACCGGCGGAGACAATTGCCCCGGTGGTGCCCGGCTATAGCTGGACCGGCTTTTATGCGGGCCTCCATGCGGGATATGGCTGGGGCAGGCAAGATGTCGACCAGAATGATCTGATTGCTCGAAATGGAGCAATCATAGACGGAACGGCGCTCGAGTGCCCGACTGGTCAGACTTTTCTTGTCCTTATTGGGGCATGCGTGGCTACAGACGAAAAGTTCATGCCGAATAAGTTTGATGTGAAGGGTTTTGTTGGCGGCGCGCATGCTGGCTACAATTACCAGTTCGCCGATAGCGCGCTTGTGGTCGGTGTCGAGGGTGACGTGGATTATGCGGGCATTAAAGGCCACGCCAGCGGGTTAGCTGGCGTGCATGCGACATCCTCCATAGGTCTGACGGGTTTCGCGCAGCGTCGTCTTGATTTGAAGAGTGAATGGCAAGGTTCAGCCCGTCTGCGTGCCGGCTATGCACTTGATAATATCTTGCTCTACGCGACTGGCGGCATTGCCATCGCTGAAGCCAAATTGATCAATAACACCGGGCTGTTTTCCCTGGGCGGATTTCCTGTCGCAGGTCTTTCTGCCAGAACCTCTTCGAGCAAGGTCCATATTGGTTGGACGGCCGGCCTGGGTGCAGAATATGCCATCACCGCAAACTGGTTGCTGCGAGCCGAGGTCCGCTATACCGCCTTCCAGGCAAGATCCTATGGAACCAGTTATATTGCGGCTAGTGATACTGTGATCGACAAGCCTGTGAAGATTGGATGGAATCAAGTCAGCAGTACGCTTGGTCTCAGCTATAAATTCTGATCTTTCGATAAATCCGAGTACAACGAGACTCGGTTGCCTGCAGAGGAGTGGCCGAGTCCAGTTCGCGGTGGCTGCGGGTTTAGATTGGCCTCATGACCGCAGGACGATTTGAGTGGCTTCACCGCCGCCTGCCGCTTTGCTCGCGACGAGCGCGCGATTCGCATCGGACAGACCGGAACCTAGTCGGTGAAGTTGAAGCCACGACCACGGATTGCATGCAGGGGCAAATGCATATTGGCCTTTTTGGCTCTTTGCCGGAGGCGGCCTACGATGGTGTCGAGGTTTGCATAGTCAAAGTCATAGACGTCCGCGCCCATGGCTTCGACGAGCGCTTTCCGCTCGACGGTGTGCCCGCGTTCACGGAACAAGCGTCCCAGGAGACGCTGCTCGGCGGTCGTCAGGCGCAGGCGGTGACCCCTGCCGTCGGTGAGCGTCCAGCCTCCTTCCTCCAAAGCCCATTGCGGCAATTGAGGGAAAGTCGGCGTCTGGTAATGTCTGTCGAGGCGGCTGTTGAGCGCCGCCACCGTGGCAGCAAGTTCCCGAACATCGATGGGTTTGGCCAGGCAGACATCTGCACCTTTCTGAAGGGCCACGATTCTGTCTTCTACGGCATCTCGTTCCGTCGCCAGGATGATGCCGATCGACTGGGAGACCCGCAAATGCGCCGCTATGGACAGACCGTCTTCATCCTCGAGGCCAATGTCGAGGACCACGATTTCCGATGGCTTGGCGGCATAAGCCCGGTACAAGGCTGCGGCACTGGGAAACCCGTGTGCGTTCACGCCTAGCCTCGATAATCCTGCAACCATTTCTTCGCGAAAACCCGCGTCGTCGTCGACAAGATAGACGAGCGGGGCGCTTACAACATTGCCCCGTTCAGCCTCATTCCCGAACATCTCATAGCCCCAAAGCATTAGATCCAGCGCATCAAAGCTACCCCATTTGGCATATTGTCTGAAGATAGGAAAGTGCTGAAAGTTCCAGCTATCTGCCAATTGCGCTGGCATGTCGCACATTGGTCCGCATCGACAATGCTGATCGTTTTTGAGCCTGCCTGCGTGAAGGAGGCCATTCAGCTCTATTCTGGGGTAGGCTCTAGGCCGCTCAATTCATTCACTTCAAGAGCTGGAGCTGCAAGGCCTCTGAGGTCTTGTCCGTGTCCATAAAAGAAAGCACGGCGTTTTCACGTCGCGCAAGGCCACATGCTGGAAAATTACCTTGAAAATCTCTTTATATATTGTATAATGAATTAAAAATTTATATTTTTGCATGACACGTGCTTGATATATTAATTTAATATTTGAAATATATCGAATATTATATGATTTTTACATAAATAGATACTCTCGTTAAGCTTATTCGCCGTCAGCACTGTTGAGGCAGTTTTTTGGGGGGCGAGGGGAGGATTTCCGAATCATCGCAGCCATTCGGGAGCGCGGATGAGATAGAAATCCGTGCCGTAAAATGTTGCGGCAGAGCAGATTGTGAAGGACACTCGGCAAGCAACCCGCCGGCAGTTTCCTGCTGAGGAGGAGATCCGCATCGTGCTGGAAGGTGCGTGCGGCGAGGAGCGTATCGCCGAGCTATGTCGGCGCGAGGACATCGCCTCTGGGATGCGTTCTTATTGCTTCATCATCGATTAGATGAATAGCTTGCTGGTTTGCGCATGGCGCTGGCTTAAGGCACCCGATTCCGCGATCTCTACCGGCCCTTGAACGATCGCCCGGAAAGCGGAACGCCAATGTTCGAGTTGCGTGAGACCTATATCGCAAGGTCGGCTGCACCGCGCAAAGAATAATGTGCCCCCAAAAATGAGACATTATGCGACAGAAATTGTAAGTTAGTGACAGTATTCGGATGTTAAATCTTTTACAGAGCTTGGAGTTCGACGAATTTCCGGGATTTGTGGCGAGAAATTGTCAAAAATTAGAAAAAGATCTCGACTATCACTAAAATTCTAGGTCAACATATAGTGACTAATGATGACTGTCGCAGTGAATAGTGGGGGGATTCGATCTTGAGACTCGTTTCGGCAGTTGCCTTGGCCGTTCTGCTTCCATCCGCTGCGTCAGCGGCAGATCTCCCAATGCTCAAATCGAGTGAGCCGCTACCTCCCGACTGCGTCACTAACTGGACCGGATTTTATCTAGGAGTTCACAGCGGCTTTGCCTTTGGCACGGCCGATTGGTCGCATATAAACGGCCAATTCAATGAAGGAGATGGAAAGGCCAGCGGTTTGCACGAAGGGCTCCTTTTCGGGCTTCAGGGAGGCTATAATTATCAGATCGGCCGGTTCTTGCTCGGTGTGGAGGGCGATGCATCCGCCAGTCTGTTCGACAGTAAGGCAAATATTGGTGGTCGCAATGCGACTGCGCGGTCGACAGATTACGGTCGTACAAGAACAGACGCGCTGGCGAGCTTGTCAGCCCGATTCGGTTATACCTTTGGTCCAGCTTTGCTTTATACCAAGTTAGGTGCGGCCTATGCACATGATCGTTATTCGACCGGGCCTCTTAATATCTACTACGATCAGACAATAAATACGGCTTCAGAAAATCGATTTGGATGGGTAGGTGGCCTGGGTGTTGAGTATGCTCTAGGCCAGAATTGGTCGGCCAAGTTGGAGTATGACTACTATTTTCTTGGGGACCGAAACATCAGGTTGTCTGGTAGCCCTGGTACCCCGGGCTCTGAAGCGACAGCGAAGCTTAGGCGCGATGACCAGATGGTTAAATTTGGCCTAAACTATAACTTCGGTGGCAGGTTGGAGCCATGTTGCTCTATAGCTCCTGATTTTTCTGGAGAGTTTGGCGTACGCGCTGGTTTGGCTACCAATACATTCCAAAAGAACTTATATTACCCGGGCTCCCCTCATTTGCTCACCTCCCGGATAAAATATTCGAATACTCTTGGCGCATTTAGCGAGGTATTTGGTAATATCAACTTCAAGAACGGTGTATTTGCGAGGGCATACTTTAACGGAATCGACATTTTTTCTGGACAGCGCCGCAATGAGGATTTTATCGATACGCCATTTAGCTTTAGTTCTGGCTTCTACTCCAATACCGATGCCGATGTGAGATCTAGCCGTGGCGTGCAGGGGGCGGTCGATGTCGGCTATGTAGCCTTCAAAGGTGACAATTGGGATCTTGGCGGATATCTGGGTTACGAACTATATCAGCGCCGTCTTAATGGCATGGGTTGTACCCAGATCGGAAATGGCAGGAGTTGTTTAGAGCCGTGGCCATCAGACAAGTTGGTGCATACTCAAAGTGAAGTTTGGCATGGTGCGCGCGTCGGAATTAAAGGCGACTATCAGATATCTGATGCAATCGGATTATCCGCTTCGGCCAGTTATCTTCCCTATGTCATGTTTGAAGGGCGCGACAATCACTGGTCGCGAAGCGATATTAACTCTATGAGGGAACATGCCGATCCCGGTCAGGGCCTGGAGCTTGAGGGCGTGGTTTCCTATGCCATTACTACCCATGTGAGCGTGGGTGTTGGCGGCCGATATACATGGCTAAAAAGCGGCGATGGCTATACGAAGTTTCCAGGCGCTGATGCTAGATCGGCCGAGAAATTCCGCTCGCAACAACTGGGTGGATTCCTGCAGCTGTCTTATCGGTTTGGCGATCTTGCGAGGAAGTAGAGCGCGTCCTGCGATCGATGAATCGATTGTGACGTGACAGAGGGTTTGTGAGCCGATTCAACATCTCCCGCGCGGGAGATGTTGATAATGGAAAAGCAATGAGCGGAGATTCGCGGCCACGTGTTTTGAAGGCTTCTGCAGAATGCTGTCGGCACGCCAGGCTGCTGCGCGGTTCGACATAGGTGTTTCGAGTGCGATCCGCTGGATCGCACGAGCGAAAGTCGGCGAACTGACGCCTCGGCGGCCGAGTCGTAACCGCTCCTCCAGCCTCGATGGGCATGAAGCCTTCATCGTCGGCCTGATCAAGGAACGCAAGGACACCACACTCAACGAGATGGTGCAGCGGCTGGACATTGGATTGCGGTGACAGTGCTGATTGCGATGACAGTGCATTTGTTCACGTCACCAATCCCGTCTCGAGCAGGTCTCTCGAAAGATCGCCTGCTTCCAAACCAAGAATACCAACGATTTCAGGGATAAATGGCGGAGAGGGAGGGACTGGCCCTTCAGCGCACATAAATCTTTATATTTCAGTATCTTAGGCTGTGATTAGCGTGAGTGGCTTGTACCACCATCACGTGCCAGTGTCTACTATCTGGACGGGCTTGCAACGCAGTAAGCGCTAACAGGGTGGAAGACGCTCAGGCCACGGAACGTTACCGATGCGAATGCTTCACGAGCCGCCCGGCAATTCCAATGATCATAGCAGGATTGTCCGAGCGAGTTTCGGCGATGGTCGCAGACTTCGGACTCTGCAAGGCCCCTCCGCTCCGATAACCACTTCATAAGTAGGCATTCCATTTTCTGGAGTGCCGCTATGCGCAAATAGCCGAATTCGCAGTGTCAGGTACCGCAGAGCACCCACGGTAACGGTTGTCGCGACGATGGTGTGCAGCCGGCCTGGGGGGTCCGGTTGGGGTGGGTCCCGCATATCGCTTCCTACGAAATAAGATATGCACGGATACCGACCTAGAATTATGTCCGGTAGAGCTAATGATCGAAAGCCATTAAGACCGTAGAGGAATACACCATGGCAATATGCAATCTTTGCTATTGCCCTTGCAAAGGTGGTGAGATTTGGCATTGGCGTTCGATCTTCGATGCCGCCAATCTGCCCCTTCTGAAGACCAATTTTTTCGCCAATGGAGGGAGGGAACCACCAGAAGACGTGTGCTTTTGCGGGAGGAAATTCCGATGAAAGAGGAGCACCCCGCATCAATCCCGGTGGTGGCCAGACCGGCATGTGCAGGAAATAGGGATGATCAGGCGGTGCTAGGTCAAGCTGGGCAGAGCCGTTCGGAAGTTCCACAAATGCCGGTAATGTACTTGGGTGTCCGCGCCGGGATTGGACTTTTGCATGGACCCTTAGATGCTTATAGGTTGCGTTTGCAAGATAGCCGTCAAGATAGCTGGTAATTCCCTCGCAGTCACGGCAGCTAGCGTTTGTGAGTTCGGTGTTTCCACCGAGCGAGTAAGGGACGATGTGCTCACTTTTGAGCCCGTCTGCTCCTCCACTGCTCCCGCAATATATGCAAACTCCCCCTCCCTGTACTGGTACCTTGAGGCCTTGAATGTTTTGAGAGGACATATGATGTGCCATTCCACACAGACTCTTGGTATGTCCTATTCAAGTGGGCATGCATTTGGCAGTTTATACAGTTTTTTGAATAGAATTGTGAGATGCCATAGGTGAGGGACCTCGAAATAATTTAGGTTAGGAAAGTGAGTAGGGGCCTCGACTGAAATAATCGCGCAATCGCGACCGGCGCTTGTAACACCCCTCCTCAGCTAGACAGGGCTCCAGGGTGGAATGCACATATTCATCGATGAAAGCGGCACCTTTAGCGGCATTGGAAAGCGCAACAGCATCTCACTTGTTGGTGCGCTCGTAATCCCTGATCACCGAATGGCGAAAGTGATCTTAAAATATAGCAAGTTGCGTCCAAGCCTACCCATGCACAATGGTGAGGTAAAAGGGCGGCTTCTGGGCGAGCATCACTATGAAAATATTATTTCTATTCTCCAAAGGAATGAAGTGATATTTGAGGTCGTCATGATGGACGGCGGGATGCACGTTGAGGCGGACATTTTGGCACACAAGCGGAGTCAAGAGGATGCGATTACCCAACATCTCACGGAGGCTCACACGGCCGAAATCCATTCGCTCCTGTGGGGCCATCGACAGGAATTGGAAGCGATGCCGCCCCCACTCTATTGCCAGAGCGTTCTTACGGTAAGATTATTGCGTTTAGCGCTTGAGACGGGAACCCTGTATCATTGCCAACGGCACCCGAAGGAGTTGGGGGCGTTTCACTGGGTTTTTGATGCTAAGGATCTACTCCCCGGCCTGACGCCGTGGGAGCGGTGGTTTTCGTTTGGGGTTTTGCCGCAACTAGAGTCCCAATCGATGAAAGAGCCAGCGGGAAGAATTGAATGGGGTGACTATAGTTATTTCGACCGATTTAAGCTGGTTGGAGGTATTTCAGCCTACAAGAGACAGTTCTTGGCTCACCCAATTGACGAGAGAATTCCCCCAGTTGACATCAAGATGATCATGACTGAGGACATGCGATTTCTCTCTGCTTCGCATCCCGGTCTGGAACTAGTTGATATCGTGACGAATGGCGTACGAAGAGCGTTGAAAGGTAATCTCAGAAAGAAGGCGTGGGGCCTTATTCCTTCATTGATGATCGATAGGAAAAATGGTGGAGTGGAGGTAGTCGTACTTACCAACACGCCCGATCAAAGTGGCATAACTTACAAAGACGAGCTACGAGCTTTTAGGGGCGGTGGTAGATCTATGTGTGCTCCGCGCTTCATTGAAAAGATATATATGCGCTGATTGGGATAGGCGCTGGAAAGGGTGAAACCACTTGGTTCAGGGATTGAGTCATATCACTTTCATAGTTCGCGACCTCGACCGCATGGAACAAATTCTGACGAGCGTTTTCGACGCCAAGAAAGTCTACGACAGTGGCCTTGAGACCTTCTCACTTTCTAAGGAGCGCTTTTTCCTAATCGGAAGCGAAGGTGAAGCCGTTTGGGTTGCCACTATGGAGGGAGAGGAACTTCCAACGAGAAGCTATAATCACGTCGCCTTCAAAATCACTGATGATGAATACGAGGACTATCTCAGGCGGATTAGGTCTCTCAACCTGGAGGTGAGAGAGGGGCGCTCTCGGGTTCCCGGTGAGGGGCAGTCCATATACTTTTACGACGACGATAATCACATGTTCGAGCTCCACACGGGCACCCTTCAGGAGCGCCTGAATAGGTACGCCAGGGGCCGAAATGTTTTGACTGCTTGTTGACATCGCTACCCTCCAGCATACCCTCAGGCCATGGAAAAGCGCCGAGCAACACCGACCCTCAAAGACTTTGGGATAGTTGCTGCCATCCTCGCGGGTATAGTCGCCATAGGCAGTGCCCATTCATACATCACACACTACGGCGAAACTCCCGAGCAAGTGGCGGCACAGGCGCGGCAGGCCGCAGTTGATGCCCAAGCTGCAAAGGACCGGCAAAGTGCTCGAAACGCACTACATCAACTTGAGAAAGCCAAGCTTGATCGTCTTTGCCCCGCTGAACTTGCATGCGCAGCGTTCTCATCGGCGCGTCAAGAATGTGCTACAGCGGGTGACTTTCAGAATTGCTTGAGCGTGAAGTTGGGTGACGATAGCAAATACGCGCCCTACTGCACTAACGACGGCAACCTTAATCCCGCATCGGTCTCCGAAGAACTCCCTAACTACGCCCGCTGCGTCACATGGAAGTACGCCAACTGGTTGCTGTAAGGTGGCCTTAGGGGTACCGAATTGTTTTGCCGGAAAAATCTGAGACAGGGCCTCGACTGGAATAGTCGCGCAATCCCCCCATGCCCCCCTCGCGATGCCACGCACGCGCCCGGAGATCAAAGCACGCGGACGGTATCGCGCCGACTAGAGCACGCGCCCGCTGCGCTTTCTGGAGGTCCTGGAGGCACAAGTAAGGGTGACAGTGCGGCTCACCATCACCCTCTTGTCACCTTCCGCGCCCCCCGAAAAAGGGCATCATCGGATGAGGTTGGGAACCGCAGGCTTGCTCCCCGTGGTCCCCGCTCGTAGCAATCCAGTCCTCTAGCGCAGGGGAGCCGGGACGGCAGCCCGGCCGGCCACCGCATCGATAGAGATAAGCCAGCCTTCAGGGGCAGGCAAGGCTCCGATGCCTGCGCCTAATCACCTTTGCGCTTCGTAAGCTCTTCGTGCAGCGTCTTGGCGAACATCGAGCCCGCCCCCGGAACAACCCATAGCGGCACCCCTGCAGCCGTGCCGAGGGCAGCGATGCCAGCTCCTTGCGTGCCAAAGAAAGCCAGACCTGCGCCCGCTCCGGCTATTCCCCCCGCGCCGGCCCTCGCCATCTGCGCTCGGGCGCGCTGAACGGTCATCGCTAGCGTTTGAGAAAAGGGCACGCGAGGTTCCCATGATGTGTTTTAGCCGCTTAAATTTAGTGCCTGAGCAATGGCGGAGCACGAAGACATTTCTGCTTATGGGCATAGAAATATGTGAACTGATTTTTCAAGCCTTGAATATACTCAGTCACTCACGTCTAGCAGTGAGATAGGTAGATCGGCCAGTTCAATTCAACCGCGTACATACCGAATTGAAACTACAACTTCATCGCGGCTTATCCAGGAACTCCCAGAAAGATTCCGGCATGCGGCCATGCCGGTTCTCAGGGTCAATTGCCGCGATAAAGAAGCGGGTATTTGGCCCAAACTTCCGTTCCAATCGCTTGTACCAACGTTCTGCGGACGAACTCGTCCAAAGGAGCCAAGTATTGGGACTGACTTCAATCCAGTCGAGCGCCTTGTCCAAGACTGGCCGAATTTTCTCCGAAGGCAGGCTTGCCCGGCGGGGGAGTTGTACAAGCATAAAGCGCGGTTCGGCCATTAGCGGTCATCCTCGTTATCGTCGAAAGCGTCCGCGTGGTCGTCGTTTTCTCTTGGGTCTTCGACATCTGGAGTCGGGGGGAGGTCGCGATATTTTGACCTGAGTGATTGCTCCATTCTCGTAATTCTGCGCTGCATCCTGAACACCGCGACGACCGACACGATAGCGGCCGCGATTGATGCCAATGAACCTAGTAGTGCCCAATTCTCAAACACCCTTAGTCTCCGATGCGGCGATGCAACTTGTTGCAACAACAAGGGTGCTGAAAAATATAATAATTGAAAATAAAATATACGCTGACGGCGTATCTGCGGCCGACTTCATCATGACGTAAAGGGCAACACCAAGCATGGTGTTTATCAAAGATGCGCCGCCAAGGATGACACTAAGCCTTTCACCCTTGAGCTGCGTTCCGTACATCTCGCCTGCGCCCACGGCAGACAAGGTTACGGCAATGAGGCACAGCTCGCCGCGACCGATGACGTCCGCCCATATCGACCCCGAGGGGCTTTTGGAGCGCGATAGGGCCATGAGGTAGTCAAGGCCTAGCGGCAGCAATGAAAAGATGATGCTGAATATTAGCCATCTTAAAACTTTAGCCGTGAACCATTTACTCACGCTATCAAAGCCCTCTGCTTCAAAGATTTCTCCACTACTAAGCAAAAGCAGAATCTTACTTGATCTCGACATCAATCGCTGTCGACAGACACCACAGAGTAAGCGCGTCCCTCTCTCAAAATCAGAGCAATACTGTATGCATCCGCTCAATTCATATTTCGATATGGTGCCCTGACAATAACATCTTATGATTCGCTTGAATGTTAAGCATGTTTCAATGGCTCGGCAAACATCAATCCAGATTTCACCGTAGTAACAGATTCTTGCCTATTATGGCTTTTGACAATGCGCGTAGAATTCCTATCGGGCCTCGCTCCATTCCCTTGAACCACTCAGTTGTGGTGACAGTGCGCGCTGAAAAGTTGGACTTCTAAACGGATACAGTCCGCAGGGGTATACCTCAGAGGACAGGTGGAGGGATGCCCGTCAAGGTGTACGTTAGGGTTTACTTTGATCTACGGACATGTATTTCTGTGGACGTGACCCTTTCGTACATCTCTGGAGCATCCGCCGTCATGACTCGCACCGTCCTCTATGCCCGTGTCTCGACCACCGAACAGAACATCGCCCATCAGCGGACCCAAGCCGAGCAAGCCGGGTTCAAGATTGATGAGGTGGTCGCCGATGACGGCGTGTCTGGTCTTGCCACCGCCCTCAAGGAACGCCCCGAGGGCCGCAGGCTCTTCGACATCCTCCGCAAGGGAGACACGCTGGTAGTGCGTTGGGTGGACCGCCTAGGCCGCAACTACCAGGACGTATGCGAGGCCATCCGGGAATTCATGAAGCGGGGTGTGGTCATCCGCACGGTTATCAATGGGCTCACCTTCGACGGTGCCACCAAGGACCCCATGCAGCAAGCCGTTCGGGATGCCCTTATCGGCTTCATGGCGGCCCTTTCACAAGCCCAGGCGGAAGCCACGAAGGAAGCCCAGAAGGCTGGCATAGCGGCTGCTAAGGCCAAGCAGGAGGGAGACGGCAAGGCTTATCTCGGGCGCAAGCCCAGCTACAGCCGGGAGCAACTGGGGATTGTCCGGGGCATGGTGGAGCGCGGCGCGGGGACTTCGGAGATTGCCAAGGCCACCGGCCTCACGCGGCAGACGGTTATCAGGGTGCGTGAGGAGCCGGTGAAGGCGGAGGCAGCATTGGCCGCTTGGGGGATTTAGCGAGCACGTACCGGCTGAAATTGGGCACGCACTTGAAGTACCTTTTGTCGCATCTCATCCGCAACCCGGTCGGCCTCTCCTTTGGTGGCAAAGCGAGGTGCGCCCTGTAGCACGCCACGTAGGATGATCCTAACGGCGTATTTGTCCCCGTCGGGCTTCACCGAGATATCCATTCCGGCATTGAGCGTGGGGGTGTCGAAGCGCTCTTCCGACATCGCATCCTCTCCCTGATGGTGGATAATAGCAAGGTGGGGAGGAAAGCACGCCGGGTCAAGCTCCCCGCTCTCCGCATCGAGAACGGCACCGCCTTCGCGAAGTCAAAGGACATCGCCGAGGTATTCGACAAGGGACACAAGGAGGTGCTTCGTGACATCCGCGCCGTATTCGACTTAGCGCGCAAATCTGCGCTCTATATGGACGGGTGGTTTCGCGCCACGACATAAACTGCCAAGACAGGCTTCGGCACCCGGCAGATGCCCGCCTATGAAATGACCCGCGACGGCTTCGCGGAGAGCCGTACGCGCAGGCTCAGTTCACACTGATATCGTATGAGTAGACTGGCTCTGTGCCGCCAAGCGGCGATATTACACGAACGACTGCATGGTCATGCCCTGCAAATCCCGGTCTTGATGTGTAGAACGTGGCGAGCATTTGTGAACGCTTCTTGTTGCACTTGTAGCGGACGTTTGAACGTGGGTAGTGAGTGAATGCTGTATGATCTAAAACCTTGATTATTCCATTGCTGGGAGGAGATACAATGACAACTTTCAATCCTGGAATGACCTTACAGTTATGATCGAGGTCGTAATCCTTCCCCAGTAAAAGCGGCACACCTGCCTTCGCGTGCTTCGGAGCGGTAACATGGGGGCGGTTAGTTGCTGCCATAACAGAACCTGAGTGGCCGCCAACCACGAGCCCCGCCAAGCACAAAAGTGTAGCGGCCTTCATTTGCCCCTCCCTTGCAAGGTCTTCCACACAGTTTGTATCTTGGTCGCGCTGGAAGTCTAGCGACATTGGATTGCGCTAAGAGCGGCTGGTCAGTCTCCAACGTCGCTCTCCGCGTCGAGAACGGAACCGCGTTCGCCAACTGAAAGGACATCGCCCAGGTGTTCGCGAAACGCCACGATAATGTGCTCCGTGACATCGAAGCCTTGCTCCTCAATCTTGAGGGACAAGGGCCGGCATGGTTCCACGCCACGAACTTCACGCAGAAGGTGGGCTTCGGGACCCGCCAGATGCCCGCCTTCAACATGAGAAGGCTCTCCGCTTCAAGGTCGCGTACATCACCGAGTTCAACCGCATGGAGGCTGCCCTCAAGGCTCCCGCCCCGGAAGAGGGACACATCCGATGTATCCCTCAACGAGTCCTTTCGCGACTCAATCGACCTGATCGACTCTATTTCGATATTGGACGGAGGAGTCCTGTGGATGCCAGAAGGCGAACGTCTTCAATTGGTATTGCAGGTTTCCACCATCACCATGAACGCCTATCTCAGCATTCCCTTTATTGGCGCCGTCTACGCGCGCCGCGATACCCGCAACCCTGCCTCGTGGCCCTTCGAGGTTCTCAACCATGGCGTCGGGCCTGTTGCTTATATCGGCAAATGGGAATTTACCTTTGATGAGGGACAGTCCGCCCGGTGGCTCCCGCTCCTTATCTTTCTCAGCACCGTAAAGGCTATCGTTGAGGCTGCATTCTACGGGAGCCTCTACATCATGCGTCGGGGGATGATGGCGCTTTTCTCAAGGCTTGGTTATCCGCTCCCCGCAAGGGCGGTGCAGGCTACATTTGGTCAAAGCGAAGGGACCGGGAAGTGAGCTTCCGCGAGGACTTCAAAGCCAACCCGGTAGGCGTCATCCTCTTCTTCGTCATTGTGGTTGTTGTGGTGGCTGTCAGCGTTTGGGCAGGCGGCTACGAGGCGGACTATTACCGCCCATGACAGCGCTTCTTCCCCTCCCGCAGCTTGGAATGCAAGAGCGGATGACGGCTGCCCAGACCATTGTGCAACCCGAATTCGGTTTAAAACTCGCATCCTGTTAATAGGCGTTGAGATATTGTCTTGAATTTTGGGAGTTTATTTTAAAGCATCTTCTCTCATATATGCACATTTTGCAATGTGTCATTTGGGCGTATTCCAATGAATGTTTGCATCTCCTAAGGGCGGCATGGCCTTTATCTTTCATGTCAACTATGGAGAACCGAGATGACGATGACTTCACCGCAACCACCTGTCCAAAACCACACTACCACTCTCCAAATCGGCGACCGCGTGCGCATCGCGGCATTCCTTCCCGGCCACCGCGAGAACGGCCTTGAGGTGGGGACCGAAGGTGTTGTGGTCGGTTTTTCCGGCGCGACAGGCTGCCCCTTGGTGGAATTCGAGGGATGGCAGGGTGGCCATGGTGCCGGCCAGCGGAAGCGGGCAGATAATCGGTGGTATATCTGGCCAGACTGTATGACCGTAACTCTGTGTCCATTGGGGGATGCATAAATGGCAGACCAGTCAGAAGACGCAGGCTTTCCGTGAATGGCTGCCGAGGAGGCCATCTCCGCCATTCTCGATACGGGAAGCTATTCGGTGGAAGTCGATTACCCCTCACACTAGGAACCAGCACGCAATCCCTGAAAAATAGCGCGCATCCCAGTCACGCAGACTGGATCAATATGCCCGGGTAATATTGGCGAGCATTCCTGTCTGTGCCTCCCTGCATCCGGCTCCAAAATCCCACGCGGGCAATTACCCCCCACTCTAGGAACCACAAACCCAAACGCGCCCTTTCGGCTTCCCGCTGAGAGGGCGTTTTCTTTTGCGCTTAGCCGAGTCTGGCAACAGGGCGTCACCGCGTTCTCCGCGTCCTCGGCCCCTGGCTACCAGTGTACCGGCCCCTCTCGACTTGGCCGATAATTCATCACTCCCCGAACAGAGAAACCCCTATCTATGTCCGCCTCTATCATCATCACCGCTTCACCAGCGGGGGCTCGCGCTTGCCCGACGAACGTGCGCAACACGTCCTACCGCTATCACGCTTGGCTTGGGCCAAGCAGTGACAAGGAAGCGGCCCGTCGCGGCGAGGTAACGCCCCGGCTTATCGGCATCTTCCGCACGCCGCTCCTGTCCGCCGCTCGCATCCTCCTCAGCGAAGGAGTGGAGGGCTCAACGCCGATTGTCATGCGCCACGAATGGGCCAGCATCCTTGCCCTCCGGTCCACCGTGGGAGCCGCTGCAAGGCTCGCTGTCCGGGAACCCGATGACGGGGCGTGCAGGCCGCACCTCGTGGCGTACTGGGAAGGCCCCTCGGTTAGTGCAGAAAAGCGGCCCTCTTCGCTCCCGGCTACCCCACATCACCCCAACCCCGACTTGGCCATTAATTCATCACCGCTGTAGGGAGGAAACCCATCACCATGACCAAACTCACCATCCGGCCTTGCCGGGTTCCTGGCTGCACTGCCAACGCGCACGGCCACGGGAAATTCTGCAACGGCCATCAGGCCACCTATCGCCGCCATGGCGCGCCAAACCAGAAGGGCATCAGCACAGTTGACCTTCGGCCTTACCTGAAGCTGGTTGACCAGCGCGTTGCCAAGAACCACGAGAGCCCCCTATGGGCAGCCCTGGATGGACGCTGGCATGACCTGACAGTTGCCGCTCGCGAAATCGCGGAACGAAGCCAAGCGCAACCCCGATGGCAACGCGAGGCGGCACGAGCCGTGATCAAGTTAGCGGAGGGCGCCGAGGCCCGCGATATCGTCCGCGTCATCCTTGCCATGTATATCATGGAGGGCAGTGAACGGCGTCGTTTCGTTGATGACCGGGCCTTTCAGTTCCAGCTTGTTCGCCGTGTTCGGCTCCTGTCTGAAGTGAACGTGGGCCGATACCACAACCACGCCACGGGCAAGACGAAGCGGGTCTATCGGGACCTCGCCCCGCGCATTGTCCTATGCCTTGCGAAATGGCTGGCGGAGTTCTTCGGCTCTGCCGGTGTCTGGATGGCCAAGTTGGAAAAGGACCAGAACGAAGCCCAGCAGCGGAAACGCGAGGATTTCAAGACAGCATTGGTGGGGCTGCAATGAAGCCGAAAGCGTTGTTGACGGAGATAACGTGGTTCGATCAATGGCGTGGTGCGGCGGGTGGCTCATCTCTGCTTCGCGTCGTGGCGGAGACCATCAACGCCCTTGAGCGCCAAGAGGTCGAGATGGGAACGCGCCAGCGGCGAAGAGACGCCCGCGAGAGTTGGGGGCATCGAACCACCGTGGAGGTCATCGTCGCAAACCTCGCTCATGTCATTCTTTCGGGGAGAGACGGCTTGTTGATCGTCACCGGCAATGCCGCATTGGCTAGCCTTCCCGCATCCTTTCGCAATCCCGCTGTCGGGAAACCGCTTCGGGCTATCCTCTCGCGCCTTGAAGCGTTGGGGCTGGTAGTCTGGCAGCAATCCTATCGGCGGGGGACGGCCTCCACCATCGCTCCGACATCGGAGTTTCGGGCACGAGTCACTAAGGCGGGCATCACCTCAAGGGATTTCGTCATCATGGAAAAGCCCAAGGTGCGCCGCATCAGGCCACGGCAGGACTCCCCTTCAGGAGCAGCTAAACAGGCATCTTCAGGATAACCTTTATATGTCTCCTTAGATATATCACCTTCAATAATAACCCTCTGAGAATGAACCTAGAGGTGAACCGTATAAGTAAACCTTAAAGGTAAATCATAGGGCCTGACGGCCTCATTGCCCTTCAATATCAAAAGGATAGGGCCAAAACCATTCTCGTGGCGCCTCACTCGCTCCCTGGCACGGCTTTGGCCGTGGTGGTCTTCCCCTCGAAGAGGCCGTGATGGGCACGTTAACAAGAAGCTCTGCCGGCTATGGGTATATTACACAAGCCCACAACCGCCCGAGAAATGACGGGGCGCTGACCTCGGCAAAACCCTCCGCGTAGCCTGACCACCATTCCGGACCGCCCTGACGGGCAGCCGACTAATCCCTTCAACCACCCCCGAACATGCCCAACGCGAGCACCTCACGGTTCCCGCGAACGGCATCGCTATGTCCAACTCAAGGAAACAGCCCTCCATGAACAGCAAACCCAATCCCGGCTATATCGATGTCCCGCCCGATGCCATCGCCGCCCATGAAGCTCGCCTCCGCGCTATCACCCGCTCCGAAGGTAAACGCCCGACTCCCTATCGTGGTGTTGTCCGCCAAGCCCGAGCCTGCGGGGAATTCTGGTCTGCCACCATCAAAGACCCCCGTTTAGGGTCACGCGGGCGGGCCTATCTCGGGACCTATCCACGCCCTGACGTTGCCGCTATCGCCTACGATTTCGCTCTCATCCTCTTGGGCCTGCCGCCCGTGAACTATGCAGAGTCCGTGTATCGCACGGGCCTGCCCGAGGAGAAGCTGGGCCAGGGCATGGAGGAGGTCCGGCAATTCCTCGTCAAGGCCGGCTGGCAATCCGCCGAAGTCCGTGCCGAGAGCACCCCCGCTTATCGCCTCCACTGATCACGACCACCACCATACATTCCACGGAAATACCCATGACCACGAAAATCCCCGGCTTGTCGCCTTTTGCCGACGATGCCCCCCAAGGCCTCCACCGCGACCGGCAAACGCCTCCCCAGGAGGACGCCCGCATTCGACTGCCGTCTCTTCGGCCCGCCGCTTCCCCAACGAACACCTATGTCCGTCCCGCGCCAGCCCCGCAGAGGAACGAACTCGCTGACCTTGCTGACTCCCTCAGCGGTCTCAATCCTGCCTTGGCCCGCTTCGGCTCGGCTTGGATGGAAGGCCAGAAGGACGACACCGAGGCCCGCGTTCTCCGCAAGCTCCAGGGCGCAGGGTCTTCAGATGCCGTTGACAAGCTCATTGATACAGACCCCGATGTTAAGACCGCTTTCGGTAACGCCGCTGCCATGCGTTTCGCTGCGCAGCAGAATGCTTCGCGTGCACTTGCGGCCATCTCGACGGACTATCAGAACGGCTTTGACAAGCAGAATGGCGACTTCGACGCCTTCGCGCTGGAGCGCTACAAACCCTACCTCGACAAATACGGCGACAACAAAGAGTACATCAGCACGTTCACCCAGTACCTTCAGCCGGGCCTTGCGAGGGTGAAGGCCGGTGACGTGGCCATGAAGTCGCAGCAGCAATACGACCAGACCCAGCAGGGGCTCATGGACTCCTTCGGCGCGGTAGCCGGCAAGGCCAAGGCAGATAGCGGAAGAATGGCCAATGTCATTCGCTCTGCTGCCCAGGAGCTTGGCACCACCCCGGAAGACCTCGCCACGGTGATTTCCTATGAGAGCGGCTTCTCCACGACCCGATGGGGCGGCAAGGGCAGCAACTATATGGGCTTGATCCAGTTCGGCCCCGCAGAGCGCAAGCAGTTCGGGGTTCACGCTGGGCAGTCCTTCGAGGAGCAAATGGGGTCTGTCGTCAAATTCCTGAAGGCCCGTGGTTTCGCGCCGGGCATGGGCATTCTCGACCTCTATTCCACCATCAATGCCGGTAGCCCCGGCCACTACGACGCTTCGGATGGGAACGGCACGGTACGTAGCCATGTCGCAAAGATGCAAGCGGAGCACCGTGGCCGTGTCGCTGCCCTTCTCGGCGGTGACGATGCCAATGCCCAGGCAACGGCCATCGGCAAGGAAATGGAGGGGAACCAGCGGTTTCTCGGCATGGCCATCAAGGACCAGCGTCAGGCCCTTGTGACCTTCATGGGCACAGCAGCCGCAGCCGGGAACTACGACCTCGTGAACTCCCTCGCCAACATGAAGGTGAAGGGCGTGGACGGTTCCGAGCATACCCTTCTCATGGATGGATATGTCGGGAGTGACGTGGCCAAACTGGTGAAGCAGGCGGAGGCTGCCCGCGACGAGAACAACCACAAGGCCGGTATTGATACCCGTCAAGGGCTCTTCGACAAGTTCACCCAAGGCGAAGCCACGCCCGATGATGAGGTTGCCCTTCGGAAGGTAGTGAAGGAACAGCCCGGCCTCGTATCGGAGGCCCAGGCGAATTCTTGGATTTCCCATAACAGGAACCTTCAGGAGTCGGCCCGAACTCAGGCAGCTAAGACGGAGACTAAGGCTCAATTGGCGGCATCCTACGCGTCCCAAGAGGCCGCTCTCGACAACAGCGGTATCGAGGCCGTGAAGAGCGGAAACCTCTACGACCTCCCTCAAATGTCCGTCATCGACAAGGAGGGGAACCCGAAGACGCTCACGAAAGAAGAGAACCGTAAGAGGGCCATTCAGGCTTTCGAGAAGGAAAGCACCCGTATTGCCCAACGGGACGGCGAAGCGTGGCAGCAGACCGTGACTCGCGAGCTTCCCATTTATGCCCAGAACGGCATTGTCCCGCAGGGTTGGAAGGACATCATGTCGAATGGCGTGGACGCTTTGTCCGTGGGAGCGATTAGCGGGCAAGGCCTTCCCGAGCCGACCATGCGGGCCTACGAGATGTACAAGCTCTTGCGCGCCAACAAGGCCGTCATGCTCCGCGACCTCATCCCGTCCGACAAGGCTGAGGTGTTCGAGGATGCCATGATCGATGAGATCCGTCTTGGTCTCGACCCGGCCAAGGCCATGATGGCTGCCGTGGACACCAACAACGACCCGACAGGAAAGGGGAAGGAATTCCAAAAGGTGGGCGTGAAGAAAGTCCAGGAGATGGCCGCCAGCGGCTATATCGTTGGACACTTGCCGTCCTGGCTCGGTGGCAATGCTGAGACGGATAATTCCGGCTACGTCTCATCCACCATCGGCATCATGGCGGAACGGTATGCGGCCCGTGGCATCTCCCCGGAGAAGGCCATCGACCAAGCCGCCGAGCGCTTCAAGAACTCCCACGTCAACGTCAACGGCTGGTGGATCGACGCGAGCGACAAGCGGCTGCCTGCGAACTTCTCCGATTTGGCCAACGCACGCATTGAGGACTACGTGGCCCGCTTCGGGAAAGCCGAGGGCGTGGACATGAGCGACCTCACCATCCGCCCGGCAGCGAACGGCTACGGCGCGTGGGCAATTGTTCATAAGGGCACGGGCGTTCCGGTGGACCAGTGGAAGGGCAGTGTCTTCACCGCACGGGACCTCCAGGAAACCGCAGCGGGCCTCAAGAAGGACGCCCTAACGCAGTCCGCCCAGCGGGCACGCGACACCACCGTGAAAACCCAAAGCTGGCCGCAGGGCAAGCCCGAAGGTCTGGAGAACATGCCCTACATGAACATGGTTCCCAAGAAGCCCGAACAGGCTCCCCTCATGGAAGGCGCGAGGAGGGACCCGAAGCTGACCACGGGGCTCATCCCGAGGCGAATGAAGCCGAGGACGTTGAGGCAGCAATACGGGCTTGCCCCGGTGGAATACGAAGACTGAGTGAACAGGGACCTTTTCGGGAAACCGAGAGGGTTCCTGTTTTTTTGGCGGTACCGGCACCAAGGCGCCAGCACCTTTCTTCAAGCCTGCTGGCTATCCATCAGAACAATTTAAGCTGGTCAGGCGAGACACGAATACGGATAGGCCAAGCGGCCAACCCGTACCGACGCGCATCAAGCATGCGCCCGGTCCGTGGATCACGCCGCCAGCGCCGAAAGATGACCGTATAGTCATCCTTTGACATGGGGGGCTTTCGCATCGTCATGTCGGGGTCCTTTCCCGGAGCATGGGTTGCAGCCCTTGACAAGTCTGATTTTTTGCGCATTCGCTACGGTGCGACTCGATTGCTACGCGCATCACAGACTTGTCGTTGCTCATGCCACGTAAGGCTCCGCTGCCCGTGACAATCACTGAACCGAGGGGAGTCGGCATTTGTCGGCTCCCTTTTTTATGTATCGAGCAGGCCACGGCTGGTGAGATATTTCACCCTCCGCGACGCTGCCTCGAAGGAAACGCCGAACCTGTTCACTAGGGATTGTGGGTTGCTGTCACCCTTGATGAGATGGCGGGGCATCAAGACCTCGGCGGCAAACTGGTGCGCCTGCCTCTCAGGGCACTCATAAGCCGGGACTTCCAGCCCCTCCGGGGCACGGGCCAGGGGCTGCCCCACATGCAGCGCCCAATGCCCCCATTCGTGGGCGACCGTAAACCGGGCACGCCCGTTACCTTGGTACGACGCGGCGTACACGTCTTCTCGTATCATGATGAAGTCCCCGTCAGGATGAGTGAACCCGTAGGCGGACTTCATGTCTTCTCGCGAGCCCACCAGGAACTCGAACATTTCCAAGCGTTGGGCGAGAACGCACTCTACGAGATACGTCACTGGGAGCATTTCCTTGTCCCGAACCCCAAGCATTTCGCGCTGGGCCATCGCAATTTCGGCGATACTGTCCCAGCGCAGCGGACGGGCTCTATATCGGGCTTCCGTCATTGTCCTCTTCCTTCTCCAGCAATCGTTTGATCTCCGTGAGCTTGTCTTCGGACAGGGTGTTCAACTTCCTCGCGAGCAACGCGACAGTGTCGCGGGCTAGTGGGTCACGCGGCGTAATCTTGAAAGTCGTGCGAGCAGCGGCGGCAGCGAGGAGCAACCTCTTCGCGTTTGCACCGCTCAAGTCGTAACGGGCAATCACCCGCTCGGCGAAATCTGTAGGCGCGGCTTTGCGGCCGCTCTCGACGGCAGACAGAAAGGCGGGCGAAATGTTGAGCTTCGCCGCCATATCCAGAAGGCGTTCGTCGCGGTCTATGCGTAGCTTTCTCAATTCCTTTGCAAGATTGGTGATGGACATCGCTTCTCCTCCTGCCCCTTCCGGCATGGGGCTATCATCAGTTGTATACTTCCCTGAATGGAAAAGCGCAACCTATTTTGGTTAACAATGAGAACCATAATTGGTTATCAACATGTCAAGCAGGCTCTCATACGAGGCTACAAGCTCCGAACTGGCCAACGCCCGTATCGAGAACCGTGTGACCCGTCTTGGAAACCGAGGGAGGTTCCTGTTTTTTGCCGTAGCCCGCGAAGAGTCACCCCACTTGCAGGGCGAGCTCTGTGGTTTCAGGTCTACCCGAGAGGGGGATACCGGAGAATTGCCCATCTAGGCCGACTCTCCGCGCATTATAGAGTGATCTACAGGGGAAGGGGGGGGCGGCTTAGCGAGGAGTCCCACTGCTTATTTGAGGGCGCAGCCACTCGCATTCCTTGCTGAGCCGCAGGGGCGGCTGTGGGCGACCGTGGCGGGCAGCGTTTGATATGGCGTTGAGATACCCGACTGTCTCAGCCTTGCACTTGGTGTCCCATGCGCGTTCCTGGGCTGGCGGCAGGGGGCTGCTTGCCGCCGTGGTTTTTGCGGGGCCTGCACAGGCAGTCATCGCTAGCGACCCAACGACGAGAATTCCAACGCGCCGCATCGCGCCTCTCCAAGTTTCCCAGGCAAGGGACGTTAATTCCGCTGACTCCTGATGACAATGCGTCTCGATCAATATGTTGTTTCGTCAGCATAGGTCGCTCCTTGTCGGAGGCTAGCTGCTCTCCGGGACCGGGGGAGGAAGTTTCTCAATCTCTCTCGCCAGCGCTTCCACCGGGAAGTCGCCATAGCCGTCCCCTTCGTCGGCATGGGCGTGTCCCGTAATGGCGTCATGATAGTCCTTCCCAATGCCATGGATACGGCAGAGCGTTTTGAAGCGATGGCGCCAGCTATGATTGGGACCAATGCGCGGGTCATCGATCTCCAGCACTTCACGCACCCAACGACCTAACACCTTCGTTCCATTGCCCCCACGGCTGCCGAAGCGGTCGGGAGTGAGGCCGGTGAAAAGCGGCCCTTGTCCCACAGAGCGGGCAAAAGTCGCGAAACCCTCGGCAACGAGTGCGGAGTGAAGCGGGACTACACGCTCCGACCCCGTGTTTTTCAATGACCCCGCTTCCCAGGTGAGATGCATCGTCCACTGTCCGTCCGTGGTCTGCTGAATGTCGCTGCCACGCAGCTGGCAAACCTCCGATAGGCGGGCACCGGACAGGGCGCATATCCACGGAACCCACCGGTAATGAGCCTTGCGAGGGTTATCGCTGGCACGGGCTGCCTTCAATATCGCCATGGCCTCGGCATCGGTGAAGCCTCTGCGGCCACCTCCACGCTCCTTCACGGCCAGCTTGATGCCATCCGCAGGGTTTGCCTTTAGCTTGTCGTTATCGACCGCCCATTGCAGGATTGCGCGCAGGGGGGCTAGGCGACTGTCTCGAATGGTTTTCGCGGCTTTGCCATCGGCTACGAGGGCGTCTTTCCACCCGACCACATCGGCCTTGACCACACGGGCCGCATCGTCGTGCCCGGCTGTAACTTTCACGTGGGCGGCGAAATGCTCAATGACCCGTTCCCAGTTGTAGCGGGTCTTCTCGGGGGGCTTTCGCTCTGCTGCCCAGCCCGAGAAGAGGCTCTTTAGCGTCACCTCGGGGGATGCGGACGGGGGCAGAGAGGAGGGATGGAGAGGCGCCGGTGCGGGCCTATATTCGGGGAAAGTAGTTGGCCTTTCGTCCTTGCGATAATCCCCTTCCGTCCACCTGGAGAGCAGGCGCATTGCCGCGAAGAATTGCAATTCCACGGCAGCGAGAAATGCCGCGATGCCATCATCGGAGAGCCTCAAGCCATCCGCTCCGCCATCGCCGTGGGATGTCGATAAAAATCGTGATACCCGGCCATGTTCCATGAGATAGCGGTGCACAGCCTTGGTCACCGCTGAGGGCCGTTCTTCGGCCTCATCGTCGGGATACTCGTCTGGATGACCTGTGCCCCACTGGCGAGCATCTTCCAGACCATCAGCTAGCAAGCGCCACCCTTCGGGGCAACTTCCCGGCTCCTCCTCAAAGGCGCTCGTGAACCAGAGGTACCAACGGCCAGCCAATGCGAGAGCATCACGGCGGGAGAGGCCTGTAGGCTGGGGATTGCTGCGAAGGCGCATCCATTCTGAGGCCACCTCGGCGGCCACCTTCGTGAACCGCTCACGGGCTTCTCTGGGGTCCTTGGTGCGAAGCGTGCGCTTTTCCTCGCGACGGCCAACAAGGGCGCGGAGGTCATCCGGAACGGCTTTACGGAAATAGTAGACCCCGGTTTTGGGGTGCTTGAATGGTCGGCTCATCGTAAGGGCCATTGGACCTCCCGTCTGTACCACCTGGGAAGCCGTAAGGTCCTGATCTATAAAGAATTAATTGGTTTCAATCGCTTAGGGATTGAATGGCGGAGAGGGAGGGATTTGAACCCCCGATGGAGTTGCCCCCATGCCGCATTTCGAGTGCGGTGCATTCAACCACTCTGCCACCTCTCCGCAGCTGGTCGGGCGCTTCATATAGATATGCGCCGCGCGGGGCAAGACCGGAATGGCGGAAAAATTGGGAGAATGTCGCGTCGCCGCGGGCCCTGCCTTCGCTTTGATCGAACCTGTTGCCCGATTGCACTGGCGCGCCGCCCGGCTTCCTGCTAGCTGGGCCATCCTTCGAGGGATCTTCCCTCCCATGCGACGAAAGGGCCAGGCCATGACGATGCCTCTCCGCCCGGTCAGGGCTGCAAACTGACCACCCGATACCGCCCGGCGCAAAACGCCTGGGGCGGCTCCACAGGGTGACGTGCCTTCTCATTTCGAGGTCTTGCCGGTCCGCCGTCGCCTGAGGCGCGGGTTCCGTGCTGACGTTGCACGTCTTTCGTCAAAGATTGATCATGGGCAATTTTCCCGATGCGGACGCGCAGGCGCGTGTCCGCCTGTTTGCATCCGCCTCGTCCTGGATCGAGGGCGCGGCGCGCTTGCAATTGCAACAACTGGCCGGGCGACCCGGTATGCTGGCGGTGGCCGGCATGCCCGACCTTCATCCCGGCCATCACGGTCCGGTGGGCTGCGCCGCTCTCGCGAGGGGCGTGGTGTTTCCCGAAATCATCGGCACCGATATCGGCTGCGGCATGCAGTTCTGGCCGCTCGACCTGCCGGAGCGGCGGCTGAAGCGCGACAAGGCGGTCGAGCGCCTGGCTGCGCTGGAAGGAGTGTGGGAAGGTGATGCCAGGGCGCTGCTGGCCGAACACGGTGTCGATGCCGGCGCCCATGCCGACCAGATCGGCACGGTGGGCGGCGGCAACCATTTCTGCGAGGTGCAGGCGGTGGAGACCCTCGTCGACGCCGCGGCGGGGATGGCTGCCGGCCTGGCGCCGGGCGGCCTGGCGCTGCTGGTGCATTCCGGCTCGCGCGGCTTCGGCGCGGAGGTAAGGGCGCGCCACCATGTCGATGGCACGGCCGGCCTCGCCCTGGAAGGGGCGGGGGCCGACTATCTCGCCGATCACGATGCGGCACTGCGCTATGCGCGGCTGAACCGCCGCGTCATCGCCTGGCGCGCCTTGCAGGCCGTCAGGGCCGATGGCGAGGAGCGCATCGACAGCCCGCACAATCTGGCGGAGCGCCAGGGCGATCTGGTGCTTCATCGCAAGGGTGCAGCGCCGTCCGATCGCGGGCTGGTGCCCGTGCCGGGCTCGCGCGGCACGCTGACCTATCTGGTGGAGCCCCTGGCGCCGCCGGACGGGGCGCTTTCCTCCCTCGCCCATGGCGCGGGACGCAAGCATGACCGTGCCTCGATGAGCGGGCGGATGCGGGCAGCGGCCGGCAGCCTCGACCGCCTCATCCGCACGCCGCTCGGCGGCCATGTCATCTGCACCGACCGCCAATTGCTGATGGAGGAGGCGCCCGATGCCTATAAGGACATCGACAAGGTGGTGGCCGATCTGGAGGCGAAGGGCCTGGCGCGCGTCGTCGCTGTGCTCAGGCCGGTGCTGACCTTCAAGACCGCTCGCATCCGGCGTGAGCAGGACAGGAGGGGCCGATGAGCACCGTCCTTCTCTGCATCACGGCCGGGCGCGGGCCGAAAGAATGCCGCCTGGCCGTGGCCGAGGTGGCGAAGGCCCTCGAAGACGAGGCCATGCGGCGCGGGCTCGATTGTGCGCTCGAGGCCAATCCGGCGGGCGACAAGCCGTCTCTGCTCGTCTCCATCGCGGGAGAGGCGGCGCTTGCTCTGGCGCGCGAATGGGAAGGCACCATCCAGGTCACGGCCGCGAGCCGGCTGCGGCCGCATCACCGGCGCAAGAACTGGTTCGTGGCGGTGCATCGCCGGCCCGAGCCGCCGCCTCTGCCGGTGCTGGCCGAGAGCGACCTCGTCTTCGAGACCATGCGTGCCGGCGGCCCGGGCGGCCAGCACCAGAACCGCACCGAAAGCGCCGTGCGCGTGGTGCATCGGCCGACCGGGGCGAGCGCCATTGCGCGCGACGAGCGCTCGCAGCACCGCAACCGCACCCTGGCAGTGGCGCGCCTCAGGGCGGTACTGGCGGCCATGCATGAGCGCGAACGCGATGCCGGCCGCTTCCGCGACTGGCTCGCCCGCATCCAGGTGGAACGCGGCAATCCGGTGCGGGTGATGTGACGAATGTGCCGACAACGACGAAGAAGGAGAGAGATGATGAGGAAATATCGAAACTTCAACGACATGCCGAGCTTTTGAGGTCTCCAGCAAACGCCGGAAATCCTATCCCTCGGAAACGCGCGTGAAACGGGGCAGGCGCCTCGTGCATGGCGATGTCGAGCTGCAGGAAAAGCTCGGGCGCAACGATCTTTGCCCCTGCGGTTCCACCCGCCGGTTTCAAGAAATGTTGCATGAGAAGCGGCCATTTCGACGGAGCTGACCGGCATGACTATTTCCGGGACTGAAGGTCCCGGTATTTGCAGGTGTCTGCCTGCACCCCTCTCCTGCAAGCCCGATGTTGCCAAGAGCGGGCGAGGTGCTTAAGTCGGGAGAGCGCCTGCGTCGGGCAAGCGCTCTCCTCGCAGCCTTTTCGGGACCCATGTCCGCCATCACTTCCGCCTATTCGGGATTTCGCCTGGCCTATGAGGCGTTGCGCGGGCATCGCGGCTGGGGGCCGGCCTGGCGCAAGCCGGTGCCCAAGCAGGCCTATGACGTGGTGATCGTCGGCGGCGGCGGGCATGGCCTGGCCACTGCCTATTACCTCGCCAAGAATCACGGCATCACCAATGTCGCGGTGCTGGAGCGCGGCGGTATCGGGCTCGGCAATGTCGGGCGCAACACCACCATCATCCGCTCCAATTATTTCTCGCCCGAGAACATCCGCTTCTACGATTTTTCGCTTCGGTTGTGGGAAGGGCTGGAGGCCGAGCTCAACTACAACGCCATGGTCTCGCAGCGCGGCGCGCTCAACCTCGTGCATGCGGACGGCCAGCGCGACCTGTTGGCCCGGCGGGCCAACCAGATGCTGCTGGAAGGCGTCGAGGCCGAGCTGCTCGACAAGGAGGGCGTCAAGCGCCTGGTGCCGCTGGTCGATGTCGACAATGGCCGCTTTCCCGTGCTCGGCGGCTTCCTGCAAAGGCGCGGCGGCACGGTGCGCCATGATGCGGTGGCCTGGGGCTATGCGCGTGCCGCCGACCGGCGCGGCGTCGACATCGTCGAGAATTGCGAAGCCACCGGTGTCACGCGCGAGGGCGATGCCGTGACCGGCGTGGAGACCAGCCTCGGCAGCATCCGCGCCGGCAAGGTGCTGTTCGCCGTGGCCGGGCATTCCTCGCTGCTGGCCGGTATGGCCGGCTTCCGCCTGCCGCTGGAAACCCATGTGCTGCAGGCCTTCGTCTCCGAGGCGGTCAAGCCGCTGATCGATTGCGTCGTCACCTATGGCGCGGGGCATTTCTATGTCAGCCAGTCGGACAAGGGCGGCCTCGTCTTCGGCGGCGCGCTCGACGGCTATAATTCCTATGCAAGGCGCGGTGCCCTGCCGATGGTGGAGGACGTGCTGGCGGCCGGCCTCACGCTGATGCCGGCCCTCGGGCGCCTGCGCGTGCTGCGCCAATGGGGCGGGGCGATGGACATGACAGCCGACGGCAATCCCATCATCTCCACCACGCCGGTGCGCAACCTCTACCTCAATGGCGGCTGGTGCTATGGCGGCTTCAAGGCGATCCCCGCCGGCGGCTTCACCACCGCCCATCTGGTGGCGACCGGCGCACCGCACCCGCTGATCGCCCATTTCGGCCTGGAGCGCTTCCGGGAGGGGCGGGTGATCGACGAACGGGGCATCGGCCCCTATGCCTGGATGCATTGAGATGGGGGAGCTCGTGGCTGCATTTACCGTCATTGCGAGCGCAGCGAAGCAATCCAGCCTTTGCGCCCTTTGGCCCCTGGGTTGCTTCGCTCAAGCCAATCCATATGGATTGGCCAGGCTCGCAATGACGTCGAGCTTTAATGCCAAGGCTTGCCCGTCATGCTGAGAATTGCCTGTCCCCATTGCGGCCTGCGTGACGAGGTCGAATTCCGCTATCGCGGCGATGCCTCGGTGCGCCGGCCGGGCGAAGAGGCCGAGGCGCAAGCCTATTACGATTATGTCTATGAGCGCGCCAATCCGGCGGGCTGGCATCTGGAATGGTGGCAGCATGTGCATGGCTGCCGGCAGGTGCTGAAGGTGCTGCGCGATACGGTCAGCCACGAGATCCAGGCTGTGGTCAGCAGACATGACGAGATCCCCCTGCCGGAGCGTTCGGCATGAGCGGTCCCCATCGCCTCGCCGAGGGCGGGCAGGTCGATCGCAGTAAGCCGCTGTCCTTCCGCTTCGACGGCAAGATCCTGCATGGCTATCGCGGCGATACGCTCGCCTCGGCGCTCCTGGCCAATGGCGTGCGCATCGTCGGGCGCTCGTTCAAATATCACCGGCCGCGCGGCATCTTCACGGCCGGGCCCGAGGAGCCCTCGGCCCTGGTGGAACTGCGTCGGGGCGCCCGGCGCGAGCCCAATGTCCCCGCCACCACCATCGAGCTCTTCGAGGGGCTGGAGGCGGTGAGCCAGAACCGCTGGCCCTCGCTCGGCTTTGATCTCGGCGCGGTGAATGGCTGGCTGTCGCCCTTTCTGCCGGCAGGTTTCTACTACAAGACCTTCATGTGGCCGGCGGCCTGGTGGGAGAAGGTCTACGAGCCGCTGATCCGCCGGGCGGCCGGGCTGGGGCGGGCGGCACGCGAGCCCGATCCCGACAGCTACGACACCATGCATGCCCATTGCGATCTCCTGGTCGTCGGCTCCGGGCCATCGGGGCTCGACAGCGCGCTGGCGGCGGGACGCTCGGGTAAACGCGTGATCGTGCTGGAACAGGATTTCGCCTTCGGCGGCTCGGCGCTGCTCGATCCCGCGGCCCGTGAGGGGCTGACCGACAAGCTTGCCGAACTCGCGGCGCTTCCGGAAGTGATGCTGCTCAACCGCACCGGCGCTTATGGCCTCTATGATGGGCTGGTGGTCGGCGCCGTCGAACGGGTGGCCGATCATCGCGCCACGCCAAGGCCGCACGAGGTGCGTCAGCGCCAGTGGATCATCCGGCCCGGCAAGATCGCGCTCGCCACCGGTGCGCAGGAACGCCTGATCGCCTTTCCCGGCAATGACCGGCCCGGCGTGATGCTGGCTTCGGCCGCCGCCACCTATGCCGCGCGCTTCGGCGTGGCACCGGGCCGGCGGGCCGCCTTCTTCGTCAACAATGACCGCGCCTATGCTTCGGCCAGGCAGCTTGCCGAGGCCGGCGTCGAGATCGCCGGCATCATCGATGTCAGGCCTGAAACGGCCGCCGGCCGCGAGGCCGAGCGATCGGGCATCCCCGTCTGGTTCGGCTCGCAGGTCTCTGCCACCGAGGGCGCGCCGCTGCATGTCCTGACCATCACCTCGATCGCCGCCCGGCTGCAGCCGCAAATGCTGCTGGCCGATCTGCTCTGCGTCTCCGGTGGCCATGATCCCCGGCTGCAGCTGGCCGGCCAGGCCCGCATGCCCTTCGAATGGGACGAAAAGGCCGTGGCCTTCCGGGCCAGGGGCAATGACCGGATCGAGATCGTCGGCGATGCGGCAGGCACGCAAGGCGAGGGAACGCCATCGCAGCCCTTCTGGGAGGCCAAAGTTTCACGCGCTTCCAGCAAGGCCTTTGTCGACTTGCAGCACGACGTCACCGCCGATGATCTCCGCCTGGCGGTGCGCGAAGGCTATGCCCATGTCGAGCATGCCAAGCGCTATACCACGCTCGGCATGGCAACCGACCAGGGCAAGACAGGCGGCCTCGTCGGCAGCGCCATCCTCGCCGGCGAGAAGGGCGAGAGCATTGCCGAGACGGGCCTGCCGACCTTCCGTCCCTATGCCGCGCCGGTCTCGTTCGGCGCCCTCGCAGGGGCCGAGACGGGCGAGCATTTCCGCCCCAAGCGCCGGCTGGCCTTGCATGACTGGCACTCGCGGCAGGGCGCCGTGTTCGTCAAGCTCGGCCTGTGGCTGCGGCCCCTGGTCTATTCCCCCAAGCGGGACACCAGCTGGGCGCCGGTGCTGGCCGAGGCCCGGGCGGTGCGCGAGGCCGTAGGCGTCACCGACGCCTCTTCGCTCGGCAAGATCGACGTCCAGGGCCGCGATGCCGGCGTCTTTCTCGATCGCATCTATGCCAATACCTTCTCCTCGCTGCCGGTCGGGCGCGCGCGCTATGGGTTGATGTTGCGCGAGGATGGCATCGTCCTCGACGATGGCACCACCTCGCGATTGGCCGAGGATCATTATTTCGTCACCACCACCACGGCCAATGCCGGGCTGGTGCTGGAGCATCTCGAATTCCATCACCAGGCCGTATGGCCTGATCTCGACGTCCAGATCACCAATGTCGCCGATCAATGGGCGACTTTCGCGGTGGCCGGCCCTAAGGCCCGGGCGGTGCTCGCCCGCATCACCAGCCAGGACCTCGACGATGCGGCCTTCCCCTTCATGGCCGTTGCCGAGGCCGTCATCGCCGGGGTTTCCGGCCGGCTCTTCCGCATCTCCTTTTCGGGCGAACTCGCCTATGAGGTCAGCGTGCCCTCAGGCCATGCCGAGCCGGTGTGGGAAGCCATCCTCGCGGCCGGCAAGCCCTTCGGCATCAAGCCCTATGGGCTCGATGCCCTCAACCTGCTTCGGATCGAGAAGGGGCATGTCGCCGGCAGCGAGCTCAACGGCCAGACCACGGCCGCCGATCTCGGCCTCGGCCGCATGCTCAAGAAGAAGGGCGATTATGTCGGCCGCGTCCTGGCGGGCCGCCTTGGCCTTGCCGACCCCGGGCGCCTCGCTTTGGTCGGGGTGAAAGTCGTGGATGCCGGCCAGAAGCTGCGGGCCGGTGCCCATCTCACCGCCTCGGCCGAAGCAAAGGAGAGCCTCGGTTTCGTCACCGCGGCCTGCCCGATCACGCAGGGGGAGGGCTTCATCGGCCTCGCTCTGCTGCGCGGCGGCAGGGAGCGGATCGGCCAGCGGCTGCATACCGCCGATCCCGTGCGCGGGCAGGCCTGCGACGTCATCATCGTTTCCCCGCATTTCGTCGATCCGGACAATCTCAGGGTGAAGGATGGCTCACCGGTCGGGGCCGTCGAGCCGCTGGTCCTGCCGCGTTCGGTGCCCGGTCATCACGCCCTGATCCCCGACCGGCCTTCCGATCGCGTCGCCGAGGTGCAACTGGCCGAGCGAAGCCCCGATATCGCGCAGATCAAGTTGCGGCGGGACGGGGAGGTGGGCCTGCGCCGCTCGTTCCAGGCGGAGTTCGGGCTCGATCTGCCGGAGCCCGGCCGGTCTGCGGTCTCGGGGGCGCTGAAGCTGCTCTCGCTGGGGCCTGGCGACTGGCTGGTGCTCGACAAGCACGGACGTCCGGGCAGCCTTGCCGTCAGCCTCAAACATGCTCTCGGCGAGAGCGCCTCGGTGGTGGATCTCTCTTCGGCCTTCGGCGTGCTGCGCCTGTCGGGGCCCAAGGCGCGCGTGGCGCTGATGAAACTATGCCGGATCGACCTGCATCCGCGCGTGTTCGGGCAAGGCCATGTCGCGCGCACCCTGATGGCGCAGATCCCTGTCCTGCTGCACCAAGTCTCCGACGAGCCGGCCTATGACCTCTTCGCTCCCTCGACCCTGGCCCAGGCCTTTGCCGAGACCTTGGTCGAGAGCGCGGCCGAATATGGCTTGAGGCTGGACTGATCCTGGGACCGCCAGCATCCTTGCTGGCTCTTTGACACGCTGCGTGTGCAGAAAGTGAGGGCCAGCAAGGATGCTGGCGGTCCCAGGAAAAGCGCTCCGCCGGAGAAGGCGGAACGCTCATTTGCGAACGATACTGCGAGCCTCAGTGCTTGCTCGCCGCCGTGGCGCCGATGCCGGTCTGCGAGCGCACATATTGGTCGTCGAAGCCGGCCCGGTCCTCGGCGGCGCGCTGGCTGTTGTCGAGCTTGGAGAACAGCCAGATGCCGGCGAAGGCCAGCGCCATCGAGAACAGCGCCGGATTCTCATAGGGGAACGGCGCCGAGCCCTTGGGATGCTGGAGCACGGCTTCCCACACGCCGGGCGAGAAGATGACGCCGAGCAGAGCGGAGATCAGGCCGAGATAGCCGCCCATCACCGCGCCGCGCGTGGTCATGCCCCGCCACATCATCGACATCAGCAGCACCGGGAAGTTGCAGGAAGCCGCGATGGCGAAGGCTAGGCCGACCATGAAGGCGACGTTGACGTTCTCGAAGGTGATGCCGAGCCCCATGGCGATCACGCCGAGCACGACGGTGGTGATCTTGGAGACGCGGATTTCGTCCTGTTCCTTGGCCTTGCCGCCCTTGATCACCGTGGCATAGAGGTCGTGGCTGATGGCCGAGGCGCCCGCCAGCGTCAGGCCCGACACCACCGCCAGGATGGTGGCGAAGGCGACCGCGGCGATGAAGCCGAGGAAGATGTCGCCGCCGACGGCGTCGGCCAGATGGATGGCGGGCATGTTGATGCCGCCCCGGATCGCCTCCAGTCCCTTGGCCGGATCGGTCAGGAAGGCCGGGTTGGTCGACACCAAAGTGATGGCGCCGAAGCCGATGATGAAGGTGAGGATGTAGAAGTAGCCGATGAAGCCGGTGGCGTAGAACACCGACTTGCGGGCTTCCTTGGCGTCGGCCACGGTGAAGAAGCGCATCAGGATATGCGGCAGGCCGGCCGTGCCGAACATCAGTGCGAGGCCGAGCGAGATGGCCGAGAGCGGATTGGCGAGCGTGCCCGGCTGCATGATCGCCGCGCCCTTGGGGTGGACCTCCACCGCCTTGGCGAACAGGGCTTCGGGGCTGAAGTTGAAGGTGAGCAGCACCATCAGGGCCATGAAGGTGGCGCCGCCCAAGAGCAGGCAGGCCTTGATCAACTGCACCCAGGTGGTGGCGACCATGCCGCCGAAGGTGACGTAGAGCATCATCAGCACGCCGACGATGACGACGGCGTAGCTGTATTGCAGCCCGAACAGCAGCTGGATCAGCTTGCCGGCGCCGACCATCTGCGCGATCAGGTAGAAGGCCACCGTCACCAGCGTTCCGAAGGCGGCGAGCACGCGGATCGGTGCCTGCTTGAAGCGGAAGGAGGCGACGTCGGCGAAGGTGAACTTGCCGAGATTGCGCAGGGGCTCGGCGATCAGGAAGGTGACGATCGGCCAGCCGACCAGCCAGCCGATCGAATAGATCAGGCCGTCATAGCCCTTCATGTAGACCAGGCCGGAAATGCCGAGGAAGGAAGCCGCCGACATGAAGTCGCCGGCGATGGCAAGGCCGTTCTGGAAGCCGGTGATGCCACCGCCCGCCGTGTAGAATTGCGAGGCCGATTTGGTGCGGTTGGCGGCCCAGGCCGTGATCCCCAGCGTGAGAAGGACGAACAGGCCGAACATGACGATGGCGTGCCAGTTGGTCGCCTGCTGCTGGACCGGTCCGGAGACGGCGTCGGCGAGGGCCTGGGTGGCCGTGAGGGCCGGCAGGAAGGCCGCGAGGATGAGGGTGCTGCGCTTCATCCGCGTGCCTCCTTGACGATCTCCTGGGTCAGCGTGTCGAATTCGGCATTGGCCTTGCGGACATAGATGCCGGTGAGGATGAAGGCGGCGACGATGACGAGAATGCCGATCGGAATACCGATGGTGGTGACGCCGGTGCCCAGATGCTGCCCGAGCACGCCGGGCAGATAGGCAACGACCAGGATGAAGCCGAAATAGATGACCATCATGATCGCCGAAAGCGTCAGGCTCAGCGTTCTTCGCCGCCGCACCAGTTCTTGATATTTCGGATTTGCCTCAATGGATTTGTAAGAAGACATGTCGTTTCCCCCGACGCCGCTTTACCGGCAAGGCAGCCCAGATGTTTTGTAGGTCCGCCGTCTGGTTCAACCTAGAATTAAGCCAACATGTCGCGCAATGGACAATTGCGTCTATGCCCAATCCATTGAGCGCCTCGCACTATTGCTGGACGCTATTCCGACGATGAGGTTTCGACAGAGCCGAATTCCTTAGGAGAGGCGCGATCGCAAGGCCGGGCTGCCCGGCCGGCTCCTTCGTTTGCCGCTTGGTGAAAACTCCGACTGGTCAACAATATCTTAACAGCCGCTTCCTAGCTTGGCCGCGTCACGAGTGGATAAGGCGGGCATGGAGACGATCTCGGTCATTCTATTGTTGTTGCTGGCGGTCGTTCTCAGCGGCGCGCTCGCGAGGATGCTGCCGATCGTCCTGCCGCTGCCTTTGGTCCAGATTGGCTTCGGCGCGCTCATCGCGTCCTTCGCCAGTTTCAGGGTGGAGCTCGACCCGCAGGTCTTCTTCCTACTGTTCCTGCCGCCACTCCTCTTCCTGGATGGCTGGCGCATCCCCAAGGACGGCCTGTTCCGCGACAAGGGCACGATCCTCGAGCTGGCCTTCGGCCTGGTGGTGTTCACCGTGGTCGGCGTCGGCTTCTTCATTCACTGGATCATCCCATCCATGCCGTTGGCGGTCGCCTTCGCGCTCGCGGCCGTGTTGTCGCCGACCGATCCGATCGCAGTGTCCGCCATCGCGGCCAGGGTGCCCATCCCCAAGCGGCTGATGCACGTATTGGAAGGCGAGTCGCTGCTGAACGACGCCTCGGGCCTGGTCTGCATGCGGTTTGCCGTCGCGGCTGCGCTGACCGGCACCTTCTCCTTCACCAGCGCGCTCGGCACCTTCCTCTGGGTGGCGATTGGCGGCATCGCCATCGGCATCGCCGTGACCTGGGGCGCCTCCCTCGCCAATCGCTGGGTCGCCCGCCGCTTCGGCGACGAGGCGGGTTCCCAGGTGCTGGTCAGCCTGCTGATCCCCTTCGCGGCCTATCTCCTGGCCGAAGAATTGCATTGCTCCGGCATCCTGGCCGCCGTCGCCGCCGGCATGACCATGAGCTATGTCGAGCGCCTGGGCCAATCGCTGGTCGCCGCCCGCATGCGCGGCGGCGCCGTGTGGGACATGGTGCAGTTCGCGGCCAACGGCATCATCTTCGTGCTGCTCGGCGAGCAGATTCCGCAGATCGTGGCAGCGGCGGCCAAGAGCCATGGCGCGATCTGGATGATCGTCTATGTCCTCGCCATCACGCTGGCGCTGGCGATCCTGCGCTTCCTGTGGGTGTGGACCTCGCTGCGCTTCACCCTGTTCCGCGCTGCCCGCAAGGGCAAGGCGATCATGCTGCCGAGCTGGCGGCTGATCGCCGCCGCCTCGCTCGCCGGCGTGCGCGGCGCCATCACTTTGGCCGGCGTGCTGACGCTGCCTTTGGCCCTGACCGACGGCACACCCTTCCCGGCGCGCGATCTCGCCATCTTCCTGGCGGCCGGCGTGATCGTGATGTCCCTGGTGGCCGCGAGCGTCGGGCTTCCCCGCCTGCTCAAGGGCCTGGAGCTACCGCCCGAGCCCTCGCACCAGGAGGAGGAGGACGAGGCCCGCATCGCCGCGGCCGAAGCTGCCATCAAGGCGATCGAGCGGACCCAGCACGAATTGGGACTGGGGCGCAGCGATGCCGACCTCTATGCCGATGCGAGCGTGCGCATCATGGACCTCTATCGCCAGCGCATAGACGGGCGGTTGCAGACCGGTGAGGAAGCCGAGCTGACACGCCGCATCGACGAAATCGAGCGCCAGTTGCGCCTGGCGGGTCTCAGGGCCGAGCGCGACCAGATCTTCCAGTTTGCGCGCACCAGGCGGTTGTCTGACGAGGTGGCCCGCAGATTGGTGCGCGAGCTCGATCTGCTCGAAGCCCGCTTCGCGGTGGGGTGAACCCTGGGACCGCAGGCTTCCAGCCTGCATCTTGGCAACGCTATCTCCAGGGGCGAGGGAAGACGCAGGCTGGAAGCCTGCGATCCCAGGATCAGTGCGTTTCTATTTCCATCAATTGTTTAGGATTCAAACTTTTCGCCTGGAAAGGCAGATAAGTTGACTCTCATCATGTTTGTTTTGTCATCAGGACGTTTTCCCCGCCATCGTCGCGAAGCGGGCTGATGTCGTGTATCAGGGACTCCTGCTTTGAAAGGGTCCCGAGAATGAAGAGCGAAGTGCGTGCCGTGGTGATCGGCGGTGGCGTGGTGGGATGTTCCATCCTCTATCACCTGGCCAAGATCGGTTGGACGGACGTCGCCCTCATCGAGAAGAACGAACTGACCTCGGGCTCGACCTGGCATGCCGCCGGCGGCATGCACACCTTCAACGGCGATGCCAACGTCTCCAAGCTGCAGAAATACACCATCGACCTCTATCGCGAGCTTGAAGCGCTGACGGGCCAGTCCTGCGGCATCCACGCCAATGGCGGCCTGATGCTCGCCGCCAATGAGGGCGAGATGGACTATCTGCGCCTGGTCGCCAGCCGGGCCCGTTATCTCGACATGGAAACCGAGATCATCCCGGTGGCCGAGGCCAAGCGCCGCAACGTGCTGATCGAGGAGAAATATTTCACCGGCGCGCTCTGGCGCTCGGATGGCGGCCATGTCGATCCCTGGGGCACCACCCATGCCTATGCCGCCGCAGCCCGCAAGCTCGGGGCCGAGATCCACCGCTTCACCCGGGTCACCGGCCTCAGCCAGCGTCCCGACGGTTCCTGGGACGTTGCCACCGACAAAGGCTCGATCCATGCGGAGCATGTCGTCAATGCCGGCGGCCTGTGGGCCCGCGAGGTCGGCCGCATGGTCGGCATCGAGCTGCCGGTGCTGGCGATGGAGCATCATTACATCGTCACCGAGGCCATCCCGGAGTTGGAGGGCCTCGACAAGGAAATCATCAACACCACCGACTTCTCCGGCGAGATCTATGTGCGCCAGGAGGGCAAAGGTGCGCTGCTCGGCACCTATGAGCACAACTGCACGCCCTGGTCCGTCGACAAGACCCCGGACGATTTCGCCACCCAGCTGCTGCCCGACAATTTCGATCGCATCGCCCCCGAGCTCGAAGTCGGCTTCGAGCATTTCCCGGCCGTCGGGCGCGCCGGTATCAAGAAGTCGATCAACGGCCCCTTCACCTTTGCCCCCGATGGCAACCCGCTGGTCGGCCCGGTCAAGGGCCTGCCGAATTTCTGGGTTGCCTGCGCCGTGATGGCGGGCTTCAGCCAGGGCGGCGGCATCGGCCTGACCCTGTCGCGTTGGATGGCCGAGGGTGATCCGGGCGCCGACATCATGGCCATGGACGTCGCCCGTTTCGGCGTGTTCGCTACCCCCCGCTATACCAAGGCCAAGGTGATCGAGAATTATCGCCGCCGCTTCCGGCTGGCCTTTCCGAACGAGGAACTGCCGGATGCGCGCCCGCTGCGCCGCACGCCTGTCTATGGCCGGCTGAAGAAGGCCGGCGCCGTGTTCGGCGCCAATTTCGGCCTGGAGCATGCGCTCTGGTTCGCGCCTCCGGGCGTCGAAGCTGCCGAGAACCCGACCTACCGGCGCTCCAATGCCTTCCCCCATGTCAAGGCCGAGTGCCTGGCGGTGCGCGAGGCCGTCGGCATCTACGAGACCTCCAACTACGGCAAATACGAGATCACCGGTGCCGGCGCGCGCGCCTGGCTCGACAAGCTCCTGGCCTGCAAGCTGCCACGCCCGGGTCGCATGGCGATCGCGCCGATGCTCAACCCGCAGGGCCGCATCGTCGGCGACCTCTCCATCGCCTGCCTTGCCTTGGATCGCTATCTCCTGATCGGCTCGGGCTTCGCCGAGGCCTATCACATGCGCTGGTTCTGGCAGCAAAAGCCGCCCGAGAACGTGCATGTGCGCTCGGCCGCCTCGACCCTGACGGGTTTTTCCATCGCCGGGCCCAATGCCCGCACGCTGATGCAGCGCCTGGTGCGCGAAGATCTCTCGCCGGACGCCTTCAAGCTCTTCGCCGTCAAGGAGACGGCCGTCGGCATGTCTCCGGTGATCTTATCGCGCGCCGGCTTCACCGGCGAGCTCGGCTATGAAGTCTGGACCACGCCCGATTTCCAGGACACGCTCTATGACGAGATTGTCGAAGCGGGCGCGGATCTCGGGCTCAAACTGTTCGGCGGCAGGGCGCTCTCTTCCTTGCGCCTCGAAAAGGGCTACGGTTCCTTCAACAAGGATTTCCGGCCCGATTATACCCCGGCCGAAACCGGGCTCGATCTCTTCATCGATTTCAAGAAGGAAGGCTTTACGGGCCGGGATGCCGCTCTGGCGGAGCGTGAGCGCGGGCCCAAGCGGCGCCTCGCCGTCCTGGAGGTCGACACGGATACGGAAGTGATCGGCTATGAGCCAATCCTGAAGGACGGCAAGGTCGTCGGACACGTCACTTCGGGCGGCTATGGCCATTATGTCGGCAAGAGCCTGGCCATCGGCTACGTCAAGAGCGAGTATCACGAGGACGGTGCCGCTTTCGCCATCGACATTTTTGGTGAGGACCGTCCCGCCATCCTGCGGGCGGCTCCCCTGCACGATCCCAATGGCGGGAGGCTGCGCGGATGAGCCGGGAAAACACCGGGTCTGAGCACGGCCGTGCCGGCCGCCGCGAGCGGGGCGCCCGCAACACCGGACCGTTCACGACGCAATTGCCGCGGCTGACCAATCGCTTCGCACCGGTCGACATCCTCTCGCCCGAGCAGGTCGAGCGCATCCTCGACGCCGCCTACACCCTGCTCGAAACCGACGGCATGAAGATCCTCAGCCCGCGGGCGCGTCAGGCCTATGCCGCCCATGGTGCCCTGGTCGACGAGGCGACGCAGATGGTGCGCCTCGGCCGCGACATCGTCGAGGCCATGCTGGCCAAGGCGCCCAGTAGTTTCGTGCTGCATGCCCGCAATCCCGAGCGGGACCTGCATGTCGGCGGCAATGTCGTCAATTTCGGCCCGGTCAACGGCGCGCCCAACATCCGCGACCTCGAGCGGGGCCGCCGCTATGGCGATCTCGAGGCTTTTCGCGACATTCTCAAGATCACCAACGGCCTCGGCCTCCTGCATTGGCAGGGCGGCGTGGTGGTGGAGCCGGTCGATATTGCCGTCCCCGTGCGGCATCTGGAAATGTACCGCGCCCATATCGAACTCTCGGACCTCGTCTGGGCGGCGCGCGGCGTCGGCGGCGTGCAGGCCCGCGATGCGCTGGCGCTTTCGGCGATCGAGCACGGCTGCAGCATCGAGGCCCTGGCCGAACACCCGACCCTGATGACGGTGACCAACGTCAATTCGCCCCGCGTGGTCGACGAGGACATCCTCGACAGCATCATGATCATGGCCGAGCACGGCCAATGCGTGGTGATCACCCCCTTCACCTTGATGGGCGCGATGGCGCCGGTGACGCTCGCCGGTGCCCTGGTGCAGCAGACGGCCGAGGCCCTGTCGATCATCGCGCTTTGCCAGATGCTGAGGCCCGGCGCGCCTTGCGTGATGGGCGGCTTCACCTCCAATGTCGACATGAAGACCGGCTCGCCGGCCTTCGGCACGCCGGAATATGTCAATGCGGCCCTGGCCACCGCCCAGCTCGGCCGGCGCCTCGGCGTGCCGGTGCGCACCAGCGCCGTCAATGCCAGCCCGGCCCCGGATGCCCAGGCGACCTGGGAGACCAGCTTCTCGCTCTGGGCCGCGATCATGAGCCACAGCCATCTCATCAACCATGCGGCCGGCTGGCTCGAAGGCGTCCTGTCGGCCAGCCTGGAAAAGATCGTGATCGACGCCGAATTGCTGCGCGGCTGGGCCGAGATCCTCAAGCCCGTCGAGTTCGGCGACGACGAGATCGCCCTCGATGCGATCAGGGGCGTGGCGCCGGGCGGCCATTTCTTCGGCTCCCCCCACACGCTTGCCCGCTACGAGAACGCCTTCTACCGCCCCGTGCTCTCCGACTGGTCCAATTTCGAGAATTGGCGTGACGCCGGCGAGCGCACCGCGACCGACCGCGCGCTGGCGGTGTGGAAGAAGACGCGCGACGCCTATGTCCCGCCACCGCTCGATCCCGCCGTGCGCGAGGCGGTGGACGCCTATATCGCTGGGCGTAAGGAGGAGATTGGGGGGTAGCCCCCAATATGCTTCACTGCGAGGCACGGTCCGATTTGTCATAGCCGGGCTTGACCCGGCTACCCAGAAGCCATGTGCGCAACTGGGGTTGGGACTGGATTGCCGGGTCAAGCCCGGCAATGACAAAGTTCGCGTGAATTCGAATGACGTGTGATTGAACCGTGTTGGGCATAGCCCCTACAAGTCCCAGGCCCGGTAGAGCTGACTGAGCGCCTTCGCCGTATGGCATTCGACGGCGGGCAGGCCGGATTTGCGGATGATCGCCGCATATTTGGAGCCGTTTCCAGGTGTCTTGACCAGGATCCAGTGGACCATCTCCCATTTGAGACTGTCCTTGGCGCCCTCCAGATGGCCGGCGCGGCTGGAGCGGTTGACCAGCGTGCGCTTGAGATAGCGATAGAAGCGCAGCCAGTGATGGGAGGTGATCAGGATCGCGCCGGTAGCCCGGGCGAAACGCTGCGGCATCAGGCGCGAGTAGTTGCCCTCCATCACCCAGCGCTCGCCCATGATGGCGGCATCGTGCAGGGCCTTGAACTCGGCTTCCGGCCGAGGCTGCCAATCGGTATGGGGCCGATGGCTGAATTGGTCGAGATGCACGGCAGGTATGCCAAGCTTTCTGGAGAGGGCGATGGCGAGCGTCGACTTGCCGGCGTTGGAAGGGCCGAGGACCACGATGCGCTCGCCCAGACAGGCCAAGTCTTTCACGGTCGTGGGCAGCATGGTGGCACCGATCATGAAAATTGGGGGCGAGCCCAATGCGCCAGGCAGGCGGTCTTGTCAATGCCGCTGAACGAGAAGGTGGGACGCCAACGGGCCGCTCACCCCGTTGTGATCGGCCTATCATCGGGAACACGAATAAAATCCAGCACGGTGTGTTTTCCAGACGAACCTCCTGCGTGACGGATCGAGACGGAACCGAGCCATGACCACCGCAAGTATGACCACCGCAAGATTGAAGAGGCTCTCGCTGGGAGCCATCCCCCTGATCGCCTGCCTGCTTGGCGCCAGCCAGGCCGGTTCGGCCGAAGCCCGCAACTGGCGCATCAATCCGGCCAGGACATCGGTCGGCTTCGTCGTCGACGGTATCGGCTGGCCGCGTACCAAGGGGCGCTTCCACGATTTCGACGGCAAGATCTCGATCAATTTCGACAATCCGGCCGCCAGTCGCGTCAGCTTCAAGGTAGCGGCGAAATCCGTCGATGTCGGCTCGCCCTCCTTCAACGACTATCTGCGCACCGATGCCTTCTTCGACGTGGCGCAATATCCGACCATCACCTTCACCTCGACCAAGGTCGAGAAGCTCGATGGCAGCCATGCCCGGGTCACGGGCGAGCTGACCATACGCGGCATCACCCGTCCGCTCACCATCGACGTTGCCCTGGACAAGCCGGCCGACAAGGCGAATGCACAGATCGGCTTCCGGGCGACCGGCGTGATCAAGCGGCTCGCCTTCAACATGAGCGCTGGTTTTCCGGCGATCAGCAACGATGTCGACCTGATCGTCACCACCGAAGCCCAGGCTCAATGAAAAGACTTGGTTGGATGAGAAGATTTGGCCCAGTGACGGGGGCGTGGTGATGGAGGGGGCGGCTTCCCACGGCCATCGCTGGAGCGCGACCGGGCAATTCCTGCACTGGTCCTGCGCTGCCCTCATCCTGTTCATGCTGGGGCTCGGCCTCGCCATGGTGGAATGGGTTGAGGATCAGGGCCAGCGCTTCGATCTCTATCAACTGCACAAGAGCCTGGGCGCCCTCGTCTTCCTGCTGATGGCGCTACGCGCTGCCTGGCGCCTCCTGGCCCGGGCACCGGTGTTGCCGGAGAGCATGCCGCGTCACGAGCGCGTGTTGAGCAAGGCGGTGCATGTCGCGCTCTATGGCCTGATCTTCGCCATGCTGGTCACCGGTTATGTGATGATCTCGGCCTCGCCGCTGCCGCTGCCGATCCAGTTACCCGGGGGAGGGCATGTTCCCAACCTGGTTGCGCCCGATTTCGAGCTTTCCGAACAGATGAAGGCGCTGCATCACCGTCTCGCCTTCGTGCTGATCGGCCTGGTCCTCCTGCATGTGGCTGCCGCCTTCAAGCACTGGCTGTGGGATCGCGACGGCGTGCTGCAGAGCATGCTGCCGGGGCGGGGCTGAGGCTTCATTGCTTTTGCCAAGCAGGACCGACTCCGCGTAAGACAGGCTATTGGCCTTGCCTTGCTCGGAGTTTGGCATGAACGGTGCGCAGGACCTCGGCGGCATGATGGGCTTCGGGCCGATCGCGCCGGAAAAGGACGAACCTTTCTTCCATGCCGCCTGGGAGAAGCGGGCGATGGCGGTGACGCTCGCCATGGGCGCCACCGGCTCCTGGCCGCTCGATGCCGGGCGTTATGCGCGCGAGAGCCTGCCGCCGGCGGATTATCTCTCCTCCTCCTATTACGAGATCTGGATCAAGGCCCTGATCAAGCTGATGCTGGCCAAGGCGATGGTCAGCGAGGCCGAGCTTGCCGGGGGGCAGGCGATCGAGCCGGCCAAACCAGTGAAGCGCGTGATCAAGGCCTCCGAGGTGCCGGCTGCGCTGGCCGCGGGCACGCGCTGCGACCGTCCGGTCAGCCAACCCGCGCGTTTTGCCGCCGGCGAGGGTGTCAGGGCGCGCAACGAGCACAAGATCACTCATACGAGGCTGCCGCGCTATGCGCGCGGGCATCTCGGCACCGTCGTGGAGGCGCATGGCATGTTCGTGCTGCCCGACACCAACGCCCATGGCGAAGGCGAGAACCCCGAATGGCTCTATACGGTCCGCTTCACCGGCACCGAGCTCTGGGGACCGCAGGCCGATCCGACGCTGACCGTGATGCTCGATCTGTGGGAGAGCTATCTTGACCCCGCTTGACGCCATTCCCTCCATTCCGCGCGATCGCGGCGAACCCGTGTTCCGAGAGCCCTGGGAGGCCCGTGCCTTCGCGCTGGCCGTCTCCCTCCATGAAAAAGGCGTGTTCACCTGGCCGGAATGGGCCGAGGCGCTGGGCCGCGAGATCGCGGCCGATGCCCCCGACGATGGCTCGCATTATTACGAGCACTGGCTGTCGGCGCTAGAGAAACTGGTGGCAAGCAAGGGCCTGGTATGAATGAAACAACGCGTCGCAGGGTTCTGCAGCTCGGTCTTCTTGCCCTGGCTGGGGGATCCGCCGACGCCGCGCTGGCGCAGGCATCCGGCGCAGGGCCGGACTGGCGCATGGCCCTGGTGGACGCGGCGCGCAGCCAGATCGGCGTCACCACCCTCTATGACCCTGCCTACAGGCGTATCGCCTATCCCGGCGGGGATGTGGCGCCCGAGCGGGGCGTGTGCACCGACGTGGTGGTGCGTGCGTATCGCAAGGCCTTCGCCCTCGATCTCCAGCGTCTCGTGCACGAGGACATGAAGGCCGGCTTTGCCGCCTATCCCAGGAATTGGGGCATGCGGGCGCCCGATCCCAATATCGACCACCGCCGCGTGCCCAATCTGATCGCCTTCTTCAAGCGCAAGGGCGCGGTGCTGGCGGTGACCGCCGATCCGGCGGATTACCTGCCGGGCGATCTGGTCACCCAAACGCTGCCCGGCAATCTGCCGCATATCCTGATCGTCTCGTCGCAGGTCTCGGCCGATGTGCCGGGGCGCCGGCTGGCGATCCACAATATCGGCCAAGGTGCGCGGGAAGAGGATACGCTGTTCGCCTTCCCGCAAACCGGGCATTTTCGCTTCGCACCGGTGTAAAATTCCTTCTCCCCTTGCGGGAGAAGGTGCCCCGCAGGGGCGGATGAGGGGTGGACGTGCCCCATCCTACCAAGGCAGCCCGGCCCGAGCCAGAATGGTGTCCTGAATCACCCCAGGAGACTGCAGGATTTCGGCATTCCAGAACCGGACGATGGTGTAACCCTGCGCTGCCAACCAGGCATCGCGCTCCTGGTCATGCGTGCTCTCCGCATGCTGGGAACCATCTGCTTCGACGATGAGCCGATATCGGAAGCAGGCGAAGTCGACGACATAGCGTCCGATCGGCACCTGGCGGCGGAACTTCAGATGAGCGAGCCCTCGTCCGCGTAACAGACGCCAAAGGGCAGCTTCGGCGTCTGTCGGATCGCCGCGCATTTTGCGGGCGAAGTCGCGTTGCTCAGGCTTCATGGTTTTCCGTCCAGAGGCCTGAGCAGTTTATTATTGGGATGGATTTCGTCCACCCCTCATCCGCCCTTCGGGCACCTTCTCCCGCAAGGGGAGAAGGGAACTTGCTCACCGCACCAGGATGTTGCGGAACTGCCAGGGATCGGCGGTGTCGAGGTCCTCGGCGAAGAAGCCCGGGCGGCCGTCGAGCGGGGTCCAGTCGGTGTAGTAACCCTTGACCGGGCCGAGATAGGGCTTCTGCACTTCGAGGCAACGGCGGAAGTCCATTTCGTCGGCTTCGACGATGCCGGCTTCCGGATTCTCCAGCGCCCAGACCATGCCGGCCAGCACGGCCGAGGTGACCTGCATGCCGGTGGCGTTCTGGTAGGGCGCGAGCTTGCGGGTCTCCTCGACCGTGAGCTGGGAGCCGTACCAATAGGCATTCTTGCCATGGCCATAGAGCAGCACGCCGAGCTCGTCCGCGCCGTCCTCGATTTCCTTCTCGTCGAGGATGACGAACTTGTCCTGCGCCTTGCCGGCGGCACCGAACATCTCGTGCAGCGAGAGCACGGCGTCGTTGGCCGGGTGATAGGCGTAGTGGCAGGTCGGGCGGTAGACCGCCTCGCCATTCTCGCGCACCGTCAGGTAGTCGGCGATCGAGATCGCCTCGTTATGGGTGACGAGGAAGCCATATTGCGGGCCAGGCGTCGGGCACCAGCTCATCACGCGGGTGTTGGCGCCAGGCTGCAGCAGATAGATCGCCGCGCCGCAGCCTTCCTTGTGGGTGCGCCCGGTCTCGGGCATCCAGGTCTCGTGCGTGCCCCAGCCTAGCTCCGCCGGCTGCAGGCCTTCGGAGATGAAGCCTTCCACCGACCAGGTGTTGACGAACACGCCGCGCGGCTTGGGATGCTTGGCGCGCTGGGTGTCGCGCTCGGCGATGTGGATGCCCTTGACGCCGACCTTGCGGGCGAGCGCGGCCCATTCCTCGCGGGTCTTGGGATCGGCCGAACCGTGGCCGGTTGCCTCGGCGACGTCGAGCAGGGCCTGCTTGACGAACCAGGAGACCATGCCGGGATTGGCGCCGCAGCAGGAAACGGCGGTGGGACCGCCGGGCGTGCGGCGCTTGGCGGCCAGCATGCTTTCGCGCAGGGCGTAGTTGGTGCGCGCTTCCGGACCGGCGTTCTTGTCGAAATAGAAGCCGAGCCAGGGCTCGACCACCGTATCGATGTAGAGTGCGCCGAGGCTACGGGCGAATTCCATCAGGTCGACGGAACCGGTATCGACCGAGAGGTTGACGCAGAAGCCCTGGCCGCCGCCGGCGGTGAGCAGAGGCTGCAGCAGGCTCTTGTAGTTGTCCTTGGTAACGGCCTCCTGCACGAAACGAATGCCGTGCTCTTCGATGATCTTACGGTCGGCATCGAGCGGATGCGGGTCGATGATGACCATGCGCTCCTTGTCATATTCGAAATGACGCTCGATCAGCGGCAGCACGCCACGACCGATCGAACCGAAACCAATGATCACGACGGGGCCGGAAATCTTACCGTAGACAGGCCATTGAGCCATTCAATCCTCCAAAATGTGCAAGCCCCAGCGTTTAGGCGCTGGGACCCGCGGGTGCAAGTTTTGTCGCGAATATGTGAAGACGCGATGACGCAGGGAGCGTCGCGGGGGAGGGGATACTCCCCGAAAATTATGCCGCGAAGCGGAAGGCGGTGTCGTTGGCGGCCTGGGCGACGAGCGCCGCGAAGTCGGGCGCGGTTTCAAGTTCGCCGGTGGCGTTCACCAGGCCGGCCGCTCCCACCAGCCCGTCGGGCACCAGTTCCAGGCCGAGGAAGCGGTTGCGCTCCACTGGGCCAGGCAGCCAGAGGCGCTCGGTGAGATCGGTCGAAAAGCCGAAGCGGCTGTAATAGGGCGCATCGCCCACCAGAAGGATAGCCTTGTGGCCATATTCCTGGGCATAGCCGATGCCGTGCCACATCAGGCGCGCGCCGAGACCTTCGCTGCGATAGCTGATATCGACAGCGAGCGGACCCAGCAACAGGGCCGGACGGCCGGGGCCGGCGGAAATGTTCCACAGGCGCAGCGTGCCGATCAGTCGGTTGTCATCGACGGCGGTGAAGGCCAGGCCCTTGGCCGGCAGGCGGCCTTCGCGCAGGCGCTCGCTGGTCTTGGCGAAACGGGCCGGGCCGAAGCAGGCGTCGAGCAGGGCCTCGCGAGCTTCGAGATGGGACGGGGATTCTTGGACAATACGGATCATGGCCGTGGCTCCTTCGAAAGGATAGAGCGACAGCCCTCGCACCGATGAAACGGCCGTACGGGACGATGAATGGAGCGCGGACATCACAGCGACATGCCTGCATGTCGCGATGTCCGCTCTTGGAAACGGGAGGCTTGAGAGAAGAGCGGACAGGATGTCCGCGCTCCGATCAAATCACCACGGAGGCCAGCGGCGGGAAGCCGTTGAAACCGATGGTGGAATAGGTGGTGGTGTAGGCCCCGCAGGCCTCGATCAGCACCTTGTCGCCGATCGACAGGCTCACGGGAAGATCATAGGGGGTCTTCTCATAGAGCACGTCGACGCTGTCGCAGGTCGGCCCGGCCAGGACGCAGGGCGCCTTGGCGTCGCCGTCCCGCTCGGTGCGGATCGGGTAGCGGATGGCCTCGTCCATGGTCTCGGCGAGGCCATGGAACTTGCCGATGTCGAGATAGACCCAACGGATCTCGTCCGTTTCGGCCTTCTTGGACACCAGCACCACCTCGGCCTCGATCATGCCGGCATCACCGACCATGCCGCGGCCCGGCTCGATGATGGTCTCGGGCAGCTGGTTGCCGAAATGGGTGCGCAGCGAATTGAAGATCGCTTCGCCATAGGCCGGCACGCCCGGCATGGCGCGCAGATACTTGGCCGGGAAGCCGCCGCCCATATTCACCATCGACAGCGTGATGCCACGCTCGGCCATCTCGCGGAAGATGCCGGCAGCAGTCGCCAGGGCGCTGTCCCAGGCCTGCACATTGCCCTGCTGCGAGCCGACATGGAACGACACGCCATAGGCGGTGAGGCCGAGGACCTGGGCCTGCTCGAGCACGTCGGGCGCCATGGAAGGCGCGCAGCCGAACTTCTTCGACAGCGGCCATTCGGCGCCGGCGCCGTCGCACAGGATGCGGCAGAACACGCGCGAACCGGGAGCGACGCGGGCGATCTTCTCGACCTCGGCCACGCAGTCGACGGCGAACAGGCGCACGCCGAGCTCGAAGGCGCGGGCGATGTCACGCTCCTTCTTGATGGTGTTGCCGAAGGAGATGCGATCGGCATCGGCGCCGGTGGCGAGCACCTGCTCGATCTCGACGACGGAAGCGCAGTCGAAGCTGGAGCCGAGGCCGGCCAGCAGGTTGAGGATCTCGGGGGCCGGGTTGGCCTTCACGGCATAGAAGACGCGGGTGTCGGGGAGCGCATGCGCGAACGCCGAATAATTCCGCTCCACCACGTCGAGATCGACGACGAGCCGGGGGCCGTCGGCGGGGGTACGTCGGAGATAGTCGAGGATGCGGTCGGTCATGGCGGGTCTCCCCAAAATCCAAAGGGTGTCACAGATCGGTGCGACCTCACCGCCGCCGCGGGGTGGAGCCGCGGACGTTCGATGCTGACGCGCCGCCCACCGCCGGAAAGGCCGGATGCCTCGCCGCGACGGGATGCAAATCGCCACGCAACGGATCAAGCCGCTGCATGGTTCGAAACTGCCTTGGATTGGATCGGGATACCCGGTCCGCACGCCTGGCAAAGAGAAACAAGCCTCTTCAGTCGCTGGATATGGAAACCAGCCGAGACCAAAAAAGCCCGCTTCGTCGTTGCTTCAAGCTGCGTCCCCCGCGGAGTACGGGGTTCACCGGTCGCCTCCGGCTGCCGATCGTTGTTCGGGATTCGATGACTTCGGCACTCTGTGCCTGATCACCTCAAGGGACCACTGCCGCGATCCCTAGTCCATCCCTGGCGACCGTCCAGCCTCTTGTCTGGATGTCCACCGACCGACACGCGGCCACAGGCACGTGCGAAATTGGGCAAGCCGGGAAATAGGAAGAATGGGCGTCATATGCAAGAAAAATTTTCGCCCGGGGCGAAATTTTTCTGCGTTGCAAAAAGTTAAAATTCACGTGGCCGGCAAAGGAGTTATGCCGACGGCCCGCTCGCGCGCCCCTTGAGGGCGCAGGAGCGGGTTCATGGGCCGGTTTCAGGCGCGAAGACCGCCATTTGCGGACTGATAACGGAGCTGCCCGTTGCCGCTGCCCTCGGCTGCCGCCGCGGTGGTGGTGAAGGCGGCTTCCGCCAGCTTGTGCGCATGCCTGCTGACGTCACCGGGCCAGTCGGCGATCATGGCGGCGAATTTTTCGTCGTCGCCGGCGAACAGGGCGCGAATCGCTTCCTCGTAATGCGGCTCGTTGCCGGCCATGGCGCTCATGAAGCGATAAGCAGCCTCGCGGGCCTCGCGCAGCCGGTCCGTCCCCTCGGAGGCATGGCGGGCGTCGTCCACCAGGCGGCGCAGCGCCACGGAGGCGCCACCCGGCTGGGAGGCCAGCCAATCCCAATGGCGCGGCAGCAGGGTGATTTCGCGGGCGACGACGCCGAGCTTGGGGCGTCCCGGCCCACGCGGCGGCGGCTCGATCAGGGCATAACGGGCGCGGATGTCCTCCGGCGTGCCGCGCAGGTCGAGATCGACAGGCCGGCCGGTGGCATCTTCGAATACCTGAACAGGCGAAGCCTCGCCCGCATCCTGGGCCTGGCGGATGGCCAGGGCAACGGTAATGGCATCGCCCTCGGCCAGGCACCTGCGCCCGGCAAAGGCGATGAGGGCAAGATGGGTCATGATCCCTGATCCTGTTGGACATGCAGGATAGGCCCGGGTGGAATGGATGTCAATATTATCCGGGTGAATATAGGGGCTCAACCGCCAGAAACGGGACCGCAGAGAAAAAACGCTCCAGGCGGTGGAATAAACGCCGCCCCCGGTTGTCCACCCAGATGAACTCGCTCCAACCACCGGGACCGCAAACATGACCGTTCAGCGCTGCGCCGCCCTCGTCGGGCTGGCCTGGATCCTGGCAGCCGGCGTCTTGCCGGCTGCCGCCCATGATGCCGCGCATCACGGGCACGAGGCCAAGCCGGACTCCGCCGAGGCGCCGTTCCTCCAGGAAAACGATGCCGCCATGTCGAGGATGATGAACGACATGGCGGTCAAGCCGACCGGCAATGTCGATCGTGATTTCACCGAGATGATGATCCCCCACCACCAGGGGGCGATCGACATGGCGCAGACCTATCTGCGCTATGGCCGCAACGAGCAGCTCAGGCGCATCGCCCAGGAAATCATCGTCGAGCAGCAGCAGGAAATCGCCGCCATGCGCCTGGCACTCGGGGACCCGCCGCCGGCTCCGGCTGCCGCTCCCACGCAGGTCGGCCCCGCCGTTGACCTCCCCCTCAATCCACCCGCCGACGGCGGTTCCCCGCCTCCCGCCATGTCGATGACGGGAGCGGGCAAATGAAGGACTCATTCATGCATCGCACTCTCTTCGCTCTCGGACTTCTCGCAGGCACCATGCTGGCACCGGCTGTCGCCTCCGCTGGACAGATACCCGGCCCTGCATCGGCGGCGGATATCCCGATCAGCCACAAGGACCGCCTCTATGCGGCCGAGCAGTTCTCGAACACCGTCTCGGTCAGCGATCCCGTCGACAACAGGCTGCTGGGCGTCATCCGGCTCGGCGATCCTCAGCCGGGCAATCTCAGCCCGCTCTACAAGGGCCAGGTGCTGGTCCACGGCATGGGGTTCTCGCCCGACCACAAGACGCTGGCCGTGGTCTCCATCGGCTCCAATTCGGTGACCTTCATCGATACGGCGACCAATGCCGTCAAGCACACCACCTATGTCGGGCGTTCCCCGCATGAAGCCTTCTTCACGCCCGATGGCCGCGAGGTCTGGGTAACGGTGCGCGGCGAGGACTATGTCTCCGTCATCGATACCGGCAGCTTCGAGGAAAAGCTCCGGATCAAGGTCCCGGGCGGGCCGGGCATGCAGATCTTTTCGCCGGACGGCAAATACGGCTATGTCTGCTCGTCGTTCAACCCGCAGACCGTCGTCGTTTCCCTCGCCGACCATAAGATCGTCGGGAGCGTGAAGCAGGCGAGCCCCTTCTGCCCGAACATCGCCGCTTCGGCCGATGGCAAGCAGGTATGGTTCACCCTCAAGGACATCGGCAAGACGCAGGTCTTCAAGGCCGAACCTCCCTTCGATCTCGTCAAGACGCTCGATACCGGCCCGATTACCAATCACGTCAATCTCGTGGTCAACAAGAAGGGCAGCTTCGCCTATGTGACCGTTGGCGGATTGAACGAGGTGAAGGTGTTCCGCACCGACGATTTCGCGCAGGTGGCGACCATTCCGGTCGGCAATTTGCCGCACGGCATCTGGCCCTCGGGCGATGGCAGCCGGGTCTATGTCGGGCTCGAGAATGCCGACCAGTTTGCCGTCATCGACACCTTGACCAACAGGGTGATCGCCACCATTCCGATCGGGCAGGCGCCCCAGGCCGTGGCCTATGTTCCCAATGCGGTGCCTGACGGCGATGGCCTGCAGAACCTGATGCCGCTCGGTACTGCCGGCGAAGCTGCCCATCTGAGGCTCGCGCCCAGGGGAGCCGGTAGCAAGACCGCTGCGACCAGCGTATCCTTGTTCGACCAGGGCCTGACCCAGATTCTCCAGGCGGCGGTCAGCGGCCTCGAACCGAAGAAGCCCTATGTCCTTGCGCTGTCGAGCCAGCCGGATGGGGGCGGGGCGCTGCAGCCGCTCTCGACCTTCACCACGAACCCGGCTGGTTCCGCCATCGTCAACGCCGTCGGACCGATACGCCAGATCGTCGAAGCCAGGCATGAGGATGAAAGGCGTTTTCTGGTGGTTGCAACCTCCACCGAAGGAAAACCCGGTGACGTGGTCCAGGTGCAGGTTCAATGAGTAGCGGGCGCGCTCGTCTCGGCCATTCCGGCGAGTGCGCCATCGGCCGGAAGCTGTGTCAAAGCCATGAGTGACCCCAAGCCATGAGTGACCCAGATCGTGAGTGACCTGCAGAGGCTTGTCGAGCCGATGATTCCCGCCTTGCGACGGTATGCCCGTGCCTTGCTGAGGGACACCGCCGCTGCCGACGACCTGGTTCAGGATTGCCTGGAGCGGGTGATCGCGCATTGGCAGCAGCGGCGCGGCAAGGATCCGCGCACCTGGGTCTTTGCCATCCTGCACAATCTCGCCGTCAACCGGCTCCGTCAGAAGGCGCGGCGCGGCGATCACCTGCCGTTCGAGGATGTCGAGGAAGGCGTTCTCGCCCGCCGGCCGGCTCAGGAAGACGCCCTGGTGCAGGCCGATCTCGTCTCGGCGCTGGCGCAGCTTCCGGATGATCAGCGCAGCCTGCTCCTCCTGGTCGGCGTCGAGGATCTTTCCTATGCCCAGGTTTCCGAGATATTGGCGATCCCGATCGGAACCGTGATGTCGAGGCTGTCGCGCGCCCGTGAACGCCTGCGGCAAATGCTTGAAGACTCTGACCAATCTGCCCCCAGGCGCGGCGGCCATCTGCGGAGCGTGAAATGACCGACAAGCCGATTTCCGAGGATGATCTCCATGCCTATGTCGACGGCGCTCTCGATGAGGCCCGCCGGGGGGAGATCGCCTCCTATCTCGAGGCGCATCCCGAGATCGCCAGCCGTTTTGGATCCTATGCCGATCATCGTTCCGGTTTGCGGTCTGCTTTCGCTGCAGTCGCAGATGAGCCCATTCCAACCAGGCTCAACCTGGCCCATATGATCGGCACGCCGCGGCGGCCACGCGTCTCCGGATGGCGAGCCGCGGCAGCCGCCATCCTGCTTCTTGCTGCCGGCGGTTCCGGGGGATGGCTTCTACGCGAGATGACGTCCGCGCCCTCGGAAGGGGTAGGTGCCTTGGCCCGTGAAGCATCGGCGAATTTCAGCGCCTATGCCTCCGATACCGTCAGGCCCGTCGAAATCCGTGCCGACAAGGCGATGGAACTCATCGATTGGGCGAGTGCACGGATGGGGCGCAGGCCAGTCTTGCCGGACCTGTCGAAGGCAGGCTACCGGCTGATGGGAGGGCGGGTGGTATCCACGCCCCATGGCCCGGCGCTCATGCTGATGTATGACGACGACCGCGGTGGCCGCCTCGTGATGCTGACCAGGCCGATGGCCGTCGACCAGGACAAGGCGATGGCTGCCCATTCCGAAGGCAAGGTCGACGGCTGGACCTGGGCAAGCCGCGGCATGGGTTACAGCCTGGTGGGATCGATGCCGGCCGACGCGCTGCATCCGCTGGCCGACGATATCCGCAGGCAGGTTTCGGGAAGCATATAGGTGACGCGCCCAACCCCATCCGGGGGCGCGGCAGGTCAGCATGGCCGGAGGGCCAGGCAGCAGGTGTCATTTCCTGCATGGCAGCCCTGTGTGCGGTGCGGCAGAGATTTCTTGCAATTCATGCTGCAGTGCACAATATTTCGCGCATAGGGAGGTGACGACTCGGGGGTAAGCCACGAGGACTGCGAGATGAACCAGATCACCACCATGGCCCCCAGGGGCATTATCCGGCAGTTGAGACCGTCCGATTTGCCGAAGTTTCGCGATCACCTGCTGCGGTTGGACCGCGAAAGCCGGCATGACCGTTTCAACGGCGGCATCAGCACCAGTTTCGTCGCCGACTATGCCGAGCGTAGCTTCCGCGATGGTGCAACCGTCATCGGCTATGTCGAGGATGGCCAGGTTCTCGGCGCGGCTGAATTGCACGAACTGCCCGAATTGGCGGAGCCGACGGCCCAGATCGCCTTCAGCGTCGAACGTCACCGCCAACATCAGGGCATTGGCGGGCGCCTGTTCGCGCGCCTGCTGCTGCACGCGCTCGGCCTCGGCTATACCCGCCTCGAGGTCTCCACCCATGCCGACAACGCCAGCATGAAAGCGCTGGCCCGGCGCTTCAACGCCAAGCTCAGCTTCGCGCAGGGCGAGACCATGGGCGTGATCGAACTCGATCCGGCGGTGACGCTTGAGCATCCCGCCTTCGAGGCGATCGGCGACATGCTGCCGGGACCGCTGACCCTGACGATCGTGGGCGACGGTATCGCCAGAGCGGCGGCCTGAGCGGCTGAAGTCTCGAGGTCAGCTATCCTCGAGACTTGATCCTACTTGTAGCGCCGCTGGTTCTTCGGCTTCCAGCTGTCGAGCCAGCGCCGGATCCGGGCCATGAAGCCGGTGGCGCTGCTCGATACGGCCACCGCCCTTTCGTCGACAGCGTCGGCGGCGGCACTGACGTGATCCTCGATGCGCATGAGCATCGGGTCGATTCGCTCGCGCTTGAACCGCCGCAGCCGGAAATAGAGCCAGATCAGTCCGATCGCCAGGCCGCCGAACACGAAGATCCGCATCCACGGAATGACATATTCGTCCGGCCCGGTCGCGGCCCGGATCGAGAGCGCGTTGGGGAACATGGTCAGATAGGTGACCCGCCAGCCATAGCTCTTGATCACCACCCATTTCGGACTTTCCGAACTGGACTGGAAGGACTGGGCGGCCGCCATCAGGTTGCCGGAGTCGAACTTGTAGTACCAGGGAAAGCCCCAGTCGGTATCCTCGTTGCGGTAGACCCTGAGGGTGCCGCCGGGATAGACGGTGTTGATGAAGCGCACGTCGCGCGTGTTGGTCGCCTGCACATTGGGCGCTTCGCTGTCGAAGAAGCCGGAGCTGTCGAGGCGCTTGGTGTCGGTGCCGACGATGCGTACCACGTCGTAGCGCGGCAGCACCTGGTCGAGCCAGCAATAGCCGACCACCAGCACCAGGACGATCAGGAACCATTTGAACAGGCGCAGCATGGATACTCCCGGAGCGCGGACATCTTGTCCGCTCTTGACCATGTGAGAGGTAGGGTGTTTCCAAAGGGCGGACAAGATGTCCGCGCTCCACTTCACCCCCTCGGTATCGCTCCCCAGGGTCCCGCCTGCGGTTCGGGCTCTTCCTCCGGCGTGCCGTCGCCGAACAGGTCCTCCCAGGCATCGTCGTTCTTGAGCGCTTCATCCCGGGACAGGAACTCCACCACATAGTCCTGCTTGCGCTCGGTCCAGCCCTGATAGGCCTTGTAGAAGGCGGGCTTGTTGCACAGGAAGAGCTGGCGGATGTCGAGAGGCGTGAACTCGCTCAGGAGCTGGTTGACGAGGTCGCGGTCCGGCAATTGGGCGGCCCGATAGAGATAGAAGCAGCCGGGCTCCGTCGGGCCGGGCAGGCGGGGCTGGAGTCCTTGCTCGGCGGCACGCAAGGCAGCCTCGACCACCTCGAATTCCGGCGGCAGGTCATCGGCGTGGCGCATGGCGAAGCGGCGCAGGTCTTGCCGGTTGAGGCGGGCCAGTTCCGCCGGCGCGTCGGCCTTGCCAGCAAGGACATTGGCCAGCATGAAGTCGAGCCGCTGGCGCAGCAGTGCCTTGGCATTGAGGTCGGCAGCCTCGAAGACCGAGGTGATCAGGCCGTTGAGCTGCAGGAAGTGCCAGACATCCACGGCGCTTTCGAGATTCTTGGTTTCCACGGCGCCGATCTTGGGAAAGCCCGGTGCCACGCCGCGATAGAGCATGGCGGGGTACGACATGTCCCTGAAGAGATAGAGCCCGTCGAAATAGTTGGTGTAGAAATTGCCCTGGCTGTAGTCGGTCTTGCGGAAACGCACCGGGTTGCGGGCGATGTCGCCCACCCGGCCGGCAAGCCTGATCATGGTGTCGATATAGGCGTCGTCCTGCCACAGATCATCCTTGGCGCGGAAGTCCTCGACCAGACGCGACAACTGCTCGGCCTCGCCGAGCCGGTCCGTCGGCGTATTGGCCTCGACGGTGACGGAGCGCAGCTCCAACAGGTCGGCCGGGCTCTTGATGCGCCACATCGAATGCACGAGCTCGCCCATCACGGCCTCGCGCACGCTCAGCGCCATCAGCTCCCTGGCATTGTCCTGCATGAAGTTGCGCAGCACCGAGCGCATGGTCGAGAACTGCGCGTTGAGGAGCGGCGCCTTGAGCTGGTCGAGGCTGAGCAGGATGAACATCCGGTTGCAGCCCTCGGGATTGAGGTAGCGGATGTCGTCGAGCTCGTCGCCGACCTCCGGCGAGAAGCCGGAAAGGTCGATATGGAACTCGGTGAGCGCGGTGCGCTTGCCGATGAGTTTCTCCAGCGCCGCGTTGTAGCGCGCCACCATGGTGGGGGAGGAGACCTCGATGAGGTTCCCGAACATCAGCCCCGCTTCGATCAGGCGCTCCATCATGCCCCGCGCTGCTCCAGATAGCGTTTCTTGGCTTCCTCCATGCGGCCCATCTCGCGCACCGCATTGTCGATGGCGGCCTCGTCCGACTTGTCGGCATAGCGGAATTCACTGTCGGCGTAGCGGTTGATCTCCTGGATCACCATCTCGACCGTGATCGGCCTAGCAAGCTCGGCGATCATTGCGAGCTTGGTGGCATAGTCCTTGGTCAGGAACAGCTCGGGCTTTTCCATCCATTCGTCCGGCAGCTCGAAATCCATCGCCCTGACCTTGATGGCATCGGTGATGTTCTTGATGGCGCGGCCGGTGAAGCGCTCGTCGGCCTCCTGGATCGCCTTGAGATAGGCGCCGAGCCTGGCGATGGTGTCGAGCGCCCCGATCTTGCCCTGCACGGTGTCGAACACCTTCTTCAGGGCCTCTTCCTGCGGGCGTGAATGCGCGTCATAGGAGGCGGCCACCGCCTTCTTGATCTCCTGGGCGGCGAAGAGGTCGTGCTCGCCGAGCGGGATCTGGTGGCGCTTGCCGAGCAGCAGGGAGAGCAGGTCGATATAGTCCTCCTTGCTCTGCGGGCCGTCCACGAGGAAGCGGGCGCCGGCGCGCTGGCGCAGGGCATCGTCGACATTCTCCGGGAAGTTGGAGAACATGCCGAAGGTGCAGTTGCCGCGTACCACGGTGTTGGCGCCGGCAAAGCTCTCCATCAGCACGGCCGTGATCTCGAGCTGGCCGGAGGAGGATTGCCGGTCGCCGCGCTTGCCGGCGAGCTGGTCGATGTCGTCGATGGTGCCGAAGCCGATCACGGCGGGGTCGATGATCTCGCGGATGAAGGCCTTGGCGTTCTGGGCCGACTTGCCCTGGTAGCTGTCGATGCTCTCGGTGGAGAGGTTGGCATAGCGGAAGGGGTAGCCGGCATTGCTGCAATACTCGTTGAGCAGGCCGGCCATCATCTGGATCAGCGTGGTCTTGCCGGTGCCGGGCTTGCCGTCGCCCATGAAGGTGAAGATGAAGCCGCCGAGTTCGGCGAAGGGGTTGAGGCGCCTGTCGAAATCATAGGCCATCAGCATCTTGGCCAGCTTCATCGACTGGTATTTGGCGATGTGGTTGCCCACCACCTCGGTCGGCTTCTTGAAGGCCATGCTCAGCGCCGTGGAGCGCTTGTGGGTGGCGGGGGTGAAGCCGTTGATCTGGAAATCGTCGGCCTCGACGCGATAGGCGGCGCTGGTGAAGGCTTCCAGCCGCGGCGCCGTGCTGGCCCGCATGGCGACTGCTTCCATCAGACGCTCGCACCAGGCCGTGAGGGTGGGCACCAGCTTCAGGCTGCCCTCCATGCGGCTCAGGATGGCGTCGAGTTCCCACAAGGCGCCCTGCAAGGCGAGGGCGGGATTGTCGGTGAGGATCTCTTCCAGCTCGCCGACCTCGGCCTGGCCCTCGCTCGCCTGGGCGGCGAGCAGGAAGGAGAGCATGTTGGCGGTGACATGTAGGCCGATCAGCGAGGCGGCGGCGAGGAGCTCGGCGAATTCGGTACGCCGGGCAGGGTCGAGGCGGCCCTCGCGGTTGTCGCGCTTGAGCTGGCCGAGGGCGGTGCGTTCCTCATAGAGTTCGCCGACGGCCATGGCGGTGGCCAAGGACCGGCGCAGCGCCTGCAGCACGCTGGCCTGGGCCGGGCTCATCAGGGCTTCGCCGGGATCGGCCTGGCTGATGCGCGCGATCAGGTGGACGCCGTCCTGCGCGGCGCTGGAGCGCGCGGTCAGGCCCGGCGTGGTGGCGCGAAACAGCCGGCCGGTGGCGGTGGGAATACCGGGCGAGCGTTCAGCCGGCGCGGCGCCGGTTTGGGCGGGCCTCACCTTGGCAATGCGCGGCGCATGCTCGAAGCCCTCCATCAGGGCCAGGGCCTGGGGATAGTGCGCGCGGATCGCGGCTTCGCGGATTTCCATCAGATTGAGGGAAGCGGTCATGGGGTCCTCGTGGTCAGGATGGGGCGCGGAATGCCTTCTCCACGTAGTGGGGAAGGTGGCGTTGCGAAGCAACGGCGGATGGGTTGCGGCCCACTAACGGTACTCGAGCCGGACAGGGCGCAGCTAGCGGCCCACACCCCATCCGACCCGACTTCGTCGGGCCACCTTCCCCGCTTCGCGAAGAAGGCCGGTCGCGCTTTATTCTGCGCACTCCCATCACAGCCCCGTCAGCAGCGACCCGTCCTCGCCCACCACATATTTGCGCACGTCCCGGAAACCGGGCGGATCGCGGTCGACGAGAACCTGATAGGGCAGCACCGGCAGGACGAGCGAGCGTTCGAGCCGGGTCACGCCGGCTTCGGCGGCGGCGGGCTGGTACTGGTCGAGGTCGAAGATCTCGCGCTCCACCGTGGACAGCAGGCCCGCGGGCACTCTTTCGCTGCGGGCCGAGACCAGCGTCTCGACGGTCCAGGCCAATGCCCAGTCGCTCTCCTCGGTGCGCGAGACCTCGGCCAGGATCTCGCGCAGAGGCCCGGTCTGCTCGGTGAAGGCGTGCGAATACATCGGCCCGACATGGATGCGGCGGAGCAGCTTGGGATGCAGATTGTCGAAATCGACGTCGAAGCCGCGGGCGATGGTGAGGAGCTTGAGGCTGGAGAGAGACTGCGCCATCAGGTGGGATTGCACCTGCGGCCAGCGCATCTGGTCCTCGTTGAGGATGACATGGCCGGTATCCTCGACCACCAGGAGATAGATCACCGGCAGGCTGAGGGCGCTGTCATAGACGGCCCAGTGCAGGAGATAGCGCCGGCGCTGCGCCTTGGGGTCGGACAGCAGCACGAATTGCGGGTGGTTCTGGGCGAAGAACAGGCCACGCGACTTCAGCGTCTCGTAATAGATGCGCTGACTCATCGCATATTGCAGGTTGGTCGGCCTCGCCCGTTCGGAGAGGATGGCCGCGATCATCGCCTCCTTCAGCCTGATCTGGTCGGGCTGGTTGGCGAGGTGGCGGTCGACCTGTGCCAGGTCGTTCGCCATCGTCATGATCTCCTGGAACACCGGAAAGCCGCTCTCCGAGCGGTCGATCGCCAAGGTCAGGGGCAGCGAGGAGACGCGGCCCGACATCAGGTGCTTGAGGCTGAGGGCAGTGAAGGTCTTGGCCAGGCGCTGGAGATAGTTCTCGATCAGGTCGAGCTGGATCCTGGCGAACTCGCCACCGCCATATTTGGCGTCATCGGCCAGGCTCGCCTGGTTTCCCTGGCCGGTCTGGCCGGCGATCTCGCGCAGATGGCGGATGATGCGGGAGAACTTGCCGAAATAGCGCCGCATCGCCTGGGGGTCCGGCAGGGTGACATGGTCGTTACCGGGAGGGGTCAAGGGCGGCCTCTAGTTCCTGATGGTGGAAACACCGACTTTGTCATGCCCGGGCTCGACCCGGGCATCCAGTGTCGGTCCATCCTCGATGAAAGGGGCGACTGGATTGCCGGGTCAAGCCCGGCAATGACAAGGGTCGAGCCACGGCAAGCATCGCTGCATGCACGGTGCCGGAGCGGGGAAGCTGGCCTCACGCCCCGCCATAGAGGTTCTTGTCGTGCTTCTCGACGATCTTGGCGAAGCGGCGGGCGAAGCGCTCGTCGGATTTGGCCTTTTCCTCCAGGATCTTGCGGGCGAAGACCATGTGGTCCTCGTGCTTTTCCATCATCTCGGCCATGCGCTGGTTGGTGGCCGAGCCGATGGCAGCCATGGCGGCCTGGGCTTCCTGGTCGGTCTTGACGCCGATCTCGTTGATGCGGTGGGCGACGTCCTGCTGCTGGGCCGTCTTCAGCGACTTGGTGAGCGCATCATAGAGCACCACACGCTGCTTGGTGTCGGTCTGCAGCTTGTTGATCAGCACCATCTGGGTGGCGGCTTGGTTCTGCAGGCTGTCGACCCAGCTCTTGCCCTGCTCGATATAGCGCTCCAGCGTCTGCGACTGCGCGAGCTTGACCTGCTCTTCCTGCACGAGATTGTTGTAGGCCGCATTGGTCTGGGCGAGCTCGGTCTCGAGCCGCGTGCGGGCGGCGGCATCCTGCTCCATCGAGATCTTGTTCTCGAGATCGATGATCCGGGGATCCATGGCCAGGACCTGGGCGCGGATCTTCTCCAAGTCCGCCACGGTGCTTTCGCGATCGGACAGAGTGCCGGACAGGTTCTTCTCGACCCGGGTCTTGTGGTCGTTGAGCACGCCGAGCTGGCTCTGCAGCAGATTGACGATGATGTCGGACTTGGAGATCAGGTCCTGCAGCTTGTCGTCGATGGAGGCGGCGCGCAGGCGCTCCTCGCGCATGGAGTCCGACTTGGCGGAGGAGAAAATGCCCACGAAGCTCTCCCAGCCGGACTTCTCGCGCATGGCGTCGAATTCCTTGGAGAAGCCGGCGGTGACGTCGTCGAGACCCATGATGAGCTCGGCGATGTTGGCGTTCATCGCGTTGGAATGGGCGTGAACGTCGTCGAGCGTCGCGTTCTGGATGTCGATGGAGATGTCCTCGCCCTTCTCCATCTTGGAATGGGCGAGCTCGATCTTCGAGCTGACCTCGGAAATCTTGGCCTGGGCCGCCTTGATTTCAGCTTCGGCGGACTTGATCGCGGCGTCGAACTCGGCCATGCGGCTCTCCCCTCGGTTTGGCATCCCCGGAACAAGGCGCGTTCATGCCGAACGCTTGTCTGCTCCAGGCTCGTTGCTTCCTGGCCGATCCAGCGGATTGGCCAGGGCTTCTTTGCGTTTCTTGGCAATTGCGCCAATTCGCAAGACGCTTTGACTATTGAGCAACCAGATAGGGGAAATCGAGGCAAGTTTAAAGGGCGAGGTCAGGCCGCCGCAACTGGCGTGTGACGTAGGGCACACGGGGATCGGGGGAGGGGGCTGCGGGGGCGATCGGGCTGTCGATGGCAGGACCCATCCGGACGATGCGGCAAGCAATCGGCCGAACAGCCCCGGCGCAGGACCTCCCCAGGTTAGAAGTTCTCTAAATCATTGCTATTGCAGGGTTTTTCTTCATCCTCTAGGTTGGGATTGCTTCACCTTCAGGAGCATTATCGTCCTTCTTACCTATGTTGCGGGCTGGCGTGGACAGGCTGTCTCTCGGAAAACTGATCGATGCCTTTGCAAGAATGCGGCCACGGCTGCAGGCGGTGGCAAGGGCGAGAACCGGTTGCCCGGCGGCAGCCGAGGACTTGATGCAGGACACCTGGCTGAAACTGGAAAACGCCGGTTTGGAAGACAATGCGATCCGCAACCCGGCCGGGTTCATCACCCGCGTTGCGCAGCATGCGGTCACCAGCCATCTGCGCAGCCAGCGCAGGCGCAACGAAATCGACGATGAACTCACCGACATCCTGTGGGAAAACTGCGACCTGGTTTCGCCGGAACGGGCGCTGATCGGCCGGGAAAGCCTGAAGGCAGTCAGGAAGGCCCTGGACGAATTGCCGGAAAGGACCCGCACGATCTTCCTGATGAACCGCATCGACGGCATATCGCATCGCCAGCTGGCGGAGCTGCACGGCATCACCAGCGAGGCGGTCTACTATCATATCCGCCGGGCCCTGGAACATCTCGCCGATCTGCGCGGCGAACTCTCCGACTGAGAAATTTTCCGGATCGTGTTTAGGTGGCGGGTGCGTTCACGCGTCAATAGGTTAGAACAGCTCGAATCGAGTCCCTATCCGCACCGGCTTTCGAGCGCATGGACGAGCATAAGCATCGCAAGGACATTGAACGCCGCATCGGCCTGGACGCACGCGATTGGATCGTGCGGCTGACCTCGGGCAATGTCAGCGACGCCGACCTCCAGCGCTTCAAGGCCTGGCGGGACCAGTCTGCCGATCACAAGCTGGCTTTCGAGCGCGAGCGTTCGTTCTGGCAGCAATTGCAGGCCATCGATGCCGGATCGGCCGGCATGCCTCCGCCGGCTGCCGCCACGCCGAACCGCCAGGCCCTGATGGGGCGGCGCAGCTTTGTCCTCGGTGGTGCGGCTGCGGCAGCGGCGGCCATCGGCTTCGTGGCAGTGCCGAGGCTGCAGGTCTGGTGGAACGCCGACCTCTCGACGGCCGTCGGCGACCAGGCCGAGTTCACCCTGCCGGACGGGTCCGTCGCCACCCTCAACACGGATAGCGCCGTCAGCATCGGCTACCGGCCCGGCCTCAGACTGGTCGAGCTTCTAAAAGGCGAAGCCGAATTCAAGGTCGCTCCGGATCGGAACTCGGTGTTCCGGGTGGCGGCGCTGGGCGGCAACAGCACCGCCAAGGCCGGCCGCTTCTCGGTCGGGATACTGGAGGACGTGGCAACGGTTACCGCAGCCGAAGGGCGCATCGACGTTGCCGGCCCCGCCAGCCCGACCGCGACCGACGCTTCCGGCGTCGCGGGCGTCGAGGTGGCTGCGAACCAGCAAACCCTGTATGCGCGGGGAGAGGCGCCGCGGCCGGCGCAGTCCGCCGATGTCCAGGCGGCGCTGGCATGGCGGAAGGGCCGCATCATCTTCGAGGGGCGGCCGTTTTCCCGGGCGATGGCCGAACTCGGCCGCTATGTCCCCGAGCGAATCGTGATGCGGCCCGGCATCGATCCGTCCGTTCCGGTAAGCGCGGTCTTCTCGACGGCGCAGGCATTTGCCGCCGTCCAGGCGCTGGCGAAAACCCAGGGACTTTCGGTGCGCCGGATTCCCGGTGTCCTGCTCCTGATTTCCTGACGCACCATCCCTTCAAAAAAATTGGGACGCCGTCTTTAGGCGATCGCCTCGCTCGCGCGTCAATGGAGCGAAGGGCCGAGGCAGCACACCCACTCCCTTCACATGGGCCCGCGAGGGCTGTTTTCAGGGGACATGTTGAGGGGGCTCGGTGGTGCCAGGCAAGGTAGAGAAGGGATCGAGGCGAAGCGCGCCTTGTGGTCTGGTGACGAGGCTCCTGGTGAGCACGGCGTTTTGTACCGGAGTGCCGGCGCTGCTCGTGCCGCTGTCGCCGGTTGCCGCCCAGACCGCAATCACGCACAACTTCAACATTCCCAGCCAGCCGCTGGCCCGGGCACTGCGCATGCTTGCAGACCAGTCCGGCGTTCAGATCGCCTACCAGACCTCCATCGCGGCAAACACGCGCGCACCGAGCGTAACCGGCGGCATGACCACGCAGGCCGCGCTGGCCCGGCTGCTGTCGAGCTCGGGGCTGGGCTATTCCTTTACCGGCGGCAACGCCGTGACCCTGCTTGCCATGTCGGCGGAACCGGCAGGCGGCGAAAGCGCGGATGGGACGATCGTTCTCGATCCCGTCATCGTCGAAGCCAAGGGTACTGCAGCGATCCAGCGGGACGGACTTGCAAAGGACGGCTATCGCACGAACACCATTTCCTCGCTGGGCCCCCTGGGGCAGACGTCCATCCGGGACACGCCCTTTTCGGTCAGCGTCGTGCCGCGCGAACTCATACAGAATATCCAGGCCCAGTCTCCCGACGACATTTTCCGGATCAGCCCGACGACCCGCATTCAGACGCCGCAGTCCTCGGGGTGGTCGCCGATGGTCAACATGCGCGGCTTCACCACCTATGACACCGCCGAGGACGGCCTGCGGCGTTCCTACAGCCACGCCACCAATCTCGAGGACAAGGAGCGCATCGAAGTCCTCACCGGCCTTTCGGGCTTCCTGTATGGGGCGGCCGCGCCGGCCGGCATGATCAACTATGTCTACAAGCGCCCGACGATCGAGCGCCTGAACAGCCTGACCATCGGCACCTATGGCGCCGAGCAGAAATACATCCATGGCGATTTTGGTGGCCGCATCGATGCGGAAGGCCGGGCAGGATATCGCCTCAACATCGTCAAGCAGGGCGGCGACACCGCGATAGACGACCAGAGCGTCAATCGTTTCCTCGTGAGCGGCGCCTTCGATTGGGACATCACCGACAAGTTGAAACTGGAACTCAACGCGTCATACGGCAAATACAGGACGAATGTTCCCAACTCCTATTGGTTCTTCAACCCCGGCGTTCCTCATGGAGCCGCGCCCGATGCCAGCAAAAACTGGAGCCAGCCCTGGATTCGCGATGAATTCGAGAAGACGCGTCTTTCCGGCAAGCTGACCTACAAGCTCAACGACTTCATCACGCTGCGCGGCGCCTATATGCGTGAATATCTCGATCGGCCGGTCCAGGACCACACGATGAATTCCGTGCGGTCGCCGGGGGAATATTATCAGATCGGGATTCACTCGGGCAGAACCAAGAATATCTTCGACGCGGCGCAGGCCTTTGCGGATGTCACGTTCGATACCGGGCCGATTTCCCACAAGGTCACGGCCGGCTACCAGATGTATTCGGACCGGGCCTGGCAGACGCCCTACAGCCCGAACACGGGTTGGATCGGGCCGTTTCCGATGTCCTCGCCCGTTCATCTTCCCAGGCCGACCTTCCCAAACGATACCTCGTCGCCCTACTACCAGGGCTATGTCCGCAACCACAATTTCGTCATCGGCGACCAGATCGAATTCAACGAGCGCTGGTCCGCCTTGGTGGGCGTCAACTACAGCCGCATCATGAGCCGTTCGCTCGAAGCTTCGGGCAGGCGCAGTCAGCCCGACTACGACGAGGGGCGGCTCTCGCCCTCGGCCTCGCTCCTCTTCAAGCCCGTGCCGTGGATGACGGTCTATGGCAGCTACATCGAAGGTCTGGAGCAGGGTGGGGTCGCTCCCGATACGAGCAGCAATTACGGTCAGGTCATGGCCCCGATGGTGAGCAAGCAAAAGGAGATCGGCGTCAAGGCGGAAGTGGGCGGCATGCTCCTCACCGGCGCCCTGTTCGATATCGAAAAGGCCTATGAATTCACCAATGCGAGCGGCGTCTACACCCAGGACGGCCGGCAGCGGCATCGCGGCGTGGAGGTCACGGCAACGGGCAAGGTGACCGACGAGCTCACGCTTCTGGGCGGCGTCACCGTGCTGGATGCCAAGGTGGAGGGCGGCGAATTTGACGGCAAGCAGCCGATGAACGTGGCCAAGGTGCTGGCAAAGCTCTATCTCGAATATGAGATTCCCGCCATTCAGGGCCTGGTCCTGACCGGGGGCGTCTACTACACCGGCAAGCAATGGGCGAACGACGTCAATGACGATCGCCTTGCCGCCTACACCACCCTCGATGTCGGCATGCGATACACGACCGAGCGGTTCGGCAATCCGCTGACATTGCGGCTGAATGTCAGCAACGTCACCAACAAGAACTACTGGCAGAACAGCTATTATCTGGGAGCCCCGAGAACGGTCGCGTTTTCCGCCCAGATGAAGTTCTGATGGGGATGCAGGCTGGAGGCTTGTCCCGCCGGGCGCTTCTCGGCGGAGCGGCAGGGATGTGTCTTGCCCCTGCCGCTCGTTCGTCCGAGATGCCTGCCGGGCGGGCCATGGCGATGGATTGGGTGAGCGGGCAGAACCTGCTCGCCCTGGGTATCGCGCCCCTCGCCATGCCGGAAATCGAACGCTACTCCCAATTGGTGGTGGAGCCGGCGCCGGCATCGGACATGCGCGAACTGGGCCTGCGCTCGGAGCCGAATCTCGAGCTGATCTATCGCCTGAAGCCCGAAATGGTGGTCATGAATGGCGACCTTGCGCCAATGCGGGAGCGCCTGGCGGCGATCGCGCCGATATGTTTCTTCGATCCCGATCATTTCGGGGAGTCCGGCCGCCTGGCGCATGCCCGCCGGGCCCTTTCGGCCCTCGCCGGGCAGCTCGGCGTGTCGAGCGCGTTCGATCGCTTCGTGCAGTCGGTGGACGCGGAACTGGCGGCGGGAAAACAGCTGATGGCCCGATATGACCGTCGCCCCCTCTACGTGGCGACGGTGATCGATGGCAGGCGCCTGCTGATCTTCGGCAGGAACAGCCTTTTTCAGGACGTTCTCGATCATTTCGGCATCGAGAACGCCTGGACCGGCCCCGTGTCCCGCTACGGCCATACGACCGTCAGCGCCGAGCGGCTCACGGACCGTCCCGAAGCACGGCTGCTCTGCGTGGGCGACACCAGCAACGATACGTTGAAGAGCCTGCTGGAAGCGCCGGTTATCGCCAGCCTGCCCTTCGTGAAGCAGAACCGTATCGTGCGCATTCCGGACGTCCTCTTCTACGGAGGCCTGCCACCCGTGCGCCGCTTCGCGCGGCTGGTATCCGCCGCTCTTTCGGCAGGTGGACCGAATGGCTAGGCCGCACGCCGTCACGCCGATCCCGGCGCTTCTTCTTGCCATCGTGGCTCTCTCCCTGGCCGCCTTCAACGTGAAGGGGCTGTTGCCGGACAACGCCTCGTGGGGCTCGATCGTATCTCCGGATCCCGATGTCACGGCGCAGATGCTGCTGCATCACACCGTGCTTCCCCGCATCGTCGTCGGCCTGCTGGTCGGAGCCGGGCTTGGCCTTGCCGGCGCCGTCCTGCAACGCATCCTGCGCAACCCCCTGGCCGAGCCGGCCACGCTCGGCATTTCGGCCGGTGCCTATCTCGTCCTGTCCATCGTCACCCTGTGGTTCCCGGCATGGCTGGCATTGGGCCGCGAGTGGATTGCCTTTACCGGCGCCGCCCTGGCGCTTCTCGCGGTGCTTTCCCTGTCCTGGCGCAAGGGGCTGTCTCCCGTCACCGTAACCCTGGCGGGCATGATCGTCAGCCTCTATTGTGGGGCCGTCAGCGCTGCGCTGACCTTGTTCAACCACGATTTTCTCACCGGTATCTTTCTCTGGGGAGCCGGCTATCTCGACCAGCAGGATTGGAGCGGGGTGCAGTTTTTGTACCCGCGGCTCCTGCTCGTCGCCATCCTCCTGGCCCTTCTCGTGCGCCCGCTGACGCTGCTCGGCGTCGATGACGACAGCGCCAGGAGCCTCGGCCTGTCCGTTGCAGCCTATCGCCTGATCGCGCTGGTTGCCGCCGCGGCCCTGGCGGCGATCGTCACCGCCTCGGTTGGCATCATCAGCTTTGTCGGGCTTGCCGGTCCCGCACTGGCACGCGCCTGTGGTGCCAGGCGGGCAGGCGAGCATCTGGTCTGGTCCGCCTTGCTGGGGGCCTTGCTGCTCATGGCCACGGACCAGATCGTGCTCTCCTTGCCGGTGACCTACCGGCTTTTCCCAACGGGAGCGGTGACGGCCCTGCTGGGCGCCCCGCTGCTGTTCATGCTGATCAGGCGCCTGAAACTGCTGGCTCCCCCGCAAGTGACGCCAGGCGCTGCTCCGGGCAGGCTGAGATATCCGGTCGTCGCGCTCTTCCTGCTGGCGTCCTTGCTCGTCCCCGCCTTCTGGGTGGCATTGTCGCTGGGGCAGGGACCGGATGGCTGGTCGTTCGCGGCGAGAGAGGAGATCGCGCCCCTGCTGGATTGGCGGGGGCCTCGCGCGCTCGCCGCGTTCAGCGGAGGAGCCATGCTGGCCTTGGCTGGCGCCATCCTTCAGCGCATGACGGGCAATCCCATGGCCTCACCCGAGGTGCTCGGCGTTTCCTCCGGCGCCATGCTGGGTGTGATCCTTCTGCTCCTGACGGCCGCTGCCCCCACCCGCGCCGAGCAGATAGCGGCAGGCGCCGCCGGTGCCCTGGCCGTTCTCTTCCTGATGCTTGCCCTGTCGCGCAAACCCGGCTTTTCCGGCGATCGGATGCTGTTGATCGGCATCACCCTGGGAGCCGTTTCCGGCTTCGTCATGGCCGTATTGATGACGTCGCAGGATCCGCGCCTCGATCAATTGCTGGCCTGGCTGTCGGGCTCGACCTATGCGGTGCGGCCAGGGGAGGCTCTGCTGTCGACGGTCCTGCTGGTCGTGGCCCTTGCCTCCATTCCCTTCATCCGGCGCTGGCTCGAATTGTTCTCACTCGGCCTTGCCACGGCCTCGGCCTCGGGCGTGCCCATCGCCCATAGCCGCAACATCCTGTTCTCGATTGCGGCCCTGCTGACGGCAGGGGCGACCATCCTGGTCGGACCCCTGAGCTTTGCCGGGCTGATGGGGCCGCATATCGCGCGCCTTGCCGGCTTTCATCGAGCGGGTACGCAGCTCGCGGCCTCGGCGATCATTGGCGGGCTGGTCCTTCTGGTCGCCGACTGGCTCGGCCGCAACATCATTTTTCCATTCCAGATCCCTGCCGGCCTGCTCGCCACCATGGTCGGCGGGCCCTTCCTGCTGGTACTGATCGCGAGGCGAGGATGAGCAAGCAAGACGACGGCTTCCGCATGATGAGGGTCGTCACCGTCGAGCGTATCGCGCCGCACATGCAGCGCCTGCGCCTGGCGGGTGACGATCTCGCCCATTTCGACACGCTCGGCAATCTGCATGTCCGGCTCCATGTCCAGCAACGCCTCGGCGTCCAGGAAGGCTTCGACGCGGCAGCCGACAGGCCGGTCCGGGGCGCCGAAGGCCGTGCGAACCGCAAGAGTGCTTCGTCGAATGTCGTGACGCGCTACTACACGATCCGGCGCATCGATGCCGCCGCCGGCTGGCTCGACATCGATTTCGTGCTGCATGACCATGCGGGACCCGCCTGCAATTTCGCCTTGCAGGCAAAGCCCGGCGACATCTGCGGTATTTCCGGCCCCTGCGGTCTCGGCGTCAAGAAGGCGAGCCGCTACCTCCTGGCGGGCGACGAAACGGCGTTGCCGGCCATTGCGCGGATCGCGGAAACGCTGCCGCCCGATGTCCAGGGCGACATCGTCATCGAGACATGCGGACCTGAAGACCGGTTGCCCTTCGCCGCACCGGCCGGCATGTCGATCAGATGGGTCGACCGGATGCCAAGCAATGAGGGGCCTCGCCGCGGCTTCATCGAGCCCGTCAGGGAGAAGATCGAGGTCTATGCAGGCGCAAAGGACTATTTCATCTGGCTCGCGGGCGAGTTTGGGGCCTACGAAGCCTTTCGTCCGCACCTCGCCGCCATTCCGAAGCCGCGCTACATCAACGTTTGCTATTGGCGGCGCTGACGGAAGGGCGAGGCGGGAGGGGGCTGGATGGTGTGTCCCATGCCGGTGAGTTCCGGGCGGTCGCGCTGCTGCGCGGGCTGGATGCGTGTGCCGGGTGCCACTCTCATCCCTCCGGCGTCTCCGCCACGATCGGGGTGATCCTCAGCGAGGCGATGCGGTTCTTCTGCTTCCTCAGCACCTGGAAGCGGTAGCCATGGAAGGTGAAGGTCTGGCCGGCCTCCGGGATGGTACGGGCCTCGTGGATAACGAGGCCGGCGATGGTGGTGGCTTCCTCGTCCGGCAGGGTCCAGTCCATGGCGCGGTTGAGGTCGCGGATCGGCACCGAGCCATCGACATTGACGGCGCCGTCCGCCTGCGGGCGCACGCCCGTCACCACCAGATCGTGCTCGTCGGAGATGTCGCCGACGATCTCCTCGATGATGTCCTCCAGCGTGACGATGCCGAGCACCGAGCCATATTCGTCGACCACGAAGGCGAAATGCTGCTTCCTGCGGCGGAAGGAGCGCAACTGGTCGACCAGCGAGGTGGTGTCGGGCACGAACCAGGCCGGCAGGGCGATCTCCTCGATGTCGAGCTTGAGGGGGTCGTTGCCGGCAGCATCGAGGGCGCGCAAGAGGTCCTTTGCGTGCAGCACGCCGATGATGTTCTCGGGGCTCTCCTTCCACACCGGGATGCGGGTATAGGGCGCGGCGAGCACGCTCTGCACGATCTGGGCAGCGCCCTCGTCGAGGTCGACGGAGAACATCTTGGTGCGGTGGACCATGACGTCGTCGACCGTGAGTTCCTGCAGGTCGAGCAGGCCGCCGAACATGTCGCGATCGGTCTTCTCCACCGAGCCTTCCCTGTGCAGGAGGTCGACGGTGCCGCGCAACTCGTCGGTGGCCGAGAGCAAGGAGGGATGCTTGCCGACCTCCAGGCCGACGAGGCGCAGGATGGCGCGCACCAGCCAGCCCAGCACCCCCGTCACCGGCGAGAAGACCAGCACCACCAGCCGGACCGGCCAGCCGACCGCCAGGGAAAAGCTCTCGGGATAGTTGATGGCAATGGTCTTGGGCAGGATCTCGACGAAGATGATGGTCAGGACCGAGATGACGATGGTGGCGTAGAAGATGCCGACATCACCGAAGATGTCGAGCAGGATGCCGGTGGTCAATGCCGCCGCGGCGGTGTTGACGATGCTGGTGCCGACCAGGAGCGAGCCGATCATCGCCTCGCGGATGTCGAGCAGCTTGTTGACGACCTTGGCGCGCTGGCTGCCGTTCTTCTCCAGCGACAGCAGCCGCGCTCGCGAGGCGGCGGTGAGGGCGGTTTCCGAGCCCGCGAAGAAGAAGCCCGCCAGCAGGAGCAGGAAGACGATGAAGAGCGAGTACCAGGCCTCGGGATGCATGGTCAGCGCCTATGGGATGGGAGCGGAACACCTTCAACGGAAGGGCGCGGCCAGCCTTCTCCCCTTGCGGGAGAAGGTGTCCCGAAGGGACGGATGAGGGGAGATGCGCAATGCTTGCCGCTCGTTCGCCGACACCCCTCATGCGGCGCTACGCGCCACCTTCTCCCGCAAGGGGAGAAGGCTGGCCGCGCCCTGTTCTGATGGCTTGCCTCAGGCATCGGCGAGCTTCTCTTCCAGGAAGCCCGTCACGGCATGGGGATCGACATCGTTGGCGATGAAGCTCTCGCCGATGCCGCGGGTGAGAATGAAGGTGAGCTTGCCGCGCTTGACCTTCTTGTCCTGCAGGATGGCGTTCATCAGTTCGTCCGCGGTGCCGGCACCACCCGGCACCTCGTCGATGCGGGTCGGCAGTCCGGCGGCGGCAAGATGGGCGGCGACGCGCGAGGGCGTTTCCTGGGAGCACAGGCCGAGCCGGGCCGAGAACTCATGGGCCAGCACCATGCCGATCGAGACACCCTCGCCATGCACCAGGCGGGCGGAATTGTAGCCGGTGACCGCTTCCAGGGCATGGCCGAAGGTGTGGCCGAGATTGAGGAGTGCCCGCTCGCCGGTCTCGGTCTCGTCGCGGGCGACGATGCCGGCCTTGGAGCGGCAGGAGGTGGCGATGGCCTCGACGCGCGCCGGCCCGCCCGCCATCACGTCCTGCCAATTCGTCTCGAGCCAATGGAAGAAGGGAGCGTCGTTGATCAGGCCGTATTTGGCGACCTCGGCATAGCCGGCGCGGAATTCGCGCCTGGAGAGGGTATCGAGCACCTGCGTATCGGCCAGCACGAGGCTGGGCTGATGGAAGGCGCCCACCAGGTTCTTGCCGTGGCGGGAATTGATGCCGGTCTTGCCGCCCACCGAGGAATCGACCTGCGCCAGCAGGCTGGTGGGGATCTGCACGAAGCGCATGCCGCGCCGGACCGCCGCTGCCGCAAAGCCGGCGAGGTCCCCGATCACGCCGCCGCCGAAGGCGACGACGAGATCGCCGCGCTCGACCCGGGTGGCGATCAGGCCCTCGCAGACCTCGGCGAAGGTGGCGAAGCTCTTGGAGGCCTCGCCGGGCGCGACCGTGATGGTCTGGTGCTCGATACCGGCCGCATCGAGGCTCGCCGTCAATGTCGCCAGGTGCAGGGCCGCGACATTGGCGTCGGTGACGATGGCGAGGCGCGCCTTGGGCGCGAGGGCGGCGATGCGTTGGCCGGCCTCGGGAAGGAGGCCCGGACCGATGGCGATCTCATAGGAGCGCGCGCCCAGCGCGACGGGAACGACGATGGGCTGGCTCATGCCGGTCTGTCCGATCTTTCGGTCGATAGATGATGTTCGAGGGCGGTGACGACGTCCTCCAGCACCGTCTCCTGGGCGACGTCGCGCGACAGCACGGTGACATCGGCGCCGGCATAGACGGGATAGCGGACTTCGATCAGCTTGCGCAGCGTGCCTTCCGGATCGGGCGTCTGCAGGAGCGGGCGGGTCGGCTTGCGGCGAACGCGCCGCATCAGCACGTCGAGTTCCGCCTTCAGCCAGATCGAGATACCACAATTGGCGATGAGGGCGCGGGTCTCCTCGTTCATATAGGCGCCGCCGCCGGTCGCCAGCACGATCGGCTTGTCGCAGGCGAGCAGCCTGGCGATGACGCGGCGTTCCTTGTCACGGAAAAAGGCTTCGCCATCCGAGGCGAAGATCTCCGAAATGGTCTTCTGGGCGGCTTCCTCGATCTCGGTATCGGCATCGCGGAATTCGAGGCCGAGCCGGCCTGCCAGGCGCCGGCCGACGGCGCTCTTGCCCGCACCCATCATGCCCACCAATACGACCGACCGCCCCGCGAGGGCTTCCGCCACTTTCTTCTCGCGCTCGGCCGGGACAGGGGGTGTCGCAAAGCCGCTCATATCGTCCTGCATCAACAAGTCCATCGTTCTAATGAACCGGAGAGGGGCCTCGATGCAAGAGCCTCAGGGGCAAGCGGCGGGCACAACGCCATGGTGCTGCCCTCAATCGCACATTATCCTGGCACCGTTGTGTTCCGAGTCCTCATGCCCAGCTTCCTCATGCCCAGCCTCTTCCGCTTCCTTCTCATTCTCCTGCTGCTGGGGCTCACCGGGTTCGGCCTCGTCTATGCGCTGGGCACCTATGTGAAGCCGGCGACCCGGCCGATGAGCCAGGACGTCCCGCTCAAGAACCTGGAGCCGCCAAAGGAGCCCGCCAAGCCCTGACCTGTCCGCCTGCCGGCGGCCCAGGTATCCGGCGGCCCGAGTATCCGGCGGCCCAGGTATCCGTTCAGGGTTCCGGCAACTGCATTTTCGCCCAAGACATGCCGGATGATGCCGTTGCCGCATGGGGACAATGGCCATGATCGTCAAGCTGGTCCTGCAAAATCTCGTGTTCGTCGCCATCATGGCCCTGGTGCTGTTCCTTTCCGCCGGCACGCTGGCCTGGGCCTCGGCTTGGGCCTACCTGGCCGTTTCCCTGGCTGTCGGCCTCGCCTCCGGCTTGTGGCTCGCCAGGACCGACCCGGGCCTGCTCGCCGAACGCATGAGGCTGAGAGCGCCGGAGCAGCCCAGAGCGGACAAATGGTTCATGCTGGTCTTCCTCGTGGTCGCCGTGGTCTGGTTCGTGGTGATCGGGCTCGACCGGCGCCTGCAGGCTTCGGCCATGCCCCTCCCGCTCGAGGCCTTGGGGCTCGCGCTCTATCTGGCTTCCACACTCTTCATCATGTGGGTGTTTCGCGAAAACTCCTTCGCCGCGCCGGTGGTCAAGGTGCAGGCCGAGCGTCACCATCACGTGGTCTCGACAGGTCCCTATGCCTTCGTCCGCCATCCCATGTATGCGGGCGTCATGCTCTATTTCATCGGTACGCCGCTGTTGATCGGCTCCTGGTGGGGGCTCGCGATGATGCCGGTGTTCTTCCTGGCCTTCGCGATCCGCTCGCGCATCGAGGAACGCACCCTGATGACAGGCCTGCCGGGCTATGCCGATTACGCCCGGCGCGTGCGCTATCGCATGCTGCCCGGGATCTGGTGAGGCTGGGATAGGTTCGGAAACGATCGTTTCCTATTCTTGCGATTGCGGCATGGGCCTCTCGGCGGCAGTACGCCCTTCATCATCTCGCGGCATGATCCGGTACCAAATCAGCGACAAACCCTGTATGGCCGGTGTGATGCCTCGCCCGAGTTTCCTTCCCGCCCGTCCGTCGTTCAGCCTGCCGCATCTGGCCATGCCGCCGCGGGCCGACTGGATCTTCGCATTCCGCACCACCGTCATCGGGCTCGTTGCTCTGGCAATCGCCTATGCGCTCGGGCTCGAGCAGCCGCAATGGGCGATGATGACCGTCTATATCGTCAGCCAGCCCGTCGCCGGTATGGTGCTCGCCAAGGGCTTGTTCCGGCTGGCCGGCACGCTGATCGGTGCCCTCGCCTCGGTGGCGATGGTCAAGCTGACGGGGAGCGAGCATCTGCTCTTCCTGGCGCTGCTGGCCGCCTGGATCGGCCTGTGCACCTTCGTGGCCTCGACCCTGCGCAACCCCGAAGCCTATGGGGCGGTATTGGCCGGCTATACGGCCGCCATCATCGGCTTGCCAGCTTTCGACAATCCCCATCTCGTCAATGAGCTGGCGGTGGCGCGCTGCATCGAGATCATGCTCGGCATCGTCTGTGCGGGCCTGGCCAGCCGCTTCCTGCTGCCGCAACTCGCCCGCGACGTGCTGGTGGAGCGGGCCGGCGCCAGCCTCAGGGACATTGCCCGCTATGGGGCGGGCGCGATCGGCGGCACGGCGAAGGCCGAGCTCGACACCCGCTATCAGCGCCTGATCGTCGATATCGAGGCGCTGGCGGGCATGCGCGCCTATGCCCGGCTGGAAGCACCCAGCCTGGTCACGCATGGGCGCATGGCCCGGCACACGATCGGCCACATGCTCTCGGCCATCTCGGCCGTGCACACCCTGCTTGCCCATGCCAGCGCGCCCGATTCGAGCTGGCGTCCGCTGCTCAACCGCATCAGGACCATGCTGGACGGTATCGCCCAGGGCGACTGGCTCACCCAGGACGTCCGCCCCTGGCTGCGGCAGATCGAGGAATTCTGCCGCGAGGCCGAGGCGATGCGTGGCGCGCCGCTGCAGCCGCACGAGGACCGAGCCGCGGCGGCGGCCCGCATCACTTTGCTGATCGAGTTCCTCACTGCCATCCGCCAGGTGCTGGAGGGACTGGCCGCCTTGCGGCTGCGTGCGCCCGACCCGCCCGGCCAGTGGAAGCTGCCGGCCCTCACCATTGATCGCGACTACGAGGTGGCGGCCGTCAACGCCATCAGGGCGGCGATCGCCACCACCATCGTCACCGCCTATTGGATCGCCACGCGCTGGGCCGATCTCGCCGGCGCGGCGGTGATGGTGGCGGTGATGTCGAGCCTGTTCGCCACCATGCCCAATCCGTTGCGGTCGGCCTGGGACTTCCTCAAGGGCACGGCCTATTCGGTGCCGGTCGCCTTCCTGGTCGGCCAGCTCATGCTGCCGCATCTGCCGGGGCTTGCCTGGCTGCTGGCGCTGATCGGGCTGGTACTGCTGCCGGCGGCGCTGGGCATGGCCAATCCGCGCTTCACGCCGATCGCCACCGCCTTCGCCATCAATTTCCTGCTCTTCCTCAATCCGCGCCAGCCCATGGTGGCCGAGCCCTGGCTGTTCATGAACGCGGCGATCGCGGTGCTCGGCGGCGGGCTGCTCAGCCTCGCCGTGTTCGCGGTGGTCCTGCCCCGGCGGCCGCAAAGCGTGGTCGAGCGGGTGGTGGAGGCTTTCCGGGCCGACCTGACCCGGCTTTGCCTGCATGAGCGCCTGCCCAAGCCCTCGGCCTTCGAGAGCCTGGCCTATGACCGCATCAACCAGCTGATGGCGCCGCTGGAACGTGTCGGCAGCAAGGGCCAATATGTGCTGGACGGGAGCCTTGCAGCGGTGACAATGGGGCTGGAGATCCTGCGCCTGCGCCGCTTCCTGCGCGAGGGCCTGATCGAGCCCGCCCATGCCGCTGCCGTCTCGGAGATGCTCGTGCGTGTCGCCGGTCTCCTCGCCATCCGCATCCCGCATGCCAAGCTGCTGCGCGACATGATCGTGTCGCTGCGGGAATTGGCGGCCGAGATCGTCAAGGAAACCAGCCCGAACGCGCATCTGCAGGCGGCCGCCTCGCTCAGGGTGATCGCCTTGGCCCTGGAGGATCATCCGCTCTATTTCTGAGGCTGGCAGGGAGGCGGCATGGCGGATGATTTTCCCGCTGTTAACCTCGGCGGGCTTAGTCTGGTGCCATGTCCAAGCCCGCCAGCGACAGCCGCCTGATCAATGCCTTTCTCGACATGGTGTCCGCCGAGCGCGGCGGCGCCGACAATACGCTGCAGGCCTATCGGCGCGATCTCACCGACTATAGTGACTTTCTGAAGGGGCGGGGCGCCGCAATCGCCACGGCGGGTGCCGATGAGGCCCGGGCGCATCTCGCCGCCCTCAGTGATCTCGGCTTCAAGGCGACCACCCTGGCGCGCCATCTGTCGGCGATCCGGCAGCTGCACAAATTCCTCTACGCCGAAGGCTTCCGCACCGACGACCCGACCACTGTGCTCGACGGGCCGAAACGCGGGCGTGCCCTTCCCAAGGTGCTGGATGTTGCCGAAGTCGATCGCCTGCTGGCGGCGGCGGCCGAGGGGATCGAGGACGCTGCCCGCCCCTTGTCGGAGCGCCTGAGGGCGGCACGGATGAGCGCCCTGCTCGAGACGCTCTATGCCTCGGGGCTGCGCGTCTCGGAGCTCGTCAGCCTCAAGCGCACTGCGGCGCGGCCTGGGCTTGCCATGCTGAACGTGGTCGGCAAGGGCGCCAAGGAAAGGCTGGTGCCGCTCACAGAGGCTGCCCGGCGAGCCATGCAGGCCTATCTCGGCTTGCTCGCTCAGGCAGGCAGGGACGGCGCCTCTCCTTGGCTGTTCCCGTCCTTCGGCGAGAGCGGCCATCTTACGCGGCAGCATTTTGCGCGGGAGTTGAAGATGCTGGCGGTGAGCGCCGGCATGCGCGCCGATTGCATCAGCCCGCATGTGCTGCGCCATGCCTTTGCCAGCCATCTCCTGCAGAACGGTGCGGATCTGCGTTCCGTGCAGATGATGCTGGGCCATGCCGACATCGCCACGACGCAGATCTATACGCATGTGCTGGATGAGCGGGTGAAGGCGATGGTACGCGACCTGCATCCTCTGGCGGATTGAGGCAGGGCCCCCACGGGGCTGCCGCTCTTCATCGATGGGGAAACCCGGATAGAGCATCGCGCCGAAAAGTGGGTACCGGTTTTCGGCAAAAAGATGCGGCAACAAGGAATTACAGCATCGAGCCTGATTCAGAAATCAGGTTCGATGCTGTAGTCGGCCTTTCTGCCTGGGTTCCTCACCCCGCCCTTGATCTTTGCCGCCATCTTCCGGGCTGGGCTGTCGCATCGCATGCCGTTGTTCCCGCGATTGTGTCTGGAAAGTACTCGGGTTCGGCGGCAGAAGCGTGAGGACGTTTCTATCCTGATGGTTTTGAACGTCCGGCCACGCATCCGCTTACGATCAGGTAAACTTTTCAATCGGCATGAGAATTTGTAAAACACCCGGATAAATCAATAAACTTGAGCAATTGGTGAAATTTTATTGTGCATCTCATAGCATAATAACAATTTATAATTGTGTGATCTATCTTTATAGGGAATTGCCTTGGATTGATATTGTTGTGCGTGCTTCAATATTTATATAATTTAGATCAAATTTATTTACAGACTTTCTCGATATTTCTGAAATTAAGCTGAGGTCGGCATATTATTTCGCGGCACGAATAAACTTACTTGCGCCGTTGCTGTAGCGGCACAATAGTTTTGTCATAAAAACTTCTCGGTATCGTCAGGATAATTTTAGTTTGTATTTGTATATTTTGTATTCGTAAGCAGTATTTTACCTCTCAAAGACTTCTATTTTATGCAATCTATACTAAAATTCGATGTAAATTGTACTTGATTTTAATTCTTATTGTCTTGTCCGTGACGTAGATTAGCGAGAATTGAGTTTTATACTATATTGTTCATTTTGATCCAAAATATAGACTTGACATGAATGTCTTGTATCAAATACATCATTTAAAGTTCTGGTGAGTGCTAGTATGATGATTGTCGAGCGCCTAGCCATCCCCGAAGTCGTGCGAGTTCGCCCTCGACGTTTTGGTGATGCCCGTGGCTACTTCTCGGAAGTGTTCAGTGCGCGCGGGTTTTGCCAGCATGTTGCCGAAGTAGAATTCGTTCAGGACAACGAGGCGTTGTCCGGCGCCGCCGGTACGCTGCGAGGCTTGCATTTCCAGCGTTCGCCGATGGCGCAGGGCAAGCTGATCCGGGTCATTCGCGGTGCGATATTCGACGTGGCCGTCGATATTCGCCAGGGCTCGCCGACCTATGGCAGACATGTCTCGGCCCGTCTCGACGGGGTCGACGGCGATCAACTGTGGGTACCCGTCGGTTTCGCCCATGGCTATTGCACGTTGGAGCCGGACACGCTGGTTGCCTACAAGGTCACCAACTACTACAGCCCCGACGACGATGGCGGCGTCCTGTGGAATGATCCGGCAATCGGTATCGAGTGGCCCGTGCCGGCACAGGGCCCCGTGCTTTCGGTCAAGGATCAGGGGTTGCCGCTCCTGAAAGACTTGCCGGCTCAGTTTCATTACAACTCCGAACAGGAAGGTGTCGCATGATGCGTGTTCTGGTAACAGGCGGTGCAGGCTTCATCGGTTCGGCCGTGGTGCGGTTGCTGGTGGGCGAGGGGGATGTCGAGGTGCTCAACTTCGACAAGCTGACCTATGCGGGCAATCCCCATTCCCTGCGCTCGATAGCCGGCTCACGAAATTATCGTTTCATGCGCGGCGACATCACCGACAGGCTGAAGCTGGATGCGGTCATGATGACTTTTCGCCCGAATGCGGTGATGCATCTGGCCGCCGAGAGCCATGTCGACCGCTCGATCGCCGGAGCCGACGATTTCATCCAGACCAATATCGTGGGGACCTATACCTTGCTGGAGGCGGCGCGCGCCTATTGGCGTACGCTTTCGGGTCGGGAGCGCGACGCGTTCCGCTTCCTGCATGTCTCCACCGACGAGGTCTATGGCTCGCTCGGCAGTGACGGTCTCTTCACCGAGACCACACGTTACGATCCGAGCTCGCCCTATTCGGCCAGCAAGGCGGCATCCGACCACCTGGCCCGGGCCTGGATGCGCACCTATGGCCTGCCGGTGCTGATCTCCAATTGCTCGAACAATTACGGTCCGTATCATTTTCCCGAAAAGCTCATCCCGCTCGTCATCCTGAACGCATTGGAGGGGCGCACTCTGCCGGTCTATGGCGATGGCAGCAATGTGCGTGACTGGCTTTTCGTGGAAGACCACGCCCGTGCCCTGTGGACGATCGTGCGGACGGGCCGTCCGGGAGAGACCTACAATGTCGGCGGGCGCAGCGAGCGCAGCAATCTGAGCGTCGTCGAGACCATTTGCGACGTTCTGGACGGGCTCGTCGGTGGTTCGCGTCCGCGGCGGGATCTGATCGCCTTCGTGCCCGACCGTCCGGGCCATGACCAGCGCTATGCGATCGATGCCGGCAAACTCGAGGCGGATCTGGGCTGGCGCGCCCTCGAGACCTTCGAATCCGGCATACGGCATACGGTGCAGTGGTATCTCGACAATGATTGGTGGTGGCGCCCGATCCGCTCGGGGGTCTATGCCGGCGAACGGCTGGGGCTCGTCAGCGCCTGAGCCTGCCGGTCATCCGGATCCAGGAGGTTTCGCGATGCGTATTGTGGTGACGGGCAGGGAAGGGCAAGTGGCTCGCTCCCTGCAGGCCGTTGGCGCCTCCTTGGGCGTGGATATCGTCTGTCTCGGCCGGCCTGAGCTCGATCTGGCCGTGCCGGCGAGCATTCCGGCGGCGCTCCTCGCCTCCGGGGCGGATGCAATCATCAATGCCGCCGCCTATACGGCGGTCGACCGGGCCGAGAGCGAACCGGAGAAGGCCCATGCGGTCAACGCCGTCGGCGCGGGGCTCGTCGCGGAGGCCGCGCAACGGCTCGGCGTGCCGATCGTGCATGTCTCGACCGATTATGTCTTCGACGGCACCGCACGCCATCCCTATCGTGAGGAGGATCGGGTCTGTCCGCTCGGCGCCTACGGTGCGTCCAAGCATGAAGGCGAAGTGCACGTTGCCGCCGCCAATCCCCGGCATGTGATCTGCCGCACCTCATGGGTCTATTCGCCCCATGGCCAGAATTTCGTGAAGACGATGTTGCGGCTCGCCGGCGAACGCGACGAGGTCGGCGTCGTCTCCGACCAATTCGGCTGCCCGACCTATGCCCTCGATCTCGCCGATACGCTGTTGCGGATCGCCCGAAAGGTGGTCGAGGAAGAGGCGGCCGCCTCGCCCTTGTTCGGCGTATTTCATGTTGCCGGCGGCGGGGAGGCGAGCTGGGCCGATCTCGCCGAGGCGGTGTTTGCGGCGTCTGCCTCTTCAGGTGGCCCCTCGCCCCGCGTCAGGCGGATCGAGACCAAGGACTATCCCACGCCGGCTCGCCGTCCTGCCGATTCAAGGCTGGACACGGCCAGGCTGCGGGAACGCTACGGTATTGCCTTGCCCGATTGGCACGCCTCGGTCGGCGACTGCGTATCGCGCCTGCAGGCCGGGCGTGCCGGCGCTGGCTCATCCTCTCTCGTTTCTCCACTTGCTTCGTCCTAACGGCCTTCGCAATCGGCCGCCCGTGGTGTTGTTTTTGATCAAGGAAGTTATTGAGAATGCGCGGTATCATACTGGCCGGCGGCAGTGGCACCCGGCTCTATCCGATGACCAGCATCACCTCCAAGCAGTTGCTGCCGATCTACGACAAGCCGATGATCTATTACCCGCTCAGCACCTTCATGCAGGCGGGCATTCGCGAAATCCTGCTGATTTCCACCCCGCATGACCTGCCGCTGTTCCGCAAGATGCTCGGCGACGGCACGCAATGGGGCCTGAAGCTCAGCTATGCCGAGCAGCCGCGCCCGGACGGCTTGGCCCAAGCCTTCGTCATTGGAGCCGATTTCGTGGCGGGCGAGCCTTCGGCGCTCATCCTGGGCGACAATCTGTTCTATGGCGCCGGCCTGCCCGGCCTGATGCGCTCGGCCGTCTCCCGGCGGGAGGGGGCCACCGTGTTCGCCTATCACGTCACCGATCCCGAACGCTATGGCGTGGTCGGTTTCGACGAGAATGCGGTGGCGACCTCGATCGAGGAAAAGCCCAGGCAGCCCAAATCCAATTGGGCGGTGACGGGGCTTTATTTCTACGATGCCGAAGTGGTCGACATCGCCCGGACCATCAAGCCCTCGGCGCGCGGCGAATATGAGATCACCGACGTCAATCGCATTTATATGGAGCGGGGCGGCCTGCATGTGGAGCGCATGCGGCGAGGCTATGCTTGGCTCGACACCGGCACGCCCGACAGCCTGCTGCAGGCCGCCGAATTCGTGCGCGTGCTCGAGCACCGACAGGGCGTGCGCCTGGCCTGCCCAGAAGAGATCGCCTTTTCCAGCGGCTGGATCGACGCCGATCAACTGCGCCACCTCGCCAGGAAGGTCGAGAACAGCAGCTACGGCAAATATCTCCTGCGCGTATTGGAGGAAGCGTCGCTCCTGTGGTGAGGGCCGTGCGGCCCAGAGATCAGGTTGGGAATCGGGCGAGGTCATGCTGTTCAACATCGAATCCGACGAGGGCGGCGAGATCACCGGCTATGTCGTCCCGGACGATTTCGAGAAGACGCCGATCCTGCATGTCCTCGTCGACGGACAGGTAGCCGCCCGTATCCGCTGCAGCGAGCCGCGCCCGGCCCTGGTCGCGGCGGGGCGGCACATCAACGGCCTGTGCGGCTTCCTGCTCAACGATGCCAATGTCCCCGGCCTCGGTGCCATGCGCTATGTCGAGGTGGTGGACGAGGAAAGCGGCATCCTGATCTATCGCCGCAATCTGGACGCGCCCGGCTTGCCCAACCGCCTGTTCCGGCTGGAAACGCATCTATTCCCGCTTTGGGGGCTCGATGCGGCGCTCAAGCAGCATTTCAACTATTTCCACCGGGGCATCGAGCGGCTGGGAAGCGAGACGGCGACCCAGATCTTTCATTTGTTGAACACCACCTCGCTCTATGTCAGCGGGCGGCTCACGCTGAGGCAATATGATGCGCTGATTCATGAGCGCTTTACCTGGGTGACGTTGCTGCACGATCCCTATTACGAACTGGCCGAGCGGCTGATGGCCCTCAAGCTGGTGCCCAAATATGGTGATGCCCTGCTGGGCCAGCGCGATCTTTCCGTCTTCAAGCCCGCGATCGATTTCGTTGCCGATCTCGAGACGGACGAGGAGGGACTGACCAAGGCCTTCGCCGAGATGCCCGGCCCGGTGATTTCAATCCTGTCCAATCCGCTTGCGCGCCAGCTCGCCGCCGAGGGCTTCGACGCCCTGTTGCCGCGCGGCGCCGTGGCGACGGCGCTGGCCAATCTTGCCACGGCCGGGGTCGTCGGCATCCGCGAACACCCGCATGTCTTCGCCGAGGATCTCGAACAGATCATGCGCATGCCCCAGGGCGCCGTGCAGATCGCGCCCCTGTTGCCGCCCGTGCAGGCTTTGGCCGAGCGGCTGCGCAGATTGCCCGAGACCGAGGTGCTGCTCGAGGCCGACCTCGACATCTACTCGCAGGTCAAGACGGCGGTCGCAGGCGGCGGCTGACCAAGCTGAAGAAATGCTGTTTTTGCGTCGCCCTGTCGATATGTCGGTATTGGCGAATTTATGTTTGCAGAAAACAAACTTTTTGTGCTATTTCAAAAGGCGTACACGATACCTAATCGGAAGTACGGGTGGCCGTGGGGGACAGGCCGGAATTCCGACGGATGCAGGAGGAATGAATGGCTGTTTTTGGACCCAACGCCGGCGGTGTCAGCTATGACATTACCCGTACTGGCGGAAACGTATTAACTGGTTTCCTGGACCAGGTAGTGATCTCAGGCGGCACAAACGGAACTAGTACACTCACTAATGTTCCTGAAGGCAATATTGCCACAACCAACGGTACGACACTTAACCTTGTCAGTCTGCTCGGCACGTCGAACTATGCCGTCGCACCGGGTGTTACTGCGAATGTCGTTCTGGTTGCAAATGCTCTCGGAACCAGCAACGTCTATATCGGCGGTACGGCCACACTCTCCACTGCCGTTAGCCTGCTGAGCAACACCAATATCAATGTCACCGGCGGCAGCGCCACATTGGCTAATAACCTCAATGTGAGCGCCTTGAATGGCACGAACGTCACGTTGACCGATGGCGGCTCATTCACCAACGGCAACAATCTCACCAGCATTCTGAACGGCACGACCATCAACTACGGTCCTGGTGGCGGTACCTTCACCGTTAATGGCGGCAATACGCTCATCGACCTCTCCGGCACCACCATCAACGGTTTTGCCACGAACAATGGTCTGAACCATCTCGAGTTTATTAATACCGCTGGTACGGCAGCCACTTACACGGTTACCAATTCGGGCGGCAATCAGGTCATCACTGTTTTGGACAGCAGCAATGGCACCATTGCAACTGTCACCATTGCAGGTCAAACGCTCAATGCTGGGACCTATACGGTTGGCCAGAACGGCCCTCTCACGGTTGGCCAGAATGGCAGCACTCTCACGGTCACCGATCAAGCCATCGTTTGCTTCCTCGCTGGCACGCTCATCCGCACGGCCACCGGCGAAGTCGTGATCGAGAATATCCAGGTCGGCGACGAAGTCTTCGTTTCCATCGATGGCAAGGATGAATTGCGTCCGGTGACCTGGATCGGCTCGGGCCATGTCCTGAGCAACCCGGTATATCCCATGGACATGGGCGGCTACCCCGTCCGCATCCTCAAGGATGCGATCGCCGAGGGCGTGCCCTATCAGGATCTGCTGGTTACGGCCGAGCATAGCTTCTTCTTCGAAGGCAAGCTGGTGCCGATCCGCATGCTGGTCAATGGCCGGAGCATCTTCTATGACCGCTCCTTCCAGACCTACACCTACTACCATGTCGAACTGGCCCAGCATGGCATCATCCATGCCAACGGCATGCTCTCCGAGAGCTATCTCGACACGGGCAATCGCAAGAACTTCGTGGCCCAGCATGGCGTGGTGCCGTTCCCCGGCAAGGCCAAGGACTGGTCGGTCGATGCCGCGGCGCCGCTCTGCGTCGATCGCGCCTTCGTCGAGCCGATCTTCCGCACCATCGAGGCCCGGTCAGCCCTGCGCAACGATCCGGTGCAGTCGCAGCCGGTCGAACTGACCCGCGAAGCCGACCTGCACCTGGTCACCGAGAGCGGCCGGGTCATCCGCCAGGCTCGCGAAGCCGATGGCATGGCCCTGTTCATGATTCCCTCGAATGTGCGGTCGGTGCGCATCGTCTCGCGCGCCAGCCGTCCGGCCGACACGATCGGGCCCTATGTCGATGACCGCCGTTTCCTCGGCGTGCTCGTCGGTGCCGTCACGCTGCAGGACGGCAATGTCCGCCGCGAGATCGACACCCATCTGACCTCCCGCACGCTGCGCGGCTGGTCGGTGCCGGAAGGGGCTCGCCGCTGGACGGATGGCGATGCCGTGCTGCCGCTCGGCGAGCGCGCGCCCAATGCGATCGCCATGCTGGGCCTGCAGGTCCTGGCTGCCGGTCCCTATGTGGTCGACGCTGACGCTGCCGCGGATGCTGCGCTGAACGGCTGACAATATCGACGACAAGAACAGCCAGCCCTTGAACAGGGCTGGCTGACATGCTTTTCAGGGGCATGCGCTACGCCACGATCCTGCAGCCTGGCCAGGTTTGGATGTCTTCCGGTCGCGAGGATTCCCAGCGAATCGTCGTCGACGTCTTCAAGGGCAAGGTGCTCTATCGCCTGGCGTCGCAATCGGCCGATGATGCGCCGCAGGAGGCCTCCCGCAGTGCGTTCCGGCGCTGGATTGCCGACAACAGCGCCGAATTGACCGATCAGGATGCCGAGGCCGGGCAGAAGGTTTCGCCCAGCGCCGAACTCGGAAAGCGGATCCGGGCCTTGCGGCAGGCCGCCGGCATGACCCAGCAGCAGCTTGCCGATGCGGTCGAGGTTTCGCGGGCGGCGGTCGCCTTCTGGGAAACCGGGCGAGAGGGCAGCATCAACAAACATCTGACAGCGCTCTGTCAGGCCCTGGGGGTCGGCGAAGACACGTTGCTGAACGGACTCGCCGAGGAGCGTATCCAGACCACCCTGTCGCCCGACGAGGCCGATCTCATCGCGCTCTATCGCATGCTCAGCCCGAGCCGGAAGCTGAGCGCGCAGAAATGGCTGGAACGCCAGACGAATCAGCGCGAACCGGATGATGGATGAGGCGTCCGCGCCTGGGCGAGATGCAATCTCCTCGTCTCGATCCTGGTGCCGGGCTTCTTGTTCCGGGCTTCTTGTTTTTGAATGGTTTCTTGGCTGAAAATCTGCCGGCCCCTGCGGAGAATGCTGCAGCCCCTGCAATGGCGACCGGGCAGAGCGTCCCCCGGGCGTCGCGCCACCATTCCGGAAATGGACTGGATTAGCCAAAAGTAGAATTATATAGAGTCAAAATAGGTATTATTGCCGCTGCGTCGACGCCGCCTGCGGGCGACGGGCTGGCTCCTAACCTCGGAAGGGATTGCCTGGTGTCGGTCAGTTTCGCGAAGCCGCCATATTCGCCCCGGCCCTCTGGCCTGTCTCCCGTCACTTCCGGGGCATAAAGGGTAAGGACATGCTGGATTCCTTGCCTCCGGCCGAAACGGCGGATCACAGGATGGTGGGTGATCCGGCCCTGCGCCTCTGGTTCGATCAACGTGAATGCCGGCCGGTCTCGATCGAAGGCGCCATTCATACCTTTGTCGTGCCGCCGGACTTCAGGCAAGCACGGCTCGTCTCGCGATCCGGCCAGGTCGAACCTGTGGAGGAGGATGAGCGTGTGCTCGGCGTGGCGGTCGGGCGCATCTGCCTGCGCGGCAAGCATGGCCTTCGCGAGATCGCGCTCGACCACCCCAGGCTGGAACACGGATTTTATGCTTGCGAGCGCGAGGGGGAGGTGATGTGGCGCTGGTCGAACGGCGACGCTCAGCTTCCTGCCGATCTGCTGGATTACGATGGCTCTGCGCCGGATCTGATCGAGATCCACCTTCACACGAAACTGTCAGCCTATCGGGTCGATCCAGGCGAGGGCGGCAGTACCGCCGATGGTTTGGCGGGCGGAAACGCAGCGGCGTAGCGGAGCGTTCGTGGCTGGCAAAAGTTTTCGAAAGACAAGGTGGAATTACCGGAATGATGCGTTCATTGCTGTATTCATGACGGGCAGCGTTCCTCCCCAGCAGATTCTTCCGGACGATCTGGTTCGTGAAATTGCGCGATATTTACTGCCGAACCGATGAAGATCACCAGCCGGAAGGGGACAACAGGCAGGAAACCAATCGCCTGCAGTCTTTTTCCGCCCCCGTGATGTCCTATGGCACTATATCCACAAAATGCATGTCGTGCTGGACCAAGATGTAATTGTCATGGCGACGTCGATCGTCAACAGATAGTAATGTGTTCGACGTATCGATGAAGGTACCTATCAGGAGCTTGAAGCCCAGGGATGATTGTTTTGCCGTTTGGCTAAGCCTCCCCGTTGGGTGGGGCGTCTCGACCGCCCGAGGCGTGGATGCAGGACCGATACTGACCTGCCGCCGCGATCGGAACCAAAAGCGTGTTTGAATACCGGTGTAGTATGGGCAAGAGCTCTCGTTTCTGGACAAAATTGGCACCGATCAAGAAGATGCCTTCTTTCGCGTCGTCGGGGCATCAGGCCAATCCGGACCTCAATCTACCGAGCGATTTCGACTGGCAGGTCTACGTCAGCTCGCACACCGATCTGCAATCCTTCTCGCAGGCCAGGGCCGAAAAACACTATGCCAGCCATGGGGCGGCGGAAGGTCGTCTCTATAGCGAGAAGGGCATCGGCCACTACATTGCCGAGCTCGAAGCCGAGCATGGCAAGTTGCCGGAGCTGTTCGACTGGAAGGAATATATCGAGCGCTATTCCGACCTTTCCTCCCTCGGCTCGTCCTATGCGGCCGCCAGGCACTTCCTGCTGCATGGCCGCAAGGAAGGGCGGGTTCCCTACCAATTCGATGCCGATCTCTACCGCGCCCTCTATTTCAAGGGCATTCAGATCCCGAACGATGCCCTGCTGGAACACTACCAATCCGTCGGCAAGCCGGCCGGTGCGGTCGGAACGTTGGATCAGCTCGCGCAGAGCGAGGGACTGCAGGACGGATATTGGCTGCGTTTCCTCAATCTGGAGGAGTTCAACCTCCTGAACTCGCGCTGGGTCGGGGAGGCCGCCAACAAGCAGGAGGCCCTGCAGGCGATGATCCGCGAAGGATTCGAGCGCCTGGCGCCGATCTCCTTCGTGCATGCCTTCGATCCGGTTTACTTTGCCGATGCCAATCCGGCGCAGGCCGGCAAGACGCCGGCCGAACTCTATCAATATTGGCTGTTTACCGGCCTGAAAGCCAAGGTGCCCGGCAATGCCGCCGAGCATCTCAAGCTGCACGGCCTTGCCTTGCTCGAATATCCGGCCGGGTTCGACTGGCGTGCCTATGGCAGCCGGCCTGGCGTGACGCCCAAGCATCGCTGGGACCTGCTCTATCATCTCACCGTCAATGACGCGATCCCGGCGCACGAGATTCCACTCGGGCCGGACGGCGGGCAGGACTTCCTGCTGGCGCTGGCAGGCGCCTTGAAGGCGCGCAATCCCGATCGTGCGACCAGCCTCTATGCCTTCCTCGACCGCAAGAGCCCGCTTGGGCCGGTGGAACGGGAGCGCTGGGCCGATTGCCTGGCCGCGCGGGACAAGGGGGAGGAGGCGCTACCCCTCTATCGCCAGGCCATCGACGCCGGTTCGATCCAGGTCCAGACTGCCGTCAAGGCCATCGAGGCTGCCTTGAAGCTGCGCGAGCCCGAGCAGGCGGTGGAGGTGCTTCTCCAGACCAGGACGGCTTCCGGCGGCGACATCCGCTGGCGCGAGGCGCTGCGCCAGACCATCGATGCCGCATTCCGGGAAGCCTGGATGGCGGCCGAGGAACTCTATGCCAAGGAGCGCCGCCAGGAAGCGGACGATGTCATGACCAAGGTGGTCGCCGATATCGCAAGCTGGTGGAACACCTTCGATCCACCCGGTCCGCCGCTGCCGGCAACGCCCGATCAGCGCGTCGTCATGCTGGCCAATGTCGATCTGCGGCAATGCACGCAATATCGCGTGACCCAGAAGATCGAGATCGCCAAGGTCGCCGGCCTCAAGCTGGAAGTCTACACCCAGGCGGAGGTGGATGATTTCATCACGGCCATGCCGGGTGCCAGCGCCGCCATCTTCTATCGCCTGCCGGCCTTGCCGTCGAACATCCGGGCGATCTCGATCTGCCGGGCGCTCGGCATCCCCAGCTATTACGACATCGACGACCTGATCTTCGACGGCACCCACTATCCCGAGCCGATCGAGACCTATGGCGCCTCGGTCAGCAAGAGCTTCTATCATTCGCTGCAGATGGGGGTGCCGCTGTTCCGGGCGGCGCTTGCGATGTGCGACTATGGCATCGCCTCCACGACCCTGCTCGCCGGCTATATGGAAAAGCTGGTGCGAACCGGGCGTTGCTTCGTGCTGCCCAACGGCATCGACAGCCATGACGCCGACCATTTCCAACAGCGCATTCCGCGGGTGCGGCGCAACGACGACGTCGTGCTGTTCTACGGCTCGGGCACCAAGGCGCATAACAGCGACTTCCTCGATCTCGTCGGCGGACCGTTGCTGAACCTGATGGAGCGCCACCCGAATGTGCGCCTGATGGTGGTGGGCTATCTGTCCCTCGATGAGCGTTTCGATGCGGTGCGCGAGCGCATCACCCAGCTCGAATGGACCAAGGACGTGCAGTCCTATTGGTCCTTGCTGGCCGAAGCCGACATCAACATGGCCGTGCTCGTGCCGGCGCCGACCACCAACGGCAAGAGCGAGATCAAGTGGCTGGAGGCCGCCGCCTTCAGCGTGCCTTCGGTGGTCAGCGCCACCCATCGCTATGAGGAAGTGCTCGAAGACGGTGTCGACGCCTTTCTCGCGCGCACGCCCGAGGAGTGGGAAACCGCGCTCGAGGCCCTGATCCGCTCGCCCGAGCGCCGCCAGGCCATGGCCGAGGCGGCGCGCGCCAAGGCCGTGAGCTTCTATAGCCTCGAGCGCAATGCCGAACGGTTCAAGGAGTTGCTGGCGCCGGCCTTCAATCGCAGCGACACCCGGCTGCAGCTTTCCCGGCGCAAGAAGCGCATCCTGTTCTTCAACATCTTCTTTCCACCCCAGACCATCGGTGGCTCGACCCGCGTCATCCGGGACAATATCGACAGCTTCGTCGGCTCGAACTTCGCCACCGAATGCGATTTTGCGGTGATGACGTCGGACAACGACAACCGCAAGCCCTACCAGCTGCGGGTCGAGAACTACAAGGGCATCCCGGTCTTCCGGGCCAATTCCCCGATCGAGGACATCCAGGAATGGCGCCCTTTCAACGAGCGCTATGGCCAGCTCTTTGCCCGCGTGCTGGAGTTCTGGCGGCCGGACCTGGTGCATATCCACTCTCCGCAGCGGGGGAGTGCCTCACTGATGACCGCCTGCATCCGGGCAGGCGTGCCCTATATCAACACCGTCCATGACGGCTGGTGGGTGTCGGACTATAATTTCCTCACCGATATCACCGGGGCGCCGGTCGAACCGGAGGAGGCACTGCCCTCCAGGCCTCCCTTCGGCAAATCGATCGGGCGCTCGCTCGAACGCCGCCGCCGCCTGCGCATCCTGCTCGAACGTTCGGCCGCCATCCTGGGGGTCTCGGATGCGTTCACCCAGATCATGCATCGCGCCGGCTACCCCGCAGCGCGCTCGGTGCCCAATGGCGTGCCGGCGATGGAACGCGTGAGGAAGACCCGCTCCCCCAATGGCAAGGTGCGCCTGGTCCAGGTCAGCGGCGAAACCCATCACAAGGGCTTCCACCTCGTGCAGGCCGCCTTCAAGCAGGGGCGCTTTGCCAATCTCGAACTGACGATCGTCGATCATCAGCGCTTCGGGGGGCCGGCCCTGGAAACGCGCTGGGGCGAGACGCTGGTCCGCTTCGTCGGCAAGACCAAGCAGGAAGACATGCACACGCTCTACGCGCAGCAGGACGTCCTGCTGGTGCCCTCGGTCTGGCCCGAAAGCTTCGGCCTGGTCTCGCGCGAAGCCACGTCCGCCGGCCTGTGGGTGATCGCCTCCGACCGCGGGGCGATCGGAGAAGGCATCGAGCATGGCGTCAATGGCTGGGTGCTCGACGTCGCCACGATCGAACCTTTGTTGAGTACGCTCGAGGAGATCAACGCCTCCCCCGAGCACTATCTCGCTTCGCCGCCGGCCCTGGCCGTCAAGCCCCGCACCGCCGCGGACCAGGCGCGCGACCTGATCGCGATCTATCGCGACATTCTCAAGCGCCCGCCCGAACAGGAACCATGGCCCTACTTCATGACCGGCGACTTCGTCGAAGACGAGGATGCCAGCCAGGAGGATCGCGACTGGTTGAAGGGCAAGCGCAAGACCTTCTTTGCCGATTTCGGCAACACCAAGGGAAGTGGCACCAGATGAAGCTTGGTCCTTGTGCCCGATGACGTCGCTCGAATCTACAAAGATAAGCAGAAACAAAGAGTTGTAGAAGAAGTTCGTTTTTCCGGGATGCGTTTCTCAGGCGCTGTCGGATTTTTGGGGAGTGGAAGGCGTTGGAAGGGGTGGTTCTGGACACGCTCACGGGTTCGGCCGGCGGAGGCGGGCCGCTATGGGGCCGGTTCGACCCGGACTGGTATCGGCGAACCTATCCCATTGCCGCCGACGAGGCGGATCCCCTGGAGTTCTATCTCACCCAGGGCATGAAGCTCGGGCACTCGCCCAATCGTTATTTCGACGAGGCTTTCTACGTTTCCGAGCATGAGCAGGTTGCCCAGGCGATCACCGAGGGGCGGATCACCTGCGGTTTCGAGCATTATTGCCAGAGCGGTCGCAATGAGCGCTCCGCACACTGGCTGTTCGAACCGGGTTTCTATCGCCAGCTCTACGCGGATTTGACCGATGCCGCCCTGATCAAGGGCGGCTTTGCCAATCTCTACGACCATTACCTGAAAAGGGGAGCGCAGGAGGGACGGCAAGCCCATCTGCTGTTCTCGCCGCAAATCTATCGTCGGCACATGGCCGACATTGTCGGCCAGCCCGTTCCGAACGGCATGGGCGCGTTTCAGCACTATCTGGCCTGGATCGACGAGGGCAGGGGCGATGTCCCCACCTCGCCCTATTTCGATGCCGCCTGGTATTTTCTGCACTATCCCGAGGTCGAGCAGGCCGTCGCGGAGCAGCAGTTCAAAGGCGCTCTGCATCACTATCTGTCGAACCCGGATCCGTCGGCCTTCGATCCGCTCGAATATTTCCGCGAGCGCTTCTATATCGAACGCTATAGCGACATCGAAAAGGTCATCGGCCGGGGCAAGTGGTTCCGCAACGCTTATCTGCATTTCCTGCGCTATGGCCAACATGAGCTGCGCAACCCGACCAACTACATCAATCTGCAGTATTACTGGGCCCGCCGCTCCAGCGTGGTGGTCAATGCGGAACTGGCCAAGGTCGTCGATCCCTTCGCCCATCTCCTCACCGTCGGTCTCCTGAAGGGGCTGCCCTTCGCGCCGACCGGAGCCCCGATCGACGTGCCGGAGAAGCAGGCCCGTGCCCTGTTTCTCAGCCATGCCGAGAACATGGCTCCCCAGCATGCGCGCCGGCCGATCGATTTCACCGTCGACGGCCGCGCCGATGTCTGCGTCATCGTCGTGGTGCACAACCACCTGGCCATGACGTTGATGACGCTGGCGTCGCTACGGGACAACTACGCCGGTGGGATCCAGCTCATTCTGGTCGACTCGGGCTCGACGGACGAGGTCAAGCAGATCCAGCGCTATGTCAGGGGCATGGTTCATCTGCGCTTCGAGACCAATATCGGTTTCATTCATGCCTGCAACAGCGCACTGCTGCATGCGAATGCCCCCGCCATCCTGTTCCTGAACAATGATGTGAGGCTGTCCACCGGGGCGATCGCCGCCGCCATGGCGCGTCTGGAGGCCGATGCGCAGATCGGCGTGGTCGGCGCGAAGGTGATCCGTACCAATGAAAAGCTGCAGGAGGCCGGCTGCATCATCTGGCGGGACGGCAAGACCAACGGCTATATGCGGGATTGGGCCCCGCTCAGCCCGGAAGCGAATTTCGTGCGCGACGTCGATTTCGTCTCCGGGGTCTTCCTGATGGCGCGCGCCGATCTGATTGCGCAGATCGGTGGCTTCGATCCGCAATTCGCCCCGGCCTATTACGAAGACGCCGACCTCTGCCTGCAGGTGTGGAAGGAAGGCTACCGCGTCGTCTACGACCCCAATGTGGTGGTCTATCACTACGAATATGGTAGCTCGCGCGACTCGGGCGCGGCATTCGGACTGATGCACAAGAACCAGAAGGCCTTCCACGCCAAACATTTGCAGGCGTTGAAGCATCGTTTTCCGAACACGCCGGAAGCCCTGCTGGAGGCCCGTTTTGCCGGCAAGACCCAACCGAAGATCCTCTATGTCGAGGACTATATTCCGCTGCGCAGCCTGGGAGCCGGTGCGGTCCGCAGCAACGATCTCATCCGGGTGATGGCGGGGATGGGCTATCAGGTGACGGTATTCCCGGTTCATGGGACTGCAGCGCCGATTGCCGAAATCTATGCGGATTTTCCTGATAGCATCGAGATCATTCACGACCTCAATCATCATGACTTCAATAAGTTTATCAATGATAGAAAGAATTATTTTGATTGTATCTGGATTTGCCGGGCTCACAACCTGAATTTTCTTTATAGATATCTTGAAGATCTCAATCTTAACCCGAACAAGACGAGCGTTGTCCTTGATACGGAGGCGGTCTTCTCGCTGCGGGAGGAGCTGCAGGCAAAGCGTGAAAACAGGCCCTTCGATCTTGGCGAGGCCATGGCCCGGGAATTCGAGCATGGCCATTTCTGCCAGGAGATTGTCACGGTCAGCCCGTCCGAAGCAGCCGTGCTGCACAAGTTCGGTTTCCCCCATGCCAGGGTGGTGGGAACCTACCGGCCCGTCACCCCGACCCCTCGCAGCTTCCAGGATCGGGCCGGCCTCGTCTTCGTCGGCAGCCTCTATGCCGAGAATACGCCCAACTACGATTCATTGAACTGGTTCATCGAGGAAATCCTGCCGCGTGTCGAGGCGGAGCTCGGCTGGGAAACCCGGCTCAACCTGGTCGGGCATGTCGCCCCGGGCCTGGCTCTCGACCGTTTCCTGTCGCATAGCCGGGTCACCTGGCACGGGCCCGTGGCCGATCTCGCTCCGATCTACGATGCCTGCCGCATTGCCATCGCACCGACGCGCTTTGCTGCCGGGACACCCTACAAGGTCTATGAAGCGGCCTCGTTCGGTGTTCCCACCGTGATCACCGACCTGCTTCTTGGACAGCTTGGCTGGAGCAACGAGCGGGAAGTGCTGGCCGTACCCGTGGATGACACGGAGGGCTTCGCCGCTGCGATCGTCCGGCTCTATCGTTCCGAAGAGTTGTGGCAGCGTCTCCGGCAAGGCTGCTGCAACAGGCTCCAATCAGAGCACAATGAGGACAGGTATAGGGAAGCTTTGTCACATGTCCTGCCTGCCCTCCATCGGTCGCGGTGATGCCGATGCCCGGCCATTTGAATAGTGAATTGGGCGTGAACCTGATATGGTGGCCCTGTCCGCGAGGGATGGGGCGTCAATCCTGGATGGCAGTTCTTCGGTCGACATGATTCAACTCAGCGATGTGACCAAGTACTACAAGGTTGAGAAACATCGAAAGATGATCCTCGACCGCGTCTCGATGATCTTCGACACCTCCTACGCCTACGGCCTCATGGGCGTGAACGGGGCAGGAAAATCCACCCTGCTGCGGCTCATTGCCGGGACGGAGATGCCCAATGGCGGCAAGATCCGCCGATCCGTCCGCATATCCTGGCCGATCGGCTTTGGAGGTGGCTTTCACCCCGCCATGTCGGGCCGCGAGAACGTGCATTTCGTCGCCAGGGCCTATGGCGCCGACATCGCCAAGGCAGCCCGCTTCGTCGAGGATTTCTCCGAACTCGGCGACTATCTCGACGTGCCCATCAAGACCTACTCCTCCGGCATGGCGGCCCGTCTTGCCTTCGCCCTGTCGATGGCAATCGAGTTCGACGTCTATCTCATCGACGAGATCATCGCTGTCGGCGATGCCAAGTTCCAGCTGCGCTGCCGCCAGGCTTTCGACGAGAGGCGGAAGAATGCCGGCCTCATCGTGGTCTCGCATTCGATGGGGACGATCTCGACCTTTTGCGACCGGGGCGGTGTCCTGGCGGATGGTCGGCTGACCATGTACCCGAACGTGCCCGATGCCATTGCCATGTATAACCGCTTGAACCGCTGACGGATCGATGAACGATATCCAGACTGAAATCGACGATCGGCAAAGCAGGTCGATCGAACGCGCGCGGTCCGTTTCCAAGGCGCTGTCCGATGCCTCGCGTCGTGCCCGTTTCTCCAGCCGGTCGAAACAGGCCTTCTACGGGGCGCAGGGTCTGCGCCGCCGGGCGCGCGAACGCATCATTCGCCTGGTTCTGCTCGTCCTTGTCGTGGTTCTGCCGAATATCGCTTCGATAGCCTATTTCGGCTTCATCGCCTCCGACCAGTATGAATCGATCGCCAAATTCACGGTCTCCAGCGGTGCCCTGCCCAAGATGGACGATCTCGGCTCGGCCACCGGCCTGCCGCCGATGGCGATCGTGCAGGATACGATGATCGTGGTGTCCTATGCCGAGAGCCAGGCCCTGGTGGCCAAGCTGCAGGACTCAATCGATCTGCGTAAATATTACAGCTCGGACAAGATCGACCGTTTCTCCCGCTTCAATCCGGCGTTGCCGATCGAGAAATTCACCGCTTATTGGACGCGGCGCTCCTCGGCGGCGGTCTCCATGCCGGCTGGTATCGTCACGCTCCGCGTGCGCGCGTTCAGTGCCGCGGATGCAAAGACGATCGCGACCGCGGTGATCCAGCAGTGCGAGGCGATGATCAACCAGCTCAACGAGCGCATGTTCAAGGACACCGTCTCGGCCTCGGAGCGGGATCTGCAACTGGCCGGGGAAGCTCTCAAGACCACGCGCGTCGCCTATGAGAAGGCCCGCAACGCACAAGGGGTCTTCGACATCAAGGAAGAGAGCAAGAATCTGGGCATGCTCCTGACCCAGCTCGAGGGCCAATTGCTGATGATGCAGTCGGAATATGCGACCCGTTCGGCCTATGTCGCCGCCGATGCACCCCAGATGCGCCTGGCCGCCCAGCGGATCGCCTCGCTCAAGGAGCAGGTGAAGGGCGTGCAGAACCGCATCACCACGATGCAGCAGCAGGACGACAACGGTGCCCTGTCCCAGAAGCTCAGCCTCTTCGCCAATCTCGATCTCGAGCAGAAGATCGCGGAAAAGCGTTATGCCCAGGCCTCGATCAGCCTGAACATGGCGCGCATCTACAGCGAACGGAAAATGCTGTATCTGCATACCGTGGAGATGCCGGCCGAGGCCGAGGAACCCCGCTATCCGCGCCGCTGGCTCAGTATCGGCCTGGTCTTGCTGGGTTCGATCCTGGCCTGGTTCATCTGTATCGGCCTGGTGGGTGTCATTCGTCGCCGACTGGCTTGAGACGGGCCGTTGGGCTGCGTTCAGCGCAGCGCAATGGCACGATAGAGATCCGCCAGTTCACGGCCCTGGCCGGCCGCCCTGCGCAGAAGGCCTTGCGGTGGAAGGGAGCCGGCCCGCCATGCCTCGGGATTGGCGTTCATCGCACCCAGGATCTCGGCGAGCGCCGCATCGCTGGAGACGTCGATGACCGCGCCTTGCTCGGGCAGGCGGATGCATTCGCCGATCGCTCCCCTGTCGGAGGCCACCACGCGCAGGCCCAGCGAGGCCGCTTCCCGGGCCACCAGGCCGAAGCTCTCCGGCCAGACCGATGGCGCCAGCACCGCGTCGAGCTCGGCATAGAGCGCCGCCACCTTTGACGGAGGGCAGGGGCCGCGCAGGAGAACCGGCGTGGCGCCCCAGCAAGTGGACAGATGTTCATCCGGCGCGAGTGCATGATCGATCATGGTCAGGGCCAGGCGCTCGAAGCGGCCCTTGCGCAGGGCGGCCTCGACAAGGACGGCACCTTTCTGGATCGAGCGGCCGCCCAGATGCCCGAGGGCGAGACGGCCGTCCGTTCTGGGGCGGTGCGGATGGAGTTCCAGCGCGGGCACGCCATTTTCGAGCACGTCCGCCGCGGCGATGCCGGCACTGCGATGGAGAGCGGCGAAGGGCTGCGAGACGGCGAGGACCGCTGCAGCCTTGCCCAGCAGCGCGGCCAGCGCCTGGCGGCGCGCGACCGATTGGGACAGGCTCACTCCCTCAAGCGGGCAGATATTGAACGGGTTCTGATCCGGCAGCCGCAGGATACCATCGCGATCGATGAAGAACTGGGAATCGCTGATCCACCAGCCATCGTGGAGGGTGACGAGATAGGGAATTCCGGCCTGCTCCGTGGCTTCGACGATGGAGGCGCCCAGGCGCTGGATGCAATGGAAATGCACGATGTCCGGCCGGACGCGATCGAGTACTCGGCGGAATAGCCTGCCGTGGTTCGGGTTGAAGGGACACCAGTCGCGCAGAGGGTCGGGCCGGGCGGAAATCCGGAAGACCGGACGGCCTCTATAGCTGTCACAGCTCAAGGTCTCGTAAGGCAGGCGCCCCTCGTCGCTGGCAAAGACGCTGACCTCGATATCCGGGCAATGATCGATGAAGTGGTCGACATTGTCCTCGACCACGCGGGTAGCGCCGCCATGGCTTTGCGGTGCGAAGAAGACGTTGCAGACCAGTATTTTGAGCGGCGATGGCGATGAAAATGACGGGGAGATGCTCTCGCCTTCGGCAGGGGCGAAGGTCTCGGCCAGAATTGCGGCGCCCCTGCCGAGAGCGTAGCGCTGCCGGGCTTTCTCACGGGCCTGGTTCCCCATGTCCAGCCGCAACTCGGGGGAGTCGATCAGAGCCTTCAGGCAATCGCGCCAGTCCTCTCCAGTCTCGGCCAGAAAGCCGTCGACGCCGTGCGAGAGCACCTCGCGATAGGTGGCGGTGGCGCTGACCACGGAGGGAATGGCGCAGGCCGCAGCCTCCAGCCATTTGATTTCGCTCTTGCAGTCGGCGCTCTCCCCGGGCGAAAGCACGGCGAGATTGATGTCGCAGGCCTGCAATACGCTCCAATATTCGCCGATATCCTCGACGAAGCCGACCCGGCTGATCCGGTCGGCATGAATAGCGAATTCCGGCCCTAGCCGCAGATGGCCGGCGACGACCAGGCGCAACTGCGGATAGTCGCGCAGGAGGTCGAGAAGGATGGGAGCAAGCTCCCGGGTGAAATCGAGATTATGCGCCTTGGTGCCCGATCCGTAGAACAAGGTCACCGGCTTATCGGCCGGCTGCAATTGGCGCCCGCGCGCGAGGAAGGCATCGTTGTGCGCGTCGAGCCCGTTGGGCAGCACCAGGGACATGCCCAGGCGAACCTGCGGCTGCATGTGCCGGGCGAGCGCGGAGGTGGAGGCGATCGCCGTGTCGCACAGCCTCATGGCGAAGCGATGGAGCGGTACGTCGAGCTGGAGGTGAAGGTGCTCGTGCGGCGTGATCTGCCCCTCATAGGCCGCGAGATCCGGTGGAAAATAGCGGCCGTCGAACAGGAGATCATCGATCTCATAGTAGGTCGGCAGGCCAAGGGCGCGGGCATGAAGAATGGCCCGTTGCACGGCAGGTGTGGCGGTCACCCGATAGAAGAGCGCGGCCTTGGCGCCGGCGAGAGCGGCAATGAACGCCTCGGCTTGTGTCTCCTCGAAGGCCTCGGCCTGCAGGCCGGCCTGCTCGAACTGGCGCAGTTTCTGCTCCACCCGGTAGTGCCGGCATTGGCGCAGTTCCTGGTTGGCCAGGATGACGACGGCGCCCTCGGCCGGGAGCGGCAGCGCGGGCGGCAGGCGGTCGAGCGCGACGAGTGCCGCCTCAATGCCGGCGAGGGCGGCCTCGATCAGGCCGTCGGCTTCCTTGCGCCTGCCGAGGGCGTAGAGTTCGAGCGCGCCGGCCCTGGCATGATCGAACCAGGCCTGGAGGGTGCGATGGACGCAGGCGAGGAAGTCGGCCCGCCCGTTCCAGCGTTCCCGTTGTTCGCGCAGGACCCGCAGGGCCTCCTCGAAGGCTTTCTCGTCGATCAACAAGGCGATCGCCGCCTGCACGGCATCCCAGGGATGGTCGTCTCGTGCGATTGCCTGGCGGAAGTCGGATAGGGCTTCGCCGGCAGATCGAGCCTGCCGGGCCTTGCCGCGCCGGTAGAGCAGCGAGCCGTCGAACCTCGCCGCATCGTATGCCTCGGCCTGGTCATAGGCTCGGGCCGCCAGCCCGAGGCGGCCTCGCCGGAGTTGAAAGTCGCCGATCGCCGCCAGGAGGTCGAAACCGGCGATGTCGCCGACGCCCCGGTTTGTCTCGAAACCGCGTTCGAACAAATGCGCCAGGGCCCCGGCGCGATTGGCTATCCCGGCGCTTTCAGCCGGTGGCAGTCCCGCCCGATAGGCCTGCCAGGCGAAATCCGCGGGATAACGGCGCCCTCCGAGATAGGGCTCCAGGAATGCGGTTTCGTTGGGCGCGCGGCCGGCCGAAATGCCTTCGGTGAGCCAGGCCCGGTAAAGCTCAGCCGCGTCGGTTGCCTCGGTGAGTTCGTAGGTCTGGCGATAGAACTGCGGATCGAAGCCATGCTTGAAGCTGATCGGGGCCAGGCGCTCGATGCCTTGCTCCACGAAGATGCGCAGCGCCTCGGTGCGTGACGGGGCGCCCGAGGGCAGCCAATCCTGGGCCATGGCCGTGAATTCGGGCGTGCGGAACAGAGCCGGCCAGGGGCCGCCGGGAACGCCGTTCGTTCCGCCGATCGGCATGTCGACGAGGAAGGGCCGCCCTTCCTGCCTGCCATGCTCGAGGAAATGCCGGATGAACTGGTGGTCGTGCACGTATGCGCGGGCGAGGTCCTCATTGAGGAGGCGATAGGCCGTGACGTCGAAGGCAGGCGGCAACGGCCCGAAGCGCCGCTCCCACTCCGCGATTGCCTCGCCAAGATTGGGTGGCCGCCCTTCGCGCCGGCCATGCTCGACATAGTGGGCCCACAGGCGTTCGGCACTGCGCAGCTCCTGCAGATCGGGATGATGGGCGGCGTAGAAGACAGGATCGAAATCCGCCGCGATCGTCGGGCGTTCACGAAACGATTTCAACAAGGATCTGAGCCGTTTCACCGGCCGTGGCCTCCCACCCGCATCGCCGAACTGGAGTGCCGGTCGCCGTTGCTCACAGCCGATGGTCTTCCACGGACGCATAGGTGAGGGCGCCGATCGCCCAGATGATCAGCAGGGACAGGAAGAACATCAAGGGATAGACGAGGCGGTAGGGATATTTGGCGAATTCGGGCAGGCTCGGCGGCACGAACATGCTCAGATAGACGGCCTGCCTCTGCGCCCTGATCTCGGCGCGATCCAACGCTGCCTGTGCCCGGGCATATTTGCGTTCGTTGAGCAGGCGGTCCACGTCGAGCTCCTCATACTTGGCAAGCGAGTTTGCCAGGGTCTGGGAGTCGCTGCCGGTCAATTGTCCGCGCAACGCCGCGATCTGCTCGTCCAGCGAGGCGATGCGGTTGCGCAGGACGCGCAGGCTGGGAGCGTCGGACTGAAGCTCGGCCGCCATCACTGCCTCGTCATTCTTCAGCTTCAGCCGTTCCGTCATCAGGGGCATCAGCAAGGTGGCGATCTGGGTACCCGATTGGCTCGGATCGATCAGCGCGTCCTTGTTGCGGAAGTCCTGCAACGCCCTGAGGCTGTCCTGCAACTGCTTGAAGACCTGGCGTGTTTCGGTCTCGGCGGCCTGGGTCGCGTCCCGCCGTGCCCGCTCCGACATGCGGTTGATCAGCTTCTCGCTTTCGGCCAGCACCGCCTGGTTCAGCCGCAGGGCATCCACGGCGCGAAAGGCGGTGACATCCACCGTGACGATGTTGGAGACCGGGTCGACATAGGCGTCCACCTTGCGCTGCCAATAGTCGGTGAGCTCGTCGATCGAGGCGTTGCTGGACAGGCGGGCGATGCGGTCCACTTCCGGACGCTGGAAGATCTCGCGGATGTTCAGCTGGGCGCCGATGTCGTCGATGATGGCACGGCTGCGGATGTAATTGGCAACGATATGCGCGTTCTGGGCGGTAGCTATCGGTATCATCGAGCTGCTCGTCGGGGTGGCCGCGGTTTCCGATTCGCCGCCTTTCTCCGACATTTCCGGCTCCATGGCCCGCACTGTAAAACGGGCTTCGGACTGGAACTGATCCGATGCGATGACGAAGAAATAGACGAACGCGGCGATGCTCGGGATGAGCACCAGCAGAACGAAACTCCACAGATAAGGTCTGGACTGGCGCGAACCGAGGTCGGGAACGGCTTCAGGCGAACGGGTATCGTCGACGACGGTGACATCTGTGCTCCGCCCGCGGAACACCTTGGTGGCATTGGCGAACTGGCGCAAGGCAAGTCCGGTCCGCCTGGGCCGCTCCTCCGGGCCGGGGGGCGGCAGGAGCTCCTTGGCTTCGCCGTCCTTTTGCTGCTTCAGATCCGTTCTCATATCCAGATCGCGCTCATCCGCACCGCTATTCCTGTCTGATCGAGCCTGCCGCGGGCGCCGGCCTGCTCGAGGATCTCGGGATCGACCGTTCTATTTTCGCGCATAGATCGACATCGCCGGCCCGTAGCGATGGGCGGGATCCTCGTCCTCCAAGGTGATGTGGGCAAAGCCGACCGCCCGGAGGGCGGCCAGCAAATCGTCGCGATTGAGCCAGCGATGCCGATCCATGGGACCACCGCAGAATTCGGCATGTTTGGCGGCACCGCGATAGGTTCGCGGATAGGTTCGCACGGCGATGCCATGAAAATCCTGGATCTGCGGCGTGCGCGCGAAGACGGCCCGTCTCGGATCCGATGGCGGCATGAGCTCGTCGTCCACGAAATGGGTCCAGAAATAGACTGCGTCGGTTCGCTTGGCGATCTGTTCGATCAGGTGCAGGGGATCGTCGGCATGGTAGAGCACGCCGGAAGCGACGATGAGATCGTAGGTTTTCTCGGTATTCTCCAGCCATTTGACGAAATCGCCGAGCCAGATGCGCGAGCGTGACAGGCCGAAGATCTCCTTGGTGATCAAACAGCGCAGAAAAGCTGACTGATTGGCCTCGACGGCATCGACGATGGCACCGGCGCGTTCGAGCATGACGGTATGGCCGGCCTCCAGCGGCCCCAACTCCAGGACGACCTTGCCCTCGAGCGGGCCGTGCTGGTTCATCATCCAGGCGATCCGCGGGTCCAGATAGGTTGCCAGCGGCCCGGCGCTAATACCCAGCTCCGGCGGAAAGCCACTGTTCCAACCTGGGATGACATCGACGGCGTTCTGATGGCTGGGCATCGAAACTACATAGCGATCAAATACTTTTAGCGATTTCTGCTCGGATAAGAATGCGGGAACCGATTGGCGCCGCAGCTTGCCAAGCCATCTCGATAGCATTTACTTTTCCAGTCAGAAGTGTTTCTCGATATGCCACTATGATGGCCCAGCCTCCGTCTCTTCATAGCGCAATTCAGCATGGATGAGATCTTAAAATCGCTGCGCCGCAATATGTAGCCCGAAATTTATGTCCAAATAATCTACCTCGAGACAAAATCTCAAAAAACTGCACTCAACCGAGTGCTGCCCTATACCACTCCAGCGAGAGCGCGGGATGGAAGTAGGGGTCGTTCCTAAGCAGGTGGAGCCATTTCGAGCGAAAATATCCTATCTCTTTTCTGTAAAGGACCTCGGACGGCGTCTTGTTGCTGCGTGAGGCTGACTCGTGATGATGAAGTACCACGCACGGATCCAGCAAGGTTCGCCAGCCGCGCTCGTTGAGGCGCAGGCACAGGTCGATGTCGTTCAGGTCGATCGGAAGGTTTTGCTGGTCGAAGCCGCCGATATCGCGAAACTTCTCGCGCGAAACCGCCAGGCAGGCGGCCGTGACCGCCGACAATTCATGCGGCAGGGAGAGCCGTCCGAAGAAGCCGGTATCGGAGCGTGGCAGGCGTCGCTCGAAATGGGCGGCCCGCCCGCCCATGCCGAGCACCACGCCGCCATGTTGCAGCGTATCGTCCTTGTAGAGAAGTTTTGCGCCGACGGCTCCGATGTCCGATTGCCGGGCCCAGCCTGTCAGCCGGGACAGCCAATCATCGGACAGGATCTCGGTATCGTTGTTCAGGAAGACCAGGCTGTCGCCGCGAGCCCGCCCGGCCGCCTCGTTGCAGATGGCCGCAAAGTTGAAGGATCCGGGGCTGCGCAGGATGGAAAAGCGAGGGTCCTTCGTCACGTTCTCCAGATAGGTCAGGGTGCCCGGATCCCTGCTGCCATTGTCGATGATGACGACCTCGAAATGGTCCTGTGGGGTACGGTCGAGCAGGCTGCGGATGCAGGCCGACAGCAGGTCGGCCCGATCCCGGGTCGGAATGATGATCGTCGACATCGGCGGCTGCCCGCCGGCGGGCATGACGGCCGGGCTGAGCGGAGGAAGAGCAACGACCGGGCTGGCATGCGAAGCGGTGAGCAGAATGCGGCGGACATGCACGGCCCGGACGAGGGCGTCGACGGGCGGCCGAAACAGCAGGTCCTCGACCGTGGCGCCGGCGGGCATGGCCTGGCGCAGCCAATGGGCGCGCGCGAACCAGGCCTGCCCGACCAACGCGGCATGGCGGGCAAGGACGGGACTCCAATCGGGTTTGAAGCGGGGCGTCCCGTTATATTCCTCGTCGCCATAATAGAGGGCTGCGGGGTCTGCGACGGCTCGCTGGGCGACAGCAGCCAGGGCAAAATCGTTCAGGCGGTCCTCTGCCCGCAGGCCGATCACCAGATCCTCCTCTCCGATCCCGTCCAGGAGGGGGGCGAGCGGCGTTCGGGAGGAAGCCCATGACAGGGCGATGCTCTCGAGCGGCTGGGAGGCGAGGAAGCTGTGCCATGTCGCCGCCTGCTTCGACGGATCCCCGACGATGACGAGATGGAAGCGTATGCCGAGGGCCGCCGGCGATGGCATGTCGAGGCCCGTCCATTCGATGGCGCGGCTGCGTTCGCGACGCCAGGCTTGGTACATGCTGAGAGGAGTGGCTCCCAGGGCACGCCTGAGCCGAGCCTGTTCCACCTGTCGATTGCCGCGCATGCCGGCCCACAGAGCACTCATCACCGCCTTGGGATGGCGCTGCGCGCCTCTCGCCAACCGCCGGAGCGCGCCGACACGGTCAAGGCTCACCAGCCGGAACGCGAACGAGCCGGTCCAATCGGCAGGCGACAGCTGCAGTTCGGTCGCGTCGGATGGCAGGAAACCGATCCAGCTCCCGCGGCCAAAGGACGGCGCAGGCAGCATCACATCCTCCTCGCCGCCTGGACGGACGATGCGCAGGATCGGCCGGGTCAGGGGATCGAGCAGGCTGGCCTCGAAGACGAGGCGAACCCAATATCCGGCCCATTGCCGTGCCGGCGCTTCGATCCTGAGCCAGGGCAGGTCACTCTGCGACACGGTCCGGCCGTCCTGCAGGACGACATCGACGAGCGGTGTGAGCTTCATGCGGGCGGCCGTGCCATGCGGGATTGACGCCCGGTGATGACGATCATGCTTGGTCGGCCTTGAACAGGAGGGACGTGTCGGTTTCGCCGGAGCCGGCCGGGATTGTCCGCCAGGAACGTGGCGATGGCAGGTTTGGCGGCAGAATTTCGCGCGGTGTGGCCAGGTGCCTGGAGTACCAGGGGCTGTAGGCTGGATCCTCGAAGGCATCCGTGCGGTATTTTTGGCGCAAGGCCTCCTTTTCGCGCTGAAAGCGTTCCTTGTTCGCCTTGGTCTCGTCGCTGCCGCGCGAGGCGGATTCATGATGGGTGAGGGTGGCGAAGGGCGTCCACACGGTCCGCAGGCCGGCGGCTGCAGCGCGCAGGCAGTAATCGACGTCGTTGTAAGCGATGGCGAAAGCCGTCTCGTCGAATTCACCGACCTTTGCGTAGCATTGGCGCGAGATCAGCATGCAGGCACCCGTAACGGCACTCAGGGTCTGGCGCACCTTGAGACGATTCATCGGTCCCGACGAATCCTGCGCTGCATTGGCGTACCAATGGCCGGCCAGGCCGCCGAGCCCGACGATGACGCCTGCATGCTGCAGCCGGCCGGAGGGGTAGAGCAGGCGGGCACCGACGATGCCGGTTTCCGGATAATCGAGGCAGCTCACCATTTCCTTGAGCCATTCGGCTGCGATGACTTCAATGTCGTTGTTGAGCAGGAGGATCGCCTGCCCCTTGGCTTCCCGCATGCCCCGGTTGACCTGGCGCGAGAAGTTGAAGGGTTCGGTTGTCATCACCGTCCGGAAGTTGCCGTGCCGCCCGCGCATGGTTTCGTAGAGCGCCAGTGTCTGGGCGTTCGTGCTGCCATTGTCGACGATGATGATTTCGCAATCGGCATAGTCGGTACGCTCATAGAGATCGGCCAGCAGGCGGCCGATCAGGGCCGGGCTGTCGCGATTGGGAATGACGATGCTCACGCGGGGCCACTGGCGGCGATTGGGCGAAAGCTCGACGCGGTGCAGGTCCGGTACCAGCGCCGGACCAACCGGGGCAGCGATGCCGTCGCTGGCATAATGGGCCGCCAGGGCCCTGCGGGCATGGTCGACCGCCGTGGCCAAGTTGGCGGCGGAAAAGGACGTCCGGTGCCGCCGCCACAGATAGGCCGGGTAGGGCAGATGGACGATGGTTTCGGCGGGAAGGCCCGAGAGATAGCGCAGCAGGAGTTCATAATCCTGCGAACCGTCGAAACCGGTGCTCAGGCCGCCCAGCGCCTGCAGGCGCTGGCGGCGGTAGAGCGAAAGGTGATTGATGTAATTGACCCCCGACAGCAGCACCGGATCATAGGCCGGCTTGAAGAAATACCCCGTCGGCTTCAGCTTGGCGTCGGTAATGGTTTCATCGGTATAGATGAACTGCGCGTCGGGATGACGCCGGATGGTCTCGTTGAGATAGTCGAGGGCCAGCGGCGCGAGGGCGTCGTCATGGTCGATGAGGCCGACCCACTCCCCCTGCGCCGCTGCGAGGCCGAGATTGGTCGTATCGGCAATGCCCAGGTTGCGCGGATTGCGCAGGATGCGGATCTGGGGCTGCCCCTCCAAGCGTTCGAGCCAGGCAAGGGTGGCCCTGTTGCCGGACGCGTCGTCGCACAGGAGCAGTTCCCAGTTGCCGGCGCCCTGGCTGCGCAGCGAATTCAGGAGGGTATCGAGAAAGGCGATCGGCGTATCGCGCAGCGGAACGACGAAGGACAGCAGCGGCGCCGGCGGTCTTTCGGAGGATGGCGCCGTGTGGCGAAGGCCTGCCTCGGCCAGTTGCAGGACGGCACGGAAATGCTCTTCCGGCGGAAGCTGGCGTGGCGGTGGAGGAGCCTTGGCCAATTCGTCGAGTTCGAGCAGATGGAGGCGGTCGGCGGCGGCACCGAGCTGCCGGCGCAGGGATGCCAGGGAGCGGGCCGTGCGGATGTTCAGGGTGAAGCTGCCTTGCTCCTCGTTCGGTCCTGGATAGTCCTCGCAAGGGTCGAAGCGCACACGGCGGAATCCCTTGATGCCGCCGGACCGGAAGGCATAGACGCCGTGGCGTGCCGGCGGCAGCGACAGCACTTGTTCAGGCCGAAACCCATAGCCGGTATCGATATAGAGATGCGGTTCGAGTTCGGGACCGTTCGAAATGACTTCGATGGCGATATATCTGGCGGGCCAGGGGCCGAGCTTGAAGACGAAGTGGGGATCGGCCTCGCGCACGCTCCACTGCGATGCCCCGACGCGAACCAGCCCCCTATGGCCTTTCATCAAGGGCGCAAACACGATGCCGCTTCCTCACATGGCCAGTCATTCATCACGAACCGGGGAGACATGTCGTCGTTGATCTTTGGCCTTTGCGGTTATCCGCGACTAAACCAGGAGATTACAGTAGAGTAAACAATGCGAGAATATTGAACGATAGACTGTACTGTCCCTTTGGGCAAGGAGGCGGAGACGTGAACTTGGCGGACAGGTAAACAATGCTTTCATCGATGGTATAGCGTCCAAGAGTTCCCCGCTGATCCTATAGCTGATTCTACAATAAAAGCGATCGTCCTGCCATTGATCCGACATTTGACGTTTTCTCAGCGCCGGTGCCATAATCGGCGCGCGATGTCCTGCTGCAGGCATGTGTTGCGTCAATGCAGCGTCCGACATCGGCATAAAAACACAAAAACGACATTTGGGAGGGACGAATGGCTTCGAAAGGCGGAGTTGTTGGCGCTGCGTTGATGGCTGCGGCGCTCGCGGGAGTGGCGCTGCCGGCCAAGGCGGGCGAATTCGATGGCGTCACCGTCAACATCATGACGCAGACGGGCGCCATCCAGGAGCCGCTGCAGCGGCGTGCGCCGGAGTTCGAAAAGCTGACCGGCGCCAAGATCAACGTGATCGCGGTACCCTTTTCCGATCTCTACCAGAAGGTGCTGACCGATTGGGCGAGCGGCACCAATTCCGTGGATGCAGCCGTGTTCGCGCCGCAATGGATGGTGGACTATGTCGCCGGCGGCTATCTCGAGGACATCGGCGGCCGGGTCGCCAAGGACAAGGCGATTGCCTGGGACGATATCGCCCCTTTCTTCCGCGACTTCTCGTCGAGCTATGGCGGCAAGACCTATCTGGTGCCGTTCGACGGCGATTTTCACATGCTCTATTATCGCACCGATATCTTCGAGAAGGCGGGGCTGAAGCCGCCGACGACCTGGGACGAATATCTGGAAGCGGCCAAGAAGCTGAACGGCATGGAGGTCGACGGCCAGAAGGTCTATGGCTCCTGCATCGCCAAGAAGCGCAACGCCCAGAGCTATTGGTTCGTCACCGACGTGGTCGGCTCGATGACCCAGTCGAAGGGCACGTCTCAGGGCACCTTCTTCAACACCAAGGACATGGCGCCGCTCGTCGATAACGAGGCCTTCCGCAAGGCGCTGACCTTCCTCAAGGAGTCCGGCAAGTATGGCCCGCCGGACGAATTGAACATGGACGTGTCGGACACCCGCCCGTTGTTCACCTCCGGCAAATGCGCGCTCAATCTCGATTGGGGCGATGTCGGGGTGCTCGCCATTGATCCCGCGACCTCCAAGGTGATCGACAAGACCGGCGCCACCATCATGCCGGGGGCCAAGCAGGTGCTGAACTGGGACACCGGCAAGCTCGAGGCCTGCTCGAAGGAAACCTGCCCGAATGCCATCGACGGCGTGAACCACGCACCCTATGCCGCCTTCGGCGGCTGGAGCGGCGGCATCAATGTCAAGGCGCAGGACAAGGTGAAGGACGCGGCCTACGCCTTCTTCTCCTATATGAGCGCCCCGGCCCAGTCGAATGTCGACGTCACCATCGGCAAGACCGGCTTCAACGCCTATCGCACGTCCCAGCTCAGCTACAACGAAGGCTGGAAGAAGGCCGGCATGAGCGAGAAGGCGGCGGCTTCCTATCTCGGCGCCATCAAGGACAGCCTCAACAGCCCGAACATGATCCTGGACCTGCGCATCCCGCAGAACCAGAAATATCAGCAGGTGGTGCTTGACGAGGCGATCGCCCGCTTCCTGGCCGGCGAGATCGACGAGGAAGCCACCGTCAAGGCGGTCGCCGATGGCTGGAAGGACCTCAACGACCAGATCGGCACCGAGGACCAGCTGAAGTTCTACAAGAACACGCTGGGCGCGAAGTAGAACGTAGGAAGCAAGGCTTCGGCCATAGCTATGCCGGAGCCTTTTTCGCCCCTGGGAGCGCGGACGTCCTCGTCCGCTCTTGGATACATTGCGCTTACGACAGGGGAAGAGCGGACGAGGACGTCCGCGCTCCCAGGCGGATTATGCTATGGCCGTCAACCTCTCCATCCCCGATGAAACGGACCGGCGGGAGCGTCTCTCCCAGTGGGTCGATCGCCATTCCGGCCGCATCATGGTGCTGCCGGCCGTGCTCATCCTGCTGGCCTTCGCTATCTTTCCGCTGGTCGCCTCGGCCTATCTGTCGCTGTCGCGCTTCAAGCTTGCCGGCGGCAGCTTCACGCTCACCTTCATCGGCTTCTACAATTATCTGCGTCTCTTCCTCGGCGCCCAGCAATATCATTTCCTCGGCACGCTCAAGGCCTTCGGCTGGCTGGAATGGCTGCTGTTCACGGCCCTTCTCGCCTTGCTGGGGTTCTGGCTGATCCGCTTCGCAACCAGCGGATTCAAGCTCTTCGGTTTCCTCGGGCGACTGATCACCGCCAGCCTGATCGCCGGCATCTTCTATGTCGTACTCGCCACCACGGTGGCGGGCGGCATTCCCGGCACGCTCCTGAACACGCTGCTCTATGTCGTGGTGGGGGTCTCAGTCCAGTTCCTGCTCGGGCTCGGCCTCGCTTTGCTCTGCGCCCAGCCGATCCGGGCCCGCAGCTGGTTCCGCGTGGTCTTCTTCATCCCGGTGATGGTGACGCCGGTGGGCGTCGCCTACATCTTCCGCATGCTGGCCGACATGCAGAAGGGGCCCTTCGCCCCGCTCAGCCAGCTGTTCGGCGTCAGCCAGTGGTCCTGGGCGACGGAAGCCTGGTCGGCGCGGCTGATGGTGCTGGTCGGCGATACCTGGCAATGGACGCCCTTCATGTTCATCGTGCTGTTGGCCGCCATCGAGAACCAGCCGCGCGACCAGCTCGAGGCGGCCCATCTCGATGGCGCCGGCCCCTGGCAGATCTTCAAGGACATCACCTGGCCGGCGATCGCGCCGGTGGCGGCCACGGTGGTGCTGATCCGCCTGATCGAGGCCTTCAAGATCATCGACATGCCGAACGTGCTCACGGCGGGCGGCCCGGGGCTGGCGACGGAGTCGCTGACCCTGCATTCCTTCATCGCCTGGCGGACCCAGGATTTCGGCGGCTCGGCGGCGGTCGGCTACCTGCTCCTGTTCGTGTCGACGATCACCTGCGTTTCCTTCTTCAATTTCGTGGTGCGACCCAGCCGGAGGTATCAGGGATGAGTGCTGGAACCGACGACCGCCCCTTGCTGCGCCGCCTGTTCGAGCGCCGCAGCCTCGAGGAACTGGCGCCGATCCCGAAGGCGCTGACCTATGCCGCGCTGCTGGGCTGGACCTTCGTGGTGCTCTTCCCGCTCTATTGGGTGCTGGTCACCTCGCTGAAGGTGCAGATCCAGGTCGATGCCGGACCCTATTATCTGCCCTTCGTCGACTTCCAGCCGACGCTGGACGCCTGGAACTTCATGCTGTTCCAGAACAACACGCTCTGGCCCTATGTGAACTCGATCATCGTGGCGCTGGTGAGCACGATCCTGGCCCTGATCATCGGTTCGCTCGCCGCCTATGCCCTGGTGCGCATCCGCTTCCAGGTCAAGCTCGCGGCGATCATTGCCTTCATCGTGCTGGCCGCCGGCGTCATCGTCGCGGTGGCCGCGTTCGCCGTGCCCTGGCCAGCGGCGGTGGCGGCGGGCCTGGTGCTGTTCTTCATGATCCTCGGCACCATCGGCCGGCGCTTCAAGGCGGCGCTCGGCAACAACGACATCGAATTCTGGATGATCTCCAACCGCATCATGCCGCCGATCGTGGCCGTGCTGCCGATCTATGTGATGTTCCAGAACCTGAAGCTCCTCGATACCCAGGTCGCGCTGATCTCGACCTACACCGCGGTCAACCTGCCGATCGTGGTCTGGCTGACGCGCGACTTCTTCGCCGGCATCCCGCTGGATCTGGAGGAGAGTGCGGAGATCGACGGCGCCTCCAAGCTGCGCGTGTTCTTCACCATCGCCTTGCCGCTGGTGCGCTCGGGCCTGGCTGCCACCTTCATGCTGGTGCTGATCCTGGCCTGGAACGAATATCTCCTCGCCCTGTTCCTTTCCAATGCCAATGCGCAGACCATGCCGGTGCTGGTCTCGGCCCAGAACACCACGCGCGGCCCGCAATGGTGGTACATGTCGGTGCTGATCGTCATCATGATCGTGCCCGTCATCGTGATCGCCGCATTCCTGCAAAAGCACATCGCGCGAGGCCTGATGGTCGGCGCCGTCAAGGGTTGAAGATGCAAGTCACGCTCAACAACGTCCACAAATCCTTCGGCGCGGTCGACGTGGTCAAGGGGCTCGACCTCGAGGTCAGGGACGGCGAGTTCCTGGTGCTGCTGGGCGCCTCCGGTTCGGGCAAGACCACGGCCCTGCGCATGATCGCGGGGCTGGAGACGGTAAGCTCAGGCTCCGTGCATATCGGTGAGCGCGACGTCACCCATGTCCTGCCGAAATATCGCGACATCGCCATGGTGTTCCAGTCCTATGCGCTCTATCCGCACAAGACGGTGTTCGCCAACATCGCCTACCCGCTGACGGTGCGGAAGCATCCCAAGGCGGAGATCGAGGCGGCGGTGAAGGACGTGGCCCGCCAGGTCCAGCTCGATCATCTGCTCGACCGCCTGCCGCGCCAGCTCTCCGGCGGCCAGCGCCAGCGCGTGGCGCTCGCAAGGGCCATCATCCGCCGCCCCGCCGCCTTCCTGATGGACGAGCCCCTGTCCAATCTCGATGCCAAACTGCGCGGCCATATGCGCGCCGAACTCAAGCACATGCAGCACGAACTCGGCATCACCACCATCTATGTCACCCATGACCAGGTGGAAGCGATGACGCTGGCTCATCGCGTGGCGCTGCTCGACAAGGGCGTGCTGCAGCAATTGGATACGCCGGCCAATATCTACAACCGGCCCGCCAATCTGTTCGTCGCCGGCTTCATCGGCTCGCCGCCGATGAACTTCCTGGAAGGCGAGCTGAAGGAAGGGCGCTTTTCCTCCGAAGCGGGCGGCTTCGGCACCACCAATACCAGCTCGGCGCCACGCGCGGTTGCCGGCATCCGGCCCGAGGATTGCCGGGTGACCGAGCCCGATCTCGGCAAGTTTGCCGGCGAGGTCTTCGCCATCGAGCTGATCGGTGACCATTCGCTGGTCACCTGCCGCTGCGGGGCCGCCAGCGTGACGGTGAAGGTCGACAAGGAGTTCCAGCGCGAGATCGGGGAAAAGGTCGGCATCGGCTTCGACGACAGGGCCTTGCATCTTTTCGACGGCGAAAATGGGGAGCGGCTGGGGTAGAGGCTATCGTTATCCTCCTTTGGAGGACGGACCGGGGCATATTCATATCTCAACCGCGCAGAAGAAATGCGAGAATCCCTCCCCGGTTTCGGGGAGGGTGGCCTCGCGAAGCGAGGTCGGGTTGGGGGCGAGTGGCGCTGCCCAATGCCATTTGAGTGCGGATTGCGCCACGCTCCCCCTTCCGTCGCCTCTGCGCGGCGACACCTTCCCCGAAGTCGTGGAAGGATTCTCGCGCTCAATCCTGAAACCTCGAGATATGTGCATGTCTAGGGGAGGGAAGAGTATGTGTTCTGCCGAACCCCGGAACCCACGCAGGAGACACCATGGCTACCGTAAGACTTCTCAGCGACGACGAGGTCGCGGCCAATCCGGCCGCGAAGGCGGTGTTCGACGATATCAGGGCGACGCGCAAATCCGATTTCGTCAATAATTTCTGGCGGGGCCTCGCCAATGATCCGGTGCTGCTGAAACGCACCTGGGAGGAGGTCAAGGCGGTGATGGTGGGCGAGGGCGCCCTCGATCCGCTCACGCGCGAACTGATCTATATCGCGGTCTCCACGGCCAATTCCTGCCAATATTGCGTGCATTCCCATACGGCCGCCGCACGGGCCAAGGGCATGGATGACGCGCAATATGGCGAACTGCTCGCCATCATCGGCCTCGCCGGCAAGACCAATCACCTGGTCACGGCCATGCAGATTCCCGCCGATCCGGAATTCCTGGTGACGGGCTGAAATCGCGTTTTCAGCCGTCGTTTTCCGCATTCAGCTCGTCCGGCCGAAGCCCGGGCTAAAGCGTTTTGCGATTTGACCGAGTCACCTGGAATCGCAAAGACGCGTCGAACCAAAGAGTTAGAGTAAAAAAGCGTTTTCGTGAAAACGCGTTTTGCTCTAGTGATCGACGCCGGAAGCCTCCCGCAGGATCGCATTGATGCGGTCTTGCCATCCGGGTCCATCGCCCTGGAAGTGCTCCAGCACGTCGCGGTCGATCCGCAGCGAAACCAATTCCTTGGCATTGGGCAGCGCCGGCCGCGGCGCGGCAGCTGCCGGCGCCTTGGGCGCCGCGGGCTTGAAGACCGCCTCGGCGTTCTTCCAAGGATCGCCCGGGCGGCGTGTTCTGTTGTTACTCATGGGCTGAAACTGTTTCTGTTGGCGAAGGGTCGGATCTGTCTATCTGCCGCCAATTCGAAGGTCGAGTCCAGAGCTGGGCCCGATGCGGCAGCGCAAAAGCGCTTGGTCATCCTCGACCGCGGCGTGCGACGCAAATCGCGGCAGGGCGGCGTGCAACGGCAGGTCTTCCCTCCCGTCTCCGGCCATGCCAAGAATGAGCCGAATCCATATGTCGGACTATTCTCGGGAGCGAATCGCTATGGCCAAGACGCGTTGGGGCATCCTGTCGACGGCAAAGATCGGTACCGGCAAGGTCATTCCCGGCATCCAGCGGGCAAAGGGCGCGGAAGCGGTCGCCATCGCCTCTCGCGACCTTGCCCGCGCCGAGGCCGTCGCCAAGGAGCTCGGCATTCCCAAGGCCTATGGCTCGTATGAGGCCTTGCTGGCCGACCCGGATATCGATGCCATCTACAATCCGCTGCCCAACCATCTTCATGTGCCGCTCACTTTGCAGGCCGTGGCGGCGGGCAAGCATGTACTGTGCGAAAAGCCGATCGGCCTGACGGCCCAGGATGCGGCGCAGCTCCTGGTGCTGCCGCGCGACCGGCTGGTGATGGAAGCCTTCATGGTGCGCTTCCATCCGCAATGGCTGCGGGCGCGGGAGGCCGCGCGCTCGGGCGAACTCGGGGAAGTCAGGGCCGTCCAGGCCTTCTTCTCCTACTACAACGTCGATCCCGCCAATGTCCGCAACCAGCTCGACATCGGCGGCGGCGGCATCCTCGACATTGGTTGCTATCCGATTGTCGCCGGCCGCTTCATCTTCGAGGCCGAACCGCGGCGGGTGATCGCCCTCGTCGACCGCGATCCGGCGACGGGCGTCGATCGTCTCACCTCGGCCATCCTCGATTTCGGCGAGGGGCGCCGCACCGAATTCACGGTCTCGACGCAGCTCACGCCGTTGCAGCGGGTCGATATCGTCGGCACCAAGAAGCGCTTCGAGATCACCATCCCCTTCAACGCACCCCAGGCCGAGGCCGTCACCGTCTATACTGACGATGGCTCCAGGCTTGGCGACGCCTCGGCGCTGGCCGAGACCATCGCCCCGGTCGACCAATATGCCGAGGAGGTCGATGCCTTCTCCGCCGCCATCCGCGGCGAGATCACGCTGCCCTATGGGCCGGCCGACGCCGTGCAGAACATGAAGATCATCGACGCGCTGTTCCGCTCGGAAAAGAGCGGCGCATGGGAGGTGGTGTAGGGATTTTAGGGGGCGGGCGAGATGATCGGGTTGAAGATTAGGCTAAGCGCGCGAGCCCTCTCGCCTTAAGTTAGCGCCTATAGGCAAGATGCCTGCGATCCCAGCGATTTATCGCCGCCTTTGCGAATACGGGATCTGCCTGAGATTGCAGATCTGCGTGCGCGTGCGGATCAGACGGCCCTGATAGCGCGAGCCGGGCCGGTACCAGCGGCAGCCATACCAGGGCGGGCGCCGCGTCGTCGTCTCGATATGCACCGATCCGTAGCGGCGGTTGGAGAAGTCATGGCCGCCGATATAGACGTTCCTGCCGAAGCGGACCTCGGCAAGAGCAGGCCCGCCGGCGCTCGCAAGCGCCAGCAGGATAGATAGAACGAGGAGCCGCAAACGGCCCATCGCGCCGAGCTTACTTCTGTCCGAGCAAAGCGGCTTCGAGGATGTCGAGGCCTTCCTTGAGCACCTTCGGCTGGATGGTGAGCGGGGCCAGGAGGCGCACCGTCTCGCCATAGACGCCGCAGGTGAGGATCATCAGGCCGCGCTCGAGGCATTCGGCGGCGAGAGCCTTGGCCGCGGCGGGATCGGGCTCGTTGCCGCCATGGCTGGTGACGAGCTCGAAAGCCGTCATGCCGCCGAGGCCGCGGATATCGCCGATCGGGCGCCCGGTCTTCTTGCGCTTGATGGCCTTGAGGCGCTTGAGGATGAGCTCGCCCTGCTTGGCCGACTTGTCGAGCAGATCCTCGGCCTCGAAGGCTTCGAACACGCCGAGCGCGGCAGCGCAGGCCACCGGGTTGCCGGCATAGGTGCCGCCGAGGCCGCCGGGCTCCGGTGCATCCATGATATCGGCCTTGCCGACGATACCGGCGAGGGGGAAGCCGCCGGCCAGGCTCTTGGCGGTGGTGATCAGGTCGGGCTCGACGCCGGAATGCTCCATGGCGAACCACTTGCCGGTGCGGCCGAAGCCGGTCTGGATCTCGTCGGCGACCAGCAGGATGCCGTGCTCGTCGCACAAAGCGCGCAGGCGCTTGAGGAATTCCGGCGAGGCGATGTAGAAGCCGCCTTCACCCTGTACCGGCTCGATCACGATGGCGGCGACGTTCTTGGGGTCGACATCGGTCTTGAACAGCCACTTCAGCGATTCGAAGGTGTCCTCGACCGAAATGCCCTTGTGCTCGATCGGATAGGGCACGCGCCAGATACCGCCCGGGAAGGGGCCGAACTTGGTCTTGTAGGGCACGACCTTGCCGGTCATCGCCATCGCCAGCAAAGTGCGGCCATGGAAGGCGCCGTTGAACACCACGACGTCGGAACGGCCGGTATGGGCCCTTGCGATCTTGATGGCGTTCTCGACAGCCTCGGCGCCGGTGGTGACCAGCATCACCTTCTTGGGGCCGGAGATCGGCGCGATCTCGATGAGCTTTTCTGCGACCTGCACGGCCGGCTCATAGGGCGTGACCATCAGGCAGGTATGGGTGTATTTGTCGAGCTGCTCCTGCACCCGCTTCATCACGGTGGGGTGGCGATGGCCGGTGTTGAGCACGGCGATGCCGCCGCCGAAATCGATGAAGCGGCGGCCTTCTACGTCCCAGATCTCGGAGTTCTTGGCCTTGGCGGCGAAAACCGGCTGGCCCGCGCTCATGCCGCGCGTGAAGACGCTGGCGCGCCTTTCCAGAAGGTCCTCCGTCTGGGTGCGGTTGGCGCCATGCGCCTTGGTGGCGGGTGCATTCATGGATCGAACTCCGATTGCTTGATCAATGCGCTGTGGGCGCATGCTATGGCGCTGTGCGATCGGCTCGTCAATCTCCGTGCGGGACCATCGACGGACTGTTGTCCGATCGGTTCGGAGCCTTTCCGTGACGACGCTCTTGGATTGCGGCTGATCAGGCGCTTGGCTGGAATCCTGCCATGTCTTGCTGCCGCGCGGCAGGTGCTTTATGCCTGCCGCGATGGTGCGGATTTGTAACCACTGAAGCCTTGAGGCACCAGTCACCTCGCGGAGTGCCACAAGCGGGGCTGCGGAACGGGTTTGGGTATGAGAAGGGCACGGCGCAATGGCGGGTCCAGGCGACAGGCCTTCGAGCGACGGTGCATTCGGCACCGAGGAGAAGGATGCCGGCGATGGCGCCGAGTCGGCCTTCGGCGGCCGGCTGCCGCCCCTGTCCATGCTGCGGGCCTTCGAGGCGGTCGGGCGCTTTTCATCCATGCGCAAGGCCGGCGAAGCGCTCGGGGTCAGCCACACGGTGGTGTCCCGGCATGTTCGCCACCTGGAAGCCTGGTTCGATCTTCAACTCGTTACCTCCGGGGCGCGTGGCGTCAGGCTGACCAAGGCCGGTGCCCGGCTGTTCGAAGTGACGACCGCGGCTTTCGGCCAGCTCGCCGAAGTCACCATGGAGCTGCGGCCGGCCCAGCGCCTGCGCGGCCAGTTGCGACTGTGGTGTGCGCCGGGCCTGGCGGCCCGCTGGCTCACGCCGCGGCTCGATGCCTTGCAGGCCGTGCTGCGGGATACGATCATTGTGGTACGCGCGACTTCGGACCAGCCCGATTTCGCTCGGCATGAAGCGGATGCCGCCATCATCTTCGCCGAGGAGGCGCCGGCATCGCCCGTGACGGCTGCGCTGCTCCAGCGCGTGCGCATCTTTCCCGTCGCCAGCCCGGCCTGGCTGGCGACGCAGGCGCCGATTGCAAGCCTGGCCGATCTTGCCGGCCAGAAGCTCATTCATGAAGACAATGCCAGCCAATGGCATCGCTTCTTCCGTCTTGCCGGCTACCGGGCGGCGACGCTGAAGGGGCCGTGGCTGTGGTCGGCTTCATCAACCCATGACGCGGCCCTGGCGGGCCAGGGGGTGGCGCTGTCGACCAGTTTGCAGGCGGACGGGGACATTGCGGCGGGACGGCTAGTCGAGCTCCTCGGCACCGACGTCTCGCTCGGCAGCTATTGGCTGATTGCGCCCGAAGCGCGCTGGCGCCATCGCACCATATCGACCCTGCTCAAATGGTTGCGCCAGGAGATCGGCGAGCGGGCACCCAGTGCTTGAGTCCGTTAACCATAGGGCACTTCCGACGCCGCAAAAGTGTTGCAAATCGGGCACGGCTGGCAAGATTCGGGTAACCATCCCGTTAAAAAGACACCCGTATGGAGAAGTTTTGCAGGCTCGTTGCAATTCCGCCACAAAAATGATTACCGGTCGTTAACTTTCTCACGACACAACGAGCGCATGAAGACACGAACCCTCACATCTGCCCTGCGTTTCCTCGCGATTGCGGCGGTCACCTCGGCTCTTGGCGGCTGCGCCCTCTTTTCGACCTCGCGTGTGGCCAGCACCACGAATGAGCGTGAGTGTCTGGCGCGTGCCATGTATTTCGAATCCAACCGCTCCAGCGACGACGGCATGCTCGCCGTCGGCACGGTGGTGATGAACCGCGTCGAGTCCGGCAAATATCCGCGCTCGATCTGCGGCACGGTTGGCCAGCGCGTGCAGTTCGCCCCGGGCGTGCTGACCAAGAAGATGAACGATTCCGGCCGCGAGCGCGCCTTCCGCATCGCCGATGCAGTGATCAGCGGCAAGCGCTATCCCGGCATGTCGAAGAACGTGCACTTCTTCCATACGGCCGGCTACACCTACCCCTACAACAACATGCATTACGTGGCCGTAGCCGGCGGCAATGCCTTCTACGAGAAGCGCCGCCGCGGTGGCGATGCGCCTTCCGCTCCGCCGGTGATGGTGGCCCAGGCCGAAATGCCGCCGCTGCCGACGACGGTGGCCGCCGCCGAGCCGATGCCCGCGCCGCAGCCGCGCAGATATTCGCGCCCTGCCGCCCGGCCTCTGCCGACCGTGGCCTATCAGGATGCCGCTCCGCAGGCCGATCCTGTCATCGATATCCTGCCGCCGACCCGTCCCCGCTTGTATCAGGCCAAGCGTCGCGCTGTGCCTGACGTGCAGGTCGCCCAGAATGATCCGGATGCGGGCATGGTGCCGGAGGCCTTGCCGCCGGTGCGGCCGCGCGGTTCCGTCGGCAAGGTGCATCTGGGCGCAGCCCAGCAGGATGGTTCCCACATCGCCTTGCCGCCGGCCCGTGGCAACGCCCAGCCGCAGTTCAACTTCCAGCAGGGACCGTCCGGTGTCGAGGCATCGGCGCCTGCGGCCAAGCCGCGGCGGCCCATGGTGGCCCAGTCGCGCACCGTACCCACGGTCCGTATCCAGCCCGAGACTGTACAGGCGGATATGGGCGGCATGCCTGAGCCGGCCCCCCAGCCCAGGACCAACAAGAGGCGTTCGAGCCTGGAGCCGGAACCACTGTACTGATCGGCTTGCATCAGAGATGACGCCCTTGCGGATTTACGGGAGGGCTTTCGAAGGGCGGATGAGGGGGTCTCTCCGCCCTTTTTCTTTGCCTGGATCGGGTGAAGGGGTGCCTGCGCTCAGGCGATTGTGGCGTAGCCCTGTTCCCGGGCTTCGCGGTCCCAGGCCAGCGTCCTGTCGAAATCGGCCTGCTCCACCGGCGCGAAACCGCTGAGCCGAAGTGCCTCGCCGAGCGGGGTGAACCAGGGCTGATGGTGAGCGGCAGCGAAGGCGGCCTTGAGCCGCACGATCGTCTCTGCGGGCAGGCCTGGAGCCGCCACGAAGGAGGGGATCGGCGCCAGGCCGGTCGAACCGATCACGCGAATGCCCTCGGTCAGGTCGGGGCGATAGGCTCGGATGAGTTCGTGCCAATAGCCGTCCAGTGGGCCGACATCGATCTCGCCGGCCAGCACCTTGTCAAGAATCCCGCGCGCGGTGATGAGATTGCCGACGACCTCGCGGTAGAGCGCCGGGCGATCGGGCGAGCGATGGGGCAGCAAATGATGGCGCAGCGCGTTGAAGCCGGAGTGGGAGTGCTCCACCGTCCAGCCGATGCGATGGCCGAACGTATCCTCGAGGCGCCGGAAGGGGCTGTCCGCCTTCACGATCAGGTCGGAACGGTAGAGCGGCTTGCCACCCGCCCATTCGGCGGCCGGGATGGGCGCGGCGATCGGGATGACTTCCGAGAGCTGGAAGGCGATGGGATAGCCGCACATGAAGACGCAGCCGAGGTCGTCGCGCTCCCACAGCACTTCCAGGGGCTGCGGGGCCGGATAGGGCTCATAGTCGAAGGCCACGCCGGCGCTCGCCATGACATGGCCGAGCAGGACCTTCCAATGCTCCTCGACCTCAGGCGTGACGGAATACATGCGGGCATTGGCGATGAAGCGGGTCATGGGCTTTGAGATCTTTCGAAAACGGATGGATTGTCATCCCCGGTCGAGCCACTCCCGAGCATAGCGAGAGAGGGCGAGGGGAAGGGGATCCAGGGGCCTAGGAAGAGCTTCACAAACCCCTGGATCCCAGTCAGAAGCGAAGCTTGTGACGATACCCTCGGCCTGCGGCCTCGCCGGGGATGACAAGAGGTGTTTGCTGCCGACAGATATCACAGCCCGCCCGGCTGGATGGCGAGGCCGGTACCGATCATGGAATCGCGGGTGACGAGCTGGGCCAGCGCCATTTCGCTCCAGCCCTTGGTGCCGTCGGGCCGCTGGGGCAGCACGAGGTAGCGCAGTTCCGCCGTCGAATCCCAGACCCGGATCTCGGTGTCCTCGGGCAGGGTGACACCGAATTCGGCGAGCACGCCGCGTGGATCGATCACGGCGCGCGAGCGATAGGGCGCGGATTTGTACCAGACCGGCGGCAGGCCGAGCACCGACCAGGGGTAGCAGGAGCACAACGTGCAGACGATGAGGTTGTGGAGTCCCGGCTTGTTCTCCACCACCTTCATATGCTCACCCTGGCGGCCCGAATAGCCGAGCGAGGCGATCGCCGCGGTGGCGTCCTCCAGCAGCCAGGTCCGGAATTCCTCGTCCCGCCAGGCATGGGCAACGACATGGGCGCCGTTGCGCGGACCGACCTTGGTCTCATAGGTGTCGATGAAGACGTCGAGGGCTGCCGGGTCGACATAGCCCTTCTCGACCAGCACGGCTTCGAGCTTCTTCACCCGCTCGGCCATGGGGGAGGGCGGCGCGCCATGATGATGGTCGTCGTCATGGTCGTGATCGTGATCATGCGTGCTCATGGCAAATGTGTCGCAGAGATCGCGGTGAGAGGCAATGTCGCTGTGACATCCGCCGGTTCTCGATCCGCGCCCTTGCGGTGCACCGTCCCGGTCGCTAGATCAGGGGCAGGTGTGAATGGCCCGGAAGGCTTGGAGACCCGATGCGCGCGATCCTCGACATCATCCTCATCCTGCTGCAGCTCTATATCTATATCGTGCTGGCTTCCGTGGTGTTTTCATACCTGGTGGCGTTCAACGTGGTCAGCCGCCGCAATCCGACGGTGGCGGCGATCGGCGATGCCCTCTATCGCCTGACCGAGCCGGTGTTCGCGCCGATCCGGCGCCGCCTGCCCGATTTCGGCAGTATCGACTTCTCGCCCTTCGTGGCGATCCTGATCGCGATCTTCATCGAGCGGATCATCGCCTATTACATCTATCCCTACGTGCCTTGAGCGCTTCCGATCCTGTCGCCCCCTGGCGAATCACGCCTGCCGGGCTGCTCGTCGCGATGCGCCTGACGCCGCGCGGCAGCAGGGATGCGCTCGGCAACGTGGAGACCCTATCGGACGGCCGGGCCGTGCTGACGGCGAAGGTGCGTGCCGTGCCTGCCGACGGAGAGGCCAACCAGGCTTTGGTCAAGCTGGTGGCCAAGGCCCTGGGCGTGCCCGCCAGCCGCGTGTCGATCGCGCAGGGAGCGACCAGCCGGATCAAGATGGTGCAGGTGGAAGGCGACGGCGCCGCACTGGAACGATCCATTCTCGCTGCGATCGGCCGATAGCCGCGGAACAAACGCCCTCACCTTGCGTTAACTAGAGCAAAGCGCGTTTTAGCGAAGCCGCTTCTTTGCTCTAACTCTTTGTTTCGACGCGTCTTTGCGATTCTTGGTGACTCCGTCAAATCGCAAGACGCTATGGGCAATTTTGCTGGAGCAAGAGTGGGGAACTGGCCATATGGCGATGATTTTGCGTTCACTTCTGGCCGCGGGCGGAATGATGCTGGCGCTCGACGCCCGGGCGGCCGAGGCCCCCGAAGTGGCGGCCTGCAAGGCAAGCGGCCTGCTGGCGCTCCAGCAGAAGGCGCCCGACATCGCCGATCTCGTCATCGACCAGGAGAGCATTGCGGTCTCGGCGGCGGACACCAAGGTCGGCGACGTGCCGGTCAGGGCCGTCGTCCTGGGCGAGGCCTATATCAAGAGAGGGAAGGAGGCGGGCCGGCCCGACCGCTTCGTCTGCCTGATCGGCGAGAAGGGCAAGGTGCTCCTGACCTTCTTCACGGCGAAATAGGGCTGGCCAACCCGGACACCCTCGAGGTGATGTCTCAGCCCGGCGGCTTGCCCCAGTGCTTGCGGATCAGGCCTTCCTGGGCCACCGAGGCGATCAGGCGGCCTTCCTGCCAGATCTCGCCGCGGGCAAAGCCGCGGGCGCCGCCCGTGAACGGGCTTTCCTGCGCGTAGAGCAGCCATTCGTCCATCTTGAACGGGGCATGGAACCACATGGCATGGTCGATCGACGCGGGCTGCACGTCGGGATCGAACACGCTCTTGCCATGGGCGACGAGCGTGGTGTCGAGCAGGGTCATGTCGGTGGTGTAGGCCAGTACGGCTTCGTGCAGAGGCCGGTCGTCGGGCAGCTTACGGGCCGCGCGGATCCAGATATATTGCCGGGGCTCCCGGGGCGTGCGGGCGGTGTAGCGCTTCATGTCGACCGGCCTGAGTTCGATCGGGCGCTCGCGCTCCCAATAGTCGCGGACGACCTTGGGCAGATGGCCGAGGAACTGGTCCTTGAGCTCGGCGATGCTCGGCAATTGATCGGGCGTGGGCACGTCGGGCATGGTCGCCTGGTGGTGCCAGCCCTCTTCGGGGCGATGGTAGGAACAGGACAGCGAGAAGATCGGCTGGCCATGCTGGATGGCGATGGCGCGGCGGGTGGTGAAGCTTTTGCCGTCGCGCAGCCGGTCGACCTGGTAGATGATCGGCACGCTGGGATCGCCGGGGCGCAGGAAATAGCCGTGCAGGGAATGGACATGGCGGTCGGGCTCGACGGTGCGCGTCGCCGCCACCAGGGCCTGGCTGATCACCAGGCCGCCGAAAACGCGCTGCCAGCCACCCTGCGGGCTCGTGCCGCGGTAAAGATTGTGTTCGAGCTGTTCGAGATCGAGTATCGAGATGAGATTCGCAAAGGGATCGGACATGAAGCTTTCCTTGATGGAAGGCAGAGCAGCGATCCTTCCTAAAGCAAAGCGCGTTTTGGTAGAAACGCCCTTTACTCTAGCTCTTTGGTTGGACGCGTCTTTGCGATTCGAGGTGATTCCGTCAAATCGCAAAACGCTTTGGAAAGTCAAGCGTGGGGTTCGGACATGGCCAGCAAAGCCGATCTTGTCATCGCCGGAGGCGGGTTCGCCGGCCTCGGTCTCGCCTTGGCGCTGAAGACCGAGCTCGGCGCGGGCTTTTCGGTCGTCATCGTCGATCCCATGCTCGGCAAGGGCCCTTCGCGTGATCCGCGCTCGTCCTCCATCGCCACCGGCGCGCGGCGCTTCCTGGAAAAGCTCGGCGTCTGGGAGGCGGTGGCCGATGAGGCCCAGCCGATCCTGGACATGGTGATCACCGATTCCAAGCTCGACGATCCGATCCGGCCGAGCTTCCTGTCCTTCGCCGGCGATGTCGAGCCGGGCGAGCCCTTCGGCCATATGGTCGAGAACCGGCTGCTGCTCGATGCCCTGGTGGCGCGGGCCGAAGCCCTCGGCATCGAGCTGCGCGGGCAGGGGGCTTCCGTCAGCCGCTACAAGCTGACCGAGGACGGTATCACCGCCGAGCTGCCCTCCGGCGACGACATCGCCACGCAATTGCTGGCGGCGGCCGATGGCGGGCGCTCGCGCCTGCGCGAGCAGGCCGGCATTGCCATGCATGGCTGGGACTATGGCCAGTCCGGCATCGTCACCACCGTCGAGCATGAACTCGACCATGAAGGGCGGGCGGAAGAGCATTTCCTGCCCGCCGGTCCCTTCGCCATCCTGCCGCTGACCGGGCGCCGCTCCTCGCTCGTTTGGACCGAGAAGACGGATGAGGCGACCCGCATCCTCGGCCTCGACGATGCCGGCTTCCATGCCGAACTGGAGCGCCGCTTCGGCCTCAAGCTCGGTGAACTCAAGGTGATCGGGCCGCGCGCCGCCTTCCCGCTCTCGATGCGCATTGCCCGCAGTTTCATCGCCGATCGGCTGGCCCTGGTCGGCGATGCCGCCCATATCATCCATCCCATCGCCGGCCAGGGCCTCAATATGGGCATCCGTGATGCGGCGGCTCTCGCCGAATGCGTGGTGGATGCGGCGGCTCTCGGGCTGGATATCGGCAGCCCGGACGTGCTGGAGCGCTATCAGCGCTGGCGGCGCTTCGACACCGTCTCGATGGGCCTCGCCACCGACGGCCTGAACCGGCTGTTCTCCAACGACCACGACGCCATCCGCCTGGTGCGCGATGTCGGTCTCGGCCTGGTGGAGCGCTTCCCGGCGGCCAAGCGGCTGTTCATCCGGGAGGCCACCGGCCTGACCGGGACGGTGCCGCGCCTGATGCGGTGAGGGATGGAGCGCGGACATCTTGTCCGCCCTTACAAGAGCGGACAAGATGTCCGCGCTCCACACGCCAATCTGATACTGTCGCTGCTCGGTTGTGAATGGGGGCCGCATGGATCTGGAACTTGCCGGCAAGGTCATCGCGCTGACGGGTGCTTCGCGGGGCGTCGGGCGGGCGATTGCCGAGCGCCTGGCGGCGGAGGGCGCGGCGGTGGCGATCGCGGCGCGCTCGGCGCAGGAGCTGGCCGAGGCCCATGCCGTGATCGAAGGCCATGGCGGACGCTGCCTCGCCTATGCCTGCGACCTCTCCGTGCCGGGCGAGGCGGCCGCCTTCATCGGCGCCGTGACCGAGATCTTCGGGCGCCTGGACGGCCTGGTCTGCAATGCCACCATGGCGGTAGGGCAGGGGCGCGAGGGGCAGGAACGGGAGGCCTGGCAGGCCGAGCTGGCGCTCAATCTCGGCCATGCGGTCGAGGCCGTCGAGGCCGTGCTTCCCGTGCTGGCCTCGCCGGGCGCTATCGTTCTCGTGGCGCCGAAATCGGGGAATGACTGGCCGGCGACGGCATGCCGCGGCGGGCTGGAAGCCGTCATCGGCCATTTCGCAAGCAAGGCCGCCGGCCGTATCAATCTGATCGGCAAGGACGCCGAAGCACTCGCCGACAGCGTCGCTTTTCTGCTGTCTGCCCGCGCCGTTGCGATCAATGGCGCCATGTTGGGCGCCTGAGGCGGCAACAGCACCGGCGATATCGGGTTCATTGGGGCCTGCCGGCCGCCAGGGCAGGCCTATGGCGCCCTTCGTTTTGCCGAAAGGCGGCGGTGCCGGAAAGCACGACAACGTAGCGAAACGAAGAATTGAGGCCGGGAGTGTTCCCGCCTAAACACATCTTTGCTTCAGTGCATCGGGGTGCCTTGACAATGATTCTGGGGCAGGAGTAACCGTAGCGGGAATGAATGCGGGTGAAAGACTTCGATTCATTGTCATGTCGAGGTTGATCCGAACGTCTATTCGGCAGTGACCGTCGAGTTTAATATTGTATTCCCCTATCAATGCTGCGGTAGAAGAAATGAGAAATATAAATACGACAATTTTTGCTTTTGGATCGGTCGTTCTGGTAGGCCTGACGCTCTCTACATCGGCTTTTGCAGATGGGACGGTGACGGTGGTCAATCGTAATTCGGGCCGTTCCATCCAGGAAGTCTTCTTTGCCAATGCCGGCGAAAGCGATCCCTGGCAGCCTGCCGACCTGGCATCCCCCGTCGCCCCGCAGAGCTCGAAGGTGCTGAGCATGAGCGGGTCCAACTGCTTCTTCGACATCAAGGTCCGGTTCAGCGACGGCTATGAGGCAACCTTCACGAATGTGAATGTCTGCCGCAACGACCGCGTCCTGGCCGATTGACGTCTTGGCCGTTTGACCTCTTGGCCGATTGACGCTTCTCTCTCGGGAAACTGCTTATACCAACGGTATCGATGATTGACCGATCAGGTACCGTCATTGCGAGCGCAGCGAAGCAATCCACGGCCCGAACAGGCGGTAGCCATGGCTCCTGGATTGCTTCGCTGCGCTCGCAATGACGCATGAGTCAAACATCGCGACCGCTGGTGTTAGGCCGCCAGCGCTTCCTGCTGCAGCACGGTTTCGCGCAGGAAGGTGGCGAAGCGCTTGGTGGCGACGCTGGCATTGGCGGGCACGACCAGGGCGATGTCGAGATGCGGCAGCTCCGGAAAACCCTCCTCCTCGCCCAGGCGGCGCCATTCCTTGGGAATGGAGGAAATGCCGAGAATGGTGACCGCCATGCCGGCATTCACGGCCGAATGGATGCCGGGCATGTGGCTGGACGTATAGGCGATGCGCCAGGGCCGGCCCATGGCATCGAGGGCCGCGAGCGCATCGGGCCGGCAGCGGCAGCCTTCCGGGAACATGGCGAGCGGCAGGGGATCGATCAGCTCGGGGCGATGATCGCGCGCGGCGCACCAGGCCCTCGGCTCGCGGCGCAGCACTTCGCCGAGCGGATGGGCCGGGTCCTGGGTGATGATGGCGAGATCGACCTCGCCGCGCTCCAGCATGGGCTCGAGGCGGAAGGAGAGGTCGCAGCGCATTTCGAGCTGCACGCGCGGGAAGCGCCGGGAGAAGGCGCCGATCAGCGGCGACACCATCATGTCGACGAAGTCGTCTGGCACCGCAAGGCGCACCCGGCCGGCGGCCTCGTCGCCGCCGATGGCGGCGAGCGCCTCGTCCTCCAGGCTGAGGATGCGGCGGGCATAGCCGATCAGGATCTCGCCGGCGAAGGTCGGCGTGACCCCCTTGCGCGAGCGTTCCAGCAGGCGCTTGCCGATGCGCGCCTCCATGCGCGAGACGATCACGCTGACGGCCGCCTGCGTCTTGCCGAGCGCCTCGCCGGCGGCGGTGAAGCCGCCGCGATCGATGATGGTGACCAGCGTTTCCAGGCTGTCGGTATCGAAATGGCGCATTGAGGTAGATCCATAAGGAAATGAAATCCTGCCATAAGATACATTCGTTTTCGCTTATGTGAAGCGCGGCTTATTCTGGCGGCAAGTCATGGGCCGGAACCAATTGAAGCTCCGCCTTTGTCATGCCCGGGCCTGACCCGGGCATCCAGCGGCTCCGTCTTCCCGGCCTGAAAGGGGCGTGGATTGCCGGGTCAAGCCCGGCAATGACAAAGGTCGAGCCAGTTCGATCCGTTTATCCATCGACGAGTCCAAATACGCGTACCAGCCCCTCCGAGTCCGTCATGAGCGACATCGCTTCCGCCCCGCGTTCGGCCAGTCTTCCTGCCCTCGATTCCGTGGGCCTGGGCGCCATGATCGCCTCCGTCCTGGCGATCGCCTGGTCGCCCATCCTGATCCGCTTCGCCGATGTCGCGCCGGCCGCCGCCGCCTTCTGGCGGCTGGTATTCTCGCTGCCGGTGCTGTTCGTCTGGGCCGAGGCCGAGCGGCGGCGGGCCGGGCGCGGCAGCATGGCGTCCTTGCTGACCCGGCCGGGCCTGCTGGCGGCCAGCCTCGCGGGCGTCGCCTTTGCCGCCGATCTCGCCTTCTACCATGCCGCCCTGCCGCTGACCTCGGTGGCCAATGCCAGCTTCATCTCGAACCTGGCGCCGGTGGCCTCGGTGGTCGCCGGCTTCGTGCTGCTGCGCGACCGCATCCGCCCGGCGGTGCTGGGGGCTCTGGCCATCGCCCTGGTCGGCGTGGCCATCACCAGCGGCGCCCATCGCACCGGCCTCACCATGGGCAGGGGCGATCTGCTGGCCCTCGGCGCGGCGCTCGCCTATGCCTTCTATCTCGTGGCGCTGCGCGTGGCGCGCAACACCCGCCTGGCTGCCGACGCCTCGCTGGTCTCCACCGTGGTCGCGTCAATCGGTCTCATCGCCATCGTGCTGGTCGAGGGCGGCCCCTTCCTGCCGCAGTCGCCGCAGGGCTGGGCCGTGGTGATCGGCCTCGGCCTGATCTGCCAGGTGCTCGGCCAGGGGCTGAGCGCGGTCGGCATCGGCCGGCTGCCCGCCGGCGTGGTGGCGATCATCCTGCTCTCGCACCCGGTGCTGTCGGCCATCATCGCCTATTTCGTCTTCGGCGAGGCGCTGAGCCTCGACCAGCTTGTCGGCGGCGTGCTGATCCTGGCCGCCGTGGTGATGACGCGCATCAACATGAAGTGATGGGCCTACGCCCAATCGCGGACTCGACAGCACATCGAGCCGGGCATAGTTTACCTCAGGGCATGTCGTCGGTTCTGGATCGGACTGCAATCCAGAACCGACGACATGTTCTTGTGCATGCGAAGCGGTGGGCCGTCGCATGCCCTCAGGTGATCCATGCGTTTGTTCCTTGCCCTGTCCGCCCTGATGATCCTCGCGCAACTGCCGGCTGCCGCGCAGGCCGCCGCCCCGCAGGACGTCGAGGACGCGATCTTCGACGACGTCAAGCTCTACAAGCCCGCCGACAAGCCGGCCAACGTCATCGTGCTGTTGTCCGACGCCGACGGCTTCGGCCGCGACGAGGACACCCTCGCCAGCGAATTCCGCCAGCGCGGCGATTTGGTGATCGGCCTCAACTGGCCGACGGCTAGGCGCACCGCCGGCGGCCACCGCCGCATGACCTGCCCCGAACTCGCCGGCCATATCGAGGACACCACGCTGCGCATCGAGCGCGAGCAGGCGATCGCGCCCTATGTCACGCCTGTGCTGGCCGGCGCCGGCCTCGGCCGCGACGCCGCGCGGTCGCTCGCACTGCAGGCCGACAGCCATCGCATCGCCGGGGTGATCGCCGTCCACACCACCACGATGAGGCCCGATACGATCTCGGCCTGCGCCATCGACAAGGCCGCCCTGGCCAGCGCCGACGTCTCGGCGGCGACCACCGCCAGTTTCATGGCGCTGCGGGAAATCGAGGATGGCGACGAGAGCGCCGCCGAAGAGGCGGCCGAGGCCCTCGGCAAGGATGCCGGCCCGCATGGCCCGGACGAGCTCTCCGACCTGCCGCTCTACGTCTCCGAACCCGCCGAGCCGGCCCATCGGCTCGCCGTGGTGCTGACGGGGGATGGCGGCATGGGCCAGCTCAACGTCGATCTGGCCACGGCCCTGACCCGGCGCGGGGTCGGCGTGGTCACCATCGATTCCAGGCGCTATTTCTGGGCCAAGCGCGATCCGGGCGAGGTCGCCACCGATCTCAAGCGCATCATCAAGCATTACCGCGCCGCCTGGCCGGTCGATCGGGTGGCCCTGGTCGGCTATTCCTTCGGCGGCGACGCCCTGCCGCTGGTCTATAACCGCCTGCCCCTGCGCATCAAGCGCATCGTCGCGGTGGTCTCCCTCTTATCGATCGCGCCGGCGACCGACATGCGGGTGGAACTCAGCGACGACGACTATCCCAACGAGATCGCGCTCCTGCCCGAGGCGGCGCGCATCGACGCGCCCAATGTCCAGTGCATCTACGGCCAGGAGGACCGCATGGCCGCCTTGGCCTGTCCGGCCCTGGCCAAGGCGCGCCCGGATTTCGCCATCCTGCGCGAGGCCGGCGGCCACGGTTTCAGCGGCGATGCCGAAAGGCTGGCCGACATCATCGTGGCGCCGCTGCTCTCCGCCGATCCGGTGCCGCGCCAGGCGAAGACGGCAAGCCACGTGCATTGAGGGCGGGCCCGGGAGCGCGGGGGCGTCGTCCGTGGGCTTGCTTTGCGATGAGAGCACGCCTTGTACCCTCCCCTCGATGGGGAGGGTCGGCCTGGAAGGCCGGGGTGGGGTGGGATTGCGCAGGCCGTCGTCAACAGAAGGACAGTTTCCCATAAGAAGGTCACCCCACCCCGACGCTTCGCGTCGACCCTCCCCATCGAGGGGAGGGTAAAGAGCCCGCGCTCCAACGCCACCCCCCTCAGCCCTCCACCCTGATCCGCCCGCCGGCGCCGGTGGTCACCGTGCCCTTCTCGCGCAGATAGACCATCACCTCATTGGCGAGCAGCTTGCCGTCGGTCGCCCCGATCAGCACGCGGCCGCGGCCGATGGCGTCATAGCCGTCGCCGCCCGCCAGCATGAAGTTGTTGGAGGCGAGCTTGTAGCGCCTGCCCGGATCGAGCGCCTCGCCATTGACGCTGACCGAGACGATGCGCGCGCCCACCGGCGCCTTGGCATCCACCGTGATGGTGAGGCCCGAGACCTGCGGGAAGCGGCCGGCATAGTTCTGCAGCTGCGAGACGCCGTTTTCGAGCGCGGCCTTGATATCGGCACCCTCGAGCTCGACCAGCACCGTGGTGTTGCCGAAGGGGAGTTCGGAGAGGATGTCGCGGCGGGTCAGCCGCGCCCCGGCCGGATAGAGCTTGTTGGCTCGGATGCCGCCGCCATTGGTGATGGCGCAATCGGCGCCGGTGCGGGCGCGGATGGCGTCGGCGATGAGATCGCCCATGGCGGTTTCCTGCGACCGCACGCTGGCGGTGCGGCTGTCGAGCTCGACGGCGGTGGTGGCGATCACGACGTCGAGCTCGCGCGAGAGCTCGGCCTCGAGCTTGTCGACCGCGGCCTGCACCTCGGGGTCCGCCTCGACCGACAGGCTGTCATGCACGCGAAAGCTCGGCAGCCAGGCGATCTTGCGGCTTTTGCCCTCGCCGCTCGCCGTCACCACGAAATCGATGGCGGTGACGAAATTGCCCTCCTCGTTGGATTCCACCATCACCGTGCGGCCGTCATAGCTGATGGCGAGATCGTGGTCGTGGCCGGTGAGCAGCACGTCGACCAGCCGGGAGCGCACGATCTGATTGTCCATGTCGCGATCGGTATGGGCGACGCAGACGATGAATTCGGCGCCCTCTCTGCGCAGGATCTCCACCTCGCGCTTCAGCGTCTCCAGCTCCGGCGCGAAGACGAGGTCGCCGCTCTGCGACATCTGGGGCGTCGCCGCCAAAGCCAGGCTGGTGACGCCGACCTTGATGCCGCCGAGCTCGTGGATCGAATTGTCCTTCATGCCGGGGATGGGACTGCCATCGGCCCGGCGCATATTGGCGGCGTAGAAGGGAAAGTTCGCTTCCCCCATGCGCTTGAAATAGACCTCGGTGCCGAAATCGAACTCGTGATTGCCGGGCACGAAGATGTCGGGCCGGATCATGTTGGTGAGGGCGACGATGTGCTCGCCCTGGTCGAAGCCCGACATCAGCGAGGGCGAGAAGCAATCCCCCGCGTGGCAGAACAGCATGGGCACGCCGCGGGCGCGCTCGGCCTTGACCACGGCCGCGAGCTTGGCAAAGCCGCCGCGGCCCTTGGTGTCGCCGGCCTTGTAGATGTCGTTGACGAGCAGCAGCGAAAAGGTGGTGCCGGCAGGCGCCGCCTCGGCGGTCTCGGCCGCGCCCGACAGCATGGTGACGGAAAAGCCGGCGGCCAGGCCGAGGCCCAGCGTCTGGCGGCGGTTGAGACGAGGCATGGCGGGCATCCCGAAAGGCGGTGGAAGGGGGAAAGTTCCACAGGGATGTGACGGGGGCAAGTCGGAGGAATCGTATTATGCAGATTCTGAAGTAGATCGGCTCTCCGTGAGGTTTAGGCCACGGTGCAGGCCATCATGTACCTTATAAAGGTCGGATTCTACAAAGCCCTGTGAACTAAAAAAGCACTTGTAACGCCACTGGTTTGACTTCCCTACTCTGAAACCAATAATCGAATTATCAAATAGAAACTTGAGGTATCCACTAACATCGCCGGCATTGGCCTGCGCGCCAACCTGAATTAGAGCTTGAGAAAAATCTTCTCTAGTAAAATTTGTTCTACCATTGCTTTGAACTGCCGAAAATAGCGTGTTGATCACCGGAAATTGAGCGCGCCATTCATCACGTAATTCCTCAACTAACCATTCAGAATAAGCCGGCTCAGCATTGTATATTGCCTGACATTCCAATCGACTTTCGTTAACAGCTTCTTCTTCAAATGGGTTGTCCCGTCTATTTATCATGTCAGCTTTAATAAGCTGAAAGAATCTAATGAAATCTCGGGGGCGCAGCATCGTTCGAAGCATGACGTGATCGAAAGGTGCGCGTTGCTGACGCATTTGATCTCGATCAAAGAGATCTTCAACTCGTGCCAATTCAGGGTTGTCTGAGGCTTTAGCAAAGAAATTTACACGTTCGAGAATCATGCGAGTTAATCCATCCTTGCTCCAAGCTAGAAGTTGCCCGCAGTCAGACCTAAGTTTATTCTTATCGTTTAAGTCTATTGTCTCAAAAATATCTTCGCGTAAAAACACGATTGGGCGAAGGTATCCTTTAAATTTAGAATTAATATATTCAGATGCACCAATAAGGCCAGCGATAATTCTTTGGCTATTTTCAAAAGAAACAGAATCCCAAGCCTCATCAATTCTGTCGAATGACACGAATATCCTTCTATTCTTGCTGAGCGCATCAAGCAGGGCGTCTTCAAATATCTCAGAAAGACGCTCGATTGATCTATTCAATGATACCTGGAGCTGATTGTCGTCACGAACTTCAGCAAATGAAATCTCACCACCGTCAGCAGAAATACTATCTATGCTTTCTCCATCAAGATCAAGACCTGCGCTTGGAAATTTAAATTTGCTAAGCTGAAGTAGTTTTTGACCTATAGCCTGTCCTAGGCTTGGAGTTGGAGAGGTATATATCTTTGATATGATTTTTCCGGCAGCCTTTATCTTTTTATTTTCCTCAGATTTTTCTAATAAATTTTTAATTGCAAGAAGATAAATCACATACTTCCAAGACTGAATGTATGCTAAAGATTGAGCTTTCCCGTCTGTTGCAAGAAGGCCGTGAACATCCCAACTATAGTTCTGCAATGATAAGTTTACAGAAATATCTTGAGTGGAAATATATCTCTGAGGGTTTTCGCTTAGATGTTGGAATACAGCGGTCTTTCCTGCACCTTTCCGCCCCAAAACTAGGAATTGATGACGATTTTGAATGACAGCCTGGAGAACACCATTTTCAAAAAAATATTTCGATAGATTTTCATCTCTTTCAGCCGAGACTTGGCCAAAATCAATCCAATCGATCATCATATCAAAACCACCACAGAGCCTTATCCCAGATAGAGAAGATGGTATCTATTTTAACTCGAAAAAGCCAATTCAATTGTCAGGTTTCCACATAATATGTGGCGCGTAGATGTCCTATCTTGCATATTTTCTCGGTAAGTCAGTATTGCTGGAGGTGATGAATTTATGAACTATATGTCATTTACATTTAAATATAATTTTTATATATTATTTATATTTAAGATATTTATTCCTAATATATATCTGGGGTGAATATTCAAAAATATTGAACTTGGTTCCATTGGATTTGATGTCTTCAATTGAGTCACTGGAATGGTGGTGGGATTGCAAGTGGCAACAGGCTCCGTCGCAGCGGGTATTAGCTCCCTCGATCGCTGGGGGCATATGGATCGGCGAGGAAATAGCTACTAACACCCGTCTGCCGCTGCGTGCGCTCTAGGAATAACTTCAGCTCCGGCGAGGGCACCTCTTTTTGCCCTGATGCCTTCCCAATTCGCTCAAGGGTGACGAGCTTCATCTCACTTCCACGCCAAGTCACCTCGCTATTGATGCTCATCGTTTCAACATTAAGCTTGGCACAGTAAGCCATTTCATGGCCACCGAGTTCGAAAGACCGAAAGTATAGCATTGGCACCGATAGGCCTGCCGTCAATCCTTGTGCTAGCTCCGTCTTGAAACCCAGGGATGATAGTGCAGCGGGATTTTCGATCAGGGTTGCCGCAATCTCAATGTCGCTGGCCTTGTCGAGGAGTTCTCGAATCCGAAATTTCATATTTGGTCTGCCAGCGACATGGAGAATTCTTTCGAGTTTCTGAAGGAGAAAGCAAGTGCGCCGCAACCTACGGCCCTCTGCTCGCGCGTCGTCGCCTGGTGTTATGATGCCGTGGACCATACTCGCTCCGGACTTCGGATTGATGATCTCGATTAGTATCGGTCCCTCACGGCTCGACGCCGAGAAATCATAGAAACTCTTCCACTTCGCTGTCTTGAAACGCTCTTCTTTGATAACATCTTGATGAGGCAGAATTCGGAAATCCTGGCCGCCCTCGGTCGCTCCTTCCTTCCTCAAAGTGAGGGTGATGGTAAGGAGATCAGTTTTGACCGCAATCCTAGCCGTCTGTGGATCAACGAGCGCTTCCGGAACTCGATATAGGTCACCCTTGAACGAACTGGCCGGATGGTTGCTGTCCTTGCGAAAGCGGATCTCGCATTTGCCCGAGGGGTTAGGTTGAAAATCGATTGTTCCTTTGCCAATATCGAGGCTAGGCATGGGAAGACTAATTCCGAACCGCTCTTCTATGTGCTCGTCTACCTCCCCCTCAATGCGCTTTAGCCCGAGAAATGCCTCGACTATGTCCTCGGATGTCGCAAAGAACGTTGTCGTCAGCCTGAAGCGACCCGGGCCATAACCGAGCGTTTGTAACTCCACCTGCTTGCGCGTGATGTAGTCCGCCATTGATCCGCCGACTGCGTCCTCGACAAACTTGCGGAAAGCTCGTCCACCAAGCTCGACCCTTGTTCCCCATTTCGGGACGGTGACATCGAAATAAACATCGTTTGCGCGTTGCGCGGAAGCTTCGGTCTCGCGCAGTTTTTTCAGAATTAGTGCTAAAAAATCGCCTTGAACATGAATGACATGGGCATGGTCGAATCGGGGGGTGTCATCCAAGGTATCTACGGCGAAGATATAGATGAAGGTTGGTTTAGGTTCTTTCGCCAATCGCTCAGCGGAAGACAGCCGAAGCCGGATTGAGACGTTACCGACCCAAGCTCCTTTCGTCTGGACGTGGCAGGCGATCGGTGTCGGTCTGGTATCGAGTGTAGCTACGTTTATATTTTGGGGCCATTCGACGATGTAGTCCCAACCTGTCCGATCATAGTTGGACTCGTTGGGAATAAGGCCACCACCCACACAGTGCGACCCAAATTGCGTTTGCGCCATCTTCCCCAGTTGATCGGGGTCCAAGGGTCGTGTTTTCTGGCTCTCTTCTTCCGCCACGAGATGCCCACAAAATCTCAGATTCAAACTGCTCTGAGAATACCGCGTTTTTGAGACACTGTAACTTGAAGTGTGGTGTTATCCACGCGGCAGAGCTTAATAGAACAGTCCTCAAGGACTCTGGCTCATCGAATTGAGCGTCCGCTATTTACCCTGGCAGTACCAAAAGTTTCCTTTTTGCTTCTGGCTCTATTCGGTAGTTTGGAGGCTCGCATCCAAATCGTCGTTTCATGGGTGAATCTGAATGAAAAATATAGTGCAAATTCATCGGCGCATAGCTCAGGTGAAAGGCTGCGTTCGAGGGCGTAGCTGACTCACCCCACCGTTTAACATGACTGGAAAGCTGCCAGCATCCTGCCCTAAGCCTCTCGCTGAGACCCATCCCTATCCTGATCTCCGCTTAGCCCCACACCCTACTTCTTCAGCCTCTCCAAAATCGCCCGCGCCACCGGCTCGTAATTCCCGTCGAAATGGTGCCCGCCCGGCCTCTCCACCAGCGTGGCCTTGCTCATTTCGGGGAAGACACAGGCGGTGCCGTTCTCCACCACTTCTTCCTTGCCGTAGAAGCACATGGTCTTCTCGAAGGGCAGGCCGGGCAGATAGGGCTTGAGGTCGACGTCCGAGGAGGAGGCGACGCCGAGCCAGCCGGAGACGGAGATCTCGAAATCGGCGGTCGGCTCCAGGCCCAGCATGGCGAGCAGGTTGATCTTCTTCTGCATGGGCGGCGGCAGCTTCTGCCAGACGAAGGGGATCACGTCGGCGCCCAGCGAATAGCCGATCACGGCGACGCGCTTGGCGCCCCACAGCTTGGTGTAGTAGCCGATGATGCGGGTGAGGTCGCCGGCGATGACGTCGGGCTCCTTGGTGCTCCAGAAATAGCGCAGCGAGTCGACGCCCACCACGGCGACGCCTTCCTTCTGCAGGATCTCGCCGATGGTCTTGTCGATGTCGCGCCAGCCACCGTCGCCGGAGATGAAGATGGCAAGGCCCGTGGGCGGGCCCGAGGCCGGCAGCTCCACCAGGGGCAGGTCGCCGAGTTCCTGGTTGGGCGGCGCGCCCATCTCGACGGCGGCCTTCACCGCGGCATCGACGAGGGCATCCGGGCCGCCATCGGCGACGACGGCCTGGGCATCCTTGGTGCCGGCGACGAAGGCCTGGGTGGTCGCGTCGGGGGCGGCGGCGCCGACATAAGTCCAGCGCCCGGGCACCTTGGCGAGCGGCTTGTACTGCCATTTGCCGTCGGCCGCCTTGGAGACGGGGGCGCCCTCGCACATGCGCAGCTTGGAGGCCATCTCGTCGGAAAAGCCGGTGGAGACGGCGCCGGCGGCGGTGTTCTCGGGCGCCTGGGCGAGATTGATATAGGCGAAGGTGCCGCCCAGCGTGCCCAGCCCCATCACCACCGGCCAGCGCCAGGTCTGCATGCCCAGTTGGCGCTGCGCCTCGCGGGCCGAATCCTCGATGTCGCCGAAGGCGTAGTGGCAATCCTCCTCGTCGCCCTTGGCGAGGCCGTCGATGAAGGCCTGGCTATCGATCAGCATCACGGCGGCGCCCTGATCCACCAGTCTGTCGGCCACGGCGCGATAGGCCGGCGTGAGCCCGTCCTTGTCGGAGAGCAAGGCGACGAATTTGGTGGGCTCCTCCTCGGGGGCGAGCACGGTGACGGTGCCGAGGATCTCCTCCTGCACCTTGATCTCGCGCGGGGCCGCCAGGGCCGATGCCGTGGAGGCCAGCAGGGCGAAACAGAACAGGGCGATGCGGCGCATCAACTGGCCTCCTCGGGCAAAGCGCGTCTCGGGCTCGAAGCGATCAAGCCGGTAACATCCATGAGAATCTGCGGTAGGGCCAAGCCCCCCGGAAAGGCAAGATATTTCGGGCGCCAATCCGGCTTGAACTTGTCCTTATAGGCCCTGAGGCCCTCGAAATTGTAGAAGCGGTCGCCGCGCTTGTAGACGAAGGAGCCGACACGGCTCCACAGCGAAGCGAGGCGGTGGCGCGGCAGGCCGGAGAGCGGTGCCATGCCGAGATTGAACCAGGCGAAGCCCTCGCTCTTGGCCTGGGCCAAGAGGCCGATGAAGAGCAGGTCCATCATGCCGGCCGGGCCCTCAGGCAGATAGCGCATCAGGTCGACCGTGTATTCCTGCCTGTCGGCGCCGCGCCAGATATTGGCGAAGGCGACGATGCGGCCGTCCTGGCGGATCACGGCCTGGTCGTAGCGGCGGATATAGTCGGCGGACCAGAAGCCGAGCGAAAAGCCCTTCTCCTTGTTGCCCTTCTCGTCGAGCCAGGCGTCGGAGACGGCCTGCAGCTCGGGCAGGATGGCCTCGACCTCGGCCGCCGGCACGATCTCGAAGGAGGCGCCGGAGCGCTCGGCCTTGGCGCGGGCCTGGCGCAGGCGCCGGCCCTCGCTGCCTTCCAGCGTGAACTTGGTCAGGTCGACCCAGGCCTCCTCGCCGAGCTTGGCGAGCGAGAAGCCGGCATCGAGATAGGCGGGCAGATGGCCGGTGGTGACCTGGTAGAACACCGGCGTGCCGCCATTGCGGTCCACCAGCTCCTTGAAGCGCCAGACCATGGCGTCGATCTCGTCCTCGGGCGCCACGGGATCGCCCATGGCGATCCAGCTACGCCCCTGCACGCCATACATGGTGAAGCCCCTGCCGCTGGCCGAGAGCAGGAAGCGCTTGTCGCCGAGCAGGGCCAGATGCGCGTCCGAGCGGGTGGAATCGCTGATCAGCGGCACCAGCGTTTCCAGCTCCTCCGGCGTCGCCGGATCGAAGGCGGCGCGGCTGGGATGCATCAGGATATAGGCGGCGATGCCGATGGCGACCACCGCCATGGCCAAGGTCGCCCGCAGGAAGCGCGGGGCATCGGCATTATAGGCGAAATCCCACCACAGCTTGTGCTGGTAGTCGACATTGGCATAGGCGAAGAAGCCGAGCCAGATGGTGGCGCCGATGGCGACGACGCAGGCCAGGATCCACTCGAAGGAAGGCCGGACGGAGAACAGGTCCGCCTGGCGGTAGAACTCGTCCTTGTAGAGCACGAGCAGGCCGGCGACGATCGAGCAGATGATGGCCTCCTCGATGTCGAGGCCCTTGAACAAAGCGAAGACGGCGCCGGCGACCAGCAGCAGCACGGCGATGCGCTGGGCGTTGGCCATGCGCCGGACCAGGCCGTAGGAGATCACCAGGAGGACCAGGCCTGAAATGCTGCCGGCCAGCTGCGAGACCTCGACGAAGGGCAGCGGGACCACGCCGCGCAGGATGGCGATGCGGTAATGCTCCTCGGGCGTGGCGCTGGAGAACAACAGGATGACGCCGCCGATGAACACCGCGATGCTGGCGGCGCGCGGGATAATCGGCCGGGCGATCTCGTGGATGGTGCGGGCGATCCGGCCCACCGAATGCTGGCGCTGGCGGATCTCGTAGCCGCCGAACATCAGGCAGGCGATGGCGAAGGGAATGACGTAGTAGACCAGGCGGAACAGGATCAGCGAGACCAGCATGTCCGCCGCCGGGATCTGCGGCTGGGCCAGGATCAGGGTGGTCTCGAACACGCCGACGCCGCCCGGCACATGGCTGATGACGCCGAGCACCGTGGCGACGGCGAACACCGCCAGGAAGCTCATGAAGCCGGCATCGGGGCCGGCCGGCATGATCAGCCAGAGCGCCCCGGCGGCGGCCACCGTGTCGAGCAGGCCGACCAGGATGGCCCCGAGCGTCGCCCTCGGGCCGGGCAGGGGCATGGCGTGCTCGCCGACGCGGATGGTGCGCGGGCGGACGGCCGAGACGATCACCCAGAGCGCGACGCCGCCGAGCACGGCGAGGCCGATGGCGAGGTTGAGGCCGGGGGCGAGCCCGTCCAGCGGGGCCAGCACCGAGGGCTGGAACAACAGGCAGATCGCGGCGACCGTGGCGATGCCGAGCCAGAAGGTGAGGGTGGTCAGGGCGCCCACGGCCAGGATCAGGCTCGGCTTCACGCCGTGCGACTGGTAGATGCGCCAGCGCACGGCCCCGCCGGTGAGCACGCCGAAGCCGAGCGTGTAGGTGAAGGCGTGGCTGATGAAGGAGGTGAAGGCGATGATCGGCAGCGGCACCTGCCGCGCCCCGACATGGCGCAGGGCCAGCAGGTCGTAGCCGATCAGGGCGCTGTAGGAGAAAGCGGTGGCGAGGAAGGCGAGCGCCACCTGGCCCCAGGCGATGCGCGAGACCGCATTGTTCACCTCCGACCAGGTGATGCCGGAAAAGATCTGGTAGAGCGCGGCGGCGGCGATGGTGAAGATGGCGAGCCCGACCAGGAGGCCGGCCTTGCTCCAGTCGATGCGCTGCAGCAGCCCGGTCTTCGGGCGCTCGGCCGTTGGGATGGCGGCGGCCGGGACCTTGGGACCGTCGTCGCGCGCCACGGCGCGGTCGAGCGAGCCCACCACTTCAGCCATGCCTTGTTCCCGTTTCAATGCGATTGTCCCAGCTGCTGGATCGTTTCTATACGATCAGAGCCCCCTGTCAGCAGTAGAACGGGTTCGAAGTGGCCACCGTGCCCGGTATCCACTCCTGAATTGTTCAGTCCAGGATCAGGAGACGGGCCGTTCATGCTGACAGAACATGGCATTCCAACGGCAGCCGCGTGAATTGTGAGTCACAATCCCGCCATCGCCTCGGAAGGAATGATGGCGCCGCGATGGGTGATCACGCGCGCGGCAAGGCGGTGGCCCTGCAGGGCGGCTTCTTCATTGGAGCGATCGCGCCGGCGGGCGGCAAGGTAGCCGGCGTTGAAGCTGTCGCCGGCGGCGGTGGTGTCGACGGGCGAGACGGTTTGCGGCACTGGCACATGGCCATCGATGCCGCCTTGGCGCAGGAAGGCGCCGTTGGTGCCGTCCTTCACCGCGATCTCGCCGATGCCATGGCCGGCGAGGCGGGCGATGCTGTCCTGCGGCGTGGCATCGCCCCACAGGGCCTGCTCGTCGTCGAAGGTCGGCATGACGATGTCGACCAGCGGCAGGAAGCGGCCGAAGACCTGGCGGGCGCGGGCGGGATCGCCGCCCCAGCCGCGCGGGCGGTAATTGCCGTCGAAGGCGATCGCGGCGCCGGCGGCCTTGGCGCGGCCCAGCACCTCAGCGAAGCGCTCCAGGCCCGCCGGCGCATAGAGCGACAGCGTAATGCCCGAGAAATAGACGATTCCCGCGCTCTCGATGCGGGCGATCAGCGCGTCGGCCTCGGGAAGCTCGAACAGGCTGCGGGCCGGCGCGCTGTCGCGCCAATAATAGAAGCGCCGCTCGCCCTTGGCATCGGTCTCGATGACATAGAGGCCGGGCACCCGGCCGGCCAGGCGCGGCACGCCGGCCATGCCGACCTTCTCGCCGGCGGCAAGGTCGGCGATCGCCTGGGAATAGGGGTCGTCCCCCAGCGCCGTGGCATAGGCGACGTCGAGCCCGAGGCGGGCGGCGTAGACGGCGGTGTTGAAGGTGTCGCCGCCATAGCCCAGCGACATGCCGTCTCCGCGGCGCGACAATTCCACCATGCATTCGCCGATGGAGACGAGATCGGTCATGTCGTTGTTCCTTGCGAATTCAGATCGAAGTGGAAGCGTGGGGCACTATGCCAGCATGATGGTGGCGCGACGCTGGCCGCTCCTTCGCCCCGTTCTTACGGGGAGAAGGTGAGGATGAGGGGCGGCGCAAGGGGGTGGGCGAGTATTGAGCTGCCCCTCACCCTTACCCTCTCCCCGCTCGCGGGGCGAGGGGGACATCGGCGTTGCGCCTCGGCTTGCTTCATCCTGCCTCGTCCAACGCGGATCGCAACGTCCGTCTTCTACGCCCCCGCGCCCGGATTGGCGTGGAGGAACTCGCCCATGCGCGCCAGGGCCCGCCGGATGTTCTCGGCGGAATTGGCGTAGGAGAGCCGGACATAGCCTTCGCCATAGACGCCGAAATCGGGGCCGCCGATGGTGGCGACGCCGGCCTTTTCGAGGAGGGCGGAGGCGAGGGGCTTGGCCTTCCAGCCGGTCGCCCGGATGTTGGGGAAGGCATAGAAGGCGCCCTTCGGCACCACGGAACTGACGCCGGGCAATTGGTTGAGGCCGTCGACCACGATCTTCCGGCGCCGGTCGAACTCGGCGACCATGGCATGCACCGCGTCCTGCGGGCCGGTGAGGGCGGCGAGCCCGGCCCATTGCGCGCTGGCATTGACGCAGGAATAGGAATTGACCGCCAGCTTGCGGGCGGCATCCCCCCAGGCTTTCGGCCAGAGCGAGAAGCCCATGCGCCAGCCGGTCATGGCATAGGTCTTGGACCAGCCGTCGAGCAGGATCAGGCGGTCGCGGATGGAGGGGTAGCTCAGGAGCGAGACGTGCTGGAGCCCGTCATAGCTCATCTGGCTGTAGATCTCGTCGGAGAGGATGGCGACATGGGGATGGGCCTCCAGCCCCTTCACCAGCGCGTCGATCTCGGCCTTGGGCGTGACGCCGCCCGTGGGGTTGGCCGGCGAGTTGAGGATGAGGAGGCGGGTCTTCGGCGTGATCAGGGCCAGCGTCTCGGCCGCCGAGAAGGCAAAGCCGTTCTCCTCGCGGATCGGCACCGGCACCGGCGTGGCGCCGGTGAACTCGATCATCGAGCGATAGATCGGAAAGCCGGGATCGGGATAGAGGATTTCCGCGCCGGGCTCGCCGAACATCAGGATGGCCATGAACATGGTGACCTTGCCGCCCGGCACCACGATGACCTCGTCGGGCGAGACGGCGACGCCGGTGCGGCGCTCGACGTCCTCGGCCACCGCTTCGCGCAGGGGCAGGATGCCGGTGGCCGGCGTATAGCCGTGATGGCCGTCGCGCAGCGCCTTGATGCCGGCTTCGACGATATGGTCGGGCGTGGGAAAATCGGGCTGGCCGATGCCCAGATTGATGATGTCGCGCCCCTCGCGTGCGAGATCCGTCGCCCTGGCGAGCACGGCGAAGGCATTCTCCTCGCCGATGCGCGAGAAGGCCGGAACGAGATGTGGCGCGCTGGGGGAAGTCATCGGGATGGCATGTCCTGGCGGTGCAAGGGCTATGGCGGGAATCGCGAGCAAGGCAAGATTTAATGCGGGCGCATCCTCCTGTCTTTGCAAATCGCAGTAGGGCGCGTGTCAAGGATGATTTCGACTTCATCCGAAAGCCGGAGTGCCGGGCAGGCCAGGCATGATTGCCTCCTTCCGAAGTCTAGTCGGCGTAGGGCGACGCCTCCATGTGGCTGAATTGACGAAACAGGCGCGATCTGGCTCAGGTTGATCTTGAACAAGATCGACGACTGAAGGTTACTGGCGATGGCCGTGACGACGCCTCAAGCGCTTGGCTCTGGGGAGCGGGAGGCCGGCCGCTCGCCGCAGCACTTGGCGTCATTGGACGGCTTGCGCGGCTTTGCCGCGCTATCCGTGCTGATCTTCCATCTCGGCCACTGGTTCGATATCCCGGGCCTGGCTTCCAATGCCAGCCTCGCCGTCGACCTGTTCTTCTGCCTGAGCGGTTTCGTCCTGAGCCTGGCCTATGGCAAGCGCCGGCAGTCCCTGTCGTTTTCCGGCTTCATGCGCGCCAGGCTGATCCGGCTGATGCCGCTGATCGTATTGGGGCTGGTGGTCAGCGCGCTCTATGTCGGGCTGCGTTCGGGGCATCTCGAGGGCGAGGTGCCCTTTGCCGCGCTGACGCTGGCCCTGCTGCTCGGCCTGGTCAATCTGCCCTATCCCGATGCGCCCGGCGCCATCGGCGGGCCCCAGGTCTTCCCGCTGAACGGCCCGCAATATTCGCTGTTCCTGGAACTGGCCGTCAATGCGTTCTGGTGGACGACGCGGCGGGTGAGCCAGCTCCCGCTCGCGATCGCTCTCTTCCTCGGCTGCCTGGCGGTCCTGCCCTTCACCGGCCTGGGCGGCGATACCACGGATACGTTCTGGCGCGGATTTCCGCGCGTCGGAGCCTCCTTCTTCGCCGGTGTCGCCGTCTTTCACCTGCTCGACCGCCTGCCGCGCTGGCTGGGCGGCCCGCGCCTGTTCTGGACGCTTGCGGCGGGAATGGCGGTGCTGTTCTATCTGCCCTTCGAGGTGCCGCTCTGGATGCAGCTCGTCTGGATCGCGCTGCTGGCGCCCCTGCTGATCCTGGCCGGCGCGCGCACGGCCCTGCAGGGACGATTTGCCACCTGGTCTTCCCTCAGCGGTGACCTGTCCTATCCGATCTATTGCCTGCATTATCCGCTGTTCTGCTGGATCAACGGCCTCTATCGCCTGCGTTTCGGCGAGCAGAACGCCGGCATCGAAGGGCCGGCCGTGATCGTCATCGTCTGCGTGGCGAGTTTCGTCCTGCTCAAGCTCTATGACGAACCGCTGCGGCGGGCCTTGGCGGAGGGCGTGCGCCGCTGGACCTATCGGCCGGCATCATCGGCCGGTGCGTGAGCCTCGTCGATTGCCATCCTTCCCCGAATAATTCCTGGAGCATTTTCCCGAAAAGCCGCTAGACTTTTCGATTGAGAAAGTGCGTAGAAACAACAGCTTATCGACGGTGGTGCCGCGCGTCTGCGATTCGCGGCGATTCCGCCGGACCGCAAAGCGCCTTGGCCTCCGATCTCGCCGTAAAAAGCCGCCCAAGGCATCGTCCTGCTATTCGTCGCTTAGGCGTTGCGAATAGTCTGACAAAAGTGTTAAGTCGTCTGGTTGCAGGAAGACTGCCACCTGCCGACGACGCAGGCGGGGCACGAAGACAGGGAGGCTTGCCATGGCTGACACCAAGAACAAGACGAAAAGATTGCGGTCGCAGGCCTGGTACGACAATCCGGACAATCCGGGCATGACCGCGCTCTATATCGAACGCCAGCTCAATTTCGGCCTGACCCGTAAGGAATTGCAGTCGGGCAAGCCGATCATCGGCATCGCCCAGACCGGTTCGGACCTCTCCCCCTGCAACCGCCACCATCTCGTGCTGGCCGAGCGCGTGCGCGAGGGTATCCGCGAGGCAGGCGGCATCGCCTTCGAATTTCCTGTGCATCCGATCCAGGAAACCGGCAAGCGTCCCGGTGCCGCGCTCGACCGCAACCTGGCCTATCTCGGCCTGGTCGAACTGCTCTATGGCTATCCGATCGACGGCGTGGTGCTGACGATCGGCTGCGACAAGACCACGCCCGCCTGCCTGATGGCAGCAGCCACCGTGAATATTCCGGCCATTGCCCTGTCGGTCGGCCCGATGCTCAACGGCTGGTGGCATGGCGAGCGTACCGGTTCGGGCACGGTGGTCTGGAAGGCGCGCGAGATGCTCGCCACCGGCGAGATCGACTATGAGAACTTCATGGAGATGGTGGCTTCGTCGGCCCCCTCGACCGGCTACTGCAACACCATGGGCACCGCCACCACCATGAACTCTCTGGCAGAGGCGCTCGGCATGCAGCTGCCGGGGTCGGCCGCCATTCCCGCGCCCTATCGCGAGCGCCAGCAGATTTCCTATGAGACCGGCAAGCGCATCGTCGACATGGTACGCGAGGACCTCAAGCCCTCCGACATCATGACGCGCGAGGCCTTCGAAAACGTCATCGTCGTCAATTCGGCCATCGGCGGCTCCACCAATGCGCCGATCCACATCAACGCCATCGCCCGCCATATCGGGGTCGAGCTCGACATCCGCGACTGGCAGACCATCGGCCACAAGGTGCCGCTGCTGGTGAACCTGCAGCCGGCCGGCAAATATCTCGGCGAGGACTACCAGCATGCCGGCGGCGTGCCGGCGGTGGTCGCCGAATTGATGAAGCACAAGCTCATCCACGAGAATGCGCTCACCGTGAACGGCAAGTCGATCGGCGAGAACTGCAAGGATGCCAAGGTCGAATTGCCCGACGTGATCCGCAGCTTCGACACCGCGCTGGTGCAGGATGCCGGCTTCATCGTGCTCTCGGGCAATCTGTTCGATTCGGCGATCATGAAGACCAGCGTGATCTCCAAGGAATTCCACGATCGCTATCTCGCAGATCCCAAGAACCCCGGCGCCTTCGAGGGCCGGGCCATCGTGTTCGAGGGCCCGGAGGACTATCATCACCGCATCGAGGATCCCTCGCTCGGCATCGACGAGCACTGCATGCTGTTCATCCGCGGCACCGGGCCGATCGGCTATCCCGGCGCGGCGGAAGTGGTGAACATGCAGCCGCCGGCGGCCCTGATCAAGCGCGGCATCACCTCGCTGCCCTGCATCGGCGACGGGCGCCAGTCGGGCACGTCGGGCTCGCCTTCCATCCTCAACGCCTCGCCGGAAGCGGCGGCTGGCGGCGGCCTTGCCATCCTGCAGACGGGCGACAAGGTGCGCATCGACCTCAACAAGGGCGAGGCCAATATCCTGATCTCCGACGAGGAACTGGCCAAGCGCCGCGCCGATCTCGCTGCGGCAGGCGGCTTCCATTATGCGCCGAGCCAGACGCCCTGGCAGGAAATCCAGCGCGCCATGGTGGACCAGCTCGGCGACGGTATGGTGCTCAAGCCCGCGGTCAAGTATCAGAAGGTCGCCCAGACCTATGGGGTTCCCCGCGACAATCACTAATCGGTGACGAACCGCCACCGACATGATTTTGACGGGATGCTCGCATAGAAGGCGGGGCCGGCTGTTGCCGGCCCTTCACGATCTGTAGGACCCGTACCATGACTTTGAGACGCTTTGCCGCCCCCCTTGCCGCTGGAATGCTCCTGACGGTCGCCGTGGGTGGCAGCGCTCAGGCCGGCCTGTTCGATTTCCTGTTCCGTCCGCGCCAGGAATCGCGGCCGGCGCCGGCACCCGTGCCGCAACAGCAGCCGCAGCAGCAGCGTTCGCGCCCGGCTCCGGCGCCGGTGGTGAGTACGCCGAAGGCGCGTGGCTACTGCGTGCGCACCTGCGACGGTTATTATTTCGCCACGGGATTCATCCGCTCCCAGCGCGACGAGGACATGCAGACCTCGATGTGCGAAGCCTCCTGCTCCGGCGGCCAGATGGTGTTGTACAAGGCGAGCGGTTCCAATGACGGCAGCAATGGCAACACCAAGCCGGCGATCGAGTCGGCTGTCGACAAGGCCGGCGCCCTCTATACCGCGCTGCCCACCGCCTATGCTTTCCGCGACAGCGAGAACCCGGCCTGTACCTGCCAGTCCAATGCGCGGGGCCTGCCGCAGATCCCGATCTCGGTCGACCCCACCTTGCGCAATGGCGATATCGTGGTGATGCCGGATGGCCTGAAGGTGTTCCGCGGTGCCGGCAATGTGCCCCATCCCGATACGGACTTCACCTCGGTCGCCTCCTCCAAGGCCCTGTCCGGCGTTGTTCGCCAGCAGGTGCTTTCGCTTGAACAACGCATCGCCACGCCGCAATAATGTGATCATCTGATCGCATCTGCGCGAAGGACATTCGATGGATCTCTCGACCTGGAAGGGCGTACCGCGCCCGGAGCGCGTGGTACTCGATGGGCGCTATGCCCGCCTGGAGCCGCTCGATCCGGCGCGCCATGGCGCCGACCTCCTGCATTCGGCCCGGGAGCCCGGGGCCGATGGGCGCTTCCGCTATCTGTTCGAGGGCGTGCCGGGGAGCGCCGCCGACTTCTCGGCCTGGCTCGACAAGGCCTCCTCGACCGCCGATCCGATGTTCTTCGCGGTGGTCGACAAGGCGAGCGGCAAGGCCGAGGGCCGCCAGGCCCTGATGCGGATCGACCCTGTGCATGGCGTCATCGAGATCGGCAGCATTCTCTGGGGGCCGGCGATCGCCCGCACCAGGGTGGCGACGGAAGCGCTCTATCTCTTCGCCCGCCATGCCTTCGAGACGCTGGGCTATCGCCGCTTCGAATGGAAGTGCCACAATCTCAACGAGCCTTCCAAACGCGCGGCCCTGCGCTTCGGCTTCACCTTCGAAGGCGTGTTCCGCCAGCACATGGTGGCCAAGGGACAGAACCGCGACACGGCCTGGTTCTCGATCATCGACGGTGAATGGCCGCGCCTCAAGGCAGGCTACGAAGCGTGGCTCGACCCCGCCAATTTCGAGGCGGACGGCCGGCAGAAAAGCAAGCTGAGCTTCGGCTAAAAAGGCTCGCTCTAGGAGCGGTCCGAACCCGCTCGATCGGCAGTTCCGTCGTTGCGATTGCGTAGCGGATTGACGTCGTGCACCAGACGGGCGGCCGTGGTCAGCGCCTTCATGGCCCTGTTCTTGACGTCAGGCGGCAGGCCGGCCTGGTCGAAGGCCTTGTCCATGCTGCGGATCCAGATGTCGCGGGTCTCGGCAGTAATCGGCACATGGGCATGGATGGCGCGGACGTCCGAATGCCCGTGGAATTCGACATAGAGGCGCGGCCCGCCGAAGAAGCCCATCAGGAAGCGGGTCTGCTCGACCCGGGAATGGGCGACGCCATGGCCGTCCAGATGCAGGACATGGAGGGGCGCCGCCGCCGGATCCTGCTCGACGATGTCGTAGAACAAATCGACAAGGCGGGAGATACCGTCTTCGCCGCCCAATTGTTGGTAAACGGAGGGAAGCTGCTGTTGCATCGTTTCGACCTGTCGAGCGCTGCACCGGTTGTATCGGTATCGTGCTTGCAATTTGCCGGCTCGGCAATCTGCCATCACGTCGCGGCTGGCCAGGCGGGGCAGTGGCGGCCTGATGTGTTGCCGCTCGCGACAGGAAGCGCTGGAGCGTTTTGCGATTAGACGGAATCATCTCGAATCGCAAAGACGCGTCGAACCAAAGAGCGAGAGCAAAACAGCGTTTCCGTCTAAACGCGCTTTGCT
>NZ_LYXZ01000004.1 GCF_001676615.1 Labrys sp. WJW | reverse complement strand
AGTTCACCGCCGCCCCGGCGCAGGGCCACGCCGCGCAGCAGCCTGCCACCGCCACCCAGCCCAGCCAGCCCGCGTCCGCCCCCGGCACCGCCGGTCGGCCGAGCTGGGCGCAGTAAGGGGAGACCGGCCATGCGCCTGCGCCCCCGCCAGAAGACCTTCGTCGAGCGCAGCGTGGCTGCGCTCGCCTCCCGCGGCAACACGCTGGGCGTGGCGCCCACCGGTGCCGGCAAGACCATCATGCTGTCGGCGGTCACCGGCGAGATGATCGGTGATGGGGCCAAGGCCTGCGTGCTGGCGCATCGCGACGAGCTGACCGCGCAGAACCGCGCCAAGTTCCAGCGCGTGGTGCCGGGCGTCGCCACATCGGTCATCGACGCCACCGAGAAGTCCTGGGGCGGCCAGGTCGCCTTCGCCATGGTGCCGACGCTGGCACGGGTCTCGAACCTTGCCGACATGCCGCGCCTCGACCTGCTGGTCGTGGATGAAGCGCATCACGCCGTCGCCGACAGCTACCGCCGCATCATCGATCGGGTACGCGAGGCCAATCCCGACGCCCGCATCTTCGGGGTCACGGCCACCCCGAACCGGGGTGACAAGAAGGGCCTGCGCGAGGTTTTCGACAATGTCGCCGACCAGGTCCGTCTGGGCGAACTGATCGCCTCGGGCCACCTCGTGCCGCCCCGCACCTTCGTCATCGACGTGGGCGTGCAGGACGAGTTGCGCTCGGTCCGCAAGACCATGTCGGATTTCGACATGGCGGAGGTGGCGGGCATCATGGACCGCGCCCCCGTCACCGACGAGGTGATCCGCCACTGGAAGGAGAAGGCGGGCGATCGGCAGACCGTGGTGTTCTGCTCCACCGTCGCGCATGCCGAACACGTCACCGAGGCGTTCAGGGCGGCGGGCGTTTCCGCCGCGCTGATCCACGGCGATCTGGCGACCGAGACGCGCAAGGCGATCCTCGCCGACTACGCGGCGGGCAGCATCCGCGTCGTGGTCAACGTGGCAGTTCTGACCGAGGGCTGGGACCATCCGCCCACCTCCTGCGTCGTGCTGCTGCGGCCCAGCTCCTACAAGTCCACCATGATCCAGATGGTCGGGCGCGGCCTGCGCACCGTCGACCCCGAGGAACACCCCGGCATCGTCAAGACCGACTGCGTCGTGCTGGATTTCGGCACCTCGAGCCTGATTCATGGCACGCTGGAACAGGATGTCGATCTCGACGGCAAGACCGAGACCGGCGAGGCACCGACGAAGACCTGTCCGGCTTGCGAGGCGGAGATCCCGCTGGCCGCCACCGAATGCCCGCTCTGCGGTGAGGCGTTCCCCCGCGAGGATCTGGATGCGGACGAAGGTGGGGCCGCCGCGCTGCTCTCGGGCTTCATGATGACCGAGATCGACCTGCTGAAGCGTTCCAGCTTCGCGTGGGTCGACCTTTACGGCACGGACGATGCACTGATGGCCACGGGCTTCGCGGCCTGGGGCGGCATCTTCTGGCTGGACGGGGTCTGGTACGCCATCGGCGGGGCCAAAGGCGAACGCCCGCATCTGCTCGGCGTCGGCGAGCGCACGGTCTGCCTCGCGCAGGCCGACGACTGGCTGAACACCCACGAGACCGACGAAAGCGCCTTCAAGACCCGATCCTGGCTGCGCCAGCCGCCGACCGAGAAGCAGCTCCAGTACCTGCCACCCGAATGCCGCCATGACTTCGGCCTGACGCGCTACCGCGCCTCCGCGCTGATGACCTTCGGCTTCAACAAGCAGGCCATCCGCCAGTTGATCGACGCGGCCGCCCGGCTCGAACGGAGGGCGGCATGACCCATGGCACCCTCAGCCCCCATCACGGCCGAGGACCGGCGGCGACTCTGGCATCCGCGTGGGACGCTTTGCGCTGTCTGCTGGCAACCCACCCGTGGTTTTGGCTGGTTCGATCCGCACCGGTCGAAGCGGCCCCGGCCATCGGTCTGGTTCTGCTCGATGCCCTGCCAGTCCTTCTGGACGCGCTTGGCGCGGGAGCGTTTCGCCATGGTTGACCTGACCGAGGAAGAGCGCGCCGCGATCACCGCCACCATGAAGCGCGTGGCGCTGCTGATAGACGAGATCGGCTGGGCCACCCCGCTCGGCGAACTGACCGAGGCGCAGGTGCGCGCGCTGATCGAGGAAGCCGTCGAGGGCTTCCGCGAGGCCATGTCCGACATCGCCCGGGCGCAGACGCCGGAGGTGCCGTTTTGACCCTCGATTACAATCATCGCCCCAGCTTCGCCGACCGGGTCAACGCTGCCGTCGATCGAGCGCTCACCGCCGATCAGGCGACGCGGCCGCCCCGCGACTACCTCGGCGGCTCGCGCCTCGGCCATTCATGCGAGCGTGCCCTGCAGTTCGAGTTCACGGCGACGCCGAAGGATGAGGGCCAGGACTTCAGCGGCCAGTCGCTGCGCATCTTCGCGATCGGCCATGCGCTCGAGGATCTGGCCGTCGCCTGGCTGCGCGGCGCCGGGTTCGACCTCTACACCCGCAAGGGCAACCGGCCCGATGGCGGCCAGTTCGGCTTTTCCGTCGCGGGCGGGCGCATCCGTGGCCATGTCGACGGCATCATCGCCGCAGGGCCTGAAGGCTTCGGCTTGGCCGTTCCCGCGCTCTGGGAATGCAAGACCATGAACGCCAAGAACTGGCGCGCCTGCGTCAAGGACGGCGTGACGAAATCCAAGCCAGTCTACGCCGCCCAGATCGCGGTCTATCAGGCCTACATGGAAACCAGCGTGCCCGGCATCAGCGCCGCGCCCGCGCTCTTCACTGCGATCAACAAGGACACGGCCGAGATGCACCATGAACTGGTACCTTTCGACGCCGATCTCGCGCAGCGCATGTCCGACCGGGGCGTGCGGATCCTGCAGGCTACTGATGCGGGCGAGTTGCTTCCGCGCGTCGCTACCTCGCCCGACTTCTTCGAATGCCGCTTCTGCCCGTGGTCCGAGCGCTGCTGGAGGCTTCCCGCATGAGCGACGACGGCATCCTGCATTTCAACCCGTGGATGGACTTCAACGACGGGCCGCCGTCCGAGAACCCGTTCGGCTGCGACCCCGACCCCGAGCAGATCGCCCATTTCCTCGACACCGTGTTCAGCTGGTGCGAGGGGCTGATCCCGCTCCGCGGTTTCGTCGACAAGGGTCAGGGCCGGGACGGCAAGCCGCACAACATCTGGATCCCGGCCGACGATACCGCGCCCGAGAAGCTCGCGACTTTCGCCGCATGGGCGAACCGTGAGGGCGCGGCCGTCTATGTCATCCCCGGCACCGTCGCCGAGCAGGGTCAGGCTCGTGCCGCCGACGTGCTGCAGATGCAGGCCATCGTCGTCGATCTCGACGCGGGCGACATCCCGGCCAAGCTCGACCATGTCACGCGCCACCTCGGCACGCCGACGCTGGTCATTGAGAGCGGCGGGCGCACGCCCGAGGGCGCCGCGAAGCTCCATGTCTGGTGGAAACTGACCGAACCCTCCGAGGGAGAGGATCTCGCCACCCTTTGCCGTCTGCGCGGCGACATCGCCGTGAAGGTCGGCGGCGACACGCATTTCCGCTCGGCGCACCAGCCGATCCGGGTGCCCGGCACCGTCTATCACAAGCACGGCCACCAGCGCCTCGTGCAGATCCGCGAGCATCGCACGGTCGAGGTGGACCTGGCGGATTTCGCGGAAAAGGTCGCCGAGATGCCACCGCTGCCCGGCGTGGGCTTCGCCAGCGACGTTGCCGCACCAGCATCGAAGCCCGGAATCGACGCGGTGCTCACCACGCCGGTGCGCGAAGGCGCGGTGGACGACTGGTCCCGCTTCCAGGGGGCCAGCGCCGCCATCGGCCATTACGTACGCCTCGTCCACGAGGGCCGCCTCGACCCCTTCGCGGGCTGGGAGGCGATCTGCGGCTACAACGCCGCCATGCTGCGCCCGTCCTGGCCGCTCGATCGGCTGATGGCCGAGTCCAAACGGCTCTGGGCGTTGCATGTGAAGCGCAACGGTCCGCCGCTCTTGCGCGCGGCCCACGCCAACGTCCCCGCCAGCCCGCTGCCGACCTTCAGCCTCGGCGCGCTGCTGGATGACACGAGCCCGATGCCCGAGGACATCATCGGCCCGCGCGTCCTGACGCCGGGCGGATTGCTGGTGCTGGGCGGCGCGCCCAAGGTCGGCAAGAGCGACTTCCTGATCTCCTGGCTCGTGCATATGGCGGCGGGCGTCCCCTTCCTCGGCTTCACGCCGCCCCGGCCGCTGCGCGTGTTCTATCTGCAGGCCGAGATCCAGTATCACTACCTGCGCGAGCGCATGCAGCAGATCGCGTTGCCCGCCCCCGTGATCGCCGCCGCGCGCGACACTTTCATCGCCACACCGAAGCTGAAGCTGCTGCTCGACGCGGAGGGTGTCGCCCACATGGCCGAGGCGATCCGGGCTGCATTCGCCGACGTGCCACCCGACATCATCGTCATCGACCCGATCCGGAACCTTTTCGATGGCGGACCCGAGGGGGGCGGCGAGAACGACAACACCGCCATGATGTTCTTCCTGAAGGACCGGGTGGAACTTCTCCGCGAGGCGGTCAATCCGGACGCGGGCGTCATCCTCGCCCACCACACCCGCAAGGCCACCAAGCAGCAGGTCAAGGACGACCCCTTCCTCGCCCTCTCCGGCGCCAGCGCGCTGCGCGGCTTCTACACCTCGGGTCTGCTGATGCACCGGCCTGACGAGGACAGCACCGTCCGCAGACTGGAGATCGAGCTTCGGAACGGTCCCGCGCTGCCGGGCAAGCTGATCGACAAGGTGAAGGGCGAGTGGGTCGAACTGAACCCGCTGAACGAGCGCCTGGTGCGTAAGGAGGTCGGCGCCAAGCTCGATGCCGAACGGCTGCGCAAGCACGATGTCATCCTCGGCATGCTGCTGGATGAGGCGGTGAGCGAGCGCCTCTACACCGCCATGCAGTTCGCCGAGACCTTCGAGAACCGGGGCGGTCTGGGCAGCAAGCACACGATCCGCGAGCGGCTCAGCGTGCTGGCGACCAAGGGCTTCGTGAAGTTCCTGCGCGACCCCTCGGGGTTCGGCTTCCCCGTCACCCGGTCGCGGTTCGGCTACCTCTGCGTGGAAAGCATGCAGTTCGGCGCACCCGTCGATCATGTCGATCCGGCCACCGGCGAGGTCACCACAACCGCCCGTCCGGTCCTGCCCAGCCACTTCAAATGCCCCCAATCCGGGCTCTGCCTTCAGGTCGAAAACCCCGCCGTCTGGGTCTACCCGGAGGGGCTGGAGGACGACCTCACTCATACGAGTGAGGCCTGACTCATATGACAGCGCCAACTGTGAACTCAACGAAATCAATGAGTTACTGGAAAATAAGAGTTAGGTCCCTAACTCATGCCCGAAGACTTCATGAAGTCTTATTCCACAATGATTTCAGCCACTTGTCCTCCCCGGAACAGTTAGGTGTCAAACCCCCATACTACGTATGGGAGGGCCACCCCACAGGGTTGGCCACTCCTCCCATACGTCCGGGCCAGCCGCGCGCGCCGCCGTGACGGTCTGTTGTGCTTCCCGATCCGACGACGGCGGCCCCGTACCGCCAAGCACCAGACCGCCGTCGTCTTCCACCACCACAGGCCCCCGGCAAAGGAGACCCATCATGGCTCAGCCGACTCTGATCCCGAATTGCGACGGCGCAAGGTTTGAATCGCTTCCGCTCGACGCCCCCCGCAACCGCTGCATCCTCGCGCTCGACCTCGGCACCTCGACCGGCTGGGCGATCCGCGGCCATGACGGCCTGATCACCAGCGGCACCGTCTCGCTGCGCCCCGGCCGCTTCGACGGCGGCGGCATGCGCTATCTTCGCTTCACCAACTGGCTGACCGAGATCGACCGGCTGTCCGGTCCTGTCGCCGCGATCTGGTTCGAAGAGGTCCGCCGGCACGCGGGCACCGACGCGAGCCATATTTACGGCGGGCTCATGGCCACGCTGACCGCATGGGCGGAACTGCGCGGCGTGCCCTACGAGGGCGTTCCGGTCGGCACGATCAAGCGTCACGCCGCTGGCAAGGGCAACGCCGACAAGGCCGCGATGGTCGCCGCCGTCCGCGCCCGCGGCTTCAGCCCGGCCGACGACAACGAGGCCGACGCCATCGCGATCCTGCTCTGGGCGATCGAAACGAACGGAGGTGTCGCATGAGATGGCATCCCCACGGTTACGGCGGCCGGCGCCGGGATCCCGAACAGGTCAAGCGCGAGGGCTGGCAGGAACAGGGCGTCCTCGCGGTCTCCGCCGATGACGACCGCCTCACCTGGCCCGAGCGTGAACTGGTCCGACAGCTCGGCGAGAAGCTCTACGGACCACGTCCTTCCGACAGGGAGGCGCGCCATGGCTGAGCGCGAATGGACTGCCGAGTGCGTCGCCGATCATTTCGAGGAGGCGTTTCGTACCCTGCGTAAGCTGCCGTCGGTCAAGGCGCAGGGGTATTTCAACACCTGGCCCGAGATCGTGCGGTCGAGGCGCGAGATTGCGTTCATGGAACCCGAGCCGATGCGGGTGTGGCCCTCGGCCGCGGCGATCACCCGGCTCGAGCGGACTTTTGATTGGGTGCTCTGGATCGAAGAGGACGAGCGTAAACTCGTCTGGAAACGCGCTGCCCGCGTGCCCTGGAAACTCATCAGCCATGAGCATGGCTGCGATCGAACCACGGCGTGGCGACGCTGGCAGCTCGCGCTCACAAAGATCGCGGCGCGGTTGAATGCGCAGTGACTCCAATGTGTTGCAACACTTTTCCATGCAACAAACGAGGGCAAATCAGCTATAGTTTTGACTATGCTCGGGAGAGTAGCGCGCCCGCGACGGAGACGATCCATCGCGGGCGTTGTCGTTTCCAACGCCATCGCCATCAGCATCATCGTCGAGATCAGCACCATGCCTGTCCGCCCGCCGATCCATCGCCCGGTTGGCCGGCGCGAAAAGCGTGAGCGTGACCAGGACTATGCCCGCCAGCGCAATCCGGTGGCCCGTGCGCTCTATCGCTCAAAGCGCTGGCGAACAGAACGCGCATCCTTCCTGCACGATCATCCGCTGTGCGTGGAATGCGAGCGCCATGATCTGATCCGACCGGCCAGCGTCGTCGACCACGTCGATCCGCACGATGGCAACGAAACGGTGTTCTGGGATCGCAGCCGCTGGCAGGCGCTGTGCGCATCGTGCCACGGCAGGAAGACCGCAGCGAAGGATGGCGGCTTCGGCAATGTGCGGCGCTGCTGATAGCCCCCCCGGGGGCGGTCAAATCTCTGGAGAGTTCGACCCCAGGACCGCGCGCCACCAAACACGCATCCGTGGCCAAAATGGCGATGGGGGGTGCGACGTCGAAATGAACGTGCGAATTGAAGGATAAACTCGTGCCTGCGACTGATCTTGGCCCAGTTGATCTCGGTGTTACCGAGCGCCAGCTGGCGGTTGAATACCGGCCGCTCGACAGCCTGGTGCCCTATGCGCGCAACGCCCGCACCCATTCTGAGGCACAGGTCGCCGAGATCGCCGGTTCGATCCGCGCTTTCGGTTTCACCAACCCGGTGCTGATTGCCGAGGATGGCACGCTGATCGCCGGCCATGGAAGGGTGCTTGCCGCGCGCAAACTCGGCATTGAAACGGTACCGGCCATCGTGCTGGCGGGCCTGTCGGAAACGCAGCGCCGGGCGCTGGTGCTCGCCGACAACCGCATCGCCATGAATGCCGGATGGGACGAGGATCTGTTGGCGCTCGAGCTTTCCGATCTGCAGGAGGCCGGTTTTGACCTCGGGCTCACCGGCTTCGGCGACGACGAACTCCAGGACCTGCTCTACGGCCATCGCGAAGAACAGGGCGGCCTGACCGAGGACGACGCCATTCCGGAAGTGCCGGCAACGCCGGTGACACGGCGCGGTGACCTCTGGCTGCTGGGTGAACACCGACTGCTCTGTGGCGACTCCACCGATGGGGCAGATGTCACCAGGCTGATGAATGACGAACGCGCCGCGCTGTTTGCCACCGACCCACCCTACCTGGTCGATTATGATGGAACCAACCATCCGACGAAGAAGACCGCCTCGGCGCGGGCCAAGAAGATCGCGAACAAGGATTGGTCCGAGGACTATGTCGAGCAGAAGCACTGGGATGATTCCTCACAAGGCCCGCAGTTCTACGAAGCCTTCTGCCGGACGGCGATCGAGCATGCCATTGCCGAGGACGTCGCCTGGTACTGCTGGCACGCCTCGCGCCGCCAGCGCATGCTGGAAACGGTCTGGGACAAGTTCGACGTGCTGCATCACCAGCAGATCATCTGGGCCAAATCCCGCCCGGTGCTGACCCGCTCGGTCATGCTGTGGGCGCACGAGCCCTGCCTGTTCGGCTGGGTTCGCGGCAAGAAGCCAAGGATCAATCGCGAGGGGTTCGAAAGCTGGCCGACGACGGTCTGGAACATCCCGTCCTCGGAAATCGAGACCCGAGAGCATCCGACCTCGAAACCGGTGCGGGTGTTCACGCTGCCGATGCAGTTGCACACCCATCCCGGCGATATCTGTTACGAGCCGTTTTCCGGCTCCGGCTCGCAGCTGATTGCGGGCGAAAAGATCGGACGCAAGGTCTATGGCCTCGAATTGTCGGAAGCCTTTTGCGATGTCGTCGTCCGACGCTGGCAGGAATTCACCGGCAAGCAGGCAACGCTCGAGGGCGACGGCCGCAGCTTTGACGCGATCGCCGCCGAGCGCGTGCCCGACACCGGAGATACGGCCAAGGATGCAGCGGCATGAAGCAGTCGCGCACCATGTCGCTGGTGGAATCGCTCACCAATGTCGCCATCGGCTATGGCATCGCCGTCATCACCCAGATCCTGGTGTTCCCACTGTTCGGGTTATCGACCACGCTGGCCGAGAACATGGCGATGGGCGCGATCTTCACCTTGGTGTCGATTGCTCGCAGTTACTGTCTGCGCAGGTTGTTCGAGGCGGTTCGCCTTCGCGGTGACGGCACTGGATAAGGCATGGAGTTTTGACATGGCCGGCCGCAAGCCGCTGCCAACGCATCTGAAGCTGGTGAAGGGCACGGCCCGTCCGCACCGCATCAACAAGGCCGAGCCGAAACCGGTGGTGGCAGTTCCCGCGCCGCCCGATCATCTTGATGAGGACGCCCGGAAAAAGTTCACCGAGATGGCGGCGCTGCTTGCCCGGCACGGCGTGATGACCGAACTCGATATCGGCGCGCTCGCCCGCTATGTCGTGATCTGGCGACGCTGGCTGGAGGCAGAACAGGAAGTGAAACGGCGTGGCCCGGTGGTGAAGACGTCGAACGACAACATCATCCAGAATCCGTTTCTGGCGGTGGCCAACAAGTGTCTGGCGCAGATGGCGCAGATCGAGAGCGAATTCGGGCTGACGCCGTCGAGCCGCTCGCGCATCCGCATGGCGGAGCCGGCCGAGACCGCCGATCCATTCGAGGACTTTTTGACCCGTGGCAGAAAAGCGTAAATCCGGCTCGGCCAAGAAAGCGCCATCCTGCCCAGTCACGGCCTACGCACGCGGTGTCGTCGCCGGAAAGATTGTTACTGGCCGCCTGGTGAAGCTAGCATGCGAGCGTCATCTGGCCGATCTCAAATCCGGCGGCACGCGCGGACTGGTCTGGGATGGCGCCGCCGCACGGCATGCGATCGACTTCTTCGGCCATCTGCGCCATTCGACCGGCGAATGGGCGGGCGAGCCCTTCGTGCTGCAGGACTGGCAGCAGTTCGTCGTCGGCTCGCTTTATGGCTGGAAGCGCAAGAATGGTCCTGGTCAGGACAGCCTGCGCCGCTTTCGCACCGCCTATGTCGAAGTGGCGAGGAAGAACGGCAAGTCGGTGCTTCTGGCCGGCACGGCGCTCTATGCGCTGATCGCCGATGGCGAGCCCGGTGCGCATGTGTATTCGGCGGCAACGACCCGCGATCAGGCAAGGATCGTCTTTGGTGAGGCCGAGCGCATGGTGGCGGCGAGTTCGGCCTTGCAGGCGCGGATCACCCGCACGGTGAACAATCTGGCGGTGCTGCCGACCTCGTCCTGGTTCCGGCCACTGTCGGCCGACGCCACCAAGATGGATGGGCTCAACATTCACTTCGCCGCCGTCGACGAGGTCCATGAACATCCAGGCCCGGAAATCATCCAGAAGCTGAATACCGCAACCGGCGCACGGCGCCAGCCGCTGATCTTCGAGATCACCACGGCCGGCTATGATCGCCATTCGGTCTGCCGCCAGCATCACGAATTCTCGGTCAAGGCGCTGGAAGGCACGGTGCCGATGGAGTCGTCGGACAGCTGGTTTGCCTATATCGCCACCATCGATGAGGGCGACGACTGGACCGACGAAAAGGTCTGGGTGAAGGCCAATCCGAGCCTTGGCGTGACGGTGAAGCTGGATGACCTGAAGCGGCAGATCGACGAGGCTAGGGAAATGCCGGCGCAGCAGAATGCGATCCGCCGGCTGCGCCTCAACGAATGGACCGAGCAGGTCACCCGCTGGCTCGACATGAGCGTGTGGGAGGAAGGCGGACTGCCAGCTGCCACCGACTGGCGCATCGTCAAACACGAACTGGAGGAACTGGAAGGCAAGCTGCTGGGGCGTGAATGCTATGGCGGGCTCGATCTTGCCCGCGTCAACGATCTGTCGGCCTTCGTGCTGGTCTTCCCGCCGACACTGGATGAAACGCTTGGAAAGCTTGCCGACAAATGGATCGTCACCTGCCGGTTCTGGATTCCCGAGGACGACATAGTCCGCCGTGTGCGGCGCGACCGCGTGCCCTATGACGTCTGGCGTGATCAGGGATTCCTGACCGCGACACCCGGCAATGCCACCGACTTTGCCTTCATCGAGGCCGAGATACTGGAGCTGGCCTCACGCCATGATCTGCGGGAGCTGTCCTATGATCGCACCTTTGCCGGCGAGATCGTCCAGCATCTGCAGGATGAAGGCTTGAACCTGGTGCAGTTCGGACAAGGGTTTTTGTCCATGGCGGCACCCACGGCGGAGCTGGAGCGGCTTTCGGTGTCACGCTCGCTCTGGCATGGCGGCCATCCCGTGCTGCGTTGGAACGCGTCGAACGTTGCTGTGCGCCATGATCCGGCCGGTAATATCAAGCCGGACAAGGAGCGGTCGAGCGAACGCATCGACGGAATTGTCGCGATCTGCAACGCGCTGGGCCGAGCGCTGGCCCGTGACGTCAATGCCGGCCGCTCGGTCTATGAGAACCGCGGCATCCTGATGCTGTAGCGGCGACTGCAGAGAAGAAGAGAGTAGATGGCATTCTGGTCAAACTGGTTCGGCGGGGCAAAGCCGCCGGCCGCATCTCCGCGTGCGTCGTTCCAGAACATTGGCCAGGATGCGGGTGGCGGGATCGTCATCACCACGGCGCAGCAGCTGGAAGAGGCGCTGCGCTCGGGAACGGTGACCGCCTCGGGGGCTGCGGTGACGCCCGACAGCGCCATGCGGGTGGCGACCGTCTATGCCTGCGTGCGCATCATTGCCGGTGCCGTGGCGACCTTGCCGCTGCACATCAAGCGCCGGGTCGATGAGCGCACGCGCGAAGATGCTTCCGACACGCCGATCTGGACGGTGCTGCGCCGGCGGCCGAACCGCTGGCAGACGCCGTCGCAGTTCCGCCGCATGCTGCAAGCGCATCTTCTGCTGCGCGGCAATGCCTACGCCATGATCGTGCGCTCGCGCGGGAATGTGCAGGAACTGATCCCGCTGCATCCCGATCGCGTCGAGGTGAAGCAGACTTACGATCTGACGCTCGAATACACATACACAAGACAGGACGGACGGCGCATCCAGCTTGCTCAGACGGAAGTGTTCCATCTGGTTGGGCTGACGCTTGATGGCGTGCACGGGGTTTCAGCGATCGCCTACGCTCGCGAGACCATCGGGCTGTCGCTCGCCATGGAGGATCATGGCGCCATCACCTTCCGCAATGGCGCTCGCGTCAGCGGGGTGCTGAAACATCCGAACAAGCTCGGGCCAGAGGCTGTCGCCAATCTCAAGGCCGGGCTCGAAGAGTTCCGCGCCGGCGGCGAGCAGGAGGGAAAGAACCTCATCCTCGAAGAGGGCATGGACTATGCCCGCATCGCCATGACGGCCGAGGATGCGCAATGGCTGGAGGCCCGCAAGTTCAGCCGTACCGACATCGCCATGTTCTTCGGCGTGCCGCCGCACATGATCGGCGACACGGAAAAGAGCACGTCATGGGGCACCGGCATCGAACAGCAGTCGATCGGCTTCGTCGCCTATACGCTCGAAGACCATCTGACCATGTGGGAAGAGGCGATCAACCGCGACCTGATCGGCCCAGAGGTAAACCGCGACGACAATCTCTATGCCCGCTTCAACCGGGCGGCGCTCGTCAAGGGCGACATCAAGGCGCGCTGGGAAGCCTACGTCAAAGGCCTGCAATGGGGCGTCTACAGCCCGAACGAAATCCGAGCACTCGAAGACCAGAACCCGCGTGACGGCGGTGATGTCTTCTATCCACCGCCGAACACGGCAGGCGTGCCGGCAGATGAGGATCGTGATCGCCATCAAGATGATGGCGGCAGCGATGGTGATGTTGACCCCAATGATGAGGACGCAAGCAGATGAGCATCCTGGATAGTTTGAAACTGGCCGCGACGATGGTGGTCATGGGCGTTGTCAGCGTTGCGGTCATCAACCCCGCCTTCCACTTCGGCACATTCATCGCCGGTATCACGCTTGGCGGGTACTTTTTCCTGTTGGCGCTGGAGAACGTTCGATGAGCCTTCGCAAATTGCCCGAGGCGCGAACGTTCCCTCGGCCGCAGAACTACCAGTGGGATGCGCCGAGTGACGTGCTGACGAAATGGGCCGAGCATCCGCTTGCCGCTGCACCCAGCGCCAATGGCGCTGACACCGACACCGTCATTTCCCTGTTCGACGTCATAGGCGAGGATGGCTGGACAGGCGGCGGCGTCACCGCAAACCGCATCTCGGCGGCGCTGCGGTCGATCGGGAACAAGGACATCACCGTCCGCATCAATTCGCCCGGCGGCGACATGTTCGAGGGTATTGCCATCTACAATCTGTTGCGTGCCCATCCGGCCCGGGTCACGGTCGAGGTAATGGGCTGGGCGGCTTCCGCGGCCTCGATCATTGCCATGGCTGGTGACGACATCCGCATGGGGCTCGGCTCCTTCATGATGGTCCACAATGCCTGGGGTGTGGTGATCGGCAATCGCCATGACATGCGTGACGCCGCCACCCTGTTCGACCAGTTCGATGCGGCCATCGCCGACATCTACCAGGCGCGCACCGGCATGAAGCGTGCCGACATCGAGCAGCTGATGGACGCGGAAACGTTCATGAACCCGACGCAGGCCGTCGAATATGGTTTTGCTGATGGGGTCACCGATGACGCTGATCATGCGTCCGGGACCGCAGTAAGCGCATCCGCAACGGTACCATCTCAAATCCGCGCCAAGCGCCGCATCGATGCCGCCCTGGCGCAACAGGGCATCACCCGCTCCGAGCGGCGCAAGATGTTTTGCCAGATTGCCGGCATGCACGACGCTGCCGACACCGCCACGCACGACGCTGGCTTCCATGCAGCCGCCATCCAGCGGTTGATCGACACCATCAGATCATAGGAGACCCGTCATGGGTATCGAACTCACCCCGCGTGCGCGCGGGATCCTTGCCGTGCGCGCAGATTCCGGCAATGCCACGAAAATCCTCGCCGAGTTGCAGAAGACCTTCGAGGACTTCAAGCTTGAGCGCGACAAGGAGCTGGCCGACATCAAGGCCGGCATGGCCGACGTGGTGCAGACCGAAAAGGTCGATCGCATCAATGCCGAGATCACCGCCCTGCAAAAGGCGCTCGACGAGACCAACGCCATGCTGGCAGCGGTCAAGGTCGGCGGTGTTGGCGGAGTGGAAGACCCGGACAAGCGCGAACACGCGCAAGCCTTCGACCGCTTCTTCCGTCGCGGCGTCGACAATGGTCTGCGTGATCTCGAGGTCAAGGCCAAGCTGACCACGCAATCCGACCCGGACGGCGGCTATCTGGTGCCGGAAGAAACCGAAGCCGGGATCGATCGTGTTCTCGGCACGGTGTCGACGATCCGCTCGCTGGCCCGCACCATCTCCATCTCGACCAGCACCTACAAGAAGCTGGTCAATATAGGTGGCGCGACTTCCGGCTGGGTGGGTGAGGAACAGGATCGTCCTGGCACGGCCACGCCGACGCTGCGGGAGATCGCCATCAATACCGGCGAGATCTACGCCATGCCGGGCGCCACGCAGACCTCGCTCGACGATGCCCGCATCGATCTGGCGGCTTGGCTGGCCGACGAGGTGTCGATCGAGTTCGCCGAGCAGGAAGGTGCTGCCTTTGCCAATGGCGATGGCATCAACAAGCCACGCGGCATTCTCGCCTACGACAAGGTGGCGAATGCTTCCCATGTGTGGGGAAAGATCGGCTTCGTCGCCTCCGGCAAGGCGGACGGCTTCCTGGCTGCGACCGCTTCGATCAGCCCGGCCGATTGCCTGATCGATCTCTACTATGCGCTCAAGTCCGGTTACCGGAACGGGGCGTCGTGGCTGATGTCGGATGCGACCATGAACACGGTACGCAAGTTCAAGGATGCGGAAGGCGCCTATATCTGGGCACCACCGTCAGGAGCAGCGGAAGTTGCCACCATTCTTGGCAAGCCGGTCTACACCGACGACAACATGCCGGCGGCCGAGGCGGACAAGTTCCCCGTCGCCTTCGGCGACTTCAGCCGCTCCTACCTGATCGTCGACCGCATCGGCATCCGGGTGCTGCGAGATCCGTTCACCTCCAAGCCGAACGTCTTGTTCTACACGACCAAGCGTGTCGGCGGCGGCGTGGTCAACTTCGAGGCGCTCAAGCTTCTTAAGATCAGCACCTGATCGAACTGGCGGGCGGCCACCATCCTTCCGAAGGACGCTCGCCTGTCTCTGCACCATTCCATTCATCGAAAGGACTTCTGTCATGAAGGACGGTATCTCCGGCCTCGGCCTCGTTGCATCGCTTGCTCCCGCCGTGGTCACCGCCACCACCAAGGGCAGCCATGCCGATCTGCAGGGCTTCAACTCCGCAACCCTGATCATCAACACCGGCGCGATTGCCGGTGACGGCCTTTTCGTCATCGCCATCCAGGAATCGGACACCACCACGGATGGCGATTTTGTCGATGTGGCGGCCAGCGACCTGCTGGGCACGCTTCCTGCCGCGCTCGAGGCCAACACGGCCTACAAGCAGGGCTATAAGGGTACGAAGCGCTATATCCGCGCCGTCATCACCAAGACCTCCGGCACCTCGATTGCCGCCGGTGCGGTCTTTGCGCTCCGCCATCCCCACGACGCGCCGATCGTCTGATCCGCCAGGGCGGCCAGACGACCGGCAACGCTGACCCTCTGGCCGCCAATCGGTCGTCCGAAGGCTGGTCGCTTCTTTTTTATTATATGGACCTGAAAACGTGCTAGCACCCGTCCGCACAGTAGCGCCCGCGACCATGCCGGTGTCGCTGGCCGAGGCCAAGGCCCATCTGCGTGTGGATCATGATGATCAGGACGATCTGATCACCGCCCAGATCAAGGCGGCGACGGCATGGCTCGATGGTTATGCCGGCATTCTCGGTCGGGCGCTGATCACACAGACTTGGCGGCAGGATTTTGCCGGCTTTGCCGATCGCTTGCCGCTGCCGGTCTCGCCGGTGATCGCGGTCGTCAGCGTCAGCTACTTCGATGCCGGCAATGTGCAGCAGGTGCTCGATCCGGGCCTCTATGCCCTGCATGCCGATGCCTGCGGTGCCTATGTCACCCGGCGGTCAGGCCAATCCTGGCCGGCCGCCTTCCGTCGCGCGGATGCCGTCTCGATCATCTTCACCGCCGGCTATGGCGCGGCGGCCGACGTGCCGGAGCCCATCCGCCAGGCCCTCCTGCTCATCGTCCAGCGCCTGTTCGATGGCGCCGACACCAGCATCGATGCCGCCATCGAGCGCACCGTCCATGCCCTGATCGCACCCTACCGCAAAAGCCTGATCTGATGGCCAGGATCACCGCCAATGCCCTGCGCGACCGCGTCAGCCTCGAAAAGCGCGAGGAAGTCGATGACGGCTACGGCAACACCTACGGCCAGTGGGTGCCACAGTTCGAGCGCGATGCCTGCATCCTTCCATCGAAAGGCGGCGAGACCGTCATTGCCGCGCGCCTGCAAAGCGTCCAACCGGCGCTGATCATCGTGCGTTACGATGTCGAGACCGCAACCATCAACGCCGCCTGGCGGCTGATCGAAATCCGCTCCGGCACAATCTACAATATTCGCACATCCGCCGACATGGAGCGGCGTCGCCGCTTCATCACCATGCTGTGCGAATCGGGGGTGGCGACCTGATCGCCAGCACTGCCCGTCGACATCTCCTCCGTCTGCGCGGTTGAAGCGCTGGCCGTGAATGGTGACGTCGCCCAGCCCGGAACATCGCATACAGGGAGAAAGACCATGGACCGTTCGCGTTTCTACGCGGCGCTGCGGCGTCGTGATTCCGGCGTCTTTGGCACATCGCTCACGCAAGCGCAGGTGGATCGGCTGGAAGCGATCCTGACGCGGCTCGACGCAAAGCGCATCGAACTGGCGCAGGCCGCCTACATTCTCGGCACTGCCTATCACGAGAGCGACCGTTTCCGTACCATGGAGGAATACGCCTCCGGCGCAGCCTATGAGGGGCGCGCGACATTGGGCAACACGCAGCCGGGCGATGGGGTTCGGTTCAAGGGACGTGGCTTCGTCCAGATCACCGGCCGGCGCAACTATACCGACTGGGCCAATCGCCTTGGCGTCGATCTCGTCGGCAATCCGGCACTGGCTGCCCGGATCGATCATGCGACCACGATCCTGATCGACGGCATGATGCTCGGCACCTTCACCGGCAGGAAACTACCAGACTACGTTTCCGGCACGAAGAAGGACTATGTCGGCGCGCGACGGGTGGTGAATGGGACGGATCGGGCGGCGATGATCGCCAACCATGCGCGCGCGTTCGAGAAGGCGCTGGCTGGTGCCGGCTACGATGCCGCCACGTCGCGGTCGCCGAGCGCGCCGACACCGACGCCGGAGCCGGCACCCGTCGATATCGTACCCGGCGCCGGAAGGCGCGACCTGCCGGCTGCTGTGATCCTCGTCTTCATCATCCTGATGCTGATCGTGGCTGCCGCGTCCATATTTGGAGGCTGATATGAGCGCCCTTGCATCCATCCTGCTCGGGGCGGCAAGTGAGCTTGCCGTGCCCGTCATCAAGAAGACTCTTGGCGACAGGCTCGGCGGCGCAGGCGGCGAAATCGCCGGCAAGGTGATCGACGTCATTGCTGAAAAGGCTGGCGTATCTCCTGACGGATTGCCCGACATGCCGGTAGATGAGCTGCAGAACGCCATCGTCGCCGCCGAGCCGGATGCCGCCGACATCCTCATGCACCATGTCGAAAGCCAGCGCATGATGAACGAGACGCTGAAAGCCGAACTCGACAAGGGCGGCCCGACATGGACCTGGGGCTGGCGACCGGGCTGGATGTGGCTGCTCGCCTTCGTCTGGCTCTACGCATTGATCCTGCGCCCGCTCGCCAATGCCGCCTTCGGCGCTGCAATCGAGGCCGTCGATCTCACCATCCTCATGACGCTCACCGGCGTGTTCACCGGCCTCTACATGGGCGGTCACACTGCCAAGAGCATCATGTCCGGATTGAGGAGGCATCCTGATGACTGACCAGGCACCGAAACGCTTCGAGGACCTGCCCGAGGAAACGAAAGCCTTCCTGGTTGCCCTGCGCCCCGACGAGGTGAAGACGCTCGATGACGGCATTCGCCTGGTCCGCTCGATCAGCACCGTGTCCGCATTCGTCAAATGGATCATCGTCGGCATTCTCGGCATTGCCGTCGGCATCGCCATGTTCGGCGAGAGCATCGCCAAGATCGTTAAATGGTTCCAGTCGTCAGGGTGATTTGGACTGGAGAATGGCGGAGGCCATGCTTGCTGCCGACGCCTACCTCCTCGGCCACGCTGCTATACAAGATCAATTCCAGCACCACGGCGCGCATGCGCGGGCGGCTGGTGCTGAACGGCTCGACCGAAATCCGAGGATCGTTCGGCGAGATCTCGGGTGATCATGTTTCCGAGGCGACCGTGCTCTGGCTGCAGACCATGGTGCCGCTCAGCGCGGGCGATACCGTCGAGCTGCAGGGCACGTTCCGCGTGGCGGATGGGTATTTTGCCGCCGATCACACGAGCTTCTGGGGCTGCAAGGTCGGCTGAGCGGTGGAAGGAGGATCCCGATGACACCACCCCGATCCGACGGCTTCGTCCGCATGCCCGACGCCGAATTCGAGGCGATCCTGACCCGGGCCGCAGAGGAAGGCGCGAAGCGCGCGCTCGCCGATGTCGGTCTCGACGGCGACGAGGCCGCGCTCGACATCCGCGATCTCCGCTCGCTCGTCGACTGCATCCGCCTGGTGCGCCGCACCGCCATGCAGACGGCCGTCCGCATGATCACAACCGGCGTCATGCTGGCGCTGCTCGCGGGCATCGCCATCAAGCTCAAGATCTTCGGCGGCAGCCCGTAGCCGCGCCCCATCCCCATTCATCAGTTCGCAATCACCCGCCCTCGAGGCGGGTTTTTTTCGTTTCGGAGAACCCCATGACCACGACCTTCTACGACCACTGGCGCGACGTCCCCGTGAGCAGCTGGCGCTGGCCCAACTTCTCGCCAGCCGAGATCGCCTGCCGGGGCACTGGCAAGCTGCTGGTCAACGAAGCGGCGCTCGACAAGCTGCAGGCGTTGCGTGACCGGCTGGGCAAGCCGCTGATCGTCCGTTCCGGCTATCGCAGCCCGGAGCACAACCGGGCCGTGGGCGGTGCCACCCGATCGAGGCATCTAGATGGCGCCGCCTTCGACATCGCCATGGCGAACCACGACCCGGTGGCTTTCGAGGCCGCGGCGCGCGAGGTCGGGTTCCTTGGGTTCGGCTTCTACCCGCGATCGGGCTTCATCCATGTCGACCTCGGCCCCGCACGCCAGTGGGGCGAGCGGTTCCCGGTCCGGGCGACCGCATTTGCAGCCGAGACTCCGCCCGTACGCGAAGTGCTGGCCGACAGCCGCACCATGAAGGGCGGTGGCGCGGCCGGAGTTGCGACACTGGGCGCCGCGGGTGTCGAATTGGCGCAGAGCGTCCTGGCGGAGACCCAGTCCGCAATACTGCCGCTGGTGCCGTATCTCGATACGCTCCGCTGGGTGTTCATCGCCGTGGCGCTCGTTGGCATCGCGGTTACGATCTACTCCCGCCTCGACGACTGGCACCGGGGGCGGCGGTGATCGGCGCACTCCTCACCGGGATCGCAGCCAGCCCTTGGGGGCGGGCGGCGCTGCGCTACGGCGCCATCGCGCTCGCCGTGCTCCTGTTCCTCCTTGCGCTTCGGCGGTTCGGCGAGCGAGCGGGACGCCTCGCCGAACGCCTTGAGACCACGGAGAAGGCAAATGATGTCCATCGCCAGATGCTGGAAGCGGCGGCTCGCCGCCCTCGCGATCGTAACGAGCTTGCTCAGCGGCTGCGCGACGGTTCGTTCTGAGAACGGGAGGCTGGCGACATGCCCGCCCGTGGTCGATTATGGCAGGGAGTTCCAGGCGCGGGCGGCCGAGGAGCTGGCCCTGCTGCCACAGGGATCTGCGCTCGCTGAGATGTTGAGCGACTACGCTGTCATGCGCAACCAGGCGCGGGCTTGCAGATGACAACGGACCGCCTGACTTCCTCAGTCGTTCCCGCGTCTCGCTCGCAGAGCCGAAGCAGGCGCGACCAAGGTCAGTCCCGACAGAGATTCAGAACGCGTCTAGGACCTGTTGACAAAAAGGATTCCCTTGGTGTGCTGAACGTGATTCAAGCTGGTATCTGCGATGGAGACCAGCATGGCACGAGACCTGATGTCGGACGAGGAGTGGCGGTTCTTCGAGGGGTTCGTCCGGGGAGTGCGTGCCCCTAACGGGCGGAAGCCGGCCAACCATCGCCTTGTTCTGGACGGTATTTTCTGGATCGCGCGGACAGGCTCGCCGTGGCGCGATCTGCCAGCGGAGTTCGGGAGGTGGTCCTCCGTCTACCGCCAGTTCCGCCGCTGGACGCTCGCGGGGCTGTGGGCGCAGATCATGGAGGCGCTGAACGACAGCAGGGTGGTCCCCGACGCCCTCCAGATGATCGACAGCACCGTGGTCCGCGCCCATCATCAGGCAGCGGGCGCAAAAGGGGGACTCCGCGGCAGGGTTTCGGCCGTTCTCGCGGTGGCTTCACGACCAAGATCCACCTCCGCGTCAATACGCATGGCCTGCCCATGAGGGCGGATATCACGCCAGGCCAGACCTCCGACTATCTCGGCTTCGACCTGGTCATGGCGGACGACCTGCCTCTCCCGGCGGTCATGCTCGCCGACAGGGGCTATGACTCTGACCACGTTCGCAAAACCATCGAGGCACGCAATGTGCTGCCGGTCATTCCAATGCGCAAGTCACGCAAGATGCGGGTCGGCGTCGATCGCAGCCTCTACCGCCTGCGCAACCTCCTCGAGCGGTGCTTCAACAAGCTCAAGAACGCCCGTCGCGTTGCCACCCGTTGCGACAAGACCGCCGAGAGCTTCCTTGGCTTCATCGACATCACGTCGATCCGCCTTTGGGTCCGTCATTTGTATGCGATTGCCCTGAGGTTTCCGGAGGTGTCCAGCTTTCAAACCTGCCGAAAAACAACTTCGCTTGTGCAAGGCGAACCGGAGGGGGGAACGGCAGCCCGAGCGCACGGCGGATATCGTGAGAATATCCGCCGCTCGGCTCTGGTCAGACCCGCGGCGCCGGCTCATCCTTGATGAACTGGTTCAGCACGTTCTTGGTCATCTTCGAGACGTTGTTATCGTAATCATTCCAGGACAGGCTGCCCAGCCAGGAAATGGACGATGTCGCGAACATGCCGCCACCATTTGCGGTCGAGAAGTAGGTGATGTCGGCACGGACGAAAGGATGTTCGCCACCATTCATCCCCGGATGCGGAAATGCCTTGTCATCCGGGATGACCGTATAGACGACGCTGTGCTCGACCGAGCTTGCAAGCAGCAAGGTATTCGGCGGCGTACCCAGAGCAAGATCGTAGCGATCCAGCTCATATCCGCCGGCACCACCTCCGACGAGGCCGCCATCGCCGATCCGCTCTTCAGGATCGATCCCCTCCATGATCCAGGCGACGCGCTCGTCTTGGCTGTCGGGCATCTGAACGAAATAACCCGAATGATCGAAACCGAAACTGCTCATTCCGGTGCCCCAGATCTTCTGGGTCGCGCGGGCGCGTCCACGGAAACGACCGCCGCGCCGTCCATTGGTGCTGTAGTGATATTCGCCGGGCGGCGCTTCCCAAGCGGTCACGCCCAGTTCCTTGCGGACCTCCATGACCCAGGGCTTTTCCGGATGAACTTCCACAATCCAGTACATCCCGTTCGCGGCCAGATACATGCCGCGCCCGCCGTCGGCCAGATAATCCTCCCACGCATCGGCATTGGCCCAAGTCTGATATTCGGGATGCGAGCCGGTCAGCACAACCTTATAGCGGCGCAGCAATTCCGCGCCCTGATCGTTCAGATCATGTTCCGTGGCGACGTCGTACTCGAAACCGTTATGGTTCAGCCAGTCGATCAAGTGTAGATCGGCGGGAAGCTCCCAGATCGAGCCGAAACCCTGACGATGTTTCGGGCGAAGGTTCATGATCGGGCGCCGCCATGAGGTGTATTGCACGCCGCGACCGTCGATATGACCATCATAGGTTGACAGCCCGTAATAGCTCAGGTTCTTGTGCAACTCGACGTCGTTTTCGTTCAGAACCGGCGTATGGCCGGCGACGGCCTGTCCGATATCCGCCTTGTGCATGATCTGCTCATTGGCATAGGCGAGATAGCTCAGCGTGCTGGCAATGACGAGGATCGGCGCCGTGGCGGTTCCGCGCGGCGGAAGAACGAAGAACGGAATGTAATCCTCGGTGTCCTCGTAACGGATCTTCACCGCGTAGAAATCGCTTTTCAGGCCCTCTGGAACGGTGAACTCGAAATCCTTTTCCCAGCGGCAGTCGTCCAGGCAGTCCTCGTGAAACCAGAGCGCGCCATACTGCTCGGGGCAGTGGATGAAGTTCTCCTCATGCCCGTCCCAGTTCCACCCGGTCGAGCCGCGATCGGGCTGATTCATGCAGCGGCCGTGATGCCCGTTTCCCGAGGCATCGACGACGTGATCGGTGGGAATCCCGTTCAGCCCGATCCCAGCAGAAAAATCCCAATGGGCAAGGCGGGAAATAGGCCTCACGATCTCGCCCCTGGACAGCTTTTCCGCATCGTCTTGGCCCAGCGCGCAGCCATAGATCTTGGGGGCATCGACCTTGCCGTTGTAATGGGCGATGCACCAGGTCCGGCCGTCCTGCGCGGCTGCCTCGCCGAGCCCGGCAATCAGCAGCGAGGTTTCGGAATCGGCAGCCTTTACAGTGGCATCGGCAGAGACGGCACAATCCGAATCGAGCGGGACGACAAGCCCGAAGCGGCTGTTTGTCCGGTTCACGACGGATTTCTGATACAGCCGAAGCTGTTTCTTTTCGGGATCATAAACACCGGTGATCGAATACCAGATCTGCTGAAACAGCGGGCGATCACTGACGACACTGGAGGTCGCACCGCTGCCGTCGCCAATCGTAAACACGACGCGGCCGTCCTCGATCGCGAGGTTCCACCCCGACTGGCGCTCGTCGTTCCATCGCGACGCAATCCCCTGACGGCCACGGCTCGGCGTTGTGGACCAGAGGAACAGATGAACGGAGAACGCACCATCGGGCTGCAGCGCGGCGTCGGGATCAGCGACCTCGACATAGCTTCCGAACTGGGTGCGCTGAAAGCGGGCGGGATACTGCCCTTCCAGATCGGATTTGATCGCTTCCTCCTTGTAACCCGGACCCGCCGGATTGCTGTCGCCATGGATCAGCCGGACCAGCTCGGCATCGAATGTCCCCCTGGTTTCGTTGGCGCTGACGTAAAAGCGGATCGTTTCTCCAGTGGCGACGCTGGGGCGGTCACAATATCCGCGAATGGCAATGTCTTTCATGTCTTCGTCTTTCATGTCTTCTCGCTGTGTGAATTCGTGCTGAGAAATGACTATGCAAGCTCTGCGCGCACATCTTCGATGCGGCGCAGGAACACGGCGTGCATGGCCTCTTCTTCGGTCTTGAATCGCTCATCACCCAACTCCGGCAGCTCGCCGAACTCCCTGATCGTGGCGATCCGATAGGCGTCCCATTCCCTTTCGGAATAGATGTAGTATTTTCCGAAGGTCGGTTGCATGCGGAAATAGTTGTGCACTCGCTGAAGATAGGGGCTGGGGTGCTTCCTGTAGCCGAACGGGTTCGCGGCATGCTCCTCGACGATTTCGGGGTGTTCATCAATGATGTCAATGATCTCCTTTCGCCGCCGCTCGTCATAGAACGCGTACCAGTCGGCGCTCCTGTCACGATAGTTCGACGGATCCCGGACGCAGGATTCGCTGGCTTCAGTCATCTTCTCCTCCCTTTTTGTGGCATTGTGCCGAATTGAAATGTGCGACAAGGTAATCTAGGTTGATCAGGCCGGAGCTCGCGGCGATATATGCAAGCTCGATCCGGTTTCTGGCGAAGGTTTTTTCTAGTATATTTTCGATATGCCGATCGACGGTCCGTGCAGATATTGTCAGAATGTCCGCAATCTGGGTGCGCGTCATGCCGATAGCAGAGAGTGAGCAGACCTCGGCCTGCCTGATGGTCAATCCGAAGGGTAGGGACGCGGGGACGTGGCTTACAAGCCAGCCGCCATGGCAGATATTGAAATCGACGCGATGCACGATATCTCCGCATAGGCACCAGCAGGCGCTGGGCAGACGCACGCCGATGACATGCAGGCGGTCGATGTTGCCGTATTTTCTGACGGCAATATTGGACAATTCGTGGATCCTGCCGGAGATACATGCCTCATGCCTGTGGGGGCGCTGAGTGTTTCCCGTGTTGTCGATGAAGAAGGAGCAGGCATATTCCTCCAGCCCTTCGATCAGCGATTTCGGCGTTTTCCAATTGTCGACCAGCGCAGACAGCACGGGCGAAATGTCATCAATGATCCTCAGGAACCCGACGGATGGCTGGCCGGGATCTTCACTGCTGGTATGCAGGTTGCCAACATATCTGTTCGATCGGCTCTTCAGATAGCTGGTCGACCCACCCCTGTAGCCGGCCGGGTTCCAGAAGTTGCGCGCGGAAATGCTGCGGGAGTAATCAAAATTGGTTGTTTCCCAGCTGAAGAACGACTGGTTGGTGCGCAGGATCCACAGATAGGCCGGATCGACGCGCATGTATGAATTGTCCAAGTAGGCGACGGTTTCCCGGGAATATCCGTTCGAAAATATCGAGTTGTGCTTGCGGGTCAGCGGGTCGTAGATCGAGAGCGACATCGCGGCCAGCGGCGCCAGAGAGTTCAGCTCCTCTGCGACCATCAAAATCCTGTTGGCTCGGGACAGGTCTTCCGACATGATTGAGATGATATTCGAGACGGCCCGGCGCTGTGCGGATGTCGCGTAATGCGAACTGTCAGTCTGCATGCTTACCTCCGCTGTTGTTGCTGAGAACGCCAAACATATCATCTTGCTTGCATGCTATAGAGGCGGCAGACTCGCGTCATGAGTAAATCTACCCATGGGCACCTCGAATTTTGACGGCTCCAGGTCGCGCGAAGCAGGCTCAGGGGCTTGAGACATCATCAGCCTGAAGGCCATGGCCAGGCTCTGTTGCACCAATCGGGTGACGGTCGGACCTCCCCTTTCCCCGGACAGACCTATCTAAGTGTCACATCCCGCGTGATTATACGGCCGCTTCTTGAACAGCTCTGGTCTTTCACGATGCCAACTCTTGAGCGCATCGATGGGGGTTCGACCCTTGAGGACGGACTGCGGCAACTGGCCGTTGTAGAGCCGGACATAGCGCAGGATGGTCTGCTCGAGATCCTTCCCGCTGCGGAAGCGGTGGCTCTGCAGGATGTCCTCGATCCGGCCGTTGAACCGCTCGACCATGCCGTTGGTCTGCGGCCGCATCGGCGGCGCCAGGCGGTGTTCGATGCCGAGATCGGCGCAGAGTCGGTCGAACTCGTGGTTGCCGGTGGCGGCGCGACGGCGCAGGCCAAAGAGCCGGTCTGTAAACTCCTTGCCGTTGTCCGTGAGAATCCGGGTGATCCGCATGGGCGCGGCGCGGTCCAGATCGCGGAGGAAACGACGGGCATTGGCAGCCGTCTTCGCCGGGTAGACGCGCACGAAGACCCAGCGGGTCGCCCGGTCGATGGCCACGAACAGATACTGCCGCCGGTCCTCGTCGGCCATCTGGGGCAGGTATTTGATGTCGATATGCAGATAGCCGGGCTCGTAGGCCTTGAAGGTGCCGTGCGCGGGCTTGGGTTGCAGCGTCACGAAACCTCGGCGCATCGAGAGTTTGATCGTCACATCGAGACCTTCTGGCTAATAAAATCAAAGGCTTGAGGTAGAGAAGGTTGTCTTTCAGACCCATCCCCTCCGCCATTTATTTTCTTCGTCCAAGCGATTGATGTTTCGGTGTCGGAAGCCGGGCCGGCCGCCGACACCGCAGCCCTTACTTCATCGAGATCGCAAGGCCGGTGACATCGGCGTTGACCTGCAGGCCGACCTGCCGGCCTTGGAGCTCGAGCCGGGCGCCCTTTCCGTTGGTCATGACGATCACCTGCGCGCCCCTGCCGACGGCGCCGCCGCCGCCCGCCGCGCCATAGACCCCCGTCGCGTCTCGGACGCGATAAATATTGCGCACCCGGCCTTGGAAATAGGTCTTGGAAGCCCCGAAAGCCAGGCCGCCCGAGATGCCGCCGATGGAGATGGGATAGCGGCGACCATGGAAGGTCAGGGTGCCCTCGCCTCCGGAGCCACCCACGAAGAAGGCAGCCTTGTAGACGTAAAAGCGGATCGTACCGCTGTCGGCCTGCGCGGAACTGGCGAGACCGATGCCCGCCGTGGCGATAACCGCGGCCACGATTGTACGAAATCTGGGCGAAATATTCATGATGCAAGTCTTTCAAAATTGCCGGTCACCCGGCTGAAGGGCATGTGAGCGTCATGCCGAAGCTAGAGCTAAACAGTCTTACCCGCCGTTGGTTCCAGGCCTGCCGGCTGGAATGGCTGTCTCCCAGACATGGTCAGACAGGCCGGCGACGCGGCGATGACGGCCTGTGATCCGATGCTGGCCTGCAGCATCGACGCAATCTTCCCGGCCGGTTGCGTGATCAGGCCGGCACATAGGTCAACCGGATCACATCCGTGCCGATCAACTCGCTGGCTACAAGGCGCAGCGCCGGTCGGGAGCCGGCAAAGAACGGCTTGCCGCGACCAAGCACGACTGGGTGAAAATAGAGGCGATATTCATCGATGAGGCCAAGATCGGTCAGGCTTTGCGCCAACTCTGGTCCTGAAACCGAAATCTCTCCGACGACCTCACTCTTCAGCCGGCCTATCACCGCTGCGACGTCATCCGCGACCAGCGTGGCGTTAGGGCCGACCGATTTCAACGAACGCGATACGACCCATTTCGGTTGTTCCCGCCACGCCACCGCGAAATCGCGAAGCTCCGGGGTCCATTCAGGATGATCTTCATCCCAATAGCGCATGACCTCGTACATGCGGCGGCCATAGACGCTGCCCGCCAGCCCGCGCACATGCTCTACCCAGTGACGAAAGAGTATGGGATCCGGTGCAAATTCCTGGTGGTCGACATAGCCATCCAGGGACAGATTCATTCCAAAGACGATCCTCGCCATGCCGCCAAGTCTCCAGCCCAAATCTCTTGGAATATTTTGACGTGCTGCCGGATATGGCAATCAAATTCACTGATTACCGGGGCCAAGCCTGGAATAGACCTGCAAAGTGAGCGACAGCGAAGCCGCGAACGGTGAGAAGTTTCGCTCGGGTAGCCGGGTTTCGCGATCCCAGTTGCCGCCCCTCCGGCCTGCGGGCCAGAGGGGTCCTGTTTGCGTCAGGCGCTTCGCAAGCGCTCTTATCGGCAAACGCGCCGTGTCACCCACACCGGCCGGCCATGCTTGAAGGTCTTGGTCTTGACGACCTTGCACACCGGGCGATGGTGATGCCGGTCAAAACCCGGATGCCGCCAGTCATGCCGGGGCGCCGCCGAGGCAGCAAGAGTTGTCCCGCCAAGTGCCGCAATGGAAAGGACGACGGCGCAAATAAGCTTTTTCATAATATTCTCCTAGAAAAGCCGCCCCCAGCTATGGGGAGCAAACTAGCGAGACAAAAATGAACGGTTTCTGAAAAATGATAGTATCGGTCACGGCATGACGAGCGCTGTGGAATGATGGTTAATGGGTGCGTCGGCGGCAGGTCCTAGCCCTGCCGGGCTGCATGCCGGCGATTGCCGTCACGCCGGCGAGGCTGTCATGCCACAACCCTCCCCTGTCGGCGGAGATAGACGATCTGGGCCGTCAGGCCGACGATGAGCAGGACGAGAAGGCTGCCCTGAGCCCCGAGGAGGAGTGGCGACTTCAAGTCGGTGACGAGGGGATGGCCGTCCGGCACACGGCGCAAGGTCTCGGTGACCGTCGGCACCATCAGCAGGAAGACGGTCAGGCTCAGGCAGATCGTCTCGATGAAGCGCTTGGTACGTTCCAGCCCCGGAAGCCGCCCAACGCCATAGCCTGCGACCAGCAACATGATGGTCGCCGCACCGATGACATAGCTCACCGGCTGATGCGCAACGAGAAATGCCGTTGCGGCACCGATGACCATCGAGATGAAATAGATGATGCCGGATGTCGAGCCAGGTACAATCCGCCCGTGGCGAATAAGCATGTAAAGCGCCAGCGGAATGGCGGGCAAGCTGCCGAGTGTATGCACCCAACCGATCGGAGAGATTCCAAACATCTCAGTCTCCTTGTTCTTCCAACTAGAAGGTAGTCGAGCAGGCAAACTCAACCCACACCTTCAAAGTTGAGCCGGACCGATCGAGGGGAGCCCTCAGTCGATTTTCCGATCTTTACGGGGATGAAAAATGCTTCATTCCGTCCGCTAAGTGAGGCACTCTCTATCTACCTTCTGATAGGATGGCTGTCAAGTCACTCGCCTGATGGGCCGGGCATCGTCCCACGGCCCCTAGAAGCGCCTGATCTGCTCGATCAGGTCGGTGCGACGCGACGGGCTGGCGAAGCCGAGAAGAAGCGTGGAAGCGCCAACCCGGAAAGCGCTATCAAGATCCTCATCTTGAAGTTCGCCCGCGATCCAGAACGAGACGCAACCCCGGAAATTGAAGGCAAGCTGGTCTGCCAGCACAGCCTCGGCGAACGTCTTCGTCTCGACGGCAATGCCAGCGAAGTCCCCCAATGCCAGCGACCAAAGCTCTCGTGAGTTCTGCCGCACCGGACCGGGCTCGGAAGTGGCGATGCCGAGCGATCCCACCACCGCCTTATGGACGTCCGGCTTCTCCAGCAGGAGAGCGACGCTGATCCGCCCCATTGCCAACACATGGTCGATCGCGTCACCGGCGGGGGCCTCGTCGCGGAATTGCGCCGCCATCCGCTGGATCAGGCGGGCCGAGAGCGCCTGCATGATCGCATTCTTGCTGCCGAAATGATTGAACGGTGTCGCGAACCCCACGCCCGCCTCGGCCGCCAGTGCCCGCATCGAGAAGTCGGCTGTTTCGCCCCTCTCGAGCAACCGCTCGGCCGCATCGAGCACGACCTCGCGGGCAAGCTGTCTGTTCCTTTCCCTAAGGGGTTGCCGCTCCGTTCCAGCCATGGCCGTTTCAATTCCTTGTTTCGAACATCACTTGAAAATCTATATCATGATATATAATTAAGGTCACGATATAATATGGCGAGCCAGATGGCGCGCTGCAAAAGGAGCTCCCATGAGCAACAACAAGACCTTTCTCATTACGGGCGTCAGTTCGGGGCTGGGCAAAGCCTTTGCCGAAGGCGCGCTCGCAGCCGGGCACCACGTGATCGGCACGGTCCGCACTGGGGACGCGGCACAGGCATTCACGACGCTTGCACCAGGCCGCGCGCATGCCATGCTCCTCGATGTCACGAATTTTGATGCCGTCCCGAAGGCCGTTGCCCAGGCGCAGGAAGAGGCTGGTGCCATCGACGTCCTCGTCAACAACGCCGGCTACGGTCATGAGGGAATCCTGGAGGAATCGTCGCTGGAGGAGATGCGCCGCCAGTTCGATGCCAATGTGTTCGGCGCGGTCGCGATGATCAAGGCGGTGTTGCCGGGCATGCGGGCGCGGCATTCCGGCCATATCGTCAATGTCACCTCCATGGGTGGCTTCATCACCATGCCGGGCATTACCTATTATTGCGGCAGCAAGTTTGCCCTCGAAGGCATCTCCGAAGCGCTCGGCAAGGAAGTGAAGCCGTTCGGCATCCATGTGACGGCGTTGGCGCCGGGCCAGTTTCGCACCGACTGGGCCGGGCGTTCGATGGTTCGCTCCGAGCGCAGTCTTGCCGATTATGATGCGGTGATGGATCCGATCCGTGCTGCCCGGCAGGCAAAAAGCGGCAATCAGCCGGGTGATCCCGCCAAGGCGGCACAGGCCCTGCTTAAGCTGGTCTCGACCCCGAACCCACCAGTCCGGCTCTATCTCGGGGCCGACGCGCTCAAGCTCGTCCAAGACAAGATCGATGCGATGAAGGCGGAGATAGCGGTCTGGGAAGAGGTCTCCCGTTCGACCGATTTCACCGAGTGAGCCTGATTGTAGAGGCTGTTGCTGCGCTGACGGGAAGAAGACGCCCGCTCAGCGCCGCGCGGATTCCCTGCCTGAATCCGCAGGCGGCCTGTCCGAGTCCGGCGAATGCCGCTCCCTTCCACTCCTGATATAGGGCGCCCCCCCCTCTTGCTTCAAGACGCCGGTCATCGCGTAGAAAACGGGCTTCAACCGTGATTCATGAGGTGGCAGATGTCTTTGTCCGGGCATGACGTGCTCATCGCCGGAGGGGGACCGACCGGCTTGATGCTGGCGGGTGAACTGGCCCTGGCGGGTATCGATATCGCCATTGTCGAGCGACGCCTGAACCAGGATGTCGAGGGATCTCGCGCAGGCGGATTGCATCCGCGGTCGATCGAGGTGCTGGACCAGCGCGGCATCGCCGATCGCTTTATCTCACAGGGCGAAAAACACCGGGTCGTGCCGTTTGCCGGAACCGTTCTGGATGCCAGCGACCGTTCGACCCGTCACAACTACACGCTCGCGCTCTGGCAGGCCAAGATCGAGCGCATTCTCGCCGACTGGATTTCCGAGTTGGCGGTGCCGATCTATCGCGGCTGTGAGGTAACGGGCTTCACGCAGGACGACACCGGCGTCACCATTGGCTTGAACGATGGCCGGATGATGCGCGCGCAATATCTTGCAGGCTGCGACGGCGGTCGCAGCCTTGTCCGCAAGATGGCGGGGATAGACTTCCCCGGATGGGACCCCGATGTCAGCTACCTGATTTTCGAGGCCGACATGACGGACGAGCCGGCCTTGGGCATGCGCCATGGCGCAAGGGGCGTCTATGCCCTTGGCCGGCTGGAGGACGGTAGACGCGTCCGCGGCGTCGTGACGGAACAACGTCTCGAACGGGGCAGCAAACCCACGGTCGATGACCTTCGCGGAACGCTCATCGCCACCTATGGATCGGATTTCGGCGTCGACAATGTCACTTGGCTGTCGAGGTTCACCGATGCTGCGCGACAGGCTGCCTCCTATCGACAGGGACGGGTGTTGCTGGCCGGGGACGCCGCCCATGTGCACTCTCCCGTTGGCGGACAGGGCCTCAATATCGGCCTGCAGGATGCGGTCAATCTGGGGTGGAAACTGGCACAGGTGGCCAAGGGCATCTCGCCGGACGACCTGCTCGACACCTACCATGCCGAACGGCATCCGGTGGGAGCGGCCCTGCTGGAGCACACCCTGGCACTCACGGCACTCAATCGCGGCGATGAGCGCACGAAGGCCTTGCGCAAGATGATGGCGCCGGCGATGCAAATGGATGCCCCGCGCATCTGGTATTGCGCCATGATGTCTGGCCTCGACATTCACTACGACCTCGGTGAGGGGCATCCGCTGCTCGGCCGCCGCATGCCCGATCTCGACCTGGTCGGTGCCGACGGGCCAGTGCGGCTCTTCGATCTCCTGCACGACGCCCGGCCCGTGCTGCTCAATCTCGGGGAACCCGGCAGCCTCGACATTCGGGGATGGGCGGATCGCATCGCGTTGGTCGAGGCGAAATTCGAGGGGATATGCGAGCTTCCGGTGATCGGCGCGATCCAGTCTCCAAGCGCCGTGCTGATCCGACCCGACGGGCATGTGGCCTGGGTTGGGGACCGAAGTGCGGTGGGCCTCGAGGCTGCGCTTGGCGCCTGGTTCGGCAAGTCCGCCGCGGTAGTAGGAGCGAGGCGATCGGATCCGGATAATGAAATTCATTCAGCATCCATTCATATTACGTAACGGAATGTCAGTGCCGTCAAATCCGATTGGAGATTTTCAATGAAAAAGCTTCTTCTCGCTGCCCTTATTGCCGTCGGCGCGTTGTCGGCCAGCGTCGCACCATCATCCGCTCTCGCACCGGTTCATCTGGGCATTTCCGCCGCAACGCAGGCCGAGCAGGTCGGCTGGCATGGCTGGGGGAAGCATGGCTGGCGCCGGCACCATGACAATGGCCTGCATCGCGGCTGGAGGCGCGGTCGCCATGAAGGCTGGCGTCGGTATGGCGGACGGCACGGGCATGACGGCTGGCGCAGGCATGGCGGCCGGCATCACCGTTGGTGATCGTCTGCGCGCGGCAAATATTGCGAATCAAGATACCCGACAAAAAAGCCCGACGCTTCTTGCGCCGGGCGAGTTCTATTGGGGTACTATCGTCAGCCGACCTCTCCTAATGTCGTGGCCGTTGACTGATGCGAGTGTGTCGACGGCCTGTGACTTCGGCGTGATTCCGAAGGCTCGCTGCGGCGGGTCGTCGATCACCTGGTTCTATCGTACCGTCCTGTAAAAGGTCGTGGCGCCGAGCCTTGCGCTCTGGTCGCTGACCTCGCTCACGGCCTGCCCTTGCAGCAACCAGATCAGCCCCATCACGTCATAACGCACAAGCGGCGCGGTCGGGTGCAGGCCGAAAAGGTCATCGGCGCTCCAGCCGAGTTCGGCCACCTGGTCGCCCCAATCGGTCAGGAACTCGATCGCATCATGCTTGGCCTGCTGCCAGCGTTTGGCGTCGGCAATCGGGTTGGTTTTCTGGAGCTTGGCCAATTCTTCAGCAAAGGGCCCCACATAGGTTTGGGCGATGGCGAGCGCTGCAGGCATGTTCGAACTCCGTCTTGAGATAGACGGATTCACGCTCCGAACGGTGTAGATTCGGTTGCCTGATCATTCCCGCCGAAAACCGGCGCTCACTTTTCGACGCGACGCCTTAGCCTGGCGCGAAGCCGGGCCAATAATGCCCGTCTGGCGTCGGGCGCTTGCCGAAGATGGCCTGGCCGACGCGAACCACGTCGGCCCCCTCCTCGATCGCGGCTTCGAAATCGCCGGACATGCCCATGGAGAGCTCGGTCAAGGTGGCATTGCGCTTCACCGCCTGGTCGCGCAGGGCGCGCAGCAGGCGAAAGCAGGGGCGCACGCGGGCCATGTCGTCGCTGAACAGGGCCAATGTCATCAGCCCGCGGGGACGCAGGCGCGCAAAGCCGTCGAGCCGATCAACGAAATCGAGCAGCGCATCGGGATGCAGGCCGAATTTGCTCTCCTCTCCCGAGGTATTGACCTGGACATAGACGTCGAGGAAGCGATCCTCGATGGCCAGGCGCTTGTCCAGCATCTCGGCGACCCGCAGGCTGTCGAGGGCGTGAAACTCGCGGGCAAAGCGGGCGAGATATTTCACCTTGTTGGTCTGCAGATGCCCGACGATGCTCCAGGCGATCGGCAGGTCGGCGAGGTCATCGCGTTTGCCCTGCGCCTCCTGGATCTTGTTTTCCCCGAAGTCGCGGATGCCGGCTGCAAAGGCGAGCCGCAAAATGTGGGCCGGCACGGTCTTGGTGATGGGAAGAAGGCGCACGGCGGCCGGTTGCCGGGCGGCGCGCTGGCTGGTCGCCTCGATCCTGTGTTGCACGGCAGCAAGATTGGCGGCGAAACTCGTCTGCGGATCGGGGCCGAAACGGGCAATGTCCTGCTCGTCGAGAGCGGTCGTCTCTGCGGCTGTGACAACCGGCTCATGCCTGTCGGTGGCTTCCATGTGGTGTTCGTTCATTTCAAGCATCCGGCCTGGTATCAAGCCGCCTATCGGATGGAATCGAGGGGGATGAGCGAAGCGATCCGGCGATCGACGGGATCGGGGCTGTCGGCGAGCGCACGTGCTACGCCGACCCGGTCGGCGGCCGGCCGGTTCTGGCTCAGCTTGCGCTTGCCCTCCAGGCGACGGATGGCCAGGCGCACCCCAACGATGCCGCGCAATTGGGCTTGGACGAACGCCGGTGGCGCATCGTCGACCTGCCAAGGCGTGGCCATCGCCCCCTCATGGAGATTGGTGAGGCGGGTGACGGCATCGAGCAGGCGCGCGGGATCTTCGAAAAACTCCACCGGCCCATAGGCGTGGACGGCTTCGTAGTTCCAGGTCGGCACGACCTTGTGATGTTCCTGCTTGGCGGCATACCAGCTGGGCGAGACATAGGCGTCGGCCCCCATGAAGATGGCCATGGCGTCGCCGATCGGCTCGGCCTGCCATTGCGGATTGGCCCGGGCAAGGTGGCCGTAGAGGGTGCCGTGCTCTCCCTCGTCCGGATCGAAGAACAAGGGCAAGGGTGTGCCGATCGGGCCGGCCGTGGTTGCTGTCACCAGAGTGCTCAGCCGCGTATCCTGCATCAGTTGCAGCAGGATGGCCGGATCGTCTTCGCGGAAGGCGGGCGGTATGTACATCGCAAGAACTCGCAGGAACTCGGTTCGTTAAAACTCGACTTGGTTTCCCGTCAGGATAGGAGCAAACTGGCTCAACAAGAACGTCCAGTTTGTGTATTTTTTACTAGGCCAGTTATCATGCCGCAAAACCGACAGGCGCGAGGTCCGGGGGCCAGGCAAATCTATGACGTGCTGCGGGCTCAGATCCTGGCAGGAACCTACGGTGATGATGGTGCTCTGCCCTCCTCCCGCGCCTTGGCATCCGAACTCAGCGTGGCCCGCGCAACCGTCACCTCGGCCTATGAGCAGTTATCGGCGGAAGGTTTCATTCGCAGCCGCCAGGGCGCCAGGCCGAAAGTGACCGCCGTTCTCGACCGCACGCCGCAGATGTCGCCGGCACCGGCGGTCCCGGTTCCCCTCCCCCTGTCGCGCTATGGCGAACGCCTGGCCGTGCAGCCGGCCTTTCTCCCTCCCTCAGCGCGGCCGGCCATCGATTTTCGCTACGGTGACCTCGCGGTGTCGGACTTTCCCACTCCGATCTGGCGACGCGCCATATTGGGAGCGCTTGCGCAGAGACCGGATCGCCTTTCCTATGGTCATCCGGCCGGTTCCCGCCGGTTGAGGCGCGCCTTGCAGGGCTATCTCTGGCGGGCACGTGCGCTGCGCTGCGAGACCGAACAGATCATCATCGTCAACGGATCCCAGCAGGGATTGGATCTGTGCAGCCGTCTCCTGCTCGATCCCGGCGATGGTGCGATCGTGGAAGATCCCTGCTATCGGATGGCTCGGGACATTTTCGCGGCGGCCGGTGCCAGGATCGTGCCGATTGCGGCTGACCAGGACGGGCTGGACACCTCGCGGCTCGACGACGTCGATGCGCGGCTCGCCTATGTCACGCCCTCCCATCAATTTCCCCTCGGCAGCGTGCTGTCGATCGCCAGGCGCCACCGCCTGCTCGCCTGGGCCCAGGAGCGCGACGCCTACCTGATCGAAGACGACTACGACAGCGAGTATCGCTATGACATCAATCCGGTGCCCCCGCTTCATGGCCTGGGTAACGGCCGGAATGTCCTCTATCTCGGCACGGTTTCGAAGACCATGTCGCCAACCCTGCGCATCGGCTATCTGGTGGTCCCCTCCAGCCTCGCCGGCATTTTCACGCACGCCAAGCAGATCATGGACAGGCACAGCCCGGCCTTGGAGCAGGAAACCCTCGCCACCCTTCTGGAGAGTGGAGCCTATGAACGCCATATCCGGCGCATTCGCCGGCGTATGGCCGAACGCCGCGACACCCTGCTCGAGGGGCTGCGGCAGCGTTTCGGCGACAGGCTTGCCGTCGAGGGAGCCAAGGCGGGCCTTCACATCATCGCATGGTTCCGCCATATTCCGGCGGCCCACGAGGGGGAACTGATCCGAAAAGCCAACCAGGTCGGCCTCGGTCTCCACCCTCTGTCGCCGCTCTATGCGGCGGGCAGCGCGACCAAGCCCGACAGGGTCGGCCTGGTGATGGGCTATGGCAGCCTGGATGTGCGGCAGATCAGGCGAGGCGTCGAATTGCTGGCCGATTGCGTGGCAGAGGTCGAGAGCCGCAACTGAAGCCGTTTTACCATCGGCCTCTTTTGCAGTTGGACCGGCGCGGGGCCATCTGCGGAGAACATCGAAGGAAGAGACGGGGATGGCTCAGAATATTTACGACCGTCAGGAATTCTTCGACGGATACCGCCAATTGCCGCGCTCCGTCCACGGCCTGGCGGGAGCGCCGGAATGGCCGGACATTCGAGCCTTGATCCCCCATCTCGGCGGCAAGCGCGTGGTCGATCTCGGCTGCGGATTCGGTTGGTTCAGCCGGTGGGCGCTCGATCATGGGGCGGCGAGCACGCTTGGCTTGGACCTCTCCGAGAACATGCTCGCGCGGGCCCGGGACATGACGGCGAGTTCCAAGGCGGACTATCGGATCGCCGACCTCGAAACCCTCGAACTGCCGGAGGCTGGTTTCGATTTCGCCTATAGTTCGCTGGCTTTCCACTATGTTGCAGATTTCGGCCGCCTGGCCAGAGTTATCCATGATGCGTTACGCCCGCGCTCCGGCTTCGTCTTCTCCATCGAGCACCCGATCTTCATGGCTCCGAGCCATCCAGGCTGGCAGGACGGGGACGGCCGGAAGATCTGGCCGCTTGATCGTTATTCGGCGGAGGGCGAGCGCACCACTGACTGGCTGGCCAAGGGCGTTGTCAAATATCATCGCACCCTCGGGACGACCCTGAACACCCTGATCGACGTCGGCTTCGCGATCCGGCGCGTGGTGGAATGGAGCCCGACGGAAGAACAGGTGGCAGAGCACTCCACGCTTGCGGAAGAGCGCGATCGGCCGATGATGGTGATCATATCCGCCGGGCGCTGAGCCGGTTCCGGGGAAACCATCTGCGGTTTTCCGGGCCTTGCCGGCCTCTTCACGAGCGGCTCACGCCTCGATGTTATCACGCGATTGCAAAATGCGACGAACCGAAGCCAAGGAGCAGGTGAGATGACCCAACAGTCCCAGTCCAGAACGACATCCGGCCGCGGCCGCCTTTTCGAAAGTATCCTGGAGACAGTGGGCGATACGCCCGTCATCAAGATCAACAACCTCGCCCCCGATCATGCCACGATCTACGTCAAGGCGGAGTTCTTCAACCCGGCCGCTTCGGTGAAGGACAGGCTGGCCCTCAGCATCATCGAGCATGGCGAGCGTACCGGTGCGCTCAAGCCGGGCATGACCGTGGTCGAGGCGACCAGCGGCAATACCGGCATCGGCCTCGCCATGGTCTGCGCGCAGAAGGGCTACCCGCTGGTCGTCACCATGGCGGACAGTTTCTCGATCGAGCGCCGCAAGCTCATGCGCATGCTCGGGGCCAAGGTGGTGCTGACGCCGCGCGCCCAGAAGGGCTTCGGCATGTATCGCAAGGCGGTGGAACTGGCCGAGGCCAATGGCTGGTTCCTGGCCCATCAGTTCGAGACCGAGGCCAATGCCGCCATTCACGAGGCAACGACGGCACGCGAGATCATCAACGATTTCGCCGGCAAGCGGCTGGATGTCTTCGTCACAGGCTATGGCACCGGTGGCACCGCCGTCGGGGTCGGGCGTGTCTTGCGCCGGGAGCGGCCGGAGACGCGCATCGTTCTGTGCGAGCCGGCCAATGCCCAATTGGTCGGCAGCGGCCAGAAGCAGGAACGCGATGCCGATGGTTCGCCCGCGGTCGGCCATCCAGCCTTCGAGCCGCATCCGATCCAGGGCTGGACGCCGGACTTCATCCCCAAGGTGCTGCAGGAGGGGATCGACAACAATCTCTATGACGAGCTCGTTCCGATCGCCGGTGCCGAAGGCGTGAAATGGGCCAAGGCCCTGGCCCAGAAGGAAGGTATCTTTGTCGGCATTTCGGCCGGCGCGACCTTCGCGGTAGCCCGCCAGATCGCCGAGAAGGCAACCGCTGGCTCCGTCATCCTCTGCATGCTGCCCGATACGGGCGAGCGTTATATGACGACGCCTCTGTTCGACGGCATCGAGGCCGAGATGGATGCCGAGGAGATCGCGCTGTCGAAGTCGACGCCGGGCTACCAGTTCCCGGAATGATCCCTGGGAGCGCGGACGTCCGCGCTCCCAGAAAGATCACGTCACATTTATCCCAGCACGAATTTCACCGCCTTGGCCGCCGCCGACACCACGACGTCGGCCTCTTCGCGGGTGAGGCAGAGCGGCGGCGCAAAACCCATGATGTCGCCCTGTGGCATGGCGCGGCCGATCACGCCATTCTCCAGCATGGCGGCGACCACGCGCGGGCCAACCTTTTCGGATGCGTCGAAGAAGACGCGGTCGTCACGATCCCTCACGAGTTCGACGGCCGCCATCAGTCCCTCGCCCCTGATCTCGCCGACATGGGCGTGTGCGCCGAGCGCATCCGTCAGCGCCTGCTTGAAATAGGCGCCGACGCTGCCGGCATTGGCGACAAGGTCGAGTTCGTCCACGAGTTCGAGATTGGCGACTCCCGCCGCCGCGCAGAGCGGGTGGGAGGAATAGGTCCAGCCATGCCCGATCGGGCCGAACTCGTCCGAGCCCTTCTCGAGGATGCGCCAGACCTTCTCCGAGACGATCACGCCCGAGAGGGGCGCGTAGGCAGAGGTCAGGCCCTTGGCGATGGTGATCAGGTCGGGCTTGATGCCGTAATGGTTCGAACCGAACATTGAGCCGAGCCGGCCGAACCCGGTGATAACCTCGTCGGCGATCAGCAGGATGTCGTATTTGGTGAGGACGGCCTGGATCTTCTCCCAATAGGTCCGGGGCGGCGGCACGATGCCGCCGGTGCCGAGCACGGGCTCGCCGATGAAGGCGGCGATCGTGTCCGGCCCTTCGGCCAGGATCAGTTCCTCGAGCTTGGCCGCGCAATGATCGGCGAATTGCTCCTCGCTCTGCGAGCGATCCTCACGGCGGAAATAGTAAGGCGCTTCCGTGTGCAGGATCGGCGGCTTGGGCAGGTCAAACAGATTGTGGAAGGCGGCAAGGCCGGTAAGGCTGCCCGACATCAAGCCGGAGCCATGGTAACCGCGCCAGCGCGAGATGATCTTCTTCTTCTCCGGGCGGCCCTGCACATTGTTGATGTACCAGACCAGCTTGATGTTGGTCTCGTTGGCGTCCGAACCCGACAGGCCGAAGAAGACCCGGCTCATGCCCTCCGGCGCCCGGTCGATGATCATCTTGGCCAGGGTGATCGAGGGCTGGGAGCCGTGGCCGACATATGCATGGTAGTAGGGCAATTGCGCCGCCTGCTCGGCGATCGCCTCGGCGATCTTGGTGCGGCCGTAACCGACATTGACGCAATAGAGGCCGGCAAAAGCGTCGAGGCTGCTCTTGCCGTTGCGATCGGTGATGTAGACCCCCTCGGCACCGGTAATGATGCGGTTTGGCGTCTCGCCGCGGGCATGCTGGGCCATATGGGTCGAGGGATGGAAGAAGTGGTCGCGATCCCAGGCGGTGAGTTCATTGTCGGAAACGGCGCGGTCGAGCATGGGGGCTCCTTTCAGGCGAGGTCGAGACAGGTATATTTGAGATCGGTGAAGGCTTCGAGGCCGTGGCGCGAGCCTTCGCGCCCCATGCCGGATTGCTTGACGCCGCCGAAGGGGATCGGCGCACCGGTCAGCTTCACACGGTTGACGGCCACCATGCCATAGTCGAGCGCGCGGCTGAGGCGCAGCGCCCGGCCGGCATTCTGCGTGACGACATAGGCGACGAGGCCGTATTCGGTGGCATTGGCGCGGGCCACCACTTCGTTCTCGTCGTCGAAGGGCGTGATGCTGGCTACCGGCGCAAAGACTTCTTCCCGCATGATCAGGGCGTCATCGGGGACGTCGGCGAGGACCGTCGGTGCCACGAAAAGCGATCCTGGAACGATGTCTCCACCCGCCAACTTGCGGGCGCCTCGCTGCAGAGCCTCGGCGATGCGTTCCCTGGTGCGCTCGACGGCACGTTCATGCATCAACGGGCCGATCGCGCTGTCTTCTTCCAGGCCATGGCCGACCTTGAGTTCCCGGGCACGACGGGCAAAGGCCTCGCAGAAGGAAGCATAGAGCGGGCGCTGGACGAAGATGCGGTTGGCGGCGAGGCAATCCTGGCCGGACGTCGCAAATTTCGCGTCGATCGCAATCTTGACCGAACGATCCAGATCTCCATCGTCGAAGACGATGAGCGGCGCATTGCCGCCAAGTTCCATCACCAGACGCTTGACGCTGGGCGCGCATTGGGCGGCGATCAGGCGCCCGATTTCGGTCGAGCCGGTGAAGCTGACCACCCGCACGCGAGTATCCTCGCATAGGCGCCTGGCGATCGGAGCTGCCTCGCCGGTGACCACATTGAACACCCCGGCCGGTAGGCCGGCGCGTTCCGCCAGTTCGGCCAGGGCCAGAGCGGAGAGCGGCGTATAGGACGAGGGATGAAGCACGACGGTGCAGCCGGCCGCCAGGGCCGCCGCCGCCTTGCGGGTCACCATGGCCGACGGGAAGTTCCAGGGCGTCAGCAGGGCGGCGACGCCGAGCGGCTCACGGGAAACCTGCATATGCGCTCCGGAAAGGTGGCTGGTCACGCTCTCGGCGTTCACGCGCTTGGCTTCTTCCGCATACCATTCGACGAAGGAGGCGCCATAGTCGATCTCGCCGCGGCTCTCGGCCAGAGGCTTGCCCTGTTCCAGCGTCATCAGCAAAGCGAGATCCTCGCGTGCGGTGAGGATGAGCTGGTACCAGGCACGCAGGCGAGCGGCCCGTTCCTGCGGCGCCAGCGCTTTCCAGGCCGGGAAGGCTCTGGCGGCGGCATCGACAGCCCTGCCCGTTTCCTCCGCCCCCAGGCTGGCAATATGGGCGAGGATGGTGCCGGAGCCGGGATCCCGCAGTTCGAAGCTCGCTGCTTGCCGCCCCTGGACCCAGCGGCCGTCGATATAGGCGAGTTCCCTGAGCAGTCGTCGGTCGTTGAGCCGGCCGAGCGCGGGATGGCCGACTTGTTTCAGAGCGGTGGCGATCATCGAAGAAACTCCGGTGGCGTCATGTCCTGAAGGTTAGCCCGAGGCGCTGCGAGAATGTCTCGCTTCCCCCCTGCCCTCGCCGTCAAAGCTTCGGTATTTGCCGGCGCGCGCCGATAGATCGTCGGCATTGGTCAGGGGCGTTTCGTTCAATCGATCTGCCATCGTCATTGCGAGCGAAGCGAAGCAATCCAGGAGCCCAAAACACGATGCCCTCCTCCCGCCTGGATTGCCTCGCTTCGCTCGCAATGACGTAGGAAACGCCTTAGGCGAAAACCGCTCACAACACCGACTGCAGGAACTCGCGCGTCCTTGCCTGTTCCGGGTTGGAGAAGATGCGTTCGGGCTCTCCCTGTTCGACGATGCGTCCCTTGTCGAAGAAACAGACGCGGTCGGAAACCTCGCGTGCAAAGCGCATTTCGTGGGTGACCAGCAGCATGGTGAGATCGTGCTCACTGGCCAGCGAGCGGATCACGCCGAGGACCTCGCCGACGAGCTGGGGATCGAGCGCCGATGTCGGCTCGTCGAACAGGAGGACTCGGGGACGCATGGCAAGGGCACGCGCGATGGCGACGCGCTGCTGCTGACCACCGGAAAGCTGGCTGGGAAAATGGTCCTTCTTGTCGGCCATGCCGACCATGCCGAGCAGGTCGAGGGCCCGGCATTCCGCCTCCTCGCGTTTCAGGCCGAGCACGGCGATGGGCGCCTCCACCACGTTGCGCAGGACGCTCATGTGCGGGAACAGGTTGAAGCTCTGGAACACCATGCCGACCTGCGTGCGGATCTGGCGCAGATGCCGCTCGCTGGCCTTGAAGGGGCCGTGGCCGCCGGGTTCATGATAGCCGATGCCGCCAAGCTCCAGTGTGCCGTCCTGAAAGGGCTCGAGCGTCATCAAAATGCGCAGCACCGTGGTCTTGCCTGACCCCGACGGGCCGATCAGCGAGACCTTCTCGCCTGGCGCGACGGTGAAATCGAAATCATGCAGGACCGTCAGGGTGCCGAAGCGCTTGCTCACATTGGAAAAGCGAATGATGTCGGATTGGGCGTTCTTGGTCATCGCATCGGTATCCCTGCTTTCGGCAAGGCCCTTTCCAGCCGGTGGACGCCGGCGGAACAGACCAGGGTAAGGATGAGGAAGATGATGCCGACCATGCTCAGCGGCACCAGATATTCGAAGGTATTTTCGCCGATCATGTTGGCGAGGCCGAGCATTTCCAGCACCGTCACCACCGAGAGCACGGGCGTCTCCTTCAACATGGCGATCAGGTAGTTGCCCATGGTGGGCAGGATGCGCGGCACCATCTGGGGAATGATGACGTTCCGGTAGAGCTGCCAGCGCGACATGTTGAGGGCGGTGGCGGCCTCCCATTGTCCGCGCGGCACCGCTTCGATGCCGCCGCGATAGACCTCCGACGTATAGGCCGAATATTGCAGGCCGAGCGCGATGGCGCCCGTCAGGAAGGCCGGCAGGGCGATGCCGTAGTCGGGCAGGACGTAATAGAGGAAGAAAAGCTGCACCAAGAGCGGTGTATCGCGCAGGAACTCGACGACGAAAGCCGTGGTCCAACTCACAAGCCTCAACCGGCTGCGCCGCATCAAAGCGAAGACGAGGCCGAGCACCAGGGCGATGGCAAACCCTGCCGCGGCGGCCTGCAGGGTCACGGTGAGGCCGATCAGCAAGATTGGCAGGATCGACTGCGCGTAAGTGAGCGGCGTCGATGGATCCCATTCGAAACCATACATCATGAGTGCACCGCCTTCGGAAAGGCCGCGCCGCGGCGCACTAGGCGTTCCAGGAAGCGCATGGCAACCATGATTACCAGCGACATCAGGAAGTACCCCACGAGAGTGAGGGTGTAGATCGTCGTGCTGTCCTGCGTCAGGTTGCGCAGGGTCTGCGCCCGGAAGGTCATGTCCGCGATCGAGATGAACGACACCAGCGAGGAGAGCTTCAGCGTCTCGATGGCGAGGTTGCCGAAGGCCGGCATCATCTCGACGATGGCCTGGGGCAGCGTGATGTGCAGCAATTTGTGTACCGGGCCGAAATTCAGGGCCCGCGCCGCCTCATGCTGCTGTTGCGGCACCGATTTGAGGCCGGCCCGCACGATCTCCGAGCCATAGGCGCCGACATGCATCGAGAGTACGAGAATGCCCGTGGATACTGGGGAGAAGGAAAAGCCGACGAGAGGCAGGGCATAATAGAACCAGAACAGTTGCACCAGCAGTGAGGTGCCGCGGAACAGCTCGGTATAGCAAAGCGCGATGATGGACAGGATGCGCCCGCCCTCGACCCTGACGATCCCGGCCAGGAAGGCCAGGAAGGCGCCGATGGCCAGCGAGGCCAGGGTGATCTCGGCAGTGATCAGCGCACCCCGGCCAAGGGCAGGCAGATAGGAGATCCAATGCATGAGGCTCCCTCGTCGGTTTTGTAGGCCCGGACTCATGGGCCTTGCCATTGCCTCCACGGGCCAGCGTGCGCGCGAAGGCTCAGCTCTCAAGATAAAGCACGAGAATCCTTCCCGACTTCGGGGAAGGTGGACCGGCAAAGTCGGGCCGGATGGGGGTGGGTGGTGCGGCCTTACGGGTCTATGGCCCTCTCAGTGCCACTCTCCCCCTTCCGTCGCTGCTGTGCAGCGACACCTTCCCCGAAACCGGGGAAGGATTACGTACCTCATTTGGCGATCGTTCTACGTGTATTAGCGAACTCTCGGAGATGGGCTGGACGGTTCAGTCGTCATTTACCCGCACAGAGATCCGCGACCTTCTTTTCGGCGGCGGCCTTGATGCTGGCCTCGCTCAATCCGTAATTGGTGAGGATCGCCTTGTATTCGTCGCTCTTGCGGAATTCCACGAGGGCAGTGTTGTAGGCCTCGCGCAGATCCTTGTCCTCCGGACGGAAGGCGAAGCCTCCATAGTTGCGTACCGGCTTGCCGTTGACGATCGGATCGGTGAACGGCTTGACCTGTTCCACCTCCGTCTGGCCCTTGGCAAGGCTGGCGACCGTCAACTCGGTGGCCGCATAGGCGTCGGCCCGGCTCTTCACCGTGGCTATGGCATCGGCATTGGCCTGGATGAAGACGACCTGGCTGTCCTTGACCCCGACGGCGCGCAGAAAGTCGATATTGTTGGCACCCGACACCACCGCGACCTTCAGCGAGGGATCCTTGGCAATGTCGGCATAGGTCGTCAGCTTCTTGGGATTGCCGGCCTTGACCAGGAGGCCTTCGCCATAGCTGGAATTGGGTTCGGTGAAGGCAACCTGCTTGCAGCGTTCGGGGGAGATGTTCTGCTCGGCCGCCACGAAATCATAGCGCCGCGCCTTGAGGCCGGGGATCAAGGTGCCGAAGGGCGCGACCGTCCAGGCGATGTCGCTGACTCCCATCTTCTTGAGAACGGCGATGGCCACTTCCGGACCGATGCCGGCCGCCGTGCCGTCTTCCTTGGTGAAACCGTAGGGAACCTCGTTGGCCGTGACGGCGCGGACGAAGCCATTGCTCTTGACTTCCTCGAGGGTGGTAGCCTGAACGCCGGCCACGCTCATGGCGAGAGCCAATCCGGCAAGGCCGGCAAGTCGGGGCAGTTTCATCATCTCATTCTCCTGTCTGGTGTGATTGCCTGCCTGGTTGTGTCCGGCAGATCTGTTGTCGATTGTCAGGCGTGGTCCTCGATGGTTGCGATCACCGAGAGGCAGTCGCCGGCCTTGATCAGGCCGGGGAAATGGCGAGCCGCGAGCAGGCCATCCAGTGCGGCCCGATGTTCATAGGGCGACGCCCCGGTGCGGCCGATTGGATATATACGGGCGACAACTTCATTCTTGGCGACGAGCTCGCCGAGGTCCTTGAGGAACTCGACCAGCCCTTCTTCCGGGCTGAAGCCGAAACAGTCCGACGAGGGCATGTCGAGCCAGCGCGTCTCGCCGATCTCTGGCTGCCCGGCCAGGATGCCGGCATGCCTGAGGAGATTGGCGACGCCGCGCTTGGCGATACCGGCGGAGCGCGCCGTGGCGGTGCCGCCGCCGCCGAGTTCGGTGGTGACGAAGACCTTGCCGGCCGTCTCGGCAATGGTGTCGAACATGCCGACGGCATCGATCTCGATCATGCGCATCGACCACGGCGCCGAGAAAGCCGCCACGGCGGCAAAACAGCGGTCTTCCTGTGCCTTGTCGGGCAATTCATGCGCCGCGGCATAGGGAAGGAAATCCAGCGTCCGCCCGCCCGAATGGAAGTCGAGCACGATGTCGGCCTGAGGCAGCAGGCAGCGCGTGACATAGTCGGCGATCTTCTCGGTGACGTTGCCGTCCGGCCGCCCTGGAAAGCTGCGGTTGAGATTGCCCTTGTCGATCGGCGAGGTGCGTCTGGCGGCCCGAAACGCGGGGTAGTTCAAGGCGGGTACGATGATGACGCGCCCGCTCACATCCCCTGTCCGTAGCGTGCGGGCAAGGTCGAACAGAGCGATCGGCCCCTCATACTCGTCGCCGTGATTGGCGCCGGTCAAAAGGGCGGTCGGCCCCTCGCCGTGCTTCACCACGGTGATCGGGATCACCACCGATCCCCAGGCGGAATCGTCCCGGCTCCAGGGCAGGCGCAGATGGCCGTGCTGGATGCCGTCGGCGTCGAAATCGACGCTGGCGCTGATCGGGGACGGGCGCAGGATCGGATCGGCGTTCATGGTTTCACGAAGAGCTGGCGCGGCACATTGGCGAGGCAATCCACGCCGTTCTCGGTGATCAGGATGCTCTCGGTGATCTCCAGTCCCATGTTTTCGAGCCAGAGTCCGGTCATGAAATGAAAGGTCATGCCGGGACGCAGCTCCGTGCGGTCGCCCGGCCGCAGGCTCATGGTGCGCTCGCCCCAATCGGGCGGATAGCTCAGGCCGATCGGGTAGCCGGTGCGGTTGTCCTTGACGATGCCGTATTTCTTGAGAACGGCGAAGAAGGCGTTGGCGATGTCCTCGCAGGTGTTGCCGGGCCTGGCCGCGGCGAGCCCGGCTTCCATGCCCTCCACGGTGGCCTTCTCGGCGTCGAGGAAGGCCTGGGTTGGCTTGCCGAGAAAGACGGTGCGTGACAGCGGGCAGTGATAGCGCCGGTAGCAGCCGGCGATCTCGAAGAACGTGCCTTCTCCGGTTTTCATCGGCAGGTCGTTCCAGGTCAGATGCGGCGCGGAGGCCTCCTCGCCCGACGGCAGGAGAGGCACGATGGCGGCATAGTCGCCCCCGAAACCGTCGACGCCCCGAATGGCGGCATCGTAGATCTCGGCGACGAGATCGCTCTTGCGCATGCCGGGCTCGACCTTGTCGAGGATGCGCCGGTGCATCGCCTCGACGATGCGGCCGGCCTTGCGCATATAGTCGATCTCGGTCGGGCTCTTGATCGCCCGCTGCCAGTTGACCAGCGACAGGCAATCCTTGAAACGGGCATTGGGCAGATGCCGGACCAACGAGGCATAGGCCGCGGCGCTGAACCAGTAATTGTCCATCTCGACGCCGATCGTGCCCTTGGCCCAGCCCCGCTGCTCGATGATGCCGGACAGATAGTCCATCGGATGGCGTTCGGTGGACTGCACATAGTGATCGGGGTAGCCGACAATGTTGTCGTGAGCGAGCCAGGCAGTGCGCTTGGCACCGTTGGCATCCTGTCCACGGCCGAACCAGACCGGTTCTCCCTCACCCGCAACCAGAACGCATTGATGGACATAGAAGGACCAGCCGTCATAGCCGGTGAGCCAATGCATGTTCGAAGGATCGGTGACGACGAGCAGATCGATGCCTGCCCTGGCCATGGCGGCTCGCGTCTTGGCCAGGCGCTCGGCATATTCCTCGCGGCTGAAATTGAGCGTGGGCACAATCATTCCGTCACTTTCCCTTGATTGTCTCGAAAGTCTGGCCCGCTCCGGTGGCGGCGGCCCGGCGAAAAGCGAGCGTGGCGATGGCGGTATCCTGCACGCCGGTGCCGGTCAGGTCGCAAAGGGTGATGTCGGCATCGCTCCGGCGCCCTTTGGCCTTGCCGGCGATCACCTGTCCCAGTTCGGCAAACACTGTATCGGCCCCTGCGGTTCCCGCCTTGATGGCATGGGCGAGTTCGCCGAGCCGGCGTGTCTGCGCCAGACTGTCGGCGACATAGACCGCCTTGCGGAAGACGGCCGGGTCCACTTCGTTCTTGTGCTCGGAATCCGAGCCCATCGCCGTGACATGCTGCCCGGGTGCCAGCCACTCGGCTTTGAGAACCGGACTTTCGGCCGGGGTCGTGGTGACGATGATGTCCGCCCCGGCGCAAGCGGCCTCGACGCTGGCGGCCGGCGCGACCGGAATGCCCAGGCGCTGCGACAGGTCCTCGGCCGTAGCCGCAGCCTTGGCGGCATCGCGAGCCCAGAGCTTGGCCCGATCGATCGACCGGACCAGGCGGAGCGCTTCGAGCTGCAGCCGGGCTTGCTCGCCGGCGCCGATGATGGCGGCCGCGCGGGCATCGGCCCTGGCCAGGTGGCGGGCGGCGACCGCTCCGGCCGCTGCGGTGCGGATCTGCGTGAGATAGCCGTTGTCGAGCAGCAGGGCTTCGACCAGGCCGGTCCGGCTGCTCAGCAGCACCATCAGGCCGTTGAGGCTGGGAAGGCCGAGCCGAGGATTGTCGAAGAATCCCGGGCTGATCTTGATGGCAAAACCCTCGACGCCGGGAATATAGGCCGTCTTGACGTCCACCTCACCGCGATGCTCGGGAATGTCGAGCCGCAGGATCGGCGGCATGGCCACCGCTTCGGTCGCGAGAGCCAGGAAGGCCCGCTCGACGCAATCGACGGCAGCCGCATCGAGCGCCACGCAACGGCGCAATTCGGCTTCGGTTAGCACGATCATGCCGTCACTCCCTCCTCCACGATGCGCCGATGCAGGCCCGGGTCGATATTGCGGCCGGAAACCACGATCGCCGTCGGTCCCGACGGCCTGACCTTGCCGGCCAGCAAGGCGGCGATGCCGACACCCGCGGCTCCCTCGACGATTTCGCCGTCCGCGGTGAAGGCATGCCGGATGCCGGTTGCCACCTCCTCTTCGGTCAGCAGGATGACCTCGTCGAGGAAGGCGCGGCACAGGGCGAAACTGTAGCGATTGGCGAGCCCGATGCCCCCGCCGAGCGAATCCGCCAGCGTCGGCAACTCCTCGACCTGGACCGGCTCTCCGGCCAGCAGGCTGGCATGCATCGCCGCGCCCCGGGCCATCGAGATGCCGATGACCCTGGCCTGGGGTCGGAGCGCCTTGACGGCTGCCGCGATCCCGCCTGCCAGTCCGCCGCCCGACAATGGCACCAGCACGAGTTCGACTTCCGGCAAGTCCTCGATGATTTCGAGCCCGATCGTTCCCTGCCCCGCGATCACGGCCGGGTGGTCGAAAGGCGGGATTTCTGCAAGGCCTTCCTCGGCCACAAGCCGGTTGACCTCTTCCTGCGCGTCATCCTGGGAGCGGCCGACGATGCGCACCTCGGCGCCGAGCGAGCGGACGGCCTCGACCTTGTTTCCCGGCACCAGCTGCGACATGCACACCACGGCCTGGATCCCCCGGGCCTTGGCTGCATGGGCGACCGCACGGCCGTGGTTTCCCGTCGAGGCGGTGACGACTCCTGGGACTCGCTCTTGGGCCGATATGTTCAATGACAGAACGGCGTTGGTTGCCCCGCGAAGCTTGAACGAGCCGGTGGCTTGGCGCGTCTCCAGCTTGAGATGAACCGGCAAATTGTCCTGCGAAAGCGACGGCGCGTGGCGCAGCGGCGTGCGAACCACATGCCCCGCGATCCGCGCATGGGCGGCCCTGATCTCGTCGATGGTGACCGAAACCGGCATCGAACCCATCCCTCCTGGCTTGGGAGGGATGGTGTTACGATACAAAAATCATGTCAATTATTATATTGTAATGATACAGGAGCGATCAGGCAATCAAGCGCGCATCGAATACGGGCGGCAATTGCTCGAAGGTTGCCCGAACCGATGCGAGCGTCTCCGCCAGGGCGGCATGCGACAGCCGCCCGCCGAGGCAGATGCGGATCCCGCCGGTGCCTGCCTCGCCAGCGACGAAGGGGTCGGAGGGCGTCACCGCGATGGCGCGCTGGGCCAGGGCACGCACCAGCCCCTCCTCCGTCCAGCGCGGCGGCACTTTCAGCCAGGCGCAAAGCGAAAGGGGATGGTTGGAGGCGACGATATCGCCGAGCACCTGGGTCACGATGGCCTGGCGGGCGCGGGCTTCCTGGCGCTGCAGGCCGAGAAGGGCCTCGGCGGTGCCGTCCTCGATCCACAGCGAGGCGATCTCGGCAGGAAGATTGGTGGCGCTCCAGCTCGTGACCCGCATGATGCTGCCAACGCGGATCGAATAGGCCGGCGGCACCACGAGATAGCCGACGCGCAGCCCCGTCATCACCGATTTGGTCATCGAGGTGGCGAAAAAGCCGAGTTCGGGCAGCATCTGAGCGATCGAGGGCAAAGGCTTGTCGAGCAGGGGTTTGTAGACCTCGTCCTCGATCACGAAAATGCCGTAGCGGCCCGCGATGTCGGCAATCGCCCGCCGACGTTCGGCGCCGGCCACGTGGCTGGTCGGATTGCCCAGCGAGGGAATGAGGACGAGCGCCTTGACGCCGCCCGCCGCGCAGGCGGATTCCAGAGCCTCTGGCAGGATGCCTTCGGCGTCAGTCGGCAAGCCGCGCAGTGTGAAACCCAGCAACGAGGCCAGGCCGATGATGCCGTGATCCGTGAGGTTTTCGGTCAGCACGAGGTCACCGGGATGGACGACCGAGGCCACGGCCAGGAAGAGGCCATGGGCCGCGCCATTGGTGATCAGGATGCGTTCGGATTCGGCTTCCACGCCGAGCCCGCGCAGCCAGAGCCTGGCCGCGGCGCGGTGCCGGTCGAGCCCGGCGATCGGACGGCAGGTACGCATGAAGGCGCTATTGTCCCCGTCGCCCAGGCGCGCCATTACCTGTCGCGAGGCACGCTCATGCACCTCGGTGTAGACGGCGCGAATGATGGACAGGTCGGCCGTCTGCCCGGGGGAACGATCGAGCATGAAGCGCTCGGCGCGCTCGGTCACCCGGTCCCGCACGAAGGTGCCCCGCCCGACCTCGCCGCGCAGGATCCCGCGCCGTTCCGCTTCCTTGTAGCTGATGCTGACCGTTTGCACCGAAACCTTGAGGGCGTGAGCAAGGTCGCGATGGGTCGGCATGCGCGTTCCCGGCTTCAGGACCTCGGCCTCGACATCGGCAATGATCAGGTCGGTCAGCAGCTTGTGCTTGGTCACGCCCTTGCGGCGCGGTAGGACTGGCCGCCATTCTGCTGCAGCCGCCAGAGGCGCACGCGATTCGACAAATCGCGCAGACCGGTCAGAATTGGAGAATGACATGAAATTGTCCTGATACAATATCCGAGCCTATCCGTATTATACCAATCCATTCGCCGGCGCCATGTTGAAACTCGACAAGATCGATCTGAAGATCCTCGCAGCCCTGCAGCGCGATGGCCGCATCACCAAGCTGAACCTCGCCGCCGAGGCTGGCCTGTCGGCAGCCGCGTGCTGGGAACGGCTGCGCCGCCTGGAAAAAGCCGGGGTGATAGCCCGCTACGGCGCCGTCATCGACGCGGCCCGGTTGGGGCGCTTTGCCACCGTGCTGGTCGAGATCACGCTCAAAAGCCATCGCCAGGCGGATTTCCAGCGCTTCGAGGCCGCGGTGATGCGCGAGCCTGCCATCGTCGCCTGCGACGCCGTCGGGGGTGGCATCGACTATCTCCTGCGCGTGGTGACCACCGACATCGATTCCTACCAGCGCCTGATCGATGCTTTGCTCGAGGCCGAAATCGGCATCGACCGCTATTTCACCTATATCGTCACCAAGACCATCAAGCAGACCGGATTCCCGCTCGAAATCGTCGAGGCATCCGTCTCCTGAGTTGCTGCCGACAGGATTGGATCCCAATGACCGCCCTACCCACCTTCCTGGACTTTCCTACCCACCTTGCCGGCGACCGCACGCCTCGAATGGTGATCTTCGGTGCCGGCCATGGCAGCACCTATCCCATCAAGGACAGCACACCCTATGCCTTGGCGCCGGACGCCATACGCGCCGCCAGCCAGGAGGATGCCGGTCTGGTCGAGCATTGGGATTTCGACCTGGGCGGGCCGCTCTTCGCCGGCGAGCCCGGTTCCTGCGTCGATATCGGCAACATCGAGACCGTCATGCACGACAATGCCGCAAACCGGGATCGGATCGAGGCGAAGACGCGTGAGATCCTGGCGGCAGGGGCCGTGCCTCTCCTGCTCGGCGGCGACGATTCCGTCCCCATTCCCTTCCTTGCCGGCTTTGCCGATCACGGCCCGATCTGGATCCTGCAGATCGATGCCCATATCGACTGGCGCGACGAACTGCATGGCGAACGCCAGGGCTATTCCAGCCCGATGCGCCGCGCGAGCGAGATGGCGCATGTGGCTGGCATGGTGCAGGTCGGCATGCGGGGCGTCGGCAGCGCGCGCTTGGCAGAAATCGAGGCGGCCCGGACCTATGGCAGCCGCCTGGTCACCGCCCGTGAAATTCACGTCCAGGGCATCGAGGCTGCACTCCAGTACATTCCCTTGGGGGCGCAGGTCGTCGTCACCCTCGATTGCGATGGCCTCGACCCCGGCGTCCTGCCGGGAGTGGCGGCCCGCACGCCGGGCGGCCTCAGCTATACCCAGGTGACCGACCTGATCGCAGGCCTCGGCAAGCGGGCAAGGATCGCGGGCTTCGATCTCGTCGAACTCTATCCGCCCGCCGACGAAAGCGGCCTGTCGGCGCTCACGGCCGCACGGCTTCTCGTCAATGTGATCGGTACTATCGCGCGGCAGGTTTGAAAGCCTGCGGGCTCTGGTAGCATGATGGTCCGACAAGGTTTCATCCGCCGTCGAGAGGACCTCCCATGCGCCTTGCCCGCTTCGTTCTGCCTTTACTCGCCCTTTTCGTTGCCACGCCCGCCTTCGCCAAGATGGTGGTCAAGCCGGTCGATTGGACCTTGGACGGCACGACCTTCAAAAGCCAATTGATCTATGACGACGCCGTGAAGGCCAAACGGCCCGGCCTGGTCATGGTGCCCAACTGGTATGGCGTCGGCGACACCGCCGTCGAGAAGGCCAAAAAGATTGCAGGCAAGGATTACGTCATCCTGCTCACCGACATGTATGGCGAGGGTGTCCGCCCCAAGAACGACGATGAAGCCAAGGCCGCCATCGGGCCGCTCTATGGCAATCGAGCTCTGATGCGCAAGCGCATCGACAAGGCCTTCGAGCAATTGAAGGTCAACGCTACCAATGCGCCGATCGACCAGTCCCGGCTGGCGGCGATCGGGTTCTGCTTCGGCGGCAGCGCCGTGCTCGACCTCGCGCGCAGCGGCTCGGACGCCAAGGCCGTGATTTCCTTCCATGGTGGCCTCGGCACCGACGATCCGACGCTGGCCAAAACCATCAAGGCACGCGTGCTCGCCATCAACGGGGCCGACGATAGCGCCACCATGCCGGACGTGCCCAAATTCACCGAGGAGATGCGTGGCAGCCCCGCTGACTGGCAATTCGTCGAGATCGGCCACGCCGTGCATTGCTTCACGGAAACCGAGGCCACCGGCAAGACGGGCAATTGCCGCTACGACGCCAAGGCCGCAGCGAGGTCTTATGCGATGATGCGGTCCTGGCTGGCCGAGAGCTTTGCCAAGAATTGATCCAGGCCTGCGACAGTCAGCTTTTATACCAGCATAAGAACCGGCCTTCCCGGCATCGCCGCTCCCAAGCAAAGGAGCGGTGGTGAGGGAGAAGATCATGACCGAGACGGAGAACACGGCAGCCGGAAAATTCGACGCCGGCAGGGCGGCCGAATATGGGGTCCAGAGCCGCATCGCCCTGGCTGGCTATGATGCCTGCCACGAACTTGCCGCCTGCCTGCTCGCGGCCGACCTCGGCCCAGGCCGGCCGGCGCGGGTTCTCGTGGCGGGTGCCGGCGGCACCGCCCAGGAGATCGTCTCGGCGGCTCGCCTCGAACCCCTCTGGCACTTCACCGCCGTGGACCCTTCTGCCCCGATGCTCGAACTCGCCATGGCCGCGGTCGGCGAAGCGGGCCTGGTGGCACGAACGACGCCCATATTGGGCGAGGTCGCGACCCTGCCCGAGGAGCCGATCTATGACGCCGCGACCTTGATCGGCGTTCTGCACCACCTTCCCGGCCTTCCCGCCAAGCAGGCCATCCTCGAGGCGCTGGCAGCCCGTCTCAAACCCCGGGCGCCTCTCATCCTGGCCGGCAACCGGCATGTCTATGCGAGCAAGCCGCTCTTTCTCGCGGCCTGGGGCGAGCGCTGGCGCATGCATGGGGCATCGGCCCAAGAGATCACTGCCAAGCTGGGCAAGATCCGGCAGGGCGCCGATCCGCCCGCTTCCGATCAGGCGGTCGCAGAATTGTTGATGCAGGCCGGTTTCGCAGAACCGACCTTGTTCTTCTCGAGCCTGTTCTGGGGCGGCTGGATCACGCATCGGCTTGGCTGAGACAGTGCCTGGCTGGAACGGCCTTGCATCGGTCACAACCCCGCTGGAGCGGCGGAGGGGGATTTCATTCGGGCAAGATCTTCATTCGGTCGCATTCTTCTGTAGATTCTGCGATCAATCTACGAAATTGCCGGAGTCGACCATGAAGATCCTCGCTTTCGCCGCCGGCGCACTGCTCCTGCTGACGGGCAGCGCTTTTGCCGACGGATTGGCTCCCAAGGAGAACAAATTCGCACCGCCACCCCTGGATTCCAAGAAAGCGTCCGGGCCCCATGACTGGACAGGGTTCTATGCCGGAGCTCATGCCGGCCTGTCCCAGGGAAGGTCGAAATGGAGCACGGAAGGCGCCAGCCAGTCCTCCTCGGATCTCGGTTCCTCCTTCGGCGCGCATGCTGGCTACAATTACCAGTTCAACCGCGGGGTGGTGTTCGGGGGTGAAACCGACGTTTCTCGCTGAGTATCTGGGAAGGGCGCCAGCCGGGCCTGGTGGCCGCGATGACGATGCCGAGACAGACCAGGCCGAGACCTGCCACGAAGTTCCAGCCCAGCCTTTCTCCGAGAAACAGCTCTCCCGCGAGGCTGGCTGTGATCGGATTGACGGCCACCGCGATCGCCACCAGCGTCGGCGTCGTATGGGTGACCGCGAAAGACCACAGGAAGAAGACCAGCGCGCTGCCGACAATGCCGAGATAGGTTGCAGCCAGCCAGGCTTCCAGCGAAAGCCCGCGGACATTCGCCAAGCCTCCGCCGATCGCCGCCGCCGAAACGAGGCAGAGCGCCCCGCCCCCCATCGCCATCAGAGTGAAGCGAATAGGCCCTGAACGGGTGACAAAAGGCCGGGACCAGATCGTGTAGAGCGCCATCACGAGCGCCGCCGCGAGCATCAGGAGATCGCCACGCCAGGCGCCTGGAGGCGTTGTGGAGAGCCCGGACAGCAGCGCCAGCGTCACCCCGGACATGGTGACCAGAACGCCCAGGATCTTGCGTGCCGTCATCGCCTCTGCCTGGAGGGCCGTGGCCGCCAGCATGGTCAGGACCGGCAAGGCCGAGAGGGCAATGGCGCCGCGCGCTGCCGTGGTGAAATAGAGCGCAGCATTGAACAGGATCGGAAAAAGCCCGAAGAACAGAAGGCCCAGCCCCGCTACACCTGGCCAGTCGCGCCGCGGCGGCCAGGCTTCACGGCGCAGGCACGCGACCGGCAGGAGGAAGACGAAGCCGAGGCCGAAGCGCAGGGCGCCGAGCGTAATCGGGTCGATCGCCTTCGAGAGCGAGCGTGTGGCGACCACGGCAGTGCCTCCGATACCGCTCGAAAGGACAGCCGCCAGAACACCCCACATCGCCCGCTCCCGTCGTGATCGTTACGGCAACAGGTTAGCGGAGGCGGGGGTTGCGCGGGAATTGCATTTGGTTGATGAACGTCATCATGATCTGTGATGGCCGCCGGATTGCAAGGCTGCCCCCCCGGTCTGAATGGATCAAATTGCCCGGAGGCTTGCGCCGTCGCGCCCTCGTTCCTCTCCTTCAGATCGTCGATCCGATGGGGCTGGCACCGCCGGCAAATCGGCAGAATGAAGCTTGCGGAAGCCGTGACCCGCCGATGGCGGCCTGCTCCATAATCCGGCCTTCAGTAGCGCACGATTTCCTTCCGGCAGGCTTCCGTAAAGCCATACAAGAGATCGGATTCCCGAAGTTTTTTGGCATCAAAATGAGAAAAATCCACCTTCTCCGAGGAATATCGCTGAACGATTATTTGAAGGACTTCTTCCGCTCTTGCGATGACCTCGTCCCCCGAGAATAGTTTCATTCTATTCTTGATGGAGTACAGCTTAACCAATTTTGCCGTGTCGGTCAGATCATTCTCCATGGCATCGCCGTATACCCTCGATGCTTCGTCAATAAATTCTCCGAATATTCTTTCTCGCCGTGACATTTCATTGGAAAGGCGCTGAACTCTTTGCTGATAGCTCTGATTAAGCCAGGTCGTCGCAAAGGATGCGAACGCCCCGATGCTCGATCCGGCCAGAGCCGCCAAAGCCGACAAATATGCTCCGTCCATGGCTTCCCTTTCCAGAAATTCTCTGTCCCGACGGGGTTATCCCTAGTTCCGGATGAATTATCAAGCAGGCCGCTTACGCAATGGAAAGCGGCCTGGGAAAAATCCGAGTTATGCCGAATACGGATCGGCCGGGCAAGGAAACCGCTCCCTATGTCGGGGCCTGCCGGCGCTTTTCATCAAGCCGGCGATGCCGCGTCGCGTGGCGGGCACGGGAAGCGGGCTTACAAGGAAATTGCATTTCTCGCACCGTCGTCATCATGATGCGTGATGACGTTGCCGATGCTCGATCCCGATCTTCTGAGAGCCTTCCTGGCCGTGGCCGATCACCGCTCCTTCACGCGGGCGGCGGCCCGGCTCAATCGCACGCAATCTGCCGTGAGCATGCAGATCAGGCGTCTGGAAATGCGGGTTGCCGCCGAGTTGTTCCGCCGCAACACAACCATGGTCGAGCTTACCCAGGCCGGCGAAAGCCTGGTTGCCTATGCCCGGCGCATCCTCGCCCTGAACGAAGAGGCGGTGGGCAAGCTTCGCCAGCACCGGCTCGAGGGGCGCGTGCGCCTGGGTGTGATGGACGATTATGGGAGCCATGTACTGCCCTCCCTGCTGGCGCGCTTCCTGACGCTCTATCCCCGCATTCACGTCGAGATGGAGACCGGCCTGACCAGCACCATGCTCGGCCGCCTTGGCGAGAGTTACGACCTCGTCATCGCCATGCACGCCGATGGGCATGGCAGCGGGGAATTGCTGCGGCTCGAACGGCCGGTCTGGGCCGCCAGTGCGGAGCATCAGGCCTGGCTGGTCGATCCCCTCCCCGTGGCGCTCTATCCAATGGGCTGCCTTTTCCGCAAATGGGCGATCGAGGCCCTCGACGCCGCAAGACGGCCATGGCGACTGGCCTTCGTGTCGCATAATCTGGCGACGGTGGAAGCCGTGGCTGCCCAGGGGTTGGCCGTCACCGTGGTGAAATCGAGCTTCCTGCCGCGCAGCTTGCGTAGCCTGTCTCCCGGGGATGGCCTGCCTGCCCTGCCCGGTGCCGAGATCCGGCTTCATGTCGCGCAGGATCCGACACGGGCGGTTGCCATGCTGGCCGATCATCTGCGCGAAGCCTTCGCTGCGATACCGGATGAACTGCCGATCAGGCGCGTCCAGGCGCCATGAAAGATCTCACGCGGCGCGGCTCGCTGACGCACGCAGACTGGAAACGGGTGCGTCATAGTCGAGATCGGGACCGAGAGGCACGATACGGCTCGGATTGATCCAGGCATGGCTGGCATAATAGTGCTTCTTGATGTGATCCATGGCGATGGTCGGCCGGATCAGCCGATGCTGTTGAAGCAACCGTGTATAGTCCCAAAGCGCGGGGTAATCGGCGATCCTGCGCCGATTGCATTTGAAGTGGCCGTGATAGACCGGGTCGAAGCGCAGCAATGTCGTGAACAGGCGGATGTCGGCCTCCGTCAGGCGCTCGCCCAAGAGGAATGCCTGTCGCGAGAGCCGATGCTCCAGCCAATCCAGGGTCTCGAAGACGGCCCCTGCGGCCTCCTCATAGGCGGCTTGCGTGGTGGCGAAGCCTGCCTTGTAGACACCGTTGTTCAAGCTTTCATAGATGCGCTCGTTGACGGCATCGATCTCCGTGCGGAGCTCATGCGGGTAGAAGTCGCCCGGTCTCGCCCCGATGCCGTCGAAAGCCGAATTGAACATGCGGATGATTTCGGCGGATTCGTTGGAAACGATGCGCCGGCTCTGCTTGTCCCACAGGACGGGCACGGTGACGCGCGTGGTGGCACCGGGATCGCCGAGTGTATAGATTTCGTGAAGCTTGGCCGCGCCGTTCACGCTGTCCGGCACCACGCCGGGGCCCGGATCGAAGCTCCAGCCATCCTCTCCCATCAGCCAGTTGACGATGGAGATGTCGATCAGTCCCTCCAGCCCCTTGAGGCTGCGCATGATCAGGGTGCGGTGCGCCCAGGGACAGGCCAGCGAGACATAGAGGTGGTAGCGCCCGGCTTCGGGCTTGAAGGGCGCATCTGCCTGGGAGGAGATCCAGTTGCGATAGACGGAGGGCGGCCGCCTCAACCGGCCGTCAGCCATCAGCTTCGAGGGAGTTGTGCGATGCCATTGTCCGCCGATCAACTCGCCCATGATGCAGCCTCACGCTTGTCCAATCCGCCTCGACACACCGGCAGGCGGCCGTCGGTGGAAGCAATGCTGGCACGGGGCGGCCCGTCCGAATAGTCGAGTTCGATAGAACCTATCCGTCGATGAAATCGATAAGAGGCGCCCTGCATGCTGGCCTGCAGCCACATCCGCAACCATGATCGAGGTCGATCTCCCGTTGCCGATGCAGCAATGCTGCGCGCCACCGCGTCCTATTTTCGCGAAACCAGCGCTGCCGTCACGCCCAGACCGATGAAGGACAAGCCGGCGAACCAGCGCTGAAACCGCAGGAACCCGCGGCTGCGGCGTAGGAAATCCCCCGCCGCGCCGGCTGCCAGTGCAAACATGGCGTCACTCAGCATGCCGAGCCCCATGAAGGTGAAGCCGAGCACGAGGATCTGCCAATGCAGAGCGCCCCGGGCCGGATCGACGAACTGGGGCAGGAAGGCCAGGAAGAAGATCGCGGTCTTCGGGTTGAACAGGTTGACGATGAAGCCTTCCTGAAAGAGCCGATGCAGCGGTTTGGTCGATCTGGCGGAGATCTCCGGCGGCAGGTCCGGCGCCATCAGCGTGCGGACGCCGATCCAGATCAGGTAGGCAGCGCCCAGATATTTGACCACGGAAAAGGCCAGGGTCGAGGAAACGACCAAGGCCGAAAGCCCGACCGCCGCAGCGACGATATGGACGATGGTGCCGAGATGGATGCCGAGGACCGAAACCAGGCCCGCGACCTTGCCCCGCTCGACCGAGCGCGCCACGATGAACAGCACCGCCGGTCCAGGCGTCAGCAGCAACGTGACCGATGCGAGAACGAACAGTCCCCAGAGTGTCGGATCAGGCATTGGTCGCTCCTTGTCATTGCTTGCGACGGAGCAAGCCACAAGGCCGGGCGCAAGGCAAGAACCGTGTTGAAGGGCCTCGCTTGGCGAAAGGCTCTCCCCTTGCCGAGTGCGTGTTATGCTGGAATATTGCCGTCGACTCGTCCGATCTTGTCGTGCTGGCAAGGCCTGATGCTGAGGCTCTCCGATGAAGCTGTCCGCCTGCACTGCACTCCTCCTCCTGCCGCTGCTGGGCAGCTCCGTCCTGGCAGAGGAATTCGCACTGCCGGACCTGACTGTGGAGCAACCCAGGCACAAGAAACCAGTTGCTGCGACCGGCAAGGCGCCGGCCTTGGGAAATCCCGCTTCACAATGGGCTCCGGATGCCAACGACAAGGCATCCAAGGCTTTCACGGCTCGGCCGGACATCTGCGATGGCTGTGAAATCAAGCTCAACGCCCGCCAGGTCACGCGGGAAGACCGGCTTCGACGTCCGTTTGAGGAATTCGAGTGAGAGCCGTTCCCCCGCCGGTTTGCTGGAGGCGGCATGGCGCGTGAGCTCTGGCTGATCCGCCATGGCGAAAGCACTGGCAATGCGGGGGCTGCAAGCAAGGACGCCTCCTCGGCGCCGCTTACCGAAACCGGATGGCAGCAGGCCCGTGAGGTGGCGGCCAGGTTCGAACGGGACCCGGAATTGATCGTGGTGTCGCCCTATCTGCGCGCGCGCCAGACAGCCGCGCCGACGGCCGAGCGTTTCTCGGCGACGCCGATCGAAACCTGGCCGGTGCAGGAATTTACCTATCTGTCGCCTGTTCGCTGCGCAAATACCACGATGGAGCAGCGTCGCCCGCTGGTCGAAGCCTATTGGCGCCTTGCCGATCCGGAGCGGGTCGACGGTCCCGGCGCCGAATCTTTTGCCCGGATGCTGGAGCGTGTCAGGGCCACGGCCCGTCGCATAGAAGCGCTTGGGCTCGATCGCATCTCCATTTTCACGCATGGCCACATCATGCAGACTTGGCGCCTGCTGGCCGCACGCCCCGATGCCAGCGACAGAACGGACATGAAACGCTATTTCAGCGCTTTCCTGGGCCGTCCGATCGAGAATGGCGAATGGATGTCTGCGGACGCCTATGCCCGCGTGGCGCGGAGCTAGGGCCTGGCCTGGAAAAGGCTGAAACGCCACTTTTGTCATGCCCGGGCTTGACCCGGGCATCCTGCGGCCCCCGCCTTCGACGCCTGGGAGCTGGGTTGCCGGGTCGAGCCCGGCAATGAAAAAGGATCGCCTCAGCGAGGGCGATCAAGCCGTGGCGGTGACCTGGATCTCGACCAGCAGTTCCGGCGTGGCCAGGCGAGCTTCCACGGTGGCGCGAACGGGCAGATTGTTCATGTCGACCCACTTGTCCCAGACGGCATTCATCTGGCCGAAATGAGCGATGTCGCGCAGCCAGATGCTGGCCGTGAGCAGGTTCGCCTTCGAGCTGCCGGCTTCGGCCAGCAGGGCATCGATCTGCGCCAGGATGTCGGCGGTCTGCGCGGTGGTGTCGCCGCTGGTATCGGCAGCGGTGATGCCGGCCGTGGTGACGATGCCGTTGGCGACGACCGCCTTGCAGAAACGCGCGCCGGGATGGAGACGCTTGACCATGGGAGTGTCCTTCCTTGAAAAGTCAGGGCCCTCCTCTACAGCATCGAAATCGATTCAGGAATCGCATCCGCCGAGGAAACACTTCCCTGCGATCTTGATGGATGAACTGGCCGAACGCCTCGCTGTTTCCTACATCTCCCGCGAAAAAATGACCTAAGATATTGAAACAATTACACTTTAATTTTTAGCAGCGCCGCCTACGCAACACCAACCCAAAAACTTGAGATTGCATCGGCTGAAATAAGGCCCGCCTCACGCCCTCGCAAAACATGAGGCGGGCCCCTTGTGAGCGGCGGAAGAGGATGAGTCCAACACCGCTCACGTTCATCAAGCCGGTCCAAATGGCGAAAACCCCCGGCTCGAAACTTCCCTTAAATCGAAGGCACCAGCCGGACGTCGACGGCAGCGGACGGGTTGGCGGCGGCGGTCACAGCCACACCGATTTTGGTGTTGCCGCTGGCCGTCTTGTTCACCAGCTTGGTGGCCGCGTCGAAATAGAGCGTATCTCCGATGGCGATCGCGAGCGCGCTGACCTTGGGCAGATTGAACACGCCCGTCAGCGACACGTCGACGTCATCGCCGGTTGCAGCGTCACCGCCTGCCACACCTACCAGGGCGCCCGCGATCACAACGTCGCCGCTGGCATAGTCGGCAGTTGCCGGAATGGTGATTGTCTCACCGCGTTGGACAAAGTTTTTCATCGGTCGATCCTTTTTGAACTCGTCGTGATGCGTTTGAAGCTGGGCGCTTGCCGGGAAGCCCCGGCGAGCATTTTGTCGGCGGACCGGATGGCCGCGGCCATTTCTGAGTCCGTGGCATACCGGATGGTTTTTCCGTCAGCGTCGCGCACTTCGCGCACCCCGGAGAGACGCGCCTGAATCAGCGCGTCCCGCCAAGTGCGGATTTCATCCGGGCTCGGCATCAGGCCAGGCTTTCCTGATAGATGTTGCGCCAGTCGGTGACGCCGCATCCGAAATCGAGCACGACACGGAACTCCTGTCCGAGCACGTCCCACCCTTCGCGCGAAGCCATCTGCGGGCCCGGCGCGGACGCCAGATAGGCGACTTCGATCGGGCTGTAATCACCGACCAGATAGAAGCGGCCGGTAATCCGCGGCTCAACGGCAAGCGACAGCTTCCCGCCGAATACGTTGACGTCATCGGCCCTTGCGGCGGCGATCAGAGTCAGCGCAGCCTCTGCGATCGTTTCCAGTTCGGCCGGAACAACGAGCGTTTTCGGCGACACGGAAATGATCGTCTTGCCGTCGACTCCGACCTGCTTCCGCATGGCAAGGCGCGCCGCGGAAAGCAGCCCGATGAGTTCTTCCGGGGTTGTCGGCAGCGTACCGCTGGCAATGTTGCCGTGGTCGGCGTGGAAGAGCGTCTTGCCGTCGCCCATGACAGGCCCGGAACCGCTGGCCTTCGTCAGCATGGCAACCACAAGAGCATTCTCCGTCGCGGCCGCTGCCTGGCCGGCATCGCGACCCCAGGAGGCGAATGCGCCCAAGTCGTCATTGAGAATCGCCTTGCGCGACAGCGAGAACATGCTGGCATAAGTATCGATCGCGAAACCTTCCGACTCCTCGACCCTCGTATCGCTCTTGATCTCACCGGATTCGCTGACCTTCTGCAGCATGCCGAGCTCACCGGTGCGAAGCTGAGTGCTGGGCCGGAAATCAGGGCGCGTCCCCTGTCGTGCCAGGTTGCGCAGCGGCGACAAGGCCGGCGTGAATCCTGCCGTGAGGGCTCGATTGCCGACGCCGGCCAGGAGCGCCGGGAAGTTGCTGATGGTATGCTGGGCAGCGCGAGTCAGGATTGCTTCCGGGCTTTCACCGGCGCGCACCGTCTCGCCGCGAGCCCGAAGCAGACCGGCAGCATGGTCGGACAGGCGATCGTGCATGAAGGCGCGAGCGGCATCGCTGGGCGTACCGCCGAGAGCACGGCAGGCAAGAGCCTCGGTGCGCAGTGCCAGGACCGCGTCCGGATCATCGTGCGGCTGGGCGCGTACCGAGGTGATGCGGCGGGCCGTGGCGTTGCGCTCCTGCTGTGCGGCTCGAATGAGCTCGCGGGCGCTTTCGATATCCTCGGCGGCGTCGAGTACATCTTCCACCTGTTCGCGCGCGAGGCCGGCATAGTCGGCCCAATTGCGGATCTGAGTCACCTCTTCGGCGGTCAGCTCGACGACGTCATTATCTTCGGGATCCATGGTGCCACTCCTTTGTTTGGCTTTTCGATCGGCCGGGAGCGGCACGGTCGAGACTTCGTGGATTGAGGGTGTGATCGTTCGGACTCGCATGCCGGCGCGCACCGTCTTGACGATGTTGGCAGCCGTATACCCGATGCTGAAATGCAGGATCTTGTCGGCCGCGCGTTGGCGTACCGGCGCCACGTCATCGGCACCAGACAAGCGGATCTGCGCGACGACAAGATCGCCTTCCAAGTGAGCGGACAGCACCTCACCAATGGAGTCTTCCGCCTTACCTGACCTATGGGCGTTCAAGAGCGGCAGGCCCGCAAGCGCACCAAAGTCTACACCCGTAAAGTCGAGTCGCTCTTCGTACGGGCCGCGGGTATCGGACCGTTTCACCGGTGCCGGTTGCGAGGCGATCACGGCCGTGATCGTCAACGTCTCAGCGTCGAAACTGCTCGCGCCGGCACTTGATCGGTGCCGCACGGTTTTGAACACGGCGCTACGTTTGAAGTGCATTCTGGACTCCGTTGTCTTTGGGGGCGGCCGGTGCCGGCTTGGACAGGCCGAGCTCTTTTTCACGGGCAGCATCAGCGGCGCGTTCATCGTCGATCTGTTCGACAGACCAGCCGCGGGCCGCGACCTTTTCGCGACGGGAGGCAAGCCCCGCGTCGATCTCGGCAACGTCGGCGTCGACAGCCTTCTGCGGGTCGACCTGCCAGGCGGCCGGTGCAATCCACTCGCAGGTGCGCGGCGTCGGCCGGCCTTCGAGCTCTTCGATCAGCGACCAGGCGGACCAAACGGCATTCAAGAATTGCGGAACGAGCGTGCCGTAGATGAACGCCTCATTCTTGCGCCTCAGCGGGATGAGACCCGCGCGGAGGCTCGAATAATTCGCCGTCGACAGGTCGCCGTCGACCAAGAACGCCGGCACGCCAAGGCCGGCGCCGATCGCGCGCACCTCGGCCCGTAGAATATCGACGGCCGCATTCAATTGCTGGGGGCTGGAAAAGGTGACCCGCTGGCCGCCTTTGAGCCTTAGCATCGTGCCGGGCTCGAGACTGGGTGTTGATGCGTCACCGATCGGGTCGTCGTCCGGCCCGGCAAAGTCGGTTTCGGTCGTGATCGCGCCGACAAACATGCTCGAAACGTTGGCGGCCATCACGAGCGCTTCCATAAGCTTTGTCAGCTCGGCTGCAGTCCCGACTACGCTTGAGGCCCATGAGATTCCGCGCACCTGGCCGGGCAACAACGGCTTGAAAACGTGGAGCACCTCCGCCGCGTCGACACGTACCGGCTGGGCCCATGACTCGAAGATCGTCGCGGCTGGCCGGGGCGAAATCCAATAGGCAACGCGATGGCCGGCAGCGTTGAATTCGACGCCTTGCACGATCGAATTGCCGTCGGGCAACTCACGCGTAAGGGTGCGATCAACTTGGGCGCTATCGAGCAAGTGCCAGCGGAGATCCGGCGAGCCCAGCTTGCGGACAGCAAAACCGTCGCCGGTGAGGATCACGGACCGCATGAGGCGAGTCTGAAAACCGTAGGCGTCCGACAAGCCTTCAAAGTCGAAACGCGGCGCGTAGCGATCCCAACGGCCGAGAGCCTCGGCGCGTACCTCCGGGTCGTCATGGATCGGTGCGGGCCGGATGCCGGGGCCGATCATCTCAGCAATGAGATTCTCGACGCCGTTCAGGACCAGCGGATTCGTCAAATAGAGCGCTTGGGCTTTACCGGCGAGATTGCCAGCGGTCGCGCCGATCTCGGCATTGATCTGTCGGACCGACGTGTAATTCGTCCACGGCCGGCCGGGGGAATCGAAGCTGCGACGGCCAGTCGGGGCGATCCATGCGGCAGCCGTGCGGCGGAGGCGATCAAAGAGGTTCAATGCATCGCCCCTTTTGTCAGGCGGGCGAAGGCCATGAACGGGCCGGCAGTCGGCAGCATCAGGCTTGCCACCGGCATGTAGTCGGGCCGGTCGAACATGGTCGGATCCAACCAAACGGCAGGCTCGCCCATCTTGTGGAAGGCAGAATTAATCAGACGCTCGCCAGTCTCGACGTTGCGGCCTAGCTGCAGCTCCAGCGCCCACGGCATGCCGTGGGCGTCGTCGAAAATGGCTTGGGCGAGCGGAATCGGCGTCGTCGGCTCGGCGGCGGCCGGCCAGCGATACAAGGCCATGGATGCCATCGCCATGAGCTGCTTGTCGGCGATGCCGGCATTGATCAGACCGGAGAACATGACGGCCGCAGCGCAATCGACGAGCCGGAGAGCACGCGCGCCGCGCCCGTCATCGGGGTCGGCTACGGTACCTTGCAGCAAGCCGGTCCGGGCCATGTTGTCGAAGCGGCTTGTCGCGGTTTTCAGGCCGAGCCCCGAAGCAACCAGCACGGCAATCGCGTCGGCGCGTCGGTAGTCGGTGCCGCCGTTGCGGTGCTCTTGTGCGAGCGGCGTGTCGGATTCAAGCATCTCGATCCCTCTTGTCTTGGAATCCTAGATACTTCCGCAAGGTAATAGAGTCAAAGCGTTGCCAACAGGTAATAATTCATAGAACAAATCAAGCATCAGTTGAGTTTATAGTCTCGTTGCATTGAGAGAGACTTTATTATACAAACCTATGATGTGAATTGGAGCGCGGCGATCAATGGCGAAGCTGTTTCAAAATTGGCGAACACCCGGCGAGGCGGTACCGGCGATTCCGGCTTGGGTGCGAGCGCCTCGGATGTGTGAGCACCCAGGCAGTTTCATGGGCAAGCTGCGAGACTTCGTGAGATTGCGCACCTGGCCGCTAAAGCGGGCTTATTGGGAAGCCTGTCAGTTCTATCCGGCCTGTAAACAATGGGCCGGTGAATATAAAACCTTCAGACTACGCAAGCGGTCAGTTGATTTTTAGTTGATTTCCGTACCGTTTCTACCGAAAAACGTGATTTGCCAAATCACACGACAAGGTCAACCATCGTGTTCTCAACAACGGAGGACACCAAATGACTGTAACCAACGAAACCCGTGAGCAACTCCTTGCCGCGTTCCAGGAGGACTTCGAGTTTCTGGACAGACTCGCGGAACGCGAGGATTCACGCGGCAAATCTGAGGACCTGTTGAACCTTCGCGAACGAGTCTACAGCGAAATCGGCCGCAAGCTCCAAAACCTGCTTACCGGTAGCGAGTGTTCTGACCTGAAGATCAAAACCAAACTCGCATCGGGCCGGTAATAATAGGCTTGATTAGGGCGGCGAGCGGAATCCATTCGCGCATGACTTTGCGTCTCGGGGTTGTCCACGTGCATTGTGCACGCTCGCCGTCGATTGCAACTATCGTCATATGGGGTGCACTTGTACCAGCACGCCAAGCGACATCACCCACCTTCCAGACGTCAGACATGTTTTCCCCCTCAGCGGAATTGCCCCCGTCAACGGGACATCCACCGCGATCGAATAACCATAGGTTGCCTAGGCGCAGGGTGTCCAGCACTCGAAAGATCTTGTTCCCGCCGTTCCAAGTTCTGACCGACAATACCGCGCACCGCGACGGCATAGGTCAGACAGTCCAAGCACTCGGCAGCCCGACCGGGAATCCGTTCCCATTGGCGTATCGGGAATCCGCGCTGATAGCGCACGACGAGGCGCTCCGAAGTCACTTCCTCGTACCATCGGGCCGGCAAGGTGTTGCTGAACTGGATCCCCTGCCCGCCTGCCAACCGCCGAATTACGTTCTGCTTGACGCCATCTACGCCGAGGATCCAGAGTCGCGAACCCCGGGTTTTCGACACCTCGATGGCAGGCCGTGTGCCGGCAACGCCTTTGATGGGAACGATCTTGCGAGACCAGCGCGGGTGACAGAAGGCAAGCACGCGGTCCATCGTCACACCGTCGCCGGCATCGACGGCGGCGGCATCCACTCGCAACGTACCGCCTTTCTTGTGCGGCCAGGTCGTGCGCAATAGCTCGTCGAGCTCGGCCCACGTGGAGTCGTCGGCCGGCGAGCCCCAAATGACGTTATGGCCAAGCACGAAAACGGTATTGTCCTTACCGTGGCCAATAAACGACACCTCGAGCCGGTCCCGCTGGACGTCGACTCCTGCGGTCACGACAAGCACCTCGGCAGGGATGTCAGTCAGGCCGAAATTGCCGGCCCGTGAAGCCAGTTCGGTTTCGCTCACTTCTTCGACGGCGTTTTTCCAGCCTTCCGCAAGGATTGTGTTGGTCCAAGTTTGCAATTGGTCCGGACCGCCGCGTTTTGCCGCAAGGAATTCCTTCACAAGCACAGACCAACGGGCGTTGTGCAGGTTCGAAATCAGCGCGTTGCACTTGAATCCCGCATGGCCTTTGACTTCCGGCCGTGTCGCGCGCCAACGGCCATTCTCGACCATGGCGGGCTTTTCCGACTCCTCGATCACGCATCCGCTATCGCAGACCATGAACGCCTTTTCGGGCTCGCCTTCCGGCCAGCGCACGTGGCGCCAGAGGGCCTCGAACCGCCCCGAACAATGTGGGCACTGGAGCTCAAAGACTCGTTGGTCCGACTCCCGGTAAGCGCGCAGAATGTGGCCGCTTTCCTCATAGGTCGGCGTGCTCGCCAGCACGATCTTGCGGTTCGCAAAGGAGAGGGTGCGCTTTTCGGCCAGGAGAATCGGCGAGCCTTCCGTCGTGTTCTCCATACCGTCGCACTCGTCGACCAGCAGGATTCGGACGTTGTGAGCTCGCAAGTTGCGAGGGGCTTTGGCCGCGACGATTTTGAGCGAACCGCCAGGGAAGCGGCGGGAAAGCAGGGTGTTGCGCCCCTCCACCAACTCACCGGTAAGCGAGCCGCGCAGAGTCGGTGAGGCTTGGAAAATCGGCTCAACGTCGCTTGTGACGTACCGTCTGCAATCATCCTCAGTCGGCAAAAGCACCATGATCGGCGCGGGCTCGTTGTGAACATGGGCGCCGACGAAGGCGGTTAAGGCGGTCGACGCACCAATGCGCACCGGCTTGACCCAAGTCAGTCGCTCTATGTCCGGATCCCCCATCGCCTCAAGGACTCCGCGCTGGGGTTTTGTCAGCTTGAGCGGGCCGGGTAGCGCGGCAACCGAGTCCGGCAGGCGGATGTTTTCCTCAACCCATGTCGGCAGGTCGATCTTGGGCGGCGGGATGAGATTGCGGAGGGCGGCGGTTCGGACTCGTTGTAAGGCTTCACTTCGCATTGCCCAACTCCGTCAAAGCATCTCTGATTTCCCGATCGATCATGTCGACGGTGTGATTGTTGAGCGTGCCGTGGCGTTGAGCAACTCGAGACGGCACGGCCAGCATGCGAGCGCGAAGGTCACGCAAGATTCCGCTCCACTCGGACTCAACCTCGGCAACGTCCAGGTACTCACCGAGCTTCTTCTTGTTCTCGATTTCGATCTTTTCGGCCGCGGCTTCAGTCTGACGGATCTTCGCTTTCTGCAAGGTCGCGTCTTGCCGCTGGGAAGCAATGCCTACCAGGCGTTGGCAATAGCTTTTTACGCTGCCGTAGAGTTCGAGCCGGCCTTGAGTGTCGAGTGTCAGCACACCCTCGGCGATCAGTTTACTGATTTGCCGAATTGTACAGCCGACAAGGCCGGAAAATTGCTCTTTCGTCAGTAAGGCCGTGGACGGCTTCTTTTTCTTCCATGTGTCATTCCCTTCGGAAGGGTCGACTTGCCTGCCATGGGGCTCCGCTGTCGATCCTAGGGGCATTCCTGATCGTACCGTTGCGCGCTTTTTGCTTGCCGGGGGTGGGGTATCGCCCAAAAGATGATCGAAGGCAGTCTCATGCCGAAAATTTTGCTCAAGGCTCATGTGGTTGGAATCCTGATCCTGAAAAAATTGGAAATTCCGAAAAGCCGGGGCTCAGCGTGCCCCGCAGGCGACCGGCCCAACCAAGGACCCATCGACCCCCACGGGAGATCGGCAACGATATCAATGACTTGCCGTATGCGATGGTCATTGCAGCTTGCAAGTTGCACCTTGTTTGAGGGTGAAAAAGCCATTTGCTGCACGTTGCTGCACGTAGGCTTATCCAACGTGCAGCGCCTAAGTGATTGATTTATAAAGGTTGCTGCACGTTCTGCATGTTCTACAGGTAGAAATAGAGTCTTACGCACATGCCCGCACACATTCGTATGCGCACATACGCGCTCGCACACACGCTCATGAAAGCGACTCAGTTTTTGAGTGCAGAACGTGCAGAACGTGCAGCAACCTTTTATTTTCAACGACTTAGCTGCTGCACGTATCGGGGCTTGCTGCACGTACAAGGTGCAGCGAGGCGATTGCCAAACAAGAGTCATTGGCGTTTGCCTCCGTACTCACGGCACTCTTCCAAGGGTGCGAAGCGATAGACGCGATATTGTTCGCGCCCTCCCCCACCGACATTCGCCGATCTCACCGGTGCGATCTTGCGCAGTTGCCTGCCGAACGTTTCCTTCGGGAGCTTGCGCCGGTGACGCTCGTGCTCGTCCATCCAGGCGCGATAGTTGTTGTAGAGCGCGTTAGACCTGACTTCGCCCTCGCCACCCGGCCAGCCGCTTATGGCCACACCGTTGTATAACTCGCCATCGGCAAGCACTTCCGCCCACCACGCTTCAATGCCTTGCTTACCGGCCTCGATTTCCTCGGCAAGCGCATCCGTCTTCGGAGGGTTGCGAATGTCGACGTCCGAAAAGTCGTGGTGTTGCAGGTAGTGAAGCAAAGCGGCAGGGCCTTCGCCGTCGAGCTCCTCATTGAGCGCGCGGAAATAGGCGGCGTCTTCTTTCCGCCTTGCCGACACGTTGAGGATGAACCAACGGCGATCATCCTCCGTCGCCGGCACGACCCATGACTCGTTGCTGGAAATCAGGATGCGCAGGCAACTCGGCATCATGATCGTGTCGACGCCCTTGCGCTCGATCGGCATGTTCGGCGCGGTGATCTGGCTCTTGATCACGCCTTCGGCCTTTTTGTCGCCGGCCCAATACCCTTCCTCGAGGTGGAACAGGAGCTTCCCCTCAAGGTGCGCATTGAACTTACCGGTGATCTGATCCGGTTGCGACGTCATGAAATAGTGGGTACGGTTCATAAGGTCGCGCAGGTAGTAGCCGAACGTATCCTTGCCGATACCCTTCAAGCCCTTGAGCACGACTGCGACGCCGGGCTTCTGCTCGGGCTTCTGGACCATGTGCGCGCACCATGCGAGCAAATAGCGATAGTACCCTTCGTTGCCGTTGCAGATGACGTCCCGCATGTGGGCCAGGATCAGTTTGCACTTGCTCGCATCGGGATCGGGGGTGACGCGCCATCCGCGCCATAGATTGAACTTGCCGGGGGTTTCCGGCTTGCCGGGCTCGAACGTCAAACCGTACTCATACTCGCGGCGCTTGGGGTGCGACAGCCATGCTTCGGAAAGGGAAGTGTCCCGATGGCCTTCCGCGCGCACCTTTGGCTTGTTTTCCAACAGGCCGTGGAAGGCGTCCATGGTCAACAAGTCGAATCCGCCGTCCGGTCGATCGCGGAACATGTAGCGCTTCGATCCATTGATGATGTGCGCGTACGTCTTGTTGAGCTTCGCGACATAGCCGGGGACGGCAGGCTTTGCGGGCTCGTCGTCGAGTAGGTGCGCGAAGTCGGTCGCGTTGCGCTCCGGGCCTTCGTCATCGAATGCCGCGTCAGCATCAAACGGCCGGTACTCTTCGGGCAGGTGCGACCCAATCTTTGGGTCGTGACGGCAAAGCTCCAGCATTTCCTTGTGTGCATCGGTACGCCCGTATCGATGAATGCTCACCAGGTCATAGAGATGGAAGCAATGGCCGTTATTGGCCGGATCGGACTCATGGTAGGATTTGAGATAGAGGCCGCCATCGTAAAGCACTGCGCCGTCTGTCCCGCTGCCGTGCGCATAGCTCCAGCGGTTGCGCTGCCGGGTCGGCGTGTACGGTAGGTTGAAATACCGGATGCCGTCGGCGAGGGTGAAGAGGGTGCACAACGTGCCGATTGCCCCCTCCTTTTCGCGAGGGTCAGGCAACTTCATTTCATAAACGCGCTGGCGTTCCTTCAGCTCGGCAGCGCTGACGTCGGCCAGATACTCATCAGGGTCGACCAACGAGCCGCGGTTATGCTCTGTCCAGAATTCGCCGTCGGTATTGCGGGAAGGCCAGAACATGAATTGCGTCGGCCGGAAGCAGGTCGAGTCGATCGCGGCTCGGGAATCCTCGACGGTCGACAACAATGTGTCAGCGAGCATCTCGGCAAGCAGTTCGTACTCAACGGGCGATACTGGCCGGCCCAAGGGAATGAGAATCCGAAACTTCGGCTCGTCAGCCGTGTGCGTGCGCGTGGTGTGCGCCATCCATTCATGAGATAGCAACGCACCGCTGACACCGGCACCGCCCATCAGGTGATGGAACTCCCCAAGCGGCGCACCATGGTCGACGTCGAGCGTCACAAGACAACGATCCTTCACATCGTCTTTCGTGCGCCCGCCTGCACATCGACCGGCGATGAAGCCTCCGACGTCTTTGTGCGTGGTGCGGGTCTCTTGTCCGGGTTTGCCGGTGCCAGGCAAGGCCATGTATTGCGCGGCCGAGGTCTTACCGATGCGGGGCTTGGCAATGCGCCTGCAGAATTCAGGCCATGAGAGTGTGAGATCCTGACCGGTGGAATCGTTCCGGCTTTCGAAGGCTCGGACCGTCAGATCGAGGGCTTCGGGCTTGCTTTCCGTAAGGGAAGGTGCTAGAGACATTTCTTCCATCTTTCAACTATTGCCGCCGTCCGGGATCGCCACCGGGCGGCGGTTTTTTCATGGGTTAAAGGAGCGCCTCGAAGGCGTGCGTTTCGGGCTCGGCGGCTTGAGGAACGGTAGGCGGCAGGATGTAATCGGCCCAGTCTTGCATAAGCGTGCGGCGTTTCTCTAAGGCGTCGGCGCGCCGGTAGGCTCTTTCCGTCGCGTCGCCTACCTGATGCGCAAGAGCCGCCTCGGCCGTCTCACGGCTATGGTGCGTCTCTTCGGCCGCCCAGTCGCGGAAGCTGGAACGGAAGCCGTGCGGTGTCGGGCCTTTGATCCCCATGCCGCGCAAGAGCATGATGAAGGCCGGCTGGGAGAGCGGACGGGCATCGGTGCGACCCCAGCCGGGGAACACACAGCCGTCATCGGTTTTACGTGCCGCATAGCGCCGCCGCAGGATTTCCAAGGCTTGCGCGGAGAGCGGGACTCGGTGCTCCCGGTTCGCCTTCATACGCTCTTTGGGGATGGTCCAGAGTCCACCCTTGAGGTCGAGTTCATGCCAGCGAGCGCCCATGCACTCCTTCGTTCGCACCCCCGTCAGGATGAGGAACGCCAAGCCATCGGCGCTCACGCCGCGGACCGTGGCGAGCTTAGCCATGAAGGCCGGGACGTCGGCGTAGGGCATGGCTTCCAGATGGCCGCGGACAAGCTTGGGGATCGCCGGCAGCAGGTGCCGGAGGTTGCCGCGCCAACGTGCCGGGTTCTCACCGGAGCGGAGTCCTTTGACCTTGGCGGCGTCGAGCACCTGCTCGATTTGGGCGCGGATGCGAGAGGCTCTCGCAGGGATGCGGCCCCATATGGGTTGCAGTACCGCCAGCACCTCGTCGACTCCGATCTGATCGACCGGCATGTCATTGATAGGCGCGCAGTGCAGGTCGACGCCGGAGAGCCATTGCGTGCCGTGGTACTCGTTCCGCCAAGCTGACCGGTGCGCGGCGACATACGCCTCGGCCTCGCGCCGGAACGTCGGCAGGTTCTTGACCTTCTCGATTGCGGCCACCTCTTCGCGTGCCGCCTCACGCTCTGCAATCGGGTCGCGGCCATCAAGGACGGCCAGCCTCAACTCACCGGCTCGGCGCCTCGCCTCGGCAAGTGTGACGGTGCTGGTAGGGCCGATTCCCATCTCGCGGAGCTTGCCGGCGTGCCGATACATGAAGGACCAATTGCGCGTGCCGGCTTTGGTTATGACCAGGTACAATCCGTTGCCATCGGCATGCCGTCCAGGCTCGGTCAGCTGCTTGATCGTGAGGGGGTGAAGCTTGTTGATTTTTCTCGCCATTGGTAGTCTCATCGGGGTTAGTTTCCGCAGAGGAAGCATAACCCGAAAAACATGTCAACCCAACATTCAACCCAACAAAAAGAGACCCTTGGAACCCTTCATAGAAGCTCCGGAATGCGGGTTTTAAGTTTCCACATTTCGGACTAAACTCAAGCAATCGTTGAGTTATTTGACTTCAAATCCCGCGTAGAAGGCTTTTTACGGCCAACCTTGAAAATAGCCGAATCGCTTCCTACATCTCCTGTTAAGGCCGGTTGCTGCCAAATATTGGCCTGTTCATTCGCATGAGGCGTTCACAATGTCCCTCACCCCTTCTCTCAGCCGCGCTGCCCGCGCACTCCTGGATTTCGACGTTGCCGATCTGGTGAAGCGCTCCGGCGTGCCGAAAGTCATCATTGCCGAGTTTGAAAAGGGCGGACGAGTACCGCAGAGGCAGGACTTGGCGGCCATGCGCCTTGCCTTCGAAGAAGCGGGCATCCAGTTCCTGGAGGACGATGGCAACGGGCCGGGCCTGCGCTTGCGCCTCGGGGGGCGCCAATCCGGCCTTCGGCCGGAGGAACTCACTTCCGAAAACGACGATTGAGCCGTTGATCGCCGGCCTGGCGCGAGGGCCGAGCCAAGAGAGCAAGGCGGCGGGTCTGTTCCGGAGTCACGTGCGGAACAGACGGCCATGTGGAGGCATGACAGAAGGAGAGCAAGCAAGGTCGCAGGTTCGGTATCCGCCAGGAAATCGCTTCACCGAAATCGCCGCACCGCGATGACTGGGACATTTCGATTGAGACACATTGCTTTGACGTCTTCCTCCTCCGCCCCTCCCGTCGACATCCGCCGCGCCATCATGGCGATCATTGAAATGGATGGCGAGGATGCGCTGGCGCAATTGCGCCGACACTTCCCCAATGCCACGATTTTCCTGCTGACGGCCCAGCCGGGCGGCGCCGACGGCAAGCTGGTATCTGCCGAGCAGATGGTCTCGGCACTCGAGACCTGGGCTGGCCCGGACCAGGCCCTGCACCTGACCCCGGTTCTCACCCCTCGCCAGCAGGACATCCTAGACCTGATCGTCCAGGGCAAGTCGAACAAGGAGATCGCCAGGGCGCTGGCCATCTCGCCCTTCACGGTGCGAAACCATGTCTCGCTGCTGCTGCGCGTCCTCAATGTTGCCTCGCGAGAGGAAGCTGCGAGCAAGGCCGCCGAAGGCGCCACCTTGCGCCAGTGACCGCAAGAGCGAATAACGCCTCGGTCGACGCGCTATTCGCTTTGGAGCCGCATCACTGCGGCTTGGCGGCTTCGGGCAATTGTTCCACGCCCGGCAGCATATAGCCCGAGGTCACGCTCCCCGTAAGTTCGCCGCCCTGGCATTCGAGGGTGGTGTCTTCATAGCTGAAAGTCGTCTCGATGACGCCCTTCTGGCGATCGGTGACGCGGAACTGGTTGCCGACACGGGCCTGGTAGCGTGCTTTTTGCGCGCCGACACGCACGATGCCGTCGCCGTCGACCAGTTTCTGGCGCGTGCGGTTTTCGCCATCGGCAACCGCTCCCTCGGCCACCCCTGCCATATCTGCCCTCTGAACGGTCTTCAATTGATCGAGGCAGGTCTCGAAATCAGCGAAATGCTGGGCTGGAACCGGACGAGGCGGCAATTGCCCGCTCGCAGATACGGAAGTGGCCGACAATCCGCCTGCAAGGCCCGCAAGCAGGATAGCGCCGATCGGTCTGAAGCGGCAGTGAAGAGAAACCATAGGTTCATTCTCGGGTTTTGATCGCATCAAGCGGTTATGCCGATGGGCGGATAGACGCAACCAGTCTTGCCGCCCGTTTTCCTGCTTGTCGATTTCCCAGGAAACAGGAATTGACCGAAAGCAGCGGGACCATAGGAAACGGGTCGCGATCGGGTCATGCCCGGAGAACAAGAACCTCCCAAACAAATTGGAGGTTCCGGGCATGAGGTCTACACTCGAAAACAAGGTCGCGATCATCACCGGTGCCAGCTCGGGTATCGGCGAAGCGGCGGCACGCCTGTTTGCCGCCGAGGGCGCCGCCGTCGTCCTGTCGGGGCGCCGTCAGGATGCTCTCGACAAAATCGCTGCCGAAATCGCGGCCGCCGGCGGAAAAGCTGTCACGGTGCCCGGCAACATCCGGGACGAGGACCACCAGATCGCTTTGGTCGAGGCCTCCCAGCGGCATTTCGGCGGGCTCGACATTGCTTTCAACAACGCCGGTACCACCGGCGACATGGCGCCGCTGACCGAAATCTCCCTTGAAAGCTGGCGCGATACGCTCGATGTCAACCTGACCAGCGCCTTCCTTGCAGCCCGGCACCAGCTTCCCGCCATGCTGTCGCGCGGCGGCGGCGCCCTGGTGTTCACCTCGACCTTTGTCGGCCATACCGTCGGCTTTCCCGGCATGGCCGCCTATGCCGCCAGCAAGGCTGGCCTGATCGGCCTCACCCAGGTGATCGCCGCCGAATACAGCGCCAAGGGCATTCGGGCCAATGCACTGTTGCCTGGCGGCACGGATACGCCGATGGGGCGAAGCGTCTCCAACACACCGGAGGCACGCGCCTTCGTCGAAGGGCTGCATGCCCTCAAGCGCCTGGCCACGCCCGAGGAGATCGCCCGTTCCGCGCTCTATCTGGTCTCGGACCTGTCGAGCTTCGTGACGGGAACGGCCCTGCTGGCCGACGGCGGTGTCTCGATTACGAGGACCTAGCATGACGGCCGCGTTGGCATGAAGGCGCGCAAGACATGTGGCGTGTCAGCCTCCGGCTGACACTCCCATCCTTCGATAGGACGTTTTAAAGCTGCAATGACGCCAGCCCGATGTCTTGGCCAAATCACTGCCGCGGTGTCAGGCACCTTCGATGAAAGCCCGTCGCCGCACGATCTCGCCGGCGAGGAAATCGAGGAACGCCCGAATGCGCGGAGCGTCGCGAAGATCGGGATGGGTGAGTAGCCAGAGGTCCGCTCCAAAATCCGGATTGACCGGTCCAATACGCCGCAGCCCCGGCCGGGTTCCAGCGATGAAACAGGGCAGATGGCCGATGCCGATGCCGGCCTCGACAGCCTCGGCGAGGCCGAGTACGGAATTGACGCGATAGACGATGCGTTCCGGCGCGATGTGAGCCTTGACATAACGCACGGCCTTGAGCGTGGCGAGATTGTCGCCGAGCGCCACCCAGCGCCGGCGATGCAGCGTCTCCAGATCCGGCAAGCCGGGCTCGGGGAAATCCTCCACCCTGCCATAGAGCGCCCAGCCGATGCGGGCGACGCGCCGGCCGACCAGCGTGTCCGGCGGTGCGTCGGAGGCACGAATGGCGATATCCGCGTCACGCTTGGACAGATTCAACGCGGCATTCGACAGGATCACATCGAGCCGCATGCCCGGATAGGCCTGTGTGAACCGGGCGAGCAGCGGCGTCAGCAACTCCACCAGCAAGGTATCGTTGGTGGTTATGCGCAGTTCGCCGGAAAGGTCGAGTTCGCTACCGGCAAGCCTGCGCAGGACCGAGACGATGTCCTCGTCGACGCGGTCGGCCAGCCCCGCCACGTCTTCGCCCGCCGATGTCAGCGTGTAGCCCGTACGGTGTTTTTCGAACAGGGTGACGCCTAGCGTCTGTTCGATCTGGCGCAACCGCCGGAAGGCGGTCGAGTGATCGATGCCGATGCGCGCGGCCGCCGCGGGCAGGTTCCTGGTATCGGCAACCGCCTTTACCAGACGCAGATCGTCCCAGGCCAAATTCGGAAAACCGTCCCCCACGACAAATTCCCTGGCGTCATCTTCAACCTATTCCGCAGCTATATTACGTTTCTCCTCGACAATTCAATAGCCTGGCACCCAACCATTTCATTGCATCAGCGCAATGGCAATTCCTGCCCTATCGGACCTATCTCATTGGCGAGGGAACCGGCGTTCCCAACCGAAAGGAGTTTCGCCATGAGCGGCAAAGGCATCCATCACGTCACGGCCATTGCTGGCCCCGCCCAGCGCAACCTCGATTTCTACACCCGCATACTTGGCCTTCGTCTGGTCAAGAAGACCGTGAATTTCGACGATCCCGGCACCTATCATCTCTATTATGGTGACGAAGCCGGCCATCCAGGCAGCATCCTGACCTTCTTTCCCTGGGAACACGTTGCGCCCGGCCGTATCGGACTCGGCGAGACGCAGGAAACCGTGTTTCGGGTACCGGAAGGTTCGATCGACTATTGGACGCAGCGCTTCGTCGAGAATGGCGTCGCCCATCAGCCGCTGACCAGACGTTTCGGCGAGCCCCTGCTGTCCTTCCAGGATCCGGATGGCATGCGCCTTGCGCTCGTCGCCGTGCCCGGCATCGAGAACGAGGCTGGATGGAATGGTGCCGGCATACCTGCCGATGCCGCCATCCGCGGGTTCCATGGTGTCAACCTCCTGCTGGCGCAGGCAGCTCCGACCGGCGCCATCCTCACCGATGTCTTCGGCTTCAGCGAGGTCGGGCGCGAGGGCAGCCTGGTGCGGTATCGCGTACCAGACGGTGGAGCCGGCAGCATCGTCGATATCAATGAGGCGAGCGGTTACCTGCCGGCCCGCCTCGGCGGTGGCTCGGTGCATCACATCGCCTTTCGTGCAGCCGACGATGCCGAGGAGGCCGCAATGGTGCGTAAACTTGCCGAGAACCACCGCATCCGCACCACGGAGCAGAAAGACCGGAACTATTTCCGCTCGGTCTATTTCCGGGAACCCGGCCATGTCCTGTTCGAGATCGCGACGGATGTTCCCGGCTTTGCCGTGGACGAGCCGGCATCGACGCTCGGCGAAGCCCTGAAACTGCCGGCTTTCCTCGAACGCCGTCGTTCGGCGCTGGAAGCCAGCCTGCCACGCCTGGAGCCAAGCGCGGCCTAAAGCGCTTTCTGCCCCGCGCCCCGTCTCGATATGGCGGGAGCGCCGAACATCCCCATCACCCTCGATCCGAGGAGGCAATCACCATGACCATGACAACCCAATTGTCGCATATCCACCGCTTCGTTCCGGGACGGGATACCAAGCGCCCGCCTCTCCTGCTCCTGCACGGCACGGGCGGCGATGAAAACGATCTCATCGGCTTGGGCGAACTCGTCGCGCCCGGCAGTGCCCTCATCTCCCCGCGCGGCAAGGTGCTGGAAAACGGCATGCCCCGCTTCTTCCGGCGCCTGAGCGAAGGTGTGTTCGATGAAGAGGATCTGCGCCGGCGGGCCGCCGAACTGGCAGGCTTCATTGCGGAGGCGCGTGAAGCCTATGGCCTCGCGGCGCCCGTCGCACTGGGCTTTTCCAACGGTGCCAATATCGCCGCGGCACTCCTGCTGTTGCACCCGCAGGCTCTGGCCGGGGCGGCCCTGCTCAGGCCGATGACGCCCTTGCGATCGGCGCCTGCGGCGAATCTGGAGGGCAAGCCGGTGCTGATGCTTTCCGGAGCCGCCGATCCGATCGTGCCGGCTGCCGATGCTGGCACGCTGGCCGCTCTTCTGAGGGAACGTGGTGCGGCCGTGCGCCACGAGACCCTACCCACCGGCCATGGCCTGACGCAGGCCGATGTCCAGCAGGCCAAGGCCTGGCTCGCCGGCTTGTAGTGGCGTGGCAGAGGCCGTCTACCGGAGGCGAGGTCATCACAGCGCCTCCGGTAGAGTCCCGCCTGTTCGGTCGCTCAATCGTGAACCGGATAAGGTCCTTCCGCGAAAACCCTGTCGTGGTAGCCCTTGCTGCCGACCTCGCCGGTGAGCTGGCTGCGGAAGTCCTGGCCGTCGCGCAGGCAGTCGAGCATGTGCCGGAAATCGTAGCGCGGATGCCAGCCGAGCTCCGCCCGTGCCCGGGCATTGACATAGATCCGATCCACCTGCGGAAACAGTGTCCACCCCCTGGCAGCGTAGAGCTCGGCGCAATCGGGAAACAGGCGGTGCACGAAGGCCGGCGCATCCGCCCGCAGCGCCGCGCAGTCCTCCGGCCTGAAAGGCGTCGTCGCCGAGATGATGTAGCGCCCGAAACCGAGAGCCGGCGCCCTTTCTGCCGCCGCCATATGGGCATCGACCGCGTCCTGGATGTCACAGCGGCGGTTGAGCAGCTCGTTGGCCTGGGCGTTGTCGGTGCTGTAGCGCTCCCGCATCTGTGCGTCGTCGTCGGCTTCCGGGAAGAAGCGCGAGGTGCGCAGCACGATGACGGGCAGGCGATGGCGGCGGGCAAAGAGTTCGCACAGGGTCTCCGCCGCGATCTTGCTGGCACCATAGATGTTCTTCGGGATCGGGATCACGTCCTCGGTGACCCAGGCGGCTGGTTCGCCCGCTGCCGGCGTCAGGGCCGAGCCGAAGGTGCTGGTCGTGCTGGTGAAGACGAAGGATTCGACATCGGTGGCTGCGGCTGCCTCGAGCAGCGCGAGTGTCCCCTGGACATTCACGTCGAGAAAGTCCGGATAGCCATGGGTGGCCACATGCGGCTTGTGCAGCGTTGCCGTGTGGAGAACCGTACGCACGCCCGGCAGGTGGCGCTGGACGAAAGCGCGATCGCCGATCGAACCCACGGCATCGGTGAAGGGCGAGGCCTTGATGTCGAGGCCGATGGCAGGCCGGCCCACCGCCCGCAAGGTGCGCATCAGCCCCTCGCCCAGATGTCCGGCGCTGCCCGTTACCAAGATCGTCATGGTGAACTATCCGCTATTGGCATTCGGCGCCGACGACTAACGATCGCAAGCTGGGCTGGCCACGCATAAAATATGCAAGCGCGCGAGGTCAGCCGATGGTGGTGACCAGCCGTCCCGCGCTGCCGTCCGCCAGCTGCACGCGTTCCCACAACACGCGGCTCGGTTCGATCGGCAGGACAGCATCATGATTGGCTCCCGTCTCCAGCGTCAGCGAGGCCAGATAGCCTTCATGCCAGCCGCGCGCGAAGAGCCCTTCCTCCGCCGCCAGGATTTCATCCGAGGCGTAGGGTAGCAGTGACCTGCCGATCAGTTCGGGCAAATCGGCATGCCATTCGGCCTGCCGCGGCTGGGAGGCGGCCAGCAGGCGATGGCTATCGTCGCAGATGAGATGAACCTTGGCACTCGAAGACGTTACCAGGCGCTTCAAGGCGGCATCTCCAGCCGAAGCCGGTGATGCGGCAAGCAGATCCAGGACCACCGCCCAGCGATCTGGCCCGAGCGGCATGCCGCCTCTTTCCCAGCGGGAAATACTGGCCTGGTCCACGCCGAGCAATTCCGCCAGGTGGCTCTGCTTGATGCCCCTGAGCATGCGCAGCCGGCGCAAGGCACGTCCCTGCTCGATCGCGTTCATCGGCGCAACCTCTCCCTCATGCCGGCAATGATGAAGCTCAGTCCGCGTTCGAACGCCACCTCGGGGCCATCCCGATCGAAAGTCTCCATGGCCTCTGCCAGCAGAGGCGATGTCCCTGCCGGAGGAGGCATGTCACCGCGCTCGGCCTTGTCCGCTTGTGCCGATTGCTGCTCCATCACCGAGCCGACCACGAAATAGCTGATGGTCATCAGCGCATAGGTGGTGTCGGCCGTGGTGAACCCGGCCTCGGTCAGGCAGCGCAGTTGCGTCTCCGCGTTTGCGGTTTCCGACCCATTGGGCCTGGTGCCCGCATGGATGCGCGCACCGTCGCGATAGGAAAGCAAGGCCTTCCTGAAACTGCGGGCATTACCAGTGACGAAGGAACACCAATCATCACCCGGCTTCGGCACCGCATGCGTATGCCGTTCGGCGAGCATGGCATGGGCCAGGGCATCGAGCAGCGCCCGCTTGTTCTTGAAATGCCAATAGAGCGCCGGCTGCTGCACGCCGAGATGGTCGGCTAGCTTGCGGGTGGTCAGGCCATCGACGCCGACCTCGTTCAAGAGATCGAGCGCGGCTCGAATGACCTTTTCGCGCTGCAGCTTCGCCATGGCGTCCTTCCCCAGCATCGCCTCCAGAAGGCGCCGGCCTCCGGCACGGCGATGCGGCCATGGAGAACTACCCCATCGATCCCGATTCAGTAAGCCGGATCCGTCATCACCGGCTTGACTATTTATCAACGATAAGTTTTATGACGTCACTTATCAATGATAAATTAACATCGAACGGGACCATGCGTGCCGATGACAACCAAATTCGCCTTACCCCTGATACTGGGCGTCGTTGCTCTCGATGCCATCGGCATCGGCCTAGTCATGCCGGTCTTGCCTGAACTCCTGCGCAATCTCGTCCATACCGATGCGGTGGCCAGGCATTATGGCGTGTTGCTTGCGATCTATGCCCTGATGCAATTCCTGTGTGCGCCGGCCCTCGGGGCCCTGTCGGACCGTTTCGGCCGCCGCCCCGTGCTGGTTGCTTCGCTGGCGGGCGCGACCGTCGACTATGCCATCATGGCGACGGCACCGGTCTTGTGGGTGCTCTATGTCGGGCGCGCCGTTGCCGGCATCACCGGTGCGACGGCAGCCGTGGCAGGCGCGGCAATCGCCGACATCACGCCGGAGGGTCGGCGTGCGCGGCGCTTCGGTCTGATGAGCGCGTTCTTCGGCCTCGGCCTGGTGGGCGGGCCCGCCCTCGGTGGCCTGCTCGGAGGCTTTTCCCCGCATGCCCCCTTCCTGATGGCTGCCGGCCTGAACGGCCTCAATGGGCTGCTCGCTCTCCTGCTGCTGTCTGAAACCCATCGAGGCGAGCGCCGGCCTCTCTCCCGGGCTGCCTTCAATCCCATTGCCTCTTTCCGTTGGGTGCGTGGCTTGCCGGTGGTAATGGCTCTGATGGCAGTGTTCTTCGTCATGCAACTGGTCGGCCAGGTGCCTGGGTCGATCTGGGTCCTGTTCGGCGAAAGCCGCTTCCATTGGGATACGGGCACTGTGGGGCTGTCCCTGGCCGCCTTCGGCATTCTCCACGCCGTCGCCCAGGGGTTCGTGACCGGCCCCTTGGCCCAATGGCTCGGCGAAGACCGTGCTGTCATCCTCGGCATGTCCGCCGACGCGCTCGGCTATGTGCTGCTGGCCTTCGCCACGCAAAGCTGGATGGCATTCGCCATCATGATCCCGCTGGCGGCAGGAGGCATCGGCGCACCTGCCCTTCAGGCCATGTTGTCGCGGGAGGTCGGCGAGAACCATCAAGGCCGGTTGCAGGGATCGCTATCGGCCCTCACCAGCCTGACATCCATCATCGGCCCCCTGCTCTTCACCGCGATCTACGCCGCCTCCCTGGCTTCCTGGAGCGGCTGGACCTGGCTGGCAGGCGCTCTGCTCTATCTCCTGTGTCCCCCCTTCCTGAAACGGTCGGTCCAAGCCAAGGCTTGAGCAATCGACTTCGTCCGGATGGTGCCCTCCAATGCCGCCATACCCGGCCGCCAAAACCCTGCGGCTTTTCGCTGCCGGGGGGCACATTCCGCTTGGTTCCGGCGCAGCTCGAATTCTATCCTCAGACGATTCGACCCAGGCAGGACGTGCATCGACGAGGGAAGATCTTGCCGTAATCTCTTGTTCAAAAACGATTTTGCGTCTTTCGAAAATTTCGTCGGATTGCGGAACGCCGGAGCGGAACGACCATGCATCTATCCATGTGGACCTATCCCTGGGACATCCAGGACCAGGGGCTGGCCGGAACTGTCGCGGACCTGCGGGATCGCGCCGGCCTCAACACGATCTCGCTGGCGACATCCTATCACGCCGGCCGCTTCCTCCAGCCCCGCAGCCCTGTCGGAAAGGCCTATTTCCCCGAGGACGGCACGGTCTATTTCAGGCCGGATGAACGGCTGTGGCAGGGCAAGGAAATCCGGCCGCTGGTGGCGCGAAACCTCGCCGAGCGCGGCGACATGCTGGCAGCCCTGGTGGAGCAGCGCGCCCTTGGTGGCCCTCGGGTCTCCTGCTGGACGGTGTGCCTGCACAATACGAGGCTCGGCATGCTTCATCCCGGTCACGTCACGCGCAATGCCTTCGGCAACCCCAACTACTACAATCTGTGTCCGTCGAGCCCGGCGGCGCGCGATTATGTGGTGACCTTGGTCGAGGATGTCACGCGCACCTACAAGCCCGATATGCTCGAGCTCGAAAGCCCGAATTTCATGGGTTTTGCGCATGAATATCATCATGAGAAGGATGGCGTCGGCCTGAATACCGAGGATGACTTCCTGCTGTCGCTCTGTTTTTGCGACCACTGCCTGGCAAGGGCTTCGCGGGCCGGTGTCGACGGGGCGGCCGCACGCGAGACCGTGCGGCGCTTCATCGCCGATTTATGCGAGCGAGAAACCCCGGAGCGGCAATTCTCAGACTTTCCCGCCACCGGCATCGATGCCTTCAAGGCCTGGGCCGAACTGCATGCTTTCCTGGCCTGGCGCAGCGAACCGGTGACCAGCCTGATCCGCGAAATCCGGCAGAAGGCCGATCCCTCCACCAAGATCGTACTGATCGACCTCAAGGATGGCTGGCTCGGCGGCGTCGATCACACCGCCGTGGGCGAGATATGCGACGGCCTCATCCTGTGCTGCTACGACATGTCCCCCAACGAGATCGGCGAGGTGCTTGCCGCGGGCCGCCAGGCCCTGGCTCCCGGCAAATTCCTGGGAGCCGGTTTTCGGGTGTTTTATCCGGAGAACCGCAGTGCCGCCGATCTGGTCGCGCGGGTGCAGGCGGCCGTGGCCGCCGGCGCCGAAGGCATCAATTTCTACAATTACGGCCTGATACCGGCCAAGCGGCTCGATTGGGTACGCGCCGCCGTCACCGCCATCGCGTCGAAAGTCGACAGGCTTTAGAGCACCCTGCCCGGCCGATCGCCCGTCTGGCGGCCCTCGGCCACCACGGTTCCGCCGTTCACCCAGACATGGGAAATGCCGGTCGGCAATTGGGTCGAGTTCTCGAAGGTCGCCCGGTCGGTGATGGCGTCCTCGAACAGCACGAGATCGGCGGCAAGTCCGGGGCGGACCAGGCCCCGGTCCGAGAGCTGGAAGCGCTGCGCGGCCACGGACGTCATGCGGCGCACGGCGTCTTCCAGGCTGAACCAGTCCTTGTCGCGCCGGAGCTGCCCGGCAATGCGCGGGAAGGTGCCGAAGGCGCGCGGATGAGGCTTGGAGCCCGGCCGCGGCAGGCCATCGGATCCGGCCATGTAAAGCCGATTGCAGCAGGCGGCGTGCAGATCGTCCTCATCGAGCTGGAACAGGATGATGCCGGTCTGGCCGTCATCCTCCTCGACGAAGCGCAGCATCAGGTCGAAAGGCGTGACCCCGAGCTCACCCGCCGCCTTCTCCATGTCGAGGCCCTCCAGGTGCTTGAGCTCGGCGGTACCGACCGCCGACAAGCGGACATTGCCCCAGCCGATCAGCGACACCTTGCTCTGGCCATGGAAGGCCGGACCGCCATGTTCGACCCATTCGCGCAAGATTGCCAATTGCGTGGGATCGCGCAGGCGGGCCTTGAGGCCATCGAGCCCGCCATCCATGGCGGCAGGCGGCAGCAATTGCAGCAGCCAGGTGCTGCCGGCCGGATAGGGATACATGTCGAAACTGATGTCGATGCCTTCGCAGCGCATGCCTTCGAGCAGTTCGATCGCCGCCGGGATCTGGCCCCAGTTCGGCCGGCCGGCCGATTGCAGATGCGACAGCAGGCCCGCCGAACCGGAATGCCGGAGAATGCCGCCGAACTCGCGGATGGCATCCATCAGGCCGGCCTCATAGGAGCGGACATGGGCTGCCAGCACCTTGCCATGGCTGCGCACGGTGTCTCCCAGCGCGAAGAGTTCGTCCTCCTCGGCAAAGGCGCTCGGCGGATAGACGAGGCCAAGCGAGAGGCCGGCAGCGCCCTGGCCGAGTTGGGCGGCGAGCAGCGTGCACATTGCTTCGATCTCGGCGGGGCTGGCCGGGCGGCGCTCATGACCCATCACCGCGAGGCGCAGCGCGGCATGGCCGACCAGCGACACCAGATTGAGTGCAATGCCCTCCCCCGTCAGCGCCTGGCGATAGCCATCGAGGTCGGCGAAGATCTCGCTGTCCAGGGTCTCGCCGAGCAGGCCGGAGAAATGCAACCGCAGATTTTCGCGCGAAGCCGGCACCGCCGGATAAAGCGAGAAGGAACAGTTGCCGACCACGATGCTGGTGACGCCCTGCAGCGCCTTTTCCGGCCGGTCCCGCTCGCGCAGGAAGATGAGGTCATCATGGCAGTGGGCATCGATGAAGCCGGGCGCCAGATAGCGCTCGGCCGCATCGACGATCGCGGCCCCATCGCTGGCCTTGAGGTCCTGGCCGATACGGGCAATGGCGCCGCCCGAAATCAGCACGTCGCCGCGATACCAGGGCGCTCCCGTGCCGTCGATGATGCGTGCGCCCCGGATGAGTGTATCGGCCATGACGCCTGGTCCTTTCTGGAGCAAGGAGCGTTGGGAGGAAACACCACCTTGCCTATGCCCTTTGCCTCGACGTGTTTACGCCTCTTGGCGATTCCGCCAAATCGCAAAACGCCTCAATCTTCGATCGGTTCGGCCACCTGCATCAAGCAGTCGCCGGCCTGGCTGTCGCAATGCAGCCGATGCGAGATCACGATGCCACCCTCGGCAAAGCGCAGCGCTTCCTCCGGCTGCTCCAGGCGTTCGAGATCGTGATACCAGCCGGCAAGGTCGCCGGCCGCAACCCGGGCCCCGAGTTCGACGGCCGGCTCGAACCAGCCTCGACGCATGGCATAGATGCCCTGGCTATGGCGTGAGAGCGACAGCAGCTGCAAGCCCGGCTTGGCGCTGATGTCACTGCCCAGCAGGGGGCCGTCGATGATGCCGAGCGCCAGCATCAGATTGTCGATCGATCGCGCCGTGAACGCCATGCTGGCCGGCGTCACCGTGCCCCCGCCGCCGAACTCGCCGCTGAGACCGATGATGCCGGCGCGCATGGCGCCTCCCATGGAGGTCGGCGAATGCAAACCATTGTCGGCGACGAAGGCATGGCTGGGTGCCATCGCCCTGAGCAGGGTCTTGGCGCGAATGGAGCGCTCCGCGTCAGGCTGGCGCTCGATCAGGGCACAATGAAGATGCGCCATGGAGGTGCCGCCGGAATGAATGTCGAGCAGCACCTCGTGGCGCGGGAACAGTTCGTGTTCGAGGAAATAGGCGAGCCGCGCGGTCGGCGTTCCCATGGGATCGCCGGGAAAGGCCCGATTGAGATTGCCGCCGTCGAAGGGCGAGCAGCGCCTGGCCGCCATGACGGCGGGCAGATTGGCAGCCGGCAGGACGGTGACACTGCCCCGGATCGCCGCCGGATCGAGGCGCCGCATCAGGCGCGCCAGTTGCAGCTCGCCCTCATATTCGTCGCCATGATTGCCGGCCATCAGCAGGAGGCTCGGCCCCGCCCCGTTCCGCACGCGCAGGATCGGGACCTTGATCTGATAATAGGGTGAGCGATCGATGGAATAGGGAATGCTCAGATGGCCGCTCTGGCGGCCATCGGCGTCGAAATCGAGGGTATGGACGAGGCCGCTATGCATGGCGGAGAACTTTCTACAGGGCCGCGATGGCCGTCATCTCGACCCGCAGATCCGGATCGGCGAGCCGGGCCTCGACGCAGGCGCGCGCCGGCGGATTGGCCGGGTCGATCCAGGCATCGTAGACGCCGTTCATGGCGTCGAAGTCGACGATGGCAGGCAGGAAGACATTGACGGCCAGGAGGCGCGAGCGGTCCGTGCCGGCCTCCTTGAGAAGTGCATCGATCTTGGAAAGCACGTCCAGCGTCTGGGCCTCGATGCCGGCCTTGCGGTTATCGGCAACCTGGCCGGCGATATGGACGAGACCGGCATAGCTGACCGCCTGGCTCATGCGCGAGCCTTTCTGATATCGCATGATCATTTTTACGCAATCCTTTGTAAAGTCGTGAAAATATGGGTTCCTTCGAAACCTTAGCCGAAGGAGGTGGCGAAGACGTCGGTCACCGTGCCATCGGCATCGAGGCCATAGACGAGGGCATGCCGATCGAGGCAGGTGCAGGGGTGCGACAGGCCAAATTCGACGACATCGCCGATGCGCAGATCCGCGCCGCCTGTGGTGACGAAGGCGTGCTGGTCGTTGAGGCGGGCAACCGCCACGGCATCGAGAGCGCCGATACGGCGTCCCTCGCGATAGAGCGCCAGTGGGCGTGGCAGCCCCTGATCCATGGCGACGTCACGCAGGCCCATGCCGCAGATCGCCAGGCCGGGTTCGGGGCGCGACAACACCTCGGACCAGATGCGAAGAACGGGCTTGAATGCGTTGGAAGCGCTAACAATTTTACTTGATAATTCGAAGCCGAAGCGAGCGTCGAGGGCAGCAAGACCGCGCTCATAGACCCCGTGGTCGTGAAAGAAGATCGCGCCGCTGCGCAGGACCAGGGTGGTAGCAGCATCCCGGCCGCCGATCGGCCGAAGACCCGCGATGACCCGGTCGAAAAACACCGAACCGCCGGCTGTCAGGATCAGGGGGCGTTCCATTCCGACACGGCTGCGGACGAGCTCGTGTGTCGCGACCGTCAGAGCCATCAATTCATCGATGCGGCGGATACTCTCTTCCGGATCGGCCGTCGCGGCCGCGCCCTCATAGGCACCGATGCCGCTCAGACCGATGCCCGCGTTCTCGCCCGCCAGGATCGCGTCGAGAACGGCGCTTGCAGCCCCGATCGTCCGGGCCCCGGCTCGCCCGGCCCCGACTTCCAGCAACAGGCCGAGAGGCGGCAGGTCGTCCCGTCTGTGCCAGGTCTCCAGCAGGCTCGCAGCCAGTTCCGGCGAGTCGACGAAAACATGCAGCCGCGCTTCCGGATGTCCGGCGAGCAGCGCTGCCAGGCGCCTGACAGCAGCCTCGCCACCGATCTCGTTGGCCAGGATCAGGCGATCGAATCCGGCCTTGAGCAGCACGGAGGCCTGGCGGATATCGGCGACGGTGGTGCCCCAGGCTCCGGCCTCGACCAGCACTCTGGCGAGAGTCGTGGACATCGGCGTCTTGGCGTGCGGCGCAATCGCCACGCCATGGTCGCGGACGTAACGCATCATCAGCTCAACGTTACCCTCGAAGGCCGGGCGGTCGAGCGACATGAGCGGCAGCGACATGGTGCCGTCATAGGGCTTCCAGCCCTGCCGGCCAATTTCGGCGAGCGGCAAGGGTCTATGGCCGGCAGGAAAGCCCCGCACGCGGTCATCGATGGCATCGAGGGAAAGATGGAGGTCGGACATGGGTCAGGTTTCGCTGGTGGCGGCTTTATCGAGACCGAGACGGTAGGCCCGGTCGGCGGTGGCAAAGAAAAGGTCCCGCTGTTCATCCGCGCTGAATTCGGAGGCGACGGTTCGAAAAGCGTCATAGACCTCCGCGAAGCTTGCATGCAGCCCAGCCACCGGGAAATCGCTGGCGAACATGGCGCGCCGCGGACCGAAACAGGCAACGCAGTGCTCGATCACCGGCCTGAGGCTGTCGAGGCTCCAATCTCTATCATAGGCGACGAGGTCGGAGATCTTGATGAGGACGTTGTCGGCCCGCCCCAGTGCCTGCAGGCCCCGCCGCCACAGCGCCATGCCCTCCGGACTGCGGTCGGCCGGGCTGCCGCAATGGTTGAGCACGAAGAGCGTATCGGGAAAATCTGCAACCAGACCGAGGGCTTCTTCCATTTGCCAGGGAAACAGCATGAGGTCGAAGGAGAGGCCGAGCCGTGTCGCCTGACGCAGGCCGTCGCGCCAGCGCGGATCGCCCATCAGGTCCTTCGAGCGGGCGAAACTCTTGGCGGGTTCCGGATGCCAGCTGACGATGTCCCTGATACCGACCACCAGGCCGTTTGCCGCTTCCGCCTCCAGCAGCGCGGCGGCGTCGGGACGATTGAGCGGCACGCGCGCCACCATGCGCCGTGCCACACCCGAATTCCTGTCGAGGCTTTCAAGCCAGCGGCTTTCCTCCAGGAGATATTCGGAAGACCAACCGGCCTCGACATGTACGGTGGCGACGATGCTCTGCCCGGCGGCATCGGCAAGATAGTCGGCGACACCATAATTGCGCCGGATCGGCGCGAGGCTGCCGAACACCAGTTCTCTCTCTTCGCCCTCCGGGGGGCGCAACCACGGGTGGCGCCGCAGAGACAGGTCCCAGAGATGATGATGCGGGTCGATGACTGGCCCGTCATAGCGGCGGGTCATCGGCGCGCCTCACGCCCTGAAATCAACAGCAGGGCCAGGATCAATGAGCCGAACATAATCGAGCGCCAGCCCGGCGAGGCATTCACCACCGTGATCAACGCGGTGGTGGTCACCAACAGGATGGCGCCCGGGATGGTGCCGGCATAGCTGCCCTTGCCGCCGAGAATGGAGGTGCCGCCAAGCACCACCGCGGCGATCGACATCAGGAGATAGGGATCGCCGATGCCGACATAGCCCTGGCGGTTCATGCCGAGGATGAGGGTGCCGGCAAGGCCCGCGAAGAAACCGGACAGGGCATAGAGCAGCAGCGTGTTTCTGACGACGCTGACGCCCGACAGCCGAGCCGCCACCGGGTTGGCACCCAGGGCCAGGAAGCGCACGCCCATCGGCATGCGGTGCAACAGCACGAGTACCGCCAGCGACACGACGATCCACAGGATGATGCCGGCGGGAATGCCGAGCGGCCGTGCCGAACCCAGCCAGATCACGGCCTTGTTGGTCACGGACACGGCGCTGCCACCGGCGACGATCACCAGCAGGCCCTGCAGGAAGGTCGCCATTGCCAGGGTCATGATGATCGGCGGCACGCGCAGGAAGGCAGCGCCGGCGCCGTTGAGCAGCCCGATACCGGTGGCGATCGCCAGGGCCCCAACGATGCCGATCAACCCCGAAGCGTCCCAGCCCGGCGAGATCAGCGGCAGCATGATCGCGGTGACAGTGATCACGGCACCGACCGAAAGGTCGATGCCGCCCATGATGATCACCAGGGTCTGCCCGGCGGCCACGATGCCGATCACGGCGGCCAGTTCCAGAAGGTAGCGCAGATGGCCATAGGCGCCGAAGCCGCGCAGGCTGAGGCTGGCGACGAGCCAGACCAGCGCCACCAGGATCAAGGTGAGCAGCGCTGGATTCCTGAAAAGCCCCCTGACAGTGGCGGACAGATTGCTCATTTCCTCCTCCAGCGCGCGGAGAGTTCGGGAATGGCCACGGCCCCGACGATGATCAGGCCCTGGGCGACATATTGGGCGACCGGGGGGAAGCCGAGGAAGAACATCACGTTGATCATCACCGAGAGCAGCAGGCTGCCGCAGATGGCGCCACGCATGGTGCCTTTGCCGCCGAGAAAGCCGACGCCGCCCAGCACCGCTCCGGCGATCGAATTCAGCGTGAAGGGATTGCCGATGACGGGGTCGCCCGATCCGGTCTGTGCCGCCACGAAGAGGCCGGCGAGGACGGCGAGGAGGCCGGAGACGGCGAAGGAAATCACCTTCACCCTTTCCACCGGCACGCCCGAGCGATAGGCGCCGACCGGATTGTCGCCGGCGGCATAGATGCCGAGGCCGGTCGGCGTGGCCAGGAACAGCTTCCAGGCCACCAGCACGATGAGGAGCAGGATGAAGGCCGTCGGTCCGTCGCCGGCCAGGAATTCGGAGAACCAGGGCGGCACGAAGCCGCCGGGCCGCGGCAGGATCAACAGGGCCACGCCGGTGATGATGAAGGAGCCCGCCAGCGTGACGATGATGGCCGGCAGGCGCAGATAGGCGACGATCACGCCGATCAGGCTGCCGATCGCCAATCCGGCCAGGGCGACCAGGACGATGCCACCGACCGAACCGGCCGGCCCGCCCATCGTCGTCGCGGCGATGACCGCCCCCAGGCTCACCATCGGCCCGACCGCCAGGGTGATGCCGCCATTCAGCATCAGCAGGGCCTGCGCCATGGTGACCAAGGCGAGCGGGAACCAGTTCTGGGTGAATTTCGAAAAGCCGCCGAGGCTCAATATGCCGGGAAAGAGCCAGGCATAGAGCAGCAGGAAGAGGGCAACGACGACATAGAGGCCACCAAGGTCGCGATTGCGGCGGCGCTGGACCGCCATGTAAAGGCTGGACGAAGAGACGGTAGCGCTCATGCCGCGGCCTCCCGTTTGGAGACGCCCATGGCGGAGCCGACGATGGCTTCCTCGGAAATTGCATCCCGATCGAGCATGGACACCGCCCGCCCCTCGCTGAACACCACGACCCTGTCGCACAGATGCACGAGTTCGGGGGTATCCGAACTCAGCAGGATCACCAGCTTGCCCTCGGCGGCAAAACCCTGGAGCATCAGATAGATCTCTCTCTTGGTTTCGATGTCGACGCCGCGCGTCGGGTCGTTGAGCAGCAGCACCGAAGGATCGAGCGGCAGCCATTTGGCCAGCGCCACCTTCTGCTGGTTGCCGCCGGACAGGGCCTGGACCGGCCGGGCGGTATCGCCCTTGATGGTGAGGCGCCTGGCAAGCTCGGCCACCATCGAGCGCTCCCGACCGCCATCGCGCAGGCCGCGCCGTGTCTGCAGGTCGAGGGAGGGCAGCAGCAGATTGGAGGCGATGGAATGGGGCAGGATCAGCCCCTCCTTCTTGCGGTCGGCAGGCACATAGGCAAGGCCGGCGGCATTGGCGGCGCCCACCGTGGCGAACAGCCCCGATCTGCCGCCCAGACTGGCACTCCGCGCCGAGGCGGGAATGGCGCCATAGAGGCCGAGCAGGAAATCCTCCTGCCCCTGCCCCACCAGGCCGCCAATGCCGACGATTTCGCCGGAACGGGCGGCAAAATCGACGTCGCGCACCATGCCGGCTGAAAAGCCCCTGACATGGATGCGTTCCTCGCCGATGGTCCGCGGCGTCCAGGCCGGGAAGAGGTCGCCGGCCTCGCGCCCGACCATCAGCTTGACCAGTCCCTCGGAATCGACGCCGGCCAGCGGCTGGTCGGCGGTGACCACGCCGTCCTTCAGCACGGTGACATGCGAGCACAGGGCCCGCACCTCGTTGAGACGATGCGAGATGTAGAGGAGCGCCAGGCCCTCCTCGCGCAGCCTGCCGATCAAACCCGCCAGGATGCCGGCTTCATGGCCCGACAGCGAGGAGGTCGGCTCATCCAGGATCAGCACGCGCGGACGGCGGAACAGCGCCTTGGCAATCTCCACCATCTGCCGGCGGCCGAGCGCGAGGTCGCCGACCAGCGTATCCGGTGCTTCGGTCAGGCCGACAAGGCCGCAGACCTCCTTCACGCGCCGCTGCAACTCACGGTAGTCCACCAGGCCGAAACGGCGAGGATAGGAGCCGAGGCCGATATTCTCGGCGATGGAGAGCTCGGGCGTGAGGCTGAGTTCCTGCTGCACGACGGCGATGCCGGCCTTGCGGGCGAGATCCGGGTTGAAGCGCGAGACGGACTTGCCGTCGAGCACGATCTCACCACCGTCCGGTGCCAGGGCACCGGACAGAAGATTGATCAGGGTCGACTTGCCGGCACCGTTCTCGCCCAGCAGGGCATGAACCCGGCCCGGGCGCAGCGCGATGCTGACACCCTTCAGCACCGGATTGCCGTAGAAGCCCTTCAGGACCTGGCGGGCTTCCAGCAAAGGCGGACGATCGATCATGAAACAGACTCTCCGTGCGAACCTCGACGCCTATTGCGCCAGCAGCTTGTCGAAGAGCGCCCGGTCATAGTCGGAGTAGATGTAGCCATCCGCCGGGAACTTGTCGGCGCGGGCGAGATAGGAGTCGATATTGCTGTCGTCGATCACCGGCAGCGGCACCTTGACCTTGGCCGGGATGGTCTTGCCCTGTAATGCCTGGACCGCCGCATAGACCGAGAAGGCGCCGAGCCAATTGGGCTGCATGGTACCCCAGCCCTTCAACTTCTTCTCCTTCCACAGTTCCAGGAACTGGCGGGCGTTCTCGCCGGTGGTCGGCACCTGGTCGCGGCCCTGGCGGTCGAAGGCCAGCACCGAACCGGCCGACAGGGCGCCGCCGAGCGACAGCACGCCATCGATCTGCGGATTGGCGAAGAGCAGGCTGGTCATCGCTTCCTGGGCGGGTGCGACATTATATTCGGTGTTGGTCTCGGTGATGATTTCCAGGCCCTTGTTGGCGTCGAGCACCGGCTGGGCGCCCTTGCGGCGGTCGTCGCTGACCGAAACTCCGGCCGGGCCGTTCATGATGATGATCTTGCCCTTGCCGCCGAGTTGCTTGACCATCCATTCGGCGGCCTGCTTGCCCCATTCGAGCGAATCCGTGTTGATCTTGGCGGTAAGATTGTCGGTGTCGACGAGGCTGTCGAAATTCATCACGGCGATGCCTTTGGCGCAGGCATCGGAGACGACGCGATCGAGCGCCGTGGACGAGCCGGCCTCGACGATGATGGCATCGAGATTGGCGTCGATCATCGACTGGATCTGCTGGATCTGGGTCTGGGCATTGCCCTGGGCGTCGGTGATCATCAGATCCTTGACCAACCCCTCCTTCTTGAGCGCGTCGACTTCGCTGACGATGGTGCCTTCCGTCTGCTTCATCCAGGTCGGCACGGAATAGATATTCGCCCAGCCGATGCGATACGGCGCCTTGCGATCGCCCTTGACGCAGTTCGAGGCGGCCTGAGCCATGCCGGCCGTGGCAGCGAAGGCCAGCACGGCGAGACCGACTCCCGCCATCAAGGCGCGCCGATCGGTGAGTTTCCGCAGCAGTGAAGTCTTGATCATGTCGTTCCCCTCTTGTGAGCCAGCGGGCCTTGTTTGCAGCCTTGGCTCTTGCATGATGTACAATATACTGTACATATGGTCACAATATCGGACAGCGCGAACTATAGGTGGTTTTTTGGGGCTGACAAGCGGGTGGCGAAATTTTTGAAGGCGCAGGCCATGCAATTCGAAATATCGTTGCGGAAGCAATCGGCTTGCGGCTTGCATTGATGCGTGCCGTAAGGTTCATCAGTGAAAATCCGGCGGACGGCACCCCGCTCGAGCGGGTCAGATAGGGCAGGAAATGGATTCAATCAGCGACGAAGGTATTGCCAGGCGCACGCGCGGCCTCGATCGTGCCTTCGAAATTCTCGATTTCCTGCGGATGAAGCGCGAGCCGACCAAGCCCAACGAGATCGCCGCCCGTATCGGAGCTCCGCGATCATCAGTCTATGAACTGGTCAACCTTCTCCTGCGCAACGGCATTCTCGAATATGCGGATGGCGAAGGTCGGGTCTATCTCGGCCGCAAGCTCTATTTCCTCGGCGCGGCCTATGAAGACCATTTCGATTTCATGCGCGAATGCGACAAGGTCCTTGCCCAGATTGCGGCAGAGACGCGCGAGACCGCCCAGTTCTGCATGCTGGACGGCAACAAATACACCGTCGTGCGCATGAAGGAGGGAGTCCGGCCTTTCCGGATTTCCTCCGATGTCGGGCGCGCCGTACCGATTCCCTGGACGGCATCCGGGCGCCTCCTGCTATCGCATCTGAGCGATGAGGAGATCCGGGATTTCATTCCGCCCGGCGATTTCCGCCTGCCCAATGGCAACATGCTCGATCCCGGCCATTTCATCGCCGAGGTCCGCCAGGCCGCCGCTGCGGGCGAGTTCACCTTCAACAGCATCGTCGACAGCTTCACCCACTGCTTCGCGGTGCCCGTCTTCGACGGCCAGGATCGCTGCACCGCCACGCTCTGCCTCGTCACTCCGCGCGAGGACGGCATTCGCAACCGCCAGCATTATCTCGACTGCCTGAAGACGGCGGCACTTTCTCTGCACGGCAAGGCCGTCGGCCCGCGCGCAGCGGCCTAGCCTCTTATTTGCCGCCCGTCAGGCTGAGATGATTGAGCAGATAGCGATGGAGTGTCTCCACGGCCGGCGAACTTTGCTCCGTGGCCGAGCGGTAAAGCAGGAGGTCGACACTCGGCAGGGTTGGAAACCCTGCCTGCACGGGCGGTTGCCGCACCCCCGGGACCAGGGCGCTCTCGATCAGCACGGTAACGGCGATTCCCGACAGCACGGCTGTCTGCAAACCGCTGATGCTGTCGCTGACGCAGGCGATCCGCCAGTTCCGCCCGGCCCGGTCGAGCGCCTCGATGGCATAATCGCGATAGATATTGCCGGGCGGCAACAAAGCCATCGGCACAGGGTCTTCCAAATGGGCCGATGAGGTCGCTCCCGTCAGCCAGACCAGTTGTTCGCGCCCGACGACCTGGCCGCCCGTGAAGCCGTCCATGCGCGTCACCAGGGCGATGTCGACGCTGCCCTCACGCACACGAGCCACCAGCGGCCTCGACAGGGCGCAACGCAGTTCGATTCGGATATGCGGATAATCCCGGCGAAAGGCACTGAGGATCGGCGGCAGTAGAAAGGTAGCGTAGAGATCGGGAACACCGAAAACGACTTTCTCCTCGGCGACCGTCGGAGCAAACCGCGCCAGGCACTCGTCGTGGCTGCTCAGGATCTGGCGGGCATGGGACAGGAATACCGTGCCGGTCTCGCTCAATTCGAGCGCGCGCCTGGTGTCGTCGAACAGGGGGCGGCCAATGATTTGCTCGAGTTTCTGGATTTGCTGGGTCACGGCCGATTGCGTGCGTCCCATGCGGCGGGAAGCCTCGGTGAGACTTCCCGTTTCGACCGTCAGGACGAAGGCGCGTAACGAACGGATATCGAGATAGGTCGACGACATGACTTCCTCTGCCGGTCAGGCAAGGTGACTATGCCATATGACCTTCGAGCAAGAGATAACCGGGGAGAAGACCGGTGACCACACTGTTGAACAATGCCATCCAGCCGGTCGGACGACCGATCTTCATGCCCCTCACCAGCAACAGGAAGAACATGGCATAGAGAACGGCCCAAAGCAGCCAGCACAACGTGAACCAATGCTCCCAGGTGGTTGCCGCCACCCGGTAATTTTCTATGGCAATCGGCACGAGAATGGCGACCACGGACAGGCAATACCAGCCAAGCCCGCGACCATCATGGCGGTTGATCTGGTTGAAGCCGACCCAGAGGAAAGTGATGCCGAACAAGAGAATCAGCGCGGCGGATTTGACCGCGCCGAGGGTAAGCGAACCTCCCACCACCAGATCGAGGCTGACGAGGGCCAGTACGGCGCCAGAGAAGAAGTTCGGCAAGGCGACTTCCCTGTCGCCGATCCGGCCGAGCAGCCACAGGCCGTTCTGGAACAGGACGACGCCGACATAGAGCAGAACCAAGCCTACCAGCATGAGAACCTCCCGATCTCAACTGGCCAGAAGTTCTTTGAGGAGACCGTCGAGAGTTTTCACATCGGCCGGACTAGTGCCCGGCCCGCCAGCGAAGTGCCCCCAGATGCTGTCGATCTGGCGCAATTCAGCGTTGGGCATATGCCTGACCTCATGGATATTGTCTTCTGGTGGGAAATAGAGGTCCGTCGATGCCGGCACGACGAAAGCCTTGGCCTTGATAGCACCGAGCGCCTTTTCGAAATCGCCCTGGAAGAGTTCGTTCTTGGAGATGTCGCCATGCTGCCAGCACCACAGCATGGTCAGGAGGTTGTTGGCATCGCGTGGCAGGAAGATGTCTTCCCAGAACCCCACCAGGAAGTCCTCCAGGCTGGCATAGCCCATCGCCTCGAGGTCGAGCCTTTCCCGATAGAAGGCCTGGCTGAAGCCCCAGCCGGCATAGACGCGGGCCATGGCCCGCAGCCCCCGCGTCGGGGGTGCATCATACCAGCCCTCCTTGAAGGCAGCGTCGGCCGTAAGCGCCGCCTTCACACCTTCCAGGAAGACGAAATTGTGACGCGAGCAGCGTGCCGCGCCCTGGAAGGGCAGGATGCGCTGCACCATGTCCGGATAGAGAGCAGCCCAGTGATAGGTCTGCCCAGCCCCCATCGACCAGCCCGTTACCAGTGGCAGCGTCTCGATGCCGAACTTCTCCGTCACCAGCCTGTGCTGCAGGCGAACGTTGTCATAGGGCGTCACCTTGGGAAAGCGCGCCTTGTTCCAGGGTACGGGCGTGTTGCTCGGCGAACTCGACAGGCCGTTGCCGAGCATGTTGGGCACGATGATGAAGTAACGGTTGGGATCAAGGGCAAGGCCCTCTCCGATCAGCCATTCGTTTTCATAATGCTGGCCGGAATACCAGGTCGGATAGACGATGGCATTGTCGCGCCTTGCATTGAGAGTTCCATAGGTCTTGTAGGCCAATTGGGCCGTGCGCAATGTGGCCCCGGATTGCAATACGACATCGCCAAGATCGTAGATGCTGTAATCCACCATGCTCCCTCTCCGACTTTTCTTTTTCACGAAGCACAATCGCGAATTTTGAACGAAGACGATTTAGAGGCGCGCCATCTATGTTAGCAAATTAGAAGTATTTATTTCCTGTATTAGGACTGCACTCTCGGCCAAATCTCAAAATTTCCTGTTGATCCCACTGGACGAAATGTCCAGTCGTTCAGGGCGCCCTCGCCTGCTAACCCCATGGACGTGGTCGCAACGCGATTGGTTCTCATCATGGGTGCAGCAGCCGGTTTCCGCTCTTCTCTCGCGCTGGTCCGCAAGGCCTGTGCAGCCTGCGGCGCGTGCAACGTTCGGCATCAGGCTCTTTGCGCGGCCATGGCCGAGGAAGATCTCCATCGTCTCGACGACATCATGAGCCCGGTGGTTCTCCAGCCCAACCAGACGCTGCTGCGCCAGGGCGATCCCTGCCGCAAGGTCTATTGCCTGGCATCCGGCATGCTGCGGCTGTTTATCGACCTGCCTGACGGGCGACGCCAGATCACCGGATTCCTGCTGCCGGGCGACTATCTCGGCCTGGTCGACGACGACGTCCACTCCCAATCGACCGAAGCCGTCGTCGCCTCCAAGCTATGCGCCTTTCCCATCCGCCAGATGGAACTGCTGATGGACGAATTCCCGAGCCTGCGGGAACGGCTCCATCGCATGACCAGGACAGCCTTGCGCCAGGCCCACGACAGTCAGCTCATGCTCGGCCGGCTGGCGCCGCTCGAAAAGCTGGCCAGCTTCCTGCTCATGCTCGATGCCCGGGCCAGCCATCAACCCCGCCGTGGGCGGTTGCTGCAGCTGGCAATGTCGCGAACCGACATCGCCGACCATCTCGGCCTGACCATCGAGACCGTCAGCCGCTGTTTCACCAGGCTGAAGATGCAGGGACTGATCTGCCTGCCCGACGCCCATCTTGTGGAAATTTTGCGCGAGGACCGCTTGGCCGACATTGCCGGCATCGGCATACCCGAGCATTTGCAGTCAACCGCCTGCTAGCTCCATCGGCATCAGGCGACCGTCGACGAGCGCGAGCACCCTGTCGACCGCTCCCGCCGGGATCTCCGCATGGGTGGCGAGGATGACGCTGCGGCCCTTGGCGGCGGCTGCGAGATCGGCGAGAAAACCCGCCTCCATGGTGCGATCAAGACCGGTGGTCGGCTCATCGAAGACCAGGATCTCGGCCGGTGACAGCAGGACACGGGCGAGGCAGAGCCGCCGCGCTTGTCCGACGGAGAGGGTACGCCCGGATTCTCCAACGAAGGCATCGAGCCCTTCGGGGAGGCTTCGCACGAAATCGGCGATCCGCGCGGCTTCGAGCGCCGACCAGAGTTCGGCGTCGCTCGCCTCCGCCCGGCCGATCAGCAGATTGTCACGCAGCGAGCCGAGAAAGACGGGTGCGTGCTGGCTCAGCAAGGCGATCCGCGCATGAAGATCGGCCTGGCGAACGGTGCGGATATCCGTGCCGTCCATGGCGATCGAGCCGGCCTGGGGATCATGCAGCCGGAGCAGCAAGGCGAGCAGGGTCGACTTGCCGCTGCCGCTTTCGCCGATGATCGCCACACGTTCGCCGGCTGCGATCGTGAGGCTGAGATCACGCAGCACCGGGCGGGCCGGGTCGAAGCCGAAGGTCACTTGGTTCACGTTGAGCGTTCCACCCGGCAGTGCCACCGGCCGTCGGGGATCGCTGATCGCCGGTACTATTTGCGCGATCGCCCTTACCCTCTCGGCCGCCGTGACGGCAGCGCCGAATTTGGCGACGCTGCGCACCAGCATCGCCGTCGCCTCGAAACTGGCGAGCACCGCGAGCAGCAGCCCGACGAGCAGAGGACCGCCGATCTCGGCTCGGCGCAGGGCCTCGATGCCGCACCAGAGCACGCCGACAAGCGCGATCCCGGCCAGAACCTGAACAGCCGCCGCGGCCAGCAGGCCAGCCCGCCCCGAACGACGCCGGGCACGGGCAAGCCGCTTGGCGGCTCCGTCGAATTCCTGCCTCGCGGCCGCGACCGCCCCGAAGGCGACCAGATCGGCATGGCCATCGATGCGATCCAGCATGGCGATACGCAGCGCAGCCGAGGCTTCCACCAGTTCGGCACCCAGCCGGCGCGAGAACAGGATCAACATGGTGGGAACGCCGGCAAGGGCGAGGATCATCGCCATGGCGTAGATCGGGGCGGCGGCCGGCAGCAGAACAACAAGCCCGGCCGTCATGCCGGTCCCGATCAGCAGGGCCGTGAGAATGGGGCCGAACGCCGTCAGGAAGACCGTATCGAGGGTGTCGACGTCGGCCGTGAGACGGCTGACGAGATCGCCATGCCGGAGATCGCGCGCGGGCAGCGGAATGCGGGGAAACAGGCGCGCGAAGAGCCAGCCCCGGAGAGCGGAGAGGAGGCGCAAGGTCGCGTCGTGCCCGACCAGCCTTTCGCCATAGCGCGAAAGGATCCGCATCAGGGACAGGCCTCGGATCAGGGAGGACGGACCAAACAGGTTGAAGCTTGTCGCCGCGGTGGTGAGAGCCGCCGCCGTCAGGAACCAGCCCGAGACCCAGAGCAGGGCGACGCCTGCGGTGAGGGTGAGCACGGACAGGATCAGCGCCAGCCCCATACGGCCGATATGCTGGCGAAACAACGGCCAGAAGGACAGCAAGGCGGTCATGCGGTCCACCTCGGTTGTTTCTGCAGCCTGCCGGCATGGGGACGGGGCATCGGCAGCAGCTTGCCGCCGGCCAGTCGCCAGGCTTCGTCAAGCCGGGCGGCCACGGCGGGCGAATGGGTCGCGACGATCATGGTTCGCCCTTCTGCGAAATCGAGCAGCGCGTCGAGCACACGGGCTTGGGTCGCGGCATCCAGATGCGCCGTCGGCTCGTCCAGGAGAATCAGACCGGGATCGCGTAGGAACAGGCGCGCCAGGGCCACCCGATGTCCCTCCCCGCCCGACAGGCCGACGCCGCCTTCTCCGATCGGGGTGTCGAGCCCCTCCGGAAGTTTCAAGGCAAAATCCAGGACGCATGCCTGCTCCGCCGCGCGCGCGATTTCCGCGGCCGAGGCGGCAGGCTTGCCCAGCCTGATATTGTCGGCGATCGAACCGTGAAACACGCGTGAGCGCTGGCTGATGAAGGCGACACCCGCCCGCAGGCTGGCCTCGTCGATCTCAGCGAGGTCGAACCCGGCGATACGGATGCCCTCCCCCGGTCTCAGGCGAGCCAGCGTTTCCAGCAGGCTCGACTTGCCGATGCCGCTTTCGCCGAACAATGCCAGATGCCGGCCGGCGCCGATCTCCAGGGAGACATCGTCGAGCAGGACACGGTCGCTATCGGGCACCCTGATGGTCAGGTGCTCGACGCGGAGCGGCAACCCGCCGGACGGCGAGGGAAGAGGAACGGTCTGCTCAGCGGCGCCGGCCTCCGGCAGACCGGCAAAACGCATCTCGATCTCGGCGATGGCTGCCTTGGCGGAGGCCCTGTCGTGGTAATGGGAGGCGAGCTGGCGCAGCGGCTGATAGACCTCCGGAGCCATCAACAGGCAGAACAAACCGGCCTGCAATGTGAGGGAGGAGCCGCGCAGGTCCACAAATCCTAGATAGGTCAGGCCCACATAGAGCGCCACGCCGGCCACGCCGAGGGCCGCGAAGAATTCCAGCACGGCCGAGGACAGGAAGGCGATGCGCAGCACCCGCAGGGTGCGTCGTCGCAGATCCTCGCTCGCCCGTTCGACGTCTCGGGTTTCGAACTCGGCACGGCCGAACAGCTTCAGCGTGGTCATGCCGCGCAAGCGATCGGCGAAGTGCCCGGACAGCCTCGTCAGAGCATTCGCCTGTGCCTTGGTCGCCGCCTCCGCTCCCCAGCCGACCAGCGCCATGAACAGAGGGATGAGCGGCGCCGTCAGCAGGAAGAGCAGCCCCACCACCCAATCGAACGGCATGACCGCGGCGGCGAAGGCCAGCGGCAGCACGGCCGCCTGTATGCTCGCGGGCAGGAAGCGGGCAAAGAAGCCGTCGAGTGCCTCGACCTGGTCAACGACCGCGGCGCTCAAGGCGCCGGACGAGCGCGATGCCGACCACTCCAGCGAGCCGCCCGACAATTTCGCTGCAAGCCGGCTACGCAAATCGAATTTGATGCGCTCGGCCGCGACGATGCCCGCCTGCTCGCCCAGCGCTGCCAAACCCAGCCTCAGGGCGATCAAGGCGGCAATCGAGAAGATCGCGCTTCCGAGCGCCGCAATTCCCTCTCCTGCCACCACGGCCCGATGCAGCACCGAAGCCAGCAGATAGGCCTGGGCGATGAGGAGCCCCCCCGAGATAAGCGGCAGGATGGCCGCGATCGCCAGTCCGCGCCGCGCGCTGCGGGCGAGATTGGCGAGCGCGGAACGATCTACCCTGCTCGATGCTCCCGCGATCCGGGTGCCGGACGTCTCTCCTACCTGCTCCACACCGGCCTCATCTGAAACCTCCAAGCAACGCGGGCTCCAATAGTTCACCACTGATGCCAGTATATCTACTTCACTTCTTGCGGCACAAAGTGTTGCACACTTTAGATTTTGTCTTGAAAAAGCAAAATCAATCGAAGCACAATCCCACCATCTTTAGCCGCCGCGGGCTGCTTGGGGCATTGATTTCAATCAATGCCCGCCACGGGTTGTCCGTTTAGGGAAACTTGAAACTGGCGCAATGCCAGTGTTGGACCGGGTTTGGCGTCTATGATTGATTTCACCATCGTCGATCTGTCGCGACTGCAATTTGCGGCGACAGCCATGTATCACTTCATCTTCGTGCCTTTGACGCTGGGCCTCTCCATCCTGGTGGCCATCATGGAGAGCGTCTATGTGATGAGCGGCAATCCGGTCTGGCGCCGGATGACGCTGTTCTGGGGCACGCTGTTCGGCATCAACTTCGCCATGGGCGTGGCGACCGGCATCGTGATGGAATTCCAGTTCGGCATGAACTGGAGCTACTACAGCCATTATGTCGGCGATGTCTTCGGCGCCCCGCTCGCCATCGAAGGCCTGATGGCCTTTTTCATGGAAGCCACCTTCATCGGCCTGTTCTTCTTCGGCTGGGACCGCCTGTCGAAGGTGGCGCATCTGGCCGTCACCTGGCTGGTCGCGCTGGGCGCCAATTTCTCGGCGCTGTGGATCCTGATCGCCAATGGCTGGATGCAGAACCCGGTCGGCTCGGTCTTCAATCCCGATACGATGCGCATGGAGATCACCGACTTTGTTGCGGTCATCTTCAATCCGGTCGCCCAGGCCAAGTTCGTGCACACGGTCAGCGCCGGCTATGTCGCCGGATCGATGTTCGTGATGGCGATCAGCGCCTTCTTCCTGCTGCGCGGACGCCATCGCGAGCTTGCCCGCCGTTCCATGGTGGTGGCGGCGAGCTTCGGCCTCGCCTCGGCCCTGTCTGTCGTCGTGCTGGGCGATGAAAGCGGCTATGTCGCCACCGAGCACCAGAAGATGAAGATCGCCGCCATCGAGGCGATGTGGGAGACCGAGCCTGCACCGGCCGGCCTCACACTCTTTGCCCTGCCCGACAAGGACGGCAACCGCTACGAGGTCAAGGTTCCCTGGGTGCTGGGCCTGATCACCACCCGCAGCCTGAACAAGGAATTGCCGGGTATCCGGACGCTGGTCGAGCATGCGGAGGTTCGAATCCGCAACGGCATCCAGGCCTCGGCCAGTCTCGACGCCATCCGCAAGGACCCGAACGACAAGGCCGCCCGTGAGGCCTTCGCCAGGCAATGGCCGGATCTCGGCTATGCCCTGCTGCTCAAGCGCTACCGCCCCGACATCCAGAACGGGACGCCCGAGGAGATCCAGCGCGCAGCCCTGGATACGGTGCCCGGCGTGGCGCCGCTGTTCTGGAGCTTCCGCGTCATGGTGGGCCTGGGCTTCTATTTCATCGCCTTCTTCGGCCTCGCCTTCCTGATGAGCTGCCGCCACCGTCTCGGCGAAAACCGGGCCTTCCTGCGCGTGGCCCTGTGGAGCCTGCCCTTGCCATGGGTGGCGATCGAGGCAGGCTGGCTGGTCGCCGAATATGGCCGTCAGCCCTGGGCGATCGAGGGCGTGCTGCCGACCTTCTATGCCGCTTCCGGCCTCACCCTCACCGATCTCGTCATCAGCCTCGGCTTCTTCCTGGCGCTCTATACCAGCCTGCTCATCGTCATGGTCTTCCTGATGGTGAAGACCATCCGCAAGGGGCCGTCCGAGCATAGCGTACTGGACGACGCACCGGCGGGTGCAGGCCCCCTGCCCGAGCCCGCCCTCGCCCGCACGCCGCGCTGAGCCAGATCAGGATACGTACCCATGAACACGATCCCCCTCGACTATGAAACCCTGCGCCTGATCTGGTGGGCCTTGCTCGGCGTGCTCCTGATCGGCTTTGCCATCATGGATGGCTATGATCTCGGCATCGGAGCCCTGCTGCCCTTTGCCGCCCATACCGACGAGGAACGCCGCATCCTGATCAACCTGATGGGGCCGACCTGGGAAGGCAACCAGGTCTGGCTGATCCTCGGCGGCGGCGCGATCTTCGCCGCCTGGCCGGCGCTCTATGCGACGTCCTTTTCCGGCTTCTATCTGGCGATGATCGCCATCTTGCTGGCCTTGATCCTGCGTCCCGTCGGCTTCAAGTTCCGCGGCAAGCTCCAGGATTCGCGCTGGCGCACTTTGTGGGATTGCGCCCTGTTCCTCGGCGGCTTCGTGCCTGCCCTGATCTTCGGCGTCGCCGTCGGCAATGTCTTGCTGGGCGTGCCGTTCGGCCTCGATGCCACGCTGCGTCCGTCCTATAGCGGCAACTTCTTCGGCCTGCTGCGGCCCTTTGCGCTGCTTGCCGGGCTGGTCAGCCTCGCCATGCTGGTCACCCATGGTGCAACCGTGATTTCGGCCCGCACCCAGGGGCCGATGACGGAGCGCGCGCGCTCCTATGGCCGCCTTGCCGCCCTGGCGACCCTGGTGCTGTTCGGGCTTGGTGGCGTGTGGATCGCCTATGGCATCGAGGGCTATGTCGTCACCAGCCAGCAGGATCCGTTCGGGCCCTCCAATCCGCTGGGCAAGACGGTCGCGCTCGAAACGGGCCGCTGGCTCGCCAACTTCCACAGCCATGGCTGGATGTGGACGGCACCGACCCTCGGCCTGCTCGGGCCGCTGGTGGCTTTTGCCGGCCTGTCGGCCCGCATGGGCAAGCTTGCGATCGCCGGCAGCAGCCTCGCCATCATCGGCATCATCGCCACCGCCGGCCTGGCGCTGTTTCCCTTCCTGCTGCCGAGTTCGCTCGATCCCAGGGTCAGCCTCACTGTGTGGGACGCCTCCTCCAGCCACATGACGCTCTTCGTCATGCTGCTGGCGACGGCGGTCTTCCTGCCGCTGATCCTGGCCTACACCACCTGGGTCTTCCGCGTGATGCGCGGCCCCGTCACCGCCGACTCGATCGGCCGCAACCCCAACGCCTACTGAGGAGATCGGCTCATGTGGTATTTTTCCTGGATCCTCGGGCTCGGCCTCGCCTGCTCCTTCGCCATTCTCAATGCCATGTGGTTTGAGCTGAGGGAGCAGAAGGTCGTCGCCGCAAAGCCGGCGAACAAGCCCGACCGTCAACCGATCGGTTGACGGTCACCCAGCCGATCCTGACGGCGGCCCATCAGGCCGACGACGAGGGCCGTCAGCAGGAAGAGCAGCGAACAGACGGCGATCACGCCGAGAAAGGCCTGCTCGAAGGCCGAGCGTGCCAGCCGGGCCAGCATGTCGCCCAAGGGCGAGGGCAAGCCTTCGGCCGCAAGCAGGGCCTCGTCCAGACTGTCGCGCACGGTACCGGCAACCGGCAGGTCGGACGGCAGCACCAGCATTGCCGTGTAGATCGCCGACATGATGGTGCCCATCACGGCAACCCCAAGTGCACCGCCGAGTTCGTAGGAGACCTCCTCGATCGAAGCGGCCATGCCGGCACGCTCCTCCGGCGCATTGACCATGATCGCACTGGACGCGGCCGACATCGACGCCCCGACGCCGAACCCCATGGCGCTCAGAGCCGTCAGCCAGAGGGCCGCCGTTCCGTCATGCGTCAGCAGGAAGACAGCAAGGCCACCACCGGCCAGCGCCAGCGACATCCAGAGCACGTGGCGGGCCCCGAGCCGCGGCAGAGCAAGACCCGCGAGCGGCCCCGCCACGATCGATGCCAGGGGAATGGGAAGCAGGAGCAGGCCTGCCTGCAGCGGCGACAGGTTGCGCACCAGCTGCAGATGCTGGCTGAACACCAGTTCCACGCCGATCAAGGCCGCCGAGGAGACGGTGGCGACGATGACGCCGGCGGCAAATTCGGGATTGCGGAACAGGCCGAAATCGATCAGCGGCATCTCGCTCCGGCGCTGCCGCCGCCTGAAAAGGAAGAATGCCAGGGCGCCAATGAGCCCCGCCGCAAGCGCGGCCTCCCAGCTCGTCGAACGCTTGCCCAGTTCCTTGATGGCATAGGCGGTAGCGATCAGCCCGACCATGATCTGGAGCGAGCCGACGAGGTCCCAAGGATGGGTGGCACGGCCCGGACGGTTTTCCAGCACCAGCCAAGCCGCCAGCCAGGCTCCGATCACCACGGGAACGTTGATCAGGAAGACCGAACCCCACCAGAAGAACTCGAGCAGCAGGCCGCCGAGCACGGGTCCGAAAGCCGCGCCGCTCGAGGCCACCGCCGCCCAGACGCCGATCGCGAAGGCCCTTTCCTTCTCACTGGTGAAGGTGACGCGAATGATGGCGAGGGTCGCCGGCATCATCATGGCCGCGCCGACGGCCAGCAAGGCACGAGCAGCGATCAGCACCATCGAACTGGGTGCGAAGGCTGCGAGCAGCGAGGCCGCGCCGAAGGCGATCAGGCCGGCCATGAACAGCCGCTTGGAACCGACGCGATCACCCAGCGTGCCGCAGCCGGGCAGCAGGCCGGCGACGACGAGCGGATAGGCATTGAGGATCCAGAGCTTTTCGGAGGCGGTCGCGGCCAGGTCATGGGTCAGGCGCGGCAGCGCCGTGTAAAGCACGGTCAGGTCGACGACGATGAGGAACAGGGCACTCGAAACGATTGCGAGAACCAGCCAGCGATTGTGATATGCCATGATCGAGTTCAGCGTTGAATGAAACTTGTCCGCGCAAAGCGGACCGCTTGCCCACCTCACTCGGTCAATATAAATACATACGTATGGAAACAAAAGAAAGAAGTGGCCTCGGCCGTCCCCGCAGCATCGATCGCAACAAGGTTCTCGATGCGGCGGAAGCCGTGGTGGCGCGCATCGGCCCCGCCGGCCTGACCATCGATGCGGTTGCCAAGGAGGCGGGCATCACCAAGGGCGGGGTGCAATATTGCTTCGGCACCAAGGACGGCCTGCTCAAGGCCATGCTGGAGCGCTGGGCCGAAGGTTTCGACGCCGAAGTTGCCAGGCTCGCTGCCAAACAGCCGGGTCCTTTCGCCATGGTGCGGGCCTATGTCGAGGCCAATCGCCATATTGACGAAAAGGATGCGTCCCGTTCGGCTGCCATGCTGGCTGCCCTGATCCAGAGTCCGGACCAGCTGGCCGATACCCGCGCCTGGTACCGCCGTTATCTGGCGGCGATCGATCCCTCTTCTCCCGAAGGACGCAAGGCGCGCCTCGCCTTTCTCGCCTCCGAAGGCATTTTCTTCCTGCACAGCTTTCAATTCGTGCAGATGACCGAAGCCGAATGGCAGGAGATATTCGAGGACATAATGCGCCTGCTGCCGGACAGTCCTGCGTGACGCGGGCGAGTAGGCTGCACGTCAGGCCTCCGAAGCCATGCCGAGGCGAAGCCCGGTGATTTTCCAACCACCGGCTTGACATATGAGCCAATTCGTTTTTCAAAGGAAAGACTTTGAAAATGGATTGCGCGGCCATAGATGGCGAGCGCGGTCCTTCGATGATGGAGAAAGACCATGGCCTTCACGCTCCCCACCCTGCCCTATGCCATCAACGCCCTCGCCGCACGCGGCATGAGCCAGGAGACGCTGGAGCTCCATCACGGCAAGCATCATCAGGCCTATGTCACGGCCCTCAACGGTTTCGTGGAAAAGGATCCTGCACTCGCGGGCAAGACGCTCGAAGAGATCATCGCCCTGGTCAAGGATCGGCCCGAGGTGGCACCGGTATTCAACAATGCCGGCCAGCATTGGAACCACATTCACTTCTGGCAGGCGCTCAGCCCGAATGGTGGCGGTATTCCCGGCAAGCTGCAGGCCAGGATCGATACCGATCTCGGCGGCACCGAGGCTTTCAAGGAAGCCTTCAAGACGGCGGCGACCACGCAGTTCGGCTCGGGCTGGGCCTGGCTCATCGCAGGCAAGGACGGCAAGCTCAAGGTGACCAAGACGCCGAACGGCTCCAATCCGCTGGCCACCGGCGAGGGTTCGCCCCTGCTCGGCCTCGACGTCTGGGAGCACAGCTATTATGTCGACTTCCGCAACCGGCGCCCCGACTATGTCACGAACTTCCTCGACAAGCTGGCCAATTACGAGTTCGCGGAAGCCAATCTGGCGGCGCTTTGACGGCTGGTTGCGGCCTGTCCGGCGGAGCGGGAGAAGGTAGCATGCGCGAGATCGACCGTTCCGCCTCCGTCACGCCGATGGCATGGACGTCGCCGCGCCGGCCTCCCATCGACCGGTCGGAATTCGCCGAGACGATGTCGAACCTTGCGGCGACAGTGTGCGTCGTCGCCGGCCATTGGCAGGGCGAACGCCAGGGGCGCACGGCAACGGCCGTGCTTTCCCTTTCGGCCGAACCGCCATCTCTTCTGGTTTCGATCGACCGGACATGCCGCCTGGCCGAGCTCATTCTTGCCTCGGGCCGTTTTTCCGTGGCGATGCTGGCGAGCGAGCAGGAGACCATCGCCGATGCTTTCGCCGGCAAACTCGGCGGCATCGATCGCTTCAGCGTCGGCGACTGGCAAAATTGGGAATCCGGCACCCCACGCCTGTCCTCGGCCGCCGCGTCCCTCGATTGCGAATTGATCGGCAGCATGTCGGTTCCCACGCATCTCGTCATCGCCGGCGCGATCGTCGGAACCGAACTCGCGAAGACGACGGCCCCGCTGCTCTGGCACCGGCGGCAATACCACCGGCCGGCCCCGCTTTCGGGATGGTCGACACTCTCGATCCAGGAACCCCAGCCATGGCCGACTCCGGCGGATTGATCGCCCGCCTCGAACAGCAGATTGCCTCCGGCCGCGACAATGCCCTTGCACGCTTCACGCTCGGCCGAGCCCGGCTGGAACAAGGCGACCCGGCCGGAGCGATCCTGCACCTCACGCAAGCCGTCGCCCTGAAACCCGATTATGCCGCCGCCTACAAGCAGCTTGGTGCCGCCCATGCCAAGGCAGGCAATGCGCCGGAGGCGATCGCCGTCTGGGGCAAGGGCTGCGCTGTTGCCCAGGACAGCGGCGAGCTGCAGGCCCTGCGGGAAATGACGTCGCTGCTCGGCAAGCTGAAGCGGCGCCATTCGACCTGAGCCCTCGATCGCACACCATTACTCGGCGGCATCGATCGCCTGCGTCGCCTCCTTGGGCGTTGCCCCCAGGGTTGCCGCCCAGAACACCAGGGTGGCCGCCGCGATGGCCGCACCGAGCAGGCTGACGCCGGTCCAGCCGGCATAGGCATAGACCACCGTCGAGGACGACGAGCCGACGGCACTGCCGATCGAATAGAACACCATATAGCCGGCGGTCAGCCGGCTCTGCGCCTCGGGCCTGACGCGGTAGATCATGCCCTGATTGGTGACATGCACGGCCTGGAGGCCGAAATCGATGACGAGAACGCCGAGGACCAGCCACAGGATGGAATAGGGCAACAGCCCGATCGGCAGCCAGGCAAGCAGCATCAGGCCGAGTGCGATGCCGGTCACGCGCTGCCCGTAGCCGCGATCGGTCCAGCGTCCCGCCCTGGAGGCCCCGAGGGCCCCGGCCGCGCCGGCCAGGCCGAACAGGCCGATCACGCTGTGCGAGAAGGAAAAGGGCGGCGCGCTCAGGGGCATCACCAGGGGCGCCAGCAGCGTGGTGATATCGGCGAAGATCAGCATGGCGATGACCGCGCGGATCCGCAGCACCGGTTCCTGCACGAACAAGGTGAAGAGAGAGGCGATCAGCTTGGGGTAGGCCAGGCGCTGCGCTGGTCGCTGTTGCGCCGGCAGCATCTTCCACAAGGCCAGGACGATGACGAGCGTGGCCACCGCGGAGATGACATAGACGGTGCGCCAGCCGGAGAGATCGGTGAGCACGCCGGCTACGGTTCGGGCCAGCAGAATGCCGAGCACGATGCCGCTGGTGACGATACCGACCACCTCGCCGCGTGCCGATGGCCGTGCCAGGCTGGCGGCATAGGCGACGAAAGCCTGGGTGACCACGGCCAGCAGGCCCATCACGACCATCGAGGCGAGCAGCATGGCAGCACTCGAGGCAAAGGCGATCGAGACGAGAGCGAGCACGCTGAGCAAAGACTGTCCGATGACCAACTTGCGCCGGTCGACCAAATCCCCGATCGGCACCAGCAGGATGAGGCCTAAGCCATAGCCGAGCTGGGTCGCGCCGACGATCAGGCCGGCGGTGGCACGTGACAGGCCAAGATCGTCCGCCATGACGTCGAGCAAGGGGTGGGCAAAATAGGCATTGGCGACGGCAAGGCCGCTCGCCACCGCAAAAAGCAGAATGAGAGAACGGGACAGCAGCATGGAGGGCTGTGGCGCACCGTCATTCAATGCCGCGGCCCGGGAGGATCCCAATTCCACGTCCGAGGGCATGGCAAACTCCATCTCAAATAGGTTTAATAATGAAACCATTTGCCTCATAGACGATGAAGTTTTATGATGCAACCGAAATTGAAAAGACATTCGGAAACAACCAGGACGATGGTCAAGCGCAAGAGCCTTACCGGGGACTATTGTCCGAGCGCGCGCTCGCTCGACGTGATCGGCGACTGGTGGTCGCTGCTGATCGTGCGCGACGCCTTCGATGGGCTGACGCGTTTCGGCGAGTTTCAGAAGAGCCTCGGCATCGCCAAGAATATCCTGTCCGAGCGCCTGAAGACCTTGGTCGCTCGGGGAATTCTCAAATCCGTGCCGGCAGCGGATGGCGGCGCGCACCAGGAATATCACCTCACCGAAATGGGGCGGGATCTCTTCCCGGTGATGGTCGCCTTGCGCAAATTCGGCGAGGCGCATCTGTTCGCGCCCGGCGAGCCGCATTCGCGCCTGGTGGAACGCGAGACCGGACAGGCCATCCAACTCGAGATTCGTACCAGCGACGGACGTGCCGTCGAGGCCAAGGACGCCGTCATCCTGAAGGTCGAGGAAGACGGCGCGGCATGATGGAAAGCCGGCAGGCTTGACCTTGCCCCTGGGGCCGCCTCGATAAGAGGATGGTCAGCCAGCCAGGGGTGATTCATGCCGGCATCAGTGCGCTTCCTCAATCCATCCGAAGCCGCCCGGCGGCTGGGCATCTCGGCCAAGGCCCTGCGGCTCTACGAGCACAAGGGCCTGCTCGCGCCACCCCGTACCGCGGCGGGCTGGCGGGTCTATGGCCCCGACGAGATGCGTAGGGCACGCGAGATTGCCGAGCTTCGCACACTGGGTTTCCCCCTTGCCGGGATTGCACGGCTCCTGAACGGCGACTACCGGGAACTGGATGCCGCACTCGCGGCCCATCAGTCGGCCGTGCAGGAGCAGCTCGAGGGCCTTGCCGCCACGCTCGCAGCACTCGGGAGCCTGCGAAGCGGTCTTTCACGCTCGCCGGCATGCACGGTTCGGGACCTCATGCGAGGGCCGCTCGCGGCCCGGCCGCCAGCCATTGCCTTCGACCTGCCCTGGCCCTGGGGTGGCGAACGCTTCGAGATGCAGGACATCAAGCCACTGACCTACATCATCGGCCCGCTCGGCTCCGGCAAGACCCGGCTCGCCTTGCGACTGGCCGAAACCCTGCCGGATGCGGCGTTTCTCGGCCTGGAACGCCTGTCTGACGGCGCCGCATGGCGGGATGTTCTGGCAGCCGATCCGGCTCTTCGCGCCCGCGTCGAGCACAGGCTGGAACAGCTCGTCGGTTTCGGCGCCCGCCTATCCGATGCTCTCAAGGCCCTGGTCGCCGGCCTCGAGGCCAGTGGCTCCGCTTATCTCGTCGTCGACATGATCGAACAGGAGTTGGACGAACCCTCCCAGAGAGCAGTCGCTCGCCATCTTCGGTCTCGCGCGCCAGGCGCCCCTCCTCTTTTCATGTTGACCCGATCCCGTGCCATCCTGGACCTGGCGAATGTAGGCGGGGACGAGGCCGTCATCCTGTGTCCGGCCAATCACAGCCCTCCCGCGCTGGTCGCAGCCCTTCCCGGTTTTCCCGGCTACGAGGCCGTTGCCAGTTGCCTTGCTTCTCCCGAGGTTCGAGCCCGCACGGAAGGGGTCATGGCCTGGCGATCAGGGCATGGAAGCCAGCCCGCCACCCCGTCCCTGCTCAAGCCCGCGGATATGTGACTGCAGCAGGGTGGCCGCGCGGCCGGCGTCGCGCTGCCTCAGGGCATCGAGGATCTGCCGGTGGGCGTGACTCGTGCCGGGCCGCCAACCGGCGGTGCGTGTTGCGGCGAAGATGATGCGTGAATTGGCGAGCTGCAGTCCGTCCAGCATGGCCAGCAGCCGGGGCATGCGGCATGGCGCCACGATCTCGCGGTGGAAAGCCCGGTTGGCGAGCTCCCATGCCTCGATAGTGTCAGCCCGGTCGCCAGCCTGAAGCGCCTGCTCCATTCGCTCCAAGCTCACCGCATTCAGCCAGGGAATAGCCTGGCTGACGGCCAACACTTCAAGGTTTGCGCGGATCTCGACGATTTCCTGCGCCGCCTTGCGGTCGAGCGGTGCCACCCGCATGCCGCGCCGGGACTCGCTGACGGCAAGCCCCTGGGCACGCAGCAATTGGAAGGCCTCGCGGGCGGGCACATGGCTCGCCTCGAACTCCGCCGCGATCTTGTCCTGCCGGAGCGGCGTGCCAGGCCCCAGTTCTCCGCGCACGATACGCTCGGCCAGGGTGCGCGCGATGCGCTCGGCGACGGTTTCAGCCATGGCAGCTCCATAGATTATCTATGATAAAATCAGATGCATCCTCTCTTCGCAACTTTATGATGATTCCAGATAGATAGATTTCAAATTTTATCTATAATTTGAGGCGCCCGATGTTTGGCTGCCTCTCCTTCCCGGACTCGCGTCTCCCCCATGGGATCCGTGAGTGGTCATGCGAGGAGACGATATGCACGATCAGGTATCGAGAGTTCAGAGCCGTGAAACCACAGCCGGCATCCTCGGTTCGGGCGCTGACAGCGCTATCCCCCTGCCCTGGAACCGTGCCGATGCGCGTGCGATCTATGACCTGCCGTTCAACGACCTGCTGTTTCGCGCCCAGACCGTTCACCGCCGGCATTTCGATCCCAACCGCATCCAGCTCAGCAAGCTGCTCAGCATCAAGACCGGCGGCTGTCCGGAAGATTGCGGCTATTGCAGCCAGTCCGCCCATCACGACAGCGGGCTGAAGGCCTCCAAACTCCTGGAAGTGCAGAGGGTGATCGAGGAGGCGCGCCAGGCCAAGGCGGGCGGCGCCACGCGCTATTGCATGGGCGCGGCCTGGCGCGGCCCTAAGCAGCGCGACATGGCGATGCTCGTCGCCATGGTGGAAGGCGTGAAGGCGCTCGGCATGGAAACCTGCATGACGCTCGGCATGCTCTCGCCCCAACAGGCCGGGACGCTCGCCGAGGCCGGCCTCGATTACTACAACCACAATATCGATACCTCCGAGCGCTTCTACCCCGAGGTGATCACCACCCGCAGCTTCTCCGAGCGGCTGGATACGCTGGCCAATGTCCGCGAGGCCGGCATCAAGGTCTGCTCGGGCGGCATTCTCGGCCTCGGCGAGGCGGTCGATGACCGCATCGACATGCTGGTGACCTTGGCCAACCTGCCCGAGGCGCCGGAGAGCGTGCCGATCAACATGCTGATCCCCGTGCCGGGCACCCGGCTGGCTGATGCCCCTCCTGTCGATCCGATCGAGTTCATCCGCATCATCGCCCTCGCCCGCATCCTGATGCCCGCCTCGCATGTACGCCTGACGGCTGGCCGCACGGCAATGAGCGACGAGATGCAGGCCCTGTGCTTCTTCGCTGGCGCCAATTCCATCTTCGTCGGCGACACGCTGCTCACCGCCGCCAATCCGGGCGACGACAAGGATACCAGCCTGATGCGCCGCCTCGGCCTGACGGCGGCGCCGCCGGAGGATGCGCCATGAGCATGGCACTGCCGGGCGAGCGGCCCCGGCTGGCGCGCTATGCGGCAAGGCTCGGCCAGTTCGAGCGTAAGGGGCGGCGGCGCGTCCTGGCGCCGCAAAGCGGCATCGATTTCAGCTCCAATGATTATCTGGGGCTGGCGTCGTCATCGCGCTTGCGCGAAGCCGTCGTCTCTGCGGTCGATCGCTGTGTGCCCGCCGGTGCCGGCGGCTCGCGTCTCCTGCGCGGCAACCATCCCGAGCACGAAGCCCTGGAGGTCGAGGCTGCCACGTTCTTCGGTTCGGAGCGCATGCTCTATTTCAACGGCGGCTACACCGCCAATCTCGCCGCGCTCTCCACCTTGCCGCAGCGCGGCGACCTCGTCGTCCACGACGCCCTCATCCATGCCAGCGCCCATGCCGGTATCGCGGCTGGCCGCGCAGCGGCGGTGGCCGTGCCGCATAATGACGTCGCGGCCTTCGAACAGGCCATCCGTGCCTGGCGGGCGGCGGGCGGCAGCGGCCATCCCTGGATCGTGGTCGAGAGCCTCTATTCCATGGATGGCGACATCGCACCCCTGGCGGAGCTGATGGCGCTGGCCGATGCCCATGATGGTTTCCTCTATGTGGACGAAGCCCACGCCACCGGTGTTCACGGCCCGGGCGGACGCGGCTTTGCCGCCGCCTTGGAAGGCCGCGACAATGTCGTGGTGCTGCATACCTGCGGCAAGGCACTCGGCTCATCGGGAGCGCTCATCGGTGCCGGCGCCGTGCTCTGCGATGTCCTGGTCAATCACGCCGCGCCCTTCATCTATGCCACCGCTCCCTCGCCACTCCAGGCCGTGCTGGTGCGGGAGGCACTCCACGCACTGGCGGATGAGCCGGAGCGGCGTGAACGCGAATTGGCCCTGATCGCTTTCGCCAACCGCCTGCTGGTCGAGCGGCTCGGCATCGCGACCAGCGGCTCGCAGATCCTGCCTGTCATCATCGGCGACAATGAGCGCTGCCTCGCCGTCGCCGAACGGATGCAGGCGGACGGCTTCGATATCCGCGCCATCCGGCCGCCGACGGTTCCGGCCGGCACGGCGCGTCTTCGTATCGCCATCACCCTCAATGTCGACGAGGAGGCTATAGCGCAGATGGTCGAGCGGCTTGCGATGGTGATGGCGGAGGATGGGCGATGAAGCGCAGATCCTGGGATCGCGGACGTCCCGTCCGCCTCTTCCTCTTATCGAGGCGCAGTGTTTCCAAGAGCGAACGAGGACATCCCTGGTCCCAGGAGCTGCGCCATGATTGATGAGGCTCATCCGCGCATCGTCGTCACCGGCACCGACACCGGCATCGGCAAGACCGTGTTCTCAGCCGCTCTCGCCCATGCGCTCGATGCCAGCTACTGGAAGCCGGTGCAATCGGGCCTCGACGAGGAGACCGATAGCGAGACGGTGCAGCGTCTGGGCAGGCTCCCACGAGACCGCATCCTGCCGGAAGCCTACCGGCTCGCCACGCCGGCTTCGCCGCATCTCTCGGCTGCCATCGACGGCATGGAACTCGATCCCGATATGCTCAATCCGCCGCCGGTCGCCGACCCCCTCGTCATAGAGGGCGCCGGTGGGCTGCTGGTTCCGCTGACGCGCCGGATCGTGTTCGCCGACGTCTTCGCGCGCTGGCGCTATCCGGCGATCCTCTGTGCCCGCACGGCGCTCGGCACCATCAACCACACGCTGCTGTCGCTCGAGGCCATGCGCCGCCGGGGCATTCCCATCCTCGGCATCGTCTTCATCGGCGACGAGCAGCCTGACAGTCAGTCCGTCATCGCCGAGATCGGCGATGTCCGGAGCCTGGGCCTGCTGCCAAAACTCGATCCCCTCACCGCCGATGGCCTGCATGCCGGCTTCCGGAAGTGGATCGACCTATCCACTATCAAGAAGGGGCTTGCCTCATGCTGAAATCCCTGCCCTCGCCGGTCTGGCATCCCTTCACCCAGCATCAGCTCGATCCGGTGACGCGCCGGATCGCCCGCACGGAAGGTGCCTTCCTCTATGAGGAGGACGGGCAGGCGGTGCTCGATGCGATCTCCTCCTGGTGGGTGATTACCCATGGCCACCGACATCCCGCCATCATGCAGGCGATCCGGGAGGCCAGCGAACGCTTCGACCAGATCATCTTTGCCGACTATACGCATGAGCCGGCCGAGACGCTCGCCAGGGGCTTGATCGAGCTCGCGCCCGCAGGCCTCGCCCATGTCTTCTATTCCGACAGCGGCTCGACCGCGGTCGAGGTCGCCTTGAAGATGGCGCTCGGCTTCTTCCACAATCGAGGCACGCCGCGCTCGCGCATCGCGGTGATGGAGCACAGCTATCATGGCGACACCATCGGCACGATGTCGGCCGGTGAACGCGGTGTCTTCAATGCGGCCTATGGCCCCTTGCTGTTCTCGGTCGACAGCCTGCCCTTTCCCGCCGCCGGGCAGGAACAGCGCACGCTCGATACCTTCGAACACCTCTGCCGGCAGGGCGACATCGCGGCCCTGTTGATCGAGCCTTTGGTGCTGGGTGCAGGGGGCATGCGCATCTACGCCCCCTGGGTTCTCACCGAACTGAAGCGGATCGCCGAGACCCATGGCGTCCTCCTGATCGCCGACGAGGTGATGACGGGCTGGGGCCGCACCGGCTCCTTGTTCGCCTGCGAGCAGGCCGACATCACGCCCGACATAATGTGCCTATCCAAGGGGCTTACCGGCGGTGCCGTGCCGCTTGCGGCAACCCTGTGCACGGCGGAGATCTTCGAGGCGCACCTGTCGGATGACCGCAGCCGCACCTTCTTCCACTCCAGTTCCTATACCGCCAATCCCATTGCCTGCGCGGCCGCCTGCGCCAATCTCGACATCTGGCGTGCCGAGCCGGTTGCCGAACGTATCGCCACCCTGGCGGCCGGACACGGCCGCCGCCTCGACCGGTTCCGCAGCGATCCGCGTTTCGCCGACCTCCGGCAATGCGGCACCATCGCGGTCATGGAAATCGCCGTGCCCTCCGGCGGTTATCTTTCCGATGCGGGGCCGCGGCTGCGCACCTTCTTCAAGGCCCGCGGCCTGCTCATCCGCCCGCTCGGCAATGTAATCTATCTGATGATGCCCTATTGCGTCACGCCGGATGATCTCGACCGCGCCTATGCGACCATCGACGAGGCGGTGGACCTGGTCGCCGGCGCCGGCCGATGACCCGCTGCCGTTCGAGCCGCGTGCTCGGCTTCGGCCATCGCGTCCCGGAACGTCGGGTCGGCAATGCCGAGATCGAGGCGAGCCTCGGCCTCGAGGCCGGCTGGATCGAGCGGCGGACGGGCATCCGCCATCGCCATTGGGCTGGCGCCGAGGACACGCTGAGCGGCCTAGCGGCCGAGGCCTGTGCCGCAGCCCTGGCGGATGCCGGCATTGCGCCCGATGCGGTGGGGCTCGTCCTGCTTGCGACGTCGACGCCCGACCATTTGCTGCCGCCCTCGGCGCCTCTGCTGGCGCACCGGCTGGGGTTGCCGAAAGCGGGAGCCGTCGACCTCGCCGGCGCCTGCTCGGGCTTCCTCTACGCCCTCACTTTGGCGGACGGCTTCGTGCGCACCCAGGAAAAGGCCGTGCTGGTGGTTGCCGCCAACATCCTCAGCCGCCGCATCAATCCTCATGAGCGCGCCAGCGCCGTGGTGTTCGCCGATGCCGCGGGCGCCCTCCTGCTCGGCCCCTCCCGCGCCGAGGAGACCGGCCTCCTCGGTGTCGACCTTGCCTCCGACGGCAGCCAATACGACCTGATTTCCATCCCGGCTGGCGGCAGCAACCGTCCCTTCGCACCAGAAATCGCCGCCCAGGATTTCCTGATGACCATGCGCGACGGCAAGGCGGTGTTCTCGCAGGCCGTGCGCATGATGAGCCGCTGCGCCGAACGGGCCATGGCCCGCGCGGAGCTGGCGGCCGTGGACATCGATCGTTTCGTGCCGCATCAGGCCAATACGCGCATCTTCGACGCCGTCTCGGCGGAACTCGGGCTCGATGCAGCAAAAACCGTGCGTAGCATCGAGAACTACGGCAATTCCTCAGCGGCCACGATCGCGCTGTCGCTTTCGCTCGCCCATCAGGCCGAACCGTTCAGGCCGGGCGAAAAGCTGCTGCTTTCCGCGGCCGGCGCCGGCATGACCGGGGGCGCCGTGGTACTGGGTATGGGGTGATGACGGGTGCGAAAGCTTCAGTTTTGAGGAACAGCGAAGACCTCGATGCCGAAATCCAGGCCAAGCTCGACCAATTTAGCCAATGTCCGCAGCGGAATTTCGTCGCCGAAATAACCATCGCCAAGAAACTCGACGATGATCCACGTCTTGCCGCCGGTTTCCCTAAGGCTAAGCAGAAGGGCTTTGTGGGGAAGAAGGCGATCGATCAGGTCATCGACACGACTGGCAAACCATTGCTTTTCGACATGATGTCGCTCGCTATAGCGCCAACTCGTGTTCGGATAGAGGCTCCGCAGACGCTCGCCCTTGGGGGAGGTACGAGGATCTCCGGCTCTATGCTGAAATTTTGGTTCAAGCCCGATCGCTGCCGTAATTTCCGCTGGATCGATACTTGGATGTTTGATGAAAAGTTGGACCTCGAATCGTCTTTGTGACTTTCCTTCAGATCCCGCGCCGTCCAGTTTCCTTCTACCGAACGGCACGACATTTGACATCGCAGATCCCTTCGAGCCTCAGCTCTTGCCGATCTGGCGCGGCACCTGCACGAAGTCCTCGAGGTTGAGGCCCTTTTCCGCGAGCAGGGCTTCCAGCACAGGCTGCAGGCGCCCCAGGCTCTCCTGGACGGCATCGCGCACGGTATCGACAACCACCTGGGTGTCGCGCTCGATCTCGATATTGAGGCGGTCGCCGGCGCGCTTGTCCTCGAACACGGTCATGCGGCGGGTTTCGGGAATGAGCCAGACTTCGAACCAGCCTTCCTTCTTGTCGACCTCCGACACGGTCAGGCTGGCCCCATTGATGGCGATATAGCCCTTGGCGAAGATGTAGCGCGCGAAATCCGGCGGGATGGCGATGCGGATGACCTTGTTGCCTTCCGAGGTGCCGACGGAGTCGATGGCGGTGGAGAAATCGACATGGCCCGAGATCGGATGCCCGCCGATTTCGGCGCCATCCTTGGCGGCCCGCTCGACATTCACGCGATCGCCGGCAACATAGTCGGCCAAAGTGGTGATCTTCAAGCTCTGCAGCATCACATCGAAGGTTGCCGTCTGCGCCGAGACCAACTCGGTTACCGTCAGGCAGACACCGTCCACCGAGACGCTGGCGCCGATGGCGAGCCCTTCGCTGAAGCCCTCGGGAAAGCGCAGCGTGAAAGTGCGCAAGCCGTCATGGTCGTTGACGGCGTCGATGTCGGCGACGCCCTGAATGATGCCTGTGAACAAAGAAGAGGTCCTGTCAATGAAGCCGGAAGCCGAATGACGTATTGCCACCTGGCAGGCGATATTTCCGTCATTGCGAGCGTAGCGAAGCAATCCAGAAACCGCCTACCCAAAACTGGATTGCTTCGCTACGCTCGCAATGACGAGCTTAAATCATAGATAGGCATGGTTGGGAAAGCCGCCAAGCGCGAGCACCGTACGAAGATGGCTCCCGATGCCTTCAGCGGATCGCCAGCTGGCTTGCCGGATCGAAGAAGTGCAGGCTGTCGGCCTGGATCCCAACCTTCACGGCATCGCCGGCCTTGCGCCTCGCACTGACAGGCGCGCTGATGCGCATGCGGGTGGAGATTGCGGCCGGCGCGCTTTCGTCCAGTTCGTCCAGCCCCGCGCGCTTCTGCTCTGCGCCCGTTCCGGGCTCGACGAGATCGACATGGATGAGCAGGCTCGCCCCCAGGTCCTCCTGAAAGGCGATGCGAGCGGAAAGCGCCTCGGCAGCACCATCGGCGACGAACAGGTTTTCGGGACGAATGCCGACCACGACCTCGCGATCGCCAGCAGCGGCAAGCCCGGGCCTTTCCTGCATGAAAGCAGCCGGCAAGGGCAAAACGAGGCCCGGCAGGGCGACTTCCATCCCCTGCCCGCTCCGGCACAGCCGGCCGGACAGCAAATTGATCGGCGGCGCCCCGATGAAGGTGGCGACGAACAGATTGACCGGCCGGTCGTAGAGCTCGCGGGGCGGCGCCAATTGCTGCAGCACGCCGCCATTCATCACGGCCACCCGGTCGCCCATGGTCATCGCCTCGACCTGGTCATGCGTCACATAGACCGTGGTCACGCCGCTCGCCCGCTGCAGGCGGGCGATCTCGGCACGCATCTGGCCCCGCAGTCGGGCATCGAGGTTGGACAAGGGTTCGTCCATCAGGAAGGCAGCGGGCTCGCGCACGATCGCTCGTCCCATGGCGACGCGCTGGCGCTGGCCGCCGGACAACTGTCCGGGGCGGCGGGTGAGCAGCTTGTCCAGCTCGAGCATGGCGGCGGCGGCCTTCACCTTCTCCTCGATCACCTCGCGCCTCTCGCCGCGCACCTTGAGGGCGAAGCCGACATTGTCGGCGACGGAAAGATGCGGATAGAGCGCATAGCTCTGGAAGATCATCGCGACGTTGCGCTCGCGCGGCGACAGGTCGTTGGCCACCTCAGCACCGATCGAGAGCGTGCCGCCGGTGATGGTCTCCAATCCGGCGATCATGCGCAGGGCCGTGGACTTGCCGCAGCCCGACGGACCGACCAGCACCAGGAACTCGCCGTCTGAGATGTCGAGATCCAGTTTGTTTACCGCCAGATGCCCGTCGGCATAGGCTTTGCTGACCTGGGAAAAGCTGATTGCGGCCATGACAGAACCTTCAGTGGGCCGACTTGGTCAGGCCCTGCACGAAATAGCGATTGAGCAGGATCATCATCAAGACGATGGGAAGAGTGGAGAAATGCGCCAGCGCGCCGAGCGTGCCCCAGGAAATGTCCTTGGTGCCATAGGCCGAGAGCAGCGCCACCGAGATCGGCTTGCTGTCGGCCCGGGTCAGGAACATCGAATAGAGGAAGTCGTTCCAGGAGAACATGATGCAGAAGATGGCGCTGGCGATGATGCCGGGCACCACGGTCGGCAGGGCCGTGAACAGGAAGGTGCTCCAGTCGTTGCTGCCGTCGGTCAGGGCCGCCTCCTCGATCGACACCGGCGAGGCGCGGAAATAGGAGAACATCATCCACACCACGAAGGCGCTGTTCAGGGCGGTGTTGAGCAGGATCACCGCCCACCAGGTGCCGAGCAGGCCGATGTCGCGCATCATCAGGTAAAAGGGGATCAACGTCGCGACCGGCGGCACCGTGCGGATGGCCAGGAAGAAATAGGCCAGCCACACGGCTTTCGGATTCTTGGATCGGGCCAGGGCGTAGCCGGCGGGAACGCCGAGGAGCAGCGACAGCAGCGTCGAGCCGATCGAGATGATCAGGCTCGATTTCACCAGCGACCACAGGTCGAACAGCCGGAAGACGTTTTCGAAATTCGCGAAGGTCGGCTCGAAGAAGAGCTGCGGCGGCGTGGTGAAGATATCCCTCGCCGGCTTGTAGGCGGTGGAGAACAGCCAGACGATCGGAAAGAGCGCGATGGCGAGGATGACGATCAGCGCGGCACGCCTTGCCCATAATCCCCTGTCGGCAGCAGCCTCACGCATTGCGGTTCCTCGCAGGCCTGACCAGGAAGATGAAGAAGGCCGCCATCACGCCGATGCAGACCGTGATCAGATTGCTCACGGCCGAGGCCCTGCCGATATTGAAGAATTCCAGTCCCTGCTTGACGCCATGGATCATCAGCGTAGTGGTGGCATCGCCGGGCCCGCCGCTGGTGCTGACATAGATGATATCGAAGACACGGAAGGCATCCATCATCCTCAGAACCAGGGCCAGGAAGGCCGCCGGCAGCAGGAGCGGCAGGATGATCAGGGCGAAGCGCTGCGCGCTGGTGGCGCCGTCGACCTGTGCCGCCTCGAGGATATCAGTCGGCAGGGACTTCAGCCCGGCCAGCAGGATCAGCGCCATCAGCGGCGTCCACTCCCAGACGTCGACGGCGATCAAGGTCGGCAAGGCGAGCAGCGGATCGGCGAGCAGGCCTCGCGGCCCCGAAATGCCGGCCTCGGCCAGGAAATAGCCGAGCACGCCATAGTCGGCGTTGAGCATGGCCTTGAAGACCAACCCGACGACCAGCGGCGTCACCGTTGCCGGGATCAGCAACAGGCCGAGGGCGATGCGGTTGAACAGGTCGTCGCGCCAGAGCAGCAGGGCGATGCCGAGGCCGAAGACGAACTCGAGGGAAACGGCACCGATGGTGAAGATGAAGGTGTTGATCAGCGCCTGGCGGGCGGTCTTGTCGCTCCACAGGGCGATATAATTATCGAGCCCGACGAAATGCCGGCCCGCCGGGCGAACGAGACTGTATTCCTGGAAGGAATAAAAGATCCCCTGTGCCATCGGCCAGACGGCGATGGCCAGCACATAGAGTATGGCGGGAGCCGCCAGAAGGAACAGGAAGAGCTGGCGCTTGCGTGCATAGGACAGGCGCCGGGGCATCGCCCTCGTGGCGCCGTTGCTTCCGACGAGACGCGTTGAACTGCTTTCCAAATCCAGGCTCTCCGGAATCGTCGACGACAAGACAGGCGCGAGCATGATCGCGCCGCCCTCGGTGGCAATGCAACCTTGCTTGGACAGGCCCTGCGGAAGTTAATTCCCAATGAGCGCATGCTCGCTGCACTCATTGGGAGATTTCAGGTTCAGAACAGTTTCTCGGCCTGGGCCTGGGCATCGTCCAGGGCTGCCTTGGGATCGGCGTTGCCGACCAGCACGCCATTGACAGCCGAGCCGATCAGATCCTGCAATTCCGGATATTGCGGAATGCGCGGCCGGAAATCGACATTGCCATGCTCGAAGGAGGTGGCCAGCACGGGCAGGAACGGGAACTTCGCCAGAAGGTCCTTGTCCGTCATCTCGCTCTTGCGCAGATAGCTGCCGGCACCGCGGAGATTGAATTCCTTGTGCACGGCCGGGCTGGTGATCCACTTGATGAAGGCCCAGGCCGCCTCCTGCTTGCGCTTGTCGATGTCGGCATTGATGCCGAGCCCCCAGCCGCCGATGCCGTATTCCGGTTGCTTGCCGGCACGCGCCGGCGTCAGCATGATGCCGACCTTGCCGACCACCTTGGAGATTTCCGGATTGTCGTAGCCGGCGGCGCCGATCGACCAGGTCTGCATGTTGGCGACCATGCCCTGGCGGAAGCTTTCCTCGCGCGCACCCCAATCATAATCGGCCGCGCCGGGAGGAGCCGCCTTGTCGAACAGCTTCTTGTAATCCATGACGCTCTGGAGATTGGCCGCCGAATTGAGCGTGGGCTTGCCGTCAGGCCCCAGGATCGAACCGCCGAGCTGGAAGTTATATTGCATCCAGTCCTGCGCCACGGCCGGGCCCTTCTGGCCATTGGCGACGAAGCCGAAGGTCTTCTTGGCCGGGTCGGTCAGCTTGATCGCATCGGCGATGTAGTCTTCCATCGTCGCCGGCGGCTTCAGGCCCGCTGCTTCATAGAGGTCCTTGCGATAGGCCAGCACATTGGCATAACCGGCGAAGGGAAAGGCGACCTGCTTACCCTTGTAGCCGCCCAGGCCCTTCATCAGACTGGGATAGATATCGTCAACCTTGATCTCGGCGGCATCGCGCTTGATCCAGTCGGTAAGGTCGACGGTATAGCCGGCTTCGGCGAACTGCCCCGACCAGACGATGTCGGTGGTGGCAATATCATAGCCCTTGGTGTGACCGACATAATCGGCCGTAATCTTGGTCAAGAGTTCGGGATAGCTCAGGATCTCGACATTGACCTTGGCGCCGGTGGCCTTCTCGAAATCCGGCGCCATTGCAGCCAGGATCACCGCGAACTGGTCGTTCTGCGATGCCAGGCTCAGCGTGACGCCATCGAAACGTTCCTGGGCCTGCGCGCCTCCCGCAAACACCAGAAATCCCGCCAGCATGAGAGAGCGGCATTTTGCCGTCATGTTCATCGTGGGTCCCCTCCGTTACACCCTCGCAACCGGGAGGCTATCATTGCATTTTTTACGCGCAATCAGAATGTGAGAAATTCGACCACACTCAAACATTTTTTTGCAACTTAACAAAATACAATCCCCATATCCTCGCAAGTTCGAACAAATTATTACATAATTTTGTTTGGTTTGTTGCGCATGACCCTTTTCTGCCCTGCGCGGACAGGATAGATTTCCGGCAGCGGCCAAGAGGGAACGCAGAGCCCCCTCATGCGCCGGCAAACCAGGACCGGATGGGGAGGGGTCGATGTCGGCACGACAGGAAGCGGACAGGAAGGACGATGCGCTCACGCGCTGCATAGGCTGGGCACAGCAATGGAGCGCTGAGTTTCCCTATATGCTCGCCAACCACCTGCCGATGATCCTGGTTGCCATGCAGCGCATGGGGGCTGATGACCGGCGGCTGGAAGAGTTCTGCGAGATCTACCGCGTCCAGAACGGCCTCGTTCCGGTGCCTGCCCCCAAGGAGGTGATCTCCCGGGAAAACTGGCGCGACGCCCTGGGAGATCGCGAACGGGAGGGCGATTACCGCACCTTCTTCCGGTCGGAGGTTATGCGGCTCGGGGCCACGCCGGCAGCCCGGCTCTATCTGCCCGTCCTGTTCGACGGCTTTGCCGCCAGCGCCATGCATGCCTTCATGCGCATGGCCTATGCGACCTGGACGGACAATGACGAGGAAACCGCCATCGCTCTCGCCTATTGGGCCGCAACCTATCTCGACCTCGGCACCGGCCGGGGTGAAGCCGGCACAACCGACGATCCGCTCGATGTGCTGGCCTATATGTATGGGCCTTCCTCCTTCCGCCATATCGTCACAGAATGCGACCTGCTCTGGCACAATATGCGCGCGGTCGCAGCCAAGCCGGAATTCGCGCCCGTGCACGACATGCTGGCCATCGGCCCCGACACCATGGACCGGTACGCCCGCCTGTCGCTGGCGCTCTTTGCGGCCACCCAGGACTTCTCCCTGCTGCATGCGCTTACCGGCACGCATTGGCTGCGCATGATGGCGCCGCGGTCGCCCGACCCGACGATACCGATGCGCCGCTTTTGGCAGGCCATCGCCTCGCTGATTCCCAAGATCGGCTTTCCCGACATTCCGGCGGCCGAACAGGTGGAAGAATGGCGTCGGCAGAAGGTGCCGGACTGGCCGGAGATTTTCGCCGAGGCCGTCAGGCATGATGACGAGCACGATCTCAGCCTCAGCTTCTCGGCCTCCGAGGAATTCAAGCTTTATCGCGATCCGCTCTACAACTACGTTGCCGCCAAACGTCTCGGACTCATCTGATGCTGCTTGCCAATGCCACCCTGCCCGATGGACGCCGGGCGGATGTCCATATCGTCGACGGGCGTATCGCTTCGATCGAGGAGCCCCGCTTCCAATCGAGCGCTCCGGATCGGCGCGATCTTGCCGGTGCCCTGCTGCTTCCCGCCTTCATCGATGGCCATATCCACCTCGACAAGACCCACATGGGTGCACCGCTGGTGCCGCATGTGCCGGGGGAAAGCGTGCGCGAGCGCATCGCCGCCGAACGCGTGGCCCGGCATGCAGTCCCCCTGCCCGTCGAGGCTCGCGCCACCAATCTCCTGCGTCGCCTCGTCGCCAACGGCACCACCCGCGTGCGCAGCCATGTCGATATCGATAATGACGTGAAGCTCGCCAATCTGGAGGCCCTGCTCGCCGTTCGCGAACGTTGGAGGCCTTGGGTCGACATCGAGATCGTCGCCTTTCCCCAGAGCGGCGTCGTAAGCGAACCCGGCGCAGCCGACCTCCTCGATGCCGCCCTCGCTGCCGGTGCGGACCTGATCGGCGGGCTCGATCCAGCTGGTTTCGACCATGACGTGCCAGGCCAGCTCGACATCGTCTTCGCCCTCGCCGAAAAACACGGCAAGGGGGTCGACATCCATCTGCATGACGGCGGCGAAACCGGTGGCTCCGAGCTGCGCGACATCGCCAGCCGCACCGGGGCGCTCGGCCTGCAGGGGCGTGTGGTGGTGAGCCATGCCTTTTCCCTCGGCGATCAATCTCCGGAGAGCTTCGGCCGCACCGCGGAGGCCCTGGCGCGCGCCGGCGTGGCGATCATGACATCGAGCCCGGCCGCCGTGCCGGTACCGCCGGTGAAGGCGCTGCGCAGCCATGGCGTCATCCTCTTCGCGGCCTCCGACAACATCCGCGACTGCTGGTCTCCCTTCGGCAATGGCGACATGCTCGATCGTGCCGCCATCGTCGCTTCCCGGCAGGAATTCTACGCCAATGAGGATCTGCGCCTGGCACTCGACCTTGCCACCGTCGAGCCGGCCAAGGCACTCCGGGTCGCCGGCTACGGCCTGGCACCGGGTGCGCCGGCCGATCTCGTCGTCATAGACACGCCGAGTGTCGAGGAAGCCGTGATCAACCGCCCGCCCCGCAAGCTCGTGCTGCGGGGTGGCATGGTCGTTGCCGAGAACGGCGTCGTGGTCGAGGCACTGCCGATCTGATCCCAGATCGCATAAAGCTCGACCCGTCATTCCCGGCGCCGCCGCAGGCGGCGGAAAGGGAATCCAGGAGCGGCGGGGCGCGGTTTTAGCCCCTAGCTTCCCTTCCCCTCGCTACGCTCGACCGGGAATGACACGCTCCCATTGCCGGCCCGGTCCTTCATTCGCAGGGCGCTGCCGCCTCATTTCCTCGATTGCGGATAGATCGTCTCGCCGCGCTTGAGCATGGCGACGAAGGCCTCGATCTTCTTCTTCCGCCCGGCCTCGGTCTTGGTGTTGTGCATGCGGAAGGCCAATGCGAAACGGTTCTGAGCGCTGAGCGTTGCCAGCATCTGCAGCGCTTCCGGCTCGGTCTCGATCGCAGCCTGGAGATCGGCAGGAATTTTGAGATCCTTGCCGCTCTCATAGGCCCGGTCCCAGCGGCCGTCCGCCTTGGCGGCCTCCACCTGCTTCAACCCGTGTTCGGTCATGCGCCCCTCGGCGACCAGGCGGGCGACATTGTCGACATTGATCCGGCTCCAGATGCTCTTGCGCCCGCGCGGCGTATAGCGCTGCAGGAAGCTGCGCTCGTCGAGCCCCTTGCGCACCGCGTCGATCCAGCCCCAGCACAGCACCACGTCGATCGCCTGCTTGGCCGTGATCGAGGCGAGCCCCGAGCCCACCTTGTGGATCTTGATCCAGACTTCGCTTTCGCTGTCGTGATGGTCGCGAAGCCAGGCATGGAAGCTGTCGGCATCCGCGAATTCACGGACCTTGGCGGGATCAACGGTAACGGGCGGCATCGGGCTTCCTCACGCACAGGTCAATGCAGCAGCAGCTTGGGCTCTACGAGAGGCCAGCGCTTGATGATCCGATATTTCGTCTTCCCCAACCTGCTGTGAACCAGGCAAAAGCCTGTGATCCGAACATGGATCGGATTGATCTCCTGCTTCAATATTGGCCACTCGCCGTAGGAAAGGGTCAGATGTGGGGTGAAATCCGGAAAGGCACGCATCCCCGACTTGGTCATGGCCGCACCCAGTATTTCATGGAGCTCGAACAGGGCTGCCCCTTCACAGCACAGGATGAGCGGATAACTCGGTGCCCTGCCCCGTTTGGGGATCGCACCAAAACTCTTGATTGCATTGAGCGTTATCTCGAAAGCAGGCAATTGGACGAGATCGCCGGCTAGTTCCGCCGCATAGGTGCGCGGCGACTTGAGCCGCTTGAAGTCGCCGATATGGTGGAGCGAGACGTGGAAGCGGTCCTGCCGCAACATGCTACCGCGGAAATGGTTCGCCTTGAGAAAATCCTGCCTGAACCGTTCGATCCGACGCGCATCCTCCGCGGCGGGAAACACCGCGAAGAACAATCTCTCCCCTCGCACTGGCCCACGCGGAAGCTCGCCATAGAACTCAAATGCCAACTGCATGATGACCTCGCGTTCTCGACCGGTATAATCCGAATTAGAACAAAAAGAGAACAATGGTCAACCGAATTGTATCTGGTTGCGAGGCGGCTGATGGCCGCTACCCTAGCGCTGCCCGATCAATTCCCTCACCTCGGCGGCATCTTCTCGAATTTCGGCAAGGCCGGATCGAGGTGGTCCCACTCATAGCCGCCGCTGGTATAGGTGACCGCCTGCGGCTTGTAGCGGCTCGGCTCGTCGAGGCTTGCGGCGCGGATGGCGAAGAATTGCGGCATGGACGAGAAGGTCAGATAGACCGGCGATCCGCAGGTTGGGCAGAAATAGCGGGTCTTCCTGACGCCGCTGTCGGCCACCATCTCCCAGGGCCGCCCCACCCCCGCAAGGGTCACATTCTGCCGCGGGAAGGTCAGGTGGGACTGATGGCCCGTACCGCTTTCGCGCTGGCAGTCGCGGCACTGGCAATCATTGCTGAACACCGGATCGGCAGTGATCTCGTAGCGGATCGCCCCGCAGGCGCATCCGCCGGTATAGGCCTTGCTCATCTCGTCCTCCTCGCCTCAGTCCTTGCTGCCGGCCACGACGGTGCCGAGGTTCCGCAGGACCTTCTTCCAGCCCTCACCCATGTTCCTGAAGGCCGTCTCGTTCCTGGGCATGACGAAGCCGGAATGGACGAGGCGAACCCGCGTCCCGCCCTCGGCCGCCTCCAGCGTCCAGGTCACCACCGTATCGAGCCGCGAGCCATAGCCCGCATTGCTCTCGTCCCCGCCCTGCCAGGCATAGGCGAGGCGCTCGTTCGACTTCACGTCCAGTACCCTGCAATGGATGACGCCGTCCCAGGCACCGGCCGGCGTGGTGCGAAAGGTGAAACGCTGTCCTTCCACCGCGGCGAAATCGGCAGGCGCCATCATCCAGCGAGCGATGAGATCGCCCGAGGTCAGCGCCTTCCAGATGGTTTCCGGCGCATGCGGGAAGATCTCGTCGACCACGATCTCCTGCGTATCCGGCTTCAAGGCTTGATCATTCACGGGTCGATCTCCTTCAAGAGGGTTCTGAGATTGGCGAAGCGCCGGCGCCAGAACAGGCTGTAATGGCTCATCCAATCGGCTAGCGGCTCGAGGCCGCCGGGTTCGGCCCGGTAATAGACCTTCCGCCCTTCCGGACGTTCGGCGACGAGCCCCGCCTGTTTCAACGCCTTGAGGTGCTGGGAAACCGCGCCCTGCGTGACGCCGCTCCCCTGTGTCAGTTCGGCGACGGTAATCTCGTCGCATCCGACGATCCGCTGGAACACGGCTCGCCTTGTCGGATCCGCGAGGGCGCGCATGACGGCATCGATGGCAGCTGTCTCTGTCATGATTATCAATTAGCAAATACTAATGAATTAGTCAATGCTAATGTTTCTAAATCTGCAGGAAACGGCATCTCGGCATCCTGGAATGCGATGCGGCCTGCCCCTTCTACGGCCCAGAGCGTTGCCCCCCAATACAGGCATGTCGAGCAGGCGCTCGTCGCGCTCCTCTCCAAAGTCTGGAGCGAAACTCGGTCAGCGTGCTTGCGCCAGAGCTACGGCATCCGGTCCGGCGGGGAAACGGAGCTGGCCGGAGGTGTCGTGGACAGCGGCCCACACAGCCTGGGCAACGTCGCTCTCCCGCGTGGTCATGGCCGGCTTCGCGAAGGCCTCAAGAATTGGCTTCGCAAACTCGGCATAGTCCTGCGGGAGCAAATCCTCGACCGGCACGATGGCATTGGCCCCGAACCGCGTGGTCGGCGCATAGCCGGGCTCGACGAGTTTGACCTGCACTCCGAAATGACCGAGTTCATGAGCGAGCGAGCCCGAGAACCCTTCGACTGCCTGCTTGGATGCGGTGTAGGCGGCAGCGAGCGGAAACTCCCCGAGCGTCACGCTCGATGTCACGTTGACGATGATGCCTGCACGGCGTGCACGCATTTGCGGAATGACTGCCCGGCACATGGCCATGACACCGATCGTGTTGGTCTCGATGAGCTGGCGGATCAGTGACATCGGCATGGCTTCGAACGCACCCACACCGCCCACGCCGGCATTGTTCACGAGCACATCGATCGGGCCCGCAGCATCCACCAGCGCAACGATGCTTTGTTCATCGGTGACATCCAGCGGCAATACGCGCAGCCGGTCGGATTGAGCGCCAAGAATGGTCGGGTCGGGGCGTCTCATCGCAGCGACGACATGCCAGCCATTCTGCAGGAAATGCTCGGCCGTGGCCTTGCCGTAGCCCGAGGAGGTGCCGGTGATGAGGATCGTCTTGTCCATAGTGCCTGTCTCCTTGCGTTTGATGCCGCAAGATAGACAAGCCGATTTGGACGATATATAACTTACTATCCATAAATAATTACCAACCGTCCAAAATGGATCCACTCAGCGACATCATAAGCCTGCTCCGGCCGACGGCCGCCATCTCCAAGCCGATCACTGCGCGCGGCCGCTGGGGCGTAAGCTATCGGGCCCATGACGCGCCCGGTTTCACGATCATATTGGAGGGGCAGACCTGGCTGAGATTCGTCGGCGAAGAGCCGTTCCGGCTTGCTCAGGGAGATTTCGTGCTCCTTCCGACAACGCCCGCATTCTCCCTGTCCAGCGAACAGGATATCGACTGCATCCCGGTGGAACCGCGAAACGAAGCGATCCGGCATGGCGAACCGGAAGGCGCGCCGGACCTTGTTGCCCTGGGTGGCACCTTCGCATTCGAGCGGGTGAATGCACCGCTCCTGCTGGCACTGTTGCCCGGCCTCATTCACATTCCGGCTTCGGAGGGACGAACGACACGGCTCGGCCGTCTCATTGATCTGCTCGCCGAGGAATGCGCGACCGATTACCCGGGCAAGGAGCTGATTGTCCGTCGCATGCTCGAAGCGCTGCTGGTCGAGGCTCTTCGCTGGCGCAGCATCGGCAATCGGGCGATGCCTGCAGGTCTCCTCAGCGGCATGCGGGACCCAGCTCTCGCCCGAGTGCTGCAAGCAATCCACGCCGATGTTCGCAAGAACTGGACGGTCGTCGATCTTGCAAAGATGGCCGGCATGTCGCGATCAGGCTTCGCCGCGCGGTTCGGAGAGGTCTTGGGATGTGCGCCAATCGAGTATCTAACGCGTTGGCGCATGGCGATCGCAAAGGATGCGCTCACGCGTGGTGTAAAGTCCCTGGATCGGATCGCCGATGAAATTGGCTATGAATCCGCCAGCGCCTTCAGCACCGCTTTTCGCAAACGTCTCGGTTGCTCGCCGGGTAAGTTCGCGCGTGAAGCCGCCTAACTGAACGAACATCGGCTCAAGACGGTCCGTCCATTCCACTCCACTCGCAGGACAGGCGGCGGCGGGTGTCCGCGAGCAGCGAAGTCTCCACGGTGCTTAGCGCGTGACCACCTCGTCAATGACCGCGATAGCGTCGACCTCTATGAGATAGCCTGGGGACATGATCGCCACCCCGACCACCACATTCGCCGGTTTGTGATCTCCGAACAACGAAATCTGCGCTTCTTCGATGATTGGAACGTGTTCGTCGCGTTTATAGTCGACGACGTAGATCGTGATCTTGCAGACGTGCTCGGGCCGTGCCCCCGCGGCACGAAGTGCCCGGCCCAGATTGGCGAAGGCCAGGCGCGCCTGCGCCGCAAAATCGCCATGCCCGACGAGTTTGCCGTGCATGTCCTCGGGCTGTTGGCCTGAGACGAATACCATCCTGGAACCCGTGGCAACCACAACCTGGGTGTACAGTTCAGGAACCGGCAGATCGGCCGGGTTGATGAGTTCGAGGGGCATTGGACGATCTCCTGCCTGGCTTGATCGACATCGGCGGTGGTGATCGCCGCGCCGCTGGCACACGGGCCGATAGCAAAGCGTCACCGAAATCGGGTGGGATGTCGAACGCCTTACACAAGTGTCGCCGGCGAACTGCCGCGCGATACAGACAGTCCCGCCAGAAGCGGCGCGTATGCGGCAAGCCTGCGGGACACGAACTCCGTGAAGAGCCGCACGCGCTTCGTCTTGCGTGTCTCCCCCTGTGTAAGAAGCCAGAGCGTTCCGTACATGTGCAAGTGGGTACCCGGCACCCGCGCCAGCAAGGGGTCGGCATCTCCGACGAAGCACGGCAGCGTCGTCAAGCCGAGTCCCTGCCGTACGGCAACGATCTGCGCCTCGGCATCTGTGACCCTGAACGGAACCCCGGCGGTGCGTACCTCACCCTCGTGAGCCCAGTCCGGGATGCCATGAATGCTGATGACGATCCACCGCATGGGATCAGGCACGCCCCCACGCCACGCAGCTAGTCGATCGCGGGACATGTAGATACCGCCGAATATATCCGGTCCCTTCAGGCCGTGAAGATTGAGCGGTAGGGTTTTGCGGTCGTAGACGACGCGGATCGCGACATCAGCCTCTCGATTGGTCAGATTTGCCAGCTCGCCGGACGACAAGATTTCCATCTCGATGTCCGGATGCAGCATGGCGAAATCTGCGAAGTCCGGCATGAGCAGGTGTGACGCGAGGGTCGGCGCCAGCGTCACCCGCAAAAGCCCGCGCACACCCTGGTCGCGACCGAAGACGCGCGTCTCCAATTGGTGCGAGGACGCTTCCATCTGGTTCGCAAACTCGAGGACCTCCTCGCCTGAAGCCGTCAGGCGGTAACCGGAAGGCAGCTTTTCAAACAGGTGCGCCCCGAGGCGTTCCTCAAGTTGCGCGATGCGTCGCAGCACGGTCGAGTGATTTACCTCGAGGCGTGCGGCAGCGGACCGCACCGAGCCTCCCCGCGCGACAACAAGAAAATAGCGAACGTCATCCCAGTCGATCATGGTGCAATCCGGCACCGCAAGGTGTGCCTTCCAAAGCCTGTACCGAACACATCAAACCGCAATATGGGCGATCATCATAGCCTGTATCGACGGACGCGACCCAATTGCGAACAGCAGATACCGATCATCGCAGCTGGTGTCAGCTATCCAACCGGATCGTTTTCGCACCACCGATGTGCGCGCTTCCGCACTCAACGCTCCGCTTCAGCAAACCCATGTTGAGGTTTCTCGGGTGCTCCCTTCACGACCAAAAACGGAGCCCGAAAAGGAGAAGTCATGGGAAAGCTGGACGGTAAAGTTGCAGTCATTACGGGTGGATCGAGCGGCATGGCGTTGGCGAGCGCCAAGCGCTTCGTCGAAGAAGGCGCGTATGTCTTCATCACGGGCCGGAGGCAGGAGGTGCTCGACGAGGCGGTCAGGCTGATTGGCCGTAACGTAACCGGCGTGCGCGGCGACGCGGCCAATCTCGAGGACCTCGACCGCCTGTTCGACACGGTCAGGCAGGAAAAGGGCAGCATCGATATCCTGTACGCAAGCGCTGGCACAGGCGAAGCCGTCCCGCTGGGCGAAATTACCGAGCGGCATTTCGATGCGGCCTTTGGTCTGAATACGCGTGGTACGCTGTTTACGGTCCAGAAGGCGTTGCCGCTGTTCAACGATGGCGGGTCGATCTTCATGACCGGGTCGGTCGCCTCGGTGAAAGGTTTTCCCGGTTATGGCGTGTATGCGGCGAGCAAGGCGGCGTTGCGTTCCTTCGCACGCACCTGGCTCAACGAGTTGAAGGGCAGGAATATTCGGGTGAACGTGCTGAGCCCGGGACCGATCGCCACGCCGATGCAAGACCAAGTTCTCACCGAAGAAGCAAAGCGGATGTTCGAAACCCTGATCCCGCGGGGAAAGATGGGGCGTCCCGAGGAAATCGCGGCAGCCGCGCTGTTTCTTGCTTCTGACGATTCCAGCTTCGTGAATGGGGTGGAGTTGTCTGTCGACGGCGGCTTCTCGGCCATCTGAAATCGCGCCTGATCGCGGGAATGGCTGATCGGCGGGAACCAGCGTGTCCATGGTGGAACGACTTCCACGCTGACAGTCGGTCTGGTCGCGCAAGCGTTCGCGGCGGGACATCGACACTTCAATTAGGATCGGACAAGTATCATGAGCTATGCGATCATAGGATTTGGTGCGGTAGGCCAGGCCCTCGCCCACGCCTTCGCCCGCAAGAACATCAAGGTGGCCGTCGCGAGCCGCCGGCCGCCCGAGGCATTGGCGCCGCAGGCTCGGGCGATTGGGCCCACGGTCGTCGCCATGTCGCTGCCGGATGCACTCGATGCCGGCACGATCATCCTGGCGGTCCCGTTCGGGGAGCATCGCGAGGTTGCGAAGGCCCTGCCGAGCTGGAAAGGCAAGACGGTCATCGACGCGATGAACGCGTTGCTTCCGCCTGAAGAGTTGGACGGTCTCCCGTCCTCCGCCTTCGTCGCGAAGGCATTCGCCGGCGCCAAGTTCGTGAAAGGCTTCAATCACCTGATTGCCGCCACCCTGGCTTCCGACCCGATCGTCGAAGGAGGCCACCGGGCCGTCTTTCTGTCGAGCGACGACGAGGACGCGATCGCTCCCGTGGCGATGTTGGCGAAACAACTGGGGTTCGCACCCGTCAAGCTGGGAAAACTCAACGAGGGTGGCGCGCTGGTGCACGCCCGCGGCCGCATCTGGGGCCAGCTCATCTTCCAGGATTTGTTCAAGAAGGAGCAGTGATCGATAGCGTGTGGACGCTGTTCGAAGAACGGGAAGGCGCCCGACGGAGCGACAGATCTGCCGGGCGCCGTCTATCGACTGCCATCAATGGCCGAGGATTCACCCAGATATCCTCTGCCATCCGCCGCTACGCTGTCCCCTCACTCCCACTCGATCGTGCCGGGCGGCTTGCTCGTCACGTCGTAGACCACGCGGTTGATACCCTTCACCTCGTTGATGATGCGGGTTGCGGCCCGACCGAGGAAGTTCATGTCGAAGGGGAAGAAATCGGCGGTCATGCCGTCTACCGAGGTCACGGCGCGCAGGCCGCAGACGCTGTCATAGGTGCGCCCGTCGCCCATCACGCCCACGGTGCGCACGGGCAGCAGCACGGCGAAGGCCTGCCAGATCTTGTCGTAGAGGCCGGCCTTGCGGATCTCGTCGAGATAGATGGCGTCGGCCGCACGCAGCGTGTCCAGCTTTTCCCTTGTGATCTCGCCGGGAATGCGGATGGCGAGGCCCGGACCTGGGAAGGGGTGGCGGGCGACGAAGGCTTCCGTCAGGCCGAGTTCGCGGCCGAGTGCCCTGACCTCGTCCTTGAAGAGCTCGCGCAGCGGTTCCACCAGCTTCATGTTCATGCGCTCGGGAAGGCCGCCGACATTGTGATGCGACTTGATGGTCACCGAGGGGCCGCCGGAGAAGGAGACGCTCTCGATCACGTCGGGATAGAGCGTGCCTTGGGCCAGGAATTCGGCGCCCCCGATCTTGCGGGCCTCTTCCTCGAACACCTCGATGAAGAGGCGGCCGATGGTCTTTCGCTTCACTTCCGGATCGGTGACGCCGGCAAGCTCGCCGAGGAAGCGTTCGGACGCATCCACATGCACCAGGGGAATGTTGTAGTGCTCGCGGAAGAGGCCGACGACCTGGTCGGATTCCCCCGATCGCATCAGGCCGTGGTCGACGAAGACGCAAGTGAGCTGGTCTCCAACAGCCTCATGGATCAGCACGGCCGCCACGGAGGAGTCGACCCCGCCCGACAGGCCGCAAAGCACCCTGCCCTTGCCCACCTGCTTGCGGATCTTCTCGATCATCTCGGCCCGATAGGCCGCCATGCTCCAGTCCGGCTCGATGCCGACGATCTTCTGCACGAAGTTCTTCAGGAGCCTGCCGCCATCGGGCGTGTGCACCACCTCGGGATGGAACATGGTGGTGTAGTAGCGCCTCTCCTCGTTCACCGCGATGGCGAAGGGGGCGTTCTCGGAGGTGCCGACCACCTTGAAACCAGCAGGCAATTGGGTGACGCGGTCGCCATGGCTCATCCACACCGGATAGCGCTTGCCCGGCTCCCAAAAGCCCTCGAACAGCGGACTCGCCTCGAGGATCTCGACATCGGCGCGGCCGAACTCGGCAGCGTGGCCGCCCTCGACCTTGCCGCCGAGCTGGGTTGCCAGCGTCTGCTGGCCGTAGCAGATCGCCAGGATCGGCACGCCGGCATCGAACACCGCTTGCGGTGCCCGGGGGCTGCCCGCCGTCGTCACCGAGGCCGGGCCGCCGGAGAAGATCACGCCCTTCGGCTTCAGCTTTTCGAAAGCCTCGGCGGCGCTTTGGAAGGGATGGATCTCGCAATAGACGCCGACTTCGCGCACGCGGCGTGCGATCAGCTGGGTGACTTGCGAACCGAAATCGATGATGAGGATGGCGTTGTGTGTCATAGCAGGGAGGTATTCGACCAGGGCTTTCGATGCAACCGAGGAAGGGTCGCTTTCTTGCAAATACGCACAAATCGAGAGATGAATTTGAGTTCGACCTTGTGATTTTGCGCAGCACCGATCAACCGGCCACGAAAATCGTCCGCTCCTTCATTCTGAAGCACAGGACGCGGTTTGCGAAGCTTTCTCTACCCAGGATTTGTAGGCCGCGGGCTCCAGAACGGTAAGATCGACGGTCCTGCGGGTCGTCTTGCTGCCCTTCTCGATTGTCGCATGCGCAACAAGGCGCCCGGCCTTTTCCGGCTTTACGACCCTTTCGTTCAGGCGGCCCGGTATCGCATCGATCGCCACGCCGAGTTCGGGAATGCTCAGCGTGTGAATGACATCGTCGGAAGTGACCCGCAGTGCGACATCCTCACCTGCCGGCAGCATGATCGGCCCGCTCTCGACGCAGATCGCGATCGCCTGACCGGCGCTGCCGCCCTTGGCAAACCGATACTCGTAGCGCCAGCCCTTCTCGCGCGCCGTGAGCAGAACCGTACCCTCCGGCAGTTTGAGGTCGCTGCGAAACAGCAGATCGAAGGCCGACTGCATTCCATCGGATGCCGATGCGGCGCCGATCACACAGAGGTTCGCAAGGCAAACCGCGGCAAAACTGGCAAGTCCCCCCGACCGTTTCATCATTGCTCCCGAACATCATATGGTCGGTAAAGATGTATCATCGCCTCATACGAGGGAACATCAAGGCTGATCAGCCCCGGTGCAGCAGGGCGATGAAGAAGCCGTCGGTACCGGAGCGATGGGGCGAAAGTTGCAGGCCGGTGCCGCCCGACGAACCGAAGCGCGCGAAAGCCGAAAGCCCGGCGCCCTTGGCGAGTTCCGGCAGGGGCGCGGCAGTGAAGTCGGCATGGTCGGCCAGGAAGGCCTTCACCGAGGCATCGTTCTCCTCCGGCAGCACGGAGCAGGTGACGAAGACCAGGCGACCGCCGGGTTTCACCGCTCTCGCCCCCGCCTTGAGCACGGCGGCCTGGTCCTTCTGGCGATCGGCGAGGCTCGAGGGGCGCATGCGCCATTTGGTATCGGGGTTGCGGCGCCAGGTGCCGCTGCCCGAGCAGGGCGCATCCACCAGCACCAGGTCCATGCGGCCATCGAGGTCGTCGATTGCCAAGCCTCCTCGCGGTGTGCGGACCTGGACGTTGCGGATCCCCGCCCTGGCAAGCCGATCATGGATCGGAGCCAGGCGGCGCTTGTCGCTGTCGGTGGCGAAGATCTCTCCCTTGTTCTCCATGGCGGCAGCGAATTCCAGCGTCTTGCCGCCACCGCCGGCGCACAGATCCAGCACCTGCTCGCCGGGCTTGGCCGCCGCGACGAGGCCGGCCAGTTGCGAACCTTCGTCCTGGATCTCGAACCAGCCCTTCTGGAAGCTTTCCTCAGCCTGGATGGCCGGGCTGCGGCCGTCAGGACCAAGCGGCACGCGCACACCCCAGCGCGAGAGCGGCGTGGCGCTGGCATGGAGAGGCTCGAGTTCGGCGAGGAGCTTGTCCCGAGTCGCCTTCAGCGTGTTGACGCGCAGATCCACCGGCGCACGCTCGGCCAAAGCCCGTCCCTCGGCAATGGCGTCCTCTCCGAAGGCCGCCTCGAAGGAAGACCACAGCCAGTTCGGAACGTCCGCCTGGATATCGGGTGCCGCCTGCCCCAGCTTGCGCCCGGCCAGAGCCTTGCGCTCGTCCTCCGTCAACGGTTCGGGCGCGAAGCGTTCGCCGGTGAACAGGGCTTCGAGCGTTTCGATCGTCTCGCCGCGCTGCAGGACCAGCATGCCGATCAGCGAGGCACGCGGTGCCTCGCTGTCCATCAGCCAGCGTGCCGAGGCGCGGCGGCGCAAGGTGTCATAGACCAGCCCGGCCAGCGCCGCCCGGTCGCCGGAGCCGGCGAAACGATGGGAGAGCCCCCAATCCTTGAGCGCATCGGCGGCAGGACGGCGGCGTGCTTCGATATCGGCCAGGATCTCGATGGCGGCGGACAGGCGGGCGGAGGGGGTCAAGGATCACCTGGAGCGCGGACATCCTGTCCGCTCTTGGAAACACGACGCTTGCGGACGGGTAAGGGCGGACAGGATGTCCGCGCTCCTTAATTCCGTCCCGGATAGTTCGGGCTCTCGCGAGTGATGGTCACGTCATGGACATGGCTTTCGCGCAGGCCCGCATTGGAGATGCGCACGAACCTGGCGCGCTCCTGGAAATCCGTGATCGTCTCGGCGCCGACATAGCCCATCGAGGCGCGCAGGCCGCCGGCGAGCTGGTGCAGCACCGCCGAGACTGGCCCCTTATAGGCGACCTGGCCTTCGATGCCCTCCGGCACCAGCTTCATCGAATCCTTGATGTCGGCCTGGAAATAGCGGTCGGCCGAGCCGGCGGACATGGCACCGATCGAGCCCATGCCGCGATAGGATTTGTAGGAACGGCCCTGGTAGAGATAGACCTCGCCGGGGGTCTCGTCGGTGCCGGCCAGCATGGAGCCGACCATGGCGACCGACGCACCGGCGGCGATCGCCTTGGCGAAATCGCCCGAAGTCTTGATGCCGCCATCGGCGATGACGGGCACGTCGTGCTCGCGCGCCGCATTGGCCGAGTCGATGATGGCGGTGAGCTGCGGCACGCCGACACCGGCCACGATGCGGGTGGTGCAGATCGAACCGGGGCCGATGCCGACCTTGATGGAATCGGCGCCCGCGCCGATCAGGGCCCGCGTCGCCTCGCCGGTGGCGACGTTGCCGGCCACCACCTGCACCGAATTGGACTGGCGCTTGATGCGCGACACCGCGTCCAGCACCTTCTGCGAATGGCCGTGGGCGGTATCGACCACGATCATGTCGACGCCGGCATCGATCAGCATTTCGGAGCGGGCATGGCCGCCGTCGCCGACCGTGGAGGCAGCGGCGACGCGCAGGCGCCCCTGCTCGTCCTTGCAGGCGTTGGGATGGAGCGTGGCCTTCTCGATGTCCTTGACGGTCATCAGGCCGACGCAGCGATAGGCCTCGTCGACCACCACCAGCTTCTCAATGCGAAATTGATGCAGCAGGCGCTTGGCCTCTTCCTGCTCCACGCCGGACTTCACGGTGACCAGGCGCTCCTTGGTCATCAGTTCGGCCACGGGCTGGTCGAGCTTGTCGGCGAAGCGGACGTCGCGATTGGTGAGGATGCCGACCAGGATGCCGGGCACGCCGGGAGCGGCGCCGGTGACGACCGGAATGCCGGAGATACGGTGGCGCTTCATCAAGGCGAGCGCATCGGCCAGCGTGGCTTCCGGCGGAATGGTGATCGGGTTCACCACCATGCCGCTCTCGAAACGCTTGACCTGGCGAACCTGTTCGGCCTGCTCTTCGGGGGTAAGGTTGCGGTGGATCACGCCGATGCCGCCATTCTGCGCCATGGCAATCGCCATGTTCGCCTCGGTGACGGTATCCATCGCCGAAGCCAGCAGCGGCAGGTTGACGGAGATGGAACGGGTGACGCGCGAACGGATGTCAGCCTGGGCCGGGAGCACCTCGGAGTGCCCGGGCGTCAGCAGCACATCGTCAAAGGTGAGCGCTTCAGGGAAAAGCGATGAATCAACGATGCGTGTCATTGCCAACTCTCAATCAGTAAAAGCGGAATCGATCCTGCTTCGGGGGGCTGGAATCCGTGCCGCCGGAGCTGGGTTGGCGCGATCGTTTACCATTTGAAATCGACAAGGGAAAGACAGGCAGTCGTCTTTTTACTGCCTGTCAGCCATGCATTTTTAGTCATCACGAAAAATTCGGCGTGCCGGTCTTCCCAGCTCCATCACGATGGAGCGGGACCGGCACGGAATCTCACGCTCGTCGACAGGAACGCCGGTCTGAAGACCGGCACACCGGATCACGCAGACTTCGTGAGCGGCAGCACATTGTGCAGCGTCTGGTCTGCGCCTTCCATGAACTTGCGGATGTTGCGCGCCGCCTGGCGGATGCGCTGCTCGTTCTCGACGAAGGCGATGCGCACGAAATCGTCGCCATGCTCGCCGAAGCCGATGCCCGGCGCCACCGCAACCGAAGCCTTCTCGATCAGGAGCTTGGAGAACTCCACCGAGCCCAGTTCCTTGAACTTGGGCGGGATCGGCGCCCAGGCGAACATCGAGGCCGGCGGGGTCGGCACGTCCCACCCGGCACGGGCAAAACTCTCCACCAGGGCATCGCGGCGCTTGCGATAGGTCTCGCGCATTTCGGCGATGCAGTCTTCCGGCCCGTTCAGCGCCGCAGCGGCAGCGACCTGGATCGGGGTATAGGCGCCGTAATCGAGATAAGACTTCACGCGGGCGAGCGCCGCGCAGAGCCGCTCATTGCCGACTGCAAAGCCCATGCGCCAGCCCGCCATCGAGAAGGTCTTGGACAGGGTGGTGAATTCGACGGCAACATCCATCGCGCCCGGGATCTGCAGCACGGACGGCGTCGGCTCACTGCCGAAATAGATTTCCGAATAGGCCAGGTCGGAGAGTACGAACAGGTCGTTCGCCTTGGCGAAGGCGATCAGGTCCCGGTAGAAATCGAGGCTGGCGACGCAGGCCGTCGGATTGGCGGGATAGGAGACGATCACCGCAATCGGCTTGGGGATCGAGTGCTTCACAGCCCGTTCCGCCGAGCGGAAGAAATCCTCATTCGGCTCGGCCGGAACGGAACGGATGACGCCCCCCGCCATCAGAAAGCCGAAGGCATGGATCGGGTAGGATGGATTGGGACATAGCACCACGTCGCCGGGCGCGGTGATGGCGGTCGCCATGTTGGCGAAGCCTTCCTTGGAGCCGAGCGTGGCGACAACCTGGGTGTCGGGATTAAGTTTCACGCCGAAGCGGCGGGCATAATAATTGGCCTGGGCCTTGCGCAGGCCCGGAATGCCCTTGGATGCCGAATAGCGATTGGTGCGCGGCTTCTGGGCCGTCTCGATCAGCTTGTCGGTGATGAATTTCGGCGTGGGCAGGTCGGGGTTGCCCATGCCCAGGTCGATGATATCTGCGCCCTGCCCGCGTGCTGCCGCCTTCACCCGGTTGACCTGCTCGAAGACATAGGGCGGCAAACGGCGGGTTGAGTAAAAGTCGGACATGACGGTGCTTTCGCGCGACAGCGCATTCAGAGTTACGGGGAGCGAACCTCTAAATCATTTCGATGAATGATGGCAAAAGAAATGCCAAAAATCTGCGCCGGTCGTGAAAAATCGATCCACGACAATGCGATATCGATCATTGCGGCGGGAAAAAGCCGACATGCTTGCGCTGGGACGGCGGCACGCGCTTCTGGGCGACCTTGCGGTTGGCCTGCGCTCGGGCCTTGAGTTCCTCGGGGCTCGGCTGTCGGCCCGGCGTCGCCAGCAGGCTGGCCTCCAGCGCCTTGCGCTCGCTCATGGACAGAATCTGGTCGCTGCGCGGCGGCGGCAAAGCACCGATCCGCGGATAGACATTGGGCTGGCTCGTGCGGGATTGCGTCACGAAGGGCTGCGGCGTCGGCAACGGCCCCGAGGTCAGCCCGAGGCGCTTGCTGGTCTGGCCGGAGCCGCCGGCGCAGCTGGCAAGCCCGATGCCGGCCAATGCGGCGACGACGAGGAAGGAATGGATCCGCATGACGTTCTCGCAATTTCTCCCCTCTCTTATAGAGCGCCGGCCGATCGGCAAACAGGGAAAATCGATGAAATCACCGTCATGGTTCACAAAGCGATGCGAAGAAGCATTCACAGGAAGGAAAAACATGTTCTAATGAAGGGCCGTAAAGAGCCAAGATGGGGCGCGATGAAGAACGAGAAAAACTCCAATCCCCCTCCCTCGGCCGAGTCGCTGACCTCATTTGGACCGGTCGATATCGAGACGCTTGCCCGTAATATGGGGCGCGCGGTGGAGGAAGGCGGCAAGGCTCTGGCGGCCTATCTGCGCCCGCGGGAGGACGGCAGGGTCAAGAGCGACATCACCGAGGAGGTCGCCGACGCGGTCAATTCCATCGGTCATCTGGCGCAATATTGGCTGTCCGACCCGCAACGCGCCCTGCAGGCACAGACCAGCCTCGCCAGTGGTTTTATGTCCCTATGGACCTCCTCGCTGCAGCGCATGGCCGGCGAGGAAGCCAAGCCTGCCGCGGAGCCCGACCCCAAGGATGCCCGCTTTCGCGACCCCGAATGGAGCCAGAACCAGTATTTCGACCTGCTCAAGCAGGCCTATCTGATTACCAGCCGCTGGGCAGAGAAGCTTGTACACGAGGCCGACGGCCTGGAGCCACGCCTGCGCCATAAGGCCGATTTCTACGTGCGGCAGGTCTCGGCCGCGATCTCGCCGAGCAATTTCATCGCCACCAATCCTTCGCTCATTCGCGACACGCTGGCCGAGAACGGCGAAAACCTGGTGCGCGGCCTGGAAATGCTGAAAGAGGATATCGATGCCGGCGATGGCGATCTGAAGATACGCCAGTCCGATACCTCGAAATTCGAGGTGGGCGTCAATCTTGCCACCACGCCGGGCAAGGTGGTTTTCCGCAACGCCACCATGGAGCTGCTGCAATATACGCCGACCACGGCCAGCGTGCTGAAGCGGCCCATCCTGATCTGCCCGCCCTGGATCAACAAGTTCTACGTGCTCGACCTGACGCCCGAAAAGAGCTTCATCAAATGGTGTGTCGACCAGGGCCTGACCGTCTTCGTGATCTCCTGGGTCAATCCGGACGAGAAGCAGCGCAACAAAGGCTTCCTGGAATATATGAAGGAAGGGCCGGTCACAGCCCTCGATGAAATCGGCAAGATCACCGGCGAGAAGGAAGTCTCCGCCATCGGCTATTGCGTCGGCGGCACCCTGCTCTCGGTGACGCTGGCCTGGCTGGCTGCCAAGGGCGACACCCGCATAACCTCGGCCACCTTGTTCGCCACCCAGGTCGATTTCGACAAGGCCGGCGATCTCAAGGTCTTCGCCGACGAGGACCACATTCAATGGATCGAGAAAACCATGGCCGAGCACGGCTATTTTCCCGGTTCCAAGATGGCCGCCGCCTTCAACATGCTGCGCAGCCAGGAATTGATCTGGCCCTATCTCGTCAACAATTACATGCGGGGCAAGCAGCCCACACCTTTCGACCTGCTCTATTGGAATGCGGATGCCACCCGCATGCCCGAGAAGAACCACTCCTTCTATCTGCGCAATTGCTATCTGGAGAACAATCTCACGCGCGGGCGCATGGTAGTGGGCGACGAGACCCTCGATCTCAAGAAGGTGAAGATCCCGATCTATGAGCTGGCGACCCGCGAGGACCACATCGCCCCGCCCAATTCCGTCTTCATCGGTGCCCAGGCCTTTGGCGGGCCGGTGCGCTACGTCCTGTCCGGCTCCGGTCACATTGCCGGCGTGGTGAACCCACCTGCCCGCAAGAAATACCAGTACTGGCTCGGCGGCGCCGTCGCCGGCAGCTATGAGGACTGGTTGGAGGGAGCCACCGAACACCCCGGTTCCTGGTGGCCGGACTGGTTGACCTGGCTGAGGAAGCAGGCCCCCGAGGAGGTTCCCGCCGACAAGCGCAAGCCGGGCGGACGCCGCAAGCCTCTCGGCGACGCGCCGGGAAGCTATGTGCGCGTGAAGTCCTAAAGCGTTTTGTGATTTCTCGGAATCATCGAGAATCGCAAAGACGCGTCGGAACAAAGAGTTGGAGCAAACAAGCGTTCGCGTGTGAACGCGCTTTGCTCTAGGGCAAGACCGGACGCATCGTAAGGCCTTGCACATGCTTGCAGGGCCTATATTGATACCTGTCTTGATTTTACGGTCAAATCAGCAGAACTTCCGCATGGCATACCCCAACGATAAAAGTCGTAATCGGGAAGCCATCACATGTGGAACCAGATTTATAACCCTCTCGACAACGAAGTACTGTCCACCATCGCAGCTGCCATCCCTGCGGTAACCTTGTTAGTTCTGATCGCCAGCGGCAAGGTCAAGGCGCATATCGCGGCGGTGATCGCTCTCATCGTCGCCAATCTCATTACGATATTCATCTTTACCATGCCCGCGGGCCTGTCGATCCGGGCCTCCCTGCTCGGTGTCGTCACCGGCTTCTTCCCGATCGGCTGGATCGTTCTCAACGTGATCTATCTCTACCGCATCACGGTCGAGAGCGGCCGCTTCGAATTGCTGCAGCGAGCCATCGGCGGTGTCACCGAAGACAGGCGCCTGCAATTGCTGCTGATCGCCTTCTCCTTCGGCGCCTTTTTCGAAGGGGCTTCCGGCTTCGGCACGCCTGTTGCCATCACCGGCGCGATCCTCATCGGCCTTGGCTTCTCACCCTTGGCGGCTTCCGGCCTCTCCCTGATCGCCAACACCGCGCCGGTCGCCTATGGCGCCTTGGGTACGCCGATCCAGGGCTTGGCGTCGGTAACCGGGCTCGACCCCTATGTGCTGGGAGCCATGGTCGGCCGGCAATTGCCGCTGTTTTCACTGATCGTGCCCTTCTGGGTGATCGGCGCCTTCGCCGGCTGGCGGGGCATGATCGGGGTGTGGCCGGCCATCCTGGTCACGGGCATCTCCTTCGCCGTGCCGCAATTCCTGATCTCCAACTACATCAACCCCTGGATCGTCGACATCGGTGCCTCGCTGATTTCGATGGCCTGCCTGATCCTCTTCCTGAAGGTCTGGCAGCCCAAGGAGCTCTGGCTCTCGCCCGCCCTGCGCACCAACGATCCGTCAGCGGATCTGGCAAGACCTCGCACGGATGCCGATCGCAAGCCCTTGACGCAAGCCCAGCTCTGGGGGGCGCTGCTTCCCTGGATCCTGGTCTGCATCTTCATGCTGGTCTGGGGCACCGGCGCCTTCAAGACCTGGGCCAATGCCATCTTCTCCTGGAACTATCAGGTGCCGGACCTGCACAACCAGATCAACAAGGTGGCGCCCGTGGTGGCCAAACCCACGCCCGAAACCGCAGTGTTCGCCTTTACCTATCTCTCCTTCACCGGCACGGGCATGCTTCTGGCCGCCATCGTGTCGGGCCTGCTGATGGGGTTCTCGCCAGCCAAGCTGATCGCCGAATATGGCCGCACCATCAAGGTGTGCTCGATCTCGCTGATCACCATCTCGGCCATGCTCGCCATCGGCACGCTGACGCGCCTGTCGGGCGTCGACGCCACCCTTGGCCTCGCCTTCGCGGCGACGGGCGTGTTCTATCCCTTCTTCGGAACGCTGCTCGGCTGGCTCGGCGTCGCGCTGACGGGCTCCGACACCTCCTCCAACGTGCTGTTCGGCAATCTGCAGAAGATCACCTCGCAGCAATTGGGCCTGTCACCGGTGTTGATGGCGGCAGCCAACTCCTCAGGCGGCGTGATGGGCAAGATGATCGACGCACAGTCGATCGTCGTCGCATCCACCGCCACCAACTGGTACGGTCATGAAGGCACGATCCTGCGCTACGTGTTCATACACTCGATCGTCCTGGCCTGCCTGGTCGGCCTGTTCGTGACACTGCAGGCCTATGTCTATCCCTTCACCGCCATGGTGCTCGGGTGACATTGTCTCCAGGCCGGGGTGACAGCCGGCCTGGATCTCGGTTCAGCCGAGCAATTCCTGGAGAGCCGGATAGATGGCCGGCCCTCCGGCCATGATGGCATTGCCCTTCACCAGGCCGTCTTCGGCCAGGAAGTCGTTGGTCCGGCCGCCGGCGGCGCGGATAATGGCAATCGCGCCAAGGCAATCCCAGGAATTGATATGGGATTCGACATAGCCGAGCAGGCGGCCACAAGCGACATAGCACAGGCACAACGCCCCCGAGCCGTTGCGCTGATACATGCCGCCGGCATCGAGAAGGCGCGCCAGCACCGCCAGCACTTCGCTGGGCTTGATACGATTGTTGTAGCCGACGCTGACCACGCCATCGCTGAGAGCCCCGCCCTTGTGCGGCTCGATCGGCCGGCCGTTGAGCGTGGCGGGAGCGACCAGCCCGCCGGCAAAGAGCTCATCGTCCTTCGGCGCGTATACGAGGCCGAACTGCAATTCGCCGTCATAGACGAAGGCGATCGACACGCACCACGACGACAGGCCGCTCAGGAAAGGCTGGGTGCCATCGATAGGATCGACGACCCAGATCCCGCGCTTGTCGCCGACGCCGCTCGGCCCGGTCTCTTCGCCAAAGAAGCCATCCTCGGCATAGGATTCGGCGATACGCTTCTTGATGAGCAGTTCAGTCTGCAGATCGGCCTCGCTGACCACATCCTGCAAGCCCTTGCTCTTCACCGTCAAGCTGCCCAGCTCGTTGAAATAGCCAAGTGCCAGGGCACCGGCCTCCTTGATCAGGCCATGGGCAAAGGAATAGCGTTGATAGATCAGATGGGAACTCATCGGTAACTTGCTCGATTCAAAAGAAAAAAGCCGGGGTGGAACCCCGGCTTGTCACTAGTCGATATCCTCGACCGCATCGGGCCCGCCACCATAGACGCGCTGGGCCAGGGCGGACTTCATGAAGTCGTCGAGGTCACCGTCCAGCACATCGCCGGGCGTACCCGAGGTGTAGCCCGTGCGGGTATCCTTGACCATCTGATAGGGCTGCAGGACATAAGAGCGGATCTGATGCCCCCAACCGATATCGGTCTTGCCGGCATGGGTGGCCATGGCGGCCTCTTCGCGCTTCTTCAGCTCCGCCTCGTAAAGGCGGGCCTTCAGCATGGCCCAGGCCGTCGCACGGTTCTTGTGCTGAGAACGGTCCTGCTGGCAGGCCACCACGATACCCGAGGGAATATGGGTGATGCGCACCGCCGAGTCCGTCCGGTTGACGTGCTGTCCGCCAGCGCCCGAAGCACGGTAGGTATCGATGCGGCAGTCGGATTCATTGATCTCGATGTTGATCGAGTCGTCGATCACCGGATAGACCCAGACACTGGCGAAGGACGTATGCCGGCGGGCGTTGGAATCGTAGGGCGAGATGCGCACGAGGCGATGCACGCCCGATTCCACCTTGGCCCAGCCATAGGCCTTGGTTCCCTTCACCAGGATGGTGGCCGACTTGATACCGGCGGTTTCACCATCCGTGAAATCCATCAACTCCACCTTGAAACGATGCCGCTCACCCCAGCGCGTATACATGCGCAGGAGCATATTGGCCCAATCCTGGCTCTCCGTGCCGCCGGCGCCGGAATTGATTTCGATATAGGTATCGTTGTTGTCGGCCTCGCCGGAGAACAGAGCCTCGAACTGGCGTTCGACGACCTCGTTCTTCAAGGATTCCAATGCGGTCTGGGCCTCGTCGACGATCGACTCGTCGCCATCGGCTTCACCGAGTTCGGCAAGCTCGAGCGTTTCGTCGAGGTCCTTCTCGATGCGGACGAGCGACGACAACCGATCGTCGAGATCGGTACGCTCGCGCATCAGCTTCTGGGCCTTCTCGGCGTCGTTCCAGAAGTCAGGCTGTTCGGAGAGGTGGTTCAGTTCTTGCAGGCGGGCGTAGGAAGTATCCCAGTCAAAGATGCCTCCTCAGCAGTCCAGCAGACTGCTTGATTTCGTCCGCCAGGGACAGGATTTCAGCGCGCATGAAAGAATCGCCCGTTCGAGATTGGCAAAAGCATTTTCGAGAAAGGTCGACAGACTTTTCGCTTCAGAAAATGCGTCGAAACAAAGAGTTGGAGAAGAAGTTCGATTCGGAGAATTCGCACTTTACCCTCGCCGGGCTTCATATAGGCAAGCTGTTCGGCGAGGGAAAGGACAATCAGTAGAGATCACCCGTCCCCATCGAGACGGGCCCGCCACCGCCGCCCTCCGAGCCACCGCTGCCAGAACCGATGACAGTGTAGTTGTCGGGCGGTGCCGTGCCGGGCTTGAAGGCTTCCAGGATGGCGCCGCCACCATCCGAACGCATGCCGGTCTTGCGGTCGATACGGATCAGCTTGATGCCGGGCGGCACGCGGAAGGGCACGGGTGCCTTGTCGGCCAGGGCCGTCTTCATGAAAGTGCCGAAAATCGGCGCCGCCAGGCTGCCGCCCGTGACCTTGTTGCCGATATGGCGCGGCGTGTCGTAGCCGACATAGAGGCCGCAGACGAGGTCGGGCGAATAACCGATGAACCAGGCATCCTTCTCGTCGCTGGTGGTGCCAGTCTTGCCGGCAATCGGGCGATTGAGCGAACGCAGCGTCTGGGCCGATCCGTGCTGGATCACGCCTTCCAGCATTGAGGTGACCTGATAGGCCGTCATCGGATCGAGCACCTGCTCGCGCGGATCGAGCAGCTTGGGTTCGTCCTGATTGCTCCAGTCGTCGGCATTGCAGCCCTGGCAGATCCGCTCGTCATGCTTGTAGATGGTCTTGCCCCAGCGGTCCTGGATGCGGTCGATCAAGGTCGGCTTGATCAGGCGGCCGCCATTCTCGAGCATGCCATAACCGGCAACCATGCGCATCACGGTGGTGGTGCCGGCGCCGAGTGCGCCCGACAGATAGGACGGCAGGTCGTCATAGACGCCGAAGCGGCGGGCATATTCGGCGATCAGCGGCATGCCGACGTCCTGGGCGAGCCGAACCGTCATGACGTTACGCGAATATTCGATGCCGAAACGCAAGGTCTGCGGGCCGTAGAACTTGTTGGAGTAGTTGGACGGCCGCCAGGTCTCGCCATTGCCCTGGTTGATTTCGATCGGCGCGTCCATGACCACGGAGGCCGGCGTATAGCCATTGTCGATGGCGGTAGCATAGACGAAGGGCTTGAAGGAGGAGCCGGGCTGGCGCTGCGCCTGGGTGGCGCGGTTGAACTCGCTCTGGTCGAAGGAAAAGCCCCCCACCATGGCGAGCACACGGCCGGTATAGGGATCCATCACCACCATGGCGCCGGAGATTTCGGGGATCTGGCGCAGGCGGAAGGTGCCGTCGGTCTTGGGCTCGACATAGATGATGTCGCCGACCTTCAGGATCTGGCTGACCTTGCCGACCCGGCTGCGTGCCCATTTCACGCCATCCAGATTGACGGTGCCGGTCGGGCGTTCGGTGGAGATCGAGCCGAAACGGTCCAGCGGCGGCTGCAGGCCGATGCGGGCGGAGTTGTCGCCGGCATCGAGGACGATGGCGAGTTGCCAGGGCTTGATGTCGCTCAGGCGCTTTTCCGCACCCAGTGTCACGCCCCAGTCCTCGCCGAGGTCGACATTCTTGACCGGGCCACGGAAGCCGCCGCGCTCGTCGAAGCGCACCAGTCCGGCCACCATGGCATCACGCGCCAGGCGCTGGAGCTTCGGATCGAGCGTGGTGCGTACCGACAAGCCCCCTTCATAGAGCTTGTCCTCGCCATAGCGCTCGGCGATCTCGCGCCGGACTTCCTCCGTGAAATAATTGGCCGCGTAGCTCTGGGCGCCTTCGAAGGAACGCGGCGTCACGGCCAGGGGCTCCGCCTGGGCCTTCCGCCCCTCCTCCTTGGAGATGTAGCCATTGGAAACCATCTGGTCGATCACCCAATTGCGTCGACCGACGGCCGCATCGTGATTGCGGATCGGATTGTAGTTGTTCGGCCCCTTCGGCAGGGCGGCGAGATAGGCGACCTGGGCGACGCCGAGTTCGTCGACCGATTTGCCGAAATAATTGAGGGCAGCGGCGGCCACGCCGTAATTGCCCATGCCCAGATAGATCTCGTTCAGATAGAGCTCGAGGATCTTGTCCTTGGAATAGGTCTGCTCCATCCGCAGGGCCAGGATGGCCTCCTTGATCTTGCGCACGATGTTCTGGTCGGGCGCGAGGAAGAAGTTCTTGGCGACCTGCTGCGTGATGGTCGATGCCCCCTGCTGGCGGCGGCCCTTATGCGTGACATTGGCAATCAGCGCGCGCAGCACGCCCTTGGGGTCGATGCCGACATGATTGTAGAAATCATTGTCTTCCGCCGACATGAAAGCGTGGATCAGGAGCGGCGGCATCACCTCGATCGGCAGATAGAGGCGGCGCTGGCGGGCATATTCGGCCAGGAGCGCGCCATCGCCCGCGTGCACGCGGGTCATGACCGGTGGTTCGTAATCCTTGAGCGCTGCGGTATCGGGCAAGTCGCGTGTGTTGGCCCAGACATAGAGGGCCACGAACGATCCCCCGACAAGGAACAACATCGATGCCGTTGTGAACAAAAATCCAAGGAACCGAACGAAAAGTCTCATCACAACGCTTTCATCGGCAATATCTTCCCTGCCCTGCCATTGCCGGGTTTGGGCCAAAGCCGTTCGTTTTCATACCGGCAGCCCCGGCACATTCGTTTGACATCTAACATGCCAGGCCAGTCGAACCCAAGCGCGGCAACTGCACCTCGACGCTTTTGCAGGGCTTTTGTGGAGAAACTGCGGCTCCCCCGCAACATGCCTGTGCAAGACCCCTGCGGGAACCCGTTCTGCGAAAGCCGCGACCGAATGTTCAGGGCGTTGCCGGCGCAGAACCGCTGGAGGCTGCCGGCTGGTTGGCGCGGCGCTGCTGGAAGAAGCCATCGATCGCCGTCACGACGGCATCGGCCGCCCGGTTGCGCCAATCATCGGAGGTCAGGAGCTTCACGTCGTCCCGGCTCGACAGATAGCCGAGCTCCAGCAGCACCGAGGGAATGTCGGGAGCCGTCAGCACCTTGAAGCCAGCCGAGCGGTGCGGGTTCTTGTTCAGCGTGGCTGCGGCCTGGAACTGGTCGATCAGGACCTTGGCAAAGCCGTTGGAGAAGGATTTGGTTTCGCGCCGCGTGAGGTCGATCAGGATATCGGCGACATCGCCAGGCTCCGATGCAAGGTCAACGCCCGCGATCGCGTCGGCCTTGTTCTCCTGCTCGGCATAACGAGCCGATTCGGCATCGGAGGCCCGGTCCGAGAGCGTGTAGATCGTAGCTCCCCTGACGCCGAACGGATCGTGCAGGGTGTCGGCATGCACCGAGATGAACAGCGAGGCGCGGTTGGCGCGTGCGAACTGCACGCGGCCGGCCAGCGAGATGAAGGTATCGCCGTCACGGGTCAGCACGGCCCGGTAGCGCCCCGTCTCGTTGATCTTGTCGGCGAGCCGTTTGGCGAATTCAAGCACGATGGTCTTTTCCTGCTCGCCGGATTTGGAGGTCGCACCCATGTCGATGCCGCCATGGCCGGGATCGACCACGACCACGGGCCGGCCGGGCTGGCTTTCCGGCAGGAGCGGCGGCGAGGACGGCTGCGGGTGCGCACTCATGTCCGAACTCTTCTGGCTCGCGGCCGTGCGCAGGAAGGCAGCCCTGTCCGTCTTGACGAGATCGATCACCAGCCGCGCTGGCTGATCGTCCAGCGCGTCGAGGAGGAAGGATTTGTCCACGGCTGCCGGCTCGGTCAGGTCCAGGACGATGCGGGATTTCCCGGGCGCGATCAGGCCGAACCGATAGGCGCTCACCACGCCGCGCCCCTGCTTGCCGGTCTCCGGCGGCATGCCAAACTCGATCTGCGGCAGATCCACCACCACGCGATAGGGATCGGGCAACACGAAGACGCGGAAATTCAGCTCGTTCACGGAACCGTGAAGATCGACGATCAGGCGGGTGCGCTTGTCGTCACCCGCCAGCCTTGCGTCACTGGCCGTCAGGGACGACGACGCCACTGCCGCGGGTGGCGGTGTCACTGCGGGTTCGGCCGTGGCAGGGGGTGCAACGGGACCTTGGGCGGCATGGCTCATCTGGGCCTGCCCCATCCCTAACAAGACCAGCATGCCAATCGCGGCGAGCCTCATTCCGCCCATCATCTCCAGTTTTCCCGCCGAACACGGCTGTCACGCCTGCCGGTGCCCGGCATATCGAAATTCCGCCTGGCATGCCCGGCCGCGGCTCCCCGTCCGCGGAAAGGCTGGGTCCGGCGCGAAATCCGGCCTTGCCAATATCCGCTTGGAAGTGGCGAAACAATGATGAAGGCCTCGAAGGGTATCTCCGACGTTAACGCAGACCCGATGTTCTGCGTGTCCTTCCTGCAACAGCCAACGGAAATCCTTGCCAAATCGAACAAGAACTCGATAAAACGAATTTGCTCTCGAATGGTTCTCCGACCATGCCGAATTCGAGCATCAGAATGGTCCCTGCAGACCGGTTGCGCCGTGAAAGCGTGACGATCGTATGCGGTGCCGGCCAAGCCGAGGTTATCCGGCTGCTGATGTGTCCTTAGAGGATAAGGAGAATCACGGGTGGCGTGCGGATCGCCCAGCGATCCGGATCGGCGCGAGCGCCGGTCGGATATCCCGTCCCGCCCATCGACCGAGAGCGCCGTCCCGGGAGCAGTCCCGAGACCCGAACCCGGTGATGGAGCGATGCAAACAACAGCATCCCCCGGACGTCGAGAAGTGATGCAGCGTGCACTCCCCGAGCGGTTTGCACGAACACTGCCGCTTTCGCCTTCGGGACATACCATTCGCCCCTCATCGAGCCTTGTCCCAGCCAACAGAGCAAGCGCCTGCCGCATCGGCAGGGCTGTATCGGTGTTCGTCGCCAGCAGCCCCGTCGCGCATGACCCCGGCCGCGCTTGCCAGAGAGAAAATAATAATGGCCAACAAAATGTTGATCGACGCCGCCCACCCGGAGGAAACCCGGGTCGTGGTGGTCCGCGGCAATCGCGTCGAGGAGTTTGACTTCGAGGCAGCCAATCGCAAGCAGCTGCGCGGCAATATCTATCTTGCCAAGGTTACCCGCGTTGAACCGTCCCTTCAGGCGGCCTTCGTGGAATATGGCGGCAACCGCCATGGCTTCCTCGCCTTCTCGGAAATTCATCCCGACTACTATCAGATCCCCGTTGCCGATCGCCTGGCCTTGCTGGCCGAGGAACAGCGCTCGCATCGCGACGAGGATGAAGACGAGGAAAACGGCAACGCCAATGGCGCGAGCGAAGGACGCCGGAGCGGTTCGCGCCGTCGCCGTGGGCGCGGCCAGAACCGCACCGAGGCCGCGGAAGCCGAGACGGCTGCCGTCGTCGCTTCTGCGCCCGAGCCTGAAGCGTCCGAGGACAGCACCGGCGAGGAAGGCGGTTCGGGCGGAATCGTCGAGGTCGGCTCCGGCTCCGACGAGGAGCATGTCGAGGCACTCGGCGGCGGGGATGTCGCCGACGACATCCCCGAGCGTGTCTCCCGCCCCCGCAAGCAGTACAAGATCCAGGAAGTGATCAAGCGTCGCCAGGTGCTGTTGGTCCAGGTCGTCAAGGAAGAGCGCGGCAACAAGGGCGCTGCCCTCACCACCTATCTTTCGCTCGCCGGCCGCTATTCGGTGCTGATGCCCAACACCGCCCGTGGCGGCGGCATCTCCCGCAAGATCACCAATGCCGTCGACCGCAAGCGCCTGAAGGCCGTGGCCGGCGAACTCGACGTGCCTGATGGCATGGGTGTGATCCTGCGCACGGCCGGTGCCTCGCGCACCAAGGTCGAGATCAAGCGCGACTTCGAATATCTGCTGCGCCTGTGGGAGAACGTGCGTGATCTCACGCTGAAATCCGCGGCTCCGACGCTCGTCTATGAAGAGGGCTCGCTGATCAAGCGCTCGATCCGCGACCTCTACAACAAGGATATCGACGAGGTGATCGTCGCCGGCGATGAGGGCTATCGCGAGGCCAAGGACTTCATGCGCATGCTCATGCCGAGCCATGCCAAGAACGTGCAGGCCTATCGCGAGGCGGCGCCGCTGTTCCAGCGTTTCGGCGTGGAAGCCCAGCTCGATGCGATGTTCTCGCCCTCCGTCAGCCTGAAATCGGGCGGCTACATCGTCATCAACCAGACCGAGGCGCTGGTTTCGATCGACGTCAACTCGGGCCGCGCCACGCGCGAGCACAATATCGAGGACACCGCCCTCAAGACCAATCTCGAAGCGGCGGAGGAAATCTCCCGCCAGCTGCGCCTGCGCGACCTTGCCGGCCTGATCGTCATCGATTTCATCGACATGGACGAGAGCCGCAACAACCGCTCGGTCGAGCGCAAGCTCAAGGATTGCCTGAAGAACGACAGGGCCCGCATCCAGGTCGGCCGCATCTCGCATTTCGGCCTGATGGAGATGTCGCGCCAGCGTATCCGCACCGGCGTGCTGGAATCTTCCACCGAAGTATGCGCCCATTGCGGCGGCAGCGGCCATGTCCGCTCCGTTACCTCGGTGGCGCTGCACATCCTGCGCGCCCTGGAAGACCAGCTTCTCAAGAGCGCCACGCACAATCTGGTGCTGCGCACCCGGACGGCCACCGCGCTCTACGTGCTCAACCACAAGCGTGGCCATCTCTACGCGCTTGAGGCTCGTTTCGGCGTCTCGATCACGGTCAGCGCCGATGAGACCATCGTGGGCAACCAGAACTACCTGATCGAGCGCGGCGATATCGCCACGCCGCTGGAACCCCGCCCCGTGGCGACCACGGTCCAGGTCGATTCCTTCCCGCCGGCCGAAGAAGTGGCCGAAGCCGAGATCGAAGTCGAAGCCGACGAGGAGGAGGAAAAGGAGGCCGAGGGCGGCCGCAAGCCGCGCCATCAGGCCGCCGATGGCGAAGCCGAAGGCGGGGAAGGCGGGCGCAAGCGCCGCCGCCGCCGTCGCCGCCGTCGGGGTAATGGCACCGGCACCGAGGCGGATGCACAGAACGCCGCCAATGAAAACGAGGGTGAAAGCGAAGGTGAAGGCGAGGATGCTGCGCCGGCTGCCGAGCAGGTCACCGCCGAGTCCCCCGTCGCCGAGGAGGTGACAACGCCTCCGGCCGCCGAAGCGGCCGCACCGAGCGAAGATGAGAGTGCCGATGCCGGCAAGCGCCGCCGCCGCGGGCGTCGTGGCGGTCGCCGCGAGGCCGAGGTGGAGACGCCGGCCGTTGACGAAGCCGAAGCGCCCGCAGCCGAGGCTTCTGCTTCTGAAGTCGCGACCGTTGAAGCCGTGGCAGCAGAAGCCGTCGAGGCCCCCGCCGTCGCCGAGGTCGCACCCGAGGCGGTCGTCGAGGAAAAGCCGAAGCCCAAGCGCCGGGGTCGCAAGCAGGTAGCGATCAAGACCGAAGCGGAGAGCGAGCCTACGCCGGTCCCTGCTCCGGAGGCCGAGCCCGTTCAGGCTGAGCAGCCCCCGGCACCGGCTCCAGTCGCCGAGCCGGAGCCCGTTCAGGAAGCTGTGGCATCTGCCGCGGCGCGCGAAGTCGTGGTGTCCAACCCTTCCGCCTATGTCTATGTCGACGCCGTCGATCCGGCCAAGCCGAAGAAGGCCGGATGGTGGTCGAAGAAATGATGTGATCGACGTGAGCAGAGGGCGTTCGCGGCTGAACACCCTCTGTTTCGTCCCCTCGTTTCCGGGCCGTTCCGACCACAGGCCAGAGTGGCTTTACGATTCGAGGTGCTGTGCCTGACAGCAGGGTTCTCAAGCGTGTTTAGAGGCGCCGCACTGATCGTCAGTGCGGCGTTTTCTTATGCCCCGCCCATGCTTGGGGAACCGTCTATGCAGTTCCAGCTGCCTCTGCCGATCGCAAGATGCTTTGAGCATTGGCAGCCGGCATTTTTTCGCGATAGGCTGGCGCCGGGCATGCGTCGCCTGCCTTACCCATCGACCCGGGCTTGCCCTGGTCCAGCGAACATTCCCATTGCGATTCCATTCGTGACCAGCAAACACCATTTCGATAAGATCGCCTTCGTGGCCACCGCGACCGCTTCGGCACGCAAGGCGCTCAAGTCGCTCACGGACCGCTATGGCAACGTCCCGATCGAGGAGGCGGAGGTTGTCGTCGCTCTCGGCGGTGATGGCCTCATGCTGCAGACATTGCACAGACTGATGGGCCGCAAGCTTCCGATTTACGGCATGAATCGTGGCTCCGTCGGCTTCCTGATGAACGAGTTCCGCGAAAACGACCTGCATGACCGCTTGGCCAAGGCCCGGCGCAGCGTGGTGCATCCGCTTGCGATGTGCGCGGTCGACACGCGAGGCCAGGCATCGAAATCCTACGCCATCAACGAGGTGTCGCTGCTGCGCGCCCGTTTCCAGGCAGCCAAGCTGAGGATTTCGATCGATGAGCATGTCCGGCTGGAGAGCCTGATCTGCGATGGCCTGATCGTAGCGACGCCTGCCGGATCGACCGCCTATAATCTGTCAGCCAACGGTCCGATCCTGCCCCTGGAGGCGCCCCTGCTGGCGCTCACCCCGATCTCGGCGTTTCGCCCTCGCCGCTGGCGCGGTGCCATCCTGCCGCAGCGCGCGCGCGTCACCATAGAAGTGCTGGAGCCGGCCAAACGGCCGGTCAATGCGGTCGGCGACAATGTCGAGGTCAAGGACGTGCAGCGCGTCGAGATAGCCATGGATTCGTCGCAAGACCTCGTCATGCTGCATGATCCGGGGCATTCGCTCGACGAACGCATCCTGCGCGAGCAATTCGATTGGTAGCCGACATGCACGCTTCCACCTTCAGGCAATTCGCCCGCCGCCTATGTCTTGCTTCGGGCCTGGCTCTATCGGCCTGTTTCCTGGTCGGTCCGGCCGGTGCGAGCGACGACCAGGTCAAGCTGACCGCGCCGATGGTGGAGAAATTCATTGCCGCCCGCGCCGAGTTGACGGTCCTTGCCGCCGATCTCACCAAGAAATATGGCGACCGTTCCGACACGCCCGGCGACGATCCGGTGGCCTCCCTGCCGGCATTCCAGGACATCGCCGAAGCCAAGACACGCACCGATGCGATCCTGGCCAAATATGATTTCAAGGATCTCGATGCGCTCGATATCGTCACCAACTCGGTGATGCTGGCCTATCAGGCCGATGTCCCCGACAATAACGGCGCCGCCGACAGCGGCCAGAACGATCCCGAGGCAGACAAGGCCAAGGCACGGGCCGAGATCGAGGCGGACCAAAGCCTCACTCCCGAAAAGAAGAAGGAAGCGCTGCAGCAGCTCGACGAGCAGTTTGCCTCTCTGCAAGCCTTGACTCCCCTTCCCGGCAATGCCGAGGTGGTGAAACCCTTCCTCGACAAGCTCAAACCGATTGCCGAAGCCAATTGATTGATAGATCGACGACCGGCGGATGTGTGAATGAACCACGACAGCTATTCTGACGACTATATCGGCGACATCCTGCGCAAGGTTCACAGCATTGCCATGGTCGGCGCTTCGGCCAATGAGGTTCGGCCGAGTTATTTCGTGCTGAAATATCTCAAGCTGCGTGGCTATCAGATGTTCCCGATCAATCCGGGCCTCGCCGGCAAGACCATCCTGGATCTGCCGGTTTATGCCAGCCTGGCAGCCTTGCCCGGCCCCGTCGACATGGTCGACATCTTCCGCAATTCCGAGGCAGCCGGCGCGGTGGTCGACGAAATCCTGGCCCTGCCTGTCCTGCCCAAGGTGATCTGGATGCAGTTGACCGTGCGCAACGATGCGGCGGCTGCGAAAGCGGAAGCCGCCGGCATCGAGGTGGTGATGAATCGCTGCCCCAAGATCGAATATGGCCGACTTTCCGGCGAGATCGGCTGGGCCGGTGTCAATTCCGGCGCCATTTCTTCCAAACGCGCGACACGCGACAATCGCGGCTTCCAGCGCCTCGGCCTGCGCCGGTAGGCTGCTGATACTGTCTGTCATTGCGAGCACAGCGAAGCAATCCAGAGACCTCCTACAAAAACTGGATTGCTTCGCTGCGCTCGCAATGACACCAATTCACCAATGCCGCGTCATTGCGGCCAAGCATTCCACAAGACCATCCAAGGAGGATCATGATGTCGGCTGGGCAACAACCAGGGTTTTCAACGCTTGCCGTTCACGCGGGCGCACAACCCGACCCGACCACAGGCGCGCGCGCCACCCCGATCTACCAGACGACGTCCTTCGTCTTCGACGATGTCGACCATGCAGCCTCGCTATTCGGGCTGCAGGCTTTCGGCAACATCTATTCGCGCATCACCAACCCCACCAATGCGGTGCTGGAAGAGCGCGTCGCCGCGCTGGAAGGCGGCACCGCCGCCTTGGCCGTCGCCTCGGGCCATGCCGCACAGATGTTGGTGTTCCATACCCTATTGCAGCCGGGTGACGAGTTCATCGCCTCCAACAAGCTCTATGGCGGCTCGATCAACCAGTTCAACCATTCCTTCCGCTCGTTCGACTGGAACGTGCGCTGGGCCGATGCCAATGATCCTTCCACTTTTGCCGCGGCGGTGACGCCGAAGACCAAGGCGATCTTCATCGAATCCATCGCCAATCCCGGCGGCATCATCACCGACATCGCCGCCATTGCCGCCATCGCCAAGAAGGCCGGCGTACCGCTGATCGTCGACAACACCCTGGCCTCGCCCTATCTCACCCGCCCGATCGATTTCGGCGCCGACATCGTGGTCCACTCGGCCACCAAATTCCTGGGCGGGCACGGCAACTCGATCGGCGGCGTCATCGTCGACGGCGGCAAGTTCGACTGGCTCTCCTCGGGCCGCTATCCCTTCCTGTCGGCACCGCGCCCGGAATATAACGGCATCGTCATCGGCGAGACCTTCGGCAATTTCGCCTTCGCCATCGCCGCGCGGGTGCTCGGTCTGCGCGACCTCGGCCCGGCGCTGTCGCCCTTCAACGCCTTCCTGATCCTGACGGGCATCGAGACTCTGCCGCTGCGCATGCAAAAGCACTCGGACAACGCACTCGCAGTCGCGCAATATCTGGCCGAGCATCCGGGCGTGGCCTGGGTGTCCTATCCTGGCCTCGATGCCGACCGTTACAACGCCCTCGCCCGCAAATACTGCCCCAAGGGCGCTGGGGCGGTGTTCACCTTCGGCCTGAAGGGCGGCAACGAGGCCGGTATCCAGCTGGTATCGAACGTCAAACTGTTCTCGCATCTCGCCAATGTCGGCGATACCCGCTCGCTGATCATTCACCCGGCCTCGACCACCCATCGGCAATTGTCCGACGAGCAGAAGAAGGCAGCGGGCGCAGGTCCCGACGTGGTGCGCATTTCGGTCGGCATCGAGGATGTCAACGACATCATTGCCGACCTCGATCAGGCCCTCGCCGGAGACTGAGGCGCCGGCCCGGCAACCAGCCGCTGTGCGTGCACAGTCGCAGCTGTGAGCAGCAGGACGCCGCCGAGCTGGTGCAGGATGCCTGCCCAGAGCGGCACGACCAGCACGAGCGTGATGATACCGATCACGGCCTGGCTCAGCGCCACGGCCGCCACCAGCAGGGCCCGGCCGCGCGCCGGGCCGTTGCCGCCACGCACAGCCAGCCAGGCCTGCAGCAGAGCCAGCGCCACGATGAGATAGGCCACCATGCGGTGCTGGAACTGCACGGTCAGCGCGTTCTCGAAATGGTTCACCCAGGTGGGTGCCATGATGTAGAGATTGTTCAGCGTCGGGATGAAATGGCCGTCCATCAGAGGCCAGGTGTTGTAGGCCATGCCGGCCCTCAGGCCGGCCACCAGGCCGCCCATGAAGATCTGAACCAGGATCAGCGGCACCAGGGCGTAGGCAATCGCCCTCGCAGCTCCGGGCACGGCCCCGCTGAAGCGTTCTTCCTTGAGCGAGGATGCCACCCAGACGATCGCAGTGAGAATGAGACAGGCCAGGGTCAGGTGCATGGCCAGGCGATATTCGGAGACCTCTGTCCGATCGGCGAGGCCCGATTTCACCATCCACCAGCCCAGCAATCCCTGGCTGCCCCCGAGCGCGAGCAGGCCGACCAGCTTCACGGTGAGCCTGGGCGTGAGCCAGCCGCGCAGCCAGAAGATCAGGAACGGCACGGCGAAGACGATGCCGATCAGGCGGCCCAACAGGCGGTGGCTCCACTCCCACCAATAGATGAACTTGAACTCCTCGAGCGTCATGCCGAGGTTCAGCTTCACATATTGCGGGATCTGCTTGTATTTCTCGAATTCGGCCGCCCATTCGCTGGCGGACAGCGGCGGAATGGTGCCCTTGATCGGTTGCCATTCGGTGATCGACAGCCCGGATTCGGTCAGGCGCGTGGCGCCGCCCACCACCACCATGGCAATTACCAGCACCGCTACGACGACAAGCCAGGCGCGGATGGCAGCGAGGTGGCCGCGACTCATGCCGATGGTGGCGGGATTGTCTGCAATGGCGGCCACGTTGATTGCCTTTCCTGATCGACCGGCTCGCATCGCGCGCTTTGCGACATCTGGAACGCGCAGCGAAACACCAAGCCGGAAGAAAGAAGCGTTTCCGTCGAAACGCTCTTTGTTCTAAAGCGTTTTGCGATTACATGGAATCACCTTGAATCGCAAAGACGCGTCGAAACAAGGAGTTAGAGCAAATAAGCGTTCGGTCCCGAACGCGCTTTGCTCTAGGGCGCACAGATATAGAAATCGCCTGGCCGGAGCAACGCGCGCTCGCGTCGCACTTCAAAGGCAATACCCGCCTCGCCGCTCCGTGCCGGCGCTGGCCACGGAGTTCGAGATCATGGCCCAGGACTACAAGGTCCCGTCCCTGCGCAAACTGGTCGGTTCGCTGGCGATGCTGGTGCTGGTCGTGGTCTACGCCCTCCTCGCCATGGCCTTGGCGGAAGGCCGCATCACCGATGCCCCCGCCTGGCTGCAACCCATCCTCTATGCCGTTCTGGGCCTTGCCTGGATCTTCCCGGCCATGCTCATCATCAAATGGATGGAAAAGCCTGGGAGCAAGCCGAAGGGATAGGCCGGGTAACCGCCCGCCCCTCCCCCTGGTGTGCCGATCTTCAGATCGGCACTTTTCGAGAAAGCCGGCGGAATGCCGATCTGAGGATCGGCACACCATACTGCACCCACCTTCCCTTACCGGGGCGGCAACACGCGCGACGCTAACCCTCGCTCAGCGGCCCCCCTCCGCGGCAGCCAGCAGGGCCGCATGCAGCCCCCTGAGATCGCGCCGGCCATCATGACGGGCGCCATTGATGAACAGGGTCGGCGTCGCATTCACGCCGCTGGCGATGCCGCTCTGGAAATCGAGCTCGATCCTGGCGGCATAGCGCCCGGCCAAGGCTGCCTCGACGACTTCCTGGCCGAGGCCGAGCCGGCGCCCGTAACTGCGCAGCGCCCTGTCATCGAGTGCGTGCTGGTTGTCGTAGAGGATGCGATGCGCCTCCCAGAACCGCCCGACTTCCCCCGCCGCCTCGGCCAGGCCGGCGGCATGCAGGGCATAGGGATGCGGCTCGACCAGGGGAAAATGCCGGAAGACATAGCGCAGCCTGTCACCCATCAGACGCTGGACGCCGTCGATCACGCCGACGGTCTCCCCGCAATAGGGGCATTCGAAATCGCCATATTCGACCAGAGTGACCGGCGCATCGGCCGGCCCCTTCACATGGTCCTGCGCACCGACATCGCGTGAGAGCACGGCCATTATTGCTTCAGGTCCGGTACGATGTCGAAGATCTGGTGCGGCATCCAATGTTTCGACACGACAAGGTAGACGCAGGTGAAGATCGCCACGGCGATCACCGTGGTGATGCCCGCCTTCTTCAGCAGCATCGGCCTTTGCGGCGCCCCAGCCTCGGTGCCTGGCACCACCTCGCCGCCCTCGAACTGGCTCTTCACGCCAAGCGGCAGCACGGCGAACAGCGTCATCCACCAGATGACGAAGAACAGGGCGATCGAAAGCACGATGGACATGGCGACGGTCCGATATCGAGGATACGAGAACACTCACAAACGCTGCGACGTGCTCTTCCTGGAACGTTTTGCTTTAGACGCCTGCTTCGGCGCGCGCAAGGAAACCATGAGGCCGAGCCGAGCCCATTTCAGCGCCTCGTCGGGATCGTCCAGCGCCTGGTCCGGCAAGCTCCAATAAGGCAGCTGCACGTCCCGGTTCTTGCCCCTGTAGCGGAAAGGGCGCGAACCTGCCTGTTCGAACAGAGGCTGGCTCTCGGCATCCGCCTTGATCCAGATCTCATCGAAAGCACCGAGTGCGAAGACCACGCCATCGGAATAAAGGCCGCCCCCGCCGAACAAGCGCCGAATGGATAGACCCGGCATACCGGCGAAGAGATCGCGCAGATGCTCGTGATCCATCCTGCGACAGCCTCAGGCCGTTGCTTCCAGCGCGCCACTCGCAGCCGGCGTGATCGCCACCGACTCGCCGCAGCCGCAGGCGGAGGTCTGATTGGGGTTGTTGAACACGAACTGAGCCGAAAGCTTGTCGGTCTTGTAGTCCATCTCGGTGCCGAGCAGAAACAGCACGGCCTTGGGATCGATCAGGACCTTGACACCCTTGTCCTCGACCACCTCGTCGAGCGGGTTGGCCGTTTCGGCATATTCCATCGTGTAGGACATACCGGCGCAGCCGCCATTCTTGACGCCGACGCGCACGCCTTCATAGGGCCGCTCGGCATTGGCCATGATGGCCTTGATCTTGTCGGCCGCGGCATCGGTCAGCGAAACGACCTTGAACTTCGGGCGGATCTTGCTCACTGGAACACTCCAACAACACCGGGTTCAAGGCCCGGCGCTCGGTTTACCCCACGAATATAAGCGCGACTCGGCGCGAATGCGAGAGGGAGGGAATTGGATCCCTCACCACATATCCAGCGCGACGCGTGCTTCATCGGACATGCGCGACTGGTCCCACGGCGGATCGAAAACCATCTTCACCTGGACCTCGGAAACGCCAGGCACGCTCGCCACGGCATTCTCCACCCAGCCGGGCATCTCGCCCGCAACCGGGCAACCTGGCGCCGTGAGCGTCATGTCGATGCTCACCTTGCGATCGTCGGCGATCTCGACACGGTAGATCAGGCCGAGCTCGTAGATGTCGGCCGGAATTTCCGGATCGTAGACGGTCTTGAGGGCGGCCACGATCGCATCGGTCAGCCGATCGATCTCTTCCGGCGGCAAGGCCGTCGCCCCTGCGACAGCCGGTTCATTGGGCCGGGTCTCGGCCAGATTTCCGTCGGCCATCACTGCCTCCGTCATGCGAAAAAGCTCTGCGCCTTGATCAGCGCCTCGACCAGTGCATCTACCTCGTCGAGCGTATTGTAAAGCCCGAAGGAGGCGCGGCAGGTCGAAGTTACGCCATATCGCGCCAAAAGCGGTTGAGCGCAATGCGTTCCTGCGCGCACCGCGATACCGTAGCGATCCAGTACGGTCGCTACGTCATGGGCATGGGCATTCTTCAACTCGAAGGAGACGATACCGCCCTTGCCCGGCGCTTCACCGAAAATCCGGATCGAATTGAGCTTGGATAGGCGCTCCTGGGCATAATGCAGGAGCTTCTCCTCGTGAGCCCGGATGTTATCACGGCCAAGCGCCATCATATAGTCCACCGCGGCGCCCAGGCCGATCGCCTGCACGATCGGCGGCGTGCCGGCTTCGAAGCGATGGGGCGGCGTGGCATAGGTGATGTCATCTTCGGTCACCTCGCCGATCATCTCGCCGCCGCCATTGAAGGGGGGCATACGCTCCAGCCATTCCTTCTTGCCGTAGAGCACGCCGATGCCGGTGGGCCCATACACCTTGTGGCCGGTGAAGGCATAGAAGTCGACGTCGAGATCCTGCACGTCGACGTCGAGATGCACGGCCCCCTGGCTGCCGTCGGCCAACACCGGAATGCCGCGGGCATGGGCCAAAGCAACGATTTCCTTGAGCGGCGTCACCGTGCCCAGCACGTTCGACATATGGGTGATCGCCACCATCTTGGTGCGCGGCCCCAGGAGTTTTTCGAAAGCCTCGATATCGAAGGAGCCGTCCTCGCGGATCGGCGCCCATTTCAGCACGGCACCGGCACGCTCGCGATGAAAGTGCCAGGGCACGATGTTGGAATGGTGCTCCATGATCGAGAGCACGATCTCGTCGCCCTCGCCGATCTCGAGCAGCCGCCCCATGGAGGCGGCGACGAGGTTGAGGGACTCCGTTGCGGAGCGCGAGAAGATGATCTGTTCAATCGAAGGCGCGTTGAGGAACTTGCGCACGCTCTCGCGGCCGGCCTCATAGGCTTCCGTCGCCGCATTCGCAAGGTAATGCAAGCCCCTGTGAACATTCGCATATTCATGGGTGTAGGCATGCATCATGCGATCGAGCACTGCCTGGGGCTTCTGGGCGGAAGCACCGTTGTCGAGATAGACCAGCGGCTTGCCGTGGACCTGCAGCGACAGGGCCGGAAAGTCGGCACGGACCTTGGCCAGGTCATAAGGAAGTGCGGCGACGGGCTTGTTCACGTTCCCATTCCTTCCAGCAGCGAGCTGCGGATTTGCGCGAAGCCTCGAATGGCGCCACGCCAGCATTCTTTGTCGAGGGGCGCCGTTCGCATGAATGGCGCCCGCCCGTGTCAGGCCCGCTTGTCGAGCCAGGCCTCGGTGAGGGCATTGAGCCGCTCACGCAGTTCCTCGTTCTCCACCGTCTCGATGGCCTCGCCGATGAAAGCCTGGACGAGGATCGCCTCGGCCTCCTTCTGCGGGATGCCGCGGGCCTTGCAGTAGAACAGGAGGTCCTCGTCCAGGGCGCCGCAGGTCGCGCCATGGGCGCAGACGACGTCGTCTGCGAAGATTTCGAGCTCCGGCTTGGCGTTGGCCTCTGCCGTTTCCGACAGCAGGAGCGAGCGGCTCATCATGCGTCCGTCGGTCTTCTGTGCGCCCTGACGGACCACGATCTTGCCCTGGAACACCGAGCGAGCTTCGTCGTCGATCACCGCGTGGAAGAGCTCGCGGCTCTCACCGCCAAGTGCCATGTGATCCACCACCAAAGTGGTGTCGGCATGACGCTTGCCGGCCAGCAGCGTGGCGCCCGACAGCACGATCTTGGCGTCGTCACCCCGATAGGTGACGAAGAGCTGGTTGCGCGCCACGGCGGCTCCCGCCTCCAGGGCAAAGCTCTGCAGCACCGACTCCTTGCCGAGCGAAGCCAGCACGGTGGAGATATGCTGGGCTTCGAGGCCCTGGACCTGGAAGCTGATGCGCTGCAATTCGGCCCCATCGCCGACCTTGACGGCGAGCGCCGCATTGGTCTGATGGGCAACGCCCTCCGGTCCCTCATAGCTATCGATCAGCGTCAGCTTGGCGCCGGCACCCAGGACCACCAGCGAACGCGTGAAGGTCGCCTGCGCCACCGTACCGGTGTGGCGGGTCTCGATGGCGACCGGCAGGCCGATCTCGACGCCTGCATCGACGCTCACCACCACGCCATCGCTCATGAAGGCGGTGTTGAGATCGAGCACCGCGTTGTCAGGCGCTCCGGCGCTGAGATCGGCGATGAGGGCATCATCCGTCGAGGCAAGCGCTTCGGCGAGCGAAGTCACCTTCAGCCCGGCCGGCAATGCCGCAATGTTCGACAGCGCCGGCGAATAGGCACCGTCGACGACGACCAGGCGAATATGGTCGAGCCCGGCGAGAAAATCCTCCGCCTTGCCCGCCGCAGCGGGCGTTCCCTGCGGACCGGTCGCGACGGGATTGGCATCGCGCATCAGGTTGCGCAGATCGGTATATTTCCACTCCTCGACCCGGCGATGCGGCAAACCGCTTTCGCGGAAACGGGCAATGGCCCCGTCGCGCAGGCCGCGCACAGCCGCGACACCGGGCAGCGCCTCGCGCAGGCCGCCGAACGCCTCGTCCAGCGCCGTCTCGGCCGAAGTCTTCACAGCAACGATATTGGCCATGGTTACGCAGCTTCCTCGTAGTCGCGATAGCCGTTGGCTTCGAGCTCGAGCGCCAGTTCCTTGCCGCCCGACTTCACGATCCGCCCCTTGGAGAGGACATGCACGCTGTCGGGCACGATGTGGTTGAGCAGGCGCTGATAATGGGTGATCACGATGAAGGAACGCTTGGGCGAGCGCAGCGCGTTCACGCCGTCGGCCACGATGCGCAAAGCGTCGATGTCGAGACCGGAATCGGTCTCGTCGAGCACGGCGAGGCTCGGCTGCAGCAGTGCCATCTGCAGGATTTCCATGCGCTTCTTTTCGCCGCCCGAGAAGCCGACATTGAAGGCACGGCGCAGCATTTCCTTCGAGATCTTAAGCTCGTCGGCCGCGCTGTTCACGCGCTTGATGAAGTCCGGCGTGGAAAGCTCGGCCTCGCCGCGCGCCTTGCGCTGGGCATTCAAGGCGGCCTTCAGGAAGGTCATGGTGGCGACGCCGGGAATTTCGAGCGGATACTGGAAGGCCAGGAAGACGCCGCGCGCCGCGCGCTCTTCGACCGGGATCTCGAGGATGTTCTCGCCGTCGAGCAGGATCTCGCCCTGCGTGACCTCATAATCCTCCTTGCCGGCCAGGATATAGGAGAGGGTCGACTTGCCGGAGCCGTTCGGGCCCATGATCGCCGCGACTTCGCCGTCCTTCACCGTGAGGCTCAGCCCCTGGATGATCGGCTTGCCGTCGATTTCGGCATGGAGGTTCTTGATTTCGAGCATCGTAGAGTTCCTGGAAATAGTGACGCCGCAGCGTGAAAGATGTGATGCGCCGGCTCAGCCGACACTGCCCTCGAGGCTGATGGAGATGAGCTTCTGCGCTTCGACCGCGAATTCCATCGGCAGGTGCTGAAGCACGTCCTTGACGAAGCCGTTGACAATCAGGGCCGTGGCCTCCTCGGCCGACAAGCCGCGCTGGAGGCAGTAGAACAGCTGGTCGTCGGAAATCTTCGAGGTGGTGGCCTCATGCTCGAACACCGCAGTCGAGTTCTTCGACTCGATATAGGGCACGGTGTGCGCCCCGCAGTGCTCGCCGATCAGCAGCGAATCGCAATTGGTGAAGTTGCGGGCGCCCGTGGCCTTGCGATGGGCAGAGACAAGGCCACGATAGGTGTTGTTGGAATGGCCGGCCGAGATGCCCTTGGAGATGATCCGGCTCTTGGTGTTCTTGCCCAGATGGATCATCTTGGTGCCGCTATCGACCTGCTGGCGGCCGTTCGAGACTGCGATCGAGTAGAACTCGCCCTGGGAGCCTTCGCCGCGCAGGATGCAGGACGGGTATTTCCAGGTGATGGCCGAGCCGGTCTCCACCTGCGTCCAGGAGATCTTCGAGCGCGCACCGCGGCAATCGCCACGCTTGGTGACGAAATTATAGATGCCGCCCTTGCCCTCGGAGTCGCCCGGATACCAGTTTTGCACGGTGGAATATTTGATCTCGGCGTCCTCGAGCGCGATCAGCTCGACCACGGCGGCATGGAGCTGGTTCTCGTCACGCCTCGGGGCGGTGCAGCCTTCGAGATAGGAGACGTAGGCGCCCTTGTCGGCGATGATCAAAGTGCGCTCGAACTGGCCGGTCTTTTCCTCGTTGATGCGGAAATAGGTCGACAGCTCCATCGGGCAACGCACCCCCGGCGGCACATAGACGAAGGAACCGTCCGAGAACACGGCCGAGTTCAGAGTCGCATAGAAATTGTCGGTGGTCGGCACTACGGTGCCGAGATATTTCTTCACCAGGTCCGGATGCTCGCGCAGCGCTTCCGAAATCGAGCAGAAGATCACGCCGGCCTTTTTCAGTTCATCCTTGAAGGTGGTGACGACGGAAACCGAGTCGAACACCGCATCGACGGCAATGCGGTTGGCCGGCGCCACGCCTTCGAGGATTTCGACCTCGCGCAGGGGAATGCCGAGCTTCTCGTAGGTCTTGAGGATGGCCGGATCGATCTCGTCGAGCGATTTCGGCGCGGCGTTCTGCTTGGGCGCCGCATAGTAATAGAGATCCTGGAAGTCGATCGGCGGATATTCGACGCGCGCCCAGGTCGGTTCCTGCATGGTGATCCAGCGCCGGTAGGCGTCGAGGCGCCATTCGGTCATCCAGTCAGGCTCGCCCTTCTTGGCCGAGATATAGCGAACGATCTCTTCGGACAGGCCTTTGGGCGCAAGCTCCATCTCGATGTCCGTGACGAAGCCATATTTATACTGGTCGACGTCGATCGCCCGGACCTGTTCGACGGTTTCCTGGACTGCAGGCATGTTGGTCTCCTGGTGCCGCCCGAAAGCAGCAAATTTTACAGATCGGACGGGGGTTTAGGCCGCCCGATGCCTTCTGTCATGTAAGTTCTTGCGCAGCCTTTTCCAGGCCGCGACAAAAAACTCGATCTCTTGGACTGTGGTTTCCCGTCCCAGCGACACGCGCAAGGCGCAACCGGCCAGCGCCGGCGCCACGCCCATCGCCGTCAGCACATGGCTGACCTTCACCTTGCCCGACGAGCAGGCAGATCCCGAGGAGACGGAGATACCCTCAAGATCCAGCGCGATCAACGTCGTTTCCGCCGCCATCCCCGGTTCGGCGAAATTCAGCGTGTTCGGCAGGCGCTCCACGCCCTCGCCGAACAGCACGATATCCGGCGATGCGTCCCGCAACGCTTTCTCCAGCTTCGAACGCAGGACAAGGCTCTCCTGCCCATAAGCCGCAAGATCCCGCGCTGCGGCGCGCGCTGCCGCGCCGAAGCCGGCGAGTGCCGGCACGTTCTCGGTCCCGGCCCGCAAACCCTTCTCCTGGCCACCGCCGCGGATGAGGGCATTGGGCTGGTGCAAACCGTCGCTGGCCAGCACCAAGGCGCCGGCGCCGAGTGGACCGCCGAGCTTGTGGCTCGAAATCGTCAGAAGATCCGCTCCGATCTCATTGATAAAACACGCGATCTTCCCGGCGGCCTGCGCGGCGTCGCAATGAAACACACTGCCGGCCTCACGCACGCGAGCAGCGATCTCGGCCACCGGCTGCACCACGCCGGTCTCGTTGTTGGCCAGCATCACCGAAACCAGGCCCGTCTCTCCGCATTCGCGCCAGGCGGCAAGCCGGGCCTCGAGTGCACCGAGATCGAGCACCCCATTCCCATCCACCGGCAGGAGGTCGAGTTCGGTGTTCTGCGGACGCACGCCATTCAATACGCTGGCATGCTCCACGCTGGATACAGCCATGCGCCGGAGGGGAGGCTTACCGGGGCGTTGCCAGTCGAGATTGAGGGCCAGATTGTTGGCTTCCGTAGCGGAGGCGCAGAAAACCACGTTCTTGGCGAGCGCACCGACGAGATCGGCGACGCCATGGCGCGCCGTCTCCACTAGCTTGCGCACCGCGCGGCCATCCGCATGCACGGAAGACGGCGCACCACACAGATCCAGCGCGGACAGCATGGCGGCGCGAGCCTCCTGCCGCAACGGCGTGGTTGCATTGTGGTCCAGATAGGTGCGCGACCTGGTCAAACCCCAAAAATCCGTTGTTCTGCCGCTCTGCCAATGCGGAAAAGCTTGCAAAACGCCCTGCTCTTCGTGTTAAGAAGCGCTACCCGAACGCGGGCTGGGTGCAATGCGTCCTCATCGGCGCATGGATCAAAGCGCATCGCATCCAAGCGATGAGCTACTTTAGAATAGTTCTAAGACATTAGAATTATTCTAAAGTCATACTCCTGCCTCCCTCAGCCGTCAAGGCCAGTCATCGGAGCCGGAGTGCGAGGCCCAAGCGGGAATTCGTGGTCCGCCCTAGGGAGGGCCCGGATATCCTGCGAGGTTTCGAAGTTCTCGCGGAACTCGACTGACGGGAACCGTTCGGATCAACCGAGCTCTGCTCTGGCACACGAAAAAGGCAACTCAATATATGCCCGAAGTTACGTTCACCGGCCCGGCAGGCCGCATCGAAGGCCGCTTCCAGCCGTCCAAGCAGCGTGGAGCCCCCATTGCGATCGTCCTGCATCCGCATCCGCAATTTGGCGGGACGATGAACAACAAGATCGTCTACGACCTGTTCTATGCCTTCGTGCAGCGCGGTTTTTCGGCTCTGCGTTTCAATTTCCGCGGCGTCGGCCGCAGCCAGGGCTCCTTCGACCACGGCGCGGGCGAGCTTTCCGATGCTGCCTCAGCGCTCGACTGGGTGCAGGCGGTGACGCCCGATGCCAAGTCCTGCTGGATCGCCGGCGTCTCGTTCGGGGCCTGGATCGGCATGCAGCTCCTGATGCGCCGCCCGGAAATCGAGGGCTTCATCTCGGTGGCGCCTCCGGCCAATCGCTTCGACTTCTCCTTCCTTGCCCCCTGCCCGTCCTCCGGCCTGATCGTGCATGGCGACGCCGATCGCGTGGCGCCGCTCAAGGATGTCGAGACCCTGGTCTCCAAGCTGAAGACGCAGAAGGGCATCGTCATCGAGCAATCGGTCATCCCCGGCGCCAACCACTTCTTCGACAACAAGACGGACGAATTGATCGCGTCATGTTCGTCCTATCTCGACAAGCGCCTCGGCCTGAACGATATCGACGCAGCCTGAGTTACCGTTGAAATCACGGTTTCAGGCAACACAGTCAGCCCGCCCGCAAGGCGGGCTTTTTGTTGGAGCACGACAATGTCCCTGACCATCCGCCGCGCCGAACCGGCCGATACCGCAACCGTGCTGGATTTGATCCGCGGCTTGGCGCTTTATGAGAAGCTCGAACATGAGGCGGTCGCCACCGAAGCCGACATCAGCGCCAGCCTGTTCGGCCCCAACCCGCGTGTCTTCTGCGAGATAGCCCAGTGGCAAGGAGAGACCGCCGGTTTCGCCCTGTGGTTCTACAACTACTCGACCTTCCTCGGCCGCCACGGCCTCTATCTCGAAGATCTCTTCGTGAAGGAAGCGTTTCGCGGCCACCGCATCGGCCAGGCCCTGCTCCGCCATCTCGCCCAGCGCTGTGTCACGGAAAAGCTCGGCCGCTTCGAATGGGCGGTGCTCGACTGGAACGAGCCCGCCATCGGCTTCTACGAAAGGCAGGGCGCGGTGCTGCGCAAGGAATGGATCGGCTGCCGCCTGACCGGCGAGGCACTGGAGAAGCTGGCTAGAGGCGGCTGAGGACGTTCCGGGACCGCCGGCTTCCAGCCGGCTCTTGGAAGCACTGCACCCGCCGATGAGGAAGAGCCGGCTGCAAGCCGGCGGTCCCAGGAAGAAAGTGCCGGTCCCACTCCATCTCTCGATGAAGTTCAGAAGACCGGCACGCCGGGCTCAGTCGAAATCCGGCACCTGGCGCACGGCGCCCTTGGCGGCGCTGGTGGCCATGGCGGCATAGGCGCGCAGCGCCGTGGTGACCTTGCGCTTGCGCGGCGCGGCCGGGCGCCAGGGTGCGGCTCCCTTGGCGGCGCGGCGGCGATCGAGCTCGGCTTCCGGCACCGCCAGCACGATGGTGCGGTTGGGGATGTCGATCTCGATGCGGTCGCCCGGCTCGACCAGGCCGATGGTGCCGCCCTCTTCCGCTTCCGGCGAGGCATGGCCGATCGACAGGCCCGACGTGCCGCCGGAAAAGCGGCCATCGGTGATCAGGGCGCAGGCCTTGCCCAGGCCCTTCGACTTCAGGTAGCTGGTCGGATACAGCATTTCCTGCATGCCCGGCCCGCCGCGCGGTCCTTCATAGCGGATGACGACGACGTCGCCGGCCTTGACCTTGCCGTTCAGGATGCCGTCGACGGCTGCGTCCTGGCTCTCGAACACCACGGCGGGGCCGGCGAATTTCAGGATGGATTCATCGACGCCGGCGGTCTTCACGATGCAGCCGTCGAGCGCCAGATTGCCCTTCAGCACGGCAAGGCCACCATCCTTGGAATAGGCATGCTCGCCAGAGCGGATCACGCCCTTCTCGCGGTCGAGATCAACATCGTCCCAGCGCCGGTCCTGGCTGAAGGCGACCTGGGTGGGCACGCCGCCCGGTGCGGCCTTGAAGAATTCGCGCACGCTCTCGCTCTTGGTGCGCACGATATCCCAGCGTTCGAGCGCATCCGCCATGGTGGTGGAATGCACGGTCGGCAGATCGCGATTGATCAGGCCGGCTCGATCGAGCTCACCGAGAATGCCCATGATGCCGCCGGCGCGATGCACGTCCTCCATATGGACGTGGCTGACGGCCGGAGCGACCTTGCAGAGCACAGGCACGCGCCGCGACAACCGGTCGATGTCGTCCATGGTGAAGGCGATTTCGCCTTCATGCGCGGCAGCCAGGATGTGCAGCACCGTGTTGGTCGAGCCGCCCATGGCGATGTCGAGCGTCATGGCATTCTCGAAAGCGCCGAAACTGGCGACCTGGCGCGGCAGCACGCTCTCGTCATTCTGTTCGTAATAGCGGCGTGCCAGATCGACAATGAGATGGCCGGCCTCGACGAAGAGGCGCTTGCGATCGGCATGGGTGGCGAGCGTCGAGCCGTTGCCGGGCAGCGACAGGCCGAGGGCCTCGGTGAGGCAGTTCATCGAATTGGCCGTGAACATGCCCGAGCAGGAGCCGCAGGTCGGACAGGCCGAGCGCTCGATCGCCTTGACGTCCTCGTCGGAGACCTTGTCGTCGGCGGCGGCGACCATGGCATCGACAAGATCCAGCGCCTTGGTCTTGCCGCCCAGGATGACCTTGCCGGCCTCCATCGGCCCGCCCGACACGAACACCGTCGGGATGTTGAGGCGCAGCGAAGCCATCAGCATGCCGGGGGTGATCTTGTCGCAGTTGGAAATGCAGACCATCGCGTCGGCACAATGGGCATTGACCATATATTCCACGCTGTCGGCGATCAGCTCGCGAGAAGGCAGCGAATAGAGCATGCCGTCATGGCCCATGGCGATGCCGTCATCCACCGCGATGGTGTTGAATTCCTTGGCAACGCCGCCGGCCTGCTCGATCTCGCGGGCGACCAACTGGCCGAGATCCTTGAGATGGACATGGCCGGGCACGAACTGGGTGAAGGAATTGACGACCGCGATGATCGGCTTGCCGAAATCCCCGTCCTTCATGCCGGTGGCGCGCCAGAGGCCACGGGCACCGGCCATGTTGCGGCCATGGGTGGTGGTACGGGAACGATAGGCGGGCATCGGCGTCTCTGTGCGTTCGTTAAATCAGGCGGGAAAGCGTTCGTATATGAGCCGCCCGGCTGGCAATGGCAAGCATGTTTCCTCCTGGGAGTGCAGGCGAGACGCCTGTCGTCCCGGGAGCGTTAGCCTCTGCCGAAATCGTAGCTGGCGAATGCTTCGGCATTGTGGGGCTTGTGGAAGATCTCCGGATGGCCGAGGGCGTGGCAGGCATCCTCGTAGCCCGAGGCCCAATGTTCTTCCATCATCAGGCGGGAGAAATCATAGTCCTTACTGGCCCCTTCATATTTGCGCGCCCTGTAGATCAGTTGCACGACATTGCAGGCCTTGCGCTCGACCGCCTTGCTGAGCAGCTCGACATCCTGCTCCAGGCCGAAATCCGCCGGCAACTCCGCCAGGATGCGCTTGAGGGCGCCGCGCAGGCGTTGGCGTTCGCGGGCGCGAGTGGTCGCCGCCCGCGTGCGGCTGGAATATTGGATCTCCTTCTGCCGGACCTCGACCTCGGCCATGTCCTTGGGAATGTCGCCGCGGGCGTTCCACAGGTCGACCTGGAAGGCGAGCGTATCAAGGTCCTGCTGCTCCAGGATCCATTGCAGGGGCGTGTTCGAGACCAGTCCACCATCCCAATAGAATTGCCCGTCGATCTCGACCGGTGGAAAGCCTGGCGGCAAAGCGCCGCTTGCCATGATATGTTCCGGCGTGATGCGCGCCGTGCCGTTACCATTGTCGAAATAGGCGAAATTGCCACTGGCGATGTTGACCGCCCCGACCGCAAAACGTGTCTCGCCACTGTTGAGCCGATCGAAATCGACCAGTTGCAGCAGAGTCTGCTTCAAAGGGGCGGTGTCATAGAAACTGGTGGCGCCGACGGAGCCGGCCGGCATGAAATAGGGCGGCGGAAAGCGCGGCTCGAAAAACTTCGGCGCCCCTTTCAACAGAACCTGGCCGGCCAGCAGTTGGTTCACCAGCTTGTGCTGGCGATCGCCTTCCCGGGCGAACAGGCGGACCCATTCAAGAGCCGGCTCGAAGGGCGGGTCGCTCACCATCTCCCAGAAACGCCGGAGCTTGGCGACGCGTTCGCCGGGGGCGTTGCCGGCGATCAGGGCAGCGTTGATGGCACCGATCGATATGCCGGCGATCCAGTTGGGCTGAATGCCCCGTTCCTCAAGCGCCTGATAGGCGCCGGCCTGATAGGCACCGAGCGCGCCCCCGCCCTGCAACAGCAGGGCGATACGCTGAAAACCGTTGCGCTCATCCTCGGCATCGACGGGTTTGCGGGTACGGCGGGTGCGGGTTCGATCTACATCTGTCACGGCGAGGTTCCATCCTGCGAACCCTGGCCGGCTATCAGACGACCAGCACGATCACATGACAAACCGGCTTCTTGCCCCACACCGCATTCACGGCCGAACGCACCGCGCGCTCCACGGCCAGTTCGACCGCGTCCGGATCGCGCCGCTTGGGCTTGGGCAGGCTGTCGATCACCAGCAAGGCGGCATCGGCGATGACGTCGTCCATCAGGCGGCCGTCGCCGACGCGTAGCGGCAGGCCGGAGAATTTCACATCCGGCTCGTTGACGATCTCGCCCTTGTCCGACAGAGCGAGCGCAACCGAGACAGCACCGGACCAGGACAGACGCCGGCGTTGGGGGATGGTCTCCTCGGAGGCGTTGATCAGTACGTCACCGTCGAGGCAGATGCGCCCCGTCGGTGCCTCGTCCACCACCCTGGTATCACCTTCGCGCAGCGCGATGATCTGGCCGTCACCGGCCGCGACGACTTCCGGCACGCCGAGCGAACGGGCGAGTTCGGCATGTTCGGCCAGGTGCCAGGCTTCACCATGCACGGGAATGGCAATCTTCGGCCGCGTCCAATGATACATGTCGGTGAGTTCGCCGCGCCGCGGATGGCCGGAGACATGCACGAGCTGGTTGCGGTCGGTGACGATCTCCGCCCCCTGCTTGACGAGACCGTTGATGATGTTGCCGACGGCCTTCTCATTGCCCGGGATGGTGCGCGAGGAGAAGATCACCGTGTCGCCCTTGGCCAGGGTCACCTCGGGGTGTTCGCCGCGGGCGATGCGTGCCAGCGCGGCGCGCGGCTCGCCCTGGCTGCCGGTGAGCACGCAAACCACCTTCTCGCGCGGCAGGAAACCGTAGCTTTCCGGCGAAAGGAAATCGGGAATGCCGTCGAGCAGGCCGCATTCACGCGCGACCTGGCAGACCCGCTCCATGGCCCGCCCGACGATCACCACACTGCGATCGTTCGCCATGGCGGCTTCGGCGATCGAGCGGATGCGCCCGACATTGGAGGCGAAGGTGGTCACTGCCACCCTGCCCTTCTTGGCGGCGATGATCTCCGCCAGGTTCTTGGCGACGTCGCGCTCGGAGGGCGAACGCCCGTCGCGGATCGCATTGGTGGAATCGCAGACCAGGGCCAGCACCCCCTCGTCGCCCAGTGCCTTCAGCCGCTCGGCATCGGTCGTGGGCGGGATCACCGGCGTCTCGTCGATCTTCCAGTCGCCGGTGTGGACGACCATGCCGGCGGGAGTACGGATCGCCAGCGCATTCGACTCCGGAATGGAATGGGCGACATTGATCAATTCGACGTCGAACGGCCCCAGGTTGAACCGCGCCCGGGAGGGAATGATGCGCAGATCGATCCTGGGGGCATCGGGATCGTGCAGTCGCTTGGCTTCCAGCAGGGCCGCGGTGAACTTGGTGGCATAGACGGGCACCTGCAGTTTCGGCCACAGATGGATGAGCGCGCCGAAATGATCTTCATGCGCATGGGTGATCACGATGCCCGTCAAATTCTTGCGCTGGGCTTCGATGAAGCGGGTATCGGGCATCACGAGGTCGACGCCGGGCAGGCTGTCGTCGCCAAATGAGACGCCGCAATCGACCATCAGCCATTGACGCTTGTTCGCCGGGCCATAGCCGTACAGCGCCATGTTCATGCCGATCTCGCCGATGCCGCCCAGGGCGCAGAAGACGAGGTCGGTGGTATCGCGTGCCATGTCTGTTCCTTACGGGCGCGCAGGCCCCATTATTCGCATCGGGCTGCAACGAAGGCAGCCAAACTCTTCATGAATCGGATGAATTAAAGCGTTTTGCGATCCGGCGGAATCACCAAGAACCGCAAAGACGCGTCGAACGAAAGCATTCGGGCTAAAGAGCGTTTCCCCTGAACGCGCCTTGCTCAAGGGATCAGGCCCGGAAAGAAGATCTCGCCTGCCGAAATTTCGCGCCGCGCCCCGGCATCGTCGCGCAGGATCAGCACGCCTTCGGCGTCAAGGGCCTCGAACACGCCATCGATGTCACCCGAGGGCAAGCGCACCACGATGCGGCGTCCGAGGCCGGCAGCACGCTGCAGCCAGGCCTCGCGGATGGCGGCAAAGCCGGCGCCGCGCTGCCATTGCTCCAGGCGCCGGGCAAAGCCATCCGTCAAGGCGGCAAAAAAGGTCTCGACATTGATGGCGGCATCGCTCGCCGCCAGATGCGTGGCCGGATAGGGCGTGCCTTCCGGATGGCTGGCGATATTGACCCCGCAACCGATCACCGCCGAAAAACCGCCGCCGGCATGGGCACCTTCGACCAGGATACCGGCAAGCTTGGCTCCGCCGATCAAGACGTCATTGGGCCATTTCAAGGCGAGCGCCGCGGCGGCGCGCGGTGCGGTTGCAAGCACCGCATCGCTGAGCGCGAGGGCGGCAACGAAACAAAGATCGGCGGCCCGCCTCGGCTCGGCGGGATCGACCAGCAGCAGCGAGGCATAGAGGTTCCCCAGCGGGGAACTCCAGGGACGGCCGCGCCGCCCCTTGCCGGAGACCTGCTGGCCGGCCGTCACCCACAGGCGATCCTGGCCGCACTGCAGGGCCTCGACATTGGTCGAACCAATCGAGTCGAAGTGAAGATGACGGAAGCCTGCCGCCTGTGCCCCTGTTCCGAGTTTCATTGCCCCGGGCGCATCAGCCCGAGGGCAGGAGCGAGGCGGCCGCCGCCGCGGCCGGACCGGTCACCAGCGTCGGCCAGACGATGAAGAACACCGTCACGACGGTTGCGATGGCAAGCACGCCGGCGAGCGAAGCCGACATCGGCTCGAACTCCTCGGCCGGCTCGTCGAAGAACATCACCTTGATGATGCGCAGATAATAGAAGGCACCCACCACGCTGGAGAGCACGCCGAGGATCGCCAGCGGCCACAGGCCCTGGTGCACGGCGGCGACGAACACATACCACTTGGCCCAGAACCCGGAGAGCGGAGGAATGCCCGCCAGCGAGAACATCAGCGCAGCGAGCGCATAGGCCATGATCGGCTGCTTGCTCGACAGGCCGGCAAGATCGCTGACGCTCTCGACATAGGCGCCCTTGCGCTTCATCGACAGGATCACGGCGAAGGTACCGATGGTCATGGCCAGATAGAGCGCCAGATAGATCAGCACGCCCTGCACGCCCTCGGAGGTACCCGCCGCCAGGCCGACCAGGGCAAAGCCCATATGGCCGATCGACGAATAGGCCATCAGTCGCTTGATGTTGCTCTGGCCGATGGCGGCAAAGGAGCCGAGAGCCATCGAGGCGATGGCGATGAACACCACGATCTGCTGCCACTGGGCGAGAGCCGCAGGGAAGGAGGTGATGATCACGCGGACCAGCAGGCCCATGGCGGCAATCTTCGGCGCGCCGGCGAACAGGGTAGTCACCGGGGTGGGTGCGCCCTCATAGACATCGGGCGTCCACATATGGAAGGGCACGGCCGAGATCTTGAAGGCCAGGCCCGCGAGCAGGAAGACGATGCCGAAGACCAGACCGAGGCCGACATGCCCCTGCACCGCGGTGGCGATGCCGGTGAACGACACGGTGCCGGCAAAGCCGTAGATCAGCGACGCGCCATAGAGCAGCATGCCCGAGGAAAGCGCACCGAGGACGAAATATTTCAGGCCCGCCTCGGTGGACTTCAGGTCGTCGCGATGGATGGAAGCGATGACGTAGAGCGCCAGCGACTGCAACTCCAGCCCGATATAGAGGGCGATGAGATCGTTGGCCGACAGCATCATCATCATGCCGGTGGTGGCCAGCAGGATCATCACCGGATATTCGAACTTCTCGATGCCGCGCGAGCGCAGGAAGTCGCTCGACATCACGATCGCCGTTCCCGAGCCGATCAGGACCAGGATCTTGGTGAAGCGGGCGAAGGCATCGACGCTGAAGGAACCGTTGAAGGCCTTGCCATCGGTGCTCATGGCCACCAGCACCGCGACGACGGCCAGCAGCACCACCGAAAGCGTGGTGACCAGGCCGTAGCCGCGCGGCGCCGAGAAGACACCGATCATCAGCAGAGCGATGGCGCCGAGGACCAGAACGATTTCCGGAAGCGCCGTTGCAATTTCAGAAGCAGACATGGCTCGCCTTCGGATCAGTTAAGCGCAACGCTGGCAGCTTTCGCCGCCTGGATGAGATGGGTGACGGCGGCTTCGCTCATGTTCAGGATCGGCTTGGGATAGACGCCGAAATAGATCGTGAGCAGCACCAGCGGGGCCAGGATGATGAACTCCCGGCCAGTGAGGTCGGCGATGCCGGCCAGGCTCGGCTTTTCCAGCGCGCCGTAGACGACGCGGCGATAGAGCCAAAGCGCATACGCCGCCGACAGGATCACGCCGAACGTGGCGAAGAAAGCCACCCAGGTGTTGGTCGAGAAGGCGCCCACCAGCGTGAGGAACTCGCCGACGAAGCCTGATGTGCCGGGCAGGCCGACATTGGCCATGGTGAACACCATCAGGGCCAGCGCATACCAGGGCATGCGGTTGACCAGGCCGCCATAGGCCGCGATCTCGCGGGTATGCATGCGGTCATAGACCACGCCGACGCACAGGAACAGCGCACCCGAGACGATGCCGTGCGAGATCATCTGGAAGATCGCGCCCTGCACGCCCTGCTCGTTCATCGAGAACAGGCCCATGGTGACGAAGCCCATATGGGCGACCGACGAATAGGCGATCAACTTCTTGATATCCTCCTGCATCAGCGCCACCAGCGAGGTGTAGACGATCGCGATGACGGAGAGGGTGAACACCAGCGGCGCGAAATATTCGGACGCCGCCGGGAACATCGGCAGGGAGAAGCGGATGAAGCCGTAGCCGCCCATCTTCAGGAGGATGCCGGCCAGGATGACCGAACCCGCCGTCGGGGCTTCCACGTGGGCATCGGGCAGCCAGGTGTGAACCGGCCACATCGGCATCTTCACGGCGAAGGAGGCGAAGAAAGCCAGCCACAGATAGGTCTGCATCTGCACCGGGAACGGGTGCTTGAGCAGCACGGCGATGTCCGAGGAGCCGGCATTCCAATACATCGCCATGATGGCGATCAGCATCAGCACCGAACCGAGCAGCGTGTAGAGGAAGAACTTGAAGCTGGCATAGATGCGCCGCTGCCCGCCCCAGATGCCGATGATGAGGAACATCGGGATCAGGCCGCCTTCGAAGAACAGGTAGAACAGCACGATGTCCTGCGCGCAGAACACGCCGATCATCAGCGTCTCCAGCACCAGGAAGGCGATCATGTATTCGCGCACGCGGTTCTGGATCGAGCGCCAGGAGGCGAGGATGCAGAACGGCATCAGGAAGGTGGTCAGGATGACGAAGGGCAGCGAAATGCCATCGACGCCCATGCGATAATTGATCGCCCCGCCCGTGGTGCCGCCGAGCCAGTTGGTGTTCTCGACGAACTGGAAGCTGGTGTTGGCCGGATCGAAGGCAAACAACGGGAAGAGCGAGACGACGAAGGTCGCGATGGTGGTCCACAGCGAGATGATGCGCGAATTGCGCTTCACGCTTTCGGAGTCACCCCGAAGCACGAGCATCAGCACCACGCCCACCAAGGGCAGGAAGGTCGTGACCGAAAGAACCGGCCAGGAAAACTGAGACGACATCAGTGCGTGCCTCCGAGCATGGACCAGGTGAACAAGGCCGCAATGCCGATCAGCATGGCGAAGGCATAGTGATAGAGATAGCCGGTCTGCAGCTTGACGACGCCGCGGGTGACATCGACGACGCGGGCGGAGACGCCATCAGGCCCGAGGCCGTCGATGACGGCGCCATCACCCTTCTTCCACAGGAAGCGGCCGAGCCACTTGGCCGGGCGGACGAAGGCCCAGTCATACAGCTCGTCGAAATACCACTTGTTGAGCAGGAAGTTGTAGAGCAGCGGATTGCGGGCAGCGATGCCCGCCGGCACCGAGGGCTTGACGATGTACATGTAATAGGCCGTGGCCCAGCCGATGGCCATCATGGCGAAAGGCGCCAGATGGACGAGCCACGGAACATGCTCCATGCCCTCGAGGATCTTGGTGCCCTCGCCCAGTGAAACCGCCTCACGCCAGAAATGCTCCAGCCCTTCCTCGGTGGCGAAGGAGTGATGGAACACCATGCCCGCAATCACCGCACCGATCGACAGCACCGCCAGCGGGATCATCATCGGCATCGGCGATTCATGCGCATGGTCATAGGTATGCGCATCGGCCCGGGTCTGGCCATGGAAGGTCATGTAAATCAGGCGCCAGGAGTAGAAGGAGGTCATCAGGGCCGCGATCACCGTCATGCAGAAGGCATAGAGCGGGATCAGGCGGCCACCTTCGGCATAGGCAGCCCAGGCGGCCTCGATGATGCCGTCCTTGGAGTTGAAGCCGGCGAAGCCGATCTGGGTGAAGGGAACGCCGAAGCCGGTGAGCGCCAGGGTGCCGATGATCATCGCCCAATAGGTCAGCGGGATCTTCGACTTCAGCCCGCCCATATGTCGCATGTCCTGCTCATGATGCATGGCATGGATCACGGAGCCGGCACCCAGGAAGAGCAACGCCTTGAAGAAGGCGTGGGTGAACAGATGGAACACGCCGACATTGTAGGCGCCGACGCCCAGCGCCACGAACATGTAGCCGAGCTGCGAACAGGTCGAATAGGCGATGACGCGCTTGATGTCGTTCTGGACCAGGCCGACCGTGGCGGCGAAGAAGGCCGTGGTGGCACCGATGAAGGTGACGAAGGCGAGCGCATTCGGGGCATGCTGGAACAGCGGCGACAGGCGCGCCACCATCACGATGCCGGCCGTCACCATGGTGGCGGCATGGATGAGCGCGGAAACCGGCGTCGGGCCTTCCATCGCGTCCGGCAGCCAGGTGTGCAGCAGGAACTGCGCCGACTTGCCCATGGCTCCCATGAACAAGAGGAAGCAGGCGACTTCCAGTGCCGGCAGCGTATAGCCGAGGAAGTGGATGCTGGTCTCGGCCTTGCTGGCGGCTTCCTTGAAGATGCCCTCGAAGCCGACCTGGCCGAAGATCACGAACACCGCGAAAATGCCGAGCGAGAAGCCGAAGTCGCCGACGCGGTTGACCACGAAGGCCTTGATGGCGGCAGCATTGGCCGTGGGGCGCTTGTACCAGAAACCGATCAGGAGATAGGAAGCCAGGCCCACGCCTTCCCAGCCGAAGAACATCTGCACCAGATTGTCGGAGGTCACCAGCATCAGCATGGCAAAGGTGAACAGCGACAGATAGGCAAAGAAGCGCGGCCGCGAAGGATCCTCTTCCATATAGCCGATGGAATAGAGGTGGACGAGCGAGGACACGGTGGTGACCACCACCAGCATCACGGCCGTCAGCGTATCGACGCGCAGGGCCCAGTCGATCTGCAGCTTGCCGACATGGATCCAGTCGAGGACCGGAACCGAAGCGGTGGCGCCGTTGAAGCCGACATTGATGAAGGCGACCCAGGATAGCAGGCAGGACACGAACAGCAGGCCGGTCGTGATGTATTCGGCAAAACGGATCTTGCCGGGCGAATGCGGAGATTCCTCGACGGCGTGATGATCGTCGTGACCATGGGAGTCATGGCCGTGGTCGTCATGGCCATGTGCTTCGTGGCCATGTGCGTCGTGCCCGTGACCACCATGCGCATGGTCGCCATGGCCATGTCCGGATGTCTCGGCAGCATCGGCCGGCGCCAGGCGCCAGGTCAGCATGTTGGCGAGGCCGGCAATCAGGAAGCCGAGGAGCGGCAGGAAGACAATTGCGTTATACACGCCCTCAGCCCTTCATCACGTTGATATCTTCGACGGCGATCGAACCGCGGTTACGGTAGAACGCCACCAGAATGGCCAGACCGATCGCGGCCTCGGCGGCAGCGACGGTCAGGATCAGGAGGGTGAAGACCTGGCCCGTAATGTCGTGCAGCGCCGCGGAGAAGGCGACCATATTGATGTTCACCGCAAGCAGGATGAGCTCCACCGACATCAGGATGACGATGACGTTCTTGCGGTTGATGAAAATCCCGAGCACGCCGATGGTGAAGAGAACGGCGGCGACAGCGAGAAAATGGGAAAGATCGACGGCCATGTGTCAGATCCCCTGCCCTGGCTGAACTTTGATGACCTCGACCGACTGCGCCTTGGTGCGCGCCGATTGCAGGGCCGGATTCTGGCGCTTGACGCCTTCCTTGTGGCGCAGCGTCAGCACAATGGCGCCGATCATGGCCACCAGCAGCACCAGGCCGGCGCCCTGGAAGAAGAAGGCATATTGCGTGTAAAGCACGCGGCCGAGCGCCTCGGTGTTGGTGACGGAGGTGTCGATCTGCGTCTGCGGATTGACCACGATGCCGGGGGAGATCGCCCAGCCGACCACCACCATCAGTAGCTCGATCAGCACGATCAGGCCGACCAGGAAACCGATCGGCAGATATTGCAGGAAGCCCTGGCGCAACTCGGTGAAGTCGACGTCGAGCATCATCACCACGAAGAGGAAGAGCACGGCGACGGCGCCGACATAGACCACGATCAGGATCAGCGCGAGGAACTCGGCCCCGGTGAGCATGAACAGGCCGGCCGCGTTGACGAAGGCCAGGATCAGATAGAGCACCGAATGCACAGGGTTGCGCGACAGGATGACCATCAAGGCCGATGCCACGCAAACAAAGGCGAACAGGTAGAAGAAGGCTGTCGCCACATTCATGTTCAAACCCCTCTCCGGCCCGTTTCCGTGCCGTCTAGTCTCAAACTGCTTCAGCCTGGCTGAAGCACATACAAACAAACTCGGTCCGTCAGGTCCGCGCGGCCCCTAGCGATAAGGTGCGTCCTTGGCGATGTTCTTGGCGATTTCACGCTCCCAGCGGTCGCCATTGGCCAGAAGACGGTCCTTGTCGTAGAACAGCTCTTCGCGCGTCTCGACGGCGAACTCGAAGTTCGGCCCCTCGACGATGGCATCCACCGGGCAGGCTTCCTGGCAGAAGCCGCAATAGATGCACTTGACCATGTCGATGTCGTAGCGGGTGGTCCGCCGCGTGCCGTCATTGCCGCGCGGGCCGGCCTCGATGGTGATGGCCTGGGCCGGGCAGATCGCTTCGCACAATTTGCAGGCGATGCAACGCTCCTCGCCGTTGGGATAGCGGCGCAGGGCGTGCTCGCCCCGGAAGCGCGGCGACAGCCGGCCCTTTTCGAAGGGATAGTTCAACGTGGCCTTCGGCTTGAAGAAGTAGCGCATCGACAGGAAGAAGGCCGAAACGAATTCCTTCAGGAATAGGGCCTTGGCGGCCTGATCTAAGCCGACGCGCGGCCGGCTGGGATTGGCGGCGGTCATGGTGCCCATCCGGTGATCTGGAGGAAGCCTGCGACGATCACGACCATGGCGATCGACAGCGGCAGGAAGACTTTCCAGCCGAGACGCATCAGCTGGTCATAGCGGTAGCGCGGCACGAAGGCCTTCACCATCGCGAACATGAAGAACACGAAGGTCACTTTGACCAGGAACCAGATGAAACCCGGGATCCAGGTGAAAGGCGGCAGATCGATCGGCGCGCTCCAGCCCCCCATGAACAGGATGGTGGTCAGGGCGCACATGGTCATGATCGCCACATACTCGCCCAGCATGAACAAGAGGTAGGGCGTCGAGGCATATTCGACCATGAAGCCGGCCACGAGCTCGGACTCGGCCTCGGCCAGATCGAAGGGCGGCCGGTTCGTCTCGGCCAGGGCCGAGATGAAGAAGATGATGAACATCGGGAAGAGCGGCAGCCAGTACCAGTTCAGGAAGGTCAGCCAGGGCAGACCGATCAGGCTGGCGAGACCGCGGCTGTGCTGCGCATCGACGATCGCCGTCAGGTTCAGCGAACCGGCACAGAGCAGCACGGTGATGATGACGAAGCCGATGGAGACTTCATACGAGACCATCTGGGCGGCGGCGCGCAGGGCCGAGAGGAAGGGATATTTCGAGTTCGAGGCCCAGCCCGCCATGATGGTGCCGTAGACACCGAGCGAGGAGATGGCGAAGACATAGAGGATACCGACATTGATGTCGGCGATCATCGTGCCCGCCGCGACCGGCAGCACCGCCCAGCCGGCCAGCGCCAGGACGCAGGTGACGAAAGGAGCGAGCAGGAAGACGCCCTTGTTCGCGCCCGCCGGGATCACCGGCTCCTTGAGCACGAATTTGAGCAGGTCGGCGAAGGACTGGAACAGCCCGAACGGCCCGACGACGTTGGGACCGCGGCGCAGCTGCACGGCCGCCCAGACCTTGCGGTCGGCCAGCAGGTAATAGGCGATGAAGACAAGCAGGCAGACCAGCAGAACCACGCTTTGCAGCGCCGGCAGGCCCACCTTCCACAGGAGTGTTTCCCAGATCGTCATGGCCCGTCCTTACTCCGCCGCCAGCGGCAGCGCGCCCGAGGCGAGCTGCGAACACTGCGCCATCACGGCCGAAGCGCGCGCGATGGGATTGGTCAAATAGAAGTCGCTGATTGCAGCGGCGAAAGCCGCCTTGTCGAAGTCGCCCCCCAGATTGGCCAGGGCTGTCACGCCCGATGCATCCGCAGCTGCAACGTCACCGATGCGGCCGAGATGGGGAATGGCGGCAAACAGGGCCTTGCGCAAGGCAGCGAGCGAGTCGTAGCCGAGCTTGGCGCCAAGGGCTTCCGACAGCGCCCGCAGGATCGCCCAGTCCTCACGTGCCTCGCCGGGTGGGAACGCCGCACGGTTGGCGAGCTGGACCCGGCCCTCGGTGTTGACGAACAGTCCCGAGCGCTCGGGATATGCAGCCGCCGGCAGGATGACGTCGGCACGATGTGCGCCGCGGTCGCCATGGCTGCCCTGATAGACCACGAAGGCGTCCGGTTCGATGGTGACCTCGTCCGCGCCCAGCAGGAAGAGCACGTCGAGCGCACCGGCCTTGGCCATGCCGGCCGCATCGAGACCGCCCTCACCCGGCACGAAGCCGACATCGAGAGCGCCGACGCGCGAAGCGGCATTGTGCAGCACGCCGAAGCCGTTCCAGCCGTCCTTGACCACGCCGAGCGCCTGGGCAGCCTTGGCGGCCAGCGACAGCAGGGCGGCGCCGTCGGTGCGGGCATAGACGCCGCCACCGACGATGATGACCGGCTTTGCCGCGCCCTTGAGCAGATCGGCGAAGGAGCCCTTGCCGGCAGCCAGATCAGCCAGGGTGTCGGGTCCGGCTCCGAGATAGTCATAGGTGTAGGTCAGATCCGCCTGCTCACCGATCAGGCCCACCTTGGCGCCACGCAGCCAGCGCTTGCGGATGCGCGCATTCAGCACCGACGCTTCCTTGCGCGGATTGGTGCCGACCAGCAGGATTGCGTCGGCCTCTTCGAGACCGGCGATCGTCGGGTTGAAAAGATAGCTGGCGCGGCCCAAGGCGGGATCGATCTTGGCGCCGTCCTGGCGGGCGTCGAGGTTCTTCGAGCCGAGCTTGCCGATGAGGTCCTTGAGCGCGAACAGCTCTTCCACTGCGGCGAGATCGCCGGCGATGGCGCCGATGCGCTCGGGCTTGGCCGCCTTCACCTTGGCCGCGACGGCGGCAAAGGCCTCCTGCCAGCTCACCGGCTTCAGGCGGCCATCGACACGCAGATAAGGCCGATCGAGGCGCTGGGTACGCAGGCCGTCCCAGATGAAGCGGGTCTTGTCGGAGATCCACTCCTCGTTCACCAGCTCATTGGTGCGCGGCACGATACGCAGCACTTCCCGGCCGCGCGCATCGATGCGGATGGCGGAGCCCACCGCATCCATCACATCGACGGATTCGGTCTTGGAGAGCTCCCACGGGCGGGCATGGAATTCATAGGGCTTGGAGGTCAGGGCGCCGACGGGGCAGAGGTCGATGACATTGCCCTGCAGTTCGGAGCTCATCGCCTTTTCCAGATAGGTGGTGATCTCCATATCCTCGCCACGGCCGATGGCGCCGAGCTCGGAGACGCCGGCCACCTCGGTGGTGAAGCGGACGCAGCGCGTGCAATGGATGCAGCGGTTCATCACCGTCTTGACCAGCGGACCGATATATTTGTCTTCGACCGCGCGCTTGTTCTCGGCATAGCGGTTCTTGTCGACGCCGTAGGCCATGGCCTGGTCCTGCAGGTCGCACTCGCCGCCCTGGTCGCAGATCGGGCAGTCCAGCGGATGGTTGATGAGCAGGAACTCCATCACCCCTTCGCGGGCCTTCTTGACCATGGGGCTCTTGGTGAGCACCACCGGCGGCTCGCCGTTCGGGCCTGGACGCAGGTCGCGTACCGCCATGGCGCAAGACGCCGTGGGCTTGGGCGGACCGCCCTTCACCTCGACCAGACACATGCGGCAATTGCCGGCAATCGACAGGCGCTCGTGGAAGCAGAAACGCGGGATCTCGGCACCCGCGACCTCACAGGCCTGGAGGAGCGTGTACTCCGCCGGGACCTCGATTTCCTGTCCGTCGACGATCAACTTGGCCATGGATAACCTTGACGATCAGGCCTGGACTACAAGACGCAATCCAGACTCTTTCCAAACTCGACTTCGCAAAATTCCGTGCCGCGATCAACATCGAGAAACGAAAATTCAGCGCTCTGAAAGGCCGGAAACGGGGGGCGATCCCGGCCCTGATAAGTTGCAACCGGCGGGAGCCGGCCTGTTATTCCGCCGCCTGCAGGACAGGGGTGGAATGGGGGTTGGCGGCATATTGATCGATGCGCGCTTCGATCTCATGACGGAAATGGGTGATCAGGCCCTGGATCGGCCAGGCCGCCGCGTCGCCCAGAGCGCAGATCGTATGTCCCTCGACCTGCTTGGTGACGTCGAGCAGCATGTCGATCTCGCGCTTCTGGGCACGCCCCTCCGCCATGCGGGTGAGCACGCGCCACATCCAGCCCGTGCCCTCGCGGCAGGGCGTGCACTGGCCGCAGCTCTCATGCTTGTAGAAATAGGCAAGCCGGGCGATGGTGCGCACCACGTCGGTGGACTTGTCCATCACGATGACGGCGGCAGTGCCCAGGCCCGAGCGCAGCTTCGACAGCGAGTCGAAATCCATCGGCGTGTCGATGATCTGCTCGGCCGGCACCATGCGAACTGAGGAGCCGCCGGGGATCACGGCCTTCAGATTGTCCCAGCCGCCGCGGATGCCGCCGCAATGGCGCTCGATCAGTTCGCGGAAGGGAATGCCCATCGCCTCTTCGACGTTGCAGGGCTTGTTCACATGCCCCGACACGCAGAAGAGCTTGGTGCCGACATTGTTGGGATTGCCGATGCCGGCGAACCAGCCTGCCCCGCGCCGCAGAATGGTGGGGGCAACGGCGATCGACTCGACATTGTTGACCGTGGTCGGGCAGCCATACAGACCCATATTCGCCGGGAAGGGCGGCTTCATGCGCGGCATGCCCTTCTTGCCCTCGAGGCTTTCGAGCAGCGCCGTCTCCTCGCCGCAGATATAGGCGCCGGCGCCATGGTGCACGTAGAGATCGAAATCCCAACCATTCTTGTTGTTCTTGCCGATCAGGCCGGCTTCGTAGGCCTCGTCGACGGCGCGCTGCAGGGCCTCGCGCTCGCGGATATATTCGCCGCGGATATAGATGTAGCAGGCATGCGCATTCATGGCGAAGGAGGCGATCAGACAGCCTTCGACCAGATGATGCGGGTCATGCCGCATGATCTCGCGATCCTTGCAGGTGCCCGGCTCGGACTCGTCGGCATTGACGACGAGGTAGCTCGGCCGCCCATCCGACTTCTTGGGCATGAAGGACCATTTCAGGCCGGTCGGGAAGCCGGCGCCGCCGCGCCCCCGCAGGCCCGAAGCCTTCATCTCGTTGATGATCCAGTCCTGGCCCATCTCGAGGATCTGCTTGGTACCATCCCATGAGCCACGCTTGATGGCCGCCTGCAGCCCAGGCGACTGGAGGCCGTAGAGATTGGTGAAGATGCGGTCGCGATCAGCAAGCATGGCGAACCTGTCAATAATGAAACTTCTTAAAACGCTCAGGTGGGAAGGACGGCGTCAGGCCCCTTCCCGCCCACTTCAATCCAACTTCTCGCCGGCCGGGTTTTCGGGGCGCCAGCCGGTCGCCAATTTCTTGGCCTGCTCGATCCAGCCGTCCCGCAGAGCCCTGCCCTTGAAAGTGCCGAGATTCTGGTCGACCCAGGCAAGATTGCTGTCGTTCCAGGCGGCGATCTGATCGAAGTGATAGACACCCATCTGGTGCAGCATTTCCTCGAGCTTGGGACCGACGCCGTGGATCAGCTTGAGATCGTCCGGCCCGCCCTCGCGAGCGGCCTTCAGCAGGACCGGCTTGTGCTCGTCGGAAACGGGAGCGGGCGCCGGTGCAGCCGCCGGAGCGGCAGCCACGGGTGCCGCTGTCGTCGCGGGAGCGGGAGGAGCAGGCGTACCGGCAGCCTTCGCGGCTTCAGCCTTGGCCGCCTCGGCCTTGGCGGCTTCCAGCTTGGCTTTCTCTTCCTCGAAGCGCTTCTTCCAGGAGCCGATGACCGAGCCGTCATAGAGCGCCGGGTCGGTCAGCGTCTGGGCTCCCCCCTCCGGTTCGGACGAGAAGCGGCCGTTCTGCGGCCCCGGCTTCACTTCCTTGCCGGCGGCGAGATCATCGATGATGCGTTCCATGATCTCGGGGGTGAGATCTTCATAGAAATCGGCATTGATCTGCACCATCGGAGCATTGCAGCAAGCCCCGAGGCACTCGACCTCCAGCCATGAGAAATTGCCATCGGCGGTCACGTGACGCTCCGGGCCGACGCGCTTCTTGACGACGTCGCGGATCGCCTCGGCGCCGCGCAGCTGGCAGGGCGTGGTCCCACAGAGCTGGATGAAATATTTGCCGACCGGCTCCAGGTTGAACATGGTGTAGAAGGTCGCGATCTCCAGAACGCGGATCTTCGCCATGCCCAGGCGCGCAGCGATCACCTCGATCGCTGCCTGGGACACCCAGCCGCCGGCCTGTTCCTGCGCCTTCCACAGCAGCGGAATCACCGCCGAGGCCTGGCGGCCGGGCGGGTATTTGGCAATCTGCTTTTCCACCCACGCCTCGTTTTCGGACGTGAAGGCAAAGCTTGCCGGCTGGAGTTCCTGGGGCGCGAGCCTGCGGACGGACATGCGCATTCCTCTTTAACTGCTAGAGCAAAGCGCGTCTTCGCAAACGCACTTTCACTCTCACTCCTGGTTTCGACACGTCTTTGCAATTCAGGATGATGCCCTCAAATCGCAAGACGCTTTTGCAACCGGCTCAAGGCCGGTTGCGACCCAAAATCAACGATCGACTTCGCCGAACACGATGTCGAGAGAACCGAGAATGGCGGAAACGTCGGCCAGCATGTAGCCGCGGCACAGCCAATCCATCGACTGCAGATGCGCAAAACCCGGCGCGCGGATCTTGCAGCGATAAGGCTTGTTGCCACCATCCGAGACCAGATAGACGCCGAATTCGCCCTTGGGCGCCTCGACCGCCGCGTAGACCTCGCCGGCGGGCACGTGATAGCCTTCGGTATAGAGCTTGAAATGGTGGATGAGCGCTTCCATCGAGCGCTTCATCTCGCCACGCTTGGGCGGTACGACCTTGTTGTCGGCCGCCGAAACCGGCCCGCTCGTGGCGCGCAGAAGCGCGCAGCACTGCTTCATGATGCGGATCGACTGACGCATCTCTTCCATGCGGATGCAATAGCGATCGTAATTATCGCCGTTCTTGCCGATCGGAATGTCGAAATCGAGTTCGGCATAGCATTCATAGGGCTGCGATTTACGCAGGTCCCAGGCAGCGCCCGAACCACGTACCATCACCCCCGAATAGCCCCAGGCCCAGGCATCATCCAGCGAGATGATGCCGATATCGACATTGCGCTGCTTGAAGATGCGGTTGTCGGTGAGCAGGCCTTCCAGGTCGTCGCAGACCTTGAGGAAAGGGTCGCAGAAAGCCTCGATATCATCGATCAGTTCGGGCGGAAGGTCCTGATGGACGCCGCCGGCCCGGAAATAGGCGGCATGCATGCGGCTGCCCGAAGCACGCTCGTAGAAGATCATCAGCTTCTCGCGCTCTTCGAAGCCCCACAGCGGCGGGGTCAGCGCGCCGACGTCCATGGCCTGCGTGGTGACGTTGAGCAGATGCGAGAGCAGGCGCCCGATCTCCGAATAGAGCACCCGGATGAGCTGGCCGCGCTTGGGCACCTCGATGCCGAGCAGGCGCTCGATGGCCATGCAATAGGCATGCTCCTGGTTCATCGGCGCGACGTAATCGAGCCGATCGAAATAGGGGATGGCCTGCATGAAGGTCTTGGCTTCGATCAGCTTCTCCGTACCGCGATGCAGCAGGCCGATATGGGGATCGACCCGCTCGACCACTTCGCCATCGAGCTCCATGACCAGACGCAACACGCCGTGGGCCGCCGGATGCTGCGGGCCGAAATTGATCGCAAAATTGCGTAGATGCGGTTGGTCGTTCATGTCGTTTCCAAACTTTCCGAGTTGGCCAGCTGGTTCGGAGCCATTTCGAGAGTCTTGCTAGTCCTGATCCGGCGCGCGGGAGCGCGTCAGCCTGCCTTCGCCTTCTCGTCGCCGGGCAGGACATATTCCGTCCCTTCCCACGGTGACAGGAAATCGAAGTTGCGGAATTCCTGGTTGAGCCTGACCGGCTCGTAGACCACGCGCTTGGCCTCGTCGTCCCAGCGCACCTCGACGAACCCGGTCATCGGGAAGTCCTTGCGCAAGGGATGTCCGTCGAAGCCGTAATCGGTCAGCAGCCGGCGCAGGTCCGGATGGCCGGTGAACAGGATGCCGTAGAGATCGTAGGCTTCGCGCTCGAACCAGAGCACACCGGGGAACAGGGAGACGGCCGAGGGAACCGGGGTCGCCTCGTCGGTTTCCACCTTGACGCGGATACGGACGTTCTTGGTCGGCGACAGCAGGTGGTACACCACGTCGAAGCGCTTTTCGCGCGCCGGATAGTCGACGCCGCAGACATCGATGATCGAAACGAAGCGCGTTCCGGCATCGTCCCTGAGGTGCTTGAGCACAGCCAGGATGTTGTCGGGATCGGTGGTGACGGTCAGCTCGCCAAAGGCATGCAGGACATCGGAGACGGCTTGCGGAAAAGCAGCTTGGAGCGCCTCGCCGATCCCCTGCAGAGTTTCAGAGTTTGCCATGTCAGCTCCGCTCAACGCTCGATGGTGCCGGTACGGCGAATCTTCTTCTGCAGCAGCAGCACGCCATAGAGCAGCGCTTCGGCCGTGGGCGGGCAGCCAGGAACGTAGATGTCGACCGGCACGATGCGGTCGCAGCCGCGCACGACAGCATAGGAATAGTGATAGTAGCCGCCGCCATTGGCGCAGGAGCCCATCGAGATGACGTAGCGCGGCTCGGGCATCTGGTCGTAGACCTTGCGCAGGGCCGGCGCCATCTTGTTGGTCAGCGTGCCTGCGACGATCATCACGTCCGACTGGCGCGGTGAAGCGCGCGGGGCGAAGCCGAAGCGCTCGACATCATAGCGCGGCATCGAGACCTGCATCATCTCGACCGCGCAGCAGGCGAGGCCGAAAGTCATCCACATCAGCGAGCCGGTGCGGGCCCAGTTGATCAGGTTGTCGGCGGAAGTGACGAGGAAGCCGCGATCAGCCAGCTCGGCATTGATGTCGACGAAAAACGGGTCGGTCGACCCGACCGGCTTGCCGGTATTCGGGTCGATGATGCCCTTGGGCGCCGGCGCCACCAGCGTGCCGCCTGATGTCTCCAGGTTCAATCCCATTCGAGCGCGCCCTTCTTCCACTCATAAACGAAGCCGATGGTCAGCACGGCCAGGAAAATCATCATCGAGGTGAAGCCGAACAGGCCGACTTCCTTGAACGTGATCGCCCAGGGGAACAGGAATGCCACTTCGAGATCGAAGATGATGAACAGGATCGACACCAGATAGAAGCGCACGTCGAACTTCATGCGTGCGTCGTCGAAGGCGTTGAACCCGCACTCATAGGCGGAGAGCTTTTCCGGATCCGGGCGCTGATACGCCACGAGGAAGGGCGCCACCAGAAGCGCCAGGCCGATGACGGCCGAGACCCCGATGAAGATGATAAGCGGCAGATAGCCGGCGAGAAGGTTGTCCATCAGCACGAACCCTATAGCGTTTTGCGACCCGGTGAGCTCACCAAGAATCGCAAAGACGCGTCGAGACAAAGAGTTGGAGCAATGCCGCGTTTTCGCTGAAACGCGCTTTGCTCCAGCTGTGATCGACCGGGAGCGCTTGAACTCGGGGTCGCCACGTTTGGACGATACGGGCATGGGCGCGCTTCGACAGCGGCGCTCACGCCGGTCATCCCTCTACAGCGCTTTGGAAAACCACCTTCACGCTGCGTCGTGGACGACCTGCAGCGAGCCTTAAACCACGGCTATGGGAGGCGCAAGCTTGGAAGCGTTCCAGCCAAGAGATTCCTACCGCACTGCGGCAGGATATCGGGCGATTCTGGCATGATCTTGGCGCATAGCCGGTATGAGTTGCAAGACACTGCCTGCCTGCAACCGAACGCTTGCGAATATTGCCGGGCTGAAAATGCAAAAGCCAGCCCGAAGGCTGGCTTTTTGTCACAAATGGCGAGAGAGACGGGACTTGAACCCGCGACCTTCGGCGTGACAGGCCGACGCTCTAACCAACTGAGCTACTCCCCCGTCTCCGCCAGCGGCGGCGAACCGTGCTGGCGTGGCGCGGTGATTAGAGGGCCTCCCGCACAGTGTCAAGCGTCAATTCGCAACGCACTCGAAATTCAGTTCGCAATGCGGGCCAGCCGAAAGCGTCTGATGTCCTCAGGTGTCAGAATTCGGATGCTTCCGACGCCATATTGCTCGGCCAGATCGATCAAAGCGGGGTTCACGCCCATTTTTTTCGAATAAGCACGCAGCATCTGAGTCACTTCGGGGAATCGCCGCGTGCTGCGCAGAACCGAGAGCGGATCGCTGCCGGAACTGTTGGGCAGATATTCGCGGTGCACGCCGACTCGCGATCCCGTGGGGACGAATCGCTTATTGCCCCCCATCAGCGCATAGACGCAGGCCGACATGCAGGAGCCATTGACCGCAATCGTCTGCCCGCCCAACGTGACGACGCGCCCGACGAAGACGCTCGTGCGCAATTTACGCAGCACATGGCCGAGATTGACCCCCTCGACCAGATGGCCACCAGGCGAATCGATAATCAGAACGTTGCTGGCGCCGAGTTTCGAGGCCTGCTGAGCGAAGGCGATGAAACGCTCCACCGTGCCGCTCGTCATCTCGCCATTGGCGACCATCACGCCAGGGCAACGCTTGCCGCATTTGGAGCCGAAGGACAGGCTCACCACCTTGAAATCCATGGCAGCAGCAAAGGCAGGCTGCGACAGGGCGCTCCAGCACAGCCCGAGCGCAAGCGCCCCCAACCCGATGGCACGCAACAAAGAACTCACCATTATGTCCGCTTTTCCTTCGAGCAAAACGCGTTTGGCGTTGGTCTGCTCTCACTCTTCGGTTCTACGCGCCTTTGCATTTCCTGGCGATTCCGCCAAATCGCAACGCACCATGGCCCGACGGATCGGGCTTCATTCGATATCGGCTACCGGCGCTCTCACGACTCCCGCCGTTTCCAGCGCCCAGGCGGCCCGCAAGGCCAGATCCTCCCGCCAGGCGGGGGCGATGATCTGCACGCCGATCGGGAGTTTCTCGCCCTCGTTCCAAAGCGGCACCGTGACCACAGGCAGCCCGATAAAGGAAATAGGCTGAGTGAACAGTCCCAGATTCGCGCGAACGGGCATGGCCTGGCCACCGACCTCGATGGTGGTCGCATCGATTCTGGGGGCACGACACGGCGTGGCCGGAGCCAGAATCAGATCGATTCGTTCGAAGATCCGATGCATCTCCGCCCGGAACCAATGACGAAAGCGATGCGCCGCGCTCACCCAGGTTGCCGGCACCATGTTGCCCGCAATCAGCCGGTCCCGGACGCCCGGCGCAAAATCCTTGGCACGCGTACGCAACCTGTCGCGATGGAGCGCCCCGCCCTCGGTAATGGTAACCAGGAAGGCCGCTGCCCGGGCGACGGCCGCCTGGGGGATCTCCACGACCTCACTGGCGTCGAGCGCCTTGGCGCAGCGCCGTACGGCCTCCAGGGCATCGCGATTGCCCTCCGGGCGGAAGTAACCATCCGCCACGGCGATACGAAGCCCCTCGATGCCCCGACCGAGTTCGAACAGGGCCGGCTGCGCCGGACGCTGGGCGCAACTCGGATCGTCGGGGTCGGGCCCCTGCATGGCATCATAGGCGAAGGCGAGGTCGCGGGCCGAGCGGGCCAGCGGGCCCATGTGGTCCAGGCTGGCGACGAAGGGAAAGCTGCGTGCGCGGCTGAGACGCCCGAAGGTCGGCTTCAGGCCGAACAGCCCGCACAGGGAGGCCGGCACGCGGATCGCGCCATTGGTGTCGCTGCCGAGCGCCAACGGCACGAAACCCGCCGCCACCGCGCTGGCGGGGCCGCTGGAAGACCCGCCGGCCAGATGGTCGAGAGCATGGGGATTTCGCGAAGGCGCCTCATGCGGGTTCTGGCCAGTGAAATCATAGGCGTATTCGCTCATGTTGAGCGCGCCCACGCAGATCGCCCCCTGCCCTTCCAGGCGTTCGATCAGCGTCGCATCCCGCGTGGCCGGCGGATTGTCCCGGTTGATCCGGGAACCTGCCAGGGTGACGAGGCCGGCGATGTCGTAGAGATTCTTCACGGCGAAGGGGACGCCAGCCAAGGCCCCGACGGGCTTGCCGGCGGCATGGCGGGCATCGATGGCATCGGCCCGTGCCAGTGCACGCTCGGCGAGGACGGCCGTGAAGGCCCCTACCCTGCCGTCCAGCCGTTCGATGCGCGCGAGTGCATGCTCGATCGCCGCACGGGCCGTGAATCGGCCGCTGCGGATGCCGGTGGAGATTTCCAGAATGCCCAGTTGCGGCGAGCAGCCCTGATCGAGCAGGCTGGTCATGCTTCGAAGACCGCAGCGGGCTGGTCGCCATCCTCGACCGGGAAGGACAGCACCAGTTGTGCCAGATCGGCGGTCAGTTTCAGATTTGCGGCAACACCTTCACGAAAATCGGGATCGATTTCGATTCCGATCATCGGTGCCATCGCATCGATGACCGCCTGCGCATCGAATTCGGGTTTGCCGCTCATCGCATCGCCCCTCGAGAAAGATGTAGGCGGACTGTCCCTCCTTCGTCTTCCGAAGACAAGCCAAATGATATGGCATCACCGAAGTTTGCGCAGACGGCGTCGCTCCATATGCTTGGCCAGGCGAAGAAAACGGAAATAGGCATAGTTCGTCGCCGTCGCGATGCCGTAGAGGCCGCGCACGAAATGACGACGCCCAATATAGGCCTTCAAGAAGTTGAGGGGGAATTCGGTCAGAATTCGCCAGCTGCTGAGTATCTTGCCTCTCTTGTCGAGATCTTCGGCCTGCTGCTCGGTATAGGCATTCAACTTGGCGATTTCATCGCCGAGCGAGCGGATCGAATAATGATGGATGCGCCCCTTCAGCCGAGCGATCCGCGGCTGGTCGTTGAAATGCACGCGATCATGCACGGTCGAATCGGCATAGCGGCCGCGATCGAATCGATAGAGCCGCACCGGCGCCAGCGTGTACCCCCAGGGATGGGGTTCCCTTTCCCCCGGAAAGACTTCCGCGATGCTGATCTCGTACCCGTCCGCTTCGGGTCCGTTACCCGAGAAAAGGGCGCGGATCTCTGCCGAGAGTTGCGGCGACACCACCTCGTCTGCATCGATGTTGAGGATCCAGTTGTGGCGGCACTGGGTCTCGGCAAAGCGCTTTTGCGGGCCGTAGCCGGGCCAGGAATTGTGGATCACCCTGGCGCCTAACTTCTCGGCGATCGCCTGCGTGCCGTCGGTCGACCCTGAGTCGACCACGATCAGGTCATCCGTCAGGCCGCGTACGGCCTCGATCGTCGCACCGATGCGATCAGCCTCGTTGAAGGCGATGATGAAGACGGACAGGGGCGGCAGGCCGGGCTGCCCGGATGCTGGTACGGGTGGCGACATGCCGGTGATCTAATCGAAGCCTCGAAAAATGGCCAGCCCATCGGCCGCAAGCCGGAGATTTTGTCCGAACCGACGCTGCGGCATCCGCCTAATGGCCAGGAGCAGCCTCCACCCTGTTGTGGTAGTATTCGTCGTGCGCAAATCAGGGTTGTAACGAAAGATCCAGCCAGGACGAAGATGTCATCGTCGCCGGCATGGGTTCCCGGCGCGGCGTCATGCAAACCTTCCGCTTTCGTCTCGTGATCGAACCAGTTCAAGCGTCGTCAATTTTCATGGTTCAAGTCGCGGATTGCTGTCGTCAGGCAGCGATGCCCCACACCTGTCTCGAAACGAAGGACACTAGGATCGCATCGCCAAGGGAGCCCGAGGCCGGCGACGGCAGGCCGCATTCGACGACAGGAGAACAGCGATGGCCGTACAGAATGGAACGATAGACCCGGACAAACTCAACGCCTTCATGGGCAAGATGCTCAATGATGTCGGTGCTGCGATGAACGCGTCGCTGCTCCTCATCGGTGACAAGCTCGGCCTCTACAAGGCCCTTGCCGAGGCTGGGCCGATGACCTCCCAGCAACTCGCCGAGAAGACCGGTACCTCCGAGCGCTACATACGCGAATGGCTGGCTGCCCAGGCCGCCTCGGACTATGTGGTCTACGATCCCGGAACCGCCCGCTTTTCGATGCAACCGGAACAGGCGGCAGTCTTCGCCGACGAGGACAGCCCCGTCTTCCTGGGCGCCGTGGGCGATCTCGTCGCCGCAACCCTGCGAGACGAACCCGCCATCTCCGATGCGTTCCGCACCGGCCGAGGCGTCGGCTGGGACAAGCGGGACAAATGCCTGTTCTGCGGCACGGCCCGTTTTTTCCGCACCGCCTATCGCCACCACCTCGTGCAGGAATGGCTGCCTGCCCTGGAGGGCGTGGTGGAAAAGCTGGAGCAAGGCGCGACCGTTGCCGACATCGGTTGCGGGCACGGCGTCTCGACCATGATCATGGCCCGGGCCTTCCCCAATTCGCGCTTCTACGGCTTCGACTATCATCCCGGCTCGATCGAGGATGCCAGGAGCGCTGCCGAGGCTGCCGGCATGGCCGGCCGCGTCACGTTCGAGGTCAGCACGGCCAAGACGGTGCCGGCGCACGGCTACGATCTCGTCTGCTTCTTCGATTGCCTGCACGATATGGGCGATCCGGTCGGGGCCTTGCGCCATGTCAGGTCCACGATGGCAGCGGACGGAACCTGCATGCTGGTGGAACCCTTCGCCAATGACCGGCTCGAGGACAATTTCAATCCGGTCGGACGCGTCTACTATGCAGCCTCCACCGTCATCTGCACGCCGGCCTCGCTGGATCAGGAGGTCGGCCTGGCACTCGGTGCCCAGGCCGGCGAGGCGCGTCTGCGCAAGGTGGCGACGGAAGCCGGCTTCACCCGCTTCCGGCGCGCAACGGAAACGCCGTTCAATCTCATCCTCGAAGCGAGGCCGTGACCGAGGCAAGGCCTGCCGGCCGTTCAGGCCGGCAGCATCTTCCGATACTGGATGAAGCCCGAACGGGATGCCACCTGGTCGTAGACGGCCTGGGCCTCGACATTGCTTTCATGCGTCAGCCAATAGATGCGGCTGGCGCCCCAGCGCGTGGCTTCCTGATACGACCATTCGATCAGGCCGCGGGCGACACCCCGGCGGCGAGCCCATTCGGCCGTAAACAGGTCCTGCAGATAACAATAGGGGCCAGGCGTCCAGGTCGAGCGATGCAGGATCAGGTGCACGATGCCGGCAAGCCTGCCGTCGATGAAGGCGCCATAGGCGGACATCGGCTCGGCGGGGTCGTGGAACCGCGACCAGGTCAGTGCCGTCGTCTCCTCCGGCACCGACGCCTTGTAGAAAGTGAGGTAGCCCTGCCAGAGCGGTTCCCAGGCAGGGCGTTCCTCGGCCGTGAGCGCACGGATATCCATCAGTCGAGATTGAACTTCGACATCTGGCGATGTTCGCCATGGATGCGGCGCACCGTGCCGTTGAGCGAACGGTAGATCACCGTTTCGGTGGTGATCACGGGGCCGCGGAACTTCACGCCCTGGAGCAGAGCCCCGTCGGTCACGCCGGTCGCCGCGACGATGACGTCGCCGGAGGCGAGCTCTTCCATCTTGTATTTGCGCCTCGGGTCGGTGACGCCCATCTTCAGGGCACGCTCGCGCTTGGCCTCGGTGTCGAGGATGAGGCGCCCCTGCATCTGGCCGCCCACGCAACGCAGCGCCGCAGCCGCCAGCACGCCTTCAGGAGCGCCGCCAATGCCCAGATAGATGTCGATGCCGGTCTCATGCGCATTGGTGGTGAAGATGACGCCTGCAACATCGCCGTCGGTGATGACGCGGATCGAGGCGCCGACCTTGCGGATCGCCTCGATGATCGGCGCATGGCGCGGACGATCGAGCACCAAAGCCGTCAGTTCGCGCGGCTTGACGCCCTTGGCCTTGGCCAGGGCATGCAGATTGTCTTCGACACTGGCGTCGAGATCGACGACACCCTCGGCATAACCGGGGCCGATGGCGATCTTGTCCATATAGACGTCCGGTGCGTTGAGGAGCGAACCGGCCGAGGCCATCGCCATCACCGCGATCGAACCCGGCATGTCCTTGGCACAGAGCGTGGTGCCTTCCAGCGGGTCGACGGCGATGTCGACTTTCGGGCCCAGGCCGTTGCCGACCTTCTCGCCGATGAACAGCATCGGCGCCTCGTCGCGCTCGCCTTCGCCGATCACCACGGTGCCGTCGATCGGCATCTTGTTGAGCTCGCGCCGCATGGCGTCGACCGCCGCCTTGTCCGCGGCCTTTTCATCCCCTCGTCCACGCAGCAATGCCGAAGCAACGGCGGCGCGTTCGGTCACACGGACCAGTTCAAGGGAAAGGATGCGCTCGATGACATCCGTCGGCTTGACCTGAATAATCTCCGACATGGCTTCCTCCGTTGTTAGAGTGTGTCGTCAGTTACGGCTTGGCGTCCGAGGCAGCAAACCTGCCTGGCGACACGCCCTGGGATGCTGCTTACTCGCGCTCGATGCGGATCAATTGCGGCGTTTCCACGATGTAGCCATCGGCAACCATGGCATCGACGGCTCCGCGAATATCGGCTTCGGTCGTGGCATAGGTGATGAGGATGACGGGCACGGCGCCGGCGACCTTGCTTGGATCGTCGCCGCCATAGACCTTGCCGCCTCGGTGCTTCTGCACGATCGATTCCAGCGAGATCCCGCGCTCGGCCATGCGCGTGGCAATGCCCGCCGCGGCGCCCGGCCTGTCCGCCACCGAAAGGCGAACATAGTACCCGCCCTTATGGGCCTGCATGGCAGCGGCCGGCAAGGGCTCGAGATCGCCGGTCTTGCGCCCAAACGGCGCACCGGCCTGGCCCCGCGCAATATCGGCGATGTCGCCGACCACGGCAGAGGCCGTGGCCTCGCCGCCGGCTCCCGGGCCGACCAGGGTCAGTTCCGGCACGGCGTCGGCATCGACGGCCACCGCATTGGTGACGCCGTTGACCTGCGCGATCGGGGTCGATTTCGGCACCATGGTGGGGTGGACGCGCTGCTCCACGCCTGCCTCGGAGCGTGTGGCGACACCGAGCAGCTTGACGCGATAGCCAAGCTCGTCGGCAGCCAGCAGGTCCTCGGTGGTGATGCGCTCGATGCCCTCGACATGGATGGCATCGGCATTCACCTGCGTGCCGAAGGCGAGGCTGGTGAGCAAAGCGAGCTTATGGGCGGTATCGAAGCCGCCAATGTCGAAAGTGGGGTCGGCCTCGGCGTAACCCAGGCGCTGCGCCTCCTTCAGGCAGGCATCGAAGGACAAACCCTCGGCCTCCATCTTGGTCAGGATGTAGTTGCAGGTACCGTTCAGGATGCCATAGACGCGATCGATATTGTTGCCGATCAGAGCTTCGCGCAGCGTCTTGATGATCGGCACGCCGCCGGCGACCGCTGCCTCGAAATTGAGCGCGACGCCGGCCTTCTCGGCCCGCCTGGCAAGATCGACGCCGTGGCGTGCCAGCAGAGCCTTGTTGGCGGTGACCACGGGTTTGCCGGCATCGAGAGCCGCCTTCACCGCCTCATGCGCCGCGCCCTCCTCGCCGCCCATCAATTCGACGAAGACGTCGATTCCGGGATCGCGGGCCAGGGCGATCGGATCGTCGAACCAGCGAAAGCGCTCCATCGGCAGGCCGCGGTCGCGCGTTCGCGAGCGGGCGGAAACGGCGGTAACCGTCACGCCCCGGCCGCAACTGGCGGCAAGCGCATTGGCGCGACGATCGAGAAGGCGAATGGTGGAGGCACCGACGGTGCCAAGGCCGGCAATACCGATTTTAAGAGGATCAGCCATCATCAGTCCGAACTTGAGATTGCGCACTTGTGCAATGGCGCGCTGCCGGGATCAAGTCATCCAGACAGGGATTTCTCGCGATGAACTTTCCAACTTTGATGGATAGAGCGCGTTTCCGGGGAGCGGCAAGGCATCCAACCCGCTACTGGAACCCGCGCGAATAGCGAAGGAAAAGGCGAACAGAACGCCCGCGCTCCCGGAAATCGAACCTCAATCGACGGAATCGGTTTCCTTCCGGCCCCGGAATCCGGTGGCCAGCACATACATCTCGCTGGAACCTGCACGGCTCGCCGCCGGCTTCAAATGCTTCACCACCGCGAAGTCGCGCTTGAGCAAGGTGAGGACATCGCCTTCGGTGCCTCCCTGGAAGACCTTGGCAAGGAAGGCTCCGCCCGGGGCCAGCACTTCCACGGCAAAATAGGCCGCCGCCTCGACCAGCGCGATGATGCGCAGATGGTCGGTGGCGCGATGGCCCACCGTGTTGGCGGCCATGTCGGACAGGACAAGATCGGCCGGGCCGCCGAGCATCGCCTTCAATCTATCCGGTGCGGCATCGTCCATGAAATCCATCTGCTCGAAATCGACGCCCGGAATGGGATCGATGGGCAGGAGGTCGATCGCAACCACCTTGCCGCGGCCATTGACGGAATCGGTGATCTCCGCCGCCAGTTGCGACCAGCCGCCGGGGGCCGCGCCGAGGTCGAGCACTCGCTGGCCCGGCTTGAGCAGCTTGGCCTTGTCGTTGATCTCGATCAGCTTGTAGATCGCGCGCGAGCGCCGTCCCTCACGCTTGGCGCGGGCGACATAGGGGTCATTGAGCTGGCGCTCGAGCCAGAGTTGCGACGAATGGGTACGTCCCCGCGCCGTCTTCAGCCGCACGCCCAGTTCACGCGCGCCACTGCCCCGGCCGGAACTGTTCTTGCCCTTGCCGGGACCACCGCCCTTGCCTGCTCCACCACTCACGGATTGCGCCCCGCACCGTTGTGACGCCAGACACGGTCCTCCTGCATCATCTGCACCAATAATCCTTCGCGCAGGCCCCGATCGGCCACGCGCAATCGTTCACAGGGAAAAGCCCGCCGAATGGCCTCGAAAATGGCGCATCCGGCCATCACCAGATCGGCCCTTTCAGGGCCGATGCAAGCATTGGCGACGCGCTCCTCATAGGTCATGTCCAGGAGACGTTCGAGCACGTTGTCGATCTCGCCGCGCGACATCCACAAGCCATCCACCCGGCGCCGGTCATAGCGGGGCAGTTCCAGGTGAATGCCGGCCATGGTGGTCACCGTGCCCGAAGTGCCCAGCAAATGCAGGCGCCCGACGCGCTTGGCGATAGCCTCCCGATGCGAGAACGAGGCGAGCATGCCCGATACATCGTCCACCATGCGTTCGAAACTCTCGCGTGTCACCCTGACGCCGCCATGGCGCTCGGAGAGAGTCACCACCCCGACGGGAAGCGACGTCCAGCCGCGCACCCTGGGCTGCCTGTTCCGGTCGGTCGGATCGATGTCGAGCCAGACGATTTCCGAAGACCCGCCACCGATGTCGAAGAGCACCACCCCATCGAGATTGCGATCGATCAGAGGAATGCAGCCGGCAGCAGCCAGCCGGGCCTCGGTCTCCCGGTCGACGATCTCGAGATCGAGCCCGGTTTCCTTCAGCACACGCTCGACGAAGAGCAATCCGTTGTCGGCGGCGCGGCAGGCCTCCGTGGCGATCAGCCTCGCCCGGTCGACGCGGCGGTCCCGCATCTTCTGCGCACAGACGGCCAGGGCATCGACAGCCCGCCCCATGGCGTTGATATGCAGGCTGCCGCTGGCCCCCAGTCCCTCTCCGAGCCGGACAATGCGCGAAAAGGCATCGATGACGCGAAATCCCTCTCCCGTCGGGCGCGCAACCAGAAGGCGGCAATTATTCGTGCCAAGATCAAGCGCGGCATAGGTGTGGTGACGGCGCGCCTGCTCTCCTTGCCGTAATTGCGGCACGGATAGATGTGCACCCTCACTCGACCGAGGCGCTTGTGCCTCCAAACTTCGATCCACCAAAATACTACCTTGACCGTGCCCGGTCGCAATTTTCCTGCGCCACAGGCATTTCGCCACTTCGCTTGCGAGTGTAACAAGTTCCGCGCCGGTGGCGAGAAAGAATTCCATCTATGTTCGTGTTATCAAGATCATGAAGGCTCCAGCCAAATTGCGCGTGGCGGCACTGATCGTCGCAGCAGGACGCGGATCGCGTGTCGGCGGCGCCGTTCCCAAGCAGTATCGCCTGCTGGGAGGGAGAAGCGTCCTCGCACGCACTCTCGCCCTTTTCGAACAGCATCCCGCCATCGACAGCGTCGTCACGGTGATCGGCGCGGGAGACGAGGACCTCTTTGCGACCAGCTCCACGGGAATCAGCAAGCAGGCGGGCTCCGTTCTCGGCGGCAGCACCAGGCAGGCGTCCTGCCTCGCCGGGCTGAAGGCGCTGATCGGCGACAGGCCCGATATCGTGCTGCTGCATGACGCAGCACGCCCCTTCGCCAGCCCCGCTTTGATCGACCGGGCGATCGAGGCGGCACGCGCGCACGGAGCCGCCGTGCCAGGGCTGGCTGTCACGGATACCATCAAGCAGATCGATATGGACGGCCGGGTCAAGGCGACGCCGGAACGCAGCCTCCTGCGCGCAGTCCAGACGCCACAGGCCTTCGGTTTCGACCTGATCCTGTCCTCCCATCTCACGGCAGCCGAAGCCGGAATCGAGACATTGACCGACGATGGCGCCGTGGCCGAATGGGCCGGCCATCCTCTCCACATCTTCGAAGGCGAAGCGACCAACATGAAACTGACGACCGAAAGCGACTTCCAGCGTGCGGAACAGGCTGCCAACGAACTGGCCGCCCTCGGCGACGTCCGGACGGGAACGGGTTTCGACGTCCACGCTTTCGCCGAGGGGGACCACGTCTGGCTCAACGGCCTGAAAATCTCCCACGACCACACATTGAAGGGACATTCGGATGCCGATGTCGGCCTGCATGCCCTGACAGACGCCATTCTCGGTGCGATCGGCGACGGCGATATCGGCTCGCATTTTCCGCCTTCCGATCCGCAATGGAAGGGTGCCTCGTCCGATCGCTTCCTGGCCCACGCCGCCGGCCTGGTGCGGGAGCGCGGCGGCGCCATCGCCCATCTCGACGTCACGCTGCTGTGCGAGGCGCCGAAGATCGGGCCGCATCGCGACGCCATGCGGGCACGCATCGCCGAAATCGCCGGAATCGCCATCGACCGGGTGGGCGTCAAGGCGACCACCACCGAGGGGCTGGGCTTTACCGGCCGGCGCGAAGGCATCGCCGCCATGGCATCGGCGACAGTGCGGCTGCCCTGGGGCTAATCGGAGCGCGGACATCTCAGCGACACGGAGGCATGTCGCGATGTCCGCTCTTCATCGTAGAACGCGACGCTTTCAAGAGCGGACAGGATGTCCGCGCTCCGAGTGAGGATACCGGCCATGAATGACGAGATCTTCTTCGAACAGGCCACCAAGGTGCTCGTAGCCTGCCGTGCCAAGGGCCTTATGGTCGCGACGGCGGAATCATGCACCGGCGGACTGGTGGCGGGCGCCCTCACCGCCATTCCCGGCTCGTCCGACGTGGTGGACCGCGGCTTCGTCACCTATTCCAACGAGGCGAAGGCGCAGATGCTCGGCGTGCCGCCGGCCCTGATCGAACGGGATGGCGCGGTGAGCGAAAGCGTCGCCTTCGCCATGGCGGAGGGAGCAGTGCTCCATTCGCGAGCCGGACTGGCCGTGGCGATCACCGGCGTTGCCGGCCCGGGCGGCGGCACGGCCACCAAGCCTGTGGGTCTCGTTCATTTCGCCGCCTGGAGCCGGCAAGGACCGCGCCTGCATGTCGAGCGCCGCTTCGGCGAACTGTCACGCTCGGAGATCCGCAGGCAAGCGGTGGAGCAGGCTCTCGGCCTCCTGCTCAGACTTGCAGGCGAGATCAGGGTTACCGTCTAAACCCGCCTTGCTCTAGGATGCCGCGATTGCCTTGCGGCCATAGACGACATCCGCCCTTTTCTCGAAGGCCTCGGCGAAACGACGGAAGGCGGCCTCGAACATCGCGCCCATCAGCATGCCGAGCGTGCGGGAGCGGAAACTGTAGTCGATGAAGAACTCGACGACGCAGCCTGCCGCCCCGTCATCCTTGAAGGACCAGCGGTTCTCCAGATGGCTGAAAGGACCGTCGAGATATTCGACCAGGATCTGCAGTTTGTCCCTGTCCATGGTCACGCGGCTGGCGAAGGTCTCACGGATCAGTTTGTAGGCCACTGTCATGTCGGCGACCATGACGAGCCGACCATCGTCCTGCGGCTGGCGGCTGCGCACCCGCAGCGCCGAGCAGAGCGGCACGAAGAGCGGGTATTTTTCGACATCGGCCACCAGATCGAACATGTCGGCAGGCGAATGCTTGACGCGGCGCGTGGTACGGAAAGAGGGCATGATCAAACTCCGATGCCTTCATATAGGGATCGGCCAGCGGGCAAAACAGTTTAATCGCGGCGTTCGGGCCGCGAAGGGCGGAGCCGGGCTGCGATTTCGTTTGACAAAACGGCCTCAGACTTCAATGTTGACTAAGTCAACATTGAATGGCTCCGCCTATGTCCGTCATCGACGCTATCCGCGACTTCAACCGCTTCTACACCCACAAATTACGCCTGCTCGACCGGCACATGCCTGCCAGTTCCTTCCCCTTGCCGGAGGCGCGCGTGCTCTACGAACTCGCGACAGCCGGGGAACAGACCGCCGCCGACATCGGTCGGCGCCTCGATATGGACAAGGCGCATCTCAGCCGGATCGTCGCGCGCCTGAAGGCCGACCGGTTGGTGGAAAGCCGTACCGACCCCGCTCATGCCCGCCGCGATCTGCTGTCGCTGTCTCCCGCCGGACGCCATGCCTTCGCCGAGCTCGAAGCCGGCACGACCGCGCAGCTCGACAGCCTGCTCACCCCTCTCGGAGAGGCAGATCGCGGCCAACTCGTCGGCGCCATGCGGGAGATCAAGAAGCTGCTCGACGTGCAGGAACGCACGCCGCAACCCGTCATGCTCCGCAAGCCCAGGCCTGGGGATCTTGGCTGGATCACCCATCGCCAGGCCCAGCTCTATCACCAGGAATATGACTGGGACTGGACCTATGAAGGGCTGGTCGCCACCATCCTGGGTGATTTTGTCGCCAATTTCGATCCGGCGCTCGAGGATGCCTGGATCGCCGAACTCGACGGGCGCATCGTCGGCTCGATCTTCCTGATGAAGAGCGACAGCGCCTCCGTCGGCAAGCTGCGCCTGCTCTATGTCGATCCCGGCGCCCGCGGGCATGGGTTGGGCAGGAGGCTGGTGCGCGCCTGCATCGAGCGCGCCCGGGCCCTCGGCTATGCCTCCCTCACGCTATGGACCAACGACATCCTGAGTGCGGCAAGGAAGATCTATCAGGCCGAGGGTTTCGAACTGGTGGCGGAGAACCGCCATCATTCCTTCGGCAAGGACCTCGTCGGCCAGACCTGGACGCTGGATCTCGAACGAGCTCCCTAGTTTTGCCGTGCTCCCCGGAAAGCAGCGCCGGGTCCGGCGAAACGAAGACAGCCGGAGGACCGCTCCTCCGGCTGCGCTTTCATGGGCCGCCTGTCGCCGGCCTTGCTATTGCTGGCTCTTGGCCTTCAGCCTTTCGCCGATCTTCGAGGCGAAATTCATGACGTGGAAGGTGTAGTTCTCTTCCACCGTACCCTGGAACAGATGGGCCCAGGGCCCGATGGCATAGATGCCCAGATCCTCGCCGCCATGGGTTTCGCTCGACAGCGGCACCAGGGAATGCTGCACGAAATCGGGCTTGGTGGTTTCCTCGGAGGTCAGCATCGGCCGTTCCTTGGGCTGTTTGTAGCCACCGGGACCGTTGGCGAAGCCGATGGTGGTGTAGGTCTTGCCGTCGGTGCCATAGATCGGCTCGTTGTCGACGCCGACCGAAATGCCGAGGATCGGATTGCCGCGCTTGGCATAGCCAGCCATCGTCAGGGTGTGGCTGTGGTCCCCCGTGACCACGATCAGGGTCTCGTCGAGGTTGACCTTGCGCAGCACCGCCTTGACTGCCTCGTTCATCGCAGCGGCATCGGAAAGCGTGCGATAGGCATTGGACTCATGGCTGGCATGGTCGATCCGCCCGCCCTCGACCAGGAGCACATAGCCTTCCGGATTGCGCGAGAGGATGTCGATGCTCTTTTCCGCCATTTCGGCGAGGGAAGGTTCGCCCGCCTTGTCCTTCGGGCGGTCGTGCTCATATTGCATGTGCGAGGGCTCGAACAGGCCGAGCAAATGACCGGTCTTGGCCGGATCGATGGCCGCAAACTGCTCCTTGTTCCAGACATAGGCCCCCTTCTCGCCATAGCGGTCGAGCCAGGCCTTGGTGAGGTCCTTGCCGTCCTTGCGCCGGCCCTGCTTCTTGGCGGCATCGCCATATTCGACATCAGGCGTGCCGAGCGGCATGAAATTGGCGCGGCCGCCGCCCATGGCGACTTCCAGGCCATCGCCATAGCGCATCTCCACCAATTGGCGCGCAATGTCGGCGCAGCCGGCCGCCACCGCCTCGGCCGGCATCAGGCCGTCGTCCTCCCAATCGCGATTGGCGATATGCGCATAGGTCGCCCCGGGGGTGGCGTGAGTCAGACGCGCCGTGGTGACGGCGCCAGTCGACATGCCCAGCGACTCCGCCATTTCCCACAAGGTCGTGACCTGCTTGGTCTTCTGGTCCTCGCAGGAATCGAGCTTGGCGGTGTGGTTTAGGCCCATCAGATCGTTGATGGTCTTGACGCCCGTGGTCATCGCGACCGCGCTCGGGGCTGAATCGGTGATCTGGGCGTCGGCCGAATAGGTTTTGGACGCCGCGAGATAGGGAAAGCCTTCCCAGGCCAGCACGTTGGATTCCCCATCCACCCCGCGTTGCTGCCCTTCGAAGATGCGCGCGGCCGTCACGGTCGAAAAACCCATGCCGTCACCGACGAAGAGGATGACGTTCTTGGCCCGGTTGGTATTCTTCTGCCGCTTGAGAATGGCTTGGAGCGTGGCGTCCGCCTGCTTGAAATAGGGATCGTCGGCCTGGATCACCTTGGCATCCTCGGCCCGGCCATGCGTCGCTCCCATCAGGAGCAAGGCGACGCCCAGCGAAGCGCCGGCGGCCATTCGTCGTTTCAAAGATGTCTTCATTGTCCTCCCCCAGCATTGCAACGCGCCTGTCGGACCGACGCGACGAGGGAAAGGCTAAAACATTTTCAAGCGAACGTGACAGTTTTTTGACAGAGAAAATCTATCAAAAACAATACATTACAAAAAATACACAATTCGGGAGCAGGCACATCAACGATGCGTGCGATCCGCACATTCGGCTCTAGACCAGCCAATAGGCTGCAGGACCGGCTTCGGCAGAGCCCGAAGCCGCAAGGCGGGATCCCCCTTGCTGACAGGCCTAGGCCCGACCGAGCTTGGCTGCCCGATTGGCCTTCAGCCGGGCGAAGTCGTCGCCCGCATGGTGGGACGAGCGTGTCAGCGGCGAGGAGGAGACCATCAGGAAGCCCTTGGTATAGGCCACCGTCTCATAGCTCTTGAACTCGTCCGGCGTGATGTAGGCCACCACCGGATGATGCTTGCGGGATGGCGCCAGATACTGGCCGATGGTGATGAAGTCCACACTGGCCGAGCGCAGATCGTCCATCAGCTGCAGCACCTCGTTCCGCTTCTCGCCGAGGCCGACCATGATGCCTGACTTGGTGAAGATGGAGGGGTCGAGCTCCTTCACCCGCTGCAGCAGCCGCATCGAATGGAAGTAGCGCGCGCCGGGGCGGACGGTGAGGTAATTGGAAGCGACCGTTTCCATATTGTGATTGAACACGTCGGGCTTGGCCGCCACCACGATCTCGAGCGCGCCATCCTTGCGCAGGAAGTCGGGCGTCAGGATCTCGATGGTGGTGCCGGGCGAATGGTGGCGGATCGCCTTGATCACCTCGGCGAAATGCTGGGCACCGCCATCCTTGAGATCGTCGCGATCCACCGAGGTGATCACCACATGGCTGAGGCCGAGCTTGGCCACGGCGATGCCAGTATGCTCGGGCTCCATGGGGTCGAGCGGCCCGGGCATGCCGGTCTTGACGTTGCAGAAGGCGCAGGCCCGCGTGCAGGTGTCGCCCATGATCATGAAGGTGGCGTGCTTCTTGTCCCAGCACTCGCCGATATTGGGGCAGCCCGCTTCCTCGCAGACGGTGACGAGCTTGTTCTCCTTGACGATGGCCTGGGTATCCCGCCAGCCCGGCGATCCCGGTGCCTTGACGCGGATCCAGTCCGGCTTGCGCAGCATGGGCTGATCCGGCCGGTGCGCCTTCTCGGGATGGCGCGGCCGATTGTCGTTGTTGAGGAGATCGAGGACGACAGCCATGACAAGCCTTTCGCTTCATTGAGGCCGATATATCAGGAAAGCCTGCGCTTCACCATTGCCGGGCAAGCCCGGCTAGCCTCTCCCACACGCATGCCTGCTTTTCGCCGGCATGCGTGCAGGTCGTGCGCTCAATTTACATATGGATGGCGCGACCATAGGCGTCCAGGACGCTCTCATGCATCATTTCCGACAGGGTCGGATGCGGGAACACCGCATGCATCAGGTCTTCCTCGGTGGTCTCCAGGTTCATGGCGATCACGAAGCCCTGGATCAGTTCGGTCACCTCAGCACCGACCATATGGGCGCCCAGCAGCCGGCCGGTCTTGGCGTCGAACACCGTCTTGACCAGGCCTTCGGGTTCGCCGAGAGCGATGGCCTTGCCGTTACCAATGAAGGGGAAGCGGCCGACCTTGACGGTATAGCCCGCCTCCTTGGCCTTCTTCTCGGTCAGGCCGACGCTGGCGATCTGCGGCGTGCAATAGGTGCAGCCGGGGATCTTGTCCTTCTCGAAGGCGTGCGGGTTCTTGCCGGCGATCGCCTCGACGCAGACCACGCCCTCATGCTCGGCCTTGTGCGCCAGCATCGGCGGGCCGGCAACGTCGCCGATGGCGAAGAGACCCGGCACATTGGTCTTGCCGAAACCGTCGACCACCACGCAGCCGCGATCGGTCTTCACGCCGAGCTTCTCCAGGCCGAGATTCTCGATATTGCCGACCACGCCGACAGCCGAGATCATGCGGTCGGCCTCGATCACCTGGGACTTACCGTCGGCCGTCTCCACCGTCGCCTTGACCGAATTGGCGGTCTTTTCGACCTTGGTCACTTTGGCGTTGGAGAGGATCTTCATGCCGGCCTTCTCGAAGCGCTTGCGCGCATGGGCGGCGATTTCCTCATCCTCGACCGGCAGGATCTGCGGCAGCACCTCGACCACCGTCACCTCGGCACCGAGGGTGCGATAGAAGGAGGCGAATTCGATGCCGATGGCACCCGAGCCGACCACGATCAGCGACTTGGGCATGTCCGGCGGCACCATCGCGTCGAAATAGGTCCAGATCAGCTTCTTGTCCGGCTCCAGGCCGGGCAGCACGCGCGGGCGGGCGCCAGTGGCGACGATGATGTTCTTGGCCTGGTAGGTCCCGGGGCCCTGCGCGCCCTTCGGCGCCGGGATCGCTGCCCCTTGCACCGACTTGGTCGAGGCCTTGACCACGATCTCGCCCGGCTTGGTGATCTCGGCCTCGCCCCAGATCACATCGACCTTGTTCTTCTTCAACAGGAAGCCGACGCCGGTGGCCAGCTGGGCGGAAACGCCGCGCGAGCGCTTGACCACCGCGCCGACATCGGCGCTGATCGAGCCGCTGAGCACCAGGCCGAAATCCTTGGCGTGCTGGGAATTGTGCAGCACCTCGGCCGAGCGCAGCAGTGCCTTGGTCGGGATGCAGCCCCAATTGAGACAGATACCGCCCAGATGCTCGCGCTCCACCACGGCCGTCTTCAGGCCGAGCTGCGCGGAACGAATGGCGGTGACGTAACCGCCGGGGCCTGAGCCGATCACGATGACGTCGTAGGAACTCATTTGGGGTCTCCTCTTGGGCCTGGCGCCGGAAACGCTCGTCGTCTCGGCACCGGGTCGGAAATCAGGTCTCAGATCGTCCGATTGCTAGCCTGCATTGGCGGCAGGCGCCGCCGTTGGGGTCGTCGCGGCCGGGGCTGCCCCCGCCGGCGAGGTCCGGGGCTGGGTCTTCCAATCGCGGGCGAAGGCGCATTTGTAATACCCCGTCGCGATATTGAGGGTCCGCGGCAGCTCCACGCAGATCACGGGCTTGCCCGTCCCCTGCTGGGAGAGCGGCTGTCCGGTGGCGGGATCGATCGCCGGCGCGGCGGCAGGCTGGCCGGAAGCCGACGGGCGATCAAGCGTGGTCTTGCTCGAATCCAGCACGCTCCAGGCCACCGGGACCACGCCGGGAACCCCGTCCCGCCAAGCCCGGCCCGAGCCGTCCGCGTCAAGCGTGACGCGATAGCCCTCACCGATGGAAGCGATGCCGGACATAGCGATTTCTCGTGCCTGATCCATGGTTGGTTCAGGCTTGGGCGGGGCTGCAACGACAGGTTTTTCGACCAGGCCCGGGGTGTTGCAGCCCCCGAGGCCTGCCGCCAGCGCCAGGATTGCGATACCTGGTGCCCAAACCCGTCCTGCGGCCCTGCCGCTCAAACCAGCATCCCCATGGGCTTTTCGATATAGCCCTTGAAGGCCTGCATCAGTTCGGCGCCCAATGCGCCATCGACGGCGCGATGGTCGGTGGAAAGCGTCAGCGACATGATGGTCGCCACCTTGACCTCGCCACCCTGCACCACCGGCTGCTTGATGCCGGCACCGACCGCCAGGATGGTGGCGTGCGGCGGATTGACGATGGCCGCGAACGACTTCACCCCGAACATGCCGAGATTGGAGACCGAGCCGGTGCCGCCCTGATATTCCTCGGGCTTGAGCTTGCGGCTCTTTGCCCGGGCGGCCAGGTCCTTCATCTCATTGGAGATAGCCGACAGCGTCTTGCTCTCCGCGGCGCGGATGATCGGCGTGATCAGTCCGCCAGGTATGGAGACGGCAACGCCGACATCGGCATGCTTGTGCTTGAGCATGGCGCCATCGGTCCAGGAGACATTGGCATCCGGCACGGCCTTGAGCGCCAGCGCATAGGCCTTGATCACCATGTCGTTCACCGAGACCTTGAAGGCGGGCTTGCCTTCCTTGGTCAGTGGCGCACCATGGTTGATCTGCTCGCGCAGGGCCAGCAGGGCATCGATCTCGACTTCCACCGTCAGGTAGAAATGCGGGATGGTCGATTTGGCTTCCGTCAGGCGGCGCGCAATGGTCTTGCGCATGCCGTCATGCGGGATCTCCTCGAAGGAACCGGGCGCAAACAGCTTCTTGGTGGTCTCGTCGGATGCACCGGCCGGCGCAGCCGGCGCGGGTGCCGCCTGGGGAGCCGCCGCGGCCTGGGCCGGTGCAGCAGCGGGCGTCGCCTTGGCGCCACCGCCGGCGATGGCGGCCTTCACATCCTTCTCGACGATGCGGCCATGCGGGCCGGAGCCCTGGATGGCGCCGAGGTCGAGGCCTGCCTCCTTGGCAAGACGCTTGGCCAAAGGCGAAGCGAAGATCCGCGCACCGGCCTGGGACGGAACAGCTGCCGGCACCGAAGCGGGAGCGGCCGGCGCAGGGGCGGCGGCTGGCACAGCCGGAGCAGGAGTGCTCGAAGCAGCGGAAGCGGGAGCCGGAGCAGCAGCGGCAGCAGCCTTGGGAGCCGGAGCGGCGCCAGCGGCAGCAACCGCCTTGGCATCCTCGCCCTCACCGGCGATCACGGCGATGAGTTCGTTGACCGGCACATCGGCCGTGCCTTCGGGCACCACGATCTTGGCCAGCACGCCCTCGTCGACGGCCTCGACTTCCATCGTCGCCTTGTCGGTCTCGATCTCTGCCAGCACGTCACCGGACTTGATGGTGTCGCCTTCCTTCTTCAGCCATTTGGCCAGGTTGCCCTTCTCCATCGTGGGAGACAGAGCCGGCATCAATACATTCACGGGCATCGGCAACTCCTCAGCGATAGAGGACGGCTTTGGCCGCCCCGACGACTTCGGCCACGCTCGGCAAAGCGAGCTTTTCGAGGTTGGCGGCATAGGGCATCGGTACGTCCTTGCCCGAAACGCGCGAGACCGGTGCATCGAGATAGTCGAAGGCCTGCTCGTTGACGCGGGCGGCGATTTCCGAACCCACGCCCGATTGCTGCCAGCCTTCCTCGACCACTACGCAGCGGCCCGTCTTCTGCACCGAGGCGATCACCGTATCGGTGTCGAGCGGGCGCAGCGAACGCATGTCGATGATCTCGACGTCGATCCCCTCGCCTGCCAGGGCTTCGGCAGCCTTGAGCGCATAGGTCATGCCGATCGACCAGGCGACCAGCGTCACGTCCTTGCCGGGCTTGACCACCTTGGCCTTGCCGATCGGCAGCACGAAGTCGTCGAGCTTGGGCACGGGATGGCTGTGGCCGTAGAGAATCTCGTTCTCGAGGAAGATCACCGGATTGGGGTCGCGAATGGCGGCCTTGAGCAGACCCTTGGCATCGGCGGCCGAATAGGGCGCCACCACCTTGAGGCCGGGAACGTGCGAGTACCAGGAACCATAGTCCTGGCTGTGCTGAGCGCCCACGCGGGCAGCGGCGCCGTTGGGGCCACGGAACACGATCGGGCAGCCCATCTGGCCGCCGGACATATAGAGCGTCTTTGCGGCTGAATTGATGATGTGGTCGATCGCCTGCATGGCGAAGTTGAAGGTCATGAACTCCACGACCGGGCGCAGGCCCGTCATCGCAGCGCCGGTGGCGATGCCGGCGAAGCCGTGTTCGGTGATCGGCGTATCGACGACGCGGCGCGCCCCGAATTCCTGCAGCAGGCCCTGGGTGATCTTGTAGGCACCCTGGTACTCGGCCACTTCTTCGCCGATGACGAAGACATTGGCGTCGAGGCGCATTTCCTCCGCCATGGCGTCGCGCAGCGCTTCGCGGACCGTCTGGGTGACGAATTCCGTGCCGGCCGGGATCTCGCCGGACGCATCATGGGCCTCGACCGGAGCCGGAGCCGACTGTGCCACGGCGGGAGCCGCAACGGCCGGGGCCGCGGCGGGAGCAGCGGCAGGCTGCGGGGCCGGAGCGGCAGCGGCGGGCGCTGCGGCCTCGCCCTCACCCTGGATG
>NZ_LYXZ01000039.1 GCF_001676615.1 Labrys sp. WJW | reverse complement strand
CGACCTCGGCTTTCGCTGCCGACCTGGCTCCCCAGGCTGTCGAGCCGGTCGCTCCGGTCGTCGCTCCCGTCTACAACTGGACCGGCTTCTACGCTGGTGTCCATGCCGGCGCTCTGGTCGGCCAGGGCAAGATTGATCACGCCAAGTTCGACGGCGCCGGCTTCATCGGTGGCGTGCATGCTGGCTACAATGCCCAGTTCGACGGCGGCTTCGTCGTCGGCCTTGAGACCGATATCGATTATTCGAGCTTCAAGAAGTCGAAGTCGATCACCGATGGTGAAGTCGTTGCCCGCGGCACCCTCAAGAACGAGTGGATGGGCTCGACCCGCGCTCGCTTCGGCTATGCCTTCGACAACATCCTGCCTTACGTGACGGGTGGTGTTGCTTACGGCAACGTCAAGACCAGCATTGCCGGCGTCGGTTCCAAGACCGACACCCGCGTGGGTTGGACGGCTGGCGCCGGCGTCGAATACGCCATCGACCCGAACTGGATCGTTCGTGGCGAAGCCCGCTACATCGACCTCGGCGACAAGAGCGTCACCATTGCCGGCGACCGCACGAAGGTGAAGTTCGACGCCGTCGATCTGAACCTCGGCGTGAGCTACAAGTTCTGATCCGCGTATCTGGATCAATGTACAGGAAAAGCCCGGCGAAAGCCGGGCTTTTTCTTTTCCGGACCATGAATCGAATATCGCCGCATATCCGGGCAGAGCTGGCGGTAATATTGGCGAAGACATCCCTTGTGGCGCTTCCGATCGGACGCAAGACTCAGCAGTTGCCGTTTCCTTCATTTCATCAAGTCATATTGAAAGCCTTCCATGTCCACGCAGGACACGCCTTCCCTTCTGCGCCATAGCGGCTTCGGGCTGTTCTGGACGGCCCGCGTGCTTTCCACCGGCTGTTTTCAGATTATCTCCGTGGTGATCGGCTGGCAGATCTATGATCTCACCCGTTCTGCCCTTCATCTGGGCCTGGTCGGCCTCTGCCAATTCCTGCCGATGCTGGTGCTCACCATTCCGGCCGGTCATGTCGCGGATCGCTTCGACCGGCGTACCGTCGTGCGCTGCTGCCAGATGGTAGCAGGACTGACAGGGGCAGGACTCGCTTTTGCTTCCTGGCAAGGCATGATCAGCCCGACGATCATTTTCGCCGCCGCCGTCGTGATCGGCGCCTGCCGTACTTTCGAAATGCCGACGACGGCCGCCTTGCTCCCGATGATCGTCAGCCCCCACCAATTGCCGCGCGCACTGGCCCTGTCCGCCTCCGCCATCCAGACCGCCACCATCATCGGCCCTGCTCTGGGAGGGCTGCTCTACATCGTCGGCCCTGGATCGGCCTATCTTTTCGTCGCCTGCTTCTACGGCCTGGCCTCGATCCTGGTTTCACGCCTACGGATCCTCGTGCCACCCGCCGCGCGCGAGCCGACCACCCTCAGATCGGTGTTCTCGGGCTTCGCCTTCATCAGGAGCCGTCCGATCATTCGCGGAGCGATCTCGCTCGACATGGTCGCCGTGCTGCTCGGCGGCGCGACGGCCCTGCTGCCGATCTATGCCCGTGACATTCTCCACACCAATGCCTTCGGCCTCGGCGTGCTCAGGGCATCCCCGGCCCTCGGCGCCCTGTCCATGTCCCTGATCTTGGCGCGTTGGCCGCTGGAGCGGCGGGTCGGCCTGAAGATGTTCGCGGCCGTCGCGGTGTTCGGCCTGGCCACCATCGTCTTCGGCCTGTCGTCCTGGTTTGCGCTTTCGCTGCCGGCGCTGGTGGTCATGGGAGCGGCCGACGTCGTCAGCGTGGTGGTGCGTTCAACCCTGGTCCAGCTCGGCACGCCCGACGCGATGCGTGGGCGGGTCAGCGCCGTCAACGCCATGTTCGTCGGCACCTCCAACCAGTTGGGAGAGTTCGAATCGGGCCTTACCGCTGCCCTGTTCGGTCCGGTGGAGGCCGTGGTACTCGGCGGCCTGGGTACGATCCTCGTTGCCCTGGCCTGGTCACGCCTGTTCAAGCCACTGCGCGATGCCGACCGCTTCCCGAGCAGGAGCGCCTGAAGGCAACCGGCTCTCCTCGAAGATCGGGGCATCCGCCCCCCATACGACACATCTCGACAAGTCGCACCGGCCTGCCCATGGTGCTGATATGCGCACGTCCTCCTTCAAACGCGATTCGAAGCCGGCCCCTCCCGGTGAAGTGCCGGCAGATCTGACGATTTCCGGCATCATCGACCGGGTCACCTATCACAATGCCGAAAACGGCTTCGCGGTGCTCCGCGTCAAGGTGAAGGGGCGCAAGGACCTGGCCACCGTGATCGGCCGCACCGCGGCCATCGCTCCCGGCGAAAAGCTCGAGGCGGAGGGGCGCTGGAGCGTCGATCCCGAGCGCGGCCTGCAGTTCCGCGCCGATGCTATCCGTACCACGCCGCCCGGCTCCGCATCCGGCATCGAGCGCTACCTTGCCTCCGGCCTGGTTCGCGGCATCGGCCAGGAGACCGCCAAGAAGCTGGTGGCAGCCTTTGGCAAGGACACGCTCAAAGTCCTCGACAGCGAACCGGACCGGCTGAGCGAGGTGGCGGGCCTGTCACCCCAGCGCATCCGGCTGATCCGCGAGGGCTGGAGCGCCCAACAGGAGTTCCGTGACGTCCTGGTGTTCCTCACCGAGCACGGGCTCGGAGCGACGCGCGCCGCCAGTGTGCAGAAGGCGCTCGGCACCAATGCGGTCGAGCTGATCAAGGCCGATCCTTACCGGCTCTCGCGCGAGGTCAAGGGATTCGACTTCCGCACCGCCGACCAGTTCGCCCTCAGTCTGGGGCATGAGCGCGAGGATCCCTCGCGCCTGACCGCCGGGCTGCTCTGGGCGCTGGGCGAGGGTGCCACCAACGGCCATTGCGGCGTGCCGCGCGAAGCCCTGTTCGAACGGGCCGGCCGGGTGCTGGAGGTGGATGACTATCTCTTCAACGATGCCGCCACCCGCCTGCTGCAGACCCGCTCGATCATCGGCGACACCATCGAGGGGGCCCCGTCCTACTTCCTGCCGGCACTGTGGAACGCCGAGGAAGCCGTTGCTACCAGGCTGAAGCAGATGGCCGGCGGCAGCCCGCCCTGGCGCCAGGAAGGCCTGCACCAGGCGGTGCTGGATACCGAAGCTCGCACCCGCAGGCGGCTCGCTCCTGCCCAAGCGCTCGCGGTGGAGACGGCCCTCGCCTCCAAGCTGCTGGTCATCACCGGCGGCCCCGGTGTCGGCAAGACCACCATCATCGACACCATCCTCAAGGCGCTCGAGCGCAAGGATGTGACGATCGCCCTGTGTGCGCCGACGGGCCGCGCCGCCAAGCGCATGGCCGAAAGCACCGGCCAGGAAGCCAAGACCATCCATCGCCTGCTGGAAATCGATCCGGTCTCGGGCACGTTCCGCCGACAGCGGGCCTATCCTCTCGACGCCGACCTCGTCATCGCCGACGAGGCGAGCATGATCGACATCGAGCTGATGCGCGCCTTGCTCGATGCCCTGTCGCCACGCGCCGCCCTCGTCCTGGTGGGCGATGCCGACCAGTTGCCCTCAGTCGGCCCCGGCCAGGTGCTGGCCGACATCATCGCCTCCGACGTCATTCCCGTGGTGCGGCTCACCGAAGTGTTCCGCCAGGCTGAAACCAGCCGCATCATTGCCGCGGCCCATGCCGTCAATCATGGCGAAGTGCCGGAAGGCGCCAAAAGCCCGGAGGATGGCGATTTCTTCGTCGTCGACATGGCGACGGCAGAAGATGGCGCGAGCAAGGTGATCGACATCGTCACCAACCGCCTGCCACGCCGCTTCGGTCTCGATCCCGTCAGGGACATCCACGTGCTGACCCCGATGAACAAGGGGCCTCTGGGCTCGCAAACGCTGACGCAGGCCCTGCGCGAGGTCCTCAATCCGGCACGCGAAGGCGCGATCGTGCGCGAATTCGGTACCTTCGCCCCGCATGACAAGGTCATGCAGATCGACAATGACTATGACCGCGAAATCTTCAACGGCGATATCGGCTTCGTCACCCGCACGGATGCGAAGGCGGGGCAGCTCACCGTCACCTTCGATGGGCGCGACGTCCACTACACCACCGCGCAGCTCGACAGCCTGGTGCCGGCCTATGCCACCACCATCCACAAGGCCCAGGGCTCGGAATATCCGGCAGTGGTGGTGGTGATCTCCAACGCCCATTATCCGATGCTGGCCCGCAACCTGCTCTACACGGCCATTACCCGCGGCAAGCGGCTGGTGGTGGTGGTCGCCGAAAAGCGCGCCCTGAGGCTGGCGGCGGAAAATGCCATGGGGCGCCGACGCTGGACCCGGCTCCGCGAAAAATTGGCTGCGCCCGCGCCGGATGTTTCCTGAAGAACGCTTGCCGTCATGGTACGGCGCTATACAAACATCTTGCAGAGATCGGCAAAGGTGGGGGCGGGAATGTTGCGGCGAACCATGATTGGCGCCTGGGTGCTGGCGGCTTCGGCCGTTCCCATCGGTTCGGCTTCCGCCCAGACGAAACCAGCGCCCGCCGCGCCGGCACCGGCCGTTCCCGTCGATGCCGCCTTCGAAGCCGCAAAGATTGCCGCCGCAACAATGGGTGCGGAGGATTTCGCCGCCATTCAGCAGGATCTGATCTGGACCGGCGATCTCAATTCACTGCCGTCGGGCGAGATGGGCAAGCGCAGCTATGAGGCGATCCGTGCTTTCCAGAAGCGGATCAAGGCCAAGGAAACCGGCATATTCACGCCGCCTCAGCGCATCACTCTCGCCCAGCACGCAGCCAAGTTCACGGCGCGCTATGGCTTCGAAACCATCACGGAACGCGGCATCACGGTGGGCTATCCGGCCAAGCTGACGACGGTACGGACGGAAGGCAAGAACGGCCCGCATTTCGCCACGCCCAAAAATGACGTCACCTTGGACATCCTCGCCATCCCTGCCGACAAGGAGACTTTCGAGGCCCTGTTTACTCGCCTCAAGACGGAGCGCCCCGGGCGCAAGGTGACCTATTCGCTGCTGCGCCCGGATTTCCTGGTGGTCGCCGGCAGCAATGACGGCAAGAGCTTCTATCTGCGCTTCGTCAAGACCGACACCGATTCACGCGGCTTCGCCCTTGGCTGGGACCCGGCGCTTTCCCCCGGCTTCGACCGGATTTCCATCGCAATGGCCTCTTCGATGAAATTGGCCGAGGGCGGCAAGCCGGCTGCCGTGGCGCCGCCGATCTCCAAGCCCGCTGACAAGCCAGCGCCCCTTCCCGAACCGCCGAAGCCGGCCGGTCCGCCCGTGCCCTTGCCATCAGGTGCCTCGACAGCGGCCAAGACAGGTCTGGGCACCCTGGTATCGCCGAACGGCGATATCCTCACCTATGCCGGCCTGGTGGCGGGATGCGAAACGGTGACCCTGCAGGGCGGTGCCCCGGCCAAGGTGATTGCCGGCGATCTCGGCAATGACGTCGCGCTGGTCCGAGCCAATCCACCCCCTGGCCCGGCACCGCTCGCCTGGCGGCAGCCGGCGCTGGCGCAAGGTGATGCTGTCGCCCTGCTGTCCGGCTCCACCCCGGTCGCCACCACCGTCACGGCATTGATCGGCGGCAATGACGACAGTCGCCGCGTATCGCTAGCCGCGGGCGCTCCCGGCGCCTTGATCGACAAGGACGGCGCTTTGGCAGGCCTTGCCGCCGCCAATGGCGATCCGACAGCCTTGAAGGGTCTGTTCGTCACCGCCTTCCTGCGCGCCAGCGGCGTCACGCCTCCCGAGCGCGGCGGCGACCCGAGCAAAGCCACCGTCACGCTGACCTGCACGCCGAAGCCATAGAGCAAGGGCACGACTACAGGCCAGTGCGTTACTTACCCATCTCGCCTCCCGCGCCTTGATGGTAAGAAAAGACCGCCGCCCTTCTTTGCAGATTGCAGCACTTCGTTACGACAGGTCCCGGTGCATCGTCACTTGCACTTTTCATTATTGCCAAACGCCAATCCATTGTAACAAATGATCCAGAGTTCGGCCTCGCCTCCAAGCCTGTCGACGAAGATCCCAGCGAGCAGGGATCTCGGCAGGCGAGAATATCAAGGGAGACGGCCGGCTCGCTGTCCGGGCTGAGGTAAAACCTAAAATGTTTCGACTGAAAGCGATCCCCGCTTCCCTCGGCAAAGTTTCCCGGCGTGGCTCATCGGGGAGCTTCGTCAGAAAATTCTGCCTGGCTATGGCCCTTGCCGTGGCCGCGCCCCATGCTGTGCAAAGCCAGGAAGCCACCTTCACCTCCGCCCAGGCGGCGGCCAACCAATTGAGCGCCCAGCAAATCGCCAATCTGCAGGAAGACCTGGCCTGGGCAGGCATGTTTTCGGAAGGAAGTTCTCCGCCGGTTTCAGGGATCTTCTACAACGCCACCTACCAGGCCATCCGCCAATATCAACGCAGCAACAATTTGCCTGAGACTGGCGCGCCCAGTGCGGCCCTGGTCAGTGAACTGGACGGCCGCGTTGCTTCGATCCGGCGGACGGCCAACCTCAAAACCCTGGAAAATGGCGTCCTGAAGATCAGCTACCCCGCCGGCGTGCTGACCAAACAGCAGACGGTCAAGGGAGAGACGCGCTACACGACGCCCTCGAGCGACGCCCTGGTCCAATTGATCAATATGAAGGGATCGCGCGAACGGCTCGACCAGATGTTCGCCGACATGAAGAAGGCGGCGGGCAAGGTCAAATATTCGGTCATGCTCGATGATCAGGGCGAGGGACAGCCCACCCGTTTCGTCATCGTCGGCGGCGACGCCAAATTCACCATCTATACGAGCGTGGCCCAAAAGGATGATGCGATCGTCGGCTTCATCGCCAGCTGGGATCGCAAGAAACGGCCGGATTTTCGCAACAGCGCCATCGTCATGGGCCTTTCGATCCGACCGAAAACCGTTGCCAATCCCTATACCGCCGCAGCGGCGGGACAGAACCCGCAAGGCACCGTCGCGATGTCGACGGCCGAAATCAACCGGCAGCTCGACATCTGCGCCAAAGCGAAGGACGCTGCCGAGATCGTCACCGCCTGCACGACGGCACTATCGGCCAGCACGCTGCTGGCGGCCAACCGGCCGACCGTGCTCTACAATCGCTCCGTCGGCTATAACAGGCAGAAAAAGGCCGATCTGGCTCTTGCCGATCTCGACCAGGCCATCGCCCTCGATCCCGACCAGGCGAGCTATTACACGCAACGTGGACATGTCCGCTACGGCCAGGCGAAATATGACGCGGCGGTAGCGGACTATAGTCAGGCCCTTGCCAAGAAAACGCCGACGGCGGGCGACTACACCAATCGCGGCAACAGCTATTTTGGCTTGGAGGACTACCCGAAGGCCATTGCCGATTACGATGCATCCCTGCGCCTGGATCCGGATGACGTCGACACCCATGCCTTTCGGGGTTCGGCGCTGCTGAGGCTGAGCCGACCGGCAGAAGCCATGGCGGATCTGAACTTCACCATCGATCGGGGCGGCGACAAGGTCGGTGCCGGTGACTACAAGAATCGCGGCGAGGCGCTGGTCGAACTTGGCCGCGCCGAGGAAGGCAAACCGGATTTCATCAAGGCCGAGGCCATTGCCACCGCGAAGATCGAGACGGACAGCTACAATTTCGTCTATCGCGCCTTCGCCCGCGCCTTCATCGGCAATGCCGAGGGGGCCATTGCCGATGCAGACAAGTATTTGTCCATCGACTCCAGGGCCAGCGAGGCCTTCCATGCACGGGCGCTCGGCAATGTCGCCAGGCAGGACTTCACCAAGGCAGTCGCCGATTTCTCCCAGGCCATCAGCATGGGACGCAAGCGGCTGTTCATCCAGCGCCAGCGCGGGGATGTCTATTTGACGACCGGCCAGCCGGAGCTGGCGATCGCCGATTACCAGGCCCAACTCAATCTCACGCCCGGCAACGCCCTCGCCATGGTCGGTCTTGAAAAGGCCAGGCAGGCGATGGCTGCCAAGCTGCTGGCAACCGCCGGTACCCCACAGGGCAACAACGCCCCAGCCACGGCCGGTTCGCCGCAGGTGGCCGCGCTGGCCGCCCTGCAACCTCCGGCCAAGGTCGCGCTCGGCCGCCGGGTCGCCCTGGTTATCGGCAATTCCAACTATGCCAATGTCGCCGCCCTGCCGAACCCGAAGAACGACGCTGCCAAGGTTGCCGACACCCTGCGCAAGATCGGCTTTGCCGAGGTGACGCTGGCGGAGGACACCGATTTCCGCAGCCTCAACCGCGCCCTGCAGGACTTCGCCAGCCAGGCCGACGGGGCCGACTGGGCAGTGATCTATTATGCTGGCCATGGCATCGAGATCGCCAACACCAATTATCTCGTGCCGGTCGATGCCAAGCTCGCCTCCGATCGCGACGTCACCTTCGAGGCCGTGCCGCTCGACCGGGTGATGGCCGCCAGCGAAGGCGCCAAGGGCATGCGCCTGGTCATCCTCGATGCCTGCCGCAACAATCCCTTCCTGGCCAACATGACCCGCAAGACGGCAACGCGCGCCGTCTCGCGCGGCCTCAGCCGAGTGGAGCCGGATGGCGGCACGCTCGTCGTCTATGCCGCCAAGGCCGGCGAGGTCGCTCTCGACGGCAGCAGCGGCAACTCGCCCTTCGTCACCGCCCTCACCACCAACCTGCAGAAGCCCGGCATCGAAATCGGCAAGCTGTTTCGCCTGGTGCGCGACGACGTGATGAAGGCGACCGACCGCAAGCAGGAGCCCTTCACCTATGGCTCCCTGCCCGGCGAAGACTTCATCTTCAATCCGGGCTGAGGGCTGGGGTGTGGACCATCCATGTTCTCCAGGGAACTGCAGCCTCCCGCAGTTATGGCGAGAAGCTCCAAGGTGCAGGAATGCGCCCAAGCTCAGGCCCCTGCGGCCTGACGATCAAAATCTTGGCAAAACCTATCGATCCGGGGTTCCCCAATGTTGCGCTTGAAGACGATTGCCGCCCTGATCGGGCTGACGCTGGCCATCGCCACTCCGGCCGCGGCGCAGATCATCGACTATGCACGCTTCGAGAAGGCCAAGCGGATCGGCGATCAACTGAGCAGCACGCAACTGCGCCAGTTGCAATCCGACCTGTCGTGGAACACCGGCTACAACAGCCTGACCAATTTTCCCCTCTGGGGCAGTTTTGACGAGGCGACCTTCGTCGCGATCCGGAATTTCCAGTCGCATAATCTGAGAAGCCTGAACATCAAACCGCTCGAGGAAAACAGCATCCCCTCGCCCGAATTGATCAAGCTCGCCCGTACCAAGGCAGCCAAGCAGAAAGCCTTGCTCGACTTCAGGACCGCCAGCGCCCAGGGCATGACCATCGACTACCCCGCCTCGCTGCTGCCGAGCCGCGAAGAAACGCCGACGGGCCTGCGCCTGCGTGCGCCACGCTGGGACATGAGTGTGGAATTGCAGGCTTTTTCGGCAGGAGACATGCCGTTCGAGGCGCGCTTCGAAGCCATGAAGGCCACGCCGGAGGTGACCCGGATCGTTCAGGCCAAGCTCTTCAAGGCACGGGCGGAGCGTAACCCGACCTATTTCGTGCTGTTCGGCACCAAGGACAGCCTGGGCTTCTATGCTCGCTTCATCAAGGGCGCCGACGGTTCGGCGCGGGGCATGATCATCCGCTGGAATGCCGACACCGGCAAGGACACCACGCAGATGGTGGAGATGTTCGAGGCCTATGACGCCTTTGGGGTCATGATCGGCTCTCTGCGACTGGATGATGACGATAGTGGCTCGGCAGCGGAGGCGCCACTCTCCGAGGTCGCCGATCTCAGGGCCAATCGCCAGCTCTGCGGGCAGGCCAAGGCGGCCGACGACATCGTCAAGGCCTGCAGCGACGTGCTGGTGGTGGGTGACCTGCTGCTGCCCCAAACGCTGGCCGTCACCAATTCGAATCGGGGCTGGGGCTTCTACCTCAAGGGCGACTACGACAAGGCCATCGCCGATTACAACGAAGCCATCGCCCTGCGCCAGGATGACGATCTCCCCTTCTCGGGGCGTGGCTATGCCCGCTTCGCCAAGGGCGACAATGCCCAGGCCATCGCCGATTTCGACCAGGCCCTGCGCCTGAAACCCACTCGGACGGAACTGCTGAGCTACCGCGCCTCCGCCGCCCTCAGGCTCGGCCGCTTGCAGGAAAGCGTCGACAACATCACCTCGGTGGTCGCCGGCGGCAAGGCCGTCACCCCCGACTACCTCAATCGCGGCGTGGCCCTGCTCGAACTCGGCCGCAAGGACGAGGCCACGTCGGATCTGAGCCGGGCCATCGAGCTTGCGAGCGACGATTTCACGGCCGATCCCGTCAAGAACGCCTATAGCCTGATGTATCGCGCCATGGCCAAGGCCTATGGCAACGACCCGGACGGCGCCATCGCCGATGCGACGCGCTTCCTGTCGACCACGCCGCAATCCCCGGAGGCTTTCCATGCCCGGGGGCTCGCCAATGCGGCGAAGCAAAACTACGACGCGGCCATCGCGGACTATACCCAGGCCATCAGCCTGGGACGCAAAAGCTTCATCCTGCGCCAGCGCGGCGATGCCTATCTCGCTTCCGGCCAGCCTGACCTCGCCGCCGCCGACTATCTGGCGATGCTACACCAGTTTCCAACCAATGCGCTGGCCGCCTCAGGTCTCGAAAAAGCCAAGCAGGCAGTGGTCCAGAAATTCGGGGCCAACCCGCCGCCTGCCTCGGGCGGAGGCACGTCCGGTACGCAGCAGCCCATGCAGACTTCTGCGCCGATGGGCAAGCGCATCGCCCTCATCATCGGCAACGGCGCCTATACCGGCACCAGCCCCCTGCCCAATCCCAAGCGTGACGCCGCGAAGCTGGCGGAGACCCTCCGCAGCATCGGCTTCACCGACGTGACCCTGGCGGAAGATCTCGACAACCAGGGCTTCAACCGGGCCCTGCAGGAATTTTCGGACAAGGCGACGCAGGCCGACTGGGCGGTGGTCTACTATGCCGGCCATGGCATGGAAGTCGACAACGTCAATTACCTCATTCCGGTCGATGCCAAGCTCGAGAAGGAGCGCGACATCCTGTTCGAAGCCGTGCCACTCGACCGGGTGATGGCAGCGGGCGAAGGCGCCAAGTCGCTGCGCCTGGTCATCCTCGATGCCTGCCGCAACAATCCCTTCGAGGGCGCCATGGCCAAGAAGAGCGCGACCCGCGCCGTCACGCGCGGCCTCAGCCGCGTCGAGCCGGACGGAGCGACCCTGGTGGTCTATGCCGCCAAGGCGGGCCAGGTCGCCTTGGACGGCGCGGACGGCAACTCGCCCTTCGTCACCGCGCTCGACACCAATCTGCGCAAGCCCAATGTCGAGATCGGCAAGCTCTTCCGCCTGGTGCGCGACGACGTGATGAAGGCGACCGAGCGCCAGCAGGAACCTTTCACCTACGGCTCCCTGCCGGGCGAGGACTTCTTCTTCAATCAGGGGAAGTAAGGAGCGGGATTTCGCATTGAGAGGTTGAGAGTCACCCCTCATCTCCCTGCCGGGACCTCCAGCCAACTCAAGAGAGTTGGCGACACCCGCAGGGGGAGAAGGGGCCTGCTTGGGAAAGGGCGTCCGGCCCAGCTACGGTCAAATGCACTCGATGCCTGCAGGATAAAATTCCCTTCTCCCCTTGCGGGAGAAGGTGGCAGCAGCCGGATGAGGGGTGCCCGCGCTCCCCTCAAACCTCGAAACAGGCGACCAGGCGATCGTGCTTCAGCTCCAGGCCCGGTCGTTCGTCCCGGCAATGCGGCTTGACGATCGGGCAGCGGGGGTTGAAGGCGCAGCCCGTCGGCGGGGCGAAGGGCGAGGGCAACTCACCCTGCAGCACGATGCGCTCGCGCTTGCGGTCGGGATCGGCCTGCGGCGTCGCCGACATCAGTGCCCTGGTATAGGGGTGCTGCGGCGCCGAGAACAGGGCGTCGCGGGTGCCCATCTCGACCGCTCGCCCCAGATACATCACCATCACGTCGTCGGCGATGTGGCGCACCACCGACAGGTCGTGGCTGATGAAGATATAAGCGAGCTTGAATTCCTGCTGCAGCTCGGCGAGCAGGTTGAGCACCTGCGCGCGCACCGAGACGTCCAGGGCCGAGACCGGCTCGTCCAGCACCAGGATCTTCGGTCGGAGCATCAAGGCCCGGGCGATGGCGATGCGCTGGCGCTGGCCGCCTGAGAACATGTGCGGATATCGCAGGGCCTGCTCGGGACGCAGGCCCACCCGCTTCATCATGGCAAGGGCAGCCTCGCGCCGTTCGCCCGCGCTCATCCTGGTGTTGACGAGCAGAGGCTCCTCCAGCGCCTGCGCGATGGTCTGGCGCGGATTGAGAGAACCGAAGGGGTTCTGGAACACGATCTGGATTTCGCGGCGCAGGGTCTTGCGCTGCTCCGCCGTCGCCAGCTTCACATCGATGCCGCCGATGGTCAGCGATCCCGCGCTGGGCTGCTCGATCATGGTCAGCAGGCGCGCCAGGGTCGACTTGCCGCAGCCGGATTCGCCCACCACCGCCAGCGTCTTGCCGGCATCGAGCGTGAAGCTCACGCCGGCCAGCGCCTTGACGGTCGCCGTGCCGCCGAACATGCCGCGTTTGACTTCATAGGAGCGCGCGAGATCACGCGCTTCGACGAGGACTGCCATCACACGGCCTCCATGCGGGCCGCTTCGCCACCAGTCAGCGGGTGGATGCACAAGGCCTGGTTATAGTCCACGCCGGCCCGCTTGGGCGGCGCGGCGCGGCATTCGTCGGTGGCGTAGGAACAGCGCGGCGAGAACAGGCAACCGCGGGGGCGGTCATACTGGCCGGGCACCACGCCGGGGATCGACGGCAGGATCTGCGAGGTGGCCCGCTCCGGCAAGGCCGCCAGCAGGGCTGAGGTATAGGGATGGCGCGGGGTGTGGAACAAGGGGCCTGTCTTGGCCATCTCGACCTGCTGGCCGGCATATTGCACGACCACGCGCTCGGCCGTTTCGGCGACGACGCCCATGTCATGGGTGATCAGCACCACGGCCATGCCGCGTTCCTCGCGCAGCTTGACCAGAAGATCCAGGATCTGCGCCTGGATGGTGACGTCGAGCGCCGTCGTCGGCTCGTCCGCGATCAGCAGCTTGGGATTGCAGGAGATCGCCATGGCGATCATCACGCGTTGGCTCATGCCGCCCGACATCTGATGCGGGAAGGCCGACAGGCGGCGCGCCGGATCGGTGATGCCGACAGCCTTCAGCAGTTCCACCGCCCGATCCCGCGCCTCGCGCCGCGATATCGACAGGTGGGCGCGGATGGCCTCGGTGAGCTGAAAGCCGACCGTGAAGCAGGGATTGAGCGAGGTCATCGGCTCCTGGAAGATCATCGCCATGTCGCGGCCGATGATCTTACGCCGTTCGCGCGGCGTGATCTTGCGCAGGTCCAGCCCGTTGAAGGCCAGCTTGTCGGCAGTGATGCGGGCCGTCTTGGGCAACAGCCCCATCAGCGCCAGCATGGCGACCGACTTGCCGGATCCGGACTCGCCGACGATGGAGACGATCTCGCCCGGATCGATCGAGAGCGAGACCCCGTCCACGGCCCGGAAGAAGCCGTGCTTGACCTGGAACTCGACGGTGAGATTGGAGATTTCGAGCAGCGCCATGTCTATTCTTGCTCCAACATGTCTACCCTCGCTTCAACTTGGGATCGAGCGCATCGCGCAAACCGTCGCCAAACAGGTTGATGGCGACCACGGTGATCAGGATGCAGATGCCGGGCGCGATGGCGAGCCAGGGCGCGCTCTGGATGTCCTGGCGCACGTCGGAGAGCATGGCGCCCCATTCGGGGATGGGCGGCTGCGCACCCATGCCGAGGAAGCCCAGCGCCGCCGCCTGCAGGATGGCATCGGAGACGCCGAGCGTTGCCTGCACGATCAGCGGCGCCATGCAGTTGGGCAGGATGGTGCGGAACAGGAGTCGGGGCGGCTTGACCCCCACGACCGTGGCAGCGGTGACATAGTCCTTCGACAATTCCCCGAGGGCGGCGGCCCTGACGATACGCACATAGCGCGGCAGGAAGACAATGGTGATGGCCGCGACCGTCGGGACCAGGCCGGGCTGCAGGATGGCGACGATCACCATGGAGAGCACCAGGTCCGGGATCGACATGATCAGGTCCATCAAGCGCATCAGGACGAAGTCGAACCAGCCACCGACATAGGCCGCGATGAGCCCCAGCACGACGCCGAGCAGCATCGAGACCGCCATCACGGTCAGGCCGATGCCGAGCGAGTAGCGGGCGCCATAGATCAGGCGCGAAAGCACGTCACGACCGCCGCTCTTGTCGGTGCCGAGGATGAACTCCCAACTGCCGCCCTCGACCCAGGCCGGCGGCTGGCCGACATGGCCGGGATGGCCGGCGTCCGGCCAGCCCGCCGCATTATAGGGTGCGTAGGGAGCCAGGAAATCGGCAAAAACGGCAACGAGAACCACCAGGACGAGCACGACAAGGCCCGCGACAGCGCCCTTGTTCTGCTTGAGCGAGTCCCAGATCTCGGCGGTGGCGGAAGGCGGCTTGGCCGGGCGGATTGCCGCCGCGGCTTGCGTGTCAGCGGCCATGACGAATCCTTGGATTAATGACGCCGTAGAGCAGATCGACGAAGAGATTGATGAAGGTGACGAGGATGGCGATGATCAGGATGCCGCCCTGGAGCGCCGGATAGTCGCGGCGCGAGAAGGAATCGATCAGCCACTTGCCGACGCCGGGCCAGGAGAACACCGATTCCGTCTGCACAGCGCCAGCAAACAGCATGCCGATCATCAGGCCGACCACGGTGACGATCGGGATCATGGCATTGCGCAGGGCATGCAGGCCGATCACCCGCAGCGGCGATAGTCCCTTGGCCCGGGCCGTGCGGACATAGTCCTCGTTCAGCACTTCCAGCATGGCCGAGCGCGTGATGCGCATGATCACCGCCAGGGGGATGGTGCCGAGCACGATGGCGGGCAGGATGAGATGCTGCAAGGCCGACCAGACGGCCCCCTCCTGATCGGACCAGAAGGCGTCCCAGATCATGAAGCCGGTACTGGTTTCCTCGTCGAAATAGAACGCCGTGTCGATACGCCCGCCGACCGGCGTCAGATCGAGCTTGAGGGAAACCAACAGGATCAGAAGGATGCCGAACCAGAAGATCGGCATGGAATTGCCGATCACCGCGAAAGCGGTGGCGATGTAGTCGGCGAACTTGCCGCGCTGAAGGGCGGCGAGGATTCCAAAGGGAATACCGAGGCCGATGGCGAAGATCATGGCCGCGAAGGCCAGTTCCACCGTGGCGGGAAAGAGGGTGAAGAACTCGGTCAGCACCGGCCGTTGGGTGACGATGGAGGTACCGAAATCACCATGCAGGAGTTGCCAGAGATAGCGGCCGAACTGCTCGTAGACAGGTTGGTCGAGACCGAGTTGATGACGGAATTCGGCCAGGCGTTCGGGCGAAATACCTCTTTCGCCCACACGCACTTCGACCGGGTCGCCGGGAACCATTCGAATGGCGAAGAACGCCAAGGCGACCAGCGCGATGAAGGTCGGAACGGTCATGGCGACACGCTTGAGCAGGAAGGTCAGCATGGGCGCTCGCGGGTCAGCAGTAGAAAACAGGATACAAAAAGGCTGCCAGGCCGATGAAGACCTGGCAGCCTGAAAGCGTGATTACTTCTTCAAGTCGGTATCGAAGAACTCGAAGCGGCCGAGCGGCGAGGGCTTGAAGCCTTCGACGTTCTTGCGCACGGGCGTATAGACCACCGTGTGGGCGATGTTCAGATAGGGAACCTCGTCATGGGCGATCTGCAGCATTTCCTGGTAGAGCTTGGTGCGCTCGGCCTTGTCGAAGCTGGCGCGGGCCTTCTCCAGGCGCTCCTGGTGGTCCTTGTTGCACCAGCGCGGATAGTTCTGGCTGACGGGCTTCTTCTTCTCGATGTCGCAGGCGAACAGGAAGAAGAAGTTGTCGGGATCGCCATTGTCGCCGGTCCAGCCCATCTGGGGCAGAGTCGCCTCGCCGTTCTGCAGGCGCTTGCGGTAATCACCCCATTCATAGGTGACGAGCTTGGCGTTGACGCCGATCTTGGCGAGATCGGCCTGCATCAGCTCGCCCATGCGCTTGCCGTTGGGATTGTAGGGACGGTAGACCGGCATGTACCACAGGTCGATGTCGATCGGGGTCTTCACCCCGGCATCGGCCAGGAGCTTCTTGGAAGCTTCGGGGTCATAGCCATATTCGGGGATCTTGTCGTTGTAACCCAGCATGAAGGAGGGGATCAGCGTCGTCGAGGGCTTGCCGCTGCCTTCATAGACGTCCGAGAGGATCGCCTTCAGGTTGATCGCCTTCGCCAGGGCGAGGCGCACTTCCTTCTTGTCCAGCGGGGGCTTCTCCGTGTTGAAGGAGAAGTACATGTCGTTCAGGCCTTCATTGGTCAGGACCTTGATGTCCTTGTTGGCCTCCATCGACTTGAGGTCGGCGGGGTTGGGGCCGACCATGACCTGGCATTCGTTCTTCTGCAGCTTGGCATAGCGGGCGGCTGCATCCGGCGTGATCGCATAGACGAGCTGGTCGAGCTTGACCTTGCCGGCCCAATATTGCGGGAAGGCCTTGTAGCGGATCACCGCGTCCTTCTGATAGGCGACGAACTGGAAGGCACCGGTACCGACGGGCTCCTGGTCGAACTTCTCGGGCGTGCCGGCCTTGAGCAGGTAGTCGGCATATTCGGCCGACTGGATGGTCGCGAAATCCATGCCGAGATTGGCCATGAAGGGCGCGTTCGGCTTGGTCAGGGTCATCTTGACGGTGTAGTCGTCGACCTTCTCGATCGACTTCAACAGACTGGGCATGTCCATGTCGTTGAAGTAGTCGTACGAACCGCCCGAAACCTTGTGGTAGGGATTGTCATCCTTCCACTGGCGATTGAAGGAGAACAGGACGTCGTCGGCGTTGAAGTCGCGCGTCGGCTTGAAGCCCTTCCAGGAGTGGAACTTCACGCCCTTGCGCAGATGGAAGACGATCTCGGTGCCGTCCTTGGAAACATCCCACTTCTCGGCAAGGCCAGGCCGGAGGTCGGTGGTGCCCGGCGTAAATTCCACGAGCTGGTTGTAGACCGGCCGGGCGGCGTCGAGCGAGGTGCCGGTGGTGTTCAGGGCCGGGGTGAAGTTCTCGGGGCTTCCCTCCGAGCAATAGACCAGCGTCTTGGTCGCGGCCATTGCCGTCGTTCCCAGCAACGCGGCAAAGCCGGCCGCCAGAAGGCCTGTCTTCAGCAGTTTTGACATTTGTTCCCCACTGTCATGGTGCATTGTTCCGTCCGCCTCCAAGCGAACGCAAACGCCGAACGGGCATTGAGGGCGCGCCGCCGGTCATCGTTTCAGGCCAGACAAAGGCGTTTCGAGCCGAGGAGAAGAGGTTCGAGGACGCAAGCCTTCCGACTTGTTACGCCCGCCACGGGCCAAACCCATGGCTGAAACGATCTGCTCATCGGCCAAAGCCACAGCGCCACCGAAGGCGGTGAGGCGATGAATGGCCCTCGGCAGCGCCGCTCCGCCTGCCGGGATGCATGTCCCGGCCGTGCCTGCGCCTCTCGTCCGGCCATTTTGGCCTCATCTAGCTTCAAACCATACCCGACGTTACGCCCCTTGCCCAATTGGCGCGTATGGAAGCCTTTTTATGCGTTTTCGGCAATCGGAATCTGACATTTTCGTGGCGTTTGTAATTTTTGTATCAGGAAGCGCCAACGAAAAACCCCGCGGCTATTCCACGGGGCTTTTCTGTAACATAAAGTTACCCGAGCGAGCGGCGCGCTGGACGCACCGCGGCAAGAATCAGGCGGATTTCACAAAGAGGTCGAGCTTCTTGAAGTGCTCGGCGAGGAGATAATAGACCGTCACGCGCGACTTCGAATTGTCGGCCTTGAGCTTCTCGATCACTGCGGCAACGGCAGCGTCAAGCTTGTCGTCGGCATCCGTCAAGGCGAGCTTCTTCTTGAGGAAGCTGTCGCGGACACGAGCAAGTTCGGTTGGGTCCTTGCCGGCAACGAGCGAAGAATCACGATTACGCAGAGCAATGCCGAGATGCTTCACGATGCCCGCCACAGCGGCTTCGTTCACACTGGACGTGTATTTCTTGATATCAGCGACGTAGGTAGCCAGATCAGACATCGGCGTGCATTCCTCCTGAACCACGATGCATCGGACACAGTTGTTTGCTGGTCGAAACAAGCGTGGAATATTAGGGCATGATTTGCCCGCAGGCGCCACCGCAAAGTGCAGCTTTCCCTACGGAAACCGTAGAGAAATGCACCCAAAAGGCGCTCAGCGCCGTTTTTCCTCGATCGCGTCCCAGATCTGCGCCGCCAGATCCGGACCACCGAGCCGCTTGATCGCCCGCAGGCCCGTCGGCGAGGTCACGTTGATCTCGGTCAGATGGCCGTCGATCACGTCGATGCCCGTGAACAGCAGGCCCTTGTCACGCAGGGTCGGCCCGATTCGTTCGCAGATTTCCTGTTCGCGCGGCGAGAGGTCGGTCGGCTTGGCTGCACCGCCGCGCACCATGTTGGAGCGGATGTCGCCCGGTTGCGGCACCCGGTTGACGGCGCCGGCGGCGACGCCGTCAACCAGGATGATGCGCTTGTCGCCCTCCGAGACCTTGGGCAGGAAATGCTGCACGACCCAGGGCTCGCGCGAAAGCGAGGCGAAGAGATCGTAGAGCGAACCGAAATTCGGATCCTGCCTGCTCACCTTGAACACGGCCGCACCGCCATTGCCGTAAAGCGGCTTCATCACGACGTCGCCATGCTCGGCCCTGAAGGCCTCGATCTCGGCACGGTCGCGGGTGATCAGCGTCGCCGGCATCAGGTCCGGAAATTCGGTGACCAGGATCTTTTCGGGTGCATTGCGCACATGAAAAGGGTCGTTCACCACCAATGTCTTGGGATGGATGCGCTCCAGCATGTGGGTGGTGGTGACATAGGCCATGTCGAAGGGCGGATCCTGGCGCAGCAGCACCACGTCGAAGCCGGAGAGATCGGCACGGCTCTGCGCGCCGGCCTTGACGTGGTCTCCCTCGACATCCTGCACGGTGACCGGCCTGACCTGCGCGGAGACGATGCCGTCGCGCTGGGACAGCGTATCGGGCGTGTAGACGGCCAGCGAATGGCCGCGCGCCTGCGCCTCCAGCATCAGGGCAAAGGTCGAATCCCCCTTGATGCTGATGCGCTCGATCGGGTCCATCTGCACGGCAACGTTGAGCTTCATCAGGCAGTTCCTCGGATTTCCAGGCTATCGAAAAGGACTGCTAGTTAGATAGCTGTCGACGCCGCGCCGCAACAGACGCCGAGGAGGATCATTACAAAATAAAGAGGCGCGCCGCCGCGCGCCCTATTGCGCCTTGGATGCATCGCCGACATAGCCGGCCATCAGGGTCTGGCCGCTCACCTCGTCACGCAAGGCGAACAGGAAGGGCTTGTCGGCGACGAAAGCGAACTCGGGCTTGTCGGCAAGGCTGCGGGAGGTGATGGCCGTGGCCGCCGCCGCTTCGGTTCCCTTCTCGTCGATGGCGATCGCGACCTTCTGGATGATCTCGTCGATCTTCTGCGGCTTAGCCGAGAACTGGCGCAGCGCGTCCGGCGCCCCCGCGGCCGGATCAAGCCCGAGGCCGTCCAGGCTGGCCCTGAGGTCGCCGCCGGCCTTGATGGCGAGGCGCGGCAGGGCGACGGTGCCGGTCATCTCGGCAAACCCCTCCCCCGTCAGCCAGCCGGAGACTTCCGAAAAATCGGCAAGGCCTGCCGGCTTGTCGGTGGTGGTGATCAGGATCAGCGCATAGCCCTTGGTACGGTAGGGCAGGGAAACGCCGACGAAGCGCCCGTCCTGGCGGGCCAGCCGCGACGCCGAGCCCGAATGCATCATCGCCACCTTGGCCGCACCGGCATCGACAGGGTGGAAATCGGCCTCGCCGGTCTGGGCGGGATCGAAGGCCATGCGCCACTCGTCCTTGAAATGCAAGGCGTTGAGCAGGACGAGGCTGCCCCCATGCAAGGGATTGTCGATGAGGCTGGGAATGAGCCCGCGCGTGCGCTCCTTGACCAGGGCATTGATGGCGTCGCGCGTCGCCGGGCTGGCGATGTCGGTGATCTCCACCGTCGCGCCGGCCTGCTTCAGCTTCGCCACGGCGGCCGGCTTGGGAGCGGCTTCCCGGTCGAAATAGACCGCGCCGATGCCGGTCAGCGGGCTCTCGTCCTTGCTGCCCGCGATCAGGGGCGACAGGGCCTGACGCAGTCTCGCGAAGTCGCCGGCCTTGCCCTCGAGGCGCAGCGTCTTGAGCAGCGCGGCATGCAGCTTCGGGCTGGCGCCGAGATCGAGCAGCGCGAAGGCAGCGGCGAGGCTGGCCGGAGAAACCGCCAGATTGGGTTCGCCTGACGCCGTCTTGCCCAGCGCGACGAGGAGGTCGAAGCCGAAACGGGCGGAGGCCTGTGACAGGGCATTTGAGGCCGATTTCGCCTTCTCGGCCGGTTTGGCATCGGTCGATTTGGCGTCGCTCGATTTGGGCTTGGGCGCGGCCTCCGCCGGCAATGGCACGACGGCGAGCAAGCCAAGGATCATCAAGGCTCTCCTCGATACTGCAAACTCTGCGCGGCGGCCCATGCCCCATCCTCCTCAACGGGCACCAATGCCCGGTCACTGCCCCAGTTAAGCATGATGCCATGGACGCGCTGTATCGCAGAGCACCTTTCTGCGTGAATGCACCGCACAATACGGGCTTTCCCCGCACCCGCCGCCCCGCTATAAGGCTGCCCCTTGGGGTCATGGTCGCGGCTCGGCCATCGATCCCAGCCATGCCACCGCCTTTCGGCACAAGGTTCCAGCGGGGTCAGCCATGCGCAGCGCGTCGATCGAGCGCGTCACGAATGAAACGTCGGTGTCCGTGACCGTCGAACTCGACGGCACCGGCAAGCACGACATCGCCACCGGTGTCGGCTTCTTCGACCATATGCTTGACCAGCTCGCGCGCCATTCGCTGATCGACATTACAGTGCGCACCAAAGGCGATCTGCATATCGACGACCACCATGCCGTCGAGGATACCGGCATCGCCCTGGGGCAGGCCATCCGCAAGGCTCTGGGCGACCTCAAGGGCGTCACGCGCTATGCCGACGCCTATCTGCCGATGGACGAGACGCTGACGCGCGCCGCCATCGACATCTCGGGCCGTCCCTTCCTGGTGTTCAAGGTCGATTTCCCGCGCGAGAAGATCGGCACCTTCGACACCGAACTGGTGCGCGAATGGTTCCAGGCCTTCGCCATGAATGCCGGCATCACGCTGCATGTCGAGACGCTCTATGGCGCCAATGCCCACCACATCGCCGAAAGCTGCTTCAAGGCGCTGGCCCGCGCCCTCAAGTCGGCTATCGCCATCGACCCGCGCCTGGAAGGCCAATTGCCGACCACCAAGGGCAAGCTCGGAGGCTGAGACGATGCCGAGCTGGTTCGTTTTCGAGCCCGCCAAGACCGCTCCCGATACGCTGGAAGCCGCCGACAAGTCCGTCTTCGTCAAGGACGGCTTCAGCTTCGGCGCCTTTCTGGTCACGCCGGTGTGGCTGCTGTGGCGCAGGATGTGGCTGGTGTTCCTGGCCTGGCTGGGGCTGCAGGTGGCGCTCGCCGTGCTGACATCGACGTTCTCCCTGGACCAGCGCGCGGCCGGAATCGTCTCGCTCCTGGTCAGCCTCTGCTTTGCCCTGGAGGCCAACGCCCTGCGTGCCTGGACCATGCGCCGCCAGGGCTGGCGCTTCACAGGCATCGCCACCGGCCACACTCTCCAGGAAGCCGAACAGCGCCATTTCGAAGGGCGCTCCCTCGCCGCTCCGGCTGCCGCGAACCCGCCGACGGCAGGCACGCGTCCTCCCGGCCAGGAATTCCCCGGCCCCTGGTCCTCCGCCCTTGGTCGGAACAGCGGCTCGCCGAACGTGCTCGGCGTCTTTCCCGAACCGCATGGAACAAAACCTTGATCGCAACTATCATCGATTACGGCTCGGGCAATCTGCATTCCGCCCGCAAGGCCTTCGAACGCGCCGCAGCCGAAGCCGGTCTGTCCGTCGCCATCGAAGTGACCGATGATCCCGAGCGAGTGGCCGGCGCCGACCATGTCGTGCTGCCGGGCGTGGGCGCCTATGCCGATTGCAAGCGCGGCTTGACCGCCGTGCCCGGCATGATCGAGGCTCTCGGCCATGCCGTCACCACCAAGGGACGGCCCTTCCTCGGCATCTGCGTCGGCATGCAGCTGATGGCCGAGCGCGGGCTCGAATTCGAGACCACCGAGGGGCTGGGCTGGATCGGAGGCGACGTCAAGGCGATCCAGCCTCGGGACCCGGTCCTCAAGGTGCCGCATATGGGCTGGAACACACTGTCCGCCAGGCGCGAGCATGCCCTCCTTGCCGGCATTCCGACCGGTCCCTCCGGCCTGCATGCCTATTTCGTCCATTCCTATCATCTGGCGGCCGCCGATCCGGCCGACGTGATCGCGCAGGCCGACTATGGCGGCCCGGTCACGGCCATGGTCGGCCGCGCCAACATGGTGGGAACCCAGTTTCATCCCGAAAAGAGCCAGGCCCTCGGCCTGGCCCTGATCGCCAACTTCCTGCGGTGGCGCCCGTGATCCTCTTTCCTGCAATCGATCTCAAGGAAGGGCGCTGCGTGCGCCTCGTCCAGGGCGACATGGCCCAGGCCACCGTCTTCAACGACGATCCGGCCGAACAGGCGATCGCCTTCGAGGACATGGGCTTTTCCCACCTCCATGTCGTCGACCTCGACGGCGCCTTCGCCGGCAAGCCGATGAATTCGGCCGCCGTGGAACGCATCCTGGCCGCCTGCACCATGAAGGTGCAGCTCGGCGGCGGCATCCGCGACTTCACGACCGTGGCGGCCTGGCTCGACAAGGGCATCGCGCGGGTGATCATCGGCACGGCCGCGGTACGCGATCCCGCCTTCGTCAGGCAAGCCGCCAAGGCCTTCCCGGGGCAGATCGCCGTCGGCCTCGACGCGCGCGACGGCCTCGTCGCGGTCGAGGGCTGGGCCGAGGTTTCCACCGTGACCGCGGAGGAAATCGCCAAGCGCTTCGAGGACGCCGGCGTCTCGGCCATCATCTACACCAACATCGCGCGGGACGGCATGCTCAAGGGCATCGACTGGGACGGCACGCTGGCCCTGGCCCGGGCGGTCTCCATCCCGGTGATCGCCTCGGGCGGTCTTGCCTCGATCGCCGACGTCGAACGCCTGGTGCAGCCCGATGCCGCCCTGCTCGAAGGCGCCATCGCCGGCCGCGCGCTCTATGACCGCCGCCTCGACCCGCATGAGGCTCTCGCCCTGTTGAGCAGGGGGGCCTGAGAGGGCGGGTCATCCCGTGCGCAGTGCAGCACGCAGTGATGCGCTGCAGACACGGGACCGCGTGCTGAACGAGTTTCATTCTGGAAACGGTCCCGTGTCCGCGCCGCAACATTTCATGTTGCATCGCGCACGGGATGACCATCCTCTCGTGATTTTCCTCTATAATTCTGTCATGGTGCCACCAACGGCCCGCAATCTCGGTCAAGAAGGTCGATGCTCAAAGCCCGCGTGATCCCCTGCCTCGACGTCAAGGACGGCCGTGTCGTCAAGGGCGTGAATTTCGTCGATCTCGTCGATGCCGGAGATCCAGTCGAGAGCGCGCGTGCCTATGACGCGGCCGGCGCCGACGAATTGTGCTTCCTCGACATCGCCGCCACCCATGAGAACCGCGGCCTGCTGCTCGACGTGATCAGCCGCACCGCCGAGGCCTGCTTCATGCCGCTCACCGTCGGCGGCGGCGTGCGCGCGGTGGAGGACATCCGCCAGCTTCTCCTCGCCGGCGCCGACAAGGTCTCGATCAATTCGGCCGCGGTGGCCGACAGGCAGTTCGTGGCCCGTGCGGCCGAGAAGTTCGGCCAGCAATGCATCGTCGTCGCCATCGACGCCAAGAGGATCTCGAGCGGCGGCGAGCCCCCTCGCTGGGAGATCTTCACCCATGGCGGGCGCCGTCCGACCGGCATCGACGCCGTCGCCTTCGCCGAGGATGTCGTGCGGCTCGGTGCCGGCGAATTGCTGCTCACCTCGATGGACCGTGACGGCACCAAGATCGGCTTCGACCTCGATCTCACCCGCGCCATCGCCGACAGGGTCGGCGTGCCGGTGATCGCTTCGGGCGGCGTGGGCACGCTCGAGCATCTGGTCGAGGGGGTGCGTGACGGCCATGCCAGCGCGGTTCTCGCCGCCTCGATCTTCCATTTCGGCACCTTCTCGATCCGCGAGGCCAAGACCTATATGGCCAAGGCGGGCCTGCCGATGCGTCTCGACGGATTGGCAGCATGAGCTTTTCCTTGACCGATCTCGAAGCCCGGGTGGCCGAGCGGGCCAAGGCGCCGCCGGAGCAGTCCTGGACGGCCAAGCTGCTGGCCGGCGGGCCGCCGCGCGCCGCCAAGAAATTCGGGGAGGAGGCGGTGGAACTCGTCATCGCCCTTACCGAGGGCGAGGAAGGCCCGATCGTCGCCGAAGCCGCCGACGTGCTCTATCATTTGCTCGTCGGCCTCAAGGCCCGCAACATCCCGCTTGCTTCGGTCCTGCAGGAGCTCGAGCGGCGCACCGGCCAATCCGGCCTTGCCGAAAAAGCGTCCCGTCCTAGATGACGCCGATAGTTGAGGGGCAGGCAAACGCCATGGACCAGCTCGTGAAGTCGCCCGTGTCGCCCTATTCGGTGTTCACCCGCAGCGAATGGGCCAAGCTGCGGGCCGATACGCCGATGACCTTGACGGCGGCCGAGCTCGACCGCCTGCGCGCCCTCAACGACCCGGTCTCGCTGACCGACGTGGAAGAAATCTACCTGCCGCTGTCGCGCCTGCTCTCACTCTATGTCGCGGCGACGCAGGGTCTGCACCGCGCCACCCAGCGCTTTCTCGGCACCAGCCAGGGCAAGGTGCCCTATCTGATCGGCGTGGCCGGCTCGGTCGCGGTCGGCAAGTCGACCACCGCCCGCGTGCTGCGCCAATTGCTGACGCGCTGGCCCAACACGCCGAAGGTCGACCTGATCACCACGGACGGCTTCCTGTTTCCCAACGCCTTCCTGCGCGAACACGGGCTGATGGAGCGCAAGGGCTTCCCCGAAAGCTACGACACCCAGCGCCTGCTGCGCTTCCTGGCCGATATCAAGGCCGGCCAGGGCAAGGTTACGGCGCCGGTCTATTCCCACCTCGTCTACGACGTGGTGCCGGGCGAGATCGTCACGGTGGACCAGCCCGACATCCTGATCGTCGAAGGGCTCAATGTCTTGCAGCCGGCCCGCCTGCCCCGCGACGGCAAGGCGATCCCCTTCACCTCGGACTTCTTCGACTTCGCCATCTATCTCGATGCCGAAGTCGCGCTGCTCAGGCGCTGGTATGTCGAGCGCTTCATGACCCTGCGCGAGACGGCCTTCCGCAATCCGCTCTCCTTCTTCCGCAAATATGCCGACCTCACCGAGGCCGAAGCGCTGGAGACGGCCCTCGGCCTGTGGAGCCGGATCAACCAGCCCAATCTGATCGAGAACATCCTGCCGACCCGCCCGCGTGCCGACCTGATCCTGCGCAAGGGCGACAGCCACGACATCGAACAGGTCTCGCTCCGCAAGCTGTGACGGGCGGCAGAAGAGAGCCATTCAGCCTCGAGAGGCACCGCCCTCGGCCTGCTCCGTGAGAAAGGTGATGAGGGCGGCGGCGCCGAAGGCCGCGCCCACCGCGCATATGCCGGGCCAGCCCGCATGGACCCAGGCAAAGCCCGACAACCCCGCCCCCATCGACGTGCCGATGAAGAACAGGCCCGTGAAAAGGCCGTTGACGCGTCCACGCGCCTCCGGCCGCAACAGATTGATGGCACGCCGCCCCAGGGTCTGGTCGCCGACGACGCCGAGGTCGAGCAGAATCGCCGCGGCGGCCAAAGTCGCGAGCGCGCCATGGCAAGCCCCCGGCGATGCCCCGCGGGCCAGGATGTCGCCGCCGATCTCGGCCAGGACCATGGCGCCGATCACGGCGAGATGGGCGAGCAGGGTGGCGCCGCGTGTCCTCCCTCTGTCTCCTGCACGCCCGGCGAGTGGCGCCACCACGGCGCCGGCGGCGCCGGCCAGGGCGAACAGGGCGATGCCGGTCTGGCTGAGGCCGAAGGGAGCCTGGGCGAGACGAAGCGCTACCGACGTCCAGAACACGCCGAAGGCCACCATGCACAGCGCCTGATAGGCCGCACGCCGCCGCAACACGGGCTCCTGGCACAGGATCGTCCACAGCGATCCGATCAGCTGCACATAGCTCTCGGCGCCCGCCGGCTGGCGGCGTGGAACGACGAAAACCAGCATCGAGGCGAGGCCTGCGACGAGAACGGCAAGGCCACCATAAAACCAGCGCCAGCCGGCGACCTCTGCCACGAGACTGGCGGCCGGCCGCGAGACCAGAATACCGATCATCAGGCCGCTCATCACATTGCCGACGACCCGTCCACGATGGGTGGGCGAACTCAACTGCGCAGCGGCCGGCACCAGCATCTGGATGGCACTCGCCGCCACGCCGCAGACATAGCAAGCCGCCAGGAACAAGGCCGGTGTCGGCGCACAGGCGACCGCTGCCAGGGCAATCGCCTCGACCGCCAGCGTTGCAACGATCAGGCGCCGGTTTTCGACGATGTCGGCCAGCGGCACCAGGAGAAACAGGCCACTGGCATAACCGAGCAAGGTAAGCGTGGTGACGAATCCCGCCTCGCTCGCACCGAAACCGAAGGCAGGACCGATCAGGCCGATGAGCGGCTGTGAGGCAAAGAGGCCAAGCACGACGATCGCAACGGAGACAGCGAACAGGAGCGTGAGCCCGGCGGGCAGACCGGAAACCGGTTCGGCAGGCGTCGGTCCCGCCTTGGTTGCCGGAATGGAAGACGTCGAGATGGAAGAAGTCGAGATGGAAGACATGGGGGCCGTTTCCCGATGCGAGGATCGCCTTCGATTTTGCATCCATCCCATTGGAGTGATAATAGTTATTTTTATTGAATAATTATTCCATTTCTCGTGAGAATATGGCCAGCATCGAGCAATATGAAGCCTTCGTCGAAACGGTCGAGCGCGGCAGCCTCACGGCAGCCGCCCATCATCTGAACCGATCCCTGCAGGCCGTCAGCCGGGCGATCGCCTCGCTCGAAGAGGAACTGGGCGTCGAGCTCATCCGGCGAACGACGCGTCGCCTGCAGACGACGCCGACCGGAATGATCCTGCGCGAGCGCTTGCGCACGGCGCTGAAGGACATCGACGATGCCCGCTCGGAGGCCCGGCGCGAGGCGCAACGCATCGGAGGCCTGTTCCGCATCAGCACCTCGATCCATTTTGCCTCTCGCTTCGTGGTGCCGACCGCCGTGGCGTTTGCCCAGCGCTTTCCGGAAGTCGAGATCGAGTTTGTGCTCGACGACGCTCTCTCCCACCTGATCGAGGAGCGCCTGGACGTTGCGATCCGGGTCGGCGATCTCGGCGCTTCCAGCCTGCGGTCCCGACGAATTACGCAGCTTCGCCGTGTCATCGTGGCCGCCCCTGCCTATCTGATGCGGCACGGCCATCCCCGGACGCCCGCCGACCTCTCTACCCATCTATGCGTCATCCGTACCATCGGACCGGAGGGGGATGCCTGGCCATTCCTGGTCGACGGCCACCTTGTGCGCATCCCGGTCAAGGGACCCTTGAAATGCAACGATGCCGCTGCAGCCAATGCGGCCGTCCTTCTCGGTGCCGGCATCGGCATCGCACCGCTCTGGCAGGTGCGTCGCGAGATCGACGACGGCCAGCTGGACTTGCTTCTGACGGACTACGAGCCTCCGCCGACCCCGGTAAGCGCCGTCTGGCCGAGCAATGTCGGCACACCGGCGCGGACCCGTCTCTTCATCGAGATGCTCGCCCACCGGCTGACGGGCGAGCGGATCTGAGAAAGACGTCCCGCGATAGGCCACGTCCCGCCCACCGCGCGGATGGACGAAGCGGCCTGCATCCTCCATGATCCCCCATACGCAATTCTGGGACCAACACCAGATTCCCGGCATGCATTGGGGAGCGCTTCATGGGGACCAGCACCGGTACGGCAGCCGTTCATCGCCCACTCGAACTCGATCCGAAGCGGGCCGGGCGCCTCGATCGGGCGCATTACGGCATCATCGACATCGGCTCCAATTCGGTCCGCCTCGTGGTCTATGACCAGCTCGGTCGCGCCCCGCTGCCGCGCTTCAATGAAAAATCGCTCTGCCGTCTCGGCGAAGGCCTGGCCCAGACCGGGCTGATCTCCGTCGAGGGGTTCCGTCGGACGGTCGAGGCCGTGCGGCGTTTTCGCGCCGTGGCCGATGCCATGGGCGTTGCCCGTCTCGATGCCACCGCCACGGAGGCGGTGCGCCGGGCCGAGAACGGCAAGGATCTTGTCGAGGCCATCCGGACGGAGGCGGGGGTCGACGTGCGCATCCTCAGCGGCGCCGAAGAGGCCCGATTTGCGGCGCTCGGCGTCATCTCCGGCTTCCACCGTCCCGCCGGCATCGTCGGCGACATGGGCGGGGGCAGCCTGGAACTGGCCGCCGCCCTGGATGACCGGGTCGGCGAGGACTGGGTCAGTTTTCCCCTGGGAGCCCTGCCGGTCGAGGCGCTGATGCAGGGCCCGGACGATGCGAAACGGCGTATCGATGCGCTGCTGAAGGACAAGACGCCCGCCCCCTTCCTGAAGCAGCCGATCTTCTTTGCGGTCGGCGGCGGCTGGCGGACCTTTGCCAAGGCCCATATGGCGACGCATGCCGCGCCGGTTCCCGTGGTGCATGGCTATCGCATCCCGGCGAGCGAGGCCCGCGCCTTTGCCAAGACATTGCTGCGCCTGCCCCTCGCCAAGATCGCCGAATTGCCGGGCATATCGCGCCGGCGCGCACGCACCATGCCCGCTGCCGCCCTGGTGCTGGACCGCGTGCTCAAATATCTGGCGCCGGACGAGGTGGTGTTCTCCGCCCTCGGCCTGCGGGAGGGCTGGCTCTATTCGCAGCTCGACGCCGAGGAGCGCTACCTCGACCCGCTGGTCGAGGGCGCCCAGTTGATCGGACTGCCCGGCTCGCGCGTGCCCGACTTTCCGCCGGCCCTGGTCGCCTGGACCGACGGCCTCTATGCGGATGAAAGCCCGGCCGAAAAGCGCCTGCGCGTGACCTTGTGCGCCCTCTCGGATCTGGGCTGGCGCGACCACCCCGACATCCGGGCCGAGGAAAGCCACCGCCGCGTGCTGCAATTTCCCTTCATCGGCCTGGACCATGGCGAGCGAGCCTTCCTCGCCGTTGCGCTTCATGCCCGCCATGCCGGCCGGCTCGATGCACCCTACCTGGCGGGAGCGCTGAAACTACTATCGCCGGCCGATCGCCGCCGCGCTGAAATCCTCGGACGCGCTTTGCTGGTGGCCTACCGCCTGTCCGGCGGCACGCCGGCCGTGCTGGCGAACTCTCGCCTGTCGATCGGTTCGAACCGGTTGCGCCTGGAGGTCAGCCGTTCGGCTCGCGTGCCGGACAGCGAAGCGGTGAGCGAGCGCCTGTCCCTGCTGGCCGCCGCTGCAGGGGTCAAGTTCTCCGAGATCACCGAGCTTGCCGAGGAGGCCTGACTTTCGGAGAGCGCCGGCGACTGGACCATCGACGGCAATATGCGCGATAGCCGGCGTCGGAGGGCCGATCCTGCTCCATTTCTCGATGAAGCTGAGGAGATCGCCCCTCCTTGTTCCGCGCCTTTCGGCGTGGACACTTCAAGGACCTTGCTGTCATCCATCAGTTTTCTTGACTGGCACGCTCCGGACAGGCCGCCTAGAAAGCGCTCGCCATGCTTGTCTTGTCGCACCGGCTGACTATAGTCGCGCGCGATTTTCGTCGCCGGGTTCCTCGCCCGGTGCCAATCCCAACCCGAAGGCTCTTTGATGTCCAAATCCGTCAAGAAGGTGGTGCTCGCCTATTCCGGTGGCCTCGACACCTCGATCATCCTGAAATGGCTGCAGACCACCTATAATTGCGAGGTCGTCACCTTCACGGCCGATCTCGGCCAGGGCGAGGAATTGGAGCCGGCGCGCCAGAAGGCGCTGCTGCTCGGCATCAAGCCGGAAAACATCTACATCGAGGACCTGCGCGAGGAATTCGTGCGCGACTACGTCTTCCCGATGTTCCGCGCCAATGCCCAGTATGAGGGTGTCTACCTGCTCGGTACCTCGATCGCCCGCCCGCTGATCGCCAAGAAGCAGATCGAGATCGCCGAGAAGGTCGGCGCCGACGCCGTCTGCCATGGCGCCACCGGCAAGGGCAACGACCAGGTCCGCTTCGAGCTCGGCTATTATGCCCTCAAGCCCGACGTCACCATCATCGCCCCCTGGCGCGAATGGGACCTGCGCTCGCGCGAGGCCCTGATCAAGTTCGCCGAAGAGCACCAGATCCCGATCGCCAAGGACAAGCGCGGCGAGGCGCCTTTCTCCGTCGACGCCAACCTGTTGCACTGCTCCTCCGAGGGCAAGGTGCTGGAGGATCCGGCGATCGAGGTGCCGGACTATGTCTATTCGCGCACGGTCAATCCGGAAGATGCGCCTGATACCCCGACTATCATCACGATCGACTTCGAGAAGGGCGATGCCGTCGCCATCGACGGCGTGAAGATGAGCCCGGCCACCTTGCTCACCAAGCTCAACGAGCTCGGGCGCATCAACGGCATCGGCCGTCTCGACCTGGTCGAGAATCGCTTCGTCGGCATGAAGTCGCGCGGCATGTATGAGACGCCCGGCGGCACCATCCTGCTGCCCGCCCACCGCGCCATCGAGAGCATCACGCTCGACCGCGGTGCCGCCCATCTCAAGGATGAGCTGATGCCGAAATATGCCGAGCTCATTTATAACGGCTTCTGGTTCTCGCCCGAGCGCGAGATGCTGCAGGCCCTGATCGACAAGAGCCAGGAAGCGGTGACCGGCTCGGTGCGCCTCAAGCTCTACAAGGGCGGCGTGCATGTCATCGGCCGCGAGAGCCCCAACTCGCTCTACAGCCAGGACCTCGTCACCTTCGAGGAGGGCGCCGTCGCCTATGACCACCGCGACGCGGCCGGTTTCATCAAGCTCAACGCCCTGCGCCTGCGCACGCTGGGCAGCCGCAAGCGCAAGCTGGGCGTCTGATCCGGTTCGCATCCGAATTTAGAGTCTATTGCCGCCCTTCCCTCTCCAGGGAAGGGCTTTTTGTTGGCCAAAGCGCTTCAGATCGAGAGAACTCAAGCTTACCTGGACCACACCATGTTAATTTTGATGCGCCGCAGCAAATAATTTCCGCATCGCAAGATAATTCCCTGAAGTAAAATAGAGCCGTTTCTTTCGATCGCCCCGACGAATGCTCCGCAATGACGCGATCTCATATCAAAGATCGCATTGATTAATCGTATTACAATTGCCATGATCGCGCCCGTTGGTCCTCCAGAGACCCGGAACACGAGCAAGGCACTCCCATGATCAGGAAATTCGTCTTGGCCGTTGCCGGCGCGATAATGGCGCTGGCAGCCTCCCTCCCGATGGCGCAGGCCGCCCCGAAGACCTTCTACTGGATATCCCATGGCGGCCCGGCCGACCCGGTCTGGACCTATTTCCTGGCAGGCGCCAAGCAATGGGCCAGCGACACCGGCAATACGGTCAACACCTCCTTCCACAATGGCGACGTGGCTTCGCACCAGGAGGCCGTGCGCGCAGCGATCGCGGCAGGAGCGGCCGGCATCGTCACCACCAGCCCGGATCCCGGCAGCCTGATCAAGGTGGTCGATGAAGCCAACGCCAAGAAGATTCCGATCATCAATTTCAACACGCCCGACCCGCAGGCCAAATTCGGTGCCTATGTCGGCGGTGACAACGTCAAGTTCGGTGCGGCCTGGGCCCAATATCTGGTCGACAAGAAGCTGGTGAAATCAGGCGACTTCGTCTGGATGCCGGTGGAAATTCCCGGCGCCACCTATGGCGTGCAGGAGGAGCAGGGCATTTCCAGCGTGTTCAAGCCGCTCGGCATCACCTGGGAAGTCACCGAGGCGACGCTCGACCAGGCCGAGGTCATCTCGCGCATGACCGACTACCTCACCACCAACCGCAAGAAGATCAAGGCGATCATCGGCCTGGGCGACCTCGTCACCGGCTCTATCAAGCGGGTGTTCGACCAGGTCGGCGTCAAGCCCGGCGAAATCCCGGTCATCGGCTGGGGCAATTCGCTCGACACCACCCAGGAAGTGCTGAACGGCTACGTCAATGCCGGGCAATGGCAGGATCCGCAGGCGACCAGCTATATCGCGCTGTCGATGGCGGCCATGGCTTCCAGCGGCATCCGCCCCGGCTTCAACGTCATCACCGGCGCGCTCTACGAGAAGGATAACGCCCAGATGTATGACGATATCCTGAGCGGCAAGAAATAGGGCACTCACAGGCGCTGGCGGCCGGAAATGTCTGTCCAGCGCGGCGGCCTCTTTTGATATCGTAGGAGGCACGGACCTTTGTCATGCCCGGGCTTGACCCGGGCATCCAGGGAGCGGTTCGCCATCCGCCGCCAAGACTGGATTGCCGGGTCAAGCCTGGCAATGACAAAGGTTGAGCGAAGTCCGAAATCATTGGGCTGAGCACCTCCCTCAAAGCGCCCCTTCCGCACCTGCCTCCACCACCGGCCAAGGAATTCTCGTGGAACAACACTCCCTGCTCCAGCGCGCGATCGCACGGCCCGAATTCGGCCCTTTCGTGCTCCTGGTCGTCGAACTCGCCATCTTCGGCGGCATCAATCCCGATTTCCTCTCCGCGGACAATCTCAGCAACATCCTGGCCTTCACCGTCGAGCTCGGCCTGATCGCCCTGGCGATGACGCTCTTGATGACCTCGGGCGAGTTCGACCTTTCGGTCGGCTCGCTCTTCGGCTTCTCGCCGGTGCTGATGTGGACGCTGTTCAATTCCGGCGCCACCCCTCTCTGGGTAGCCTTCCTGATCGCCCTCGTCGTCGCGGCGCTGATCGGCTGGGTGAACGGCCTCTTCGTCACCAGGCTGAAGATCCCGTCCTTCCTGGTCACGCTCGGCATGCTGCTGGTGGTGCGCGGCACGGCCCTCTTCGTCACCAACGGCTTTCCTCAGCGCACCTGGAACGCGGGCGACCAGCCGCTCGCCGACATCCTGGTCGGCACCTTCTATATCGGCGGCTTCCGCGTCTACATGTCCCTGCTCTGGTTCGCCATCGCCGCGATCGTGCTCGGCTATGTGCTGACCAAGACCAAGGCCGGCAACTGGATCCAGGCGGCGGGCGGCAATCCCAATGCGGCGCGGGCGCGCGGCGTCAATGTCGATGCCACCAAGGTCTGGCTGTTCATCCTGTGCTCGGTGCTCTCGACGCTCGCCGGTATCATCTCCTCGATCCGCACCTCCTCGGCCAATCCCAATTCCGGCACGGGCTATGAACTGGAGGTGATCGCCATGGTGGTGATCGGCGGCACCGCGCTCACCGGCGGCCGCGGCACCATCATCGGCACGGTGCTCGGCATCTTCATCCTGCGCGTGATGCGCAACGGCATCGTGCTGATCGGCGTGCCGGGCCTGGCCTACAACATCTTCATCGGCGCGATCATCCTGGGGATGATGGCACTGCATTCATGGCTCGACCGCCGGCACCAGGAAGGGAGGTGAGCGATGGCTGAGACCCAAGAAGAACTCATCCGCATGCAGAACATCGCCAAGTCCTATGGCCGCATCCGCGCCATCGAGGGCGTCACGCTCACGGTGAACAGGCGCGAGATCGTCGGGTTGCTCGGCGACAACGGGGCGGGGAAGTCGACCCTGATCAAGATCCTTTCGGGTGCCGTCTCCGCCACCTCCGGCGACATCTTCGTCCGCGGCAAGAAGGTGGCGATGCGCTCGACCACCGACGCGATCGCTGAGGGCATCGAGACGATCTACCAGGATTCAGCCCTGGTCCCGCAGCTCTCGATCGCCCGCAACCTCTTCCTCGGACGCGAGCCGATCAAGGGACCGCGCTTCCTCAACCGCCTCGACCAGGCCAAGATGAACGAGGTGGCGACCACGCTCTTGAAAAGGGTCGGCATCTCCAAGAACATCGCGCCGACCACACCGATCGGCTCGCTTTCCGGCGGCGAACGCCAGGCGGTGGCCATCGCCCGCGCCATGCATTTCGACAGCGATCTCATCATTCTCGACGAGCCCACCAACAATCTGGGCGTGGCGGAGACTCAAGGCGTCCTGAATTTCGTGCGTAATGCCCGCAGTTCCGGCCATTCCTGCATCTTCATCGCCCACAACATCCACCATGTCTTCCAGGTGGTCGACCGCATCGTCGTCATGCGCCGCGGCCGGGTCGTCGCCGACGACATCGACCCCAAGCAGACCAGCGTGGAGGCGGTGGAGCGGGTGATCACCGGCATGGATCATTGAAGACCGACCGACCCTCTTCCTGGGACCACCAGCATCCTGCTGGCTCTTTGGTGCAGCGGCCGTTCGTCTGAGGGAAGAGCCAGCAGGATGCTGGCGGTCCCAGGGAAGGATGCATTGTGGCGTCTGCCCCGAAAGGGTGAGCCCGGCTGTACAATCGTAGAATGGCGCATCCGGCCAACTCGTCTATAACGGCCGGACTCTTTCCTTCCCCAGGGACATTGAAGCTCGTCATGAAGAAACTCGTCATTTTCGATCTCGACGGCACGCTTGCCAAGAGCAAATCGGCCATCGATGCCGAGATGGCCGCCCTGCTGGGCCAGCTTCTCACCGTTGCCCAGGTCGCCGTGATCTCCGGTGGCGACTGGCCGCAATTCGAAAAGCAGTTCCTCGCCAATCTGCCCGCCGGCGACCGCTTCGACCGGCTGCATCTGCTGCCGACCTGCGGCACGAAGTTCTTCCATTACGAGGGGGGTAGCTGGGTTCCGGTCTACCGCGAGGACCTGTCGGCGGACGACAAGCAACGCATCATCGCTGCGCTAGAGGCGGCTTTCGAGCAGGCGGGCTTCAAGCCGGAGCGGATCTGGGGCGAGCGTATCGAGGATCGCGGCAGCCAGATCACCATGTCCGCGCTCGGCCAGGAAGCACCGCTCGAGGCCAAGCACAGCTGGGATCCCGATTTCAAGAAGCGCACCATCCTGAAAACCTATCTCGACAAGTCGATCCCGGACTTCTCGGTGCGCATGGGCGGCGCCACCTCGATCGACGTGACCCGGCAGGGCATCGACAAGGCCTATGGCATCGCCAAGCTGCGCGACCGGCTTGGCATCGCCATCGAGGAGATGATCTTCGCGGGTGATGCACTGTTCCCGGGCGGCAACGACTATGCGGCCAAGGAGGCCGGCGTCGACTCGATCCGCGTCAGGGATCCGGAGGAGACCAAGAGGGTGATCGAGACCATCATCGCCTGCCTGGGGTGAAAAGATCGGGACCGCTTCATTACGGCATGCGCTCGCGACTCGGTAAAGCGCGCCCTATCCCTCCCCGACTTCGGGGAGGGTGGACCGGCGTAGCCGGGCCGGGTGGGGGAGAGTGGCGCAGGTCGTCAGGCAGTATTGTCTTGTTCCGCACCACTCTCCCCTTCCGTCGCTGCTGCGCAGCGCCACCTTCCCCGAAACCGGGGAAGGATTTCTGCGCCATATCCTGAAACGCCTCTCTTTCACCGAGCGATCATCACCGCTCCCGCCGCCCCGCAACATGCTTCTCCAGCGCCGCCGCGACCTTGCTGGCGCCGTAGCAGCGGAAGCGGAACGTGCCCTCGTCATGCTCGACGGCCACGATGCCGGTGACCCAGCCAAATTCACGTGAGGCCTTGCGTATGGTGGTCATCGGAATGTGGACGGGCTGCAGGCCGGTATGAAAGGCCTTGTTCAGGCCATTGGCGGCGAAGGACAGCCCTTCCGGCGTGATCTCGACGCGACCGCCGACCCACAGGCCTCCCGCCTTGCGGCTCATGCGATCGACAGTGTTGACCACGACACCAGGCACCCGTTTCGAAGGCATCGCATCGGGAATGAGAGCGTTGCAAAGCTTGCGGATGTGAAGATCTGACATGTTGGCTCTCTTGAAGGCTCGCCCTATCCGAAAATTCCGATTAGAGATATTTGTCTGACAACGGAAGCAACTGCCTGTCACGCCTAACCCGCCTGGCCGGGTGGCACTGCGCGTTGCAGCACAAATCGAATTGGAATCGGGAGGAACCCATGTCGGGTCAAGGAAAGATCGCCATCGTCACGGGCGCCGCCAGCGGCATCGGCAAGGCCGTCGCGCACGCGCTGCTGGCCGATGGCTGGTCTGTCGTCTTTACGGGGCGACGCAAGGAGGCTCTGGAAGCCGCCATCGCCGAAAGCCCGCAGGCGGCCTCTGCCCGCGCCATCGCCTCCGACGTCACCGATCCCGCTTCGGTCGCCGCGCTGTTCGATGCCACCGTCGCCGCGCTGGGGCGCGTGGACCTCGTCTTCAACAATGCCGGCACCATCGCGCCCGGCGTGCCGATCGAGGACCTGCCCTTCGAACAATGGAAGGCGGTGATCGACACCAACGTCACCGGCGTGTTCCTGTGCACCAAGGAGGCCTTCCGCGTGATGAAGGCGCAGGAGCCGCGGGGTGGGCGCATCATCAACAATGGCTCGATCTCGGCCACGGCGCCGCGCCCGAATTCGGCACCCTACACGGCCTCCAAGCATGCGGTCACCGGCCTGACCAAATCCTCCTCGCTCGATGGGCGCAAATATGACATCGCCTGCGGCCAGATCGACATCGGCAACACGCTGACGCCGATGGCGTCCAAGATGCCGGGCGGCGTGCCGCAGGCCGACGGCTCGATCAAGCCCGAGCCGACCTTCGACGTGAAGCATGTCGCCGATGCGGTGGTCTACATGGCCGGCCTGCCGCTCGAGGCCAATGTGCAGTTTATGACGGTGATGGCGACCAAGATGCCGCTGGTCGGCCGCGGCTGAGCGGGGGATCCGGGTGCGCAGGTAGTCTACCCAGACGCACCGATCTTGCCGGCAAGGCGTCTGAAGCACGGTGTGCCGATCTCCAGATCGGCACCACCCCCTTGCCGGTGAGCGCTTTGGCGCGAGAATGCCGATCTGGAGATCGGCACACCGAAAAGGGCCTCAGGCCCCTCTCCTCGCCGCAGGCAGCACGCAGATCTCCTCGCCCGAGAAGGTGCGCGAGCGGGTGATGAAGCGTTTTTCGGTGCCGTTCTCCAAGGAAAACATGCCGCCGCGCCCCGGCACCACGTCGATGATCAGTTGCGTGTGGCTCCAGGCGGCAAATTGCGGCGCGCTGATATAGACGGGCGCCTCGCCGATGCTGCCCAGCAGCACGTCCTGGTCCCCGATGATGAAGTCACCCTGCGGATAGCACATCGGCGAGGAACCGTCGCAGCACCCGCCCGACTGGTGGAACAGCACGGGGCCGTAGCGGGTCTGTAGACTGGCGATCAGGTCGAGGGCGGCCGGCGTCGCCGTTACGCGTTCGAGACTGGCGTCGGGCATGATCGCTCCACTTTTCATAACGGATCGCCATCTTGCGTCATTGCGAGCGAAGCGAAGCAATCCAGAAGCCGAAAATGCCGTGCCTGACGAAGACCGGATTGCTTCGCTTCGCTCGCAATGACGGCAAGGTCGTCCATGTCTCGCCATCTTGCGAAAGAGCCGCCCGGATCGAAATCGGGGCGGCCAAGGTGATCCCCGGAGCTAAACGCTCCGGCGCGGATCAGAAGAAGCCAAGCTTCTTGGGGGAGTAGCTGACCAGCATGTTCTTGGTCTGCTGGTAGTGATCGAGCATCTTCTTGTGGTTCTCGCGGCCGATGCCGGACTGCTTGTAGCCGCCAAAGGCCGCATGGGCCGGATAGGCGTGGTAGCAGTTGGTCCAGACGCGGCCGGCCTGGATGGCGCGGCCGAAGCGATAGGCGCGGGTGCCGTCGCGCGTCCAGATACCGGCACCGAGGCCGTAGAGCGTGTCGTTGGCGATGGAAAGCGCTTCCTCGTCATCCTTGAAGGTGGTGACGGAGACCACCGGGCCGAAGATCTCCTCCTGGAAGATCCGCATCTTGTTGTGGCCCTTGAACACCGTCGGCTTGACGTAATAGCCGCCGGCGAGTTCGCCGGGCAGGTCGGCGCGCTCGCCACCGATCAGCACCTCGGCACCTTCCTGGCGGCCGATGTCGAAATAGCTCAGGATCTTCTCGAGCTGCTCGGAGGAGGCCTGCGCGCCGATCATGGTGGCGGGATCGAGCGGATCGCCCTGCTTGATGGCGGCGACGCGCTTCAGCGCCTTCTCGATGAAGCGGTCATAGATGCTCTCATGCACGAGGGCGCGGCTCGGGCAGGTGCAGACCTCGCCCTGGTTGAGGGCGAACATCACGAAGCCCTCGATCGCCTTGTCGAGGAAATCGTCGTCCTCGGCGGCGACGTCCTTGAAGAAGATGTTGGGCGACTTGCCGCCGAGTTCCAGCGTCACCGGGATCAGGTTCTGGCTGGCATATTGCATGATCAGCCGGCCGGTGGTGGTCTCGCCGGTGAAGGCGATCTTGGCGATCCGGTTGGAGGACGCCAAAGGTTTGCCGGCTTCCAGTCCGAAACCGTTGACGATGTTGAGCACGCCGGGCGGCAGGATGTCGCCGATCAGCTCGGCCAGGACCAGGATGGAGGCAGGCGTCTGCTCGGCCGGCTTGATCACCACGCAATTGCCGGCGGCGAGCGCGGGGGCAAGCTTCCAGACCGCCATCAGCAGCGGGAAGTTCCAGGGGATGATCTGGCCGACGACGCCGAGGGGTTCATGGAAATGATAGGCGACGGTGTCGTGGTCGATCTCAGAGATGCCACCTTCCTGGGCGCGCAGCACGCCGGCGAAATAGCGGAAATGGTCGACGCCGAGCGGCAGATCGGCGGCCATGCTCTCGCGGATCGGCTTGCCATTGTCCCAGGTCTCGGCCAAGGCGAGGGTTTCCAGATTGTCTTCCATAACCTGGGCGATGCGCAGCAGGAGGAGGGAGCGCTCGGCGGCGCTGGTACGGCCCCAGGCATCCTTGGCGGCATGGGCGGCGTCGAGGGCGGCTTCGACGTCGGCGGCATCGGAGCGGGCAATCTCGCAGAGTACCCTGCCGTTCACGGGCGAGGTGTTCTCGAAATATTTGCCGCTGCGCGGCTCCTGCCATTGGCCGCCGATGAAATTGCCGTAGCGGGGCTTGAACAGCGTTCCGGGCGAGCGGACGATCTCGGGCTTGTTCATCAATTTCCTCCTTCAGCGCGCCAATTGAGGTTTTGGGACTGGCGTCGTCTGGCTGGGAGGATGAGCGCGGGGGGATGGCTTGTCAGGAGGGGGGCGAACGATGCCGGGGACGATGTGTCTCAGGGATGAGACAGGTGAGGACTTTGGAGCGCGGACTTCCAGTCCGCTCTTGGAAACTCTGAGCTTGCAAGAAAGAGAAAGAGCGGACATCGCGACATGTCTTCATGTCGCTGAGACGTCCGCGCTCCAAGATTCAGCTCTCCCGCCCCAAGCCGAGCCGCGCGATCTTGCGGTGCATGGTGGCACGGCTGACGCCGAGCAGGCGGGCAGCGGCCGAGACATTGCCCTTCGCCCGAGACAAGGCCTGGCGCACCGCGGAACGCTCGCCGGCAAGCAACCCCTCACCGGGCAAAGCCGTTTCACCGTCGACGAGATCACTGGCGGGGAACGGGTTGCGCAGATGCTCGTCCGTCAGTCCATAGACAAGGCGGGCCGCGCGGCTGGCCCCGATGACGAGATCCTCCCTGTCCACGGCGAGCAGGCCGGCCGGGCCGGTGCCGGCATCGGGCCCGACCAGGATGCGCGCATGGCGAAAGGCCTCGCGGAAATGCTGGGTCTCGATGCGAACGGCCGCATCCCGTGTCGCCGCCGCCACCAGCTTCAACAGGGCCGGTGTCAGATCGGAGCGGCAGGTCGAGACGTCGAGCGTGCCCATAAGGCGGCCATTCGCGTCCCAGATCGGCGCCACCGTGCAGCTCAGCCCGATATTGCGGGTGAGAAAATGCTGGTCGCGATGGATGGTCAGTGCACGCCCTTCGGCGATGCAGGTGCCGACACCGTTGGTGCCCTCGCTCTGCTCGCTCCAGACCATGCCGGTCCACAGGCCGAGGGCCTCGAAATCGGCATCGTCCCCCACCACGCCGCGCCGGTCGAGCGGCACGCCGTCGTCATCGGTGAGGAGCACGCAGCAGCCGGCATCGCCGACCGCCTGGAACAGGCGATCGAGCGTTCCCTGCGACAGCCGCACCAGGAGCTCCATGCGGGACAAAGCCGCCTTGAATTCGCCTGCGCCGAGCCGGTGGGGCGGAGGGGCGTGATCGGGATCGAGGCCATAATGGCTGAGGGAACGGGACCAGGAGGCCGCGACCGCGGACTGGGCCCCCGACGTCCCGTCATTCAAGGTGGCATAGACCAGATCCGCATGATGCAGACGGTCCGACTTACCTATTCCCGGCATTCGCTCCGCCCTCCGCATGCATTCCGACAGGGGGAGTTGGGCAAGCCCTTCCCCGGCATCGACGCGGTTAACGGCATCTTCCGCTGGAATTTCCTACCCTGTCAATCGCAGTTGCGATTTTCGCTGTCGTCCAAAACGTTTTGGAAAACGAATTTGTCATTCGATGCGTCAACATCGCGCAGAGCAGGGGCAAGCCGATGCAGTCTGCAGCGCCCTGGGATCGCCAGCATCCTGCTGGCTCTTGAACCGCCGCATTGGTGGGGAGGAAGAGCCAGCAGGATGCTGGCGATCCCAGGGTTCTACACACTGATCCTCGGCCGTCCCGATGCCCGGGCCGTCACCAGGGCCTCGACAAAGAGCTCCCGGCCCTCGGCCACGATCTTCTTCTCGTCGACGCTCACAGAGGTCTCGACCGTGGCGGCCCCCGCAATGAGCGCGTCGCTCTCGGCCTGGACCCGTGCCGCTTCCTGCGCATGGAGCAGGGCCTCGCCGAGATCGAGGATGTCGCGCGTGCCCAACCGAGTGAATACCCGGAAGATACCCTCCACCGGCTGCAGCACCTTCACCTCAGCCGAGACGTGCACGCCGCCGACCACGGCGCCGACGGCATTGGCGACCTCGGCATGTTCGGGTACCAGCGAGGGTGCGCCGACCAGGCCGGCGATATCGCCGTAATAGGTCGCGGCGGAGGCGCCGAGTCCGACCACCGGCGTCGTCAGCGACAGGCCGATCTTGACGAGGCCGCTATGGCCGTCGAGTGCCGCCACCGCCAAAGCATGGCGTGACAGGCCGGCCTCACGGAAGCCGTCCTCGGCCAAAGCGCATTCCAAGAGGAATTCGGCCGAGCGGCGGGTGAGGGTCTCGATGATGCGCCGCGCAAGGTCTTCGGCGCTGTCCGCATAGGGCAGCCCCATGGCATTGCGCCGCCTGGCGAATAGGGTCAGGCCCTTCTCGGCCGCTGCCTTATCCCAGGCATGATGCAGGCCGAGCTGGTGGGCGGCATCCGAAGGCGTCAGCGCCGCCATGATGGCGAGGCGCCGGTTGACCAGGCGCTGGAGCGCATTGAGTTCGCGCCGGCTGTTGATCAGCTTGTCGGCGGCCATCGGCCCGGCCTCCAGCCGCGCCAGCACCTCCGCTTCCAGCGCCGGCAGTTCCGCCAGGGGCGGGTGCAGGCGCAAGGCGAAACGGCCGAAGAGGTCGTTGGGCAAATCGGCCCTGAGCTGGCGGTCGAGCGTCGAATGCACGAGGTCGGCAAGGCTGTCGGCGAGCAGGGAGAGCGGCACGGCGCGCCGCGGGCCGAGCTTGAGCGAGGTATCCAGGCCGTGCTGCTCGATCGCCACCTCGCTGTCGCCGCCGAGGCCGCAGGTGCGGATGGCGATGGCTTCCACCATGGTGCGGAAACCGCCGATCAGGGCGCCGGCCGGATCGATGCGAGGCCTCGCGCCGCGCAACACGACGACATCAGTGGTGGTGCCGCCGATATCGGAAATCAGAGCGTCCGGGGCGCCGGCGAGGAAAGCGCCGCCCACGGCGCTGGCGGCCGGGCCGGAAAAGATCGTCTCGATCGGCTTGGCCTTGGCCACCTCGGCCGCCACCAGCGAGCCGTCGCCGCGCACCACCATCAAGGGCGCGGCGATGCCGAGCGCGGCGAGCCGCCCCTCGGTGGCGGCGATCAGCGCCTCGAGAAGGTGGATCAGGCGCGCGTTCAGCACGCAGGTGAGGGCGCGCTTCGGCCCGTCCAGCTTGGCTGAGAGCTCGTGGCCGCAGGTAACCGGCAGGCCGGTTTCGCGCCGCAGGATCTCGCGTGCCGCGATTTCATGGCTGGGATCGAGCACGGCGAACCGTCCGGTCACGGCAAAACCGGTCAGCCCCGGCGCCAAAGCGCGGGCCTGCTCGACCAGCCCCGCCTCGTCGAGCGGCGCGCGCACCTGGCCCATGGCATCATGGCCGCCCGCGATCAACAGAACCGGGTCCCCGTTCAACGCCGCCTTGAGATCCGGACGCTCGGCATCGTCGGCATCGAAGCCGATATAGACCAGACCGACGCGCCCGCCCTGCCCCTCCACCATGGCGTTGGTAGCGAGCGTGGTGGAAAGCGAGACCAGGGCAATGCGCGAGGGCGCGACATCGGATTGGGCCAGCACCGCGCCGACGGCGCTACCGACACCGATGGCCAGATCATGATGGGTGGTGAGCGACTTGGCCTTGGCGAGAACGCCCTTTTCCTCGTCATAGAGGACGGCATCGGTAAAGGTGCCGCCCGTATCGATACCCAACAAAACAGCCATGATGTCAGCCACTACCAATCAGATCGTCTCAAGCCGTGTTTCTCGAAGTTGCCCATTCGTGGGCGGCTTCGAGAAGCCCTGCCTCATGCTGATACGCGAATTCAGGCTGCGCCGCTCGCTCGTACCGGCATTTTTTTGAACGGCAACGGCCTTCCGAGGGGCAAAGCGCATTCAAGGCCCGACACTTGCCTGCTCTGGTTCTCCGTTTGCAAGTGCTCACAGTGGTGCCGGGCGATCTCGAAGGTAGGGGCTGGCCCCACTACCCCCGTTCGGTCGCGTCTTGGCGATGCGACGAGATTCAGTGAAATCATCAACCGCTTCGTCTATACGGCGAGGCAGTGTCGCCGGACGGACGGACCTGTCTTTCGGCACACTGACGGCATCAATGTCAAAAACATCCTAATTGATGTTCTAGACATTAACATTAAAATGAAGTATTTGATAATTGCGAGGCTGCCTATGATCACCGCTGCCCAGATGCGCGCTGCCCGAGCCCTGCTCGGCATCGACCAGCGCCAGCTCGCTGACCTGTCGGGGGTCTCCCTGCCGACGGTTCAGCGCATGGAAGCGAGCGAAGGCAATGTTCGCGGTGTGGTTGATACGTTGACGAAGGTGATCGAGGCGCTTGACCGCGCCGGCGTCGAGCTGATCGGCGACAATGCCGTCAGCCGTGAGGGGGGACGAGGCGTGCGCCTCAAGCTCCTCAAGCCGCCGGAAAGCTCTTCGACCTAGCGTCAGGTCGAGTGGCGGCAGTCTATGGGCTCCCCCGTACTGTCTCCGGAAATGTGAGAAGCGATGACGGCCCGGGTGCATGAACCCAGCTTCAGTGAGCTCTATACGCCCAAGCTGGTGACGGTCCTCAAGGAAGGCTACGGGCTGGACAAGCTGAGGGCCGACGTTCTCGCCGGATTGACGGTCGCCATCGTCGCCCTGCCGCTCTCCATGGCGATCGCCATCGCCTCGGGCGTGACGCCGGATCGAGGCCTCTACACCTCCATCGTCGGCGGCTTCGTGGTCTCGGCACTCGGCGGCAGCCGGTTCCAGATCGGCGGTCCTGCCGGTGCCTTCATCGTGCTGGTCGCCGCGGCCGTGCAGCAGCATGGCGTGGACGGGCTTCTGCTCGCCACCTTCATGGCCGGGATCATCCTCACCCTGATCGGCGTCCTCCGGCTCGGCACCTTCATCAAATACATCCCCTACCCGGTCACCGTCGGCTTCACCTCCGGCATCGCGGTCATCATCTTCGCCAGCCAGATCAAGGAACTGCTCGGCCTGACGCTCAAGGGCGGCGAACCTGGCCCCTTCGTCGAGAAGGTCGAGGCGCTCGCCATCGCCTTGCCGAGCTTCAACCTGTCCGCCACGGCCATCGCCCTCTTCACCATCGCCCTCATCGTCGCCATCCGGCGTCTGCGTCCTCATTGGCCGGCCTTCCTGATCGCCACCGTCGCCGCAGCCGTGCTGGTCTGGCTGGCTGGCATGCCGGTTGAAACGCTCGGTACGCGTTTTGGCGGCATTCCTCGCTCGTTACCAGCTCCTCATTTGCCGGCCCTGTCGCTCGACAAGATCATCGAACTCCTGCCGACGTCGATCGCCTTCGCCCTGCTGGGCGGTATCGAGAGCCTGCTTTCCGCCGTGGTGGCCGACAGCATGAGCGGCCGGCGCCACCGCTCCAATGTCGAGCTGGTAGCGCAGGGGATCGCCAACATGGCATCGGCCCTGTTCGGCGGTATCTGCGTCACCGGCACCATCGCCCGCACGGCCACCAATGTGCGGGCCGGCGCGCGCGGGCCGGTTTCGGGCATATTGCATTCGCTTTTCGTGCTGGCCTTCATGCTGCTGGCGGCCCCGCTTGCGAGCTATATCCCGCTGGCGGCCCTCGCGGCGGTTCTGGCGGTGGTGTGCTGGAACATGTTCGAGCGCCACCAGTTCGCCACGCTGGTGCGCGCTTCGCGTGGCGACGCCGTGGTGGTGATCGCAACCTTCCTGGTCGTCGTCTTCCGCGACCTCACCGAGGGTATCCTGATCGGCTTCGCCCTTGGTTCCCTCCTCTTCCTGCACCGGATGGCGGAGGCCGTCGAGATCGAGACCTTGCGACCGGTCGTCGAGGAAGACCGGCCCGATGTTCCCGGCGCAGAGGAGCCTCTGCCCTATGATCCCGGCCTGGCCAGCGATCCCGACGTGGTCGCCTACCGGATTTCCGGCGCCTTCTTCTTCGGCGCGGCCGCGACGGTCGCCGCCGCCCTCGATCGCATCGGCGAGCATCCCAAGACGACCATCATCGACTTCTCGGCCGTGCCGATCATCGATTCCACCGCCGCAGCGACCATTCACGGCCTGGTGCGCAAGGCGGCCCGCAGCGGCGGCACGGTGCAGATCGTCGGCGCCCGGCCGGCCGTGCTCAGGGTGCTGCTCTCCCATGGCGTGCGCCCGCCCCAAGTACGCTTCCGAGCCCGGCTCGCAGTGCCAAGGAATGCGACTTCGGGCTGAGCATTGCCGCGACCCCGGCGGAAGTTTCCGGTGAAACAGCTTGATTCTCGAGTCCCGCCTACACCTGGATGGCAGACGGCATCGGAGGTCGCCCAGATGAGATTCGCCTCGCTCGCTTTCCTGCTTTCAGGCCTCGTCCTTGCGCCACAACCGGCATTTGCGGCCCAGCCAAACACGTCGATCGACCACTGGAAAGCGCTGAACAGCCAATGCCGGGGCGGCAGCGGCGATGATCCCGCCACGCAGCTGGCCTGTGATCGGCGCGACGCCCTCACGCGGCAACTCGCCAAGGCAGGCTGGTGTTTCGGCCGCAAGGACGATCCCGACGCCGCCGCCTATCGATGGCATCGCTGCACGGCAAAATCCCTGCGCCCGGAATGAACGACAGAGCCGCAACGAGCCTACGGGATCGAATCTCGGCATCGAGCTTGATACCGCAGGCTCCTGTTGTCGCTAACGTGCAACCTCAATCGTGACGGCGATGCTCTCCGGCGGATTATCCGCTGGATTGATAAAGTCCGTGCGCAATTGAAGCGTATCCACCCCGACATATCCCGGGTTTGATCGATAATTTACAGCTGCCATCGGCACCTTAACACTATTGCATCGATAGTTATCATTCCATTTCGGATAGTTGGTATAGCCCAGCTTTCGAATGACGGTGGCCGTTCCATGCTGCGGTGGAACAATAATCTTTACTGAAGGTACAGCCGAATTCGTGTCACAGGGCGTCTTGAACTGATAGGCCGTATAAAACTCAACCTCTTTCCCCGACTTCGCATGATGCGTAAAAGCAGAGGTAGCCCTCAGATTGGCACCGACAGGAGCATTGCCTGTCACGCACCCCGCTGAAATTGACGCAACCATAAGAGAGGCAAAAGCAAGAGCGGTCTTCACGGCAATACTTTCTCCGATTGCACTGACTTCGTAAATAAAGAGCGAAGCGAGAAAGAATGCAACGACTGGAAATAGTATTGCCACGCAAAATATTCCGGCCTCGACACACCCCTGCGGTCGGAGTTAAAAAGGCCGGCCGGGAACTGTGTCCGGGCCGGCCAGGCTGCGCTGCGACGGGCCGAGGCGAGGCCTCGTCGCCCGCTGGAAGAATCAGGCTCCCGCCTTCTGCGGCAGGGGCTGCACCGGCACGCCGGGGAAGATCTTCTGGACATTGCCGACGATGATCTGGTCGGTTTCCTTGACCCCCTTGGTCACCGCGATGAGCGGTCCCTGCGCCGGGCCGAGCTCGACCAGACGCATCTCGACCTTGTTGCCCTCGCCGACGACATAGACATATTTGCCGAGCTGGCTCGAACCGAGGGCTGCCTGCGGCACAAGCAGCGTATCGGGCCGCTCGCCGATGCTCAGCCGCAGATTGACATATTGGCCGGGCAGCAAGCTGCGGTCGGCATTGGCCGTGGTGGCCCGGGCGGTGATGGTGCCGGTGGCCCGGTCGACGACGTTATCCAGGAAAGTGAGCTCGCCCTGGTGGCTCGCTTCGTTCTGGCCGGGCACGACGATGTCGGCCAGGACCTTGCCCGCCGCCTTGGCCTTGAGGATCTGGGTGAGTTCGGCTTCCGTCGGCGTGAACGTCACATAGATCGGGCTGAGCTGCACCAGCGTGTTGAGCACGGTGCCGCCGGGACTGACAAGCGTGCCGGCCGCGGCCTGGTTGCGGCCCATCCGTCCGTCGAAGGGGGCCTTGATCTCTGTATAGTCAAGGTTGAGTTCCGCCGCCTGGATCGCCGCCTTGTCGGCAAGAAGGGTTGCCTCGCCCTGCTTGACCGCACTGGTGCGCTGATCGAACAGGTCCTTCGACAGGAAGCCCGTCTTGGTGAGGTCGTTGCCGCGGGTGAGGCTGGTCTTGGCATAGTCGAGTGCAGCGGTATCGCGCTCGGCCTGGGCCTTCACCTGCGCCAGCGCGGCCTGATAGTCACGCGCGTCGATGCGATAAAGGACATCACCCTGCTTCACATCGGTGCCGTCAGGCACGGCCTGGTCGAGCATATAGCCCGAGACCTTGGCCTGCAGGGCGATGCTGCGGATCGATTCCGTGCGGGCGGGATAGGAGAGGAAGAGCGGAATGGACTTCTTGACCACGGAGGCCACCGGCACCGGCATGGCCTGCATGGCCGGTGCCGGATTGGCCGAGGCCGGCTTGCTCAGCACCCCGGCCAGGAGTTCCTGGCCGGCGGCGAGGAGATGCGGCTTGTCCTTGAGGTAGTAGCCTCCGCCTGCGGCGGCGACCACGACGATGGCGGTGGCGATTTTCCAGATACGCATCGGTATCCCCTTATTCGGCGGCCTGGATCCGGGGCGGCATGGCGTCCTCGGACTCCTCAGGCGTGCTGTCGGTATGGTGTGAATCTCTCTTGGCGGAGAGTCGGCGCTCGCGCCAACGCTCGATGATGGCGTAGAACACCGGCACGAAGACCAGCGTCAGCACGGTAGCCACCAGCATGCCGCCGAACACGGCCGTGCCGAGCGACTGGCGGCTGGCCGCGCCGGCACCGGTCGCCTTCACCAACGGCACCACGCCCAGGATGAAGGCGAAGGCCGTCATCAGGATCGGGCGCAGGCGCAGCCGGCCGGCTTCCATCGCCGCCTCGACGATGCCATGGCCCTGCTCGCGCAGATGCTTGGCGAACTCCACGATCAGGATGGCGTTCTTGGCGGCGAGGCCGATCAGCATGACGAAGCCGATCTGCGAATAGACGTCGAGCTGCATGCTGCGCAGCCAGATGGCGAGCAGCGCACCGAACAGGCCGAGCGGCACCGCGAGCAGGACCATGAACGGCATGGACCAGCTCTCATACTGGGCGGCCAGGATCAGGAAGACGAACACGATGGCAAGGGCGAACACCGCCGCTGCGATCGAGCCGGCCTTGAGCTCCTGGAAGGTGATGCCGGTCCATTCATGGCTGAAGCCGTTCGGCAGGGTCGCGGCCGCGACCCTCTGCATTGCCTCGATGGCCTGGCCCGACGAGTAACCCGGTGCGGGGGCACCGTTGATCAGGGCCGCGCCGTAATTGTTGTAGTGGGTCACCGTCTCCGGCCCGACGATCGGCTTCAGCGAGCCCAGAGTCGACAGGGGCACCATGTTGCCTGTGGCGTTGCGGACATAGAGACGGCTGATGTCGCCGGGATCGGCACGCGAATCCTTGTCGGCCTGCAGCGTGACGCGGAAGGTACGCCCGAACTGGTTGAAGTCGTTCACATAGAGCGAGCCGAGATAGATCTGCAGCGTGTTGAAGATATCCGGCAGGTTGAGGCCGAGCAGCTTGGCCTTGTTGCGGTCGAGGTCGTAGTTGAACTGCGGCGTCGAGGTCGAGAAGGTGGTGAACAGGGTCTGCGGATTGAGCTCGGGCTGCTTGCGCGCCTCGGCAAGCAGGGCCTGCGCCGCCTCGTTGACCGCGAACGGACCGCGCCCGTTCAGATCCTCGATCTGGAACTCGAAGCCGCCGGTGGTGCCGAGGCCCTGGATGGAGGGCGGCTCGAAGGCCAGCACGAAACCATCGGCAATGCCGAACAGCTTCGGACGCACCTTGTTGACGATATCGGTGGCACTGAGGCCGGAGCCACGCTCATCCCAGGGCTTGAGGATGGCGAACTCGACCGCAGCGCTCGATTGCTGGGCGTTGGTGAGGAAGTTCAGGCCTGAGATCGACATGATGTCCTCGACCCCGGGTTCTGCCATCAGGATCTGCCGCACCTGCTTGGCGGCGGCATCGGTGCGTTCGAGCGAGGCGCCATCCGGCAATTGCAGCACGACGAAGAAGTAGCCCTGGTCTTCCGACGGCAGGAAGGTGGAAGGCACCCGCGTCGAGATCCAGTAGGTGGCAGCCAGCACGATGGCAAACGCCCCCATCATCAGCCAGCGCAGCTTGATGAAGCCGCGCACCGAGGCGGCATAGCCGTGCGACAGCCTGTCGAATCCGGCATTGAACCAGCGGAACAGGAAGAAGCGGGAGGCCGGCTTGTGGCTGAGGAAGGCGGCCGACAGGGCCGGGCTCAGGGTCAGCGAGTTGAAGGCGGAGATGCCGACCGAGATCGCCACGGTCAGGGCAAACTGGTTGTAGAGCTGGCCGGCGACGCCGGGAATGAAGGCAACGGGAACGAACACCGCCATCAGCACCGCCGTGGTGGCGACGATCGGACCGGTGACTTCCTTCATGGCGATCTTGGCCGCCTCCAGCGGCGGATGCCCCGCCTCGAGCTGTCTTTCGACGTTCTCCACCACCACGATGGCGTCGTCGACGACGAGGCCGATGGCGAGCACCATGCCGAGCAGCGAGAGCATGTTGAGCGAGAAGCCCATGGCCAGCATCACCACCATGGTCGCGATCAGCGAGACCGGGATGGCGATGACCGGAATGAGCACGGTGCGCCAGTTCTGCAGGAAGATGTAGACGACGAGGACCACGAGGATGAGCGCCTCGACCAGCGTCTTGACGACGTCCTCCATCGCGGCCGACACGAAGCGGGTCGTGTCGTATTTCATCGAATATTCGATGCCCTTGGGGAAGCGCGCCGAGAGCTCCTTCATCTTGGCTTCGACGGCTTCCTTCAGCTTGAGCGAGTTAGAGCCGGGCGCTTGGAAGACGCCGAGCACCACCATCGGCTTTTCGCCGTGATAGGCCGAGGACGAATATTGCAGCGAGCCGAGTTCGATGCGGGCGACATCACGAAGGCGCACCACCGAACCGCCGGCCGGATTGGCCCGGACGACGATGTTGCCGAACTCCTCCGGGTCGCTGAGGCGGCCGGTGGCGTTGACCTGCATTTCGAAGGCGGTGCCCGCCGGTGCCGGATTCTGGCCGATCTTGCCGGCCGCGACCTGCACGTTCTGCTCGGCGACGGCATTCTGCACGTCGACGGCGGTGATGCCGAGATTGGCGAGCTTGTCGGGATCGAGCCAGATGCGCATGGAATAGCGCCGCTCGCCGAAGATCCTGACGTCGCCGACGCCCGGCAGCCGCTTTAGGGGATCGACAATCTGCAGATAGGCGTAATTGCTGAGCGCGACCGAATCGACCGAATTGTCGGGCGAGGTCAGGTCGACGATCAGCACGAAGTTGGGATTGGCCTTGGTGACCGAGACGCCGGACTGGTTGACGATCGCCGGCAGGGAGGAGGCCGCTTGGGCCACGCGGTTCTGCACGTCCATCGCCGCGATGTTCAGGGGATAGCCGACATCGAAGGTGACGGTGATGTTGGACGAGCCGTCATTGGAGCTGGCCGAGGACATGTAGATCATGCCCGGCACGCCGTTGATCTGCTGCTCGAGCGGCGTGGTCACCGTATCGGCGACGACCTGCGAGCTGGCGCCGGGATAGGAGGCGCTAACCTGGATCTGGGGCGGCGTGATGTTGGGAAACTGGGCGACCGGCAGCAGGAAATAGGCAATCGCCCCCGCCATCACCATGATGATGGCGATGGCCGAGGCGAAGATCGGACGTTGAATGAAATAATTGACCATGGTGAAGCTCTGCGTCAGCCGCCTTGGATGCCACCATGTGGCATGACGGTGTCAGAAAATGTCAGGAGGATCGGCGGCACGTCCTGCGCTTCGGCGAGACGGCGCGCCTGCCCGGCGAGCATCGTCCTCAATGAAACCGGATCGACCCCGTCGGCCCGCATGAGGGCAAGCGTCAACGGGTCGTTCAGCAGCTGATCGACGGTCATATTGCAGCCTTGCTGAGCCATGACTCCTCCAGCGCGGAAACATGGATGCATGCTCCGCCCAATCCGTTTGACGATGTGTCGTTTCCTGGTGAATTGTCTCTCTAACAAGGCTGGATCGCAGTGCGATGACGAAACGGCCTTGACGACGCCTTACCAAGCTGTTACCGATCAGTAACAGCGACACTGTTACAGGTCGGTAACAGTTTGGTCAAGCCATGAGCCAGAAAATTTTGGAACCAAGCGAAGAGTCACCCTGCTGCCCCGGACAGCGTCCGCGAGACCGCATCGTCGTCACTGCGCGCGACCTCTTCCACCGACATGGCATCAACACCATCGGCGTCGACACCATCGCCAAGGTCGCCGGCACCAACAAGATGACGCTCTATCGTCATTTCGGCTCGAAAGACGATCTCATCGTCGAATGCCTGCGGGCGGCGGAGATCGACAATCAGGCGCGCTGGGCCCAGCTCGAGGCCGAGCATCCGGGCGATGCCCACGCCCAGCTGTTGTCCTGGGTCGGCAAATGCGCCGACTATATCGAGGCTGACAACCGGGGCTGCGAATTCGCCAATGCGGCGGTCGAGCTCTCGGGCGAGGATCACCCGGCCCGACGCCTGGTCGAAGAATTCAAGAAGCGGCACCGCGACCGCTTGGCTCTGCTTTGCAGGGAGGCGGGTCTCGACCAGCCGGATCTGGTCGCCGATACACTGCATCTCCTGCTGGAAGGCGCCCGCGTCAGCCGCCAGAGCGCCGGCCCGGAGGGCCCGAGCGCCCGTTTCGTGCGCATGGCCGAGGGGGTGATCGCCTCCTTCGGCAAGAGCGCCTGACTCCTACGGACATTCCGAGAGCCCGAATATCACAGCGACGTGTGTGCATGTCGCGACGGCTTCCTCATCCCCGGCGCGGTGTTTACAAGAGCAGGCATCACGACATGCAAGCATGTCGTTGTGATGTCAGCGCTGCAGGAACTCCTTCGGCAGCGTTGAACAGTCTTAGTTCCTGCAAGGAAGCATCACCATGTCCCATCCAGCACTCGTGCCTGGCTCTGTCGCCGTCGTGACAGGCGGGGCCAGCGGCATCGGTCTCGCCGCGGCCGTCAAGTTCGCCTCCCTCGGCCTCAAGGTCGCCATCGCCGATCTCGGCGAGGAGAAACTTGCGACAGCCGCCGAGAAGATCGCGGCAGCCGCGCCAGGGGGACGGCAGGCCGTACTCGCCTCGGTCACCGATGTCAGCGACGTCGAGGCCCTGCTCGGCCTTCAGCGGAAAGTAAAAGAGCGCTTCGGCGGCACGGATGTGCTGATGAACAATGCCGGCATCCAGCCGGGCTCGAAACTGTTCGATGCCCGCGAGGACCAGACCTGGGAACGCATCTTCTCGGTCAATCTCAAGGGCGTGATCCAGGGCACCCAGATCTTTGCGCCCGGCATGATCGCGCGGGGACGCCCCGGCCTCATCATCAACACCGGCTCCAAGCAGGGCATCACTACCCCGCCCGGCGATCCCGCCTACAATGTCTCGAAGGCGGCGGTGAAGGCCTTCACCGAAGCCCTGCAGCACGAGTTGCGCAACACCGAGGGCTGCCGGATCTCAGCCCATCTGCTGATCCCGGGCTTCGTCTTCACGCCGCTCGCCGCCAAGGGCCGCACCGACAAGCCGGCCGGAGCCTGGACGCCGGAGCAGACCGTGGATTTCATGCTGGAACGCCTGGAAGCCGGCGATTTCTACATTCTCTGCCCCGACAACGAGGTGCCGCGCTCACTCGACGAACGCCGCATCGCCTGGGCTGCCGGCGACATCATCGAGAACCGCCCGCCTCTGTCGCGCTGGCATCCGGACTATGCCGAGAAATTCGCCGAATTCCTGAAGCGCTGACGAAGGTTTCGAAGCACCCGTTTGAAAGGAACGAGTTTGTCATCCCCGGCGCCGCCGAAGGTGCCGGCGATGACAAGGCACCCCGTCGCGACCAGGTCTATAGCGTTTTGCGATTTGACGGAGTCACCTCGAATCGCAAAGACGCGTCGAATCAAAGAGCTAGAGCAAATAAGCGTTCACGCTTGAACGCGCTTTGCTCTAGGACGGGGTGACTGCCGAACGGCGGGGGCGCTTGGGCTTCACGGCGTGGGTTTCCCGCCCGGCCGCCGTCTGCAGTTCGCGGCGGAAGACATCGCGCCGCTCATGGATGGAGGCGATCACCGGCCCTGCCGGCACACCGAGACCGGCAAGGGCTGCCTCGGACAGTTGCAGGCTCGCCTCGATCGTCTCGGGCACGGCATCGGTGACGCCCAGCGCGTAGAGCTTGCTGGCGTGATCGGCATCGCGCGAGCGCGCCACGATGACGAGATCCGGCCGTAGCGCCCGCGCGGTGGTGACCACCGCCTCGATCTGGCGGGGTTGGTCGATGGTGACGACCAGGGCCGAGGCTTCGGCGAGGCCGCAGCGTTCGAGGAAGGCAGCGTTGGTGGCATCGCCCCAAAAGACCGGCTTCTTGTCTTCGCGCCAGCGCGCCACCGCCTTGGCGTTCGCATCCACGGCGAGATAGGCGATCTTGTGCTCAGCGAGCATTTCGGCCACGAGGCGGCCGACGCGGCCATACCCCACCACGATGGCACGGCGCTGTTTGTCCTCCGGCGGTCCTTCCAGGGCCGCGGCCTCAACCGGCACCGCCAGTTCGTAGCGCTTGGCGATACGACGGCCGAGCACGCCCAGCAGGGGGATCGAGGCCATCGAGAGAGATGCGATGGCCACAACCAACGCGGACTGTTCCGCCGTGAGGATGGAAAGCTGGGTGGCGAGCGTAAACACCACGAAAGCGAACTCGCCGGCCGAGGCCAGCAGGAAGGCGGTTTCGATCGAGACGGCCTTGGGCAGCCGGTAGAGCCGGCAGAGGCCGAAGATCAACAGGCCCTTGACCAGCACCAGCGCCAGCACGGCGCCCAAGATCAGTAGCGGATAGCTGACCACCACGCCGAGATCGACGCTCATGCCGACGGTGAAGAAGAACACGCCGAGCAGCAGGCTCTTGAAAGGCTCGATCGTCGCCTCGATGGCGCGGCGATATTCGGTCTCGGCCAGCAGCAGCCCGGCGATGAAGGCGCCGAGGGCCATGGACAACCCTTCGCTTGCCGCCGCCACGCCGGCCCCGATCGCTACGAACAAAGTGGCGGCGATGAAGAGTTCCGGATTCTCCGGATTGGCGACCAGGCGGAACAAAGGCCGCAGCAGGAAATGCCCGGCGACGACGATGGCGGCGATAGTGAGCACTGCCAGGCCGAGGGCATAGCCGAGGCCGACCAGCACGGAGCGGTCGGCGTGCCCGCCCATCGTTCCCACCAGGAACAGCACGGGCACCACGGCGAGGTCCTGCAGGAGCAGCACGGCGAAATTGACACGCCCCGTGGCCGAAGCCATGCGTTTCTGCCCCGCCAGCACCTCCACCACGATGGCGGTGGACGACAGGGCTAGCCCCGCGGCGACCACCAGGGCGGCTTCGGACGGCAGTACCAGGCGGGCGAGCACGGCAACTATGACGGTGGAAGCCACGACCTGCAGGCCGCCCAGGCCGAAGACCAGGCGGCGCATGGTCATCAGGCGGGCGAGCGAAAGCTCGAGCCCGATGACGAAAAGCAGGAACACCACGCCGAACTCGGCGATGCGGGCGATGGTTTCGCGTTCGCTGATGGCGATCCAGTCGATATAGGGCACATAGGAGGAGAGCGCGCCGACGCCGGTCGGGCCCATCACGGCACCGGCAGCCAGGAAGCCGATCACCGGGCTGACATGCAGGCGACGCACGAGCGGCACCACCACGCCGGCCGTGCCGAGCACCACCAAAGCATCCTTCAAAGCCGAGAGATCGACCGCTCCAGCCAAACCCGCCCCCACATTGTTCGATTGTGCCTATCGAACAACGAAGGACCCTGCTTCGCCAACCGAAAATCGCAGCGGGCAGGCATAAATTTCGGGCAGGTGACGTGTTCCCGAGATCGCAGGTGCTTTTCGCCTACAGCTTCCAGCCCGAATGGATGGCGACGATGTTGCCGGTGAGCGAACGGTGGCTGACCTGCGAGAAGCCGGCCTCGCGGATCATGGCCGAGAAGGCGGCGGGCTTGGGGAAGTTGCGGATCGATTCGACCAAATAGCGATAGGGCTCGGCATCGCCGGTGACCATGCGGCCGATCGGCGGGATCAGCTTGAACGAATAGAGGTCATAGATCTTGTCGAGGCCGGGCATGTCGACGGTGGAGAATTCAAGGCAGAGGAAGCGCCCGCCCCGCTTGAGCACGCGATAGGCCTCGGCCAGCGCCTTGTCGATGCGCGGCACGTTGCGGATGCCGAAGGCGATGGTGTAGCCGTCGAAGGTGCCCGCCTCGAGGGGCAGTTCCTCGGCATTGGCCTCGACGAAATCGAGCTGGCCGGCAAGGCCGCGCTCCTCACCGCGTTGGCGGCCGACTTCCAGCATCGAGCCGTTGATGTCGAGCACGGTGACGTGGGTATCCGGGCCGCCGGCCTTCACGATGCGGAAGGCGACGTCGCCCGTGCCGCCCGCCACGTCGAGATGGCGGAAGGGCCGCTGGCGCGGCGGGTTGAGCATGTTGACCAGATCATCCTTCCACAGCCGGTGCAGCCCGCCCGACATCAGGTCGTTCATCAGGTCGTAGCGCGCGGCCACCTTGTGGAAGACATCGTCCACCAGCCCCTGCTTTTCTTCCAGCCTTACGGTGGAAAAGCCGAAATGGGTGTCGGTGCTGGCGGTCATCGGGTGAACTCCGGACAAGGTCTGCCGGTGCTATAGACCATCGCAAGGCCAAGGTGAACCGCATCTGGCGCAAGGCTGCGCTTCATCCTATCTGTCTGCCTCAGCCTACGCCGGAGGAATCATGCCCGAACTGCCCGAAGTCGAAACCGTCCGCCGCGGCCTGGAGCCGGCCATGACGGGTGCCAGTTTCGTCGAGGTGGAGGCAAGGCGGCCGGATCTGCGCTTTCCGCTGCCCGCCGATTTCGTCCGCCGCCTCGCCGGCCAGACCATCCTCTCGATGGGGCGGCGCGCCAAATATCTCCTGGCGGATCTTTCTTCCGGCGAAGTCCTGGTGATGCATCTGGGCATGACCGGTCGTTTCCTGATCACGGCGCCGGATGGCGGCGTGGAGGAGCCGGGCGAATTCGCAAACGAGGTCAAGGAGGATGCCAAGCACGACCACGTCGTCTTCCGTCTCTCCAATCGTTTCACCATCACCTATAACGATGTGCGCCGTTTCGGCTTCATGGATCTGGTTCCACGCGTCGGGCTGGAAACTTCACGCCATTTCAAGGCCATGGGCATCGAGCCGCTCGGCAATGAACTGAGCGGGGAAACGATCGCCCGGCTGTTCGCGGGCAAGATGGCGCCGCTCAAGGCCGCTTTACTCGACCAGGGCCTGATTGCCGGGCTCGGCAACATCTATGTCTGCGAGGCGCTGCACCGTGCCAGCCTCGCACCCGAGCGGGCCGCGGGCACGCTCAGCGACGGGCAGGCGGAACGCCTCTCCGGCGTGATCCGCGAGGTGCTGGCCGAAGCGGTCGAGGCCGGCGGCTCGACCCTCAAGGACTACAGGCATACGGACGGCTCGCTCGGCTATTTCCAGCATCGTTTTCGCGTCTATGACCGCGAGGGCGAAGCCTGCCCGACACCGGACTGCCGCGGCAGCATCGAGCGCCTGGTGCAATCTGGGCGCTCGACCTATTGGTGCCGGCACTGCCAGAAATAAGGAAAGCGAGCTTCCGGAGGTACGGGTATCTTGCCCGTTCTCCAGGATTGGCCAATCAACCCAGCGGAATGGTCGCCCTGACGGTCCAATCCTCGATCGGAATGCTCTGCGCCGACCGGACGACCGCGATGCGATCGAAGCGGATGGCGCGCCTGGCCAGGCGTTCCTCCACTTGCCGCGCTGCCGCCTGCCGGTGAAGCCCGCCCTGCACGCCATAGGCCAGAGAGACATGCGGCATGAAGCTCTCGATCGCGGAAGCGGCGATGGAGGCGATGGCCCGCTGCTTCAGTTCGAGCAAAGGCCCCGCGCGCTCGAAGCGGGCATAAAAGGCTCGGAAGAAGAGATCACTCGTGCCGATTTCCCTGATATCGGCGGCGAAGGGCGCGATGCCGGTGGCGACAGCCTCAAGCTGGCGCGCCAGCTCCTCCTCCTTGCAAAGCCTGTCCTCGACCAAAGTGAGATGCGGCTGGAAGCGCGGCGTAGCAAAGGTCTCGGCCAGCTCGGCAACGATGCGGCCGAGCACGAGCGCATCCTCGGGAGCCGGCATCAGCCAGACGGAATGCATATTCTCCGCCATCTCAGCGCCCCACCTTGGCCAGCACGTCGGCGCTGAGGAAGCGCTCGACCACAAACATGAAGGCAATGGAAGGCACCAGCAGCACCAGGGCCGTGATCGAGGCGATCTGGTAGTTGCCGCCGGCGCTGGCGGTATAGAGCAGCAGCGGCATGGTCTTGATGTCGGGGGCGCCGACGAAATAGGTGCCGGTGAACTCGTCCAGCGATTCCAGGAAGACGAAGATGGCGCTCGCCATCAAGCCCGGCGCCGCGAGCGGCAGTACGACATCGCGAAAGGCCCGCAGGCCGCTGGCGCCGATCGAGCGCGCGGCCTCCTCCAGGTCCACCGGCACGGCGGAGAAGGAGGCTGTGGCGATCCACACCGCATAGACGAGGCCATGGGTAGTGTGGACGAGCACCACGCCGAGGACCGTGCCGTTCAGGCCGATCTCGTAGAACAGCCGGGCGATGTTGACGTAGACGGGCAGGTTTGGAAAGGCCTGCGGCAAGAGCAGCAGAAGGAGGATGGCGGCGCGGAAGGGCAACCTCAGCCGCGCCAGCGCATAGCCGGCCGGAACCGCAAGGCTGAGGGACAAGGCCACGGTGAGCAGGGCGATGGAGACGCTGGTGCCGAGCGAGGCCAGGGCATCGCCGCGCGGGGCGAAAACGCGCGGCCAGAAGGAAAAGCCATATTGCAGCGGCAGGCTGTGCGGGAAATACCAGCGCTCCGCCACCGTCCACAACAGGAGATTGGCGAGCGGGCCGAAGATGGCGAAGGCGAGGAGGCCGAGCCCGATGCCGCGCGGGATCCACAGCCAGTCGATCCGCCAAGGCTCTGCCTGCGAGGTGCTGGCAGAAAGCGCGTGACCGGTATTGCTCATCGCGCATTCTCCTTCATGGTCTGCCGGAGATAGATCCAGGCCACCGCCCCGGTGAAGGCGAGCGAGAGCAGGCCGAGTGCATTGGCGACGCCATAATCGCCATAGGAATTGATGCGGAAGGCCATGTCGGCGGTAATCATGGTGGGCGATTGCGCATTGATCATCAGCGGCACGGAGAGCACCGACATCATCGTCACCAGGCTGAGCACGGCACCGACCAGCAAGGTGGAGGCGACCTGGGGCACCACGATCTCCAGGAGGATGCGCAGGCGCGAGGCACCGAGATTGCGCGCGGCCTCGATGGTGGAGCGATCGAGCGACGCCATGGCTCCGGCGGTGAGCAAGGTCACGAAGGGCATCTGCTTCCAGACGAAGGCGATCACGATGCCCCGCCAGTCGAGGAAGCTCACCGCCTGCAGCGGCGTGATCAGCTCGGCATTGATCAGGAGCGAGTTCATCAGCCCGTTCTTGGCCAGGAAGGTGCGCAGGATCTGGCCGACCACGATGAAGGGCACGAAGAGCGGCCAGCGATAGAGCCAGCGCAAGACCGAAACCGCCCAGGGATTGGAGCCGAGCGTGAGATAGCCGGCGATGGCGACGGCGATCAGCACGATCAGTGCGGTGGAGACCAGGATGATCACCATCGAGAAGACCATGTCGGTCCAGTAGAGCTCGAAGGCCTTGCGGAAATTGCCGAGCCCCGGCCCCTCCGGCGTGGCGAAGGATCCGGTGACCGAGCTTGCCAGCGGCACGACGAATAGCAGGATCACCACCGCGAGCGCCGGCGCCACCAGCATGAGGCCGGCGAGGGAGGGAGCGGTGCGTGAAGGAGCCATGGTGGAGATCCTGATGATGGGCATCCGGCAGGGGGATGATGGCGTGGCGACCACTCCCCTCATCCCCCTGCCGGGACCTTCTCCCGCAAGGGGAGAAGGCGTTCTTTCGGTTGGGTCGAGGAGCTTCACGACTCCCAATCAGGCCCCTTCTCCCCTTGCGGGAGAAGGTGGCGGCAGCCGGATGAGGGGTGCCGACGTCGCCTCCTACTCCGCCACCTTCTTCTCATAGGCTTCGAGCAAATCGGCGTAGTAAGGCCCGATTGGGAAGGACTTGCCGTATTGGGCCAGATCGTCGGGCGAGATGTCGGTGAACAGCTTCTGCCAGATCGCCGGGTCGAGCTTGTCCTGGACATATTTGGCATCGATGCCCGGATACCAGTTGAACTGCTTGACGATGCCGTTGGCCTGGACCTCGGGGCTGGTGGCGAGCGCGACGAACTTCTCGGCCAGGGCCTTGTGGGCGGTCTTTTCCGGGATGACGTAATGCATCGGCTGGCCGGGCATGCCGGGCGCCGGCAGCACCAGCTTCATGGTGGGCGGCAATTGGCCATTGGCCTTCCAGGAATAGAACATGTCGACCCAGACCGCGCCCATGGCGATCTCGCCGCGGCTGAGCATGTCGAGCGTGCCGGCATTGCCGGGGGTCAGCGCGACATTCTTGTTGAAGGCCTTGAGCTTGGCGAAGGCGTCGTCCCATTTGGTCTTTTCATTGGCGTCATAGGGACCTTCCTGCAGGACCTTGGCGTCGCCGGCATAATTGTAGATCCAGCTGATCACGAAGGAGACGCCGGAGGCACCGCCCTTGATGCCGTTATAGCCGAACTGCTTGGGGTTCTTCTCGGTCCAGGCCACCAGCTCGTCGAAGGTCTTGGGTGGATTGGCCACCAGGTCCGGATTGTAGGCGATGGCGGTCTGGCTGTTGAACATCGGCATGACATAGCCGTCGACATCGGCCCCAAGCGCCAGCTTGGCATTGGTGCGCGTCACCAGCTTGCCGGTGTCGATATTGCCGCGATATTTGTCGAGCAGCCCGTCCTGGACCAGCTTGCCCGCCACCTTCTCGTGGATGACGGCGACATCGACGTCATAGATCTCCTTGCCGGCCTTCTTCTGGGCATCGAGCCGTTCGACGATCTTCTGCGAGCCGGCATCACCGGGGCCGGTACCGACCACGCGGACCGTCGTGCCCGGATTCTGCTTCTCGAAGGCCGGCGCCAGGAAATTGTTGACGTAGTCGACCATGTTCTGGTCGCCGGCCGTGATCACCGTCAGCTCCTCCGCCGATGCGACGGTGCTTGCCAGGGGCAGTGCGGCGGCAAGAAGCCCCGCGACCGCGGATAACGCTGTCAGTCTCATCCGAACTCTCCTGTCTTGTCTTGCTGCTCAGCCTGGCGCGTCCGGAAAGACGAACAGGCCTGTCTCGGGGATATGAACATTGACCTTCGAACCGGCGGGCCATGCCTTGGGCGCGTCCACGACGACGGAACCGGCCGGGGTGGCCACGACGTGGCGCCAGAACCCGCCGGGAAAACTGACCTGGCCGACCTCGCCGGGCAGGACGAGAAAGCCCCGCGTCGGCCCTGCCAATGGTGCGGCCGCATGCAGCTCCGCCGCCTCGGCGCGGAAATGGGCCAGGCAGGCACCAGGTGCGACCGGACGGCCAGGCGCGATAAGAGCGGACGTGCTACCTTCGCACACCACCTGCAGCAGGCTTTCGCCCGGGTCTGCAGGCCGGGCCTGCAGCCTCAGCCTGTTTTCGGCGCCCATGAAGGCAGCAACGAAGGCGGAGGCTGGCTTGTTGTAGACCTCCTCCGGCGTGCCGATCTGCGCGATCCTGCCGGCATCGAGGATGACGATACGGTCGGCCATCACCATGGCCTCCTCGCGGTCATGCGTGACATGGATGGCCGTGATACCGAGCCGGCGCTGCAGGGCGCTGATTTCCTGGCGCACGGTGAGGCGGATGCGTGCGTCGAGATTGGAGAGGGGCTCGTCGAGCAAGAGGATGTCGGGGCTGATGGCGAGTGCCCGGCCGAGTGCTACGCGCTGGCGCTGGCCGCCGGAGAGCGCCGCCGGCTTGCGCTCCTCCAGCCCGGAAAGCCCGAGAAGGGCGGTGATATCCCTGACTTTGGCGGCGATCTCACCGCGCCCCAGCCGGCGCAGCTTGAGGCCATAGCCGATATTCTGCGCCACCGTCATATGCGGCCAGAGCGCATAGGTCTGGAACACCAGGGCCATGCCGCGCCGATCGGGCGGCTCGCCGGTGATGTCGCGTCCCCGTACGCGGATGGCGCCCGAGCGCGGCCGGATGAAGCCGGCGATGGTGCGCAGCAGCGAGGTCTTGCCGCAGCCCGACGAGCCGAGCAGGGCGACGAATTCGCCTTCGCCCACCGTCACGCTCAGATCTTCGAAGACCTGGGTATTGCCCAGCCGCACCGAGGCCCTGTCGACCTCGAGCAAGGGTTGCCGCGCCGGCGCCGAAGGAGCCATCGCCAGGGATTGGTCACTCGGCTTCATGGCACACCCTCCCGCGGGCAGAACCCGGGTCGGGCAGGATGCCTGCAGCCCGAGGTGCCGTCCCTTCTCGTTTCCTCATCGCCATGTCTGATTGCACAGCTGTGCAATGCTCGCTCTGCCCGAAACTCCTGTCAATAGCGCAGAGCCATTCCATCGCAATCGCCTGCTCGATCCTGAGTGGTTGGAATCCGCTCCCACGGTACGAAAACGGATTTACTGACGGGCCAACCTCTCTTGCACAGCTGTGCAGAAATAAGGCCACGTTTTATCCCTGCCGTTTCGAGGTGACAGCCATATGACGGTTCGCCGGCTCGGCATCCAAAATCACGGCTGGCATCATCGCCCCAAATGCCGGAGACTGGACGGCACGGATCCGGGCATGGGCGAAGCCAGCGCCGCGGACAATCAGGGGGCAGCCGGGATGATCGCTCCGACATTCGCTGCCCGGCCCGTCACCGCGGCCAATTGGTCCGATTTCGAGGCGCTGTTCGAAGGCTGGGGCGCGCCGAAATATTGCTGGTGCATGGCCTGGCGCCCCATGGAAGAACGGGGTTCGGCCGACAACGCCGCCCGCAAGCAGGCGCTCCACCACCGGGTCAGAACCGGCACGCCGATCGGGCTTCTCGGCTATCTCGACAGCGAGCCCGTCGGCTGGTGCTCCGTGGCTCCGCGCGAGAGCTTCCTCAGGCTCTCGCCCAACCAGGACGACGGGGAGGCAGGCATCTGGTCGATCACCTGCTTCTTCGTGCGACGCGACCACCGCAAGGCCGGCCTGTCCCGCGCCTTGCTCGATGGCGCCATCGCCTATTCCCGCGGCCAGGGCGCGCAGGCGGTCGAAGCCTATCCGGTCGATCCCGGCTCGCCCAGCTACCGTTTCATGGGTTTCGTCAAATTGTTCGCAGGGCGCGGCTTCTTTCCCGCCGGCAAGGCCGGGTCGCGTCGCCAGGTGATGCGTCTCGCATTGTGAGCAGCAACAACCGGGCCTCAGGCCGAGGGTCGCCCTTCGCCGGCGGCGGCGTCATCGCCCGCATCGGTGACGATCAACCGCTTGGGCAGGTGCACTTCGACGCCGAGGCCACCAAGACCCGACCTGGCGATGTGGAGTTCGCCGCCATAGGCCTCGATGATGTCCTTGGCGATGGCAAGGCCGAAGCCGGTGCCGCGCACGCTTTCATCGAGGCGCTTGCCCCGCTCGATGAATGACTTTTCGGCATCGGGCGGCAGGCCGGGCCCGTCATCCTCGATCGACAGGACAATCACGGGCGAGGCCGTCTCGGCCGTCAGGCGTACCCTTGCCTGGGAGTTTCCCCATTTGCGGGCATTGTCCAGCAGGTTGCCGGCAATATTGGTGAAGTCGCTCTCATCCATGGCGATCACGACGCCCTGCGGGGCCTCGAGGCCGAACCTCATGTCCTTGTCGCGCGAGAGCTTGTGCATGGTCGAGACCAGCTTGGACAGCACGGCATGGGTATCGACGCGTCCGGACAATTGCGCCGCTGCGAGACTCGCCCGCGCCTCCGCCAGGGTCCGCTTGACCTGGGCATCCATGCGCCAGACCTCGTCGCGGATGGCATTGGCCGCGGTCACCTGCCCGCCATCGGCCAGGGAACGCGCCGTGGCTTCCAGCACGGCAAGCGGCGTCTTCAGGCCGTGGGCGAGATCACCGGCCCGGCTGCGCGCCTCGATGAGCTGCGCCTCTCGGGAAGCGATCAGCGCATTGAGATTGTCGATCAAAGGCTGGATCTCGTCGGGATAGCGCCCGCTGATCTTGCGGGCCGGACGGCTGCGCAGCGACAGCAATTCGACGCTGAGCTTGTCGAGCGGGCGGAAGCCGTAGCGCAGGAAGGCGATCACCGCCCCGAGCAGCGCCGCCATCAGCACGGCGAGCGAGGGCGCCATCGCATAGAAGAAGCGCCATTTCACCGGCGAGAGCTGGGCATTGTCGAGCGCGATCAGGGCATTGACGGTCTGGTCGCCGCTCGCGGTCGAGATGACGATCGAGCGTTCGACCGCCAGCAGCTGGCTGCCATTCGGCCCGACGAGATCATTGACCTTGCCGCCGCCCTTGGCCGCCGTTGCCTGCAACCAGGGCAGCCCCTGATCCCATAGCGACTGCGAGCGCAGCTCGACATTGCCGCCGCGCCCGACCTGCCAATAGAGCCCGCCATTGGGCAATTCGAAGCGCGGATCCTGCGGCCCCTCGTCGATGGTGAGCTGGTTGGAGGCATTGACCTCGATGCTGCCGAGCAGGAGGCGCATCTCATCCTCGATCTCCGACAGTTCGAGCGCCCGGATCGCCAGGCCCGAGATGGCATCGATGCCGATGCCGGCCAGGATGGTGGCGATGACGATCGCCACCACCGAGCCGAGCAGCATGCGCCGCCTGAGGGAGAAGGAGGTCACGGTCACTGAGGCTCGGCCGGGATGACGTAGCCCTGGCCGCGGCGCGTCTCGATCACGCTGTTGTCGAGTTTGCGCCTCAGACGGGCGACCACGACTTCGAGGGCATTGGAATCATGTTCCACGTCCTGGTCGTAGATCGAATCCGTGATCTGGGACTGCGACATCACGGTACCGGCATTGTGCAGGAGATAGGCAAGCAAGCGATATTCCAGCGGCGTCACCTGCACCGGGCTGCCATAGAAGGAGACGGCGCGCTGGCGCGTGTCGAGTTCCAGCACGCCGTTCGACAGCACGGGGGAGGACTGGCCGGAGGCGCGGCGGACCAAGGCGCGGACGCGCGCCAGCAGTTCCTCCATGCGGAAGGGCTTGGTCAAATAGTCGTCGGCCCCCGAATCCATGCCGTCGACCTTGTCGCGCCAATCATCGCGCGCGGTCAGGATGAGCACGGGCATGCCGCGCCGCGCCAGGCGCCAGCGCCTGAGCACCGTCAGCCCATCAAGCTTGGGCAGGCCGAGGTCGAGGATAACCAGGTCGAAATGCTCGTTCTCGCCGGCAAAGAGGGCTTCCTCGCCGTCGAACACCGTCACCACGATATATTGCTGGGCTTCGAGACTGCGACGAATATCGTCGACGATGGCTCGTTCGTCTTCGGCGACCAGGATGCGCATGGTACGGGGCTAGGATCTCATGGGCTGACACGGCCGGGCGAGGAAACGGGTCGTCGAGCCGGGCCGGACATTAGGCCTATTTATCGACCAAGGCCAGTGTCACCGCATCGACGAGCACGTCGCGCCTCTTGCCGTCCGGTCTGAGAACGCGGACCATGTAGAGCAGGCGCCCCCCGCGCCGCAGTTCGCGCACGCGCAGGATGCGTCCCGGCACCTCGCGGGCAACCGCGGCCGAAATATCCTTGAACGAATGTGCCCCCGGGCGGCGGATCAACACGCCGCTGGGCTGGCCGTGATGAGCAGGGCCGGCCATCGCCGCTTCAAGCGGCGGCATGAAGCAAGCGATTGTCAGCAACAGTCCGGCACAGGCGCTGGACCTCACGCTAAAAGACCTGGCGTTAAAAGCCGTCATGAATCTCCTAAGCAGGATAGCTGGCAAGGCTCCCGACGGGCCTCGCCGGGTATTCCGCAACTGTTGGGTCACTTGCAGGTTGCTTTCGATAGTCTTGCTTCACAGTCTACCGAAACCAAGCTTGCAATTGGCTTGCAGGCGCTGTCAGACGCTCGCAACGCGCACCTCGCTAGAATAGCTGGAAACGATTTTGGCCACCATCCGAATCGCCGGCCGAAGGATTACGCGTGTGTTGTCTTTTCCCGTACCAGTAAATGCCGCCGGGCCCCTCGCCGTGGTTCGCGGCGAGCAGCGTCCCGACCTTCTCCGCGACGAAACCCTGGCGACGATCTTCAAGGCGTCCGCCGCGGCCTTTCCCGACAAGCAGGCCCTCGGTGCCATCGGCAGCGGAGAGCGCCTGACCTATCGCGAGCTCGATGAGCGCTCCGATCGGGTCGCGGCCGCTCTCTCCCGTCGCGGCGTCGGCGCCGGCATGTTCGTCGGCCTCTGGTTCCAGCGCTCGATTGACCTGCATGTGGCATTGCTCGGCCTGATCAAGACCGGCGCCAGCTTCATTCCCTTCGATGCCGACATTCCGCCCGAGCGGGTGACGGCGAGCCTTGTCGACGCTGGTGCGGGCCTTCTGATCTCGCATGCGCCGCAGGCCGAGAAATATGCCGCCGTCGAGGCCGAGACGGTGACGATCGAGACGCTGCTGGCCGATCCGCGCCGCGACGTCCCCGCCGGCCAGGCGCCGGCGCTGACCGATGCGGCCTATGCCATCTATACCTCCGGCACCAGCGGCAAGCCCAAGGGCATCAAGGTTTCCCATCGCAACATCTGCCACTATCTGCGCGCCGGCAACGAACGCCTGCGCATCACGGCTGATGACGTGGTGCTCCAGCAGGCCTCGATCGCCTTCGACCTCTCGCTCGAAGAGATCTTCATTCCCTATATGGTCGGCGCCACGCTGAAGATCGCCGGCGCCGCCGTGCTGCAGGACATCGACGCCCTGCCCCAGATGCTCGAGGCCGAGGGCATCACCGTGATCGACACGGTGCCGACCCTGCTGTCCATGTTCAGCCGGGACGTCGCTGGGCTGAACACCATCATCCTGGGCGGCGAAGCCTGCCCGCCCGCTCTGGTCGCCCGCTTCGCCCGGCCCGGCCGGCGGCTCCTCAACACCTATGGCCCCACCGAGACCACGGTGGTGGCGACCTCGACCGAGCTGGAAGCCGGCGACGACGTCACGATCGGGCGCCCGATCCCCAATTACACCGCCTATGTCGTCGACGACCAGCTCAACCTGCTGGCGCCCGGCGAGACCGGCGAATTGCTGGTGGGCGGCCCCGGCGTCGCCATGGGCTATCTCAACCTGCCGGAAATGACGGCGGCCAAGTTCATCGCCAATCCGTTTGCCTTGGACGGCTCCGACCCGGTGCTCTACCGCACGGGCGATGCGGTAAGCCTCAAGCCGGATGGCCGGATCGTCTTCCAGGGCCGCATCGACAGCCAGGTCAAGATCCGCGGCTATCGCATCGAGCTCGGCGAGATCGAAAGCCTGCTCGCCGCCGATCCCGCCATCCGCACTGCGGTGGTGACGGCCAACCAGAGCGAGGCCGGCGATACGCTGGTCGCCCATCTGGTGCCGCAGGGCGAGATTGACCTCGACCGCATCAAGCGTGACCTTGCTGCCAAGATCCCGCGCTACATGTTGCCTTCGGCCTTCCAGCTCCATGACACCCTGCCGGTGCTGCCGTCGGGCAAGGTCGATCGCAAGGCCCTCTCCGCCCTGCCGGTGCCGGAACGCCAGGCCACGGCCGGCGAGCAGGAGCCCCCGCGCTCCTGGACCGAAGCCCAGTTGCTCAAGGCGGCGCAGGACTTGCTGCGCGCCCCGACGGTCGACTTCGAGGCCGATTTCTTCACCGAACTCGGCGGCCACTCGCTGCTGGCGGCGCGCTTCGTCTCAGAGGTTCGCCGCGTGCCGGCTTTGTCCGGCATCGCCATCCGCGACCTCTATACCCATCGCACTCTGCGCAACCTCGCCAAGGCCCTGGACGAGAGCGCGGCTGCTGCAGCGGCCGCGCCGCCGCCGGACCGCAGCTTCGAACCGGTGCCGCTCGCCCGGCGCTTCCTGTGCGGCCTGGCCCAGGCCGTGACGCTGCCCTTCATCGTCGCCCTCGTCTCGGTGCAATGGATCGGCCTGCTGCTCGCCAGCATGCTGCTGGTGGGCGACAATGCTTCCATCCTGACCGAGCTTGCCGTGCTGTGCGGGGTCTATGTCTTCCTGAACTTGGCCATCAAGCTGGCGGTGATCGGCCTGAAATGGCTGGTGATCGGCCGTACCAGGCCCGGCGTCTACCCGCTCTGGGGGGCCTATTATTTCCGCATCTGGCTGATGCAGCGCGTCGTGCAGCTGACCACGCCGAAATTCCTCAAGGGCTCGCCGCTGATCCGCATCTATCTGCGTGCCCTCGGCGCCCGCATCGGCGATGACGCCATGATCGACGATTTCGAGGAGGGTGCCATCGACCTCGTCACCATCGGCGACCGCGCGAGCCTCGGCACCAAGCTCAAGCTCGCCAATGTCGAGGTGATCGGCAACGAGGTCCATGTCGGGCGCATCGAGATCGGCGCCGGCGCGCGCATCGGCAATGGCAGCGTGATCGGCGGCGACGTCGTCATCGGCGACGGTGCGGAGATCGGCGACCTCACCGCCCTGCCGCCCGGCACGATGGTGGCGCCGGGCACCCATTGGGAAGGCGCTCCGGCCGCCGAAATCGGCCCCGCCGAGCAGGACGACCCGGCGGAACATCCCCGCCTCGGCCGCCTTGGCCGCGCCACCCAGGCAGTGGGCTATTTCATCGCCTACAATTTGTGCCTGGTCATCGGCCTCCTGCCGATCTTCCCGGCCTTCTCGCTGTTCTCGGAAGTCGAAACCCTGTTCGGCGCCGATCCCGATCAGCCTCTGTCCTGGAGCCTGGTAGCGGTCGCGGCCTGGCCGGCAGCGCTCGCGCTGATCGTGGTCTCGATGGCGGTGATGGTGGCCCTGCGCTGGCTGCTGCTGCCCAAGGTGCGCGAGGGTTCCTACTCGATCTTCGGTTCGCTCTATTTCCGCAAATGGGTGATCGGCCTGTCCACCGAATCCCTGCTGGAGACACTCAACTCGCTCTACGCCACCGTGTTCATGCGCAACTGGTACCGCATGATGGGCGCCAAAATCGGCAAGGGCACCGAGATCTCGGCCAGCTTTGCCGGGCGCTACGACCTGATCGAGATGGGCCGCGACAATTTCATCGGCGACGAGACGATCTTCGGCGACGAGGAAATCCGCAATGGCCGCATGATCCTCAAACGCCTGAAGACCGGCGACCGCTGCTTCTTCGGCAATTCCTCGGTGGTGTCGCAGGGTTCGGTGGTCGAAGACGATGCCTTGATCGGCATCAAGTCGCGTCTGCCCGACTCCTTGAAGGTGGGTAGCGGCGAGACCTGGCTCGGCAGCCCGCCCATCGCCATGCCGACCCGCCAGAAGGTGGTGGCGGCCGCCGGCACGACCTATGCGCCTCCCTTCCGCATGAAGCTCCTGCGTGTGGTGTTCGAGACGCTGCACACCTCGCTGCCGACGGCGGTGCTGATCGCCGCCGCCTACATCACCGCCGACATCCTGGCCTCGGTGATCTCGCAGGGCGCCTGGCTGGCCGCCACCGGCATCTTCCTCGTCGCCGGGCTGGCAATCTCCGGCCTGATGTATCTGGCCGCCGTCGCGGTGAAATGGCTCCTGATCGGCACCTACAAGCCGATGATGCGGCCGATGTGGTCCTGGTGGGCCATGCGCACGGAAGGCGTTGCGGTGATCTATGGCGGCCTCGCCAGCAAGATGCTGCTCGACTATCTCAGGGGCACGCCCTTCCTGCCCTGGCTGCTGCGCCCCTTCGGCGCCAGGATCGGCAAGGGCACCTGGATCAACACCACCGACATCTGCGAGTTCGATTGCACCGAGATCGGCGATCATGCCGTGCTCAACATGGGTTCCTGCCCGCAGACCCACCTCTATGAGGACCGGGTTATGAAGGTGGGCCGCATCCGCATCGGCGAGGGCGCCACCGTGGGCACCGGAGCAACCGTGCTCTACGACACCGAGATCGGCCCCTTCGCCCAGGTCGAGCTGCTGACGCTGATCATGAAGGGCGAGGCGCTCCCGGCCTCGACGGTGTGGACCGGCATTCCGGCCCAACCCCAAGCCCTCGCCGCGGCAAGCGCCGAAGCCGAGGACGCCACTCTCAATCCCGTCCTGGCCGAGGCGGCCGAATAGGCTCCACTCCTGGGAGCGCGAATGTCCCCGTCCATAGGCGCTAAGATAAGGGTTTGGGCGAGATGAGGCGGTTGGAGATCGAGCTCGACATATGAGCCTCCTCGCCCCGTTTACGGGGAGAGGATGGAGGTGAGGGGCTACGGACGGCGTCAGTTTGTGAGGTCGCGCCGCCCCTCATCCTTACCTTCTCCCCGGAAACGGGGCGAAGGGGGGGCCGGCTTCGCGCCTCTCGCCTTATCTTAGCGCCTATGGACGTCCCCGTCCGCTCTCCTTATCTGCAGGCGTAGCGTTTCCAAGAGCGGATCGTCCGACAACCCCCCTGAGTCCTTGCCGACGCCGCTTCCAACGGCGCGAATGCCTTGCCAAGTGCCCTGCAATGGCCTAGCCGGAGGCTCTCCCGCCTTCCGGACCTCCAAGCGTGCCGGCTGCAGGCCTCTTGGAAGGAAGATCCTCGCTCGTGGAATTGACCTGGACTCTCATCGCCATGCTGGGCGCCGTCGGCCTGGTGGCCGGCTTCGTCGATGCCCTCGCCGGCGGCGGCGGCCTCTTGACCATCCCTGCCCTGCTGCTCTCCGGGCTCGACCCCGTGGCGGCGCTCGCCACCAACAAGCTGCAGTCGAGCTTCGGTTCGGGCTCGGCGGTGATCGCCTTTGCCCGGCGCGGCCATATCGACTTTCACCAGACGCGCTGGATGGTGGTGACGACCTTGCTCGGCGCCTGCCTGGGCGTGGCTGCCGTCAGCGTCGCACCGCTGTCACTGCTCTCGGCGGCTCTGCCGGTGTTGCTGATCGCCATGGCGCTCTATTTCGCCTTCTCCTCCCGCTTCTCGCCCAAGGCCGGCATCGAGGACGGCAAGGCCCGCATGAGCCCAGGCCTGTTCACCCTTACCATGGCGCCGCTCATCGGCTTCTATGACGGCCTGTTCGGCCCGGGCACCGGCTCCTTCTTCATGCTCGCCTTCGTGGCGCTGTGCGGCTATGGCGTCATCCATGCCACCGCCAACACCAAGCTCCTCAACTTCACCTCCAATTTCGCCTCGCTGATCCTGTTCATCCTGGCAGGCAAGATCGTCTGGGTGGTCGGCCTGGTCATGGGCGTGGGCCAGTTCCTCGGGGCCCAGGCCGGCTCCTATATGGCGGTGCGCCAGGGCGCGCGGGTGATCAGGCCCCTCCTGGTGCTGGTGTGCTGCTCGGTTGCCGTCAAATTGCTGCTCGACCCGGCCAATCCCTTGCATCAGGCCGTTATTTCGCTGTTTCAGTGAAGTCCATCGTTGACGCCGAAGCCATTGGGATGTAAAGAGCCGCCTTCCAATAGCGAGCGCCCGAAGCGCTCGCGGCTTATCATTTTCAGGCAACGCACGGCCTTTCGGCGATCTTTCGGGATCGTTATGGATGCGGCCGGCTTAACAGGCAGGGATCATGGCCAATACGAAGTCGGCCAAGAAGGCTACGCGCAAGATCGAAGTGCGCACCGCAGTGAACAAGGCGCGCCGCTCGCGTATGCGCACCTTCATCCGCAATGTCGAGGACGCCGTCGCTGCCGGCGACCAGGTCAAGGCTGCCGACGCGCTGAAGAGCGCCGAGCCGGAAATCATGCGCGCTGCCCAGAAGGGCGTGCTGCCGGCCAACACGGCGTCGCGCAAGGTGTCGCGCCTGGCCCATGCCGTGAAGAAGCTCAGCGCCTGAGTCGAACGGCGGAAGTCGAATAGAGGCAGGCGATCAAGCCGCTTTATTTAATTTCCCTTAGGTGAAGAAACCCGGCCCGCAAGGCCGGGTTTTTCTTGTTGAGCTTTACCGGCGGAAGGGAAGGACCGCGCTCGGAACCTGCGGCCCTTTCCGGTAGCGCACGACATTGTTCCGGCTCCGTCCCTGCCTGACCGACGTTCCAGACAACGCAGTGGACGGCGTCCTGGAAACATTTGTTCCGGGTGGAGTGCCGCCGGAAACCGCGACCCATGATTGTCATTGTCACGTAACAATATTCGACAATTAAGGTATCATAATACTAACAACGCTGAACTGGGCAATCTTTCCCCTTGACTCAAGGTTTGGCTGAGATGCCCATCACCCCTCCGTGGTCGGTCAAAATTTCTCCATATATTTCATAGCTTTATGGGATAAGAGAAAAGTAGCCCGGCAGCCATCCCGGCACGCGCCGGGCAAATTACGAAGCCTCGCAATCTTTACGCATCCGAAATGAATATTTTTGAGTCATTTTGCCGCCTCCATGATTCCATCGACTCCTCAACACCTTGCGGCTGTGGCAGTCAAAGCGCCTGCTGTCCGAATCGGGAACATTGAGGGGCCATTAACGAATCATTGAGATTTGCCTGTTGCACCCGACTGGGCCGGTTCGGTATGTTTTTTCTCGGAACGGGTCATGTGTAGGTTCCTTCCCGATATTGCGAGCGGACGTCCGTCCATTCCGGGGCATCGGTGAGGTATGCTTTGATGGCTACGTATAGTTTTGAAAACAGTAAGGTAATAGCGTCGGCATTCGATTGCTGCTTTCGAAACCAATAATGAGATGGACCTTCTGGTGAAGCGTCCCGTGCCGGCGTTACACGGCATGTTGTGTATAATTACGAACGAAGTCTGAAGAAGACGGAATTGGGGTGTCATGTCGTCGGGGTGGTTGAATGACTATGCGGGAGACGTTTCGGCGCAGGAAGCCTATGAGCTCCTCAGCCAGCAGCCTAAGGCACAGCTTGTCGATGTCCGTACCCGGGCCGAATGGTCGTTCGTTGGCGTTCCCGACCTCTCCGCGCTCGGCAAGGAACCTGTCCTCGCCGAGTGGCAGCGCTACCCCAGCATGGAAGTCGCTACCGATTTCGTCTCCCAGCTCGAGCGCGAACTCGAGCGCCGTGGCGTCGGACAGGACCAGCCCGTCCTGTTCCTCTGCCGTTCGGGCGCTCGTTCGCTCGCGGCCGCCCAGGCCATGTTGGCTGCCGGTTGGAAGGGTGCTCGCAACATAGCCGCGGGCTTCGAGGGCCCGATGGATGCTTCGCGGCATCGTGGCATTGTCGAAGGCTGGAAAGCCTCCGGTTTGCCCTGGATCCAGTCCTAAAAAAACCAATTCGCGCTCTGCAGCCGCCGGTCCAGGACCGGAAAAGGCCGGAGCTGTTTCTTGAACTCATTTTGCCAGACGATAGCCCTATGACCTCGAGCGAACGCCTGTCAGTCATTGCCAGCCAAACCGCAAAAGCCGTTTCCGGCCTGGATTCCGATTCCTCCGTCGCCGATGGCGCAATCCAGCCGGCAGCGGCCTGGGATCGCGTCAAGCGCCGCCTGCGCGCCGAATATGGCGAGGACGTGTTTTCCAGCTGGTTCGCCCGCCTGGAACTCGACGCCGTCATCGACGACACCGTGAATCTGTCGGTACCGACCCGCTTCCTGCGCAGCTGGATCCAGGCGCACTACATCGACAAGATCCTTGGCCTTCTGTCGACCGAACTGCCGGGCACGGGCCATATCGCGCTCAATGTCCGCACCGCCGTGGCCCGCCCGCTGGCAGCGCGCGATGCTGCGCCATGCGCCAAGCCCGCCGGCGAGACGGCGGCCGCCAAGCCGGCCGTCCCCTTCCTGCGGGCGGTGGAAACGCCGGCACGCGAGGACGACCTTGCCGGTTCCCCGCTCGACCGGCGCATGTCGTTCGAAGCCTATTTCATCGGCCGATCCAACGCGCTCGCCCATGCCGCGGCCCTGCAGGTCGCCAAGGCCGGCGCAGCCGATCCGCTGCCCTATAATCCGCTGTTCATCCATGCCTCGGTGGGCCTGGGCAAGTCGCATCTGATCCAGGCCATCGCCCATCAGTCCGAGCTCCAGGGCAAGCGCGCCCTCTACCTTACGGCCGAGCGCTTCATGTATGGCTTCGTCGCCGCCCTCAAGGCGCAGACGGCCATCCAGTTCAAGGAAAAGCTGCGCGCCATCGACCTGCTCGTCATCGACGACCTGCAGTTCCTGGCCGGCAAGTCGATCCAGCAGGAATTCTGCCACACCCTCAACGCCCTGATCGACGGCGGCAAGCAGGTCGTGGTCGCGGCCGATCGGCCGCCGGCGGATCTGGAGACCCTGGACGAACGGGTGCGCTCGCGCCTGTCGGGCGGCCTTGTGGTGGAGATCGGCGCGCTCGACGAGGAACTGCGCATCAAGATCCTGAAGGCCCGCATCGAGGCGGCCCGGGCCCACCACGCCAATTTCGACGTGCCCGACAATGTCGTGGCCTATGTCGCCCACCAGGTCACCACCAATGGCCGCGACCTGGACGGCGCCGTCAACCGCCTGCTCGCCCACTCCGCTTTGTCCGGCTCGGGCATGTCGCTGGAGACGGCCGAGGCCGCCATCCGCGATCTCGTCAAGAACCGGGAGCCGCGCCGGGTCAAGATCGAGGACATCCAGCGTATCGTGGCCAAGCACTACAATGTCAGCCGGGCCGACATCCTGTCGCTGCGCCGCACTGCCACGGTGGTGAAGCCGCGCCAGGTCGCGATGTATCTCGCCAAATCGCTGACGCCGCGTTCCCTGCCCGAAATCGGCCGTCGCTTCGGCGGGCGCGACCACACCACGGTGCTGCATGCCGTGCGAAAGATCGAGGGCCTGGTCGGTAAGGACACCGGCCTGGCCGAAGAAGTGGATCTGCTGCGCCGGCTCCTCTCGGAATAGAAGGCCGGCGCCTGGTCGGCGGCGGGAGGTCGGCCATCGCCGGCATCTTGCCATCGGCCATGCATGGGCTTAACCCAGTTCTTGCTTGTTGCAGGAACTGGAGGTGGATTTATGGCTCGACCGGTGCGGACGATTCCGATGTCATCTCCGGCCGCGCACATCCGCTGGCTCGCCTGTCTTGCGGCACTGGTCGTGCCGGGGCTCGGCCACGCTCAGGGCAAGGTTCAGGACGATGATCAGGGCATGGGCGTCCTGAAAGTCTTCATGACGAGCCAGAGCTACCGGGACATCACCGGCAAAGCCCTTTCAGGCATCCCGCCGGCCATCTTCACACGCTGTCCGACGCTGGTGGCGCGGGATTCTTCCGTCACCATCCTTCAGCCCGTATCCGCCGGCCCGCAGGGTAGCCCCGCTGCGGGACGATGGAAGCAATCCTTTCCGATCAGCGGCTGCGGCAACGACACCGTGCTCAATCTCTATTTCTCGGTGGCAGCCGACGGCAAGCCCCAGGCCGGTGCCGCCTTGCCCGGCACCACGCTCGCCGATCCGCTGCTCCAGCGAGACGCGCTGCTCTATGCCAATCTCGGCGCCACGCGTGCCGTGGCCGACTGCAAGAATTTTCTGGTCATCGATACCAAGGCTCCGGCTTCGAGTCCCCCGCCTGGAACGGGCGGGGGCCTCAAGGCGCCCTGGTCCGAAACCTGGACGCTGAGCGGCTGCAACCGCAAGGTCGATGTCCGCATGGACTTCATCCCCGATTCCACCGGCACGACGATCGCGCCGCGCGACGCGGTGATCCGGCCCGACTGATGCCGGCCGGGGCAGCGCCCCAATCTTCCCCCTTGCATCGCCGGCGCGATACGGGCAAAGGCGCAAACGACCCTTTGTTTCGGCGCCGCTTGCGGCCCCCACCAGATTGAGATGATCGCCATGCTCTATCTCGGCCTCGATATCGGAACCTCGGCCGTCAAGGCCGTCATCGTCGACGAATACGAGACCGTGCTGGCCGAGAGCGAGCAGCCTCTCTCCCTGTCGCGGCCCGGGCCAGGCCTCAGCGAGCAGAACGCCGATGACTGGATCGCCGCGATCGAAGCCATCCTGACGCGCTGGCGGGCCGAGCAGCCCGCTCTGCTGGCCGGCGTGGAGGGTATTGGCCTGTCCGGCCAGATGCACGGCTCCGTCTGCCTCGATGCCGAGGACCGGCCGCTCGGCCCGGTGATGCTGTGGAACGACGGACGCGCCGCGGCAGAGGCCGCCGAGCTCAACCGCGAGCATCCCGAACTCGCCTGGCAACTCGGCGTACCGGCCGCCCCCGGCTTCACCGCACCCAAATTGCTGTGGCTCGCCCGCCACCAGCCGGCGCTGCGCGCCCGTCTGAAGCGGGTGCTGCTGCCCAAGGATTTCGTGCGCCTGTGGCTGACCGGCGAGCATGTCAGCGAAATGTCGGACGCGGCGGGAAGCTGGTGGCTCGACCAGGCCCGGCGCGACTGGTCCGATGCGGCGCTGGCGGCAACCGGCGTCGAGCGCAGCCAGGTGCCGCGCCTGATCGAAGGCACCGAAATCTCCGGCCGGCTGCGCCCGGCGCTGGCCAATCGGCTCGGCTTCAAGCCCGGCATCCCGGTGGCCGGCGGCGCGGGCGACGCCATGGCGGGAGCGATCGGCATCGGCACCATTGCCGACGGTGCCTTCCTCTCGATCGGCACCTCCGGCCAGTTCTTCGTGCCCGGAACCGACTATCGACCGCTGCCCGACAAGTTCCTGCATACGTTCTGTCATGCCGTGCCCGGCCATTGGGTGCAGATGGCCGCCCTGCTCAACGGTGCCTCCTGCCTCGCCTGGGCCGCGGGACTGGTGGGCGAGCCGATCGAGAAGCTGCTGGCCGACGTCGCCGCCCAGCCCTCCGGCCCGGGCCGTGTGATGTTCCTGCCCTATCTCGCCGGCGAGCGCACCCCGCATAACGATCCGGAGGCGACCGGCCTGTTCACGGGCATGACCGGCGGCACCGGCAAGGCCGACCTGATCCGCGCCGTGCTGGAAGGCGTCGCCTATTCCTTCGCCGATGCGGCGGCCTGCCTCGCCGAAGCCGGTACTGAGCTCAGCGAAGCGGCCGTGATCGGTGGTGGCGCCCGCAGCGCCTTGTGGGTGCAGATCCTCGCCGATGTGCTCGGCCTCAGGCTGAAGCGCTATCGCGGCGGCGAAAAGGGACCGGCCTTCGGTGCCGCCCGCCTGGCACGCGCCGCAGCCAGCGGCGAGCCGATCACCGCCATTGCCACCAAGCCGCCGATCCTGGACGTCGCCGAGCCGCGACCCGAGCTGACGCAGGCCTATGCCGAAAAGGTGTCGGCCTTCCGCCGGCTCTATCAGGCGACGAAGGCGGCGCGCTAGAGCGTTTTGCGATTAGACGGAATCATCTCGAATCGCAAAGACGCGTCGAACCAAAGAGCGAGAGCAAACAAGCGTTTTCCGTGTAAACGCGCTTTGCTCTAGGACAAAATGCGATTTCTCCGGATCGCACTTCTCTCCACCTCGTTGTCGCGGCCCTTCACGCGCTCCGTGCCGCGCCGGCGCTGAGATCGGCCCAGTCGAACTCTTCCTCCAGCACGTAATAGGCATCGTCGCCGATCGCTCCTTCGCGGCGCAGTTCGTTCGCCTTGAGACGCGCGGCGGCGATCGCCTGCCGCCTGAGCGGATTGCCGGGCAGATCCCCGATCTCGCCCTGCAGCGGGCTCGCCTCGCTCAGCTCCACCACCGCCCCATATTCCTTGCACAGCAGCCTGGCATGCTTGGAGTCGTCGTCCTTGATCGCCTCGATGGCGGCGCGATAGGCCTCGGTGCGGGCCCATTTCACCTCCTGGCCGACGGGATCGCCATCGCGCAGATTCATCCAGCGGATCAGCGGCTTGAGCGTCAGGCCCTGCAGGACGAGCGTGCCGAACACCACGCAGAAGGCGGTGAACAGGATGAGGTCGCGATAGGGAAACGGCGTGCCGTCCGCCAGGTGCTCCGGCAGGGCGAAGGCGGCGGCGAGGGTGACGATGCCGCGCATGCCGGCCCAGGAGATGACGATGCCGCCGCGCGCCGTCGGCCGTGCCATCGGCCGCGGCGGGTGGAAACCATAGCGGGAAATCTTGAAACGGACGGCAGTGTTGTAGGTCATCACCCAGAGGAAGCGCACCACGATGACCGTGACCAGCACGGCCAGGGCGACGGCGCAATATTGCAGGCGCAGCCCCATGTCGAGCCGCTCCCAGATCGGGCGCAGTTGCAGGCCGATCAGCACGAAGGCGAAGGCGTTCAGCATGAACACCACCGTCTCCCATACCGCGTAGACGGGCACGCGCAGCCGCGCCGGCATGGGGGCGTCGCGCCGGCGCGCGATGGTCATGGCGTAGCAGACGATGGTGAGGATGCCGGACAGCCCCACCGCTTCCGCCAGCATCCAGACGCCGAAAGTGGTGGCGAACTGCACGATCAGGGCGGTCGGAGCATCGTCGAACCGCCCGATCACATAGGGAAAGGCCAGTCCCATGGCGATGCCCGCGGCGACCGAGCCGAACACCGTGACGAAGAAGGCCGGGCCGATGCCGCCGAGCGAGAAGCCGCCGGAGACCATAGCGATCACGGCGAGGCGATAGATCAGGAGGGCGCTGGCATCGTTGAGCAGGCTCTCGCCCTCGATGATCTTGGTCAGACGATGCGGCAGCTTGACCTGTCGGACGATCGCCGTGGCGGCGGCCGCATCCGGCGGGGCCACGATGGCACCGAGTGCGATCGCCGCCGCCCAGGGCATGCCGGGCACCAGCCAGCGCGCGAGCAGGGCGACGGCGACCGTGGTGACACCGACGGCGACGATCACCAGATTGGCAACCGGCACCCAGTTGTCGCGCAGGTCCCGCAGTGAGGTGTCATAGGCAGCGTCTAGCAGCACGGGCGCGACGAACAGGGTGAGGGCCAGGTGCGGATCCAGCGTCCATTCCGGGCTGTTGGGCACGAAAGCGAGGCAGGCACCGCCAATGGCGAGGAAGGTCGGATAGGGCGCGCCGAGGCGCCGGGCGAGGGTCGACAGCAGGGCAGCGCCCAGCAACAGCAGAATGATCCACTCGAAGGTTTCCATCGCGGCCTCGACATCGTCTCCCGGTTGCATCCGGCAGTTTGCCGAAAGCGTCAAGAGGACATGCGTCAGCTTGTGGCTGGTCAGAGAGGATGGGGTGACGACGCCCAGGCATCTGCCGCATGGCAAGGACGCAAGGCGGTCTGGGATCAGCCGCCGCGACTATGGCCGCAAATAGAGCCAGCCCTCGCCTTGGAGTTCGGCCAGCAGCACCACCCCGCCCTTCTCCGCCACCGCGAAACCGGGCAGCAGGTCGGGAAGGCCGAGCTTCATGCCGTCCATAGTGTGCCGGCAGGCATGGAAGGCAACGCCCTCCTGCACGAGCCGGCTGAAACGTGCCTTGAAATCCTCGTTGCCGCCATCGGCCCGGAAGGCACGCAGGGCCGGGCCGTGCACCACCACGGCCAGTTTCACGCCATCGGGACCGCCCATGCCGTCGACATGGTTGCGCAGATTGCCGAGCACGAAGCCGGCCTTCTCCAGATCGGCGAGATGATAGGCGATGCGCGGCACCGGCTTGGCCTCTGCTGCAAACGAACCGCCGGCGCCGGCAACCAGAATGGCCGGACCGCTTGCCAGCATGGCCCTCACGGCGGTTCTGCGATCCATCGGGACCTCCTGCGAAGCGCGGACTTCCAGTCCGCCCTCCCTTTCCTCAACAACTGTGTTTGGGTCAGGGATAGGCGGACAGGATGTCCGCGCTCCCTTTCGTCGAAGCGGCTCACTGGCCCCGGCGCAGCATCGCCTTCTCGTCCTCGTCCCCGACCAGGGAAAGGCAATCGGTCAGCGCGGTGCGGTCGAGCCGGAACAGCTTGTCGTCCGCGCCGAAGCGCTTGCGCTCGTCGCTGTCCTCGCTGTCGCTGCCGGCCTTCCAGATGCGCGCGCCGTCGGGAATGGCGACGAGGACGGATTTGTCGTTCTTGAGCCTGATGTCAATGGCACCACCGTCGCAATCGACGCTGCAATGGGCCACATTCGCCTTGGCCGCCGGCGACGTGGCGGAGCCGATCGCGCCACAGCCCCCGAACGTCTCGAAATGCGTGCCGGCCTTGCGGAAGGTGACGCCCAGCCCGAGCGTATAACCGGGGTCAGCCCCCTCTTCCGCCGAGCCCGTGACCAACAGGGTCATGGTGCGCACATTCTGCTGCGGATGGCTGCCCAGATGCGCCACGTCATAGGTCCGCCGATAGCAGGCATGGATCCTGTTCTTGCCGATGACGCGGCCGAAAACCTGGCGCTGGAAGGCTTCGTCGGGCGCAGAGCCGGCCGCCAGGGCGGGAGACGCCATGCCCGCCATCAGGGCAAGGGCCACCGGTGCCGACAGAACACGCGTCGGGAAATGACGTCTCATGCGGCCCTCCGGACGACGATGCGCAGCTCGGGATACTCTACGAGATTGCGGGCGCGCTGTCCGTGCGCCCGCGCATTGCACTGCCCGATTTCAAAGATGCCGATAGTTCCCGCTATCAGCCGTTGATCGGGAAACGCACCACCCGGCTCGGCTCTTCCTCCCCCGTGCCCGGATCGTCCGGCACCGGATGGGACGGCACCACGGGCATGGGCGGCGGCGGACGGCGCGGCGGCGGCTTCAACGGTTCGGGCTTGGCAGGCTCGGGCGCCAGGACTTCGATCTTGGCAGGCTCGACCTTCCCCGGTTCGACCTTGGCGGGCTCGACGGGTACCGGCGGCACTTCGGCGGCCGGTTCCACCAGCCTCTCCACCATCGGCAAAGCCGGCTCGACCGGCTTGGTACGCGTCTCGGCCAGCTTGGGCTGCTCGGGTTCGTCGACATCGGCCAGAACGTCGTCGGCATAGGAGACCACCGGTGCGCCCAGGCGTTCGACCGGCGTCTTCCACTCGAAGGCATCGATCCGGCCGGTGACGGGCGAGACCGGCAGCCAGACGTCCGAGACCATGCCATCAGCGGTCCAGACCGGATCGCGCGGGGCTCGTACGGCCCGCGACAGCCATTCGCGCACCTTGCCGGTGGCGCCGTGTTCGGCTTCCTCGATGTCGGCCATCAACAGGCAGACGCGCTCGGTGGCGCCCGATGCCAGCAGGGGCGCCAGCGCCGAGCGGGCAACCGCGAAATCGCGGGCGGAAAGGGCGGCCCGGGCCAGTGCAATCGCCGCCTCCGGATTGCCGGCCATCTGGGCGGCGAGGGTCTGGACGCGGGCATAGCGGTCGCGAGCGGAATCGCCGAGCCGGACATTGGTATAGGCTTCGGCGATGTCGGGATGTGGGGACAGGCGCCAGGCTGTCTCCAGTACCTTGGAAGCCTTGCGGATATCGTTGCCCTCCGAGAGCAGCTTGGCTGCCAGCACGGCGGCAGGCACCAGGCCCGGCGCCAGCTTGAGAGCCTCGAGCACGCTGGCCTTGGCGCCGGCGCGGTCGCGCTCGGCCTGCTCGATTGCCTGGGCGGTGAGCAGCACGGCGCGATGACGCTTGGCCGTCTCCTTGTCGACCAGGCGATGATTGGCGTTGCGGGCCAGGGTCGAGAGCGCGCCGCTCCAATCCTTCTCGATCGACTGGAATTCGAGCAGGGCCGTACCGGCCCAGGGCAGGGTCGGCGAGGTCTTCACCGCCTCGGCGGCGAGCCGGCGGGCGGCATGGGCATCGCCGCGGCGCCGGGCCTCGACGAACAGGCCGCGCAGGCCGAGCGGCTTGGTCTCCGCTTCCGAGAGCATGGCCCGGAAGGCGGCTTCGGCGCCGGCGCGATCACCCGAAAGCTGAGAGGCCTGCGCCCGCAGGAGCAGGGCCAGCGGCTCGGAACCGAGGATACGCTCGGCATCGGAGGCCTGGCGCTGGGCGCGGCGGACATCGCCGGACCCAACGGCGATCATGCCCTGCGTCACCGCATTGAAGCCCTTGGAGCGGCGGCGGGTGCGGAAGAAGCCGGCGACATTGGCGGGCGAACGCAGAAGCCAGCGCAGGAAACCGATAACGGCCATCAGGACGCCGACCAGCACCAGCACGGCGACGGCGGCCCAGACCAGCTTCACCTTATAGGTTGTCAGCCCGACGGTCAGGGCGACCTCGCCCGGCCGGCCGGCCAGCAGATAGAGCCCGTAGGCCGCGAGAGCGAGAACGAGAACGGTGACGAGAGCCCGGATCATCGACGCCTCACGGTTGAGAGAATTTCTGCAGGGCGGCGCCGGTCTGTGCCTTGATCAAGGCCAGGGCTTCGGCGGCTCCCGTGGCCTGGGTGAGCCAGGCGGCGCCGGCCTGCTGGCCCGCCTCCGGCATCGCCCTGAAGGCCGCGATGGCCCCCGTCAGGTCGCCGTTGTGCAAGGCCTTCGAGACCTTTTCGGCCGAGGCGACCGGATCGCCGTCCCCGCCCTCGCCTTCGCGCGTAACCGTGACGATGTTGCCGAGGCTGGCGGTGATACGATCCATCACGCTCGCATCGGACGACAGGGGCTCGGGCTTGGGCGTGAGCGCGGCCTCGATCTTCGGCTTCAGCGCGTCATAGCTGGTGGCCAGGGCCTCGACCGACGGCACACCCGCCGCGGCGAGGCTCGCCAGCGGTGCCAGGGCTCCGGCATCACCACCGAGACCGGTGGCCGTCTGCAATTCGGTGGCGAAGGGCTTGCCGCTGCGGATGGCTTCGCTGACCTGGCCGAGCGCGACGGCATAGGCGGCCGCCTTGTCCGGAGTCGCGCTCACCGTCTGCTTGACCTGCGCGACCTCCTGCGAGAGGCCGTTGGCGGCAGTGCCGACCTGGCGCAGGCCGTCGCCGAGCGTGGCAAGCTCGCCTTCGGCCTTGGCGAGGCGCTCGGTCAGGCCGGAAATGTCGGGACCGGCCGAGGGAGCTGCCGGTGCCGACGAGCCGGCGGCGCTCGCAGCCTTCTGGGCTTCGCCTGCGAGAGTGAGGGCATTGTTCGCTGCTTCCTGCGTCGTCTTGACGCCGGTTTCGAGGGCCGTGAGGCGGTCGAGGACCCCATCCGTGGTCTTCTTGGCGCTGGCGGCTTCCTGCTCGGCCATCGCGAGCCGGGAAGCCAGCCCGTCATCGCCGCCGCCCTTGCCGAGCGGGACGAGGCCAAGGGCGCCAGCCAGCAGCACCAGCACGCCACCGGCGATGCCGCCGGCCAGCGCCGCAGCGAGGGTCGACAAGCCCGACCGGGGCGGCGGGCGAGGAGGCGGAGGCGTGAATTCGGGATCGGGGCGGGGCGGAGGAGCGGAAGCCTCCGGTTCGGCGACTGCCTCGGTGCGCGGCGTATCGCCGCTGGCCTTTTCGCCATCGGCCGATGGCTGCGCCCAGATGGACGGGTTCGCCGTCTCCCCGGCCTCCGCCGCGGCGGCGGGAGCTGTGTCCTCGATCTTCGGCGTCTCGCCGGTGGCGGGCTGTGCCTCGGCGGCAGATTCGGGGCTGGAGGCGGATGCTTCCTCGCCGGTGGCCTGCGTCGGCGGCGCTGTCGACGCTGCGGGCGATTCGACGACTTCCGTGGCGTTCAAATCCAACGTCGCGGGACCGAGGCCTGCGCTTTTCTGCTTTTTTGGCCTGCCTTGCGTGCTGTCTTCCCGTGCCATGCGACCCCCATGGAGACCCCCAACAGGCCCAGCCTATAGCATGAAAACCCGACAAGCCAATTTGCCCGAACCGAAGTGCGCTGGACAGCGACCGGCGTAGGGAGCGAACGCCAAACGCCTTCTCCTCGGCCAAAATCGCTCATGTCAAAACCCTGTCCATGGTCCATAACAGCCTCTAGCCTGCGGCAGCCGGAATCGCGGCCATCGAAGACAATTGGCGGCTCAACCGCCTCGACAGGGAAGAAGCGCAGAGATGACGCAGAATGACCGTCTGACGCTCCAGCACATCATCGAGCGTGTCGACGCCAAGGCGCAATCCTTCTGCGCCTTGAGCGACCGCATCTGGCATATGCCCGAGCTTGCTTTCGAGGAGTATCGGTCCTGCGAGGAGCATGTCGCCGCCCTGGCGGCCGAGGGCTTCCGCATCGCGCGCAAGGCGGGCGGCATCGAGACCGCCTTCATGGCCGAATATGGCGAAGGCGGGCCGGTGCTGGCCTTTCTGGGCGAATATGATGCCCTGCCCGATCTCTCGCAGGCCAAGGGCATCGAAAAGGCCGAGCCGCTGCAGCGCGGTGGTCCCGGCCATGGCTGCGGCCACAACCTCCTCGGCGCCGGCGCGGCCCTGGCCGCGGTAGCCTTGAAGGACGCACTGGCCGCGGCAGGCATCGAGGGCCGCGTGCGCTATTATGGCTGCCCGGCCGAGGAGAGCGGCTCGGGCAAGAGCTTCATGGCACGAGCCGGCGTGTTCGACGATGTCGACGTCGCCTTCTGCTGGCACCCGAATGTCGTCAACGAGGTGGTGGCCGCTTCCAGCCTCGCCTTCATCCAGTGCTATTTCCGCTTCGCCGGCCGCGCCTCGCATGCGGCGGCCAGCCCCCATCTCGGCCGCTCGGCGCTGGACGCGGTGGAACTGATGAACATCGCCGTCAACTATATGCGCGAGCATATGCCGGCAGAAGCGCGCATCCATTACGCCGTCACCAACAGCGGCGGCATCGCGCCCAATGTCGTGCAGGCCAATGCCGAAGTGCTCTATCTGGTGCGCTCTCCCGATATCGCCGAGACCAAGCGCCTGTTCGAGCGCGTCAGGAAGGCGGCCGAGGGCGCCGCCCTGATGACGGAGACGCAAGCCAGTTACCAGGTGACCGATGCCGGGCTCAATCTCGTGCCCAACGAGACCCTGCTCGAAGCCATGCACGACAACATGGTTCGCATCGGCGCCCCGGCTTTCGACGGCGATGACCGCGACTTCGCCGACCGGCTGCGCCGGGTCAGCCTGTCGGACGAGGACATCGCCGCCAGCGTGGCCTCGCACGATCCCGCCCTGGCCGCCCACAGCCTGCACGAAGGCATCCTGCCCATGGCCAGGCATGCCAGCGTGCAGATGGGCAGCACGGATGTCGGCGATGTCAGCTGGATTGCGCCGACGGTACAGTGCCACACCGCCTGCTTTGCGATCGGCACTCCTTTCCACAGCTGGCAATTGGTGACGCAAGGCCTGGAGCCGGCGGCCCACAAGGGCATGGTCGCGGCCGCGAAGGCGCTTGCCAGCACGGCCGCCGACTGCTTGAGCAAGCCAGACCTGATCGCCAGGGCGAAGGCCGAACTCAAGCGGCGCACCGGTGGCCGGCCCTTCGAAAGCCCGATTCCGCCGGAAATCCTGCCCGAACACCTGCATTCGAGCCAGGGCCGCTGATCGCAGCTTGCTCCAACGCGCGAGCCGGGGAAGCGCTCAGATCAACGCCAGCAGCGCATCCTCCTCCGGGCGCGCCGGAAAGGCGACCTCGGCGGCACCGGTGGCCGATATCACTTCGGCCACCTTGCGCGACAGGCACAGATGCCGCACCGGCAGGCGCGCCACGGCCTCGGCGCCACCGGCGCAGGCGATGAAGGCCTCGGCCGTCCGCGCGGAGTAATGCAGCACGCCATCGAGCTTGCCCTGGGCCAGCGCAGCCGCGATCTCGGGCCGGAATCGCGCCGCCTGGTGCGCAGTATAGACGACGGCGAGTTCGATGCGGTGCCCCATTCCCCCCAGGGCCCCGACGAGATCACCGGTGCGGTCGGCCCCGGCCAAATAGAGAGCCCGGTGCGGTTCGCGCCAGGCCTGCCGGACATGGGAAATCAGGCTGGCGACATCGCGCCCGAAGGTCTCGACATCCTCAAAGCCCATGGCGCGGGCGACGGCCCCGGTACGGCGACCGACCGCGATCAGCGGCGTGGCGGTCAGGCCATGGAACTCCGGCCTCTCGTAAAGGGCCGCCAGGGCGTTGCCGCTGGTGACGATGAGCGCATCGAAGCGCCCGGCCGGCAGCGCATCGCCGCCGAACACGATCTCCAGCATCGGCTCGATCACCGGCTCATGGCCCAGAAGCGCAAGCGCCTGCGCCGTCTGCCTTGCCTCCTCGATCGGCCGGGTGACGAGTATGCGCGCCATGATCATCCCTCCGCCGAAAAGCCGCCGGTCGCGCGGTCTGCGCGGCAAGGGGGCATTCCGGCAATCAGCCGGCAAAGAATCCTTCGCCGCCTAATGCACGCAGCTCCTCGCCAGCCGAACGCCCCAGCGCTTCCGCATCGGCGACGCTACCGCTGCGACGGGCCTCGTGCACCTGGCTGCCATCCGGCTTGAGGATGAGGCCGCGAAAGCGGATGGCATCCCCCTCCACCACCGCGTGGCCGGCGATCGGCGTGCGGCAGGAGCCGTCCAGCACGGCGAGGAAGGCCCGCTCCAGCGTCACGGCAAGGTGGGTATCGCGGTGGTCGATACCGGCGACATGGCGAATGGTCTCGCCATCGTCAGCCCGGGTTTCCAGGCAGATCGCGCCCTGGCCGACGGCCGGCAGGAAATCTTCTTCCGACAGGATGGCGCTGGCATGGGCAATGAGGCCGAGCCGCTTCAGGCCGGCCACGGCCAGCAGCGTGGCATCGGCCTGCCCTTCGGCAAGCTTGCGCAGGCGCGTCTCGACATTGCCGCGGAACAGTACGGTCTGGAGGTCGGGCCTGAGATGCTTGACCTGGGCCTGGCGCCGCAGCGCCGCCGTGCCGACCACGGCGCCTTGCGGCAGCTCCGCGAAGGAGGCGATGCCGGGCGCGATCAGGGCATCCCGGACATCCTCACGCTCCAGGAAGCCCGCCAGCATGAGGCCATCGGGCAATATCGTCGGCATGTCCTTGGACGAGTGCACACCGATATCGACCTCGCCGTCTTCCAGAGCCCGCTCGATCTCCTTGGTGAACAGCCCCTTGCCGCCCACTTCCGACAAAGGCCGGTCGCGGATCATGTCGCCGGAGGTCTTGATCACCCGGATCTCGATACGCTCGGGCGCGATCTCCAGGAGACCGGCCAGCAGGGCCTGCGTCTGCCGGGCCTGCGCCAATGCAAGCGGACTGCCTCGCGTGCCGAGGCGCAACAGAATGGACACGATCGATATTTTTCCCAAACAGCTCGCGGCTGCTTAGCGCCGGAGGTTGGGGGAGTCAAAGGCGACCTTATGGAGGAAGATCACAAAGCCTGCATGACGGTGGGCGTTATGCCCTGGACATCGCTCGGCGCGTCGACATCCGGAAGAAGCTGCAACGGTGATTCCGCTAGTGCCGTACCGGGGGAGAGCCGCCGGTGGTGGCAAGCCAGAGGCCGAGTGCGGTGTGCAGGGCCTCGGCGGCTTCAGGCGAGAGGGGCACCTTCAGGACGGCGTCCCCGTCGAAATGGAACTCGGCGAGCACGAAACGACCGCTAGGGGGTGAGGCGAGGCGCAGCAGGCTAGTCAGCACCGGTGCTTCGATCGCTCCACTCTTGCCCTCGAGGTCATCGATATCATCCATCATGTCGACCTACCTTGTTCCCCGGCCCAGGCGCGTCCCCGCGGCACTGTCTGCGTTCGGCGTGAGATCAACGTGAAACACGGCCTGCGTCAGCGACCTGCATCACACGAATTTTGGTCTTGACCAAGCCGCTCGCCTTGCTTCGAGCCGGCTATTTCACTTAACCGGATCGGAAACAAAAAATTCAACAGAGCCATACAGTTAGCATCTTGTACGGATTTATAACACCGCTTGTCGCTCCTTCGATAGAGCAAAATCGCCACAGTCCGTCTCAAATCGACTCACTCCTTGATTCCTCCCCCGGCCGGCCAGCCGCTCCGCGTAAAAAATCATTCGTCCGATGTCGGACAGACCCGCCTGCCGGCGTCCTCTGCCCGACACCCCACGAGCGCAGAACGGCTCGCGCGGCGAAAAATCGGAAACCATCGACCCCATCCGTCGAGACAGGAGTGACGAACCATGCCGAAAGCCTCCATCCTGAAATCCCTGCTGGTTGCCCTTGTGGTCGGTGCCGGCAGCCTGGCCGCCATAGCGGGCGCCGTGGCGGCAACTGAGACGACGACCGAACAGGCACCGGTGAAGAGCGGCCATGTCGAGGCCGGCGGCGTGAACTATTACTACGAGATCCGCGGCAGCGGCGAACCGCTCCTCCTGCTGCATGGCGGCCTCGGCTCGATCGACATGTTCCAGCCCGTCATGCCGGTATTCACAGCTCACCGCCAGATCATCGCCGTCGATCTCCAGGGCCATGGTCGCACGCCGCTCGGCACGCGCCCGATCGACCTCAAGGCCATGGGCGACGATATGGGCCAGATCCTCGCCAAGCTCGGCTATGGCCAGGTCGACGTGTTCGGCTACTCCATGGGCGGCGGCGTCGCCTTCCAGCTCGCAGCCCAGCATCCCGACAAGGTGCGCCGGCTCGTGCTGGTCTCGGCGGGCTTCGCCCAGGACGGCTTCTATCCCGAAATGCTGCCGATGCAGGCCCAGGTCGGCGCCGGCATGGCCGAGATGATGAAGGCCACGCCGATGTACCAGTCCTATGTCAAGGTCGCGCCCGATCCGGCCGAATTCCCGCGCCTGCTCGACGCCATGGGCGCGCTGATGCGCAAGCCCTATGACTGGTCGTCCGACGTGCCGAAGCTGACCATGCCGGTGATGCTGATCTTCGGCGACAGCGACATGTATCGGCCCGAGCACGTGGTCAAGTTCTACCAGCTCCTCGGCGGTGGCCTGCGCGATGCCGGCTGGCAGCGCGAGCACATGGCCAGGAACCGCCTCGCCATCCTGCCGGGCCTGACCCATTACGACATCTTCCTGTCGCCGCAACTCACGGCTGCCGCCCTGCCCTTCCTCGATGGCAAGAGCGAGAACGCCAATTGGAGCGACCAGGCCGGCAAGTGACCACCACGGGGTGCCCCCGGAAAGGGGCTTGAAAGAAGCGGGTTTGTTGCCGATTGTCCGGCACCATCCCGCTTCGGAGCTTCCCCATGCACGGCCAGCCTTCCCCCGCCATCAGCCAAGCCCGTATGGAGCGCCTCGATGCCGTGATCGACGCCGCCATCGCCGAGGAACGCATCGTCGGCGCCGTGGTGCTGGTGGCCGAGGCGGGCGAGATCGTCTATCGCCGTGCCGCTGGCCACGCCGATCGCGAAGCCGGCGTGCCGATGGCCGGGGACACCATCTTCCGCCTCGCCTCGGTGACCAAGCCGATGGTGGCCGCCGCCGCGCTGGCGCTGATCGAGGCCGGGCAACTCGGCCTCGACGACCCCGTGACCCGTCACCTTCCGACGTTCCGCCCCAGGCTCCCCGATGGCAGCGAGCCGGTGATCACCGTGCGTCATCTCCTCAGCCACACGGCCGGCCTGGGCTATGACTACGGCGACGACGCCGACATCTCCAGCGGTCTCGACCGGCTCGGCCGCGGCATGGCGGAGAATCTCGACAAGATCGCGGCCCAACCATTGGCCTTCGCGCCCGGCAGCGCCTGGCGCTACTCGGTGGCGATCGACGTGCTGGGCGGGCTGATGGAGAAGGCCGCCGGCAAGAGCCTGCCCGAGATCGTGGCCGAACGCGTCACCGGGCCGCTCGGCATGGCCGACACCGAATTCGTGGCCAGCAAGCCCCACCGCCTGGCGACCGCCTATGCCGATGGCGTGCCCCGCCCGGTGCGCATGGGCGAGATCCAGCGTGTATGCCACAATGGCTGGTGGCTCACCTTCGCGCCGCAGCGGGCTTTCGACCCCACGTCCTTCCCCTCCGGCGGCGCCGGCATGGTGGGCACTGCCGGCGACTTCCTCACCTTTCTCGAAGCGGTCCGCAGCGGTGGGGCGCCGATTCTCTCCCCGGAAAGCCAGCGCCTCCTGAGCGAGGATGCGGTCGCCGCTCTCGCCATCGAGGACCCCGGCTGCGGCTTCAGCCTCGGCTGGTCGATCCTGCGCGATCCCGCCCTTGCCGGCATGCCCGGCTCGCCCGGATGCTGGCAATGGGGCGGCGTCTATGGTCACAGCTGGTTCGTGGATCCCGCACGCAAGCTTTCGGTGGTCATGTTCACCAACACGGCGGTCGCGGGTGTCGGCGGTGCCTATCCCGATGCCCTCCGGGCGGCCGTTTACGGCTAAAGGCGCCCTGCGATTCCATATTCCCCGCGATCTGCGGGAAGACCCGCCGCCCCGCTCGTTGGGAGGCCGGCGCCGGCGCCGCCACCGAAATGGGCGGGTGGCTCAATCTTTTGGGAGGGGGGCCGACGCGTGAGCCCCCTATCCTTTCGGTGCGGCAATACCGCTCATTCCCAGCTAGTCGCGCCCGCAATCTGGGGTTACATCTTGGTTAACAGCAGTGACGCACCTGACAGGCCAATCGCGGTGAGAAGTCCCGATACGCGGGACCGGGCCGATTGAGCCCTGCAAGTATGGGAACCAACATGACTCGTGTTCTGGTAACTGGTGGCGCCGGCTACATCGGCAGCCACGCCTGCAAGGCCCTGGCCCTGGCAGGTTATGACCCCGTCGTCGTCGACAATCTCTCCCTGGGCCATGCCGATGCGGTCAAATGGGGACCGCTGGAAGTCGGCGACATCCGCAACAGCGCCTTCCTCAACAAGGTGATCACCCACTACAAGCCCGAAGCGGTGATGCATTTCGCGGCCAGTTCCACGGTGGGCGAATCCGTCGCCGATCCCGCCAAATATTATTCCAACAACGTCGTGGGCTCGCTGACCCTGCTCGAGGCGGTACGCCAGAACGAGATCGAGACCTTCATCCTGTCCTCGACCTGCGCGACCTATGGTATTCCCACCTGCCTGCCGATCCTGGAGAGCGCACCGCGCAATCCGATCAGCCCCTATGGCGCGACCAAGCTGGCGGTGGAGCATGCCCTGGCCGACTACGGCACCGCCTATGGCTTGAAATGGGCGGCGATGCGCTATTTCAATGCCGCCGGTGCCGATCTCGACGGCGAACTGGGCGAGCGCCATGAGCCGGAAACTCATGTCATCCCGCTCGCCATCCAGGCCGCCCTCAGCCATCGGCCCATCTTCAACGTGCTGGGCCGGGACTATCCCACGCCCGACGGTTCGGCCGTCCGCGACTATGTGCATGTCGCCGATATCGCCGATGCCCATGTGCGGGCCATCGACTATCTCAAGGCGGGCGGCGAAAGCTCCGCCTTCAATCTCGGCACCGGCATCGGCACCTCGGTGATCGAGATTCTCGAGGCTGTGCAGCGCTGCACCGGCCGCAAGCTCGACATCCGCTTCCAGCCGCGGCGGCCCGGCGACCCCGCCAGCCTCTACGCCGCCGCCACCAGGGCTGCCGAATTGCTGGGCTGGCATCCCCAGCACCGCGAGATCGATACCATCGTGGGCAGCGCCGTATCCTGGTTCCGGCACAATCTGGCGGCCTGAACGCTCCGAAGACAGGCAGCCGGAGGGGTAAGTCCACCCGGCTAGGCCTTGAACCGATCCGTCGCGGCCAGGCGCTGCGTCAGGGGCCTGGCCTCCGGCCATTGATAGATCTCGGCGCGGAGGAATTTCAGCTCCGCCTCCGCGTCCTCTTCGCCGACTTCGGTCCACCAGCTCTTGGGCTGGCCATTGCTGCCGTCGTTCCAGCGATAGCCGCGCGCCTTGAGCCGATCCTTCATGTCGAAGGGACTGTTGGTCGCCGAGATCCTGATCCGGGCCCGTTCCGATGCCTTCAGCAGTTCGGCGAAGGGGGCGGTCCTGCCCGGTCCGCTCGGCCGGACAAGCACCTCCAGCAGCGCATGGCAATCGTCGACCGCGCGATGCCCGTTGTGGAAATAGCCCGATTGTCCCAGGAGATAGCCGAGCTTGGTACCCTCGAAGCCACGGTCGGACCAGGCGATCTCCACATTCGAGCATGCCCAGGGCTTGGGCGAGAACCCCGGCGCGAAGCGTTCGCAGAAGGGACGGTCGAACCGCGCATTATGCGCAATGACCAGGTCCGCGGGCTCGATGAAGGCCTCGACTTCGGCCGGCGAGATATGCTTGCCGGCCACCATGGCGTCGGTGATGCCGGTCAGCCTGGTGATCTCGGGCGGGATCGGTTCCCCGGGCTGGCGCAGGGCATTGAAGACGCCGACGACATCGCCGACCTGGCCGGCCGGATCATAGGTGACCGCCACCATGCCGAGCTCGATGATCTCGTTCTTCTCATGATCGAGGCCGGTGGTCTCGGTATCGACGATGACAGCCAGGCGCGGAAACCGGCTCTTGTCCCGCGGGATGACGGAGCGCGGCTCCAGCTTGCGCAGGATGCGGTAGCGGCCGGTTGCCTCCAGCATGCTGACCAGGGCAGCCTCGTCGAGCGCCTCGTGCTGGCGGGCCGGTGCGGGAAGGGCACGCTTGGCCCGTGTGGCCGGTGGGCGCCTCTCCGGAAGCGCCTCGGTCCGAAACATGTCGAATTGTTCGCCCATGCTTCCCCCTTTCTCGCCGACTCAATGATCCGGCAGTGGTGAAACGTTTAGCGTTTCCGGCAGCAGCCAGGCAAACCCCGGCCGGCCGTTTTCCCCCGCCAAGGCCGAAGATGTCGATCAATCCTCCGGCGTGAAGCGCCTGCGATAATCGGCGGGCGTGACGCCGACATGCCGCATGAAGGCCCGGCGCAGCACGTCGGCATTGGCGAATCCACACGTCGCCGCCACCTGTTTGGGCGGGCTTTGACCTGTCTCGAGCAGGCGCCGGGCGACGGAGATACGGGACGCCTCAACCCAACTCGCCGGCGTCACGCCGACCTCCATGGCGAAGACCCGGGCGAAATGACGTGGGCTCAGATTGAGGCGCCTGGCCATGCTGGCGACGCTGTGCCGCTCGGCAGGATTGGCGGCCACCCAGCGCTGGAGCTCCTGCAGCGCCGAGCGTCCTGCGGGAAGGGCTTCCTCACGGCGGCTGAACTGCATCTGGCCGCCGGGACGCTTGAAGAACATCACCAGTTGCGCGGCGACGCGCATGGCGATTTCCCGTCCCAGATCCTCCTCAACCAGCGCCAGTGCAAGGTCGAGCCCGGCCGTCACGCCGGCCGCGGTACGCAGCCGCCCGTCGCGGATATGGATGGCGTCGGGGTCCACGGCAATGTCGGGATAGGCCCGGGCCAGACGATCCGCCACGGCCCAATGGGTGGCGACCCGCCGGCCCGCCAGCAACCCGGCAGCAGCCAAGACGAAGGCTCCGGCGCAAACTGAACCATAGCGCCGCGTCGTGGCAGCCACCCGCTTCAGCCAGGCGAGCACGGCCGCATCGGGTTCGGTCACCGCTGCGTTGGGGCTGCCGGCAACGAGAAGCGTATCGACGGGCTCGCCGCCATCCGCCCCGATCACGATGTCGGGCAGCAGGCGGGCGCCCGAGGAACTGCGGATCGCCTCCTCGCTTCGGGACGCGACAAGGAGGCGATAGACCTCCCGGCCAGCCTGCGTGTTGGCCTCGGCAAAGACGTCCATCGGCCCGGATACGTCGAGCAGCTGCACGCCCTGCAGGGCCAGTATCGCAATGGTCTTGGTCTCGTTCCCAGACATCAGCATTCCCGACATGGGCACTCCCGGCATCAGCGTCCGCTTGCAACCGGTTTTGGCAGAAATCGGAGTAATACACCGATTGAAGCCATACCTAGGACGAGCCTAGGCTCTGCGCCAGTGAAATCCACTGGAGATATCGAAATGACCGCCATTTCAGGCATCGAAATACCGGACAGCTGCCTGTGCCGGGACATCACTGCCTTCATCCGCGACACCGAAACCCCGCTCCTGTTCCACCATTCCAGCCGGGTCTTCTATTTCGGCGCCCTGGCCGGCAAGCGCCGTGGGCTGACCTTCGATCCCGAGCTCCTCTATGCCGGCGCCATGTTCCACGACATCGGGCTGATGCCTGGCCATAGCAGCGCGACCGAGCGCTTCGAGGTCGACGGCGCCAATGCCGCCCGCGACTTCCTGTCGAGCCGCGGCATCACGCCTGCCGACATCGACCTCGTCTGGGCGGCGATCGCACTGCACACCACGCCGGGCATTCCCGAGCACATGCACCCGGTCGTCGCCCTGGTGACGGCAGGCGTCGAGATGGACGTGCTCGGCCTGACCTATGACCAATATGGCGAGGCCGAACGCGAGGCCGTGGTCGGCGCCCATCCGCGCACGCCGCATTTCAAGGAGGACATCATCCAGGCCTTCTATGACGGCATCCGGCACAAGCCCCAGACCACCTTCGGCAACGTCAAGGCGGACGTGATCGCCGACAAGGAGCCTCATTTCCAGCGCGGCAATTTCTGCTCGGTGATCCGCTGCTCGCACTGGCACGGCTGAAACGGGAGCCTCCCGTGCTCGGCGGGAATGGCCTCGCCCCTATCCCGGCGAGCGGATCGTGCTATAGGGTGTGCCATCAGCTCCAAAAGCAAAGGCGCGTTTCGGCGCAAGCGTTTCTTTGCTGTGGTTCCCCTTGCAACACGTCTTTGCGATTGTTGGTGATCCGTCTATCGCAAAGCGCCCAGGTACCCACCCGCCCCATGCTCGTTCTCGGCATCGAAACCACCTGCGACGAAACCTCCGCCGCCATCGTCGCACGCAATCAGGACGGCGAGGGCGAGATCCTGTCCAATGTCGTGCTGTCGCAGATCGCCGAGCACGCCGCCTATGGCGGAGTGGTGCCGGAAATCGCCGCGCGCGCCCATGTCGAGGTGCTCGACCACATCATCGAGCAGGCGCTGGAAGAGGCCGATGTCCGCTTCGACAAGCTCGACGGCATCGCCGCGGCCGCGGGCCCCGGCCTGATCGGGGGGGTGATCGTCGGCCTCACCACCGCGAAGGCCCTGGCGCTTTCGCTCGGCAAGCCGCTGGTCGCGGTCAACCATCTGGAGGCGCATGCGCTGACGCCGCGCCTCACCGACCAGGTTACCTTCCCCTATCTCCTGCTGCTGGCCTCCGGCGGCCACACCCAGCTCCTGGCCGTGCGCGGCCTCGGCGACTATGTCCGGCTCGGCACCACCATCGACGATGCCATCGGCGAGGCCTTCGACAAGACCGCCAAGATGCTGGGCCTGGGCTATCCCGGCGGCCCCGCCGTCGAGGCGCAGGCGATGAGCGGCGACGCCGCCCGCTTCGCCTTTCCCCGCCCTCTGCAAGGGCGGCCGGATCCGAATTTCTCGCTGTCGGGCCTGAAGACGGCGGTCCGGCTCGAAGCCGAAAGGCTGGCGCCGCTCGCCGCCAAGGATATCAGGGACCTCTGCGCCTCCTTCCAGGCGGCGGTGGTGGACATGGTGGTCGACCGCACGCGCGTCGGCCTGAGGCGGTTCCGCGAGACCGCCGGGCAGTCCCCCAGCGCCCTGGTGATCGCAGGCGGCGTAGCTGCCAATCTTGCCATCCGTCGCGGCCTGCAGCGCCTCGGCGCGGAGACGGGCCTGCGCATCGTGATGCCGCCGGCCGCTTTGTGCACCGACAATGGCGCCATGATCGCCTGGGCGGGCGCCGAGCGCCTCTCTGCCGGCATCACCGACGGCCTCGACGTGAGCCCGCGGGCCCGCTGGCCGCTCGACCCAAATGCACCGGGCGCGGGCAAGCAGGGCCTCGGCAAGGCCGGCGTCGGCAAGGGAGCGAAAGCTTGAGTGCTTCTGGCTTGAACGGCTCCGGGTTCAAAAGCATCGGGGTCATCGGCGCCGGCGCTTTCGGTGCTGCGCTTGCTTGCGCCACCTCCCGCGCCGGCCGTCATGTCAGCCTGTGGGGACGCGATGCCGCGGCCATGGCTGCACTGACGGAGACACGCCGGCTGCCGAAGCTCGACGGCCTTGCCCTGCCCGAAGCCATCCACCCCACCGCCGATCTTGCCGAGGCCGCGCGCGCCGACGCCCTGATCCTGGCGGTTCCGACCCAGGCCCTGCGCGATGTCTGCGGGCGGCTGGCCGGCATGGTCTCGGCCAATACCCCGCTCATCCTGGCCGCCAAGGGCATCGAGCGCTCGAGTGGTGAGTTCGTCTCGCAGGTCGCCGCCGAGATCCTGCCGGGCTGCATCCCGGCCGTGCTCTCCGGACCGGGCTTCGCCGCCGACATCGCCAAGGCCTACCCGACGGCCCTGACGCTGGCCTGTGCGGATCGCTCGCTCGGCGAACGCCTGGTCAAGGCCATCGGCTCCCCGACCTTCCGTCTCTACCATACGGACGATCTGCGGGGTGTCGAGATCGGCGGAGCGGCCAAGAACGTGCTCGCCATCGCCGCCGGCATCGCCGCCGGCCGCGGCTTCGGCGAAAGCACGGTGGCGGCCCTCCTCGCCCGCAGCTTCGCCGAGCTCACGCGCTTCGGCCTTGCCTTCGGCGCCCGCCCGGAAACGCTGGCAGGCCTGTCGGGCCTCGGCGATCTCATCCTTACCGGCACCTCGTCTCGCTCCCGCAACCGGCGCTTCGGCGAGGAACTCGGCAAGGACATCGGCCTGGAAACGGCAATCGCCGATGTCGGCCTGGCCGAAGGCGTCTGGACCGCCCCGATCCTGGCGCGCATGGCGGCGGACAGACATGTCGACATGCCGATCGCCACCGCCGTCGCCGGTCTGGTGGCTGGCAAGGCCAGCGTCGACCAGGCCATCAAGCAATTGCTGTCGCGTCCCCCGCGCGCCGAGTAATCCACGGTCCCGAAGATGCCGACGCATCAGGGCCCCGGACAACGCCACCCCAACCAAACCTGGAGACTGACATGACCCTGAAGCGTATCGGCGCCGGCAACCGCATGAGCGATGCCGTCATCCACGGCGACAAGATCCACCTGTCCGGCTATGTCGCCGAGACCACGGTCGGCAAGTCGGTCAAGGAGCAGACCGCCGACATTCTCGCCCAGATCGATGAGACCCTGAAGCAGGCCGGCACCGACAAGACCAAGGTGATCAAGGCCAATATCTGGCTCACCGACATCGGCACCTGGGCCGAGATGAACGAGGCCTGGGACGCCTGGGTGGTTGCCGGCCAGGCCCCGGCCCGCGCCACGGTGGAAGCCAAGCTCGCCGGCCCCGGCCTCGATGTCGAGATCATGGTCGAAGCGGCGCTGTAAGAAATCTAAGCTGCCTTCCCCGCATCGCGGGGAAGGCCTCTCCACACCACTCTCAACTTCGTGCTCTAGGATGGGCCGACTGGTAGACCCTCATCAATTCGGTCGCATCGACCTTGGTGTAGATCTGCGTGGTCGACAGGCTGGCATGGCCGAGCAGTTCCTGGATGGAACGCAGATCCCCTCCGCGCCCGAGCAGATGGGTGGCGAAGGAATGCCGCAGCGCATGGGGCGTGGCGCTGTCCGGCAGGCCGAGCGCACCGCGCAGATGCTGCATGGCATATTGGATGATGCGCGGCGACAACGGGCCGCCCCGCGCACCGACGAAGAGCGGATCGTCCGGCCCGCCCGGATAGGGCAGGATTTTCAGATAATCCTCCACCGCCCGCGCGACCGGCGCGATCACCGGCACCGAACGCATCTTGTTGCCCTTGCCCGTGACGGTGAGACTGTCGCGCCCGCTGACTGGCGCATCCTTGCGCGTCAGGCCAAGCGCTTCGGAAATGCGCAGGCCCGCCCCGTAGCACAGCGCCAGTACGGCGGCATCGCGGGCCAGGATCCAGGGTTCGCGCGCCTCGCCCAGGCGGGTATCGGCAGAAGCCACCTTGCGGGCGACCTCCGGGGCGAGCGGCTTGGGCAGGCTCTGCGGCAGCTTGGGCCCGCGCACGGCTGACAGCGCCGCACTGGCACCATGGCCCTGGCGTTCGAGGAAACGGGCGAAAGCGCGTGTCGCCGCGAGCGCCCGCATCAGCGAGCGGGGCTTCAGCCCATCGGCCCGGCGCGCGGCCAGGAAGGCCCTGACATCGCGGGGGGCAAGCGAGGCGATGTCATCCAATCCCGGCGGCTCACCGAAATGGCCGGTCAGGAAACGCAGGAAGGTAGTGACGTCGCGGTCATAGGCTTCCACCGTCTTGGGGCTCATGCGCCGCTCGACGGCGAGATAGGCAAGCCATTGCACCTTGGCGGCGGCAAGGTCGGAGGCAGCGACGAGGATTGGCGGCGAAGCGTTCATGCCGCCAGTGTGGCGCAAAATAATGAGCAGAAGGTTTGCACTGGTTTGCCTGCTGCCACGACGCTCCGCAACGTGCCATTGCTCAAAATTCGCATGGAGTCGGGGGTCGAGCTTCGATCCGGTTTCAGTTGAAACCGCTACGGAAAGGCGTAGAATCAACAGTGTACAAGTATCGCGGCCTAGGCATTTCGCATGTCATTCCAATCTCTGCCGCCTGAAATCTCCCGCCTCTTGACCAATCGCGAACGCATTCTCTGGAGTGGAAGGCCCAAGCAGGGCCTGATGCTGCGCAGTTCGGATGCAGCCTTCATCCCGTTCAGCTTGATGTGGGGTGGATTCGCCATCTTTTGGGAAACCACCGCGGTGATGTCCGGCGCCCCGTTCTTCTTCAGGCTCTGGGGCATTCCCTTCGTGCTGGTCGGTCTCTACCTGATCGCCGGACGCTTCTTCGCGGATGCGTGGGAACGAGGGAAAACGGCCTACGTCGTCACCAATGAGCGCGTGCTCATCGTCGGCGGACTTCTCAAGCGCACCGTTACGTCGCTCGAACTGCGGACCTTGCCGGAAATGTCGCTTTCCCTTGCTGGTGATGACAAGGGCACCTTGACCTTCGGCACGGGCTCGAATGCCACCTGGGGCCGCCTTCGATTTGGCAACCAGACCTCGCCCCCGCCTCCACCGCAATTCGAGGGCATTCCCAATGCCGCGAAGGTGATGGCATGCATTCGTGACGCGCAGGCAGCCTTGCTGAACCCGATCTCTCGGGCGAGCTGACGACCCAAACCTGCGTGCGGGGAATCCTGATTTCCTCTCCACTTCCTCCTCTGCGACGCCCCAGCCAGTGCGGATCGACTGGTACCGGAGAAAGACTGCATGTCGGATCTGTTGTCACCGTCCATGCCCCAGGAAATGGCGCCGCTACTGGGCAATGAAGATTTTCTGTGGGCCGGCAAGCCGAAAGAAGGTCTGATGTTCAGGAAGTCGGACTGGCTCGCCATTCCCGTCAGCCTTGTCTTCCTCGGAATGGCCCTGAGGCCTTACTGGGACGCTCGCGGCAGGACGATGAATCCGGTGGAGATGGCCGCCTTGGCGATCTTTGCCACGCTTGGCATCTATTTGCTGGTCGGGCGCTTTTTTGTCGATGCCTATGTGCGCCGGGACATGGTCTATGGCCTGACCTCGCACCGCGCCCTGATCATCGGTGGCTTCTTCAGTCGCAAGGTGCTGTCGATCGACCTCAGGACCTTGCAGCAGATCGCCCTCACGCAAAGACGCGACGGCCTGGGCACCATCACCTTCGGCCCGGATGGCGGCCTCAACTCCTTGCTGGCCGGCGGTTTTTGGATCGGCGGCGTCTGGATCGACCTCATGGGCTGGCTTCGCCAAAAGCCGCAGGACGGCAGGCCCGGTCATTTCGATCGGGATGAGGACCCGCCCCCTCCCGAGCCGGCGCGGTTCGAGGCGATCCCCGATGCTGCAATGGTGATGGCGAAGATCCAGCAGGCCCAGGCGGCACTCGCCGCGCCGCCTGAAGCCCCGAATGTCAGCTCACCGGGGATCACGCCGGCATGGCACCTCCCTCGATAGGCCTGTTCCTCACTCCCCCGCCACCAGCGCCGGGGTCGCTGCCGGGTCGGGAACCGCCGCCTCGCGTTCGCTCGACCACACCAGCACCAGCATGCACAGGCTGGAAAGGCCGAGATAGCCGCAGGCGAGCGGGAAGATGGTGCCGTCATAGGCTTCGCCGATCACCGCGCCGATCACCGCTCCCATCAGCGTGGTGACGCAGCCGATGAAGGAGGAAGCGGTGCCGGCGATATCGCCCACCGGTTCCATCGCCAGCGCGTTGAAATTCGGCATGGTCAGGCTGAGCAGGAAATGCGCCACGCCCATGACAATGCCGAAATAGATCAGCGGCGGCCGGCCCTGGAACAGCACGGCCAAGCCGAGCAGCAGCATCGCCATCAGCCAGAAGCCGACCATGCCGAAGCGCGACAGCCGGTGCATGCCGAGCCGCCTCACCAGCCGGGAATTGGCGAAGGAAGCCAGGCCCATGCAGATGGCGATCAGTGCGAAGGCCAGCGGGAAGAGCGGGCCGAGCTTGTAGATGTCGGTCTCGAAGATCTGCTGGGACGAGCCGAGATAGGTCATCAGGCAGCCCATGGCGAGCCCCATCGCCAGCATGTTGGCGAAGGAGGCGCGCGTGGTCACCACCCGGCGCATGCCGCTGGCGACGGCGGGCAGCGACAGCGGCCGGCGATATTCGGGATGCAGCGTCTCGGGCATGCGCAGGCCGAACCAGAACACCACCACCAGCACCAGGCCCAGCATGCTCATGAAGATGGTGCGCCAGTCGCCCAGCATCAGGAAGGCGCTGCCCGTGGCCGGCGCGATCACCGGCACGATGATGAAGATCATCAAGGTGAGCGACATCACCCGTGCCATCTCGCGGCCCTCGTAGCGGTCACGTACGATGGCGATGGAGAGCACGCGTGCCGAGCCGGCGCCGAGGCCCTGGATGGCTCGGGCTGCCAGCAGCACCTCATAGCTGGGGGCGAAAATCGCCAGGAGCGTGCCGGCAGTATAGATGCCCAGGCCGATCATCAGCACCTTGCGGCGGCCGATGGAATCGGAAATCGGCCCCCAGGCGAGCTGCATGATGGCAAAGCCCGCCATATAGGCGGTGATGATCAGTTGCATGCGGTTGGCATCGGCAATGCCGAATTCCGACCGCACGGCGGAGAAGGCTGGCAGGAGATTGTCGATGGAGAGGGAACTGAGCCCCATCATCAGGGCAATCACGAGAACGAACTCGGCAAAGGACGGCTGGGGCTCCCGCCGCACGGCAGGCTCCAGCGCCGCGCCGGCAACGGGACGGGGCATGGAAAACTCGGAAATGTGAAAATCTATAACCGGCGGGGCAATAAAGCGGCGCTCAGATGGTGGATCTGTAGCATATCAATCGTGACGAAAAGGTGATTTTTTCGCCACAGAGGGCAAATATTTCAAGCGAATTGACGAATTTCGGCGGGAAGCGTCACGCCTGAGGCGCCGCTCCCGGTTCGACGGGAGCGAGTATGGGGCGCTCGCCCTGTCCGCTGCGCCGGAAATCGGAGGGCGACATGCCTGCGATCCTGCGGAAGCTCTTGTTGAAGCCCGAGAGGGAGCCGAAGCCCGACTCCATCGCCACGCGCAGGATGTTGCCGTCACCGCTGATCAGGCGCGCCTGCGCATAGGACAGGCGCAGCAGGCTGACATAGTCGTTCAGCGTCATGCCCGTGCATTTCTTGAACAGGCTCATGGCATATTTGGGATGGAGGCCGGCGGCCGCCGCGATGTCGGCGCTGTCGATGTCGTCGAGGAAATTGTCGGCGATGAAATCGCACAGGTTGCGCACATGGCGCAGGGCCTGCGGATCGGCGGTACTGGCCTGGCCGGCATGGGCATCGAGGCTGGGCAACAGGGCATAGGGCTCGAAGCGCACCCGTTCCAGCCGCAGCAGCAATTCGCTCACCGCATGCTGGGCGCGCACCATGTCGCCCGAGCGGGTATAGCCGTTCCAGCGCGCGAAATTGGCGCCATCCGACGAGTCGGTCTCGCGGATGAGCAGGGTCGCGCCGGCCATCAGGCGGGCCGGCACCTCCTCGGGCAGGCGCAGCCGGAAGAAATGCACCAGCGGCAGATGCGCGCCGGCATAGATGGCATCGTCGGAGGCATCGTCCATCTGATGCGGCAGGCCGCCCCAGAACAGCACCATGTCGCCCGCCGCCAGCCTGAGCTCGTAGCCGGCCATGCGGTAATGCACCCAGCCCTGGACGATGAAGTTCACCTCGACCTGGGCGTGCCAATGGGGCGAGAGCATGACGCGCGGCGTATTGTGGAAGGTCTGCAGTACGGTCGGCAGGTTTTCGACGCTGTTGGCCGTCGGCTGATAATAGGAGCGTTCCTGCATCTTACTTTCAGGCAAGTCCATCTTCCCTTTATCGCAGACAGACCGAGCTGCCTGCCTAGAGTAGCTTCCCGCCGCACAAGAGCAAATGAAAAGGGGAGGAATGGAATGCGCAAGACGATCGGCTGCGCCGCGCTGGCAGTTGCCGCGGGCCTTCATGCGTCGACGGCCTTGGCCCAATCTGGGGAGATCCGGGTCTGGAGCTGGGACATCGCCGCCGCCTCGCTGAAAGCCAATATCGAAGGCTTCAACAAGCAATTCCCCAATGTGAAGGTCACGGTGGAGGATCTCGGCAACGCCCAGGTCTTCTCCAAGACCCAGGCCGGCTGTGCCGCCGGCGGAGCGGGCCTGCCCGACGTCGTCTCGATCGAGAACTACAAGGCGGAGAGTTATTGGAACCAGTTCCCCGACTGCTTCGCCGATCTCAAGCCGCTCGGCTACACGGCGGAGGTGGCCGGCAAGTTCGCCGATTTCAAGCGGGCGGAACTCGAAAAGGGCGATGCCGCCTATGCCATGCCCTGGGATTCGGGCCCGGTCGTGATGTATTACCGGCGTGACTTCTACGAGAAGGCCGGCGTCGATCCGGCCAGCATCAAGACCTGGGATGATTTCATCGCCGCCGGCAAGAAGATCGCCGCTGCCAATCCCGGCGTGACCATGAGCGCCACCGATCTCGACGGTGACGGTACCACCGAATGGTTCCGCATGGTCGGCAACGAGCAGGGGTGCAATTATTTCGCCCCGGACGCCAGCGCCGTCACGGTCAATGCGCCCGCCTGCATCGCCGTCTACGACAAGCTCAAGCAGCTCAAGGACGCCGGCACCATCATCTCGGCCGGCTGGGCCGACAAGATCCAGGCCCTCAAGGCCGGCAAGGTCGCCACCATCATGTTCGGCGGCTGGTATGAGGGCACGATCCGCACCAACGCGCCCGAGCTCGCCGGCAAATGGGGGGTCTATCGCATGCCGAGCCTGACGGCGGACGGTCCGCGCGCCGCCAATATCGGCGGCTCGTCGCTGGCCATCCCCGCCAGTTCGAAGAACAAGGAAGCGGCCTTCGCCTTCGTCAAATACGCCCTTTCCACCGATGAGGGCCAGGTCACCATGCTCAAGGCCTATGGCCTAGTGCCGTCGCTGAATTCGGCACTGGAAGATCCCTATGTGAAGCAGGGCCAGCCCTATTGGGGCAACCAGGCGATCTGGACCGACATCCTCGCCACCCTGCCCAAGATCAAGTCCACCCACGGCACCGCCTTCCTCAACGATGCCGAAGCGGCCCTGAAGACCGTGCAGACCAAGTTCCTGGGCGGCGGCTACCCCGATGCCAAGGCCGCGCTGGATGATGCCGCCAACCAGATCTCGTCGGCCTCGGGGCTGCCGGTGGCCCCCTGAGGCTGGCAGAAACTCGAAATGACGGGGCGTTTGTCATCACCGGGCTTGACCCGGTGATCCAGAGCGGCCGTGAAGGGTGTTCGCGGCGTGCTGGATGCCCGGGTCGAGCCCGGGCATGACAAAATCGAGCCTTTCCCGGCCGTGTCGGGATTTCATTCAGCTTTGACACCCGCTTCTCCCTCTCCTGGCGGAGACCATCCGATGCAGCGGCACAATCGCGCGGCCTATGGCTTCCTTGCGCCCTATCTGGCGATCTTCCTCGCCTTCTGGATCTGGCCGATCATCTCTTCCTTCGTGATCTCGCTGCATCAGACGCGCGTGTCGCCCTGGCAATTCAGGCCGGCGGCCAATTGGGGGCGGCTGATCTCCGATCCCGCCTTCTTCAACGCCCTGAAGAACACGCTGATCATCCTGATCATCCAAGTGCCGGTGATGATCGGCCTCGCCACCGTGATCGCCGTCTTCCTCAATTCGCCTTTGCTCAAGGCCAAGGGCCTGTTCCGCTTTGCCTTCTTTGCCCCCGTCGTGGTGGGCGAGGTCGCCTATTCGGCGGTATTCCGCCTGATGTTCGCCCAGGATTTCGGTGTGGTGAACAAGCTGCTCTCCTCCGTCGGCCTGCCCGCCATCGACTGGCTCTCCAACCCGACGGCCGCGCTGGCGCTGGTGATGATCGCCCTGACCTGGCGCTGGACCGGCTACAACGCCATCATCATCCTCGCCGGCCTGCAGGCCATCCCCGGCGACGTCTATGAGGCAGCCACGCTCGATCGCGTCTCCAAGGTGCGCCAGTTCTTTTTCATCACCCTGCCGCTCTTGAAGCCGGTGATCACCTTCAGCGTGATCCTGTCGATCTCCGGCACCATGCAGCTCTTCACCGAGCCTTATCTGATCACCAATCACGGCGGTCCGGGCGGGGCGACCGAGACCCTCGGCCTGTTGCTCTACCGCCAGGCCTTTCTCTCCGGCAATGTCGGCTACGCCTCCGCCATCGCCTACACCATTGCCGGCCTGGCGATGATCGTCTCGCTCATCCAGCTACGCCTGTCGAGGGAAGCGAAATGACGAGGTCCGGTCGCCAAAAGTTCAACGCCGTCATCCTGCACGCCCTCATCGTGCCGATGTCGCTCGTCTGGCTGTTTCCGCTGTGGATGATGGGCGTGTTCGCCACCATGCCCGACTACGGCATCTATGCGCCGGACCTCTCCTTCTGGTTCGGCACCAATTTCCTCGACAACCTCGCCAACCTGCAGCGGACGACCAACTTCCTGCATGCCATGACCGTCTCGGTCATCGTCGGGCTCGCCTATACCGTGCTCTCGGCCGGGTTGACGGCCATGGCCGGCTGGGCGCTGGCGCGCTATCGCTTCTTCGGTCGGGGCGTGGTGCTCGCCATCATCCTCGGCACGATCTCCCTGCCCTTCTTCGTGGTGATCATCCCGCAATTCATCCTGGTGGCGCGCGACCTCGGCATGGCCAATAGCTGGTTCGGCCTGATCGTGCCGCCCCTGTTCAATTCGCTGGGCGTGCTGTTCATGCGCCAGGCCTTCACCATGATGCCGGCGGAACTCTTCGACGCCGCCCGGGTAGAAGGGGTGAGGGAATGGCGCATCTTCCTGTTCGTGGCACTGCCGCTGGCGCGCCCGACCCTGGCGGCACTGTGCATCATCCTCTTCCTGACAAGCTGGAACAATTATCTGTGGCCGCTCCTGATCGCCGGCGACAAGGCGATGTTCACCGCGCCCGTGGCGCTGGGCAGCCTGATCGGCATCTCCAATGTGAGCTGGGGCGGCATCATGGCCGGGGCCGTGCTGCTGACCGCCCCGATGCTGGCCGTCTTCCTCCTCCTGCAGCGCCACTTCATCGCCGGCATCGCGGCCGGCGCCGTCAAGTAATCTCAAGAAAGCGAGACAAGAGCGACATGGCAGGCCTCACGCTCCGTTCCGTGGTCAAGCGCTTCGGCAGTTTCGAGATCATCCATGGCGTCGACCTCGACATCGCCGACGGCGAGTTCGTGGTCTTCGTCGGTCCCTCGGGCTGTGGCAAATCCACCTTGCTGCGCATGATCGCCGGGCTCGAGGACATCTCGGGCGGGCAGATCAGCATCGGCGGCCAGGTGGTCAACGAGGTCGAGCCCGCCGATCGCGGCATCGCCATGGTGTTCCAGTCCTACGCCCTCTATCCGCACATGACGGTGGAGCGGAACCTCTCCTTCGGCCTCAGGATGAACGGCAATCCCAAGGCGGACACCGATCGGCGGGTGGCGCGCGCCGCCGACATCCTGCGCATCACCGATCTCATGCAGCGCCGGCCCAAGCAGCTCTCGGGCGGCCAGCGCCAGCGCGTGGCGATCGGCCGGGCGATCGTGCGCGACCCCAAGGTGTTCCTGTTCGACGAGCCCTTGTCCAACCTCGACGCCGAATTGCGGGTGCAGATGCGGGTGGAGATCGCCAGGCTCCACCGCGAACTCGGCGTGACCATGATCTACGTCACCCATGACCAGACCGAAGCGATGACCCTGGCCGACAAGATAGTGGTGCTGCGCGGCGGCAATGTCGAGCAGGTCGGGCGCCCGCTCGAACTCTACGAGGACCCCGCCAACCGCTTCGTCGCCGGCTTCATGGGCAGCCCCAAGATGAACTTCCTGGCCGGACGCGTCGTCACGGCGGACAAGGGAAGCGTGACGGTCGAACTGGTCAACCAGAAAGGCGCGCGCCTTGCGGTGCCGCTCGCCGGCCCGGCGCCGGCACCGGGCAGCGAGGTCGCCATCGGCATCCGTCCCGAACACTTCCTGCCCGCGGGCAGCGGCGACGCCGATCTCGCCATCGAGGTCGACATGGCCGAGCATCTGGGTGCCACGTCCTATGTCTATGCCGGCACGGCCTCCGCCGAACCGCTGATCATCCAGCGCGACGATTCCCGCCAATGGGCCGAGGAGCGCCAGCTCACCGTCGCCATCCCCCGCCACCGCGCTCTGCTGTTCGCCAAGGACGGCCAGCGCCTGCGCTGAGCGCAGTACTTTTTTCCTGAAAGCCTTTGGAAAGACTGACATGACCGAGAAAGACAAGATCCGCTGGGGCATCATCGGACCCGGCGCCATCGCCAAGGCCTTCGTCGCCGGCCTCGGCGATTCCGAGAGCGGCGTGCTCGCGGCGATCGGCACCCGCGATCCGGGCAGGCCGGGCCTTGCCGAAGCCTTCCCCGGCGCCCGCATCCACCGGGGCTATGAGGCCCTGCTGGCCGATCCCACAATCGATGCCGTCTATATAGCCGTGCCCCATCCCGGCCACGCACAATGGGCGATCAAGGCGGCCGAAGCCGGCAAGCATGCGCTGGTGGAAAAACCCATGGGACTGACGGCCTTCGAGGCCGATGCCATGATGCATGCCGCCCGCAAGGCCGGAACCTTCCTGGGCGAGGCCTTCATGTACCGCCAGCACCCGCAGACCCTGAAGCTGGTGGAACTGATCCGGTCGGGCGCGATCGGCGAAGTCAGGCTGATCCGCTCCAGCTTCGGTTTCGCCATGCCGGAGTTCAAGCCCGATCACCGGCTCTATGCCAATGATCTGGCGGGCGGCGGTATCCTCGATGTCGGCGGCTATCCCGTCTCGATGGCGCGGCTGATCGCCGGCGCCGCCTCGGGCAAGGGCTTCCTTGAGCCCGACAGCGTTTCCGGCACCGGCCATCTCGGGCAATCGGGGGTCGACGAATGGGCTTCGGCCCTGTTGCACTTCCCAGGCGGCATCCTGGCGGACGTCTCCTGCTCGATCTCGCTGAAGCAGGATAATGTGCTGCGCATCCTCGGCACCGAGGGCCGCATCGAGGTGCAGGATTTCTGGTTTGCCGGCGGCGTGCAGGGCGGCACCGGCGAGATCCGCATCGTCAGGCCCGACGGCACGGCGGAGACGGTGCAGGTCGAGGAGACACGGCATCTCTATGCCTTCGAGGCCGACGCCGCCGGCAAGGCCATTCGCGAAGGCAGCCGGGAATTCGCCTGGCCGGGCATGGACTGGGCCGACAGCCTTGGCAATCTGCGCGTGCTCGACAAATGGCGCCAGGCGATCGGGCTCGAATACGGCATCGAGAAGCCCGAGCGGCGCAAGGAGACGCTGAAGGGCACGCCGCTCAGGCCGGGGAGCGGGCCGATCCCCCGGCGTATCATTCCCGGCCTCGCGCCGGCCGCCTCCGCCGTGGCGCTCGGCTTCGAGGACTTCCGCACCTTCTCCAGCGCAGCCATCCTGCTGGACGCCTTCTTCGAGAAGGGCGGCAACCTGTTCGACACCGCCTTCGTCTATGGCGCCGGCATCACCGAAAAACTGTTCGGCGACTGGCAGACCTCACGAGGCGTGCGCAACGAGAGCGTGGTGATCGGCAAGGGCGCGCATACCCCGCTCTGCCGTCCCGAATTCATCGGTCAGCAGCTCACCCAGTCGCTCGAACGACTGAAGACCGACCATGTCGACCTCTATTTCATGCATCGCGACAATTCCGACGTGCCGGTCGGCGAGTTCGTCGACGCCATGGATGCCGAGGTCAAGGCCGGCCGCATCCGCGGCCCCTTTGGCGGCTCGAACTGGACACGCGAGCGCTTCGACGAGGCGGTGGCCTATGCCGACAGGACGGGCAAGCAGAGGCCGGGGGCGCTCTCCAACAATTTCGCCCTTGCCGAGATGCAGGACGTGATCTGGGCGGGCTGCGTCTCGGCATCGGACGACGACTGGAAGGCCTGGCTCGCGGCGCGGCAGGTCCCCAATTTCGCCTGGTCGAGCCAGGGGCGCGGCTTCTTCACCGACAGGGCCGGGCGGGACAAGCAGGACGACAAGGAACTCGTCCGGGTCTGGTATTCCGAGCGCAATTTCGCGCGCCGGGACCGGGCGGTCGAACTGGCCCGCCGGCTCGGCAAGCGGCCGATCCATGTCGCCCTCGCCTATGTCCTGTCGCAGCCCTTCCCGTCCGTGCCGCTGATCGGGCCGCGCACGCTGGGCGAGCTCGACGACAGCCTGGAGGCCTTCGACATCGCCCTGACGCCGGAAGAGGTCGCCTGGCTCGATCGGGGGTAGAGGCCGCGATAGCAGCTTATGAGGAAGGGCGCGCCGCCGACCACCCCTTCTCCCCGTTCTGACGGGGAGAAGGCCGGGATGAGGGGCAGCGCAACACGTAGAAAACCGAACTCTGCGAAGCCCCTCACCCTTACCCTCTCCCCGCAAGTGGCGGGGCGAGGGGGGCTTGAGCGTCGCGGCCTCACGTCACCTTCATCACCCAGCCCAATCCTTCATTCTGTTCCCGCGACAGCCAGAATTGCCCTCCGCGTGCCAGCGCGCACGGCGGGCTCGCCAAGGGGCCGATAAGGTCTCGGCAAGTTTTCAGCCGAGCCGGGATCCCGCCATGGTCGCCCTCCCCCAACGCAGCGTGCCTAGCTATGCCGACAGCCTCGCCTTCGAGGCCAAGGCGGTGGCCTTGCGGGGGCTGCGCTACCTGCGCGAGAAATTCACTGCCGAGCCCATTGTCCGCCATGGCTGCTCGGCCCAGCTGGCCGCCGCACCCGTGCTCGGCCGGGCCGGCTCGCCCCTGTGGACCCATCTCGCCGGGGCCAGGGACCGCGAGCTCACCGCCGGCAAGGTACAGAATTTGCGCATGGCCTTGAAGGGCCTCGACGGTGTCGAGGTGCCGGCCGGCGCCGTGCTCAGCTTCTGGAAGCAGGTCGGCCGCGCCAGCCGGGCCCGCGGCTACGTGCCTGGCCGCGAATTGCGCGAAGGCTGCCTGATCGCCAGCGTGGGCGGCGGCCTGTGCCAGCTTTCCAACGCCCTCTATGAGGCGGCCCTCGCAGCCGGGCTGGAGATCGTCGAACGCCATGCCCATAGCCGCGTGGTGCCCGGTTCGCGTGCCCAGCTCGGCCGCGACGCCACCGTGTTCTGGAACTATGTCGACTTCCGCATCCGCAGCCACCACCCCTTCCGCATCGAAGCCTCGATGAGCCGGGACAGGCTGGAGATCGTCCTGCGTGGCCATGGCCGCGCCAATGCCACCGACCTGCCAGTGGAAATGCCACCTGCCGGGCCGGCGGTGCATGACTGCACGCAATGCGGGCAGCAAGATTGCCATCGCAACGACCCCGAGCGCGCCCTCCGCGCCGGCGTGCCGACGGCCTGGCTCGTCGATGCCTGCTGGCCGGAATTCGCCACCCTGCTCGAGCAGAGGGCCGGCAGCGAAGACGCCCTTTTCCTGCCCTCCCGCCGCCTGGGCGCCGCGCGCTATGGCTGGCCGTCGGGCATGGCCGGCAGCGAGACCACGGCGACCATCGCCACGCTACGACGCTCGCTCGCATTGCGAGGCGCCAAGGGTGGCAGCCTGCAGGCGAAGGCCCTCCAGGGCGATGCCCGTCTCGCGGCGGCCTATGCCGCCAGACTGTCGCACCGGCATACGCATCTCGTGGTCTCGCAGAACCTGCTCCCGCATCTATGGCTGGCCGGCGCCCTGCAGGGCCGCAGCTTCGAGGTGCTGATGGAACGCCTGCCGCTTGCCGAGCTGCAGGCAAAACTCGATGCCACTGCTGCACGCCATCCTGAAAGCTCCACCCTGGCGGACTTCCGCGCGCCGGAGGCGATCGAGGCGGCCGAAAGCGCCGCCCTGGCTGCCGCCGACCGGCTGCTGACCCCGCATTCGGAAATCGCGGCTCTCGCCCCTGGCAAGACCCATCTGCTCGACTGGTCCCCCGCCCGGCCGCTCCCGGCCGCGAAGGGCGGCCGCACCCTGCTGTTTCCCGCCTCGGCCCTCGGCCGCAAGGGCGCCTATGCCCTGCGCGAGGCGCTCTACGGCCTGCCCGTCGAGCTCGCCGTGAAGGGGCATGCGCGCGAGAGCCTCGGCTTCTGGGGCAACATGCCGGTCCGCCTGCTGGCCCCGGGCGAGACGCCTGCCACCCTTGCCGGGGTGGTGCTGCCGGCTGTCGTCGAGCACCAGCCGCGCCAGCTCCTCGCCGCCCTGGCGGCCGGCCTGCCCGTGATCGCCACGCCGGCCTGCGGACTTTCTCCGCGACCAGGTCTCACCTTGGTACCGGAGGACGATCCGGCTGTGCTGCGCTCGGCCATCGAGGCCCTGCTCGGCTGAGGCGGAGCGGGAAGCCGGGCTAGATCGGCTCGACGCCGTGCCGGGGCACGCCGTCGGGTTGCGATGCCGGCACCCTGCCCATTCGCTTTGCCCACAGCGCCGTCAGGATCGGCACCAGGATCGCCGTCACCAGGCAGGCCGTGGCCACCAGGGCCGTTGCCGCCGGCACCACCGGCTTGAAGCTCGGGATCATCTCGCCGATCAGAGTCGGGTTGGCGATCGCCGCCCCCGCCGTGCTGGAGGCCGCGAGCCCGGCCGTGCCGTTGCCGCCGCCGATGAACCTGTCGGCCAGTATCAGCGGTATGCCGGTAACCACGATCACGCCGAGGCCGAGCAGCACGCCGGCAAGGCCGCTCTGCGCGATGACCTTGAGATCGATGCCGTTGCCGAGGGCGAAGCCGAAGAACGGGATCAGCGGATGCACGCAGCGCCCGAACAGCTCGCGCAGGTCGCGGTCGAGATTGCCGAGGGCAAAGCCGATCAGGAAGGGCAGCACGGCACCGACGAACAGGCGCGGCTCGAACACGGCCACGCCGGAGGCGCCGAGGATGAGCATGCTGACCAGAGGGCCTGATTCGACCGACATCAGCACGAAAGCGCCGGCCTCCTCCTTGGTACCGTATTGCTGCATCACCGCGGCGTAGAGGCCGCCATTGGTCATGTCCATCGAGGCGGTGATCGCCAGCACCGAAAGCCCCGCAAACAGACCGGAGGTGATGCCCCCATCGGGAATGAACCGCGCCGCGACCATGGTAGCGACCCAGGCCACGATGATCTTGGTGACCAGGAGCGTGCCCGATTTGCGCAGGACCATGCCGGTCGCCCTGAGATCGATGGTGGCGCCCATGCAGAAGAACCAGACGGCGAGGATCGGCACGGTGCCGGTGATCAGGCCGTTGGTGAACGAACCCAGATAACTGCCGGCGCCGGGTGAGAAGGTCTTGCACAAGGCGCCGAGCAGCAGCGGCACCAGCATCAGGCCGCCGGGAATCTTATCGATGACCTTCAATATCTTCATGGACTGCCTCCCAGATTGTATTTTTGGCGAACGGCCAGACGTGGCCGCTCCGCAAATTCCTTCTCCCCTTGCGGGAGAAGGTGGCATTGCGAAGCAATGACGGATGAGGGGTGCTGGTGAACACTCGTGGGGTTTGTGCATCTCCCCTCATCCGCCCCTTCGGGGCACCTTCTCCCGCAAGGGGAGAAGGAAATCGCTCAGCGCGCCAGCCAGCCGCCATCCACCGGAATGGTGGTGCCGTGGACATAGGCGGAGGCGTCCGAGGCCAGGAACACGGCAGCGCCGCCGAGATCGGCGGGCGCGCCCCAGCGCCCGGCCGGAATGCGCGCCAGGATCTGGCCATTGCGCTCAGCATCCGCACGCAATGGCGCGGTGTTGTTGGTCGCCATATAGCCGGGGGCGATGGCGTTGACGTTGATGCCCCTGGCGGCCCATTCGCAGGCAAGCAGCTTGGTCAGCCCCATCAACCCGCTCTTGGCCGAGGTGTAGGAGGCGACGCGGATGCCGCCCTGGAAGGACAGCATCGAGGCGATGTTGATGATCTTGCCGCCGCGTCCGTCCGCAAGCATGGCGCGAGCCGCCGCCTGGGCCAGGAAGAACGCCGATTTGAGGTTCACGTCGACAACCGCGTCCCAGTCCTCCTCGGTGAAGTCGAGGGCATCGGCGCGGCGGATGATGCCGGCATTGTTGACCAGGATGTCAAGCGCGCCGAAGCGGTCGAGCGCCGACTGGACGATCCCAGGCAGAGGCGCCGTGGTGGAAAGATCAGCGGTCACGGGCAGGAAGGCGCCGCCCTGCGCCTCGATCGCCGCGCGGGTTTCGTCGGCGGGGCCGCGATCGACCCCGACGATGCTGGCGCCGGCCTGCGACAGGGCGATGGCGATGGCCTGCCCGAGCCCGGTGCGCGATCCCGTCACCATCGCGACCTTGCCGGTGAGGTCAAAGGGGTTGGCGGCAAGCCGGTTCATGGTTGCGCTGCTCATCGCAGGTCCGCCGTCGCGACCATGTCCATGTCGGCATAGTCCTGGTTGTCGCCGGCCATGGCCCAGATGAAGGTATAGGCGCCGGTGCCGACGCCGGAATGGATGGACCAGGGCGGCGAGATCACCGCATCGCCCTCGCCCACCACCAGGTGGCGGGTCTCCTGCGGCTCGCCCATGAAGTGGAAGACGCGCGCCTCGGGCGCGAGATCGAAATAGAGATAGACCTCGTTGCGCCGGTCATGGGTGTGGCAGGGCATGGTGTTCCACACCGAGCCCGGCGCCAGCGTGGTCATGCCGAAGACGAGCTGGCAGGAGTCGACTGCGCCCGGGATCAGCATCTGGTGAATGCTGCGCTCATTCGCGGTGCTCTTGTCGCCGAGCTGCAGGATCCGCCCGACCGAGGCGTCGATCCGGCGCGTCGGATAGCTGCGATGGGCGGGCGCCGAGAGAAGGTAGAAGCGCGGCGGCGCGGCGGCGTCCCTGGCTTCGAACACCACCTCGCCGGCGCCCATGCCGACATAGAGGGCTTCGCGCGTGCCGATGTCATGGGTCTCGCCGTCGACGCGCACGATCCCCGGACCGCCGATATTGATGATGCCGAGCTCGCGCCGGGCCAGGAAGCTCGGCTGGCCGACCTCCTTCGGGGTCTGCAGGGCCAAGGAGGCATCGACCGGGCAGGCGCCGCCGATGATCATGCGCTCGACATGGGAGTAGACCAGCTTGATGCGGCCGGCGGCGAACAAATCGGGGATCAGGAACTCGCGGCGCAGGCCCTGCGTATCCAGGCCCTTGACGGCTTCGGGGTGGCTGGCGTGGCGAATTTCGAGGGTTTGATAGGACATAGGGACTTTCTGGATTGTCGGGATCGCAAAACGCTTTAGCGGAACAGCAGCGTCTCGAAGGCGGCGGAGATACCGGCGGCATCCCCTGAGAAATAGTCCGGGTTGTGATCGCGGATGGAGGCCAGGCTCCGCCGCAGGCCGTCGAGATGATGGTCCATGGCAAGCCCCGCCTTCTCCGCATCATGGGCCTCGATGGCATCGACGATGGCGCCGTGCTCCTCGACGACGCGCAGCATGCGTCCGGCTTCCGGCAGGGTCAGCCGGCGATAGCGGTCGAGCTGGGTCTTGACCTGCTGTACCATCTCCCAGGCGCCCGGCCGGCCCGCTGCCATGGCGAGGGCCGCGTGAAAAGCTTCATCCGCCTCGTGAAAGCCATTGGTGTCGCCGGCTCCGAGGCTCTCACGCTGACGCTCGATGAGGCCGCGCAGCAGAGTGACGCTGCTGCCCCGAGCCTGATGGGCGGCGGCGCGCGCCGTGGCATGCTCGACGGCCGAGCGCACGAAGATTGCATCGGGCAGGATGGCGGCGGGAATGCGGGCCACGCGCGTGGCCGACCGCGCTGCGATCTCGACCAGCCCCTCGTCGGCCAGGCGCAGCAACGCCTCGCGGACCGGCGTGCGGCTGACGGCATGCGCCGTCGCCACCTCAGCCTCGGCGATCCTCTCGCCAGGCCGCCTGATCATGGAGACGATCTCGTCCCGCAATGCCCGATGCACGACCGCTGCCGTCGTCAGGCCCGGCTGAGCCGCAAGCGGCCGCCCGCCGGTGCGATCCTGGAAATGGCCAAAGGCGCTCATTACTTTCACCATATCTGATATATCAGATATCCTAGTCACTCTCGGCAGCGGCGTCAATGGTGTGGAATCGCCACTGCGATAAGAGCGGGTCCGCCATCGCCTTCCGGTACGACCTCGAACACGTTCCAGGTCGCAAGCCGAGGCCACCGCGCGGCAGGAAGGCGGCGTCAACCGCATTCCTGGAGAGTTTCATGCGCCGTTTCTCTTTCCTCCTCGCCCTTGCCGTCTGCCTGGCAGGACATGCTGCCTTGGCTGGCGAGCCGGTCGCCACCAAGGTGTTCAACATCCCCGATCCGGGCGGCGAGCGGCCGCTGCAGACCCGCCTGTGGTATCCGACCGATGCTCGCGGCCCCTTGACGTCGATCGGCGGGCGGGAGGGCAGCTTCCCCGGCATCAATGTGGCGGAGAATGCTCCGCCCGCGGCCGGCAGCCATCCGCTCGTCCTGCTGTCGCACGGCTTCGGCGGCAGCTGGCGAAACCTCAACTGGCTGGCAGCAGAACTCGCCGGGCGCGGCTACATCGTGGCGGCGCCGGACCATCCGGGCACGACCACCGCCGACAAGCGGCCGGAACAGGCAGTCCGCCTGTGGGAACGCCCCCATGATCTCAGCCGGGTTCTCGATGCCGTCAGCACCGATCCCGGCCTCGCCGGCCCCATCGAGGCGGGCCGTATCGCCGCCATCGGCCACTCCCTCGGCGGCTGGACGGTGATGGCGCTGGCCGGCGGGCGCTATGACGCAAGCCGCCTTCCCGCGGCTTGCTCGCCCGCCCCCCTTTGCGAAGCGCTCGCAGCTCTCGGATTGCGCGACGGCGGAACCAATCCCGCCAAGCTGGGAGCCGATCTTCGCGATAGCAGGATCGGCGCGGTGGTTTCTCTCGATCTCGGACCTGCGCTCGGCTTTACGCCGCAAAGCCTGGCGGCTGTCCGGATACCTGTGCTGGTGCTTGCGGCGGGAACGCCGGTCCCCGGCATCGCAGCCCTGCAGCAGGATTCCGACTATCTCGCCAAGGCCCTCCCGCCGGCAAGCACCCGCTACCTGCCCATCCCCGACGCAACGCATTTCAGCTTCATGCAGCTCTGCCTGCCGGAGGCGCCCGCCGCGATCGAGAAGATCGCCCCAGGCGAGAGCTTCGTCTGCCGGGATGGCGGCACGCGCGACCGGGCGACGCTGCACCGCCAGATCGCCGACGAGATCCTCGCCTTCCTGGCCCGGGTCCAGCCCGCGCGATAGGAAGAGATGTTCCTAAACCCCGCCCGCCAGGTCACGGCGGGCGCGGTCCGCCGCTTCGGCATAACGGCGCAAGGCATGGGCTTCCGACAGGAGGCCGATGACGTGGCCGGCCTCGTCGACCACCGCCAGCGCTTCGGCCTCGCAACCTTCCATGCGCTCGGTCGCCTCTTTCAGCGTCATGCCCGCCGTCAGCACCTGATCGCGATAGAGCGCAAGACCGCCGACGGGACTGGCGCCATCCTGGATCTCGGGGCTGACCTGATAGGCATCGGCAACCCGGATCAGCCCGGCATAGCGGTTGGTCAGGGTGTCGACGGCGACGATGTAATGGGTGGTGCCGAGCGGATTGGCGTTGCGGAAGACCACCAGGGAGGCGTCCTTGTCGACGGTCGGTGCCGGCTTGCGCATCACGCGGCCGACGGTGAGATCACGGGCCCAGCCGATGTCGTGGGCGCTGCGGATCGCCTCACCGCGCAGATGGAAGCGCCAGGTGGCGAAGGAGTAGCCGAAGGTCTCGCGCACGGTGATGCTGGCGATGATCACCGCCAGCAGCACGGCGGCGGTGAGCTGGAAATCGCCCGTCATCTCCAGCACCAGGAAGCTCATGGTCAGCGGGCCCCCCATCACGGAGGCGGCCAGCGCCGCCATGCCGGTCAGCGCCGCCGCGTGGGGCGTCAGCCCCGTATCCAGGGAGAAGAGATGGATGCCACCCAGATAGAATTGGCCGACCAGGGCGCCGAGGAAGAGCGAGGCGAAGAACAGGCCTCCGCGAAAGCCCGAACCGAGCGAGATGGAGGAGGCGAGCCCCTTCAGCAGGATCAGGCCGCCCAGCATCAGCATCGGCAGTTCGCCGCCGGCGAGCATCTTCACCAGCGCACCATGCCCCGACGACAGCACCTGCGGCGTGATCAAGGCAAGTCCACCGACCATCAGGCCACCCAGTCCGGGCATCAGCCAGATCGGCAGGGGCAGGCGACGGAAGCCCTTCTCGGTCATGGCGACGCCCAGCATCACCAGGATGGCGACGGCGGCGCTGAACAGGCCGAGGCCGACCAGGGCCACGAAGGACGAGGCCTGTGGCTTGTAACCGACATCGATGACGAAGGCGTAGGAATCGATCCCGAGCAGATGGGTGACGATGGTGCCGGCAATGGCCGCTGCTGCCACCGGGGCCAGATGCGAAACGGCATAGGTGCCGATGATGATCTCGAAGGCGTAGAAGGCGCCGGTCAGCGGCGCGCTGAAGGCACCGGCGATGGCACCGGCCGAACCGCACCCCACCAGCAGGCGCAGATCCGCCCGACGCAGGTGAAAGCCGAGGCCGAGCCGCGAGGCGATGCCCGAGCCGATCTGCGAATAGGCGGCCTCGAGCCCGACGGAGGCGCCGAAGGCGTTGGAGATCCAGGTCTGTACGACCACGATGATGCTGCCGGTGAGCGAGAGGCGCCCGCCATGCAGGGCATTGGCCTCGATCGGGTCGACCGGGCGGGGCGAGCGTGTCCGCGCCAGAACCAGGTTGAACAGGCCGAGCAGGAGGCCGCCGATCAGCGGCATGGAGACGGCCAGGATCACCGGCAGGCCGAGGGTTCCGCTCAGCCGCTCTTCCGATTGCAGGCCGAAGAAGAGCTCATGTGCGAGCTGCGCGGTGGCCGCGACGGCGTAGACCGCCACGCCGGCCAGCGCGCCCACCACGGCCGCGAGCGCGACCATGCCGCTCTCGCTGCGCCGCACCAGCAGGCGCATCCAGCCAGGGATGATCCGGTCGAAGGCGAGGTTGAGAGCCTGGCGGGAAAAACGCTGATGGAACATGGCAAGCTTGCCCGCCTCTGGTGGAGGCAGGAATAAGGGGAAGGCCGATCCATCCTGTTTAGACACTTGTTGTGAAAGGCAAAAGTCCGCAAGCGACGAAAATTGGCGCGATCGGGGATGCCAGGCATTATTCTCGCCGGCCCGGGGCGTCATCCACCACGCGCAGATCGGTCAGCAGCATGGCCACGCTGCCGTCGGCCGCCAGGCCGAACCAGGACGGGTAGGCTCCATCGCCCCAGCCGCTCGAAAACAGTACCATGGCATGGGCTCCTCGGGAGACCGGCAGGGCGAAGGGTAGCCCGTGCTCCTTGCCATAGCTCTCGCCCTGCCGGATCCAGTCGTCATCGAGAACCTGCATCTGGTCGGCGGGCAGGGCGGCAATCTCCGCGCCGGCAGCAGGGTCGAGGAAGGCGCCGGTGCCCGCATCGACCGGAAAGCCGTAATATTCGTCCTTGCCCAGCTTGGCCGGGTCCTGGCCCGGCACCAAAGCCCGTTCCCAGGTCACGACCGGCGCCTGTGAGAATTCGACGCGCGCAAAGGCGATGCGATCGCCGAAACGCTGCGAACGCATCACCGCGATGCGTACGGGAAAGCGCCCCTTCGGCACGGTACGAATGAAGGGCTTGGCCTCGATGAAGACGAAGGGATCGCAGGCCACGATCTGGCCGCTGGACACCGTGACCTCGCCGAGGACGCGGCTGTCGAGCGGCACCGATGTCCCCTCGACCGTGCCACTCGCGCCGGGCTTGAAAGCCGCCTCGAAGCGGGCGGCATCCGGGAGCAACGGCCGCTCCTCCGCCCGCGCCAGCGCGATCATGCCCACGCTGCAAGCGAGCGCGACAAGAAGCGCTCGCCTCAACACCAGCGTCAGCCCTTGGGCTTGTTCTGGCGGTTGGCGATCAGGTCCTCAACCACGGTCGGATCGGCCAAAGTGGAGATGTCGCCGAGCGAACCGAAATCGTCCTCGGCGATCTTGCGCAGGATGCGGCGCATGATCTTGCCGGAGCGGGTCTTGGGCAGGCCGGGCGCGAACTGCACGAGATCGGGCGAGGCGATCGGGCCGATCTCACGGCGTACCCAGCCGACCAGTTCCTTGCGCAGGGTCTCGTCGCCGCTGGTGCCCGCCATCAGGGTGACATAGGCATAGATGCCCTGACCCTTGAGGTCGTGGGGATAGCCGACCACGGCCGCTTCCGACACCAGTTCATGCGCCACCAGCGCGCTCTCGACCTCGGCCGTGCCCATGCGATGGCCGGAAACGTTGATGACGTCGTCGACGCGGCCGGTGATCCAGTAATAGCCGTCCTCGTCGCGGCGGCAGCCGTCGCCGGTGAAATATTTGCCCTTATAGGCCGCGAAATAGGTGTCGAAGAAGCGCTGGTGATCGCCATAGACGGTGCGCATCTGGCCCGGCCAGGAATCGGCGATGACGAGATTGCCCTCGCAGGCTCCCTCCAGCACCTTGCCCTCGGCGTCGACGATCTCGGGGCGCACGCCAAAGAAGGGCCGCGTGGCCGAGCCCGGCTTGAGCTTGGTGGCGCCGGGCAGCGGCGAGATCAGGATGCCGCCGGTCTCGGTCTGCCACCAGGTGTCGACGATCGGGCAGCGATGGTCGCCCACCACGCGGTGATACCATTCCCAGGCTTCCGGATTGATCGGCTCGCCCACGGAGCCGAGCAGGCGCAGCGAGGCGCGCGAGGTCTTCTTCACCGGCTCCTCGCCGGCCCCCATCAAAGCGCGGATCGCGGTGGGTGCGGTGTAGAAGATGGTGACCTGGTGCTTGTCGATCACTTCCCAGAAGCGCGACATGGACGGATAGTTCGGCACACCCTCGAACATCAGCGTCGTGGCGCCGTTACAAAGCGGGCCGTAGACGATGTAGGAATGGCCGGTGACCCAGCCCACATCGGCGGTGCACCAGTAGACATCGCCCTCGCGGTAGTCGAAGACGTATTGGTGCGTCATCGCGGCATAGACGAGGTAGCCGGCCGTGGTGTGCAGCACACCCTTCGGCTTGCCGGTGGAACCGGAGGTGTAGAGGATGAACAGCGGATCCTCCGCGGCCATCTCCTCGCAGGGGCACTCGTCGGAGACATTGGCTGCGAGATCCGCATAGAAGTGATCGCGGCCGGTGACCATCGGCACCGGGGCGCCGGTGCGCTTGACCACCACCACCGAGGAGACGCCGCCGACCTTGGCCAGGGCCGCGTCGACATTGGCCTTGAGCGGCACGCGCTTGCCGCCGCGCAGGCCTTCGTCGGCAGTGATGACCACGGTGGAGCCGCAATCGGTGATGCGGCCGGCGAGGGAATCGGGCGAGAAGCCGCCGAACACGATGGAATGAACCGCACCGATACGGGCGCAAGCCAGCATGGCGAAGGCCGCTTCGGGAATCATCGGCAGGTAGATGGTGACGCGATCGCCCTTCTTGACGCCCTCGCCCTTGAGCACGTTGGCGAAGCGCTGCACTTCGCCGGCGAGTTCGCGATAGGAGATGTGCCGGCTCTCGGCGGGATCGTCGCCTTCCCAGATGATGGCGGTGCGGTCGCCATGCTCGGCGACATGGCGGTCGACGCAATTCCAGGCGACGTTGGTCGTGCCGTCCTCATACCAGCGGATCGAGACATCAGGCGCGAAACGGGTGTTCTTGACCCTGGTATAGGGCTCGAACCAACCGATCCGCTTGCCGTGCTCTCCCCAGAAGGCCTCGGGATCGCTGACGGAGGCTTCGTACATCGCCTGGTAGCGCGCATTGTCGACATACGCTTCCTCGGCCCATTCGCGCGGAACGTCGTAGATCTTGGCCTCAGACATGCCTTCCTCCCATCGGCCGGGGTCGTGCCACGGCCTTGCAACCCGCGCCGGCTTCGGAACCGGCGTTTCCTCTGGAGCAAAGCGCGTCTTCGCGAAAACGCCCTTTCTCTCCAGCTCTTTGTTTTCAAGCCAATCCGATGGATTGGTTTGGGCGTCTTTGCAACTCCCGGCGATTCCCGAAAAAATCACAAGACGCTTTCTAGAACGCTTATGACAAAGCGCCTGCGCAGGGCAAGTCCCCCCGCGCGCTCCAGCCGATACTGCGGCATGTCTGTCATTGCTTGGCCGCCCGCGGTATAGTGGCCGCCGAACTTACGATGCCACCGCTTAATACCATCCCGCCAAGAAAGGATGTGGCCATGGACATCGAAGGCGCCGTCGCCAGCCATTACACGCAAGGTTCGCTCGAACGCACGCTGTTCGCGGCGCTGGAGGCCGCCGGCAAGGACCCCGACCGCCTTACCACCGGCGATCTCGCCGGCATCGACGAGTTCCATCTTGGCTGGGCGGCCGCTACCGAGGAACTGGCGGAAGATCTCGGTTTCACCCACGCCATGCATGTGCTCGATGTCGGCTCGGGCATCGGCGGGCCGGCGCGGCATCTGGCGCAGGCGCTCGGCTGCAGCGTCACCGGTATCGACCTCACTGCCGAATTCGTCACGGTGGCGGAAGCGGTGACCCGGCGCTGCCACCTGTCGGGACGGGTCTCCTTCGTGCAGGGCAGTGCCCTCGCTCTGCCTTTCGAGACCGCGAGCTTCGACGGCGCCACCCTGTTCCATGTCGGCATGAACATCGCCGACAAGGATACGCTCTTTCGCGAGATACGCCGGGTGCTCAGGCCGGGAGCACGCTTCGGCGTCTACGACATCATGCACCAGGACAAGGGGGAATTGCCCTACCCGATGCCCTGGGCGATGACCTCGGCCACCAGCTTCGTGGAGCCGCCGAGCCGCTACCGCCAAGCCCTGGCCCAGGCCGGCTTCAGCCTGGAGCTCGAGCGCAGCCATCGCGACCTTGCCCTTCGGCTAGGCCGCGAGATGAGGGAGAAGGTCTCGCGCGACGGCCCCTCGCCGCTCGGTCCACAAGTCCTGATGGGCGAGAACGCTCCCCTGCGCATCGGCAATGTGATGTCGGCCCTCGCCGACGGGCTGATTGCGCCCATCGAGATGATCGTGCGGGCCGCCTGAGAAAGCTCGCCTTCACCGCATCGCTACCGCGCGCGGTTCGGGCAGGACCAGATCCTGGTCCTCCCTCGGCTCTCCCGCCAGGACGGCTTCCGGCGGCTCGCTCGGCTCGCCTGAATCGCGGCCGCTTCTCAGCCATTTCGAAAAGCCGTCGAGGTAGAGATAGATCACCGGCGTGGTGAACAGGGTCAGCACCTGGCTGACGATGAGGCCGCCGACCATGGCATAGCCGAGAGGCTGGCGGATCTCCGAGCCGGTGCCGGACCCCAGCATCAGCGGCACGCCACCGAGCAAGGCGGCCATGGTGGTCATCAGGATCGGCCGGAAGCGCAGGAGGCAGGCCCGCCTTATCGCCTCCACCGCGCTCATGCGGTGATCGCGCTCGGCAACGATGGCGAAATCCACCAGCATGATGCCGTTCTTCTTGACGATGCCGATCAGCAGGATGACCCCGATCAGGGCGATCAGGCTGAAATCGAAATGGAACAGCAGCAGCGTCGCCAGCGCTCCTACGCCTGCCGAAGGCAAGGTCGAGAGGATGGTGAGGGGGTGGATGAAGCTCTCATAGAGGATGCCGAGGATCAGGTAGACCACCACCAGGGCCGCGACGATCAGCATCGGCACCGAGGCGAGCGAGTCCTGGAAGGCCTGAGCCGTGCCCTGGAAGGTCGAGCCGATGGTGGCCGGCAGCTCCATGCGCTTTTCCAGGGCCTCGATGGCAGCCGTCGCCTGCCCGAGCGCCACGCCGGGCGCCAGGTTGAAGGAGATCGTCACCGCCGGGAATTGCCCCTGATGGTTGATCGCGAGCGGGCGGACCGGATCGGTGCTCCATTTCGCAAAGGCCGAAAGCGGCACCTCTCCCCCGGTGGTCGGCGAGCGCAGATAGACCTGCTGCAGCGTCGCCGTGCTCTTCTGCAGGGAAGGCAGCACCTCCAGGATGACATAATAGGTCGAGAGCTGGGTCGAGAACTGGGCGATCTGGCGCTGGCCGAAGGCATCGTACAGCGTGGCATCGATGATGTCGGGCGTAAGCCCGTAGCGGGCCGCCTGGTCGCGGTCGATCGACAGGGTCAGCGTGGTGCCGGATGCCTGCTGGTCGGAGGCGACGTCGCGCAGTTCCGGCATCGCCTTCATCGCCTCCAGAAGCTTGGGCGCCCATTGGTTGAGCTGGTCGATGTCGGTGCCCTGGAGGGTGAACTGGAACTGCGTGCGCGAGGGCCGGCCGCCCAGGCGCACATCCTGGGCCGACTGCAAATAGAGCCGCGCTCCCTCGATCTTGGCGGTCTGGCGCTGCAGGCGGCGGATCACCTGGTCGGCCGAGGCACTGCGCTCGTCGCGCGGCTTCAGCGTGATGTACATGGTGCCGTCATTGAGGGTGTTGCCATTGCCGCCCATGCGCATCGCCATATGGGCGATGGCCGGGTCCTTGAGCACGATGGCCCCGAGTTCCTCCATATGGCGCGCCATATCGGCCACCGAGGTGTCCTGCGCCGCCTCGACGACGCCCGTGATCAGGCCGGTATCCTGCTGCGGGAAGAAGCCCTTGGGGATGATCACGAACAGGTAGCCCGACAGCGCCACCGTGGCGAAGAAGGTCAGCAAGGTGATGAAGCGGAAGCGCAGCACGAGGTCGAGGCCGCGCTCATAGGCGTTCACCATGCCCTCGAAGAAGGATTCGCTGAGCTTGTAGAGCCTGCCGTGACGCTCCTCATGGATCGGCTTGAGGAAGCGCGAGGCCATCATCGGCGTCAGGGTCAGCGACACGAAGGCCGAGACCACGATGGTCATGGCGAGCGTGATCGCGAATTCGCGGAACAGCCGCCCGATGATGCCGCTCATCAGGAGGAGCGGGATCAGCACGGCGATCAGCGAGATGCTGATCGAGAGGATGGTGAAGCCGATCTCGCCGGCCCCCTTGAGGGCGGCAGCCATCGGCTTCTCGCCCTCCTCGATATGGCGGGTGATGTTCTCCAGCATGACGATGGCATCGTCCACCACGAAGCCCACTGCGATGGTCAGCGCCATCAGCGAGAGATTGTCGAGGCTGTAGCCGGCCAGCCACATCAGGGCGCAGGCGCCCAGCAAGGCCAGCGGCACGGTGATGGAGGGGATCACCGTGGCCCACACGCTGCGCAGGAAGACGAAAATGACCATGACAACGAGGCCGATGGTAAGCAGCAGCGTGAACTGCACGTCCTTCACAGCAGCGCGGATGGTCTGGGTACGGTCCGACAGCACCGAGATCTTGATGGCAGGCGAGATGCCGGCCTCCAGGCGGGGCAGCACCTTCATGACATTGTCGACGGTATCGATGACGTTGGCACCGGGCTGCTTGAAGATCACCAGGAAGACGCCGCGCTTGCCGTCGGCCCAGCCGGCCTGGGTGTCGTCCTGGGGGGCGCTGACCGCCTGCCCGATGTCGCGCACGCGGACGGGACTGCCATTGCGATAGGCGATGATGACGTCGTTCCAGTCCTTGGCATCGGTGAGCTGGTCGTTGGCATAGATGGTGTAGGAGCGGGTGGCGCCGTTGAAGGTACCCTTGGGGTTGTTGACGGTGGTGACGGCGAGCGGTGTTCGCACGTCCTCCATCGACAATCCCTTGGCCACCAGCTTGGCGGGATCGACCTGGACCCGGATGGACGGGGTCTGCTGGCCGCCGACATTGACCTGGCCGACACCACCGATCTGGCTGATGGCCTGGGCCAGCTTAGTGAGAGCCTGGTCGGAAACCTCGGTCAAGGGCAGCGTGTCGGACGTGGCGCCGAGCAGCAGGATGGGGGAATCGGCCGGATTCACCTTCCGATAGGTCGGCGGGCTCGGCATGTTCTTGGGCAATTGCCCGTTGGCGGCATTGATGGCAGCCAACACGTCGGCGCCTGCGCCGTCAATGTTGCGGGAGAGGTCGAATTGCAGGGTGATCTGGGTCGAGCTCGTCTGGCTCGACGAGGTCATCTCCGAAATACCGGGGATCAGCGAGAACTGCGTCTCCAAAGGCTGGGCCACCGACGAGGCCATGGTGGCGGGGTCGGCACCCGGCAGGCTGGCGGAGACCTGGATGGTCGGGAAGTCCACTTCCGGCAGCGGTGCCACCGGCAATTGGGGGTAGGCGATGATGCCCACGAACAGGATGCCCACCATCAGGAGCGTGGTGGCCACCGGATGGCGGATGAAGGGGGTGGAGATGCCGGGCATGATCAGTCTGCCTTTCCTGCATCGCCGCCTGCCGGCAGGGCGGCCTGATCGGCAACCTTGCCATCCGGGGACGGCAGCGGTCGCGCCTCGACCTCCGCGCCGTTCTGCAGGCGCGCCTGGCCCGAGACTACGACCTTCTGCCCCACCGTCAGGCCCTGGCTGACCACGGCACGGCCATTGCCGCTCATGCTCACCTGGATCGGCGCCGCCAAGGCCTTGCCGTCATCGCCGATCACATAAGCGAAGAGGCCTGACGGCCCGTGCTGGACGGCATCCTCGGGCACCACGAGCACCTGCTTGAGCGTGTCGACGAGCAGGCGCGTATCGACCGACAGGCCGGGCCAGAGCGCATTGTCGGCATTGTCGAAACGCGCCTTCAGGCTGATCGTGCCCGTCGCCTGGTTGACCGTGTTGTCGATCACGGCCAGCGTGCCGTGGGAAAGGACCGTCTGGCCGTCGGAACTCAAGGCTTCGACCGGGGCCGCCCCACGCTCGAAGGCCCTAGAGCGATTTTCGATCCCATTGGATCGAACATCGCTCGTCGTTTCAGAAGGATTGACGCGTTTTTCCGATCCGGCCGGATCGGAAAACGCCTTGGCGATGGCCGGCAGCAGGTCCTGGGGCTCGGTGAACTGCACGGCGATGGGCTGGAGCTGGGCAATGGTGACGATGCCATTCTGGTCGGCGGCATGCACGATGTTGCCCGGATCGATCTGGCGGAAGCCGGTGCGGCCGGTGAAGGGCGCCTTGATGATGGTGTAGTCGAGATTGGTGCGGGCATTGGCGATGGCCGCATCATCGCCCTCTATCTGGGCCTTGACCTGGTCGACCAGGGCCTGCTGGGTGTCGACGGCCTGCTGGGATTCGAAGCTCTTCTGCGCCAAGTTCTGGAAGCGCTGCAGGTTGAGCTGGTCGTTTCGGAGGCTGGCTTCGTCCTGGGCCTTCTTGGCGACCGCCTGGTCCAGCGCGGCCTGGTAGGGTCGCTTGTCGATCTCCACCAGGGCATCGCCCTGCTTGACCATCTGTCCCTGCTTGAAGAACACCCTGGTGATCTCACCGTCGACCCGGCTTCTCACCGTCACCGTCTTGAAGGGTGAGACCGTGCCGAGACCGTCGACCTCGACCGGATAGTCGGCTTTCACGGCTTGCGCGAAGGTCACCGGCACCTTGGCGGCAGGCGCGGCCTGGGCCTCGGGCGCCGGCGCGGCCTGGGCCAGATGGCGCCAGGCCGCGTAGCTTCCCAGCCCGACCACCAGGATTGCCAGTCCGGCGGGCCAGCGGCGCCGTCTGCGTTCATGTTCGATATTCATGGATCCGATCCGTCGAATCGCGCCTGCCTGCAAGCGCGCCTGTTCTCGGACGTTTCGTCGCTCATGCACTCGAGCCCGATGCATAAGCCAGGAAACGTCCTGGGGTTCGAATCCGATTTGGGCGGCGATGACGACGGAAGTGTGGGCCAGTGTTAAGGGATGTTTCTGCCCGCTTTCGATTGGTGTCTGGAGGGGTCGGATCACCCCATCGTGATACCCCGTGATGGGGTCAGGCCCGTTGTTTCACTCCGCTGCGGCGGGCGTCCGCGGCACTGGCGCCGGCGCGAGCAGCTCGCTGCCGACATTGCGCGGCAAGGTGAGGAAGATCAGGCCCGAGGTCATGGCGATCATGCCGATCATCAGGAACACAGGCGGAAAGACCGGCGCGGTGAGATGGCTGGCCCCGTGCAGGTGCATCGAGGTTTCCAGTGCCAGAGCGGCAACGGAGACGCCGACCGAACCCGCCAATTCCTGCAGCACCGAGGTCATGGAGGTGACACGGCCCATCAGTTCGGGCGGGATGTCCGAGACGCCGGCGGTATTGATCGAGGTGAATTGCAGCGAACGGGTGAAGCCGGCGGCGAGCAGGGTGAGCGAGATCAGCAGCACCGGCATGCCGGCGTGGAACAGGGCCGGGGCCGCCACCAGGACGGAGGACAGCACCGCGTTCAAGGTCAGCACGCGGTAGAAGCCGAACCGGCGTAGAATCGGCCCCGCCAGCGCCTTCATGGCCAGGGCACCGGCGGCGGTGGCGATGGTCAGAAGGCCGGACTGGAACGGATTGAAATCGAAACCGAGCTGGAAATACAGGGCCAGCAGGAAGGGGGTTGCGCCGACGCCGATGCGGAACAGGAAGCCGCCGCCGATGGCCGAGCGGAAGGCGGCAAAGCGCAGCAGCCTGAGTTCGATCAGCGGATTGGCCGTTCGCCGGGCGTGCGGGACGTAGAGGGCGATCAGGACAAGCCCGCCAACGGCGAGGCCGATGATAGCCCCCGCCGGCACCACATCGAGACCCGACAGCGTCGCCCCGCCCATCAGGGCCACCAAGCCCGGTGCCAGGAGGAGAAAGCCGACGAGGTCGAAAGGCCGCCGCTCGTCCTCGCGCACATTGGGCACGTAGAGACTGGCCAGGACGATGCCGAGCACCGCGATGGGGATGTTGATCCAGAAGATCAGGCGCCAATGGAAATAGGTGGTGATGAAGCCCCCCAGCGGCGGCCCGCTGAGCGGGCCGAGCAGGGCCGGCAGGGTCAGCCACATCATGGCGTTGACGAGGTCGTGCTTGGGCGTGGTCTTGAGGATGATCAGCCGGCCCACCGGCGTCATCATCGCCCCGCCCATGCCCTGGACGATGCGGGAGGCCACCAGTTCGGTGAGGTTGGAGGACAGACCACAGGCGATCGAACCGAGGCCGAACACCACGATGGCGGCGCGGAAGATGGTGCGGGCCCCGAAGCGATCGGCCATCCAGCCGGAGGTCGGGATGAAGATGGCCAGCGACAGCAGATAGGAGGTGAGGGTGAGCTTGAGGTAGATCGGGCTGGTGCCGAAATCGCGCGCGATCGTGGGCAGTGCCGTCGACAGCACCGTCGAGTCCAGGTTCTCCATGAACAGGCCGGTAGCGATGATCAGCGGCAGCAATCGGCCCTGCGATGTCACCCCCTCGCTCACGAGGGCACGCTGGCCTTGCGCCCACGCTTGCCGGGTTCGAGCCGGGTGACCCGCCCTTCCGGCACCGGTCGCCCCTGGGCAATGCCGTTGAGCGCCATGTCGACCACGTCGCGCGTCACCTCGATGTCGGACAGGTAGTCGGCGCCCACGCCGATCCAGGCCATGCCGATCAGCAGCCGCGCTGCCATGTCGGCGTCATAGATCCGGGCCTCGCCACGACGCTGCGCTTCCTCGATCACCGTAATCAGGCGCTGGGCGATGGCACCACGTCGGCGGCGGAAGATACGCCGCTTGGAGTTCTCGCCCTCGTTGAGGTCGCGGATGGTGCTGAGATGGGTACGCACCGTGGGCACGATCTCGGCGACGAGATAGGTCAGGCGCTCGCGGAAATTACCCTCGCGCAGCAGGGCCGTGTCGAGCCGCACCTCGAGATCGTCGAGCGTCTGGGCAAACACCGCTTCGAACAGGGCTTCCTTGCTGGTGAAGTAGCGATAGACGGTAGCCTTGCCGATGCCAGCCTCGAAGGCGATATCGTCCACCGAGGCCGCATCATAGCCCTGGCGCGCGAAGATGCGACCGGCCGCGTCCAGCAAATTGTTACGCCGGACGTCGCGCCAGTGCTCTTCTCCCGAGGACTTGTCGTCCGTGCGCTGCTCCATGATGGCCCCGAATCAAAACCCGCCGGTTACGGATAAAACCAGCGAGTCTCATTTCTTGCCCGAATTCCGGCAAAATTGGGAGAGGGGGAAGCAGGAGATCAGACACAATCGAGTGAAGATTGTTGCCGGACGATGAAGCAGGTCCCTCCCCGCCCTACTCCTTCAGCAGCGTGAACCCGGCCTTGGCGAAGGGCTTCTGGCCATCTGCCGTCTTGAGATAACCCAGGAAGCCGGCGGCATCGGCATTGTTGGACGACGCCGTCAGGCCGAAGGGATAGACGATCGGTTCATGCGAATCCTCGGGGAAGGTGGCGACGACCTTAACCTTCGGATCAGCGGCCGCATCGGTGGCGTAGACCACGCCGAACTTGGCCTCGCCGCGCGCGACCAGAGCGAGGGCGGCACGCACATTGTCGGTCTGCGCGAATTTCGGCTCGACCGCCTTGAGGATGCCGAGCTTCTCGAAGGCAGCCCGGGCATATTTGCCGGCCGGCACCGTCTTCACTTCACCCACCGCGATCCTGCCCTCGCCAATGGCGCCGGCGAGGTCGACCCCGGGCTTGAGTTCGATGGTCGTGGCGGCATCGGCCGGCGCGATCAGCACCAGGGCGTTGCCGAGCAGCTTCACCACGCTGTCGGGCTTGATCAGCTTCTTGTCGACGCCGTATTTCATCCAGTCGAGATCGGCGGAGGCGAAGGCATCGGCCGGCGCGCCTTGCTCGATCTGCTTCATCAGCGCCGAGGAAGCGGCATAGGAAATCACCACCTTCTTGCCCGAGCTTGCGGTCCAGGCCTTGGCAGCCTCGTCGAGCGAGCCCTTGAGGCTGGCGGCGGCGAAGACGGTGACCTCCCCCGCTCCAGCCTGCGCGGCCTTGGCGGCGGAAGCGTCCTCGGCCCGCGCCATCACGGGCGCGAAGACGAGACCGACGGAGAGAGCCAGAAAAGCCCGGCGGGCAAAGCGAAGCATGGTGAGATCCCCTAAAGCGTTTTGCGATTTGGTGGAGTCACCAAGAATCGCAAAGACGCGTCGAACCAAAGAGTTAGAGCAAACAAGCGTTCATGCTTGAACGCGCTTTGCTCTAGCAGCCATGATGGTTATATATCAAGGGATATAGCGGCGCTGGAGAGAGCGCAAGGCAGGCCGGCAGGCGCGAATGTCGCGCCTGCCGGATCGTGATCGAAGAAATGCGGAGCCCGGCCGGATCAGATTCTGTCATGCCCGGGCTTCGTGCCGGACATCCAGGCACCACCGGCCCTGATTCCGCCGCTGGATTGCCGGGACGAAGCCCGGCAATGACAAAAATCGAGTTTCATCGATTTTCGGTCAGGCTCTTCAGGCCGCGACGCCCACGCCGATCGGGCAGGAGACACCGGTGCCGCCCAGGCCGCAATAGCCGGCCGGGTTCTTGGCCAGATATTGCTGGTGATAGGCTTCCGCATAATAGAAGGGCGGTGCCTCCACGATCTCGGTGGTGACGGCGCCATAGCCCTTGGCCGCCAGCGCCTCGTTGTAGCGCGCCTTGGCCGCCTCGGCCGCCTGGCGCTGCGCCTCGCTGGTGACGTAGATGCCCGAGCGATATTGCGTGCCGATATCGTTGCCCTGGCGCATGCCCTGGGTGGGATCATGAGCTTCGAAGAACACCTTCAGCAGCTGGTCGTAGGAAATGGTCTTGGGATCGAACACCACCTTCACCACTTCGTTGTGGCCGGTGAGGCCGGAACAGACCTCCTCATAGGTGGCATTGGGGGTGAGGCCGCCGGCATAGCCCACCGCCGTGACCAGCACGCCCGGGGTCTGCCAGAATTTGCGCTCGGCGCCCCAGAAGCAGCCGAGGCCGAAATAGGCCGTCTCGCTGCCTTCGGCATAAGGCCCCTTCAGGGCCGCGCCGTTGACGAAATGGGTATCCGCCGTCTCGATGGCCTCGCCGCGCCCCGGCAGGGCTTCGTCGGCGGAGGGAAACGCCGTCTTCTTGCGAAAGCCGAACATGGTTCTTCCTTCCTGTTCTTATGGTCAAGTTCTATGGCTACCTGGCCAATATGGGGGTGCGGACCGCCCTTGTCAGGGGCCCATTCATCACGGATGCGTCAGCCTGGCTGCACTGCCCCTCACAGATGCGAGACATAGCCGATCCGGCTCGCCGGCGGGCGTCCCAGCCAGAAGAACAGGGCCGAGGCCAGCACCAGCACCAGGGCGAAGGGCAGGCCGAGCAGGGGTGAAACCAGATTGTTCCACAAAAAGACCGAGAGAGAGGCTTCTACCCAAGCGCGCATATGCTCATAGCTCGCGGGGCTGAGCCAGAGCCAGACCGCGCGCACCGGCAGGAAGACGACATGATTGTCGGCGATCGAGCGCGTGCCGTCGACCACCGCGGCCACGAAGGCAGCGGCAGCCAGGAACAGGCCGAGCGAACGAGCCAGGAAACGCATCACGCACTCCACCACTGCACGCGCCTGCCGAGAACGGCAGGACTTGTACAGTCTAGCGCAGGGCCTCCCTCGCGCGTAGGAAATTCGGGCTCGAAGGTGAACGCTTCCGAAGAGGCGAGCAGACAATCCGCATCAGGCCCGAGCCGCGTCCTGCATGCCGCATGCGGCTTGCCTGGCGAATGAAAGCGCCGTCCCCTTCAAAAAACTGCAATCTCCCGTTTACAAATTGCCCCGACATCGCCATAAGCACCGCTCGACGGAAGGGTGGCCGAGTGGTTGAAGGCGCACGCCTGGAAAGTGTGTATACGGGAAACCGTATCGCGGGTTCGAATCCCGCCCCTTCCGCCACTTTGGCCTGTGTTTTCCAGAACCTGGTCCTCATCCCCGAACGCGCAGAGTTTTCACGAACAGAGTGAACGCAGCGGGCGCGTGCCGTCTGTGCAGATAGAGGTTGTGCTGAACCTGACGAGCAGCACCATAGCGAAGCTGTACTCTTCCGAGTGACGGAGTCGCCGCATAAGGCGACAGAGCGCAATCCCGCAAGGGAGGTTGCACCCGCTCTTCCGTTTCCTCCCGTTCGCCCTCTTGCCGCCATCGAGCGACGTCATGAAAATCGGCCATCCCCACCATGGCGTTTCTCCAGCAAGGTTCTCGGCGAGGAGCTTTCCATTATGAGCTTGGCCAGCGACGCGCGGTTCTGGGACCGGAGTTCGCGTAAATACGCCAGCAGCGCGATTGCCGATCAAGCCGGCTATGAGCGCACGTTGGAGCGGACCCAGGCCTTGCTGCAACCGGGCGACAGGGTGCTGGAACTGGGGTGCGGCACGGGAACGACCGCGCTTCTGCTCGCTGATGGCGTTCAGGCCTATCTCGCCACCGATATCTCCACCGGCATGATCACCATTGCCGAGGAAAGATACGCCGCCGCTCCGGTCCCGGCGCTGACTTTCCGCGCCGCGACGGCTGAAGCCGTCGCGCCCGGAGCCATGCCGTTCAACGCCGTGCTCGGCTTCAACTATCTCCATCTGGTCCGCGACCTGCCCGGCACGCTGCACCTTATCCACGCCTTGCTGGCGCCGGAAGGGCTGTTCATCTCCAAGACCCCCTGCGTCGGGGAAATGAACGTGCTCATCCGGCTCGCCCTGCTGCCGGCAATGCGTCTGATCGGCCTCGCCCCCTATGCCGGCGTGTTCACGGAAGCCGAGCTGGACCGGCAGATCTCCGCCGCCGGCTTCGAGGTCGTTGCCTGCGAGAACCATGCCGGCAAGGGCAACGATCACCGCCCCTTTGTCGTCGCCCGCCGGCGCTGACGGCCGCCCGGACCTTCGCTCCACGAGTGCATGTCCAGAAGGCCGTCTTCGCGTGCCAAGCGTTGCCGGCCTCCGCTTCTTCGCGCGACAACCCACGCACAATCCCCCTTGACTCTCCCTTTTCTCGCGCGCATTGAAATAACTTGTATATACATATTCTACCATAGTGTTTGCACATCAGCTCTTGGGAGGGGCGGCATGGCGGCAGAGACGGGCGCGATCGAGAAACGGACGATCGACCGGATTCCGGAGGGCGAGCGGCATGGCTCCCCCTTCAACCAGTTCACCTTGTGGTTCGGCGCGAACCTGCAGATCACCGCGGTGGTCGACGGCGCGCTCTCGATCGTGTTCGGTGCCGAAGCGCTCACGGCCATCATCGGCCTGGCCATCGGCAACCTGCTCGGCGGCGCGGTCATGGCCCTGCATTCGGCGCAGGGGCCGCGGCTCGGCCTGCCGCAGATGATCTCCTCGCGCGCCCAGTTCGGCGTGAAGGGCGCCACTCTGCCCCTGCTCCTCACCGTGGTGATGTATCTGGGCTTTGCCGCCACCGGCACCGTGCTCTCGGGCCAGGCCATCAACCTGATGTTCGGCGTCGAGAACCCGGCCTTCGGCATGATCGCCTTCGGCGTCATCACTGTGATCGTCGCGGTGATCGGCTACAAGCTGATCCATGTCATCGGGCGGATCGCCACCGTGGTCGGCATCCTCGGCTTTGCCTATCTCACCTTCAAGCTGCTCGGGCAGTACAACGTCGGCGATGCTTTCGGCCAGAAGCCCTTCACCATGGCGACCTTCCTGCTCGCCATTGCGCTCGGCGCCGGCTGGCAGCTGACCTTCGCGCCCTATGTCGCCGATTATTCGCGCTACCTGCCCTCCTCCACCCCCGCTTCGGTGACCTTCTGGTCGACCCTGCTCGGCTCGGCCATCGGCGCCCAGATCGCCATGACCTTCGGCGCCGTGGTGGCGGCCCTGGGCGGCAAGTTCCTGGCCAACCAGGTCGGTTTCCTCGGCGAACTCGCCGGGCCGGGCGTGGCCGTGTTGGTCTATATCGTCATCGTCACCAACAAGCTCACGGTGAACTGCCTCAACGCCTATGGCGGCTCGATGACCCTGCTCACCACGGTGAGCGCCTATGCCGGCCAGCGCAGCGTGTCGCAGGCGGCCCGCATGGCCTATATCGTGCTGTTCGTGGCTGGCTCTGTGGCGATCGCTTTGTTCGCCAGCGCCCACTTCCTCTCGGCCTTCAAGAACTTCATGCTGCTGCTGCTGGCCGTGTTCGTGCCCTGGAGCGCGGTGAACCTCGTCGACTACTATTTGATCTCCAAGGAGAAGGTGGACGTTCCCGCCCTCTACGATGCCTCGGGCCGCTACGGCGCCTATAACTGGACGGCGCTGGGCTGCTACCTCTTCGGCGTGCTGATCCAGATCCCCTTCCTGAACCAGGCGCTCTATGAAGGGCCGATCGCCAAGATGCTCGACGATGCCGACATCTCCTGGATCGTCAGCCTGGTGGTGACCTCGGTGGTCTACTACGCCCTGGCCCGGGGCGGCGCCAACGTCCCCAGCCAGATGATCCTGCCCGAGGACAAGCCAGCGCGGGCATGAGGTGCGAGCCCTACGGCTTGCTCCGGGCACGCTCGAGACCCTTGAGGATCTCCACGAACAAGCGCACCTTGGCCGGGCGGAAGCGCGCGGCCGGGTAGACGACATGGATGCCGCCCGCGGGCAGCGTCCAGTCGGCCAGCAGGCGGACGAGCCGGCCCGCGGCGATGTCGCCGGCGACCAGGAAATCCGGAAACACCGACAGGCCAGCCCCCGCCAGCACCATGGCGTAGGAAGTCGGCGTCTTGTCCGCATCGACGACGGCGGTGACCTCCACCGTCTCCCGCTCCCATTCCCCCCGCGAGAACAGCCAGCGCGTCGGCGTGCGCAAGGCATGGTTGGCGACGAAGGGCAGCCCTGCCAGCCCCTTGGGGTCGAGATCGACCGGCAGGCGCGCGGCAAGCGCCGCTGAACAGACCAGATGCTGCTGGAACGTGCCGAGCCGCTGGGCCTGGTTCGAGGAATCGGTGAGCCAGCCGACGCGCACGGCGACGTCGACCTGCGCATCCACCAGATCCACCACCGTATCGTCGAAGGCGACCTCGACCCGCATATGGGGATAGCGTTCGCGGAAGGCCGCGATGGCGGGCGCGACCACTGCCCCGCCATAGTCGATCTGCGCCGCGAGAGTGAGAGTGCCGGTCGGCTCCGCCGCGTTCCTGGAAATCTCCCCGAAGGCGGATTCGGCCTCGCGCAGGATCAGGGCAGCGCGGTCATAGAAGGCGCGCCCTGCCTCCGTCGCCTGCAGGCGGCGGGTGGTGCGCAGGATCAGGGTGACGCCGAGTTCCTCCTCCAGCTTGCCGACCTGGTGGCTGACCACCGCCTTGGCGACGCCGAGCCTCTCCCCCGCCGCCGTAAAGGAGCCGGTCTCGATCACCGCGGTGAAAAAGGCGAGCCGGTTGAGATTGAGAAGCTCGGACATAGGCCTCCTGCACCTGAATATCTGCTCCCACCCTTGCTGATGGCGGACGAAGGGGACGCAAATTCGACCACCCTCATTGTCTGATTCAATCAGACACTCTGTCAAATTGTTCGGGATTTTTCTTGGACGACGGGCAGGCCATGTTTCGCGGCAAGGAGATTTCGATGTCCATGCCGCTTTCTTCCGACGAGGCCGCCCGCGGGCAGGCCGTGACCTATCTGTTCGATCCGCTCTGCGGCTGGTGCTATGGCGCCGCCCCGATGCTGCAGCGCCTGCGCGCCGCCGGCGTCGCCGTCAGCCCTGTCCCGACCGGCCTGTTCACGGGGCCGGGCGCCCGGCCGATGGATGCGGGCTTTGCCGCCTATGCCTGGTCCAACGACCAGCGCATCGAACGCCTCACCGGCCAGCATTTTACCGAAGCCTATCGCAATCAGGTGCTGGACGCCGAAGACGGCCTGTTCGATTCGGGGCCGGCCACGCTGGCGCTGACCGCCGTGGTCCTGGCCGAACCCGAGCGCGAACTCGACGCCCTCGCGGCCATCCAGGCCGGGCGCTATGTCGAGGGCCGCGACACGACATCCCTGGCCTGCCTCGTCGCCATCCTGCGCGACGCGGGCTTCATAGCCGCTGCCGACCGCCTCGCCACGCCCGACGAAGCGCTGCTCGCCGCCAACCGCGCCCGCATCGTCGAAGGGCGAGCCCTGATGGCCAGCCTCGGCGCCCAGGGCGTGCCGGCCCTCGTCGCCCAGCGCTACGGGCAGCAGCGGCTGATCGCCTCGAATGCCCTGTTCGGCAGTTTCGACAATCTCGTTTCCCACCTCAACGCCTGACGGCATCGACCGGAAAGACACGCCCCGTGATCAACAGACGCGACACAATCAAGCTCACCGCCCTCTTCGGCGTCGGCGCCCTCTTTCCCCAGGCCTCGGCCGATGCCGCCAGCGGCAAGCTCGCCTGGCGTGCCTTCCAGGCCGACGAGGCAGGTTTCTCCCGCATGCCGGTACTGCTGTCCGGCCGCAAGGAAGCCATCCTGCTCGACGGCGGCTTCACCCTTTCGGATGGTCGCAAGCTGGCTGAAGCCATCAAGGCGAGCGGCAAGACGCTGACCACCATCTATGTAAGCTGCCCGGACCCGGACTATTATTTCTCGCTGCGCCCGGTGGTGGAGGCCTTCCCCGCCGCCAAGGTGATCGCCAAGCCGGTGACGGTGGCCTCGATCAAGGCCAGCGTGCAGGGCAAGCTCGAGGTCTGGGGCCCCAAGCTCGGCGACAACGGCCCACGCAGCCTCGCCGAGGTGGTGATCCCCGCCCCGTCCGAGGCCGCCGCACTCGATCTCGAGGGCCATCGCATCGAGATCGTCGAAGTGCCCGACATGCATGACCGGCGCTATCTGTGGGTGCCCAGCCTCAAGGCCGTGTTCGGCGGCGTGCTGGTCAGTTCCGGCGGCCATGTCTGGCTGGCCGACAATGCCGATGCCGCCTCCCGGCAGGCCTGGATCCGGGCGCTCGACGCCATCGCCGCCCGCAAGCCCGGGATCGTGGTGCCGGCCCATCACGCCGAGGGCGCGCCGGAGGGCCTGGCCGCCGTCAAGTTTACCCGTGACTATATCGCCGCCTTCAACCGCGAGGCCGACAAGGCCAAGGACAGCGCGGCGCTGATCGAGGCGATGAAGGCGCTCTATCCCAAGCTCGGCGGCCTCGACTCGCTCGACCTCAGTGCCAAGGTCGTCAAGGGCGAGATGAAATGGGGCTGACCGCCCCGCCTCACGCAAAGAACTCTTCAACCAAAAGGAAAGCCAGATGAAAATCGCCCTGATCGGCGCCACCGGCAATGCCGGCTCGCGCATCCTCGCCGAACTCGTCAGCCGCGGCCACGAGGTCACCGCCATCGTGCGCCACCCCGAAAAGGTGCCGGCCAATCCGAAGGTCACGGCCCGCAAGGGCGACGTGCACGACAAGGCCGGCCTGGCCGCGCTGCTCGCCGGCCATGACGCCGTTGTTTCGAGCGTGCATTTCAGCGCGAGCGATCCCCATGCCCTGATCGAGGCGGTGCGCGCTTCCGGCGTGAAGCGCTATCTGGTGGTGGGCGGCGCCGGCAGCCTGGAAGTCGCGCCCGGCGTCACCCTGGTGTCGACGCCGGAATTCCCCGCCATCTACAAGGAAGAGGCCACCAAGGGCGCCGAATTCCTTGCCATCCTGCGCGGCGAGAAGGACCTCGACTGGACCTTCCTCTCCCCTTCGGCCCTGTTCGTGCCGGGCGAGCGCACCGGCACGTTCCGCCTGGGCGGCGACCAGCTCCTGACCAACGACAAGGGCAGCAGCATCTCCTTCGAGGACTATGCCATCGCGCTGGCCGACGAGATCGAAAAGCCGGCCCATAGCCGGACGCGCTTCACCGTCGGTTACTGACGGGCGGGCACTCTTTCCGGAAGCCGCGAGCAGCCTCGCCGCCGGAATTCGCAGGATCTGGCGGCAGTCTTGCCATTGCCGGGTTACCCGGGCACATCCGACGGCATTGCCGCCGACAGCCGGTGACACCCATGCGGGACGGCTGCCTGGATCGCCATGCCTTTGTCGAAAGTCCCCCACCGCACGAGTGGCGTGCGCATGCCTTGCGGCCCGGCAGCAAACGGGTCCTCGCCTCCAAGACAAACACGCCCCGCCCTTTCGGGCGAGGCGTGCAAAAGAAAGGCCTGTCGGAGGAGGGCGGGCTCAGCGCCCGATCGACGAGAGATTGGCGCCGGCGCTGACGATGCCCACGCCCCCACCGATCATCTGCAGGAACTTGGCGAGATCGGTCGATGGTGCGTTCGAGATGTAGAGCACGTCCTTGTTGCGCATCAGGAAGCGCTGCGACCACAGGAAGGAACCCGGGTTCTTCATGTCGAGGCGATAGACCACGGGTACGCTGCCCGAACGATAGCCGCCGGATGCCACGCCGCCCCTGAGCTCGCGATAGGCAGCCGCATCCTCATAGCGGAACACGAAGACGCCGCTGGCATCCGAGCGCGAATCGTTCAGGCCACCAGACTTGCCGATGGCTTCGGCGAGGGTGACCCTGTCGCTCGTGAACTCGATGGTGTCGTTCTTGCCGGTGGCACCGAGCACCGTGAAGGTGCGCGGCTCGCGATAGATGAAGAGCTGATCATCCGCGCGCATATAGATGTTCTCACGCGGATTGGAGACCAGGGAAGTCAGGCTTTCCACGCCCGTGCGCGAGCCGCGCGTCAGGCGGACGAAGAGGTCGTGGGCTGCGGCCCGTGGACCGCCGGCGAGGGCGATCGCGTCCAGCACGCGCGTGCCCTTGACGGCGAGGGGGAAGCGGCCGCCCTGGCCGACCTCACCGGAGACCGTGACGAGATTGGCGGCATTCTGGGTGAGGGTGACGAGCACCTGCGGCTCGATCGCCTTGGAGGACAGGGCGCTGACGATGGCCTGCCCGACCTGGGCCGGCGTACGGCCGGCGGCGACGACGCTGCCGGCATAGGGCACGTTGATGCGCCCGCCGCGATCGATCTGCTGGGCGGGCAGCTGCACGCTCTTGCTGCCGGCGCTGCCGGTGGCATCGGCAGTGCCGAACAGGCCGCCCGAACTCGCCTCGAAGATCGAGACCGACACCATGTCGCCGATACCCAGCGTCCCGCTCGACGGCGGGCCACCTGCGGCGAAGCTGCCGAGGAAGCCGGTCGGGCGATGCCGCGACAGCACCGCGACCGTTCCGGCGTTGACGTCGAAGATGGAATAGGGGCTGGCGACGCCGCGCGACTGCGCACCGCCATTCTGCTGACGGCTCAGAATGGTCTTGGCCGTGGGACCAGCATTCGGCAGGCTAGAACACGCCGCAAGGCTGGTGGTGATCAGGAGAATGATTGGAATACGCAACACTTCGACATCACTCGCTTTTCAACGGCACCATATCTTTTTTCCCATCACTGACGGACCGGAACAAGTCTTGATGCTTTTCGTGGTAAAGATCTCTAGTCGGAAAGAGGTAACATTTGTCCAAACATCCGCTTCCGTCGAACTTTTCTCGCCGGTGCCGATGAAACGAACGTCACGACTTCGGACCCGAATCGACTTCCATCCAGCCCACCACGGAGACCTCATTCGCTCGGGCTAACCCACACTCCACGCTTTCCATCGCTCCTATATTTTCACTTCCGTTTCGGTCTCCCGAAAGGTAAGTAGGAACCATAGGAATTGGCGGAGGGCTCTGGCAGTGCCAACCGAAGGAGGCTGCATGGCAGCCCGCGCCAATTTGCAAAATTTCCGTGATAATGCAACAGAAATTGCGCCGCCGCCGGCGGCCATCTCGTCACGAAATCTACACATTAGATTCTCTTGTGAGAAACTCTCTTTAATTCACCACCTAATTTTTTCCACTTTTATCAAAAGTAAAAAAAGGAATTCTTACAATATACTGATAATTGGCGACGAGGTTTTTGCTCAAGCTCCCCAGAGAGACACCGCGACTGAGAACCATAACGGCTCAAAGTCTGCCGACGACACAAAGATTACTCCTTTAGTAGTAGGACGTCTCTCTTTACCGTCATCGTTTCCGCAAGCCCGTGCAGCTCCCTTCCGCTTGGAACGGCGACACACCACGTCTTGCAGGTCCATCTCCCGATCAAGGTCATCGATCCAGGCCATGGATCTTCTGATGCAGGCGCCCCTGCAACCATCTTCCAGACCGCCTTCCATCTCCGGCGCCTTGCACGCCAGGTTCGCCATGCCTTCTCCGGGGTCATGCTGATGGATCGGTCCTGGTTGCCACGCCCCGGCAGCGTCATCGGCCTGCCCTTGGTCACGCTGTTGCGTTTCCCGGATCTCGGCGAGTTGCTGCCGGAGTACCGGCTGGTGGCTCTGGAACAGGCGGGACGTGGAGTTGACGCCGTCGCCGGCTGGGGCCGCAAGCTGCCGGCCCGCTGGGCCAGACATGCAGCCGCCCGGCTGGCCCGCCCCTTTTTCACCCTGGAGGACGGCTTCCTGCGCTCCGTCGGCCTCGGCAAGGCCGGGGCGGCGGCTGTTTCGGTGGTGATGGACGACCTCGGCGTCTATTACGACGCCCGCACGCCGTCGCGACTCGAGCACGAACTGGCACTGGGGAATTTTCACGAGACCCGGCCACGCGCCACCGCCCTACGTGACGAGATCGTACATCGGCGGCTGACCAAATATAACCATCTGCCCGACAGGCCATTGGAGCTCGGGCCGCGCGGGCATCGCCGCATCCTGCTGGTCGAGCAGGTCGCAGGTGATCTGTCGATTGCCGGCGCCTGCGCCGACAGGACGAGCTTTGCCGCCATGCTGGCCGATGCCCTCGCCTTGCAGGACGCCCAGATCATCATCCGCTCGCACCCGGATGTGATGGCGGGCCGGGCCCAGGGCAGCTTCGCCGGCCTCGCGGCCGCCACCCATCTGCGCCGGCTCGACGATGCCGTTTCGCCCCACGCCGTGCTCGATGAAGTCGATGAGGTCTGGACCGTGTCGAGCCAGCTCGGCTTCGACGCCCTTCTGCGTGGATTGCCGGTGCGGTGCTATGGCGTGCCCTTCTATGCGGGGTGGGGATTGAGCGAGGACCGGCCGGTGCTGGCCGGCGCGCGCGAGGCCCTGGCTCGCCGCCACGCGCGGGTCGGGAACCGGCTCGACATCGCCGACCTCGTCGACGCTGCCCTGATCCGCTACCCACTCTACGCCGATCCGATCACCGGCCGCGCCGCCGGCCCTGAACAGGCGATCGCAAGGCTGCAGGGCTGGCGTGCCCATGCCGACCGGTGGCGCGGGGAGACCGAGGCTGTCGCCATCAAGCTGCACAAACGGCCGATACTCCGGCGCTATTGCACCGCCCCGGGCGCCATGCTTCGCTTCAGCGCCACAGCGTCCGGCAAGGCGCGCCAGCTCAGCTGGGGCCTGTCACCCTCTTCCGCCAGGGCGGCGGCGGCGATCGCGGTCGAGGACGGCTTCCTCAGATCGGTGGGACTCGGCTTTCCCGGCACCGTCCCGATCTCGCTGTGCTTCGATGAGAGCGGCATCTATTATGATGCAACCACCGCTAGCGATCTCGAGACTCTTCTGGAGACCGGCACTTTTCCCGCCGACCTCACCGAGCGCGCCGCGCGGCTGCGCCAGGCGATCCTGCAGGCGGGCCTGACCAAATATAATCTGCGCAGCGATGTGCCCGACGAGGTCCATCGGCAAGCAGGAGGACGCCGGCGCGTACTGGTGGCCGGGCAGGTGCCCGATGACCAATCCCTCAGGCTCGGCCTGCCCAGCCAGGCCAGCAATCTCGACTTTCTGCGTGCCGTCCGCCGCGAATGCGCCGACGCCTTCATCATTTTCAAGGAGCATCCCGATCTGGTGGCCGGCAAACGGCCCGGCCTGAGCGACCCGACCGCCGCCGGCGCCCTGGCCGATCATCTGGCGGTGTCGGGGGATGCCGCGGCCTGGATCGATTTTGCCGACGAAGTGCATGTGCGCACCTCGCTGGCGGGGTTCGAAGCCTTGTTGCGGAACAAGCCCGTGACCTGCCACGGAGCCCCCTTCTTTGCCGGCTGGGGCCTGACGACCGACCGCGTCGCCATACCCCGCCGCACGCGGCGCCGCACGCTCGATGAATTGGTGGCTGCCGCCCTCATCCTTTATCCGAGCTATCTGCACCCCGTCCGGGGGCTGCCGATGGAAGCCGAAGATGCGGTGAACTGGCTGAGCACAGCGCGCCAGGCTCCCGCCGGCAAAACCAGCCCCTTGCGCCGAATCATACGTTGGTGGCCCCGCAATGCAGTTTCTTTTTGACGTATCGCGGCATCTGCGCCGGCTCATCCGCACCACGCCCACCGGCATTGATCGGGTCGATGCCGCCTATATCCGGCTCCTGCCCGATCTGGCCGGCGAGGTCTCCTTCGTCGCCAAGATGCCGGGCTTCAACGGTTTGCGGCGCGTCGACAAGCTTCTCCCGCCCACGGAAAATTCAGCTTGGCAAGGAGCCGATGTCGAAAAGGATCGCATCTACACCGATCTGGCCGACTATCTCGCCAGGCCGGTGTGGGCCTCCGAACGCGGCTGCCGGCGCTTGGCCGAAGCCAGCCGGACGGAACCTTCCGCGGCCCGGGTGGCGCTCACCGGCATGCGGCAAGTCTTCGGTACGCGAGACTTGCCTCTCAATCTGCGCGGATCGGTCTATCTCAATACTTCCCATTCGGGCTTGGAAAACACTCTCAAAATTCAGGAAATGAAGCGGCGCGGGGCACGCATCGTCGCCATGCTGCATGACCTCATTCCCGTCGACTTCCCGGAGTTCTGCCGTGAAGGCGAGGCCGCCAAACATCATCGCCGCATGCTCTCCTTGCTGCAGCATGCCGACCTGATCATCGCCAACTCGGCTTATTCGCGCGATCGCTTCACCGCCTGGCTGGCGGCGGCCATCCCGCGCGGCGAGCCTCGGCCTGCCGCGCCGCGCGTGGTGGTGGTGCCGTTGGCCGTCGAAAACGAATTCCTCACGCGCAGCGCCCTGCGCCCGCCCTCTTCGCAGATCCCCTATTTCGTCTGCCTCGGCACCATCGAGGCGCGCAAGAACCATGCTTTGCTGCTGCTGCTCTGGCGCCGTCTTGCCGAGAAGCTTGGCGCGGCCTGTCCGCGCCTGGTGCTGGTAGGACGGCGGGGCTGGAAAGTCGACCAGGTCCTGGACCTGTTGACCCACGCCGCCCCACTGGCCCGCCATGTCGTGGAAGTCGCCGACCTCAGCGACCCCGCCGTCGCCTCCCTGATCGCCGGCGCGCACGGCATGGTACAGCCATCACTGGTAGAAGGTTTCGGACTGCCGATCCTGGAAGCCAATGCCCTCGGCGTGCCGGTGATCGCCTCCGACATTCCCGCGCATCGCGAGGTGGCCGAACTCGCAGGCCACCATGGCATCAGCCTGGTCGATCCCATCGACCTGCCGCAATGGATGGGTGCGGTGACGGCACTGGCTTCGGACCGCTTCGAGCTCAGCACCCGTGCCGCCCTCCCCACCTGGCGGGATCACGTGCAGCAAGCCCTCGATGTCGTGCGGGATCACTTCGAGCATGCGGTCCCGAAAAACAACTTCGCCAGCAGGAGCCCCGCCTGAGGCGAACCGCCGACCGACACTCGCTAACTCAACGACATTTCCCCATTCGTGATACTATTTTCTACTATATAGCATCAAGCTTGGATAAAATTTCTTTGTGATCATAGCCAAATCATCTTACCGTGCAAAAATTCAAACCGGTCGTGCACCTTATGGTTCCTCTCAATTAAACGTGTTATTTTCCAAATACCTGTTGCATCAAAGCTACAGACTCATGTTTCGAAAGCTGGCATGGTGATTTCGCCTTTAGGAGTGACGCATATGAGAATCTCTGCAGCAGCAATTGCTCTTCTGCTCTCGTCAACGGCAGCTTTCTCTGCCGATCTCGCGCCTGCACCTGTTGAGCCTGTGGCACCGGTTGTCCTGCCGTTCTCCTGGACAGGCTTCTATGCTGGTGCGAACGTCGGCTATGCTTTCGGCGGCCGCGACACGGTCGGCATCCACGATCCGGATTTCCTCGGCGACATCGGCAAGCTGACGGGCAAGGGTTTTCTTGGCGGCTTGCAGGCCGGCTATAACTACCAGTTCGACAACATCGTGGTCGGTATCGAAACCGACTTCCAGGGTGCCCAGATCAAGGACACCGTGCATGGTGTGGTCGCCGGCGCTCCCGGTCGTGCCCGCTCGGACATCAAGTGGTACGGCACGCTGCGTCCGCGCATCGGCTATGCCTATGACCGCTTCCTGATCTACGCCACCGGCGGTCTGGCCTATGGCAACATCGACTACAAGCTGAGCTATGACGGCGCTTCGTTCAGCGACAGCAACACCAAGGTGGGCTGGACGGCCGGTGCCGGTCTCGAATATGCCTTCACCGACAATCTCTCGGGCCGCATCGAATATCAGTATGTGAACTTCGGCAGCTACACGGTGCGCGGCAGCGGCACCCTTCACTCCAAGGCCTCGCCGGACTTCCACGCCGTGCGTCTGGGTGTGAACTACAAGTTCTGATCCGACGCGCTGCTGCTCAGATCTCATTGCATCGACGGGGGCAGATTTGCCCCCGTTTTTGTTTGCCGGGTCTGCAACGACCGATGAGGCGGGCCGATGGCTCTGGCCGGCGTCATTCGGCAGCGCCAGCCTGTCTTGTAAGCCGGCTTAATTAAGGGCTGCAAGCCATTGCGTTGCCGCGCCGCCCGTCCGGATGCAGGCCCTTCGCCGCCGGACTTCAAGACGTCTTGCGATGTGACGGAATCGTCAAGAACTGCGAAGACGCGCCGAACCAAGAAGCGAGAGCAAAAAAGCGTTTCAGTCTAAGCGCACTTCGCTTCGGAGGCTTAACAGGACTGGTTGTCCTCAGACTTCCATAGAGCGATTTCAAGCCGATTTCGGCACACGCACAGGGGCTTTCTTCGGCAATTCCACCACATTGTCGTCAATACGAGCAATCAGGTTGTGGATGGTCAGATCGAAGTAACGGCTCAGATAATAGGAACCGTTGATCTGCGTCGCTGCCACCATATGACTGACGAAGGCATCCCTTGCTGCCGCGTTGGGCAGGAAAGGCGCGCTCCAGAACTGTTTCAGCTTGTCTTCGCCACCATGGGCAACAAGGCCGTCTATGGCGTAATGCGCATTCCCCAGCACGAAGACCGGGCAATTGCGCTGCAGCGCCAGAATTCCCGTGGTGCTGTTGACCGTAATCATGCCACGAGCATGGCGGATCAACAGCCCGGTCGGCCCGTCGTCGATCAAGGAGACCCGATCGGCCACGCCCGCCAGCTTGGCGAGTTGCGCCACGAAGCGGTGATAGGGCCGGTGCCCACGGTCGAGCGGATGAGCCTTGAAGGCAAGGCGGGTACCGGACGGGGCATGCTTGGCAAAGGAACGGATCGTGGCCTCGATCATGCGCTCCATGGTCCAGCCCGCGCCGTGAACCCGCAATTGCAGGTCATCATGCACCTGCAAGGCGGCGACGAAATATTTGCGGTCGAAATTGTCGACGAGGTCGATGATCTTCTTCGCATTGTTCCAGCGATCGGTGTATTTGCGCATGGCATTGCGGCTCCAGAGCATCGCCTCGCCCAATAGGGAGCGCTCGCGATGATGGGAATATTGCCGAAACACCAAGCTGCCGGCCGACATCGCCAGGTAATATTTGAAAGCCCACCAAGCCATGGGCTTGAAGCTGGTGGCGGGGATCGTCACCGGCGCCTCGACGGGGGCGGCCTTGCTGCGGTCATAGGCCGACAGGACCCGCGGCAGCAGGGAAGCCGCATTGTTGCCCTCCCGTTCGGCGGTCACGTAATCGGGGCGTAGATACCCTTCCTCCAGGCACCACACATCGACGCCCAGTTCCCGGCACAGCGCCACAGCCACCTGATGATAGGGCCGCTGATCGCCGAACAAGATCACCTTGTCCGGCTTCTGGCCAAGCAGGAACTGCGAGAACCAGCCCCGCCATGCCGACAGGCTGTCGGAAAACATGACAAACGGAATCCGCCTCGAATAGATGCGGTCGCCGAAATTGAAATTGATCTTGAGGACTCTGTCGCCACGCGCCACGAGCGATTGCGCAAGCTCGGAAAAGAAGGGGCCGACTGGTCCCTGGAGCAGCACAATGAACTTGGGACGCGGCATAGGCAATCCGACAATTGATTCAAACTGAAACAGCCTGCACACACTGATAGTTCTTGTCGTGAATATGTACATACCGCTGATTTGACAGGCTGCCGTTTCGGCAGGCATTGCGGCGTCGAATCTGGCTCCGGAATCGATGCCGTCGCCACGGCCTGTGGCTGCCGCATCGTTTTGCCGAAAGCCGACAGCCACCTTTCGGCATGATGCCCTACGCTGCGGCAATGCGCTCGATCGCCCTGCCGAAGGCGCGGGCGGCCGGCCCGAGCGGCTCATCGAGACGATGGGCGAGATAGGCCTGCGTGCCCGCCCTGGCATGGCGACCCAGATCCTTCGTGTGCAGCCGCACAAGACGGCCTTCCCGCAGATCCCGTTCCACCTGCCAGGAGGGGAGGCGCCCCCACCCCAATCCCGCCAGGATCATGGCATGTTTGGTGTCCTGGCTGCCGACGCGACAGGTCTGCGGTGACAACACGCCGAAATCCCGCCCCTGTGTCAGGGTGGTTGGATCCACCTGGACGATCTGCAGATGATCGGCGAGTTCGGCGACCTCGATCGTCTGCTCGTCGATCCGAGTGGCCAGCGGGTGTCCCGCCGCGGCGACCGCCACGATTTCGATCGAGGCGAGGCCCTGCAGCACCACGCGCGGATCGCGGAAATTCTCACCGGTGATCACAGCCAGCGTGCTGCGCCCGGCCAGCAGGGCCGTGAGCGGGCCACCCAGGGGTTCGAAGGCGAGGCGGATCGCGACAGAAGGGTAGTCCTGTCGCATCACCCTGAGCGCCTCGCCGACCCAGGCAACCGGAAACAGCGTGTCCACCACCAGCGAAAGTTCGAGTTCCACCCCCTCACCCAATCCTCGGGCACGGGCACGCATGGCGTCGACGCGCAGAAGGATGTCGCGGGCATTGGCCAGCAGCGCCTTGCCCTCGCCGGTCAGCACCGGGCGATGACCGGTGCGATCGAACAGGGCCAGCCCGAGTTCGGCCTCCAGATTGGCGATGGCATGGCTCACCGCCGATTGGACGCGCGAGAGCCTGGCAGCCCCCGAGCGGAAGCTGCCGCTGTCGACGACCGTCACGAAGGTGCGCAGTTGATCCAAGGTAAGAGCATCGATCATGATCAATTCTTTCGATCAGTTTGATGCCAATTATATCACTCCGATCGATAAGCCAGAAATGCCATGCTCCCGTCATCCAGGAATGACGAGGAGTTGACCATGACGTCCGTGCTGGTGCTGTACTATTCCTCCTACGGCCATATCGAGACCATGGCGGGTGCGGTGGCCGAAGGCGTGCGTGAAACCGGCGCACGCGCCGTGGTGAAACGGGTGCCGGAAATCGTGCCTGACGCCGTTGCCATCCGCGCCGGCTACAAGCTGGACCAGCGCGCAGCGATTGCCGACGTTGCCGAACTGGCCGACCACGATGCCATCATCTTCGGCACGCCGACGCGTTTCGGCATGATGGCCGCGCAGATGAAGAATTTTCTAGATCAGGCCGGGGGGCTGTGGGCACGCAACGCGCTGGTCGGGCGCGTCGGCAGCGTCTTTACCTCCACCGGCAGCCAACATGGCGGGCAGGAGGCCACGATCCTGTCCACCCATATCGCCCTGCTGCATCTGGGTATGGTGGTTGCAGGCCTGCCCTATACCTTCCAGGGCCAGTCGCGCATGGACGAGATCACCGGCGGTTCGCCCTACGGCGCTTCGACATTGGCCGATGACGGCCACGGCGGCAATCGCGAGCCCAGCACCAACGAACTCGACGGTGCGCGCTTCCAGGGACGTCACGTCGCCCATCTCGCCCGGGCCCTCGCCGCCGCGCGGCTCCAGGATGCCGCCTGATGGCTCCTCCTCTCCTCCTGCCCCGCAGCACCACGGCCTGGCCGGCAGTAGCCGTGGTGGTCGCCTCCGGCATTGCAGCCTCGCTGCAGGTCGGCAAGACGCTGATCGCCGCTCCCTTGCTGCAGGCCGATCTCGGCCTCGGCCTTGGCGCCATCGGCTGGCTGGCCGGCATCTTCGCCGTGCTCGGCCTGGCCGGCGGCATCCCGGCGGGAGCGGCCATCTCCGGCTTCGGCGATCGCCGCATGCTGGTGCTGGGCCTGGGTGCCATCGCGGCCGGCAGCGGGCTCGGTGCCCTTACTTCCCACTATGGCGCGCTGGTCACCTCGCGCATCGTCGAAGGCCTCGGCTTCCTGCTGGTCACGGTCGCGGGTCCCGCCATCCTGAACCGGATCAGCCCTGCCGGGCAGCGCGATCTCGCCTTTGCCCTGTGGAGTTGCTTCATGCCGGCCGGAATAGCCCTCGCCATGCTCGCCGGCCCGTTCTTCAGCAATTGGCGCGCCATCTGGTGGTCCGGCGCGATCATCGCAAGCCTTGCCATCCTGGCCGCGCTGGTCACGGTGCCGGGCAGCACCCATGGGAGCACGACGCCGCCGCAGCGCCTCGCCCGGAATGTCCTTGCCGTGCTGACCACCGGCGCCCCCCCGCTGCTCGCCATATGCTTCGCCCTCTATAGCCTGATGTTCTTCGCCCTGTTCAGTTTCCTGCCGGTGCTGCTGATGCAGCGCATGGGCTTGGACTATGGCACCGCCGGCATGTTCAGCGCCCTCGCCAGTGCTTCGAACATTCTCGGCAATCTCGCGGCTGGCTTCCTGCTGTCGCGCGGGACCCGCCGGGCCGTGCTGATCGCGAGCGCCAGCCTGGTGATGGGAATCACCGCGCCTTGCGTGTTCCTGCAGATCTTCCCGAATGGCCCGCTGCTGCTGTTATGCGTCGTGTTTTCGGCCGTGGGCGGCCTCATCCCGGCAACACTCCTGTCCTCGGCCCCTGTCCTGGCGCCGGCCGCGGCGCTGGCTCCGATGGTGGTCGGCCTCGCCATGCAGGGCAGCAGCCTCGGCCAGGTCGCGGGGCCGATTGCCGTTGGCGCGCTCATCGATGCCTATGGCTGGCCATCGGCAAGCCTGCTCGTCGTCGTCGCCGCCGCGGCTGCCCTCGCCCTCGCGCTGGCCCTCGGCCGCATCGACCGGCCGGCTGCTCGCTTCCGTCAGGGTCACGAGGAAGGGCCGGCACCGAGATAGCACGGGAAGACAGCCGGCCACCTCCTGGCCTCATGCACCTTCATCAAGATGCATCGGTCGTGGCCCCGATTGCCCCTTTTTCCCCTGCATTGCAGGAACATGTGCAAGGTTCGCGCAATGCAGGACGGGTAACGCTATGCTGGCAAGGCGCGAGCCAAGGGGACATGGAGAGGCGGCAATGCGGATCTTGCTGGTGGAAGACGAGCCGGAGATGGTCTCGGCCTTGCGCTCCGCCCTGGTCCGCCACGACATGATCGTCGACCATGTCTCGAGCATCGCCGCCGCCGAGGAAATCCTCTGCGATCGGGTGCATGACGCCCTGCTTCTCGACCGGCAATTACCCGATGGCGACGGGCTGTCGCTGATCCCGACCCTGCGCGCCAGCGGCAATGCCGTGCCGGTGCTGGTGCTTACCGCCCGCGGCGAGTTGACCGATCGTGTCAGCGGGCTGGAACATGGCGCCGACGACTATCTCGGCAAGCCCTTCGCCTTCGAGGAATTGCTGGCGCGGCTGCGCGCCTTGCTGCGCCGGCCCGCCAATCTGCAATCGCATATGGTGCGGGTCGGGCGGCTCTGCTTCGACTTCACCCACCAGGAAGCCAGCGTGGCCGGCGCCCCGCTGGACATGCCGCGGCGGGAATTGCTGGTACTGGCCGCTTTGGTCCGACGCATGGGGCGCATGGTGCTGCGTCCCTTCCTGATGGAGGCGGTGTTCGGCCTGGATGACGAGATCCAGTCCAACGCGCTCGACACCCATGTTTCGCGGCTGCGACGCAAGCTCGCCGATGCCGATGCCGGGGTCGTCATCAACGGCATTCGCGGGGTCGGCTATCTCCTGCGCGAAACGTCATGACCGCCGTCTCCTCGCTTTCCCTGCGCTGGCGCCTGGTCAAGCGGCTGGTCGCCTTCCAGACCGTCATGCTCGCGCTGATCGTGGTGATCGTGGTCGTCGCCGTCTGGGGCACGGCGCGGTTCGCCGATGCCTATGAAGACAGCGCCCTCGACGTCCTCCGCGACGCCCTGGTGCGCGACGGCGGCGGCCGGCTCATCCTGGCGGAGACCGGTGATCTCCGGCGGCTGCGCCAGGAAGCGCCCGATCTGTGGTTCATCATCCGCGACAAGCAGGGCCGGGACCTCAGGGAAGGCAGCGTTCCTGTTGACTACGCCCCGTTCGCCGCGGGCATGATCCACATCCAGCAGATCCGGCTCGGAGAAGACCGGCCCGGCATCGACAAGCCCGCGGCCGTGCTCAAATGGGTGGAGAGCCCCGCTGGGCGCGTACAGATCCTCACCGGCACACAAGGCCATATGTCCTGGCAGCATCTGTTCTGGGGGGTGTCGCTGAGTTCGGCCACCGTGATCGGTCCGCTCTTTGTCCTGATGGCGCTGGTCACCCTGGTCGTCACGCCGATCGTGGTGCGCCGGGCCCTTTCCGGGCTCGGCGCGGCCGCCACACAGGCCGGGCGCATCGACATCGGCCAACGCGGCGTTCGCCTGCCCCAGACCGGGGTGCCAGCGGAGATCATGCCGCTGGTGAAGGCCGTCAACGATGCGCTGGCCCGCCTCGACAAGGGCTATGAGCGGCATCAACGCTTCCTGGCCGACGCTGCGCATGAACTGCGCACGCCGATCGCCATCCTCACCACCCGCATCGCCTCGCTGCCACCGGGACCGGAGAAGACGCGCCTCTTGGAGGATGCCTCCCGCCTGGGGGTGCTGACCGGGCAATTGCTCGACTTCCAGCGCCTGGACCAGCAGGAAAGGCCGACGGCAACGGTCGATCTTGTCGCGCTTGCCCAAAGAGTGATCGTCGATCTCGCGCCGCTGGCCTTCGCCGCCGGATACGAGATGGACTTCAGAGCCGATGACGGGCCGATCCTGGTGACGGGCGACCAGACCTCGCTCGAGCGGGCGCTGACCAATCTCGTCCAGAACGCCATCGATCATGGCGGGCGCCGCGGCACCATCGGCGTGCGCGTCGACGGCAGCGGCCGCATCGAGATCTGCGACGAGGGCGAGGGCATCCCCGAAAGCGAGACCGAACGGATCTTCGAGCCGTTCCACCGCCTGCGGCAGGACGGCCGCGGCGCCGGGCTGGGCCTCAACCTCGTGCGCGAGATCGTGCGCCTGCATGGCGGCCATATCGCCGCATCCAACAGCCCCACGGGCGGTGCCTGTCTGGACATCACCCTGCCCTTGGTAGCCCGCCAGGCTGAAGAGGGCGGCTGCGTATCGAGCGACAGCCGGTGCGTCGACCTGCGCTCGCCTTGAGAATGATGATTCAAGACAGGCAGCGCAGTCATGCTCCCGGCTTCCCCCTCGATATCGGCCTTGAGCTTGTCCAGCAGGGCGAAGCCTGGATGGCGTCCTTGACGACGGCCGCCCGCCACAGTAGGGAAATGGGTGCAGCGGCCAGTCATGACGCTGCCGTAGGCGTTACCGTCATCCAACGCGTCCTTCGTCGAGAGGGTCCCAGCAGGGAGATCTCGATTCAACAGGGCGCTACGGTCATGTCATCTCTCTCCTACTCCGCATTCCCGTCCTCCTCTGGAGCTGCCATCTTGGCGCGGCTTGCTGCCGCCGCGATGCCCAGCGCCCAGCCGGGATTGGAGGCGGTCCGCTGCATCGGTCGCAGCGCTGGCGTTTCCGTGCCCCCAGCTCAACGGAGACGCAGCACCCATGAAAATGACCGGCAACACCATTCTCGTCACCGGCGGCACCAGCGGCATCGGCCGCGCGCTCGCCGAAGCCTTCCACCAGCGCGGCAACCGCGTCATCGTGACGGGGCGGCGCCAAGGCCTGTTTGACCGGATCACGACGAACCGGCCCGGCCTGGTGGGGCTGCCGCTCGACCTCGCCGATCCCGACTCCCTGTCACGCCTCACGAGCGAGGTTCGCGGGCGCTTTCCCGAACTGAACATGCTCGTCGCCAATGCCGGCATCTCGCGCGCCGAGGACCTGGCGGCGGACGGTTGGGACGCCGGCGATGCCGAGGCGATCGTGGAGACCAACATCCTGGGCGTGTTGCGCGTGACGGCGGCGCTCCTGCCGATCCTGAAGGGACAGGCGGACGCGGCGATCATGGCCACCAGCTCCAACCTCGCCTTCGTACCCCGCGCCGACTTCCCGGCCTATTGCGCCAGCAAGGCATTCCTGCATTCCTGGCTGCAATCCCTGCGCCACCAGCTTCGCAAGGTGCCCGTCGAGGTGCTCGAACTGGCACCACCCTATGTGCAGACCGAGCTCACCGGCAGCCGGCAGGCTTCCGATCCGCGCGCGATTCCCGTCGATACCTATGTCGCCGAGGTGATGCAGTTGCTCGAACGGGGCGACCATCCCCGAGGCGAGGTACTGGTCGAACGCGACCGCGCCCGCCGCTGGGCCGAGCGGGACGGCCGCTACGAGGCGGTTTTTGCTGCCATGAATCCGGACTGAACCAACGGTTCGCCGCATCGTCTGCAATCGACAAGCCTTGCCGCCCGGGAATGTCTCGAGCGGCTGCAGATCATCGCGAAAGGGAGGAATGGCGCACCCAGCACGATTCGAACGTGCGACCTTTGCCTTCGGAGGGCAACACTCTATCCAGCTGAGCTATGGGTGCTTCGCTTGTCCTTCTAGCCGATCGCTCCGCATCCTGCAATCGCCCGATGCGATTTCGTCCGATGCGATTTTCTCCTGGGGTCAGCCGAAGGTCTTGCGCGGGTCGAGTGCGTCGCGCACCGCTTCGCCGACCAGAATCAGCAGCGACAGCAGCAACGCCGTCACCGTGAAGCCGGAGATGGTGAGCCAATAGGCATTGGGTCTCGCCTGGGCCTGCTTGAGCAATTCGCCCAGCGAGGCCGTGCCGGGGGGCAGGCCGAGACCGAGATAGTCCAGCGCCGTCAGCGTCGAGATGGCGCCCGAGAGAATGAAGGGCAGCATGGTCAGCGTCGCCACGGTCGCGTTCGGCAGCAGATGCTTGATCATGATGGTGGTGTCGGACAGGCCGAGCGCCTTGGCCGCCCGGACATATTCGAGGTTGCGGGCGCGCAGGAACTCGGCACGGACCACCGCCACCAGCGCCATCCAGGAAAACAGCAGGAGGATGCCGAGCAGCACCCAGAAGCCCGGCGCCAGCACCGCCGAGATGATGATGAGCAGATAGAGCGATGGAATGCTGGTCCAGATCTCGATGGCGCGCTGGAAGATCAGGTCGACCCAGCCACCGAAATAGCCCTGCACCGCGCCGGCGGCCACGCCGATGAGCGAGGAGAAGAAGGTGAGGATCAGGCCGAAGAGCAGCGAAATCCGGGTGCCGTAGATGATGCGGGCCAGCACGTCGCGGCCGGTATCGTCGGTCCCGAGCCAGTTCCATTCGATGTCGCGGCAGGTCGTCCCGCCCACGGTCTGGGCGGCGTCACGGCACTGCTCGTCGCGCAGGGCCCAGGTGGGCGGCGAGGGCACGCCGCCGGCCGGCGGGTTCTTGTTGATGGTCTGCGGACCATAGCGAATCGGCGCCCAGAGCACGAAGGCGCCACGATCGGCCAGCAGTTTGACCAGGTAGGGATCGCGGAAATTTGCCGGTCCCGGCAGGTCTCCGCCGAGATCGGTCTCGTCATAATCGACGAAGACCGGCGTGAAGACCTGGCCCTTGTCGACGATCAGCAGCGGCTTTTCATTGGCGATGAACTCGGCGAACAGCGACAGGATGAAGAGGGTGAGAAACAGCCAGAACGACCAATAGCCGCGCCGATTGGCCTTGAAATTGTTGAGGCGCCGCCGGTTGAGAGGCGACAGATTGAGCCAGCCTCGCCGGGTCTGGGTGGCAGCCGCCATCTCAAACCTCACGCGCTTCGAAGTCGATGCGCGGATCGACGAACATGTAGATCAGGTCGGTGGCCAGGTTGATGACGAGGGCCACCAGCGCCAGGATGTAGATAGAGGCCAGCACCACGGGATAGTCGCGGTTGATGACCGATTCATAGTTGAGCCGTCCCAGGCCGTTGAGCTCGAAGGTCTGCTCGATCAGCAGCGATCCCGTGAACAGTGCCGATATGAAGGCAGCAGGAAAGCTCGCGATCACGATCAGCATGGCGTTGCGGAAGACATGGCCATAGAGCACCCGGCTCGGCGACAGGCCCTTCATGCGCGCCGTCAGCACATATTGCTTGCGGATCTCGTCGAGGAAGGCGTTCTTGGTCATCATCGTCAGCGTGGCGAAGGCCGAGACCCCCATGGCGATCAGCGGCAGCGTCATGTGCCAGGCATAGTCGGCGATCTTGCCCCACAGCGACAATTCGTTCCAATTGTCGGAAACCAGCCGGCCATTGGGAAAGATCTGCCAGAAGGCGCTGCCGGCGAACAGCGTGATCAACAGGATGCCGAGGGTGAAGCCGGGAATGGCATAGCCGATGACGATCACCGCACTGGTCCAGCCGTCGAAGAAGGAACCGTCCTTGACCGCCTTGCGGATGCCCAGCGGGATCGAGATCGCATAGGAGAGCAGCATCACCCACAGGCCGATGGAGATCGACACCGGCAATTTCTCGGCGATCAGCGTGGTGACCGGCGTATCGCGGAAATAGCTCTGGCCGAAGCTGAAGGTGGCGTAGTTCTTGATCATCAGCCAGAATTGCTCATAGACCGGCTTGTCGAAGCCATATTGCTTGCGCAGGCTGGCGATAAAGGCCGGATCGAGCCCCTGGGAGCCGCGATATTGCGAGGCGCCGGCATTGAAGCTCGGCGCGGGCCCGCCGAGATCGCCCCCGCCCCCGGCATTGCCCGATAGCATCGACACCATGCGCTCCACCGGACCGCCGGGCACGATCTGGATGATGGCAAAGGAGATCAGCATGATACCGAACAAGGTCGGCACGATCAGCGCGAGGCGGCGCAGGACATAGGCGAGCAAATCGACGTTCCGGGTTGGCCTGTCGAACCTAGAGGAGAATCAGGGCGATTGTCATCCCGTGCGCGCTGCAACACGAAGTGTTGCGGTGCAGACACGGAACCGCAGGACGATTAAAAACCGTATTCTGCAAGCGATCCCGGATCTGCGAAGCGTCACGATGTGCCGCACCGCGTCCGGGATGACCGCGTGGCCGCCTCACATCCTGAATTCGCTGCCCAAATAGAGCCGGCGGGCTTCGGGATTGTCGATGATCTCCTGCGGCGTGCCCTGGGTCAGCACATGGCCGGAATGGATGATGTAGGCCCGGTCGATCAGGGCCAGCGTCTCGCGCACATTGTGGTCGGTGATCAGCACGCCGATACCGCGATTGGTCAGATGACGCACCAGGGTCTGGATGTCGCCCACCGCGATCGGATCGATGCCGGCGAAAGGCTCGTCCAGCAGCATGAAGGACGGCCGCCCCGCCAAAGCGCGCGCGATTTCCACGCGCCGGCGTTCGCCGCCCGAGAGCGCGATCGAGGCAGTCTTGCGCAAGCGGCCGATCTTGAACTCGTCGAGCAGTTCGTCGAGCTGGCGCTCACGCTCGGCCTTGTTGGGTTCGACGATCTCGAGCACGGCGCGGATATTCTCCTCGACGTTCAGGCCGCGGAAGATCGAGGCTTCCTGCGGCAGATAGCCGATGCCGAGCCGGGCGCGCCGATACATCGGCAGCGCCGTTACGTCATGGCCGTCGAGTTCGATACGACCATGATCCGGCGGCACCAGGCCGGTAATCATGTAGAAGACCGTGGTCTTGCCGGCGCCGTTCGGACCGAGCAGGCCGACGGCCTCGCCGCGCCGGACCTCCAGGCTGACATCGCTCACGACCGTGCGCTTGCCATAGGTCTTGGCAATCGACACCACCGAGAGCGTGCCCTCGATACTGACGGCCGGCCCTGCTTCATCGCCGTCAGCCGCATATTGCACCATCTCGTTCATGCCTGGCCCGCACTCTTCCTGCGGCATCGGGCCCGATGCCGCGTTTTCCTGTTATCACGCTGCCCATACAGAAAACCGGCCTGCATTGCACATTCCGGTGTCCAATCACAGCTTTGCCGCACGCCGGTGAATATCTCGTTCATCGGGCAAAAACATGCCGCCTATCGCGTTTTGCTCGAGAGCCAAGCGCGATTTCTCCGAAGCGCACTTTCACTCTAATTCTTTGTTTTGACGCGTTTTCTTTATCGAAAAGCCTATCGACTTTTCTGGAAAACGCTCTGGGGAAAGCACGTCCCTGGATCAGCACTTCTGGTCGCCCGAGACGAAATGGCCCGTGGTGCCGCCGGTAACGGTGGCTCGGCCGGTCTGGGTGTTGACCACCAGCTTCTTGCCGCGCAGCACGTTGCAGCCCTGGGTCATCACCACTTCCTGGCCCGTCAGCGTGGCGATGTTGGTCTCCATGTCGAGGATGCCATCATCGCCGGTGGCCTTCTGGTCCGGGGCGGTGACGACGACATTACCCTTGGCCACCAGCTTCTTGACCTTGTTGTCAGGCGCCGGCGCCGTGTCGGCATCGGCGGCTTCCGCGGTCGAGGAAGCATCGGCCGGCAGTGCCGCCGAGGGGGCCGCCGGCTGGGCCGGGCTGGTACCGGCGGCATCGGCCGGCTGCTTGCCCGGCAGCGACGCGGCCTCGTAGAAGACCGTCAGCTCCTCCGAGGTCAGCGTCGACTCGCCCTGGGTCGCCACCACATTGCCGGTGAAGATCGCCTTCTGCTCGTCCTGATGGGTTTCGAGCTGATCGGCCTTGATGTTCACCGGCTTGTCATTGTCGGAGGAGAAGCCCTGGAAAGGCGTGGAGGGCTTCTTCTCCTGCGCACCGGCCGGCAAGGCCAGTGATGAAACGAGCAATGCCAGAGGCAGCAACAGCGCCGGAGCGAGGCGGCGAGACGTCGGGCTGGGTCGCATCATCACGGGCCTGCTCCCTCAGTTGCTGTTCTTCTTCTGGCTGCCCTGGGTGAAGACGCCCGAGACACCGCCGGTGCCACCGCCTTCGACCCTGGCGATGCCCGTCTTGAGGTTGACGGTCAGCTTGGTGCCCTTGAGCACGTTCGGCCCCTGGATCATCACCACTTCGCCGCCCGTCAGCGTGGCGACATTGGTGGCCATGTCCATCACGCCATTGGCGCCGGTCGCCTTCTGGTCCTTGGAGGTGACCACGACATTGCCGCGGGCGACCAGCTTCTTGATGGAGCTGGCCGGCGTGCCGGAACCGGAGGCCGGCGCCTTGCCGGCGTCGGCAGGCTTCGCTTCGGCAGCCTTGGTTTCCGTAGCCTTGGCATCGCCAACCGGCTGGCCGTCTGCCGGCTTGGCATCGGCGGCTTTGGGGTCGGCTGGCTTGGCATCCGCGGATTTGGCATCGGCCGGCTTTGCATCGCCCGACTTGGCGTCCTTGGCCTTGCCATCCTTGGCAGCGCCGTCCTTGGCGTTGTTGTTGTCGACATTCTCGTAGAAGACCGTCAACTCATTGGTGCGCAGAACGGATTCACCCTGCGTCGCCACCACATTGCCGGTGAACACCGCCTTTTGCTCGTCCTGATGCACTTCGAGCGAGTCCGACTTGACGTCGACGGGTTTGCCACTGTCGGAGGAGAAGCCCTGGAAGGGGCTGGCCGCCTTCTTCGGTGCGGCGCCGGCATCGGCAGCCGTCAGGGCCAAAGCGAGCGGCAGCACCGCGAGAGGCACCAGGCGGCGGATTTTCATCGTCATTGGGTGGGATTTCCCTGCACTGGGTTGGCTGGATTCGGGGGAGCGGCATTCGGAGCCGCAGCATCGGGAGCCGGAGCATCGTCGGATGGCGCAGCGGGCGCGTCGGCATTGTCCGCGCCGTCTTCCGTATCCGGCTTGTAGGGTACATTGAAGCTGGCGCTGACGCCGCCCTTGAACAGGATTTTCGAACCGCCCTGCACGATGCTCAGGCCATTGCCCGAAATCGTACCGGAGGTGAGATTGACGGTGACCGGCTCCTTGCTGTTCACCGTGCTGGCCTTGAGGTCGATGCTGGCGCTCTTCAAGGTCGCGTCATAGCCCTTGGTCGACTTGACGCGCACATCGCCCTTGAGATCGAGAAGCTGGCCAACCGTGTCGAAGGTGCCGGTTTCGGCGCTCAGCGTGGCATCGCTCTGGTCTGGCGCGGTGATCACGGCCTTCAACCCGGTGAGGCTGACAACGCCGGGCACGTTGACTTTCTGCGTGCCGCCCGTGGCCGTGACATCGTATTTCTGCCCGCGATTGTTCGAGCCGGTCAGATGCGGCTTTTCGACCGCCAGGTTTCCGTCGCTGACCGGATTGACCGGACCATCGACTTTGATAATCCCCGGCGCGAAGGGGTTGAACACTGCCAGAAACACAAAAATACCCGCTCCGGCAACCGCTATTGCGGGCACGGCAAACTTCAGGAAACGCACCAGCCTGCTGTGAGCGCGGGCAGCTTTGAAAGCGCTTTCACGCGAAGGCATGGCGGGTTGGGGGATCTTGACCCGCGCATCCATGATATCGGCCAAACGAATACCTATCCAAACGCTGCTAACGGCGGGAAACCATCGCCACCGACCATCATATTGCGATGCGAAGTGGAGACGTCAACCCGGCGCCACAGGCGCCGTCCATCCCTGTCTGCAATTCCTCAACTTTGGGTGAAAATCGCAACAGGTGCGCCCTCATAGCAGATTTCAGGCGCAGGGGGAATGTGCCGAGGGGAACGCGTCACGCCGCCGTCACCCGCCAGGCCTCCTGGGCGCAGATCTGGAGCGAGGCGCGACGCTGGCCTCAGCTATGGGCGAAGATGTCGGTCTCCGGCCAGCCATTGAGGTCGAGCAGCGCCCGCGTCGGCAGGAAGTCGAAACAGGCGCGTGCCATGTCCGAACGTCCCTCCCGCGCCAGGGTGGCGTCGAGCTTGGCCTTGAGCTCATGCAGATGGAGCACGTCCGAAGCGGCATAGGCGAGCTGGGCGTCGGTGAGCGTGTCGGCGCCCCAGTCGGAGGATTGCTGCTGCTTGGAGAGGTCGATGCCCAGCAGTTCGCGCACAAGGTCCTTGAGGCCGTGGCGGTCGGTGTAGGTGCGCGTGAGCCTAGAGGCGATCTTGGTGCAATAGACCGGCTTGGTCACCACGTCGAAGGCGTTCTGCAGCGCGGCAATGTCGAAGCGGGCGAAGTGGAAGATCTTGGTGACCGACGGGTTGGCCAGCAATTGCTCGAGATTGGGGGCGCTTTTCTGGCCCTGGGCGATCTGCACCACATCGGCGGTGCCATCTCCCGGCGAGAGCTGCACCACGCAGAGCCGGTCGCGATGGGGGTTGAGGCCCATGGTCTCGGTATCGATGGCGGCGCTGGTAGTGTAGCGGGACAGGTCGGGCAGATCGCCGCGGTGGTAGCGAATGGTCACGGAAGCTTCCTGAACTCGATATCATTGGGTCAGATGGCAAATAGAACCCTCGCAAGACGATGTGCAAGAGGGAGAAGAGCTTGGAGCCCAAACCGGGAGAAGGTTTGCCAATGCGGCTGCGCGTGCTATCGACCTCCCCGCGAATTCATTCGGCTGGTACCCTTGGCTTCTTTCCTCGACCCTTTTCGTCTCATGCGCGCCGGCTGGACACTGGCCCGCGAAGGCGCGCTTAGCCTCGTCGACATCCATGATCTGCCAGCACCGGCGCGGCTGGTGGTGCGCCTCGGCCGATTGGTCGAAAAACGCAATGTCAGCGGCGGCAAGGGCCTGGCGGCTGCCCTGGTGAAGCTCGGGCCGAGCTGGGTCAAGCTCGGGCAGTTCCTGGCTACCAGGCCGGATGTCGTCGGCTTTGCCGTGGCGCGCGACCTGGAAGAGCTGCAGGACCGCATGCCGCCCTTCGGACGCGCCGTCGCCATCGCCGAGATCGAGAGGGCGCTGGGCGGCCCGCTGAACCAGTTCTTCGCCGAGCTTTCCGAGCCTGTTGCCGCCGCCTCGGTGGCACAGGTGCACAAGGGCATCATCCGTGACGCCGACGGCGAGCGCGAAGTGGCTGTGAAGGTGCTGCGCCCGGGCGTCGACCGGCGTTTCCGCTCCGATCTCTCCACCTTCTATTTCGCCGCGCGCACCATCGAGCGGCTCGACCCGCGTTCCAAACGCCTCAAGCCGGTCGAGACGGTCGACATGCTGGCGCGCACCGTCGCCTTCGAGATGGATTCGCGCCTGGAAGCGGCGGCCCTGTCGGAAATGGCGGAGAATATCGCCGACGACCCCGATTTCCGCATCCCGGCACCGGACTGGAACCGCACCGCCCGCAGCGTGCTGACGCTGGAGTGGATCGAGGGCATTCCCCTGTCCGACATCGACAGGCTGAAGGCGGCCGGCTTCGATCTCGTCGATCTCGGCCGCATCATCATCCAGTCCTTCCTGCGCCACGCCATCCGCGACGGCTTCTTCCACGCCGACATGCACCAGGGCAATTTGATGATCGATGCCTCGGGCCAGCTGGTGGCGGTCGATTTCGGCATCATGGGCCGGGCCGGCCTGAAGGAGCGCCGCTTCCTTGCCGAGATCCTGCACGGCTTCATCACCCGCAACTACCGGCGGGTGGCCGAAGTGCATTTCGAGGCGGGCTACGTGCCTCGGAGCCATTCGATCGACGATTTCGCCCAGGCCATCCGTGCCATCGGCGAGCCGATCCACCAGAAGCGGGCCGACGAGATCTCGATGGCCAAGCTGCTGACGCTGCTGTTCGAGATCACCGAACTCTTCGACATGAAGACCCGGCCCGAATTGATCCTGCTGCAGAAGACCATGGTGGTGGTCGAGGGTGTCGCCCGCCGGCTCAATCCCAAGCTCGACATGTGGGCGACGGCCGACCCCGTGGTGCGCGACTGGATCGAGCGCAATCTCGGGCCTCTGGGCAAGCTCGGCGATTTGGGACAGCAGACGCTGGAGGCGGGCAAGTCGTTCACCTTGCTGCCGAGCCTGCTCAATCGCGCCGAAACCCTGGCCGAACGCCTCAACGAGGCGGCGGAAAAGGGCTTTGCCCTGCTACCCGACAGCATCGAGGCGATCGGCAAGGCCGAGGCCCGTCGCAATCGCTGGGGCAATGCCGCCCTGTGGCTGATCGCCCTGGCCGCGCTCTATTTGGCATGGAAACTGGTCTGAGCGCAGCGGCGTAGGCGACGGCATCATCTACAGCCTCAGATCCGATTTCGGAATCAGATCTGATGCCATAGGTTGTTGTTGTCGCATCGTTTTTGCCGAAAACCAGGGGCCGAACGGGTTCGGCCCCTTTGCTGTTCAGGAAAACACGCCGGCAACTTCGTTGCCGCCGATGCCCTTGGGCGAGGGACCATATTGGTTGGGACCCTGGGTGCCGTCGAGGAAACCGAGTTCGATGAGAACCCAGATGGCGCCGACGAGGGGAATGAAGCTGACCAGCAGGAACCAGCCGCTCCTGTTGCGGTCATGGCAGCGGCGAACCCCGATGGAAAGCCCGGACCAGACAAAGCCGACATAGAGCACGACACCGATCACGCCCAGCACATAGATCAGCGGATTGTCCGGCGTAATGGTCAATGCCAGGCCGTAGAAGATTCCCACGATGACGCACAGCGCGACCCATTGGAGGAGATGATAGATCCAGTAATTGCTGCGACGCAGCCGGCCCTGGAAACTGAACAATTTCTCCACAAGTGTTGGTTCATTCATCGCGCTCAACCCCCTTGATCACAAGCTCATGCGATTTCAATACCTACCGGCCCTATCAGTGCGGCCGACTGAAAACAAGGCATCAATCTCGATCAACGGAGAAGCGTGTTTCCGGCGTGACAGAAGAGCAGCAGGCTGACCGCTTGAATTGGGGATATTTTACAATTCAGGAAATTGTCACAATACGAGCCATGGTCTTTATCTCACCTTGGCGTTCCAGACCATAGGCTGGAAACCTCTCCGGCATTCTTGGGCTTTGACCGTCGGCTTGCCTTCAACGATCCCCGTTCGTTGCCCGCCATTGGCTGGCCATGCCCTCCGGTTCGGGGCCGAAGCGGTTGGCAGCACGGGTGCCGCGCCAGAAAAACAAGTCCACCAGCAGCCATAGGTTGGCAAGCGGGATCAGTCCGATCAGCAGGAACCAGGCTGAATGATTGCGATCATGGCAGCGCTTGGCCAGGATGCAGAAGCCCATCCAGTCCATCATCAGGCCGAGCCCGCCGAGCGGCACCCAGGGCATCACCTGCAACACAGCTGAGGGATCGCGGCGGTAATAGGCGAACACCCATCCGACCCAGACGAGGGTGGCTGACGCGAACATCACGCACAGGCAGGCATAGGCGAACAAGGCGTCGAAGCGAGGAATGCGTCCTCTCGGGCTCAGCAACATCCGCCCGATGGTCATGCCGCTATCATTTGAACCGGCTTGTGCCATGTTGCATTCGTCGCGCTTGGCCTTCCTCGGCCAGGATACACCCGGCGCGATACTGCGCCAACCGTCTGCAACTGGAGGTGAGGGGCGGCACGATGCCCCGCCTGCTCGACGGCGTTTCCTTCAAACCGCGAGGATCTACGCTTGCGGGGGCCATTCTTCGGCGGGTGGGCCGAAGCGGTTGGGGCCCGGCGTCCCCTTGATGAAACCCATCTCGACCAGGGTCCACAGCGCGATGAGGTTGCCCAGCCAGGCCAGCCAGGGTTGAACCATGATCGCGGCGATCCAGAAACCGAGGCAGCCTGCCGTCCAGCCGACATACCACAGGCCGGATTTATCGCGATCGTGACAACGCTTGAAGCCGGCTGCCAGATAGGGCCAGGCGCAGACGACCCAGCCGATCGCACTCATGCGGAAAATCTTGGCAGGCCCCTCGTCATCAAAGCTGGAGGTGGCGAAGAGCCACCAGGCAATCCAGACCAGATAGACGAAGGCCAGTGGTACCGTAACGAGAAGGTAGGCATGCCGGCCGATACGGCCCTTGAAGGAAAACAAACCAGCCATCACGCCCCATGATCAACGCTGCCGGTCCGACAAAGCCTTGCCGGATCCCCGGGCCGGCCCGATACAGGCCGGCTCCTCATGTGAGAATCTCATCACTATGAGCCGACCTATGCTAGATCGCGGCGGTATCTGGCACCAGCGCGTATTCGAAAATAGATTACAGCCCCCAATCGTCCTGGTGGTCGAGCAGGCCGCGCTCGCGCAGGGCCTTCACCACGGCTTCCGCCAGCGCCCGAGGCGTTTCACCGACGGTCTTCAGCACGATCTCGGCATTCTCGGGCCGCTCATAGGAGCTGCTGACGCCGGTGAAGTGCTTGATCTCGCCCGCCAGGGCCTTGGCGTAGAGGCCCTTGGGATCGCGCTTGATGCAATCCTCGATCGGGGTGTCCACGAAGACCTCGACGAACTCGCCGACCTCCACAAGGGAGCGGACGAGGGCACGCTCCGCCTCGAAGGGCGAGATGAAGGAGCACAGCACGATGGTGCCGCTCTCGACGAACAGCTTGGCCACCTCGCCGACGCGGCGGATGTTCTCGACGCGGTCGGCGTCGGAAAAGCCGAGGTCGCGGTTGAGGCCGTGGCGGACATTGTCGCCGTCGAGCAGCATGGTGTGATGGCCGGCATGGGCAAGCTCGGCCTCGACCAGATTGGCGATCGTCGACTTGCCCGAGCCCGACAGGCCGGTGAACCAGACGATCGCCGCCTTCTGGTGCTTGAGCGCCGAACGAGCGAGCTTGTCGATGGTGAGCGACTGGCGGTGGATGTTGGTGGCCCGGCGCAGGGCGAAATCGATCATGCCGGCGGCCGCGGTCTGGTTGGTAGCGCGGTCGATCAGGATGAAGGCGCCGGTTTCGCGATTGTCGACATAGGAGTCGATCGCCACCGGCACGCCGGTCGCCACATTGACGACGCCGATCTCGTTGAGCTGCAGCGTACGGGCCGCCAGATGCTCCTGGGTGTTGACGTCGATCTTGTGCTTGATCGAGGTGATGGTCGCAGGCACGAACTTGGTGCCGATGCGCAGCATGTAGGAGCGGCCCGGCAGCAGGGCGTCCTCCGACATCCAGATCAGGTGGGCGGCAAACTGGTCGGTGACATCGGGCCGTTCGGTGGTGCGGGAGAACACGTCGCCGCGCGCGGCATCGATCTCGTCGGCGAGCGTGAGGGTCACCGCATCGCCGGCGACGGCCTCCTCGAGGTCACCGTCCTGGGTGACGATGCGCGTCACTACCGAGGTCTTGCCCGACGCCGCCACCGTGACGCTGTCGCCCGAACGAATGGCGCCGGAGGCGACCGTGCCGGAAAAGCCGCGGAAATCGAGATTGGGCCGATTCACCCATTGCACCGGAAAGCGGAAAGGTTTCTTCACGGCATCGGAGGCGACGTCGATCGTCTCCAGATGCTCGATCAGGATTGGTCCGTGATACCAGTCCATATGGGTCGAGCGCATCGAGACGTTCTCGCCGAAGCGCGCCGAGATCGGGATCAGGGTAACCGAGGTGAAATCGAGATTGGCGGTGAAAGCCAGAATATCGTGGACGATCTTCTCGAAGACGACACGATCATAATCCACCAGGTCGATCTTGTTGACCGCGACCACTATGTGGCGGATGCCGAGCAGCGAGCAGATGGTGGCATGGCGCTTGGTCTGCACCAGCACGCCTTTGCGGGCATCGATCATCAAGACGGCGAGATCGGCGGTGGAAGCGCCGGTCGCCATGTTGCGGGTATATTGCTCGTGGCCGGGCGTGTCGGCCACGATGAAGGAGCGCTTGGCGGTGGAGAAGAAGCGATAGGCGACATCGATGGTGATGCCCTGCTCGCGTTCGGCCTCCAGCCCGTCGACCAACAGAGCGAAGTCGATGTCCTCGCCGGTGGTGCCGTGGCGCTTGGAATCCTTTTCCAGCGTGGCAAGCTGGTCCTCGAAGATCAGCTTGGAATCATAGAGGAGCCGGCCGATCAGGGTCGACTTGCCGTCATCGACGGAGCCGCAGGTGAGGAAACGCAACAGCCCCTTTTCGCGGGGCTTGAGCATTTCGGCGAGCGAGAGCTGGGTCTGGGGGGCAGCAGCGTTCATCAGAAATAGCCCTCGCGCTTCTTCTTTTCCATCGAGGCCGATTCGTCATTGTCGATCAGGCGGCCTTGGCGCTCGGAGGTGCGGGCCGTGAGCATTTCGCGCACGATGTCGGCGACGGAGGTCGCCTCGGAATCGATGGCGCCCGAAAGCGGATAGCAGCCGAGCGTACGGAAGCGGACGCGGCGCATCTCGGGGACCTCCCTCGGCTCCAGCGGCAGGCGGTCGTCGTCGACCATCAGCATGGTGCCGGCCCGGAATACCACCGGCCGCTCCTTGGCGAGGTAGAGCGGCACGATCGGGATGTCCTCTTCGAGGATGTATTGCCAGATATCGAGCTCGGTCCAGTTCGAAAGGGGGAAGACGCGGATCGATTCGCCCTGCCGGATCTTGGTGTTGTAGAGCGACCACAATTCCGGGCGCTGGTTGCGTGGGTCCCAGGTGTGGTTGGCGGTGCGGAAGGAGAAGATGCGCTCCTTGGCGCGGCTCTTCTCCTCGTCGCGGCGGGCGCCGCCGAAGGCTGCGTCGAACTTGTATTTGTCGAGGGCCTGGCGCAGCCCCTCCGTCTTCATCACCTGGGTGTGCAGGGAGGAACCGGAGGTGATCGGGTTGATGCCGCGCTCGACACCGTCCTGGTTGATGTGCACGATCAGGTCGAGCCCGTAGCGCTTGGCGATCTCGTCGCGGAACGAGATCATGTCCTTGAACTTCCAGGTCGTGTCGACATGGAGCAGCGGGAAAGGCAGCTTGGAGGGATAGAACGCCTTCAGGGCCAGATGCAGCATCACCCCCGAATCCTTGCCGATGGAATAGAGCATCACCGGATTGGCGAATTCGGCCGCGACTTCGCGGATGATCCCGATCGACTCGGCTTCGAGCCGCTTGAGATGAGGGGAGAGAGTGCGGGACATTGGCGCCTATGGGCCCTTTTCACATTGGAAAATGTGTAATTAGGACATTTTACATAGAATGTCAGGGCTGCCGGCGCAAGTGCGTTTCTTACGCGGAGAATAGGCAGGACCCCAGCATGTCACCGCGGGAGCCGGGCTGCAAGGCGAGGCCCGCCTCTCGCCCCTAGGGGGAGAAAAGACAATGCCGACGCCTTTGCCGGCACTGTCTGGCCGTCACAGCTTCGGCTTCACCCGGATAATGCCGGTCATTTGCGGATGAAACCGGCAGAAATAGGACATCACGCCAAGCCTAGTCGCAGGGATGCTCCCGCTCTTTCCCTCCGGCAAGGCGACGTCCCATCGCCCGCTACGGTCTGTCGCAGTGTGGCCGACGAAATCGGCGTTCCGCCATTCGATGACGTCGCCGACCCGGGCTTCGACGACGGCAGGCTCGAAGGCAAGATCGCTGACCGTGATCGCGATCGTGGCGGCGCGTGCCGTTCCGCCCCAGAGCAGTATCATGCCGGCTGCAATGCCGAGCGCGGCACGGCGCGATGCTCCTGCCTTGGAGTGACGCCTCATTTCAGCGCGCCCGCCAGATGTTCGGCATGCAGTTCATGGCCCTGGAAGATCTTGAGCCCGGTCTGCAGCAGGCTCTTGAGCTCGGCATTGCCGGCCGCTGGAATGAGCGTATCGGCAAGGGCGGCATTGACGGTCTTGTGATAGCCGACCTCATTGTCCGCATAGGCCTTGTCGAAGGCCGGCCCATCGAGGGCAGCAAGGCTGGCGCGCCTGGCTTCGGCCTGGCTGACCAGGCCCTTGCTGACATCGTTGTCTTCGGGCGTGACCTTCAGCTTCTTGACCAGGGCCAGCGCCTTGCCGTTCACGGCTTCATGGTCATGGACCATGTTCCGGGCGAAGGCGACGACCTCCTTGTTCTTCGATTTCTTCAGTGCCAGCCTGGCTGTCTCGATATCCAGCACGCCCGCCGTGTAGGCGATATGGGCGATCTGCGGATCGGTAAGGCCGCCGGCCCGGGCCGGCGCGCCGGCGGTCAGAATGGCGAGAACGGCTGCTGTTCCCGCAAGCCTTGCAATCAACATGGCATTTCTCCTGTGCGTAGACGTTTGCAGGAGATTGGATGCCAGCGCCGCGACCTGGTTCCCGCCGCTTCAGGGATTGGACAGAATTTTTTCGATCACGGCTCGCGTCATGCGTTCGCAGCGCCAGCCATCGAACGGGAAGGCGTCCATCAGATGCGGGCCGGCCTGCCGCTCCAGTGCCTCGCGCAGCAGGCGGCGCGCCCGGTGCAGACGGGTCTTCACCGTTTCGGGCCTGAGGCCGAGCAATGCCGCCGTCTCCTCCAGGCTCATCTCCTCGACCACCCGTGCCATCAGGACGACCCGGTAGATCGTCGGCAACTCGTCGATCGCCATTTCCAGCAGGGACTGGATCTGTCTCTGGGCCATGGTCCGCTCCGGATCGGCCGCCACGGCCTGGATTGGGAAGGGGATCACCTCGCCGGCCAGGAGGGCCCTGCCCGTCTCGATCCCGATGGCAGGACGCCTTGCCCGTACGCGGCCGAGCGCCTCGTTCATGACGATACGCGCCAGCCAGGTCGCCAGGCTGGAATCGCGGCGAAAGGCCGGCAGCGCTGCAAAGGCTCGCATATAAGCGGCCTGCAAGGCTTCCTCCGCCTCGTCGTCGTCACGCAGGATGCTGCGGGCGATCCGATAGAGACGGCGATTGTGCTGCGTCGTGATCGTGCGGATGGCCTCGGGCTCACGCCGGATCGCCCTGTCGATCAGGTCGTCGACCGGATGAATCTGCAAACCGGAATGGGACATCGGAATCGATACCTCGTTGGGGACGCGTGATTGGATGCATCCCGTCTCCAAAGGTTCCCGATGAAATCGCCGCTTCCCACCGAACGGGCGCCCGTCTTCAATCGCTGGGGTAGCGCCGTACGCCCTGATCCGTGACGATGGCGTCGAGCGGGATATCGTGCGCCAGGGGATGGATGGTACGGATCGCCGCCTCGGCATAGCCGACGCCGATCGCCACTACGCTCGCCGGCAGGCTTGCCAGCGTGCGGTCGAAATAGCCGCCGCCGTAACCGAGCCGGAAGCCCCGGGCATCATGGCCGACCACCGGCGCCAGGCAGATGTCGGGCACCACCTTGCGCCCGCCTTCGGGCACCGGGATGTTCCAGAAGCCCTTGACCAGTTTCTCGCCCTGCCGCCAGGTGCGGAACACCAGCGGCGTGTTCCTTTCAACCACCAGGGGCAGTGCCGTGATCGCCCCCCGCGCAGCGAGGGCCTCGGCCCAGTCGCGCAGATTGGGTTCGCCCCGCAACGGCCAGTAGAAGCTCACCACCCGCCCGGCGACATCGCCGACGACGCTATCGAGATGCCCGGCGATGGCCAGGGTCTTCTCGGTTCTCAGATCGACAGGCATGGCCAGCCGCTCTTCAATCAGGCGGGCCCGCTCGCCCTTGCGCCAGGCCATGATCTCAGCGCGGCGCTCGACCTGCACCTGCGCGGCGGCATCGAGCTGGCCGCCCTCGACCTCATGGGCGAAGCAGGCTGACGACGCGAAGGAATGCGTAGTCTCGTCGGCATCGTCGCGATCGGCTTCCATCATGGCATCGGCTCCCTGATCGAAGGTACGGCTATCATGTCCCAAACGCCCGCTGCCGGCCAGCCTCAGGCTGGCGAGCAGCGTCCAGCGCCTGGGCGAGATCGGCCAGCAGGTCGCCCTCGCCCTCCAGCCCTACCGAAAGCCGCAACAGGCTGTCCTTGATTCCCGCGGCTGCCCGCGCGGCCTCACCCATGCCGAGATGGGTCATGGTGGCGGGATGGGCAACCAGGCTTTCGACGCCGCCGAGCGACTCGGCGAGGGTGAACACCCTGACGGCCTCGACGAAGCGCTTGACGGCCAGGGGCCCGCCGGCGATCTCGAAACTGAGCATGGCGCCGAAACCAGCCTGCTGCCGCCGGGCGATCTCGTGGCCGGGATGGCCCGGCAGACCCGGATAATACACGGCGGCAACGCCGTCATGGCCGGCCAGGAACGCCGCGATCGCGCCCGCCGAACGCTGCTGGTGCTCGATGCGCGGAAACAGGGTGCGGATGCCGCGCAGCGTCTGATAGGCATCGAAGGGCGAACCGGTGACACCGGTCATATTGGCCCAGAAAGCCAGCTCCGTGACGTCCTCGGTCCTGGCAGCCACGACTGCGCCACCGATCACGTCGGAATGGCCGTTCAGATATTTGGTGGTGGAGTGGATGACGAAATCGGCGCCGAGGCCGATCGGTTTCTGCAGCGCCGGCGAGAGGAAGGTGTTGTCGACAGCAAGCCCTGCCCCCACCCTGTGGGCCTTGCCGGCGATGGAAGCGATGTCGACGACGCGCATCAGCGGATTGCTGGGGCTTTCGACCAGCACCAGGGCAGGACGCTGGGCCAGGGCGGCGTCGAGTGCGCTCTCGTCGGTCTGATCGACCAAAGCGAGGTTGAAATGGCCCTTGTTGGCTCGCATGGCCAGGAGACGTTGCGTGCCGCCATAGCAGTCATGCGGCGCCAGGATGGTCTGGCCGGGATTGAGGCGCGACAGTACCAGATCGACCGCCGCCATGCCGCTGGCGACAATCACGGCACCTGCCCCGCCTTCCAGCGCCGCCAGCGTCTCGGCAAGCTGGTCACGCGTCGGGTTGCGCGTACGCCCATATTCGTAGGTGCCGGCCTGTTCGAAGCCGCCAAAGGCATAGGAGCTGGCGAGGTAGAGAGGCGGAGCCACCGCGCGGAAGGCCTTGTCGTCCGCCATGCCGTTGCTGGCGGCAATCGTTTCGGGAGACCTGTCGTCCGTCATGCCATTTCACTCGATACCACCGCGCCTCGATCGAAACGCGTCTTGCTTCTGCCGGGCCAGACACCGGGCCGACACCCCGCCGCACGGCGGATCGGTACTGCCGGCATCGGAGCGTCCTGGAGTTGTGACATCGGAAATGACCTCAGACAAACGCATTGTTATTGCAGTTCAATGCAAAATCCATAATCTTATTTTCATGGATATCGGGCTTGCACGAACCTTCCTGGAAATTGCGCAGAATGGCAGCTTCGCCGCCGCGGCCGAGCGCCTCAATCTGACGCAGACGGCAGTCAGCGCGCGCATCCGGGCCCTCGAGCAGCAGATCGGCCGCCGTCTTTTCGTCCGCAACAAGGCCGGGGCCCGGCTCACGCCGGCCGGCGAGCGCTTCGTCGGGCCCGCCGCCGCCCTGGTCCAGGTCTGGGAACGCGCCCGGCAAGAGGTGGCGCTGCCGCCCGGGCGGGAGGAGGGCATCAGCCTGGGCGGCGAGCTCAGCCTCTGGCATCCCCTGCTCGCCGACTGGCTGGCCTGGATGCACCGCGAATGCCCGCGCGTCGCTTTGCGCGTCGAGGTCGATACGCCATCCCGGCTGGTCGAGCGCGTCAGGGAAGGCTCGCTCGATCTGGTCACGCTCTACAACCCGCCGCAATATCGCGATATCGTCGCCGAGCTGGTGGTGGAGGAACAACTGGTGCTGGTGACGACCGCCACCGACGGCACGGTGGATCGGGACAGCTACATCCAGGTCGATTGGGGACCGGCTTTCGCCCTCAACCACCGCGCCGCCTTTCCCGATTTCGCCGCTGCCCCCCTGGCAATTTCGCTCGGTCCCCTGGCGCTGACCCACATTCTCTCGGTGGGAGGCTCAGGCTATTTTCGCGCCGGCGCGGTCACGCCCTTCCTCGCCGATGGGCGCCTGCGGCTGGTGAAGGGGGCGCCGGCCTTCTCCCATTCGATCTATGCGCTCCATGCCGCCCGGCGGGACAACCCCGCCCTTCATCGGGCGCGCGAGGGCCTTCGTTTCGTTGCCGCCCGCGCCGAGCGGCCGGGACTGGGCGTCGCGACCATCGGATAGGGCCGTCGAGAAGAGACGGGCGGCCTTGCTTGAATGGAAGCCAGTTTGCTGCTACTCACAACAAAATAAGACCAAAAAGCATGATCGAGCCGGCACGTTCCGGACGGAACCCGGCCGGCGCAACAGGGCAGGATCCACCATGGACAAACTCGGCATTCATTCCTTCGTATGGACGGGCGGCACCACGCAGCAGGATCTCGAAGGCGCGATGGAGAAGTCGCATCGCCTCGGCTACAAGCTGATCGAATTTCCCCGCCTCGACCCCCGCAAATTCGATGTGTCCTGGCTGGCGCGGCGCCTCAAGGACTATGATCTCGCCGTGACCGTCACCATGGGCCTGCCGCTGGAAGGCGATATTTCGAGCGAGGACGCGGCCGTGGTGCGCCGGGGCGAGGAAATCCTCGCCGATGCGGTCGCCATCACGCGCGATCTCGGCGGCCACAAGCTCGGCGGCATCATCTTCTCGGCCCATACCAAATATCGCAGCCTGCCGACGCGCAAGGGCTGGGACAACAGCGTCGCCACGCTGTCCCGCCTGGCCGACAAGGCCAAGCAGGCCGGCGTCAGCCTCAATCTTGAAATCGTCAATCGCTTCGAGACCAACCTACTCAACACCACCGCGCAGGGCCTCGCCTTCATCCAGGACACCGGTTCGGACAACATCTTCCTGCATCTCGACACCTTCCACATGAACATCGAGGAAGCAGATCCCGTGCAGGCCATCCGGCTCGCCGGCGACAAGCTCGGCTATTTCCACATCGGCGAAAGCAATCGCGGCTATCTCGGCTCGGGCGTGATCAACTTCCCCGCCATTTTCGACGCCCTCGTCGCCAGCGGCTATGACGACTGGATCACCTTCGAGAGCTTTTCCTCCGAAGTGGTCGATGAAGACCTCTCGATCATCTGCGCGATCTGGCGCAACACCTGGACCGACAATGTCGAGCTCGCCCAGCGTGCCAAGGCCTTCATCGACGATCGCTACGCCGAAGCCCAACGCAAGGCCGAGACGGCCCGCACGCCGTGAAAGCGACTTGGAACGCAGTTCGGAACGCGGCCTTCTCCAGCGCTCGTCCAGGCCGCGTGCGTCGCATGCCATTCATGGAACCCGCCGGAACAGCGCCGTTCTAACACGTTGTTTCGACGCGTCTTTGCGTGGTTTGACGATTCCATCGAGTCGCAAGACATTGTAGTCTCCCCCTCCCCTCCGAGCGGATCTCCCCATCTTGGCAACGCCGCAAACCGTCCGTCATCTCAATGAAATCAGGGCTCTCAATGCCCTGTTCCGCGACGCCGGCATGAGCCGGGCCGACCTCGCCCGGGCGCTCGGCCTCAACCGTTCGACCACCGGCAATATCATCACCGGCCTGATGACGGAGGGCCTTGCGGTCGAGCGCCGCGACGAACCGCGCAGCGAGAATGCCGGCAAGACCGGCCGCCCCGGCATCCGGGTGCAGATCGATCCTGCCGGCGCCAGCTTCCTGGGTGCGGAGATCGGCGTCGACCGGCTCACCGTCGTCGTCATCGACATGCTGGCCCAGGAGATCTTGCGCCTCACCTTGCCCTTCCCGACCTATCGCGAAACCCCGGAGGCCGGCATCGACCGCATGGTGGCGCTCATCGCGCAAGCCATCGACAGCCTCGACCGGCCCGAGCGCCTGCGCGGCCTGTGCGTCACCCTGCCGGCCCTGCTCGCCTCGGACGGCACCGTGATCAACGGGCTCATGCTCGGCTGGCGCGACGTGAGGCTGAAGGAGATGGTCACCGATCGATTGAACCGGCGTTTCCCCTCGCTCGATCCCGCCATTTCGATCGAGAACGACGCCAATGCCTTCGCCATCGCCGAGACCTATCGCGACACCACGCATCGCTCGGAGACCGTTGCCTTCCTGCTGATCGAGAACGGTGCCGGCGGCGGCATCGTCATCGGCGGCCGCCTGTTGCGCGGCTCGGCGGGCTTTGCCGGTGAATTCGGCCAGATCGTGCTCGGCGGCGACAGTGCCCCGGCCGGCCGCTCCAAGCCGGGCCATCTGGAAAGCTATATCGGCAAGGACGCCATCCTCGGCTTCTATCGCACCCGGGGCGGCGAAGCCGATCTCGACAGGCTGCTACAAGGTCTTGTGCGGAGAGAAGAGGCGGCGACCGCCACGGCACGGGTCTGGGGCGAGCGTCTCGCCGCCGGCCTGATCCAGGTCACCAGCGTGCTCAACCCCGGCCTGATCATCCTCGGCGGCTCTGTCGCAGCGGTCTTCCCCCATGTCGCCACCGAGGTCAGCAAGGCCATGCAGCGCGAACTGCTCGAGGGCTTTCCGCTGCCGCGTATCGAAGTTTCCGGCCTCGGCGTCGAGGGCCCCGCCCTTGGCGGGGCCCTCCTGATGCACCAGAGCATGTTCTCCATCGACGAGAGCGCGATCTATGCCAGTGAACAGCCGATCACGCTGTTCCAGAGCTAAAGCGTTTTGCGATTTGGTGGAATCACCAAGAATCGCAAAGACGCGTCCAATCAAAGAGCTAAAGCAATGCAGCGTTTCCGTCTAAACGCGCTTTGCTTTAGGCCCCAGGCTCGCTCCCCTTTTCTCAGATATCGAGGAACCTCCCATGCTTGCAGGCAAGATCGTCACCATCGGCGAGATCCTGGTGGAGATCATGGCGACCACCACCGGCAACGGCTTCCTGGAGCCGCAACCCCTGGTCGGTCCTTTTCCGAGCGGCGCGCCGGCGATCTTCATCGACCAGGTCGGCAAGCTCGGCCATCCCGCCGCGATCGTCTCGGCCGTGGGCGATGACGATTTCGGCACGCTGAACCTCGAGCGCCTGCGGCGCGACGGTGTCGACGTCTCTGCCGTGGCCGTGCATGCGGGAGCGGCCACCGGCAGCGCCTTCGTGCGCTACCGGCCGGATGGCGGCCGTGCCTTCGTCTACAACATGCGCGACAGCGCCGCCGGACGCATCGCCGCCACGCCCGAGGCCGAGGCGGTGCTCGCCGAAGCGGGCCATCTCCACATCATGGGATCCGGACTGCCGGTGCCGGCGGTCGCCGACATGATCCTGAAGACCCTGCCGGGGCTCAAGGCACGCGGCGGCACCGTCTCCTTCGACCCCAACATCCGGCGTGAGACGCTGCGGGACGGCAGCAAGGCGATCTTCCATACCGTGCTGGCAGCAACCGATCTCTTCCTGCCCTCAGGCGAGGAGTTGTCGCTGTTCTCCGGCGAGAGCGACGAGGACAAGGCGGTGGCGGGCTTGCTGGCGGCGGGCGTCAAGGAGATCGTGCTGAAACGCGGCGCCGGCGGAGCCAGCCATTTCAGCCGGGAGGGCCGCACCGACATGCCCGGCTTTGCGGTGACCGAAATCGACCCGACCGGTGCGGGCGACTGCTTTGGCGCGACATTTCTGGTGGCGCGCCGGTTCGGCAAGCCGGTTGCGGAGGCCCTGCGCTATGCCAATGCCGCCGGCGCCCACACCGTGACCGTGCAGGGGCCGATGGAAGGGAGTGCTGGCTTCATCGAGCTCGACCACTTCATGGCGCAAGCCGGCAGCCTTTGAAGCCGGGCGTCGCCGCCACGCTTGTTGCGAAACTGTCACAAGCCAAAGATAGCATGGCCGGGCATCGGGCTTCTCTCTCGCCCTGCCACGGCCCGGCCGGGTTCTCCAGCAGCGTTCGCTGGCTGGGCCGTGCCCCGCACCGGTTCCCCGTGACAGCCGAGCGCCAGCCGCCGACGCCTCAGGCGGACCGTTTCAGCATTCTTCCGAGCGCGATCAGGATGCAGGCTCCGATAAATCCGGCGATGAGATAACCAATCCAGCCACCGAGCACCACGTTAAACATACCCAACACCAGATTGGCAACGGCCGCACCGACGATGCCGAGGATGATGTTCATGAGGACGCCCATATTGCTCTTCATGAACATTTCGGCCAGCCACCCCGCGAGGCCACCGATGATGATGGCTCCGATCCAACCCACTTGCGGATTCTCCATACTGCACCCCCTTGTCAGGCTTGGCGCCAAGCATGCCCGCTGACGGCATATTCCTGCGAATGCCGGCAGGCACGCCGGTTTCGCAAGGCGCTATGGCACCAAGGCGGGACCTTGCTGGTCCCGGGTGAGAACGCATGGATCGGGTCATGGTTCCGTATCGAATCGGGAGGCCCGGCGAGCGGGCCCCCCGACGACGAAGCCCATGGGCTCAATAGCCGTAATAGTACCGGCGGTGATAATAGGGCCGGTAATAGTAGCGCGGCCGATAATAGCGCCGATAGGGGCGGTAGTACCGGTAGGGTCGGTAGTAGCGGGGGCGGTAGTAGCGCGGCCGGTAGTAGTAATACTGGACCTGCTGGGCCTGGGCCGTGCCTTCCAGGGTGTTCGCCGTGGGGGCCGCCCGCTCGACCGGCGCCACCGGCAGCGCCGAAGACGGCGTCGAGGTGACAGCCAGTCCGCCGAGCATCATGACGGCAGCGAACAAGGCCTTGAGTGAAAAGCGCATGCTTTATCTCCCTTTGCTTGGCATCTCTTGCCTCGGTCATCTTCACTGATCCCGCTCATCCGGGCTATCGCCTACGAAACACCGGACAAAGCGGCCTCGGCAAGCAGCAGTCGAGCTGAGATGATCCACCGGCATGCGAGATAACCGAACGGAATGCCCTCGAACCCTAGGCGTTCGCCAGGACACAGGCAATGTAATCCTTCGGGATGCTTTCGTCGCGCAATAAAAAAGCCCGCTCGATGCCGGCGGGCTTGGTGGAACCGGACTTCTGTCATTGAAGACCGGGAGGAAGTGGTGGAGCCAGGCGGGATCGAACCGCCGACCTCTACAATGCCATTGTAGCGCTCTCCCAGCTGAGCTATGACCCCACTTTTGCGAAGCGGCCTGGGAGCTGCTTCGGTGTCCCTCGGCGTCACCGCCGACGGGCCGCTCGTTTGTCACGTTTCGCGGCCCGATGCAAGACGTCTTGTGAAGAAATTTTGTAAAATCTTTCAATTGGGGAAAAGACGCGGCTCCGGGCGGGTTCCGCGTCCCTGAAGGGGCTCGTTGCGAGCCTCAGCTTTCCTCGTCGTCCTCGATGCCGTCGCCGATCAGATCGGTGACGTCGTCATTCTCGTCCTCGTCTTCCTCGAGGAAGGTGTCATCGGAGCCCGGATCATCCTCGACATCGATGTCGTCGTCGCCGACCACGGCCTTGGCGGCACTCGTCTCGTCATCGGCTTCTTCGAGGCTGATCAGTTCGGCGTCCGTGTTCTGATCGAGATCGTTGTCGTCCTCGGTCTGATCGGCGGGGCGCGGAGCGACCGCGTCGGGACGGCCACCGCGCAGGAGCGGTGCTGCAATGGCGACCACCTGGCCGGTATAGGGCGAGATGATCGGATCCTTGTTCAAATCGTAGAATTTGCGCCCAGTCGTCGGACAGACGCGTTTCGTGCCAAGTTCGGGTCTGGCCACGGCGTGTACCTTATGTCGGAAATCGAAGTGCGAGGCCGCTACAGACTAGAAGCCCCCATGTCAATCAGAATCGCAAAGATGGCGTTTTTTCGCGATCTGGCAAGGGGTTGAATCAAGATTTCCTCCCACCACCGGCTTTGCCCTCCGGGCCATCCATGCTAGGGCGTGTGGCCGGGTGGACTGGGAGGTTCGCCCATGCGGGAGCAAGAGTCCCGCCACCGGCATTCTGCCTTGCCGCAAATTTCTTCCGCCCGTCCGGAGCCGTTCCTTGCTCGCATCGCCCCCCCAAGCCGCTCCGCTTCCCGCGCGCCGGTCCTCCGGGCCGGCTCAGGCGACCCGGGTGACGTGCGACGATACGGCCCGTCTGCTTACCATCATCCTCGGCCTCCTCAGCGTGGGCGAGACGCGCATCGAGACCCTTCCCGAAAGCGATGGCATCCTGGCAACGGCCGAATCCTGCCGCAGGCTGGGTGCGGCGATCGAGCGCGCCGGAGCGGGAAGCTGGCGCATTCACGGCGTCGGGGTCGGCGGCCTGCTCTCCCCGGAAGGTAGCCTCGATTTGGGAGGATCCCTGGCAGCCGCAGTCCTGATGATGGGCGTTGTCGCAGGCCATGGCGTCACGGCCAGTTTCGATGGTGAGCCCGCAGTGCGGGCCTGTGCCATAACGCCTGCCTTGGCGCCCCTGATGCGGATGGGCGCCGAGATCGTCACCTCGGCCGAGGGCACGCGCCTGCCCCTGACCCTACGCGGCGCCGTCGACGCGGTGCCGATCCTCTGGCGCGTGCCCGATGGCGACACCTCGTCACCGGTAACGCCGGATCTGATAACCTCGGCCGTGCTGCTCGCCGGCCTCAACGCGCCCGGCGAGACCAGCGTCATCGCACCGCGAGGGGCCGGGGAGGCGGCCGGGTACCTGCTCCCGCTTTTCGGGGCGGCTGTCGCCACATCACCCGAGGGTTCCGGACACCGTATCGTGCTGCAAGGCCGCCCCACGCTCCGGCCCGCGGTCGTCACCCTGCCGGCGGAAACACCGCCTTACTCCCGCTGATGTGTAATCCTGGTGCCTCGTCATGATCATCGCCATTGATGGCCCCGCCGCCTCCGGAAAGGGTACCCTGGCCAAGCGCCTCGCCGCCCATCTCGGCCTGCCCCATCTCGACACCGGCCTGCTCTATCGCGCCGTCGGGCGGGCCGCCATCGATGGTGGCCTCGATCTCGAGGATGCGGACGCCACCGCCGAGATCGCCGACGGGCTCGACGTCGCCAGCCTCGACGAGTCCCGGCTGCGCGGCCGGGAAATGGGCGAAGCGGCCTCCGTGGTCGCCGCCCACCCCAAGGTGCGCAAGGCCCTGCTCGATCTGCAGCGGCGCTTCGCCCATCAGCGTGGTGGGGCCGTGCTTGACGGCCGCGACATCGGCACGGTGATCGCGCCCGGCGCCGAGGTGAAGATCTTCGTCACAGCCGATGCCGAGATCCGGGCACGCCGGCGCCATCTCGAGCTCGAGAAGCGCGGTGATGCCCCCCCTTTCGAATCGGTGCTCGCCGATATCCGCAAGCGCGATGCCCGCGACGCCGGCCGCGCCGATGCCCCCCTGAAGCCGGCGCCCGACGCCCATGTTCTCGACACCACCGCCCTCGATGTCGAGAGCGCCTTCGCCGCCGCCCTGGCGCTGGTCGAGCGCCATCGGCGTTGACTCAAAATGGGCGGATTGAGGTTGCTCGCAGCATCAACCCTTGATTTTATCGGCCAGGACGCTGATATCCCGGCCGAACATGAGTTGGAAAAGGTGAAATGACCAGCAAGACCAAACCCGCAGCCGAAACCGAGACCCGCCCTGCGGCCGAGGCGGCCGCCACGGCGGCGCCGACGGCCGACAGCACGGGCCAGGCTGGTGGCGAACAGGCCGGCGCCGACCAGACCGCGGCGAACGACGAAGCCTTCGAGGTCCTCAGCAAGCTGCAGGCCGAGAATGCCGAGCTGAAGGATCGCCTGCTGCGCACCCTGGCCGAGGTCGAGAATGTCCGCCGCCGCGGCGAGCGCGAGCTCAACGATGCGCGTCAATATGCCATCGCCAAATTCGCCGGCGACATGCTCGGCGTCGCCGACAATATGGAACGTGCCCTGGCGAGCGTCCCCGCAGAAGCACGCGAGAGCGACGATGCCGTCAAAGCCTTGATGCAGGGCGTCGAGCTCACCGAAAAGGAAATGCTGCGCTCGCTCGAAAAACACGGCGTCAAGAAGCTCGACCCCAAGGGCGAACGCTTCGATCCCAACTTCCATCAGGCGATGTTCGAGGTGCCCGATCCCTCCGTGCCCAACGGCACCGTGGCCCAGGTGGTGCAGGTCGGCTATTCGATCGGCTCGCGCGTGCTGCGCCCGGCCATGGTCGGTGTCGCCCGCGGCGGCCCGAAGCCGGTGGCGGCCGAAGCAGAGAAGCAGGCCTGAATCCAATAAACACCGATCCTTGTCATGCCCGGGCTTGACCCGGGCATCCAGATGTCGAGTTCTCCCGAAAGCCGGACTGGATTGCCGGGTCGAGCCCGGCAATGACAAATGTCACGGTCTTTTCAGGTAGAGAGACAGCCTCAATAGCCGGCCGCCAGGCCTGACTCGACGCGGCTGTCCATGGCGCCGTTGTAGCGGGCGCCGTCGCCCTTCTTGATGGTGGCGAGATCCTTGCCGCCGACCAGGATGCCGGCCGCCTTGCCCCAGACCGGCCAGGCTGGATCGCCTTCGTCAACCTTATATCCCATCTCGACCAGCAGCTTGACGGTGTCCGGCGAGAGCGCCTGGGGCTCGGTATAGATCTGGTCGGGCAGCCATTGATGGTGGATGCGCGGCGCGTCGACGGCTTCCTGGATATCGAGGCCATGGTCGATCACGTTGAGGATGGCCTGCAGCGTGATGGTGATGATGCGCGAACCGCCGGGGCTGCCGATCACCATGAAGGGCTTGCCGTCCTTGGTGACCACGGTGGGGCTCATCGAGGACAGCGGCGTCTTCTTGGGTTCGATGGCATTGGCCTCGCCCTGCACCAGGCCGTAGAGATTGGGCACACCGGGCTTGGCGGTGAAATCGTCCATCTCGTTGTTGAGCAGGATGCCGGTACCCTCCGCCACCACGCCGGCGCCATAGGAGCCGTTGAGCGTGTAGGTGACGGCGACGGCATTGCCGTCATTGTCGATGATCGAATAATGCGTGGTTTCCTTGGACTCGCCCATGCCCTTGGGCATCAGCTCCTCGGAGACGCCGGCCTTGTAGGGATTGATCTTCGCCCGGATCTCGGCGGCGTAGTTCTTGTCGAGGAGGTGCGGGACAGGGTTCTTGACGAAATCGGGATCGCCCAGGCTGGAATTGCGGTCGACATAGGCATAGCGCATCGCCTCCACCATCAGATGTACGGTGTTGGCCGAATCGGCGCCGAGATAGGAGAGCGGATAGCCCTCCAGCACGTTGAGGATCTCGCAGATGATCACGCCGCCGGAGCTCGGCGGGGGCGAGGAGATGATGTCGTAGCCGCGATAGTTGCACTTCACCGGCTCGAGCTCGCGAACCTTGTACTGCTCGAAATCCTCCTTCTTCAGGATACCGCCTTTGGCGGCGGAAGCCTTGACAATGGCATCGGCGATCGCGCCCTTGTAGAAGGCGTCCTGGCCCTTCTCGGCGATGGCAGAGAGCGAGGCGGCGAGATCGGGCTGCTTGAAGGTGTCGCCAACCGCATTGGGCGTGCCGTCGGCCTTGAGGAAGATCTTGGCCGCGTTCGGGTCGCGCTTGAGCCAGTCGGCATTCTCCTTGACGGAGGCGACGTCACCTTGGCCGAGCACATAGCCATCCTTGGCATAGCGGATGGCGGCTTCCATCAAATCCTTGCGCGGCAGCGAGCCGTATTTTTCGCGGGCATATTCGAAGCCGGCCACCGAGCCGGGCACGCCGACGGCGAGATAGCCGTCCGTGGAGGCGCCCTTCACCGGATTGCCCTTGCCGTCGAGATACATGTTCTTGGTGGCAGCGTTGGGCGCCCGCTCGCGGAAATCGATGAAGGTCGACTTGCCGTCCTTGGTGCGGATGGTCATGAAGCCGCCGCCGCCGATATTGCCGGCTTCCGGCCAGACCACGGCCAGGGTGTAGCCAACAGCCACGGCGGCATCGATGGCATTGCCGCCCTTCTTGAGGACATCCACGCCGGCCTGGGTGGCCAGGCGCTGGGTGGTGACGACCATGCCGTGCTCGGCCTCCACCGGCGCCGGCGAAGCGGCGTTGGCCCCGGCAAGGGGTGCGAAGGTCAGTGCGACGACAAGACCGGTGACGGTCACCGGACGGACGCGGTGCATAGGCTCCTCCTCTGAATGGCGCGGTTTCCGCCCCCCGAGGCCGGAACGCCGCGCCGATTTCCTTGAAGTTCATGGCCTGATTCAAACGGGGGCGAGCGAATCAGGCCCCAGTCACCCCGGTTTTCTCCGGACTGCCGGCCTTCTCGGCGTGGGCCGCTTTCCCCTCCTGTCGGCAGCGCACGGCTCCGAAGGCTTCATTGCTAGACGGGATTCCGGCCTGCGTCGATAGAGCTTTGTCTCCTTGGCCTTCGGCACGGCCGGGAAGATGGTCAGGCCCCTGCCGCCGGCAACCCGGCCAAGGCGGCCTCGACGGCATCGCCCAGGCGCTCGACCACGGCATCGACCTGGCTGCGCTCGATGATGAAGGGCGGCGCCAGCAGCACATGGTCGCCCTCGACGCCGTCGATCGTGCCGCCCATCGGATAGACCATCAGCCCCCGCGCCATGGCCTCGCGCTTGACGGCGGCATGGAATTTCAGCGCCGGGTCGAAGGGTTGCTTGCTGTTGCGATCGGCGACGAACTCGACGGCGCGGAACAAGCCGCGTCCCCGGATGTCGCCGATATGGGCATGGTTGGCGAAACGCTGTTCCAGCCGTTCCTGCAGGCGATCGCCCATGGCTGCGACATTGGTGAGAAGATTATCGCGCGCGATTGTCTCCTGCACGGCCAGGGCGGCCGCGGCGGCCATGGCATGGCCCATATAGGTATGGCCGTGCTGGAAAAAGCCTGAGCCTCCGGCGAAGGCCTCGAAAATGGCGCCGCTGAGCAGGACGGCGCCGATCGGCTGGTAGCCGCCGCCGAGGCCCTTGGCGATGGTCATGAGGTCGGGCGCCACCCCCTCCTGTTCGCAGGCATGCAGTGTGCCCGTGCGCCCCATGCCGCACATCACTTCGTCGAGGATGAGCAGGACACCATAGCGGTCGCAGATCTCGCGGATGCGGGTGAAGTAGCCGGCGACGGGCGGCACCGCGCCTGCCGTGGCGCCGACCACCGTCTCGGCCAGGAAGGCGATGACCTCGTCCGGCCCCAATTCGAGAATCTTGTCCTCGAGGGCCTGGGCGGCCCGCGCCGCATAGGTTTCGTCGCTCTCGCCCGGCGCCTGGAAGCGATAGGCGAAGCAGGGATCGATATGGTGGGTCTCGATCAGCAGCGGCTGGAACTGGGCCCTGCGCCACTGATTGCCTCCGGCGGCGAGGGCCGCCAGCGTATTGCCGTGAAAGCTCTGGCGCCGGGCGATCACATGCCGGCGCCGCGGCTGCCCCTTCTCGACGAAATATTGCCGCGCCATCTTCAGGGCCGCCTCGACCGCCTCCGAGCCGCCACTGACGAGATAGGCCCGTTCCAACCCGGCCGGCGCATGGGCGATCAGGCAATCCGCCAGCCGTTCGGCGACATCGGTGGTGAAGAAGGAGGTATGGGCATAGGCAAGCCTATCGAGCTGCCGGTGCAGGGCTTCCAGCACGGCCGGGTGGCCATGGCCGAGGCAGGAGACGGCGGCACCGCCGGAAGCATCGATATAGCGCTTGCCGGCGGCATCGATCAGCTCGATGCCATGCCCACCGACGGCGACCGGCATGACGGCGTTGGCAGCACGATGGAGCAGATGGCTCATGGCGAGGTTCCCGGGAGTTTCGGCTGCGGACGTCGGGTCAGATGGGTGCCGAGGGCGGCCAGATGCGCATCCGCGCGCCGCAGGGCGGCGAGCGCCGCCTCGCCGTCATGGCCCGCCACCAGCGCAGCCAGCACCTCGGCCGCGGCAAAGGCCGGCGTCACGGCATGCAGGAAGGAGGGGCTGGCCGTCGGCACGACGAGATGATGGCGGGAGATCCTGGCCAGAGGCGCCACCTCGCTGTCGGTGATGGCGAGGATGGACAGCCCGCGCGAAGCGGCATGCTCGGCGAGTTCGAGGGTTAGGCGCGTATAAGGCTGCAGGCTGACGGCCACCATCACCTCGCCCGGAGCGGCATCGACGAGGGCGTCGGCCCCGATGGCGGCGATCCCGTCGAGCAGCACGCTGGGCCTACCGATCAGGGTGAGCGCATAATGCAGGTGCCAGGCAACGGGATGGCTCGCCCTGAGACCGAGGCAATGGATGCGGCGGGCCGAAGCAAGAGCCTGCGCGGCACCGGCGAATGCGGCAAGCGGCCTGGCTGCCGCAAGCCCGCCAAGCTGGGCGCCGAGCATACCGAGCATGGCTGCGGCCAGGTCTTCGTCGCCACCGCGCTCCTGCCGGGTGAGGTGGTCTCCCGCCTTGCCTGCGAAGCCCGTCTGCGCCTCCCGCAATGTGTCGGCATGCAGTTCCCGCAGGGCCTCGTAACCGTCAAAGCCCAATTGCCGGGCGAGACGCATCATGGTCGCCGGCTGCACGCCGGCGCGACGCGCCTGTTCCCGCATCGACAAAAGGGCGACATCGCGCGGATTCTCCAGCACATAACGGGCAGCGGCCCTGATCTGCGCCGGCATCGCGTCGAAGCCTCTGACGATCTCCGCGGCCAAGCCGTCGAGATCCACAAGCCCGTTCATGCCCTGCGCTCCATCGGAGGGATTATTGAAACAAACGTATCATATGCTATAATATTGATACAAATGAATCCTCATTCGGAGACGGATTTTGTCGGCTACGCTGGATTGCGCCCCGCGTTTCATTGCCGTCGCCCCCAATGGCGGCCGGCGGACCAAGGCGGATCATCCCGCCCTGCCGATGACGACCTCCGCCCTGGCGCAGACGGCGGCGGGCTGCCTGGAGGCCGGCGCGGCCATGATTCATGTCCATGTCCGGCGTAGGGACGGCAGCCATCTGCTCGATGCCGAGGCCTATCGCGCCGTCATCGCCGCGATTGCCGCCGCGACGGGCAAGGATCTCGTGGTGCAGGTCACCTCGGAGGCGCTCGGCCTCTATTCGCCGGCGGACCAACGGGCCGTCATCCGCGAAACGCGGCCGGAAGCGGTATCGCTCGCCCTGCGCGAACTGGTGCCCGATGCCGGCGAGGAAGCCGCCTTTGCCGAATTGCTGCTTTTTCTCAGGCTGATCGGCGCCATGCCGCAGATCATCCTCTACACGCCGGACGAAGCCAGGCGCCTTGCCGACCTGCAGCGGCGCGGCCTCATCCCCTACGAGAAGCTGCCAGTGCTTTATGTGCTCGGCCGCTATACGACGGACCAGACGTCACGCCCCGCCGATCTCCTGCCCTTCCTCGCCGAGGACATGCCACGCTTCGATCCCTGGAGCCTGTGCGCCTTCGGACCCCAGGAGGCGGCCTGCGTCACCGCCGCAGCCCTGCTGGGCGGGCACGCCCGTGTCGGCTTCGAGAACAACCTCCATCGTCCCGACGGCACGCTCGCCCGGGACAATGCCGAATTGGTGGCGCGGGCCCGGCAGGCCATCGAGGCTGCCGGCTTGAGGATCGGCGATGCGGACGCCCTGCGGGCGGCGACGCTGACCGCATGAAAAAGGCGGCCCTGAGGCCGCCTTCATTCACAGAACAGAGGGTGAAGCGAATTCTCGCCTCAGGCCGCCGAAGCCGAAACCCAGCGCGACAGCTCGCCCTTGGGAGCGGCCCCGACCTTCTGGGCGACGGGCTTGCCGTCCTTGAAGACGATCAGCATCGGGATCGACATCACCCGGAACTGCGAGGCGATCTGCGGGTTCTCGTCGACGTTCAGCTTGGCGATCTTGACCTTGCCGGCCATCTCGGTGGCGATCTCGTCGAGGGCGGGCGCGATCATGCGGCAAGGGCCGCACCATTCGGCCCAGAAATCGACGACGACCGGCTCGGCCGAATTCAGCACGTCATTGGCGAAGGAGGCATCCGTGACCTTGATCGTGTTGGCACCCATTTCGAGAATCTCCACAGCGGGAATGGCGGAATCGCCATGCAAATATCCGTTGCCCTCAAGCTAGGAATGCACCGGCCCAGCGTCAAGGAGCGGAACGGCTTCTCGCGCGAATGTGCACGGCTGATATGCAGATTCGTGGCTATTACCGGCCTCGCCCGGTGAAATCCGCGGGCTAGCCGATCACCACGCGCGTATCCGACATGCCTCGGTGCCGGATGAGCTGGTAGAGGGCCGCTGCGTGGGATGGCGCCAGCCGGATGCAGCCATGGGAGGCGGCACGGCCGAGCTGCTTGACCGAATAGGTGCCATGCACCGCATAGCCGCCCTTGAAGAACACCGAATAGGGCATCGGCGAATTGTCGTATTTCTTCGAGTAGTGCATGCGCTTGAGCAGCTTGGGACGGTAGACGCCGCGCGGGGTATAGTAGCCGCGCCGTGCCGTCGACACGGCCCAGACCGCCTCGACATTGCCGTCCACGATCACGGTCATGCGCTGCCTGGCGATATCGACCTTGGCCACGACGCCGGCGGAAGCCGGGGCCAGCTGGCAGAGCGTGGCGGCGAAGAGCGTGAAGGCAACGGCGATCCAGCGGAATTTCGCGCTCAGATGCAGGGCAGGCATGACAGGTTCCTCGATGCGGTTCGCTGACATTGGCCGTACCGGGCCCTTATTCGCCATGCGCTTTTGCACAGGATGCGAGTCCACCCGGAACCGAACAAAGCATGAATCGAACATGGTTAATTTTCGGTTTCCGTCCACCGGCGGCCCCGCCGAAACCCTGGCCGCGCCGCCCGATGCTGCCGTTCCGGCAAAGACAGGATAGGATGGCGTCACGAATCACTTTGCGGGAGCATGCATGCGCCGTTTCGCCAGGATCTTTCCGTCGTTCAAGGCTGCCCTGCCGGCGGCGGCGCTGCTGACCCTGGCGAGCCATACGCCGGCCCTGTCGCAAGACATTACCCCGCCCGGCTACAAACTGCCGCCGCTCGGCGCGGTGACGGCCGCCACCCCCGCCAAGCAGCTCTTCGGCCGCGCCGAAACAGCGGCCAATATCGGCCTCGGCTCCATCGGCTTCTACGCCAAGGGCTGCCTGTCGAACGGCGTGGAACTGCCGGCCGATGGACCGACCTGGCAGGTCATGCGCCCCTCACGCAATCGCGCCTGGGGCAATGCTGCCGTCATCCGGGTGGTGAAGAATCTCGCGGCCAAGGCCCCGACCGTGGCGGGCTGGCCCGGCATCCTGATCGGCGACATGGCGCAGCCGCGCGGCGGCCCGATGCTGACGGGCCATGCCTCGCATCAGATCGGCCTCGACGCCGACATCTGGCTGACCCCCATGCCGAACCGCCGGCTGAGCGTCGCCGAGCGTGAGACCAAGAGTGCCGTGATGATGGTACGCCCGGACCGGCTCGACGTCTCGCGCGCCTGGACCGCCGGCCAGATGGGCATCGTGCGCGCCGCCGCCCAGGATCCGGCGGTCGAACGCATCTTCGTCAACGCCGCCATCAAGAAGGCGATGTGCCGCGACGCCACCGGCGACCGCTCCTGGCTCGGCAAGGTGCGCCCGATGTATGGGCACGACTATCATTTCCATGTCCGCATCACCTGCCCGCGCGGCAGCCCGACCTGCACGCCGCAAAAGCCGCCGACAGGCGACGAGGGCTGCGGCAAGGAACTCGATTACTGGTTCTCGGATGCGGTGCTGCATCCCAAGCCGCGCCCCAAGCCTCCGCACCCGCCGCGCCAGCTCACTCTGAGCGATCTGCCCGCCGCCTGCAGCCAGGTCATCGCGGCGCCATAGGTCCACGGCGCCGCACGCAAGGAAACGGGCGGTGCCCGGGGCGAGACGACGTCAGTCGTCGGGATGGCCCGCCTTGGCCTGCAGCAGGTCGGAAAAGGCCAGCAATACGCCCGAGATCATGAACACCATGTGGATGCCGACCAGCCAGTAGAGGTCGCGGTCGGTCAGCTTCTCGATCTGCATGAAGCCCTTCAGGAGCTGGATGGCGGAGATCAGCACGATCGAGGCCAGCAGCTTGAGCTTGAGGCCGGCGAAATCGACCTTGGTCATCCAGGACGGCCAGGACAGATGTTCGGTACCATCGATCTTCGAGACGAAATTCTCATAGCCCGAGAAGATGACGATCAGGATCAGGCTGCCGAGCAGGGCCAGATCGACCAGCTCCAGCACGCCGATCACCGTTTCCTCGGTCGTGAAGCCATAGGCGCCCACGACATAATGGAGCAGTTCCTGCCCGAATTTCAGCAGGACGACGAACAAGGCGATGACCAGCCCGATATAGAAGGGCGCCAGCACCCAGCGCGAGGCGACGAGGCAGCGCTCGATCATTTTTTCCATGTGGAATCTCAACCCGATTGAACAATCGCGGGCAAAATAGAGGGAGGCGCCCGGCGTGGGAACCCAGCCTTGCCAAATTGTAATCGAGTCGGATGGGTATCGCGGCCCAAGGCCGACTAGCCGGCTATTTGAGGCGCAGGATCTCGACACCGGCCATGGCGCCCGGCACGGCGCGCGGCTTTTCGACATGCACGCGCACCGCAGCAGCGCGGTCGAAGGCGAGGCAGCGCTGCGCCAGCCGCTCGGCGAACGTCTCCAGCAGGTCGACATGGCCGGCGGCCAGGTCCCGCCCGATGGCGGCGATCTTGTCATAGTCGATCGTGCCCTCGATATCGTCGTCGCCGAAACGGGCTTCGGCCAAAGTCAACTCGACATCGACGACCAGGGGCTGGGTCACGCCCTTCTCATGCTCGTAATAGCCGATATGGGCTTCGAGATTGAGGGCGCGCAGAAAGACGCGGCTATAGGATCGCTGTTCGGTCATGGCAGCGAGACATGACACACTCAGCCGGGAATGGCCATCGCCGTTTCGCCCGTTGCTGGCGCCGCCCTGCCATTCAGCGGATTGTCGGGATCCCAGCCATAGAGGGTCTCGCCGAAACGCATGTCGCGCGCATCGAGGTGGATCAGGCGGCCGGTGAGGCCGGTACCGAAGCCGACGATCTCGCGGATCGCCTCCAGCGCCATCATCGAGCCTGCAACGCCGGCGAGCGCGCCGAGCACGCCGGCCTCCGAGCAGCTCGGAATGGTCCCCGGCGGCGGCTTCTGCGGGAAGAGGCAGCGCCAGGTCGGATTGGGTTCACCCTCGGCATTGGTCTCGAAGGGTCGCAATGTGGTCAGCATGGCGTCGAATACGCCGAGCGCGCCCATGATCAGCGGCTTGCGGCCATGGAAGCAGGCATCGGAGACGGCATAGCGGGTGTCGAAATTGTCCGAGCCGTCGATCACCAGGTCATAGGCGGCGATCAGCTCCGCCGCATTGGCAGGATCGATGCGCAGGGCATGCGGAACCACCGTGACATGCGGGTTGAGCCTTGCGATCGCCTCGCTGGCCGTCTCGACCTTGGGCCGGCCGATATCGGGCGTGGCATGGATGATCTGGCGCTGCAGATTGGAGAGCGAGACGGTATCGTCATCGACGATGCCGAGCGTGCCAACGCCTGCCGCCGCCAGATAGAGCAGCACGGGCGCGCCGAGCCCGCCGGCACCGACCACCAGGATGCGGGCCCGCGACAGGGCCTGCTGCCCGGCGCCGCCGACCTCGTGCATGACGACATGCCGGGCGTAGCGCTCCAGCTCTTGCGATGAGAATGCCATGGGGCAAATGTAGATACTTGCCCGAAAGGGCGCAATGATCGGAGCGCGGACTTCTCGGCGACATGCCTGCATGTCGCGATATCCGCTCCTGCTTTTCTATCACGCGCGACGCTTACGGACAGAAAGAGCGGACTGGAAGTCCGTGCTCCGATCTATGCTCCCATGCTCGCCTTCTCGATGCGAGCCTGTATGATCGCGCTCCAAGAATCAGTCCTGAACAGACCGAAGACGAGGCCACGATGACTTCTGCTCCGCGCGCCCCCGGAAAGGGCGACCACGTCTTCCTGGTCGACGGTTCGTCCTTCATCTTCCGGGCCTATTTCCAGTCGATCAACCAGGACGCCCGCTACAATTACCGCTCCGACCGCCTGCCGACAGGTGCGGTGCGCCTGTTCTGCAACGTGCTGCACAAGATGATCAAGGAAGGGGTGATGGGCAAGCAGCCCACCCATCTCGGCATCATCTTCGACAAGTCGGAAGATTCCTTCCGCAAAGAGATCTACCCGCCCTATAAGGGCCACCGGCCGCCACCGCCGGAAGAGCTGGTGCCGCAGTTCCCGCTGATGCGCGTCGCCGTGCGCGCCTTCGGCCTGAAGCCGGTGGAACAGACGCGCTACGAGGCGGACGACCTGATCGCCACCTATTGCGACATCGCCGTCAAGGCCGGCGCCGACGTCACCATCGTTTCCGCCGACAAGGATCTGATGCAGTTGATCCGGCCGGGCGTGGTGATGTTCGATCCCGCTTCGGGCGACCAGAAGGCCAAGGGCTCGCGCCCCGAGCGCCTGATCGCCGAGCCCGAAGTGCTCGAAAAGTTCGGCGTGACGCCGGACAAGGTGGTGGATGTGCAAGCCCTGGCCGGCGATTCCACCGACAATGTCCCCGGCGTGCCCGGCATCGGCGTCAAGACGGCGGCGCAGCTGATCAACGAATATGGCGACCTCGAAGGGCTTCTCGCCCGGGCCGGCGAGATCAAGCAGCCCAAGCGCCGCGAGAGCCTGACCGATCCCGAAAACGTCAAGCTCGCCCGCATCTCGCGCGAACTGGTCAAGCTGGTCACCGACGTCACCCTGGAAACGCCGATCGAGGACCTGATCGCCCCCGGGCTCGATGCCAAGGGCGCCATCGCCTTCCTGAAGGCGATGGAATTCTCAACTTTGACCCGTCGCATCGCCGAGGATGCCGGCCTCGACGTCGCCGATATCCCGGCCGACGAGGCCCTGAAGATCCCCGACAGCGATTTCTCGCCCGCCCCGGCCCGCACGCCGGCGCCCAGGCCGAGCGCCGACGGCGCCGTTCCTGCTCCGGCGGTTGCCACCGGGGCCGGCACGCCCTCCGCCGTGGTGGAGAGCGTCAAGGCCAGGCTCGCGGCCATCCCCTTCGAAGCCGGCTCCTATGAAACCGTCGCCAGCCTGGAAGCGCTCGATGGCTGGATCAGCAGGGCCCGTGAGCTCGGCTATGTCGCCTTCGACACCGAAACCACCTCGCTCGACGCGCTGCAGGCCGATCTCGTCGGCTTCTCCCTGTCGGTCGAGCCGGGCAAGGCCTGCTATGTGCCGTTGCGCCATCGCGACAAGGCAGACCTGTTCGGCGGCGGCATGATGGCCGGCCAGGTCGATGTGCCGGAGGCGCTGAAGCGGCTCAAGGGCCTGCTCGAAGACCCCGGCGTCTTGAAGATCGGCCAGAACCTCAAATACGACACGCTGGTGATGGGCGAGGAGAACGTCAGGGTCGCGCCCTATGACGACACCATGCTGATGTCCTATGTCGTCGATGGCGGGCGCGGCAATCACGGCATGGACGAACTCTCGTCACGCCATTTCGGCCACAAGCCGATCGCCTTTTCCGAGGTCTGCGGTTCCGGCAAGTCGCTGATCGGCTTCGACCAGGTCACCATCGAGCGCGCCACCGCCTATGCCGCCGAGGATGCCGACGTCACGCTGCGCCTGTGGCTGCTGCTCAAGGCCCGCCTGGTCGCCGAAGGCCTGGTCACCATCTACGAGACGCTGGAGCGCCCGCTCGTCGCCGTGCTCGCCAAGATGGAATCGCGCGGCATCATGATCGACCGCCAGATCCTGGCGCGCCTGTCGGGTGAATTCGCCCAGAGCGCCGCCCGGCTCGAGGCCGAGATCCACGAGCTTGCCGGCGAGAATTTCAATGTCGGCTCGCCCAAGCAGCTCGGCGACATCCTGTTCGGCAAGATGGGCCTGCCCGGCGGCAAGAAGACCCCAACAGGCCAATGGGCGACCTCGGCCCAGGTCCTGGAGGACCTGGCCGACCAGGGCCTGGAACTGCCGCGCCGCATCGTGGCCTGGCGCCAGCTCACCAAGCTCAAATCGACCTATACCGACGCGCTGCCCACCTATGTGAACCCGAAATCCGGCCGGGTGCACACCTCCTACTCCCTGGCGGCAACCACCACGGGGCGCCTGTCCTCCTCCGAGCCCAATCTGCAGAACATCCCGGTGCGCACCGAGGAAGGCCGCAAGATTCGCTCGGCCTTCATCGCCGCCCCCGGCGCCAAGCTGATCTCGGCCGACTATTCGCAGATCGAACTGCGCGTGCTCGCCCATGTCGCCGAAATCCCGCAGCTGACCAAGGCTTTCGAGGATGGCGTCGACATTCACGCCATGACGGCCTCCGAAATGTTCGGCGTGCCGGTGCAAGGCATGGATCCCCAAGTGCGGCGACGCGCCAAGGCCATCAATTTCGGCATCATCTACGGCATTTCCGCCTTCGGCCTCGCCAACCAGCTCTCGATCCCGCGCGAGGAAGCCAGCGCCTATATCAAGAAATATTTCGAGCGCTTCCCCGGCATTCGCGATTACATGGACCGGATGAAGGCCGAATGCCGCGCGAACGGCTATGTCGAGACCGTCTTCGGCCGCAAGATGCATTTTCCGGCAATCGAATCGAAGAACCCTTCCGAGCGGGCCTTCGTCGAGCGGCAATCCATCAATGCGCCGATCCAGGGCTCGGCCGCCGACATCATCCGCCGCGCCATGAGCCGTATGGACGCCGCCCTCCTCAAGGCCGGCCTCTCGGCCAAGATGCTGCTCCAAGTGCATGACGAACTCGTCTTCGAGGCACCGGAGGAGGAAGTCGAGGCCACGTTGCCCGTGGTCTCCCAGGTGATGGAGCATGCGGCCCTCCCGGCCCTGCAACTCAAGGTGCCGCTGCAGGTCGAAGCGCGGGCCGCCGGCAATTGGGAAGAGGCGCATTGAGGCCCGGAGCGCGGACATCCTGTCCGCTCTTGAAACAATCAGATATCAGGATAGGACGACGCCCGTTTTTCGCTGCAAAAGCCGAAGGCAAACGAATTTCCTGGCAGCATATCGTTTCAAGAGCGGACAGGATGTCCGCGCTCCGGGGCATTACTCCTTTGTAACGCGCCCCAATTCTGGCCGGTTCTTGTCCGATTGAAGTGCAGCACCCACATGGGAGGCGTTGCGGCCTACCCCCTCAGGAAGCAGCCGCGAAGGAGAGTCAGGATGACCCCCAACGAAAAAGCCCTCATCGAGGACCTGTTCAATCGCCTGCGCAGTTCCGCCCCCACCGGGCGCGACAACGAGGCGGAAGCCGCCATCGCCGCCGAGATGGCCCGTTCGCCGGGCGCAGCCTATGCGCTGGTGCAGACGGTGCTGGTGCAGGATCACGCCCTGCGCGAGGCGCATGCTAAGGTACAGGCCGCCGAAACGGCCGCCCAGCAAGCTCCGCAGGCGCCTCAGCAGCCCGCACAGCCGCAATCCATCCTCGAGCGCGCCGGCTCGGCCCTGCAAGGCTTCGGTGGCCAGCGCAACCAGGCCCAGCCGGGCCAGGTGCCTCCGCAGCAGGCCGAGCAGCCCGCGCGTGGCGGCGGCTTCCTGCAGGGTGCCTTGCAGACGGCGGCCGGTGTCGCCGGCGGCGCCTTGCTGTTCGAGGGCGTGCGCTCGATGTTCGGTGGCGGTGGCGGCCTGTTCGGTGGCGGCAGTTCGGCCCCCTGGGGCGAAGGCAACACCACCATCAACGAGACCATCATCAACGAAAGCGCCGACAAGGGCCGCGACAACGACGACAATGTGCGCGACGCCAGTTACGATTCGAATGACGATGACGATGATGGCGACTATGATTCAGACGATTCCGGCGGCAGCGACGACAGCTGGATCTGATCGCCGCCCGATATGAAAAGCGATCGTTCATAAGAAAACCCCGGCCAAATGGTCGGGGTTTTTGCATGACAAGGGGCATCTCTGCCCGAATGCAGGGACAATTACAGCCCTTCGAACAGGGCGCTGGAAATGTAGCGCTCGGCGAAGGACGGCACGATCACCACGATGGACTTGTTGTCCATGCCGGGGCGGGCCGCCAGTTCCAGGGCGGCAGCAACGGCCGCGCCGGAGGAGATGCCGCAGGGAATGCCCTCGATGCGGGCGAGCAGGCGGGCGGTGTCGAACGAGGTCTGGTTGCCGACGGTGATGATGTCGTCGATCACGGAGCGGTCGAGCACATCCGGCACGAAGCCTGCGCCGATGCCCTGGATCTTGTGCGGGCCGGGCTGGCCGCCCGACAGCACCGGCGAATCCTCCGGCTCCACGGCGACGATCTTGAGATCGGGCTTGCGCGGCTTCAGGACCTGGCCGACGCCGGTGATGGTGCCGCCGGTGCCCACGCCCGAGACGAAATAGTCGATGTCACCCTTGGTGTCGTTCCAGATTTCCTCGGCCGTGGTGAGGCGATGGATCTCGGGATTGGCGGGATTGCGGAACTGCTGGGGAATGATGGCGCTCGGCAATTCCTTGACGATCTCCTCGGCCTTGGCGACCGCGCCGCGCATACCCTGGGCAGCCGGGGTGAGAACGAGTTCGGCACCGAGCAAAGCCAGCATCTTGCGGCGCTCGATCGACATCGATTCCGGCATGACCAGGATCAGGCGATAGCCGCGGGCAGCGGCGACGAAGGCGAGAGCGATGCCGGTATTGCCGGAGGTCGGCTCGACCAGCACGGTATCGGGCTTGAGATGGCCCGACTTCTCGAGCGCATCGATCATGCTGACGCCGATGCGGTCCTTGACGCTGGCGATCGGATTGAAGAATTCGAGCTTGGCGAGGATGCGCGCCTTGACGTTCTTGGCCTTGGCCAGCCGGTTGAGCTGCACCAGCGGGGTATCACCGATGGTCTCGGTGATCGACTGGTAGATGCGGCCGCGGCCGGGCACATGATTGGCATTCGCCATGGGGAACGTCCTTGATTGAAAGCGGCTGGAATTCAACATTAATCCACGAAAATGTCGAGGTTAATATTGAATTACAGATATTTAATGTTCTTTAGATGACGAAATCTTCAGATCGCGAAGTCGATATTGGCCGGTGTGCCGCCGAAGACGTGCTTTCGCTCGGCATCCCGGCACAGATCCTCGACGGTGATCTGGTCGAGTTCGGCCAGGAAGGATTGCGAGGCCTGGTTGACCGCCGGCGCGATGACCTGGTCGACCAGGGTCGAGACCGGCGCGGGATCCTCCTCGCCGGCGGCATCGGTCATCGCGGCGCGCACGATGTCGCCGACGCTGATGCGTCGCCTCTCGCGCGCCAGTTCATAGCCGCCCCTGGGACCGCGCACGCCCTTGAGGATGTTGTGGCGCACCAGGGTCTGCAGCAAGGTTTCCAGATGGCGCGGCGGCAAGGCATGCCGGGAGGCAAGAGCCTTGGCGGCGACCGGCGTAGGCCTCGAATGGTGGGCGATATCCACCACGGCGGCGAGGCCAAGCAAGGAACGGCGCGAAAGCAATTGCATGTCGACCCCCTGATACGGTCCTATTTCAGAGCAAAGAGCGTTCATGACTGAACGCCCATTTGCTCTGACTTCTTGTTCGACGCGTCTTTGTGATTCGAGTGATTTTCTCGAACCGCAAAACGCTTTAGGTTGTGGTGCCCGTCGAACCGAAGCCGCCGCTGCCACGAGCGGTCGAATCGACTTCCGCCGTTTCGACCAGGACAGACAACGTCACCGGCGCAATGACCAACTGGGCGATTCGCATGCCATGGGTGATGGCGAAGGATTCTACACTCAGATTGATCAGGGCGACTTTAATCTCACCGCGATAATCGGCGTCTATCGTACCGGGCGCGTTCAAAACGGTAATTCCGCTTTTCACAGCCAATCCGGAACGTGGGCGCACTTGTCCTTCATAGCCCTGTGGAATTTGGAAAACCAGCCCGGTCGGCACCAGAGCACGCATCATCGGTGCAAGAACCAGGGTTTCCCCAGGGCCCAGCGCTGCCGGCAGGTCGAGACCCGCCGCCCCCTCGCTCTGATAGGCGGGCAGCGGCAGGTCACCGGCATGGGCGAGTCTCTTGACGGGAATGGTCAGGGTCATGGCAATCCTAGAGGCTGTGTGCCGATGTCCGCCATCGGCAATCCAATCGAACGGAACCGGCATTCGGGGAAAAAATCTGCGAGCACGTGGAGGAAAAAGGCGATCAGGCGATCGGCGCGCCGGCCAATTCGCCAAAGCGGGCCACCAGCGCCCGGGCGACCGCATCCTTGTCCATATCGGGCCATGTCTCGACGCCCGAGGCCGAGACCAGATGGACGCGATTGCGGTCCCCGCCCATCACGCCGCTCTCCGGCGAGACGTCGTTGGCGACGATGAGATCGCAGCCCTTGCGGGCGAGCTTGGCCTTGGCATGCTCGACGACGTGCTCGGTCTCCGCCGCGAAACCGACGACCAGGGACGGCCGGTTCGCCTTGTCCTTTGCAATGGTGGCGAGGATGTCGGGATTTTCCACCAGCGAAAAGCTCGGCGTGGCCTCGGCGCCCTTCTTGATCTTCTGGGCACCGGCATCGGCCACGCGCCAATCGGCCACCGCCGCCGCAAAGATGGCGATGTCGGCCGGCAGCGCGGTGCTGACGGCGTCCAGCATTTCGCGCGCCGTTTCCACCGGCACCAGGTTCACCCCGGGCGGCGGCAGCAGCGCAACCGGCCCGGAGACCAGGGTGACGCGCGCTCCCGCGGCCAGGGCCGCTGCGGCAATGGCATAGCCCTGCTTGCCGGACGAACGGTTGGCGATGTAGCGCACGGGATCGATCGGCTCATGCGTCGGCCCGGCCGTCACCAGCACATGCTTGCCGGCGAGCGGCAGGGCCGGCAACAGGCGCGTATCGGCGCGTACCGAGCCCGGCAGCGGAATGAAGGTCGGCCCCGCCAGCGCCTTCTCGATCGCAGCGACGATCTCCAGGGGTTCGGCCAGGCGGCCCGGCCCGTATTCGCCGCAAGCCATCTCCCCGTCATTCGGGCCGACGAAGAGCACGCCGTCCTCGCGCAGTTGGGCGATGTTGCGCTGGGTCGCCGGATGCAGCCACATGCGCACATTCATGGCCGGGGCGACCAGCACGCTCTTGTCGGTCGCTAGAAGCGTGGTGGAAGCAAGATCATTGGCGAGCCCCTGCGCCATCTTGGCGAGGAGATCGGCCGTCGCCGGCGCCACCACCAGCAGATCGGCATCGCGCGACATCTCGATATGCCCCATCTCGGCCTCGTCCGTCAGCGAGAACAGGTCGGTATAGACCTTGTCGCCGGTGAGGGCGGAGACGGAGAGCGGGGTGACGAAGGCTTCGCCGGCCTTGGTCAGGATCGCCCGCACATCGGCACCGCGCTCGCGCAGGCGGCGGATCAGTTCGAGGCCCTTATAGGCTGCGATGCCGCCGCCGATGATCAGAAGGATGCGCTTGCCGACGAGAGTGGTGGACATGGATCGACCCGCCTGGAGCCATTATCGCGTTGTGCCAGAGCGTGTTGCGATTGGACGGTGTCACCGGGAATCGCAAAGACGCCCGAGCCAATCCGACGAATTGGCTTGGAAACAAGAAACTGCTGCCCACACATAAATAGCGCGACCGGGGGATTCAATCGTTTCGGTGTTTTCCAGCCTGAAGGTCCATCCCTGCCGGATGGGCCAGCCAGGCGAATCGGTCCATCCCCGCATAGCGAATCGGATCGTTGGGCGGCAGGGACGGCATGCCGTCAAGGATGAGGCTGGCAATCCTGTCGTAATCACCGTCGAAATGGTGGCCGCCCGGCACCTCGACCACCTGCACCTTGCCGGCATCGACATCGTTGCAGCCCGACCGCGCGCCTTCATCGGCACCATGGAAGCACTGGATATGGGGGCCGTCTATGGCGGCGACGGCTGGGATCGTCGCCCTGCGCCCACCGGCGACCTTCATGAAGCCGACGGCGTAGTCGGCTTCCCGCGAGAGGCCGAGCAGCGAGACCTGGCGAATGCGCGCACGCAGGTCGTCGGACAGGCGCGCATAGATCGTGGCTGCGATATCGGCGCCGAAGGAATAGCCGACCAGGATGACCGGCCGGTCGGGGCCGATCGCGGCCGCCATCCTGTCGATCGCGGCCGCAACCTCCTCGGGAGAACGGCGATGGATGAAATAGGCCAGGCTGTTCAGGCCGATCGTGGTCACGCCGGCGCGGGCAAGTCCCTCGGCGATGCCGTCGTCGATGCCCCACCAGCCGCCATTGCCCGATAGCAGGATCGCAACCGGCCCGTCATCGCGCTTGCCCTTGATCACGACGACCGGCAGGTCGCGCAAGGAGGCGGGCACATTGGCATTGTCGGGGGCGGCCAATCCACCCCAGACCCCGCCAAAGGCCTGCGGAAACCAGCGCGGCAGGACCTTTGCGTCAACAAAGACGCCACCCGCGGCGAGAAGGGTCAGAAAGGCGAAACGCCGGAATGTCAGGGAACGGACCATGGGACGGCACGAAACAGATGAACTGTCTGTTCCTGTGCCCGGAACATGGCGCGACGATGGCGGCCCGGAACCGCCATGGATATGGCGTCTCGACCTCTCAACCCCATCGATCGATGGAGCTGAGAGGTCGACACTCCATCTATCCGGCTCGATCAGCGCGGCGCCAGCACCATCACCATCTGGCGGCCTTCGAGCGAGGCATCGGATTCCACCTTGGCGATCAGGCCGGTGTCATCCTTGACGCGGTTGAGCAGGCGATAGCCGATCTCCTGATGCGCCATTTCACGGCCACGGAAGCGCAAGGTGACCTTGACCTTGTCGCCTTCCTCGAAGAAGCGCTTCATGGCCTTCATCTTGACGTCATAGTCGTGATCGTCGATGGCCGGCCGGAGCTTGATCTCCTTGATCTCGACCGTCTTCTGATTCTTGCGGGCCTCGGCGGCCTTCTTCTGCTCGTTGAACTTGAACTTGCCGTAGTCCATGATCTTGCAGACCGGGGGCTCGGCATTGGCGGCCACCTCAACCAGGTCCAGTCCGGCTTCAAAGGCCATGGCGATCGCCGCCCTGGTGTCGGTGACACCGCGATTCTGCCCGTCCTGATCGATCAGCATGACTTCGCGGTTCCGAATCTCCTCATTGATGCGCGGGCCGTCCTTGACGACGGGTGCGTTTGTCCTCATAGGGCGACGAATGGCGGTAAACTCCTCTACCATGAATTGATTTGGGCAAGCCGGCGGCTTCGCGTCGAAGCCCGCGCCCGGATGCGGGAAGATGTTGCCGAAGCGCCCGGAAGTCAACGCTTTCATGCCCGATGCGCGAAATTTAGATCACAAATCAGCCCGATAGACTGTCACGGGCTCGCCATGCGGCGAACAATTCGCGGCTTTTGGCTCACTCGTCTTTGAGCTTGCGGCTCTTCATCAGAAGTTCGGCATAGACATCGAGCGTGGCATTGCACATCACGTCCAGCGAGAAATGTGCCTCGACATGCGCGCGGGCCCGCGCCGCAAGGCCATCGCGGGCCGAAGCACCCAGGGTCAGCGCCTCGTGCAGGGCTTCCGCCAAGGCTTCGGCATCGCCCACCGGCGTACGCCAGCCCGTGCGCAGATTGCCGACGATCTCCGGCGGAGCCAGCACGGTTTCGGAGGTGGCGCCATGGTCGGCCACCACCACCGGACAGCCCATCGCCTGCGCTTCCACCGCCGTGCGTCCGAAAGCTTCCGGGCTGGTGGACGGGATGGCGACCGCTGCCGCGGAGAGATAGGCGGCGGGCATGTCGCTGCAATGGCCGACGCGCAGCACCAGTCCCTTGAGGCCGCGCTCGGCAATGCGCGTCTCGAGTTCGGCGACATAGCCGTCCCGGCCCTGGGCATCACCCGCCAGGACGAAGACCGTGTCCTCGATGCCCTTCTGCTTGAGGATGGCGGCGGCATCGATCAGCACGCGCTGGCCTTTCCAGCCGGTGAGACGGCCGGGGAGCAGCACGATGCGCTGATGCGGCGCCACGTTCCAGGCCCGGCGCAGCGTCTCCACGCGCTCGAAAGACACGGCCGAGGGCGTGAAGGCCGTCAGGTCGGTACCGCGATGGATGACGCGCAGGCGCTCCGCCGCCTCCGGCCAGTTTTCCTTGATGGTGGCGGCGGTGAAATTCGAATTGGCGATGACGACATCGGCCTGCGCCATCACGCCGTTATAGCGCTTCTTCCATTCGGAACTCGCCGAATAGGCACCATGATAGGTGGTGACGAAGGGCAGGCTGAGCTTCTTGGTGGCGAGGCGGGCCGACCAGGCCGGAGCGCGCGAGCGGGCATGAATGAGATCGACCTTCTCCTCGCGCACCAGGCGTTCCAGCCGGCGGGCATTGCCCCAGATGCGCAGCGGATTCTTGGTCGAGGCGTTGAACGGGATCCAAAGGCCGCCACGGGCCTGCAGCTCGCCGACCAGCCGACCGCCTTCGGTGGCGACAAGGGCCCGGGCCCCCGCCCGCGTCAGCGCATCGGCGATGTCGATGGTGGTGCGCTCGGCACCGCCGGCATCCAGGGCCGGAATGATCTGCAGCACGGTGATACCGGCAAAGCGTTCCTCCTTCGGCCGTCGGCCGACCGGGCGAGCTTTGGACGAGAAATCGGACATGGGTGCAGATTTTTCCGGCTTGGTTCGGCGTGATGATGAGGGTGGTCAATGGACGTTGGTCCATGACACCCTCTATAGAGCGCCCCATGTTCTAAATGAAAGGTGATGCAGCGCAGGATTTTCGGGCCGGCCCCGCATATTTTTTCGGGCGTCCTCCCAGAACGCGCCGCCGCACCAGCAAGAGGAAGTGACCGGATGACCAGCAACCCCGCCATGATCAGCGTCGGCGAAGGCCCGTCCAGCCGCACGATTGCCTGGCGTCACCAGCCCGGACGCGGCCCGGATGTGGTATGGCTCGGCGGCTTCCGCTCCGACATGCAGGCGACCAAGGCCAGTTTTCTGGCCGAATGGGGCGCACGTCACCATCGGGCGGTGACGCGATTCGATTATTCCGGCCATGGCGAATCAGGTGGCCGCTTCGAGGAGGGCACCATCGGCTCCTGGCTCGAGGATGCCCTGGCCGTGATCCGCGAGGGCGTGAAGACACCGCCGATCCTGGTCGGCTCTTCGATGGGAGGCTGGATCGCCCTGCTGGCTGCGCGGGCGCTGGCCGGCACGCCGCTGGCACCGGCCGGCATGGTGCTGATCGCGCCCGCTGCCGATTTCACCGAGCGGCTGATGTGGAACCAGTTCCCTGACGCGGTGAAGCGCGAGATCATGGACAAGGGCGCCTGGCTGCGCCCCTCCGACTATTCGCCCGAGCCCTATCCGATCACCCGCGCGCTGATCGAGGAAGGCCGCAATCATCTTCTTCTCGGCGACATGGTGAAAACCGGCTGCCCCGTCCATATATTGCAGGGGATGGAGGATCCGGACGTGCCCTGGCAGCATGCCATGGCACTGGTCGAGAGTCTGGCCGAGGACGACGTGACGGTGACGCTGATCAAGGATGGCGACCATCGCCTGTCGCGCCCGCAGGATCTCGACAAGCTGGTCGAAGCGGTGGAGGGCATTGCGCCCAAATCGCAGCTCCTTCTATAATTGAGAGGTCCTGACCGGCCTTGACCCGGTTGCTGGAGCGGAGAGAAAGATGTTCATTCAGACCGAGGCGACGCCGAATCCCTCGACCCTCAAATTCCTGCCCGGCCGCGAAGTGCTGCCCGAAGGCACCACGCTGCACATGACGAATGCCGCCGAGGGCGTGCAATCGCCGCTGGCGCAGAAGCTCTTTTCCATCGAGGGCGTCGCCGGCGTGTTCTTCGGCTCGGACTTCATCACCATCACCCGCTCGGGCGTGGAGTGGCAGCACCTCAAGCCGGCCGTGCTCGGCGCCATCATGGAGCATTACCTCTCCGGCGTGCCGATCCTCAACGCGGATGTCGCGCCGCTGGAGGAAGGCGAGGAATTCTTCGACGAGGCGGACGAGGACACGGTCGAGACCATCAAGGACCTGCTCGAGACCCGCGTGCGCCCGGCCGTGGCGGCCGATGGCGGCGACATCACCTTCCGTGGCTATCGCGAAGGCGTGGTCTATCTCGCCATGAAGGGCGCCTGCTCGGGCTGCCCCTCTTCCACGGCCACGCTGCGCAACGGCATCCAGAACCTGCTGCGCCATTTCGTGCCCGAGGTCCAGGAAGTCCGCGCGGCCTGAGGCGGCGGGGTCCTGTGACGAGTGGCATCGACCGGCCGCTTTCATCAATGTTTAAGGCAGCAGGTGCTTAATCCCCTCGGGGGGCCGGAGTTCGCTACGGCCATGCGCCTGCTGCTATCCATATTCTTTACGAGCGCCCTGTTCGGCGCAGTCCAGGCCCAATCCGCACCGCTGACGGAACGACGCCTGATCGACATGTTCGATGCGCGCCTCGTCCGGGACGGGCTGGATCCGATCCGGGCCTGCCGAGGGAAGGACGACGAGTCCTATGCCTGCACGTTCGACGACGCCGAATATCTGACGACGATCACGCCGAGGGGCGATGTCACCGGCTCGATCGGCACGTCCCGTTCACCCACCTCGATGACCATCGTCCTCGCCGGCAATGCGATCGACTCGATCGGCCTGGTGGGCGACCGGGCCAGCCCTGCGGACCTGATCAACTTCACCGCCCACCTTGAAAGCCTGCTGCACACGATCGGGCCGGAGAAGAGTGATTACGACATCGAGCAGGACACGCTCGATCTCGGCGTGATGCGCGGCGATTCCGATGGCGATATCGGCAGGGCCCGGGTCGTTACCGAGGGCTTCGCCACCATCCGCTGTCTCAACCAGCGCTTCGTGGTGAGCCCCGGCATTGCCTGCATGATCACGATGAGGCCGACCGGCTGAACTTTCTTCAGCTCGCATCGGATGGATAATTGGGAAACGGGCGTTTCCGAAACGCCCGCCCGTTCCCGGGGATGCAAAATGCCTTATTCCCACTCGAAGAAGTCTGGATGGGTCCGGCGCCATTCCGCCACGCGCTCGCGATGGGCGCCGATCATTTCGCCGAACTGGACGCAGGCCCGGCGGTCGCCCCTGTCGCAGCCTGCATGCAGACGATCGAGGCGATCGATATAGGGATCATAGGCGACCGGGGCCGGCTCATACACCGGTGCAGGCCGCGGCGGCGGGGCGGGACGATCGGCCAGCGCCTGGCCGAGCAGGACGCCGCCGACCGCCCCAAGCGCTGCGCCGCCGACGAAAGCGCCGGTGCGGCCGTCGCCCGCAAAGGCGGGCGTAACCGCCAAGGCTGTCGTCACACAAAGAATCGCGGCTGAAAGGCAGATCTTCATCGTCATTGTAACAGGAACTCCGATTTGATTACCCCAGCATTGTCAGTAAAATATCGCAATCCATCTTAAAACTCGATGAACAACAATGGTTTATTTGGAATATTTCTTCCTAATAAATCAGTAATTATTGTGACGAATAGACAGAATTGAGCCACAATCCTAAACGGATTGACTGATTTGATTGCGACCCCGACGCTTCAGGCAACAAGCCCTGCCAGCGGTTGAACCGGCATCGAATCCGGGAAGACAGCCGATCCCAACACCATGGGCGAGAGGCCGAACTGGTCGGCGAGCAATCCCTTCAGCACACTGCGCATATCCGTGGTCGGCTTGAGATCGCGGCCCTCGTAAAGCTGGGCGATCTTCAAGCCTGGCCAGTCGGCGACGACGCGCCCCCCCTTGAGGGCACCGCCCGCCAGGAGCATGATCGTCCCGGTGCCATGATCGGTCCCCTCGGTGCCGTTGATGCGCGCGGTGCGGCCGAATTCGGTGACGGCGACCACGACCGTATCCTGCCAATGCTGGCCCAAGCCGCTTTCGAACGCTGCAAAAGCGCCATCGAGGCCGCCGAGCAGGGTCGCGAGCCGGCCCGTTGCTCCACCTTCGTTGACATGGGTATCCCAGCCATCGAAGGCGAGCGCCGCCACGCGCGGACCGTCATCGGCGGCGATCAGGCGGGCCGCCCCCTCGGCCGCCTGGCGCATGCCGGCGGCGCTGTCGAGCCCGCCCTTGCGTTTGGTCATGCCCATGCCATCCCCGGCCGCCATGCGTTCGGCCTCGAGCCCCCTGCGCAAGGCGGAGGCGAGGATCGGATCACGGTGGTCGTAGAGATCGAGAAGGCGCGCCGCCAGATCATCGCCCGCATCCGGCAGCACTTGCGGAGCCCAGCCGAGCACCGGCGCGGCACCGCGCATCACCAGGGGCGTCGAGGGCCCGACGGCGAGACCGCTCTGCGGCGCGACGCGGTCGCCGGCGGGAAGACTGGCGAGAGCGCGGTTGAGCCAGCCCGTCGCAGTATGGCCCGGCCCCGGAAAACCGCTCTCCAGCACGTCCTGCCCGTCGAAATGGGAGCGTTCGCGATAGCCGGTGGCAGCGGCATGCACCACCAGCGCCTGCCGGGCCTGGAACAGCCGGGCAAAGGTCGGCATGGCCGGATGCAGGGCGAAGAATCCGTCCAGGGGCAGCGCCGGATGCGGTCCGTCGAGCGCCAGGGCGATATCGCCATGCAATCCGCGATAATCGGGATCACCGACCGGCGCCACGGTCGAGAGTCCGTCCAGCGCTCCGCGCAGAACGAGCACGACCAGGCGCGGATCCCTCGCGCCGGCCGCTCGGGCAAAACGCGGCAGATAGGCCCAGCCGAACAGGGTGCCGCCGGCCAGCAGGACAGCGCGACGGGAGGGATGCGGACGCTCGCACAATGGATGCATGGCTATCTCCTCTGGAATTCGGGAGCCATCAAGAGCAATGCCACCGCCTGCTGCCGCGATTCGGCACGGCTGACGGCTTGGCGTGTCTCTGCCGACGCCGAGGGGCCGATGAGGGCATTCAGGAGATCGGCGGGCTCGGCAAGAGCCCTGGCCTGGCGCGCCGCCTGCCAGGCGATGTCGAGGCGCATCGCCATGCCCGCCGGGGACGCCTGTGCATCGACGAGATCGGAAAAGCCGTTCGGGCCAGGTGGCTGCCACAAGGGCGCGCCCAGCGCCGCCAGCCAATTGAGGGTCTGGCCGGGATCAGCATCCGGGCCAGGGCCGATACCGCGCCGCAAGGCGAGAACGAAATCGAGGGGAGAGCGCATCTTTGCCAGCGGTTGCGACCAGGCTTCCGGCGCGTTGACCAGCGCCACGGCGATGGCACGAAGATCGCCGTCCGTCTTGATGAAGATCTCCGCCAGGCGTGCGAGCATGGAGGCCGGTGGGTCGTCCGCGATGAAATGGCGCGCGATCTTCGTGGCGATATGCCGGGCCGTGGCGGGATGGCGGGCAAGATCGTTGAGCACGGCCTCGGCCTGGCCCATGCCGCCGGCCGGATAGGTCTTGCCGAGGAAGACCTGGTCGCCCGGCTCATGCGTGCTGGCATTGAAGACGAAGCTGCCGGGCTCGCCGAGCCGCCCTTCCCGCCCCGCCACCATCCAGCCGGTGAGGATGCGGGCGAAGGCGGTCACGTCGGCCTGGCTGTAGCCGCTTCCGACACCAAGCGTATGCAGTTCGAGGATCTCTCGGGCGAGATTCTCGTTCAGGCCGCGGTTGCGGTTGCGCCCTGCCCGCGAGCCCGGGCCGATGGATTGCTGATTGTCCAGATAATAGAGCATCGCCGGATGATGCTCGACGGCGACCAGCATGTCGGCAAAGCGGCCCAGCACGAAAGGGCGAATCGCCTCGCGCTCGAAGGCGCCCGCCGCGGCCCGCACGATGTTGTCCTTGGCGACCGAGACGCAGAAATGGTTGGACCAGAAGGCGACGAGGCGCTCGACGAAGCCGATTTCCGCCTCCATTGCCTTGGCAAAGCGCGCCTGTCCCTCCGCCTTCAGCAGCCGGGCCTCGACGGGCGGCTCCGGCTTCATCGGCCCCTGCGGGACGGGAGCGGCGGACGCGGCGGCCTTGCCTTCCGGGCCCATCTGGATGGCGGCGGGCGCCGTCATCCGCTCCATCCTGCGCTGCAGGTTTTCGTTCATGACGGCCTGGATGGCTGCGGCGCTACCCGGCAGGAGGTCCGCATCCGTCACAACCGGGATCAGGGCGATATCGGGCTTGGCAAGCTCCGCCCGCAAGGCCGCACGCGGATCGCCGCCCAGCCTCGCCAGGTCGCCGGGGCGAGGCCCCAGGCCGAAACGATTGAAAACGACCCCTGCAGGGTCAAGGTCCTGCTTCGTCACCACCGCCTCCCCCATTCAGGGCGGCAGCAGTATCCGCGAGGTGTCCGCTGCCATCGCGGCGATCCGATGACTTTAAAAAGGCCGACTATTTCCAAACTTTGCTGAACAACCGACAGCCTGATCTTGATCGGGCGGGATCGGCCGCCAACAGGCGCGGATGGTTTGCCTTTCTACCGTAAAGGGAGTAGGCAGGCTCTCCGCGACTGCAAATACTTTTCCAATTTGGCCAAAGAAAGCCTCCTGCACCAAGTAGAGGCATGACCCAAAACAAGAAAACCGACGAGGAAAGTCCGAGAGCCGGTCCTTCCCGTCCTGCCCGCCTCCTGGACGTCGCCCGTCTTGCCAAGGTTTCCCGTGCGACGGCGGCCCGTGCTCTCGGCGGCTATGGCCTGGTCACCGAGGAGACGCGCGAGCGCGTCGCAGCGGCGGCCCGGACGCTGAACTACCGGCTCAACGAAGCGGCCCGGGCCATGCGGGCGGGCCGCACCCAGGTCATTGGGGTGGTGCTCGCCGACATCAGCAATTCCTTCTTCGCCAGCGCGGCCCGGGCGATCATCGATACCTGCGCCTCCCTGGGATATCAGACCCTGATCGTGAACACGGACGACGATCTCAAGACCGAGATCGAGGCCGTGCAGACCCTGATGGAGAAGCGCGTCGCCGGCATGATCGTGGTGCCGTCCTCGCCCGACCACAACGAGCATCTGCAGAAGGCGGGCGCAGGCGAGGGACGCATGGTGCTGCTCGACCGCCGCATCGCGGACATTCCGGTCAGCGCCGTAACCACGGATGACCGCGGCGGTGCCCGCGAGGCCGTGGAATTGTTCATCGCCCGCAGACACACCCGCATCGGCCTCGTCGTCTTGACTGCCGCTGCCACCTCGCATCGGCAAAGCGAGCCGCGGGGCGCCGTCTCGAGCGCGCGCGATCGCGTCCTCGGTGCGCGCGAGGCCCTGGCGGCCGCCGGCCTCGACCTGCCGAAGGACTGGCTGCGCTACACGCCGAACAATCCCCAGATGATCATCGACGCTGCGACGTCGATTCTCAGTGCCGATCCACGGCCTACCGCGATCTTGGCGACATGCGAGGAAATCGCCATCGGGGTGCTGGCCGCCTGCCGCGCCTTGAACCTGGCGGTGGGGCGGGATGTCGCCCTCATCAGTTTCGACGAATCGCCGTGGTCGGGCGCCCTCACGCCGGCGATCTCGGTGGTGCAGCGTCCGATCCATGAAATGGGGCGCGCAGCCGTCAATTTGCTGGTTCGGCAGATCCAGGGCGGCGAAGCCGGCCGGGATGTCGAGATGCCGACCATCCTGATCGACCGGGAATCGGTCTTCGATCTCGCGCCTTGATCGCGGACCAGCGTTGACAGGCCTGCCTTCTCGTGCATCAATTCGTTTGTAAGTTTTTATAATAAAATGAGATCGATCTCATTCATGAGGAGGAAATCATGAAGGCTTTGAAATGCCTCGCCGGCATCGCCATGGCCGGTGCGGCCCTGGTCACGGGCATATCGGCCCCTGCCCTGGCCAAGGAGGTCAAGACGGTCGGCATATCGGTGGGATCGCTCGGCAATCCCGGCTTCGTGATCATCGCCAACACCGCGACCCGGATCATCAAGAAGGCCTATCCCCAGGCGCAGGTGACCACCGTCGGCTACGACTACGACCTCGGCAAGCAGGTCAACCAGATCGACAATTTCATCGCAGCCGGCGCTGATTTCATCCTGCTCAACCCCGGTGACCCCAAGGCGATCACGCCCGCCATCAAGAAGGCCCAGGCGGCCGGCATCCCGGTCATCGCCTTCGACACCGGTGCCGAGGGCGCGGATGCCATCGTGATGACCGACAACATCATGGCCGGCAGCGTTTCCTGCCAGTACATCGCCGACAAGCTCAAGGGCGCCGGCAATGTCGTCATCCAGAACGGGCCGCAGGTCTCCTCGGTGATCGACCGCGTGGTGGGCTGCAAGCAGGTCCTGGCCAAATATCCCGACATCAAGATCCTGTCGGACGACCAGGACGGCAAGGGATCGCGCGACGGCGGCATGGCCGTGGCGCAGGGCTACCTGACCCGCTTCCCCAAGATCGACGCAATCTTCACCATCAACGATCCGCAGGCCATCGGTACGGCGCTCGCCGCCAAGCAGGCGGGCCGCAGCGAGTTCTTCATCACCTCGGTCGACGGCTCTCCCGACATCGAGGCCGCCTTGAAGGATCCGGCGCTGGACATGATCAAGGCCTCCGCCAGCCAGGATTTCTACGCCATTCCCAAGGTCTCGGCGCAGACCGCGATGGACCTGGTCAACGGCAAGAAGCCCGAGAAACCCGTCATCCTGATTCCCTCAGCCCTGGTCACCCGCGAGAATGTCGGCGACTACAAGGGATGGAATGCCAAGCACGACGACTGACGTCGCCATCTGACATAAGCTGGCCTCCTCCCGCCCCCGGGGGAGGCCTTTTCAACGCCTGAAAGCACACGCAAATGCCCCCGCTCGACACATCGACGCTTGCCTCGTTCGGCCCGACCGTCACCCGGCCGACCTATGATCGCAGCCGGCTGCGGGCCGGAATCGTGCATTTCGGGGTCGGCAATTTCCATCGCGTGCACCAGGCCATCGCCATCGAGGGCTGCCTGCACCATCCCGGGCACGAGGATTGGGCGATCTGCGGCGTAGGGCTGACGGACGGCGCCGCCGCGCGGGCCAAGGCGGAAGCCTATCGCCGGCAGGACAATCTCTACACCGTGACGCAGCTCACCTCCCCGGCCCCGACGGAAACGCAGGTCGTCGGCGCGATGATCGACTATCTGCATGCCCCGGCGAATCCGGAAGCCGTGCTGGCCCGCCTCGCCGATCCCGCCACCCGCATCGTCTCGCTCACCATCACCGAAGGCGGCTACAACATCGACGAGACCACCGGCGCTTTTCGTCTCGATCACCCCGACGTCCGCCACGATCTCGATGGCGGCCCGCCCCGGACGGTGTTCGGCTATATCGTGGCTGCGCTGGCGCTCCGTCGCGAGGCTGGCCTGCCGCCCTTCACCGTGATGTCCTGCGACAATCTCCCCCGCAACGGCGACACCTCGCGCCTCGGCGTAGTCGGTTTTGCCCGAGCCCTCGATCCCGGCCTTGCCGACTGGATCGAGGCGAATGGCGCCTTCCCCAATTCGATGGTCGACCGCATCGCCCCGCAGGTGCCGGAGGACGAGCGCCGGCGCATCACCGCCGGCATCGGTGTCGAGGATCTCGTCGCCGCCACCTGCGAACCCTATACGAGCTGGGTGGTGGAGGACCGTTTCTGCGCCGGCCGCCCCGAGCTCGAACGGGCTGGCGTGGTGTTCAGCAGCGAGGTGCCGGCCTATGTCGCGGTGAAGGGCAGGCTCTCCAACGCCGCGCATATGTTGATGTGCTACCCGTCCCTGCTGATGGGGGGCCGCCAGGTCGACGAAGGCATGCGTTATCCCGACATTCCCCGCCTGCTCCACGCCTTCTGGGAGCGCGATGTTCGCCGCCTGGTCGAACCGCCAGCGGGCTATTCGACGCAAGCTTTCACCGACACGGTAATCGAGCGCTTCGCCAATCCGGCGATCAAGGACCAGCTTCTCCGGGTGGCCGGCGACGGTGCCTCCAAGATCGTGGTCTTCCACGGCAAGACCATCGGCCAGCTGATTGCCGGTGGCTCGGACCTCGCGCGCGAGGCCTTCCTGCTTGCCTGCTTTGCCCGCTATCTCGGCGGCGTGGACGATCAGGGTGTTGCCTTCGATATCTTCGAGCCGCGCATCGGCGAGGCCGATTGGCAGCGGCTGAAGAGCGGCGATCCCCTGGCCGTGCTCGACATCGAGGCCTTTGCCGGCCTCGGCCTTCGCCAGAGCCCGGCCTTCGTCGCCGCTTACCAAATCCAGTCAAAATCATTGGCAAGCCAGGGAACAGCTGCAACATTGGCGCAACTGCTGAGATAACAGCATGAGAACGGGGGCAGGATGAACCCAGGCCAGACGCATCCCTTTCTGGAAATGCGTAATGTTTCCAAGACGTTCGGTCGGGTCCAGGCCCTGAAGAACGTATCGCTCGACGTCAAGCTCGGCGAGATCCATGCCCTGATGGGCGAGAACGGCGCGGGCAAATCGACCCTGATGAAGATCCTCTCCGGCGCCTACACGCCGGATGAAGGCTCGGAAATCCTGATCGATGGACAGAAGGTGGCGATCTCGGGGCCGATGGCGGCCAAGCAATTGGGCATCGCCATCATCTACCAGGAGCTTGCCCTCGCACCCAATCTCACCGTGGCCGAGAACATCTATCTCGGCCGCGAACCGAGCCGGGCCGGCTTAATCGACCGCGGCGCCATGGTTGCCGGCGTCGAAAGCGTGCTGCAGCGCCTCGGCGCCACCTTCAGCGCACGCGACAAGGTCGCCGAACTCTCCATCGCCGAACGCCAGCTGGTGGAAATCGCTCGTGCCGTCCATGCCCGCTCGCGCGTGCTGATCATGGACGAGCCCACCACCACCCTGTCCGAGCGCGAGACCGAGCGGCTGTTCGCTTTGGTGCGCCAGCTCAAGCAGGAGGGGCTCGCCATCGTCTATATCAGCCACCGCATGAAGGAGGTCTACGAGCTCTCCGACCGCGTTTCGGTGCTGCGCGACGGCACCTATGTCGGAACCCTGGACCGCGAGGCGATCACCCCCGCCGCGGTGGTGCGCATGATGGTGGGACGCGACCTCTCCTCCTTCTACAAGAAGGAGCACGACGCCCACCAAAGCCGCGGCCGGATCATCTTCTCGGTGCGCGACATCGCCGATGGCAGGCGCATCCAGCCCTGCTCCTTCGACATCCACGAGGGCGAGGTGCTCGGCATTGCCGGCCTGGTCGGCGCCGGCCGTACCGAGCTGGCCCGCCTGATCTACGGCGCCGATGCGAGGATATCGGGCACCGTGACGGTCGATGGCAAGGAAGTCAGCATCCGTTCGCCCCAGGACGCCATCGAGGCCGGCATTGCCTATCTCACCGAGGACCGCAAGCTGCTCGGGCTGATGCTGGACATGTCGGTGGCCGAGAACATCAATCTGGGTGTGATCGCCCGCGACGCCCTGGCCGGCGGCTTCCTCAACCTCGCCAAGGGCCGCAGGCGCACGGCCGAGGCGATCCAGGCCACCGGCATCCGCACCGCCTCGCCCGACGCGCCGGTCGGCGGCCTGTCGGGCGGCAACCAGCAGAAGGTCCTGCTCTCGCGCCTGCTCGAGACCAAGCCGCGCGTGCTGATCCTGGACGAGCCGACACGCGGCGTCGACATCGGCGCCAAATCGGAAATCTACCGCCTGATCGACCGGCTGGCCCGCGAGGGCGTCGGCGTTGCGGTGATCTCGTCCGAACTGCCCGAAATCGTCGGTATCTGCGACCGCGTCATCGTGATGCGCGAAGGCCACATCGCCGGGGAACTCGGCGGAGGCGGCAATGCCGAAGCGGTCAGCCAGGAGAACATCATGGCCATCGCGACCTCAGCCGCGAAGGATGCCGCATGATGCACCCGGCTTCCATACCAGCTCGCCTCGAGATCGACTCTTCTTGGGATCGCAGGCATCTCAGCGACATGCTTGCATGTCGCGACTGCCTGCACTTGGAGACGGGTCGCTCGCGGGAAAGGAAGAGCACGCAGGGATGCCTGCGATCCCAGGAATACACGGCCCCCAAGACAGGCAGGACTGTGCGATGACATCCACCAACCCTTCCACTGCAGATACCGCCCGCCGCAAATTCGCCCTGTCCGGCACCCTGCGGGGCCTGGGCATGCTGCCGGCCCTCGTGCTGATCGCCATCCTGTTCCAGCTGCTGTCGGGCTATGTCGAATCCGGCGGCCTGTCCTGGGCCAGCGGTCGCTTCATGAGCTGGAACAATCTGTCGATCGTGGCCCAGCAGGCCTCGATCAACACCGTGCTGGCCGCCGGCATGACCTTCGTCATCCTCACCGGCGGCATCGACCTCTCGGTCGGCTCGGTGCTGGCAGCCTCGGCCATGATCGCCCTGATCGTCTCGCTGATCCCGGGCTGGGGCATGATGGGGCTGGTAGCCGCTTTGGTGACCGGCGGCCTGCTCGGCCTCGTCAATGGTGCGCTGATCGCCTTCATGCGCCTGCCACCCTTCATCGTCACCCTCGGCTCGATGACGGCGGTGCGCGGCCTCGCCCGCCTGTTCGGCGAAGACAAGACGATCTTCAATCCCAGCCTGCCCTTCGCCTTCATCGGCAACGGCACGCTGTTCGGCGTGCCCTGGCTGATGGTGATCGCGCTCGCCACGGTGGTGGTGTCCTGGCTGATCCTGCGCCGTACGGTGCTGGGCCTGCGCATCTACGCCATCGGCGGCAATGCCGAAGCCTCGCGGCTGTCGGGCATCAAGGTCTGGTCGATCCTGCTCATCGTCTACGGCATTTCCGGTCTGCTGGCGGGCCTCGGCGGGGCAATGTCGGCAGCCAAGCTCTATGCCGCCAACGGCCTGCAGCTTGGTCAGTCCTACGAACTCGACGCCATCGCCGCCGTCATCCTCGGTGGCACCAGCTTCGTGGGCGGCATCGGTTCGATCTGGGGTACGCTCATCGGTGCCCTGATCATCGCCGTGCTCTCCAACGGCCTGATCCTGATCGGCGTGTCCGACATCTGGCAGTTCATCATCAAGGGCCTGGTGATCATCGGCGCCGTCGCCCTCGACCGCCTGCGCTCTTCCGGCAGCGCCCGCACCTGAGCCGACGCGGCACGTTCCACGCCTCGTGCCTTTCCCCGCCTCCGTAGCACACGCGACGGAGGCGGTTCTCATTGCGCTGCTTGCCATCCCGGCTTCGCCGAACACCGGCATCCACATCTGGCGCTGTGGCGTCCTTCCGACGTCCTCCGCCCCACGCTGAAGTCCGGCCCCTGCCGGGATTCACGGCGCTCTCACGCGATTATGCTAAAGCGTCTTGCGATTGGACGGAGACAGCTGGAACCGCAAGGGCGCGTCGAAACAGGGAGCTCGAGCAAGCAGGCGCTCAGCCGGGAGCCGACATCGGGATAGTCGAGCGAGCGGCAAGCACCGGGCGGCAAGAGGGGGCGAAGGTGGACAAGCTCACAGGCGCGCAAGTCTCTGAACTGGCCAAGGCCCTCTCGACGACCGTCAATCTCGATGATCTCGGCAATTTCGTCTATGTGGCGACCGGCGATCAGCTCGAGGTCTACTGGACCGATGTGAGGCAGCCGCTGGTCTCGGTGCTGCGCGAACTGGTCATTCGCCTCGAACAGGAAGGCCAGACCGGCAATTTCCTCAAGGCGATCTACGTCAACCGCCCGCATCGCGACGATATTCGCCAGCTCATCACGCGGCTGGCGCCGGAAGCGGCGGCCGAAACCCTGACCAACCCCTATGACCTGGTGGTGCTGGACAAGGACCATCGCGGCACGCAGCCCAGCGCCGAGACCCTCGGCCCCGGCCTGCAGCGCAACGTCAAGCCGCATCTGCACATGCTCGATCCCGCCTTGTGGATCGCCGGAATGAACGAGACGCTGCGCAGGGTCTGCCGCATCGAGATCGACGGCAGCCCGGCCGGCACCGGTTTTCTGGTCGGGCCGCAGGCCGTGCTGACGAACTGGCATGTCGTCGAGGCCGCCGCCGGACAGAACGGCATGACCGCCATTTCCTGCCGCTTCGACTATGCCCGCAAGGCCGACGGTTCCTTCAACGAGGGCGAGGCGGTCGCCTTGTCCGCCACGCCGCTGCTGCACCATCGTCCCTATGCGCCGGCCGAAATGACCGAGGCGCCGGACGAGCCGCCACCCACGACGACCGAGCTCGACTTTGCGCTGCTGCAGCTCGCCGGGACCGCCGGCACCAAGCGCGGCTGGCTCGCCCTGCCGAAGCGGGACGAGGCCCTGAGCCAAGGCTCGCCCCTGATCATCGCCCAGCATCCCCATGGCGGCCCCGTCAAGCTGGCGATCGACACCGAGGCGATCCTGCCCACGCCCGCCCCGCCAAGCCGGCCGAGGCTGCGCTATGCCACCAACACCGATCCGGGCTCTTCGGGCTCACCTTGCCTGAGCATGGAGTGGCAGCTTCTCGCCCTCCATCATTTCGGCGATCCGGCCTGGGGCGAACCGAAATTCAACCAGGGCGTCCCGGCGGGCCTGATCCGGGCGGATATCGAGGCGGCCGGCTTCGCCGCGGCCATCCCGCCGGCCTGAGGAAGGGAGAACGGCATGGGCGTCGTCACACTCCCCCCTCAGAGCGTCATCTCGATCTCCAATGCCATCGGAGACCTGTGCACCTTTCGCGAACTCGGCGACCTCATGCAGATCTGCTACGGCACGTCGGTCGCCATCACCGGGGTAAGCTTTGCCGAACAGCCCCGGCGCAAGGTCGCCCGGGATTGCGTCGACTGGGCACAAAAATGCGGGATCCTGACGAACTTCGTCGCCATCGTCCTGCATGCCAAGAACGACAATACCGCATTCAGGGACTTGGTCACGCAACTGATCCCCGATGCCCTGACCGCGCCGCCGAGCGTGGCCTCGCAGGTCGGCACCGTCGTCTCCGGCCTCGACAGCCTCGCCGCCTACCTGGCCAAGGACGAGGTTCGGAAGAAGGCAGGCATATCGAAGCAGCGGCTTGCCGAAATCGGCCAACGCATCAACCTGCTGGCCGCCTACAAGGGGTTGCACGACAGCCTCCATCACATCCAGATCAACCACACCCGCATCCTGTTGCAGGCCGTGGCGAGCATGGACAATCCGATCAGCTACGAGACGGTGCAGGTCTATATCTCGCAGGTGCGCGCCACCGTCATCGCCATCCGCACCCAGATCGCCAGGCCGGGTGCGGACGAGATCCTGGCCGGCCTCGACCTTTCCTGGGTCGACGACCTGGAAAGCAGTTCGCAGCGCTGCCAGGAGGGGCTCGAGGCCGACAGGCCGGGGCCGGTGCTCATCGCCATCCGGCAGATCGCCTCGATCAGCGACAGCCAGTCGGTGCAGTTGAACAAGGGCATTTTCGACGCGGCGACGAAGCTGCCCCTGCCGGAACTGGCGAGCGCCCTGGTCGAAATCGGTGCAGCCGACACTGGCCTTCTGGCTGCGCTCGACGAGGCCATCGTCGCCCTCGGGGCCCTGCAGCGTAGCTTGATGAGCCGGATCGCGACCCATAATCGCTTGCAGAAAGTGGAGCAGAACCTCTCGATCCTCGCCAGTTGTCTGGACGATCCCGGTGTCCTGATCGTGGACGAGATCGCTGCGCTGTGGCCGGAGACCAGGGCGATGCTGCTGAACCTGGCCGTGCTCGGCCTGGAGCGGGCGGACCTGACCGTGGACGCGGAAGATTGCGACAAGATCGACGCCTGCCTGCAGGATGTCGAGATCGCGCAGCGCGATACCGCGTTCAACCTCAAGAGCGCCCCGGCGATCCGGGCTCTGCAGCGGTCCTTTTCGGGTTTCCAGAAGAATGCCAGCGCTCAGTTCTTTGCGCTCGACAGCCGGCTGAAGGCGGATTTCGATAGCGTCTTCCAGATCAGCGACCGCCTGAGGAGCATTCTGGGGGCCGTGCCATGACCGAGACGCCTGCTCATCCGCCGAACGATTTCGCAAGCCTCGCGGATATCAGCCATGAACATCTCGAGCTGCTCAAGTCCAGCAGCCAGCGCGATGGCGATACCCCGGAGGCGATCTCGGCCTTTCGCGATCGTGTCACCGCTTTCCGGGACGAAGTCGCTGCGGCGGGTGCGCGGCTTGGACAGGAGGAGGACCGCGAGGCCGCCCAGGGCATCATCGATTATTGGAGCACGCAACTGCTGGCTTGGTCGACCAACGGCGCGAGGCCGGATCTCGACCTGCCACTCGCCCCCTATCTCGCCTCGCCGGAACCGCCTTTGCCAGCAGGCACACCGCCGGCCAGGAGACCGAAGCGACAAGCGACGGCGCAGGATGCCCGCGCCCAGATCCGCATCGGCGCCCTGGCCTATCAATGGCGCCGATCGAACCGGGCGCCCGGCTACCTGCTTACCGGCAATGCCCTGGTGGAAGCCGCCGGATATCGCGACAAGGACCCTGAGATCGAGGCCTTCGTGAGCGCGAGCGCGGCGGCCGAACGCCGGACGCGCCATATTCGCATGGGCTTCATCGTCACGCTCGTCCTGTCCATTGCCTTCGCCATCCTTGCACTCATCTCCTTTCTTCGGGAGAACGATGCACGCAAGGAAGCCGATCGCCTGCGCGGGCAGGCCGAGGAACTGTCGGCGGACAATGACAAACGGGCCCAGCGTTTCCTAGCGGCCGACGTGCGACTCCAGACCGAGCGATTTCAGCATGCAGCCGAACTCAAAGAGCTCAACGATCAGTTGCTGGCGATGAAAAGCGCGCTCGAGGAAGCCCAGGCCAAGCTCGCCCTGGCTCAGACGCCATCACCGACATTGAATCCAACCCAGCACATGTATCTGCGCGATTCGAATGCCGTGCTGACGCAGGCCATCGACCAGTCCCGCGCCTACAAGCCGCCACCCATGCCCCAGCTGACGGCCGGGGAGCAACTGCTCGCCAACGTCAACCTGATCGATGGTCCCGATGGCGACGTGCGGCGGGCGACCACGGACAATCTCGTGCGGGCCGTGCGCGACGGAACGGTCTCGCCCGACGACCAGCGCATGCTCGTCGGCGCCCTCGTCAACATGCTGGCGCGCCCCGCCGTCCAGAGCCTGACGCTGACGGGACGCTACAATGTGCTCTATATCCTCTCGACCATTACGCAGGCCCAATGGGCCTTGCCGGATTGGTCGGCCCTGCGCGACCGGGCCCGCGTCGTCACCGCCGACCTGGTTGGCCCCAATGCCCAGAACGACCTTCCGATGGGCAGGGATTCGCAGAAATTCTACCAGCAGCTGGTGCAGAGGCTGCAATAAGGATTTCGCTCAGAAATCACGGAAAGGCCGCTGCACAGCGCCGGCCCGCAGCCCGTTCAGCCCGATTTACCCTCGCGCCGGAACACCGCCAGCAGATTGCTGCGGATGCTGTCCTGACGCTGTACCGACGTGATCTTCGCCCCGGTGAGATCGGTGACGTAGAACACGTCGACCGCCTTCTCCCCGAAGGTGGCGATATGGGCCGAGGCGATGTTGAGGTTGAGCCGCGAGATCGCCGTGGTGAGGTCGTAGAGCAGGCCGGGCCGGTCGAGTCCCCAGACCTCCACCACGGTGTGCCGGTTCGACCATTCATTGTCGACCACCACCTCGGGCGCGACCTGGAAGGCCTTCTGGCGCGGCTTGATGGCACTGCGCTTGGCCACGGCATCCGGCAGGCGGATGGTGCCGGTGAGTGCCTGCTCCATCGCCTGGGCGATGCGGCCGGCCCGGCGCAGCTCGTCTTCGTCCTGTGGGAATTCGCGGCTGACGAAGATGGTGTCGAGCGCCAGGCCGTCCGTGGTGGTGTTGATCTGGGCATCGACGATGTTGGCGCCGGAGGCGGCGCAGGCACCGGTGATGATCGACAACAGGCGCGGATGGTCGGGGGCGAGGATGGTCAGTTCGGTCACGCCGCGGAAGGCGTCGGTGGCGACCTCGGTGCCGAGCGTCTCGCCGCGCTCGCGCACGGCACGCACGAAGCGGGCGTGGCGCAGCCGCCGCGGCAGGTCGACCTTGAGCCAATAGGGCGGGTAGAGGCGCGCCACATAGGCATCGATCTCCGCCGTGCTCCAGTCCGACAGGCCCGCCCTCAGTTCGTCCTGGGACAGTTGCACGCTGGCGCGCCGGTCCACATTGGAATGGCCGCCGGCCAGCACCAGCTCGGTCTCCCAGAACAGCGAGCGCAGGAGCTGGCCCTTCCAGCCGTTCCACACGCCCGGCCCCACCGCCCGGATATCCGCCACGGTAAGGATGAGCAGCAGCTTCAGCCGTTCCAGCGTCTGCACGGTGCCGGCGAAGGTCTCGATGGTCTTGCGATCGGAGATGTCGCGCGACTGCGCCGTCATCGACATCACCAGATGCTGCTCGATCAGCCAGGACACCGTGTCGGTCTGGCCCGGCGTCAGGCCGAGGCGGGGCCCCAGTCGCTTGGCGATCTTGGCACCGGCGAGCGAATGGTCCTCCGGCCGGCCCTTGGCGATGTCGTGCAGGAAGGTGGCGACATAGAGGGCGGTGCGGTTCTGGATGGTCGGCATGATCTCGTTGACGAGGGGATGCTCGTCGCCGCCCTCGCCGCGATCGATGTCGGCGAGCTCACCGACCGAACGTAGGAGATGCTCGTCCACGGTGTAGCGGTGATACATGTTGAACTGCATCATCGCCACGACCTTGCCGAAATCGGGGATGAAGCGGCCGAGCACGCCGGCCTCGTTCATGCGCCGGAGCACGGTCTCGGGAGCATTGCGCGAGGTCAGGATCTCCAGGAACAGCCGGTTGGCCTCGACATTCTCGCGCAGCGAAGCGTTCACCAGCTTGAGCGAGCGGGTGACGAGACGCATCGCGTCGGGATGCAAAGCGAGTGAATGCAGGTCGGCGAGGTGGAACAGGCGGATCAGGTTGACGGGATCGCGCGCAAACACCTGGTCGTTGGCGACGTTGAGCCGGCCCGTCTCGATCACGAAATCCTTGGTGCCGATCAGGGCCTGGCGCTGACTGCGGCGGAAGGGGGCGATGAAGCGATCCAGCATCGCCTTGGGCTTTTCCTGGCGCGCCTCCAGTGCGGCGCAGACGATGGCGGTGAGATCGCCGACATCCTTGGCCACCAGGAAATAATGCTTCATGAAGCGCTCGACGCCGCGCAGGCCGCCGCGGTCCGAATAGCCCAGAAAAGCCGCGATCTCGCGCTGGATGTCGAAGGTCAGCCGCTCCTCGGCGCGGCCGGTGAGGAAATGAAGGGCACAGCGCGTCGCCCACAGAAAGTCCTCGGCCAGGGTGAACTGGCGATATTCGCGCCGGGTGAACAGGCCGGCCTCGACGAGGTCGGCGGCATCCCTGACGCGATAGACATATTTGGCGATCCAGTAGAGCGTGTTGAGATCGCGCAGGCCGCCCTTGCCCTCCTTGACGTTGGGCTCGACCCGGTAGCGCGAATTGCCGGCCTTGATCAGGCGGTCGTCGCGCTCGGCGAGCTTGGCCGCCACGAACTCGGCCGCCGTGAGCTGGACGAGTTCACGGTCGAAACGGGCGGCAAGTTCGCTGGCCAGCCCCATGTCGCCGAGGATCGGACGCGCCTCGAGCAAGGCGGTCCGGATGGTCATGTCGCCGCGGGCGAGGCGCAGGCACTCGTCGATCGTGCGCGTGGCATGACCGACCTTCTGCCCGAGGTCCCACAAGACATAGAGGATGGCCTCGGTGACGCTCTCGCCCCAGGCCGTCTGCTTGGCCGGCAGCAGGAAGAGCAGGTCGATGTCCGACCCCGGCGCCAGGGTGCCGCGGCCGTAGCCGCCGACGGCGATGACGGCCATGCGCTCGCCAGCGGTGGGGTTGTGGGTGGTATAGACGTAGCGCGTCACATAGGCATAGCTGGCGCGGATGATCTCGTCCTCGAGCCAGGACAGGCGCTGGGCGCAGGCCGTGCCGAGGCGGTCCTCGCTGAACCAGGTGCGGATGGTCTCGCGGCCGTCGCGCAGGGTGGCCTTGAGCAGGGTGACCACCGCCAGCCTGAGGGCGTCGGCATTGCCCTCATGCTCCAGCGCCAAGGCGTCGATCTCAGCTTCGAGCGCCATGCGGTCGAGGACGAGGTGGAGCTCACGATCGGGCTTGTCGAGCATTGCAGGCCTTATAGCGTTTTGCGATTTGACGGGGGGTCACCTCGAATCGCAAAGACGCGTTGGAACAAGGAGTTAGAGCAAATGGGCGTTCACACTTGAACGCACTTTGCTCTAGGAAGGAGAGTGTCGGAGCGCGGACATCCTGTCCGCTCTTCCCATCCTGCGGATGCGGCGTTACCAGGCGTGGATGGCGGCAATGCGGACAAGATGTCCGCGCTCCAATTACCCCTTCTTGGCGCTATCGCGCTTGGCTTTCAAGGAAAACAAGGCGTCGAGCGCCTGGCGAGGCGTCATGTCATTGGGATCGAGCGCGTCGAGGGCTTCCGTGACCTCATCCGGCACCTTGGCCGCAGGCTGGGCCGGTGCCCGCGGGGCCGCGGCGAACAGAGGCAAATCGTCGACCAGGCGAGCCGCCGGAGCCTGGCGGTCGGTCGCCTCCAGTTGCGCCAGCACGGCTCGCGCCCGTTCCACCACGGCGGCCGGCATGCCGGCGAGCTTGGCGACCTGGATGCCGTAGGAACGGTCGGCGGCGCCGGGCACCACCTCATGCAGGAAGACGACGTCGCCATGCCATTCGGTCACCCGCATGGTGGCGTTGGCCAGCCGCGGCAGCTTCTTCGTCAGCTGGGTCAGCTCGTGATAATGAGTGGCGAACAGGGCGCGGCAGCGATTGACGGCCGAGAGGTTCTCGATCGCCGCCCAGGCGATGGAGAGGCCGTCGAAGGTGGCGGTGCCGCGGCCGATCTCGTCGAGGATGACGAGGGCGCGCGATCCGGCCTGGTTGAGGATGGCCGCCGTCTCCACCATTTCCACCATGAAGGTGGAGCGCCCGCGCGCCAGGTCATCGGCGGCGCCGACGCGCGAGAACAGCGCGTCGACCGCGCCGATATGGGCCGATTTCGCCGGCACGAAGGAGCCGATCTGCGCCAGCACCGCAATCAGGGCATTCTGGCGCAGGAAGGTCGACTTACCGGCCATGTTCGGGCCGGTGAGCAGCCAGATCTTGCCGGCAGCCTTGCTGCCCTCTCCCTCGCCGCTCAATTCGCAGTCATTGGCGACGAAGGGCTTGCCCTCGCGCTTCAGCGCCCGTTCCACCACGGGATGGCGCCCGCCCTCGATGGCGAAGGCCAGCGACGTGTCGACGACGGGACGGACATAGTTTTCCTCGTCGGCCAGCACGGCGAGCGCCACGATGACGTCGAGCAAAGCAAGAGCCTCGGTGGCGGCCCGGATGGCGGCGCCGTCACCGAGAAGGGCCGCGGCGAGATCGGAGAAGATCGCAAGCTCGCTCACCAGCGAGCGCTCGGCCGCCGAGGCGATGCGCGATTCCAGGGTCGAGAGCTCGGCGGTCGAAAAACGCATGGCGCCGGCCATGGTCTGGCGATGCACGTAGGTCTCGCGAAGGCCCGGCTGCAGGAAGGCTTCGCCCGCCTGCTGCGGCACCTCGACGAAATAGCCGATCATGTTGTTGTGCTTGATCTTGAGCTGGCGGACCTGGCTCTCCTCGGCGTAGCGCGCCTGCAGGCCGGCGATGACGCGCCGGCTCTCGTCGCGCAGGGCCCTGGTCTCGTCGAGGGCCTGGTCATAGCCGGCGCGCACGAAGCCGCCATCGCGCCTGAGCAGCGGCAGATCATCCTGCAAGGCCGCGGCAAGGCGCGCCGCCATGCCCTGGTCCGGCTTGGCCAAGGCCGAGAGAATGCCGGCGAGCACCGGCGGCAATTCGGTCTCGCGCTGCCGCAGCAGGGCCTCGATCGCGGCAATGCCGGTCAGCCCTTCCCGGAGGGCTGCCAGGTCGCGCGGGCCGGCCCGATCGAGGGCAAGGCGGGCCATGGAGCGGGCGATATCCGGCGCCGATTTCAACCGGGCACGGACCTGGCCGCGCAGCAGGGCCTGCTCGGCGAAGAAAGCCACCGCATCCTGGCGGAGCGCAATGGCCTCGGGCTGTAACAGCGGGCTCGCCAGCCACTGCGCCAGCAGGCGGCCGCCGGCCGCCGTCACCGAGCGGTCGACCGCATCGAACAGGGAGCCGACCCGCTCGCCGCCCAGGGTGCGGGTCAGTTCCAGATTGGCGCGCGTGGCGGCATCGATCGCCATATGGGCGCTGGCGCCATCCCGGCGTGGCGGCTCAAGCGCCGGCTTCTGGCCGACCTGTGTGCGCAGGATATAGGTGACCAGGCCTGAAGCGGCGACCAGTTCGGCCTGGGAGAAGCTGCCGAAGCCATCGATGGTGCCGACATCGTAGAAGGCTGCGAGACGACGCTCGGCCTGGGAACCGTCGAAGACGTCGCGCCCGACCGGCGTGACGGCGGCGCGGCTCTCGCGCCAGAGCGAGGCCAGCTCGGCATCCTCATGCACCGTCTCGGCCATCACGATCTCGGACGGGTCGAGACGGGCGAGCTCGGCCGACAGCCCCGCCTCGTCGCATTCGGACAGGCCGAACTCGCCGGTGGAGATATCGGCGAAGGCAAGGCCATAGCGGGCCTCATCGTCGGAGATGCGCAGGCGCGCCAAAGCGAGCAGCAGATTGGTGCGCGTCGGCTCCAGCAGGGTTTCCTCGGTGATGGTGCCTGGTGTGACCAGGCGGACCACGCCGCGCTTGACCACCGATTTGGAGCCGCGCTTCTTCGCCTCCGCCGGATCCTCCATCTGCTCGCAAACCGCGACGCGGTGGCCATGGGCGATCAGGCGCTGCAGATATTCGTCCGCCCTGACGACCGGCACGCCGCACATGGCGATGTCCTCGCCCTGATGCTTGCCGCGCTTGGTGAGGACGATGCCGAGCGTCTTTGAGGCGATCTCGGCGTCCTCGAAGAACAGCTCGTAGAAATCGCCCATGCGATAGAACAGCAAGGCGCCGGGATGGCCGGCCTTGATCTCGAGATATTGCGCCATCATCGGCGTGACGGGCGCCGAAGCCTCGGCGGTATCGAGTTTTTGGGGCGAGGAGGTCATGGTCGCACGCTAGCAGATGCGCTTGAAGGGAGCACGGGGCCGGGGCTGGAGGCTTGTGGATAGGTGGGTCGATCTCCGGATCGCCCCACCACCGCGCCCATATTGACGCTCCCAAACGAACATGGCCTGTTGTCACCCGATTCAATCACGTGAAAGCCGACCATGCCGCAACCGCTCACGCCCGACATCATCGTGCCCGAAGCCTTCGATCCCGCTGTAGAAGCCGAGCGGCGCATCGCCTTCCTGGCCGATTACCTCAAGGCTTCGGGAGGGCGTGCCTATGTGCTCGGCATCTCCGGCGGCGTCGATTCGCTCACCGCGGGCCTGCTGGCCCAGGCCGGCGTCGAACGCCTGCGGGCCGGAGGCTATGACGCCCAGTTCCTGGCCATGCGCCTGCCCTATGGCGTACAGGCAGACGAAAAGGACGCCCAGCAATCCTTGGCGACCATCAAGGCCGACCGCGTCGTCACCGTGAACATCAAGCCGGCCGCCGATGCGATGATGGCCGAGCTCACGCGCGAAGCCGGCGACCTGATCGAGGGACCGCGCGCCGATTTCCACCACGGCAACATCAAGGCGCGCCAGCGCATGATCGCCCAGTTCGGCCTCGCCGGAGCCGTGCGCGGCATCGTCATCGGCACGGACCATGCCGCCGAGGCGGTGATGGGCTTCTATACCAAGTTCGGCGACGGCGCGGCCGACATCCTGCCGCTTGCCGGCCTCAACAAGAGGCGGGGGCGGGGCCCCCCCCCCCCCCCCCG
>NZ_LYXZ01000038.1 GCF_001676615.1 Labrys sp. WJW | reverse complement strand
TGGACCGGCACCCGGGCCGACCTGGTGTTCGGCTCCAACTCCCAGCTGCGCGCTCTGGCCGAGGTCTATGCCAGCGATGATGCCAAGGCCCAGTTCGTCACCGACTTCGTCGCTGCCTGGACAAAGGTCATGAACGCAGATCGCTTCGATGTCGCCTGATCTTCAGGAAAATCGCAGTTTATCAAAGACGCGGGGGCGACATCGGTCGCCCCCGTTTTCTTTTGCTGGCTTGCCGTTGCACACCCCTCGTCCACCACGCCCTGGGCGAGGCGAGGGTCCGCCATTCCTCGGCAGGGCAATCGGTGTCATCCGGGCGGCCAGTCTTTCCACCACCCGAACGAGCAGGATTTCTACCCGTCCGGGCGTTCCCAACCGAGGCAAAACGCGGTCTGCTAAGCCAACCAAAAATCCCCAGAACGAAGCATTCGGGGGAACAGGCGAAGGGCCGGTATCGGGCCTCCTGCCTGCGGGATCACCGCTAGACGAACGGGGGACGCCTTGGACGAGAGCAGGCCACTCAGTTTCCGCGAGGATGTACGCAGCCTGTTGTTCAGGCTGCTCCTGTCCGTCGTCAGCGAACGCGAGCCATCCCTGGCTGCGGTGCTGGCCGGCACCGAGCCACTGGATACGCTCGACAAGAAGCAACGCATCTGTGCCCTGCAGGCGACCGGGATCTGGTTCCAGCTGGTTGCCATCGCCAACGAATTGCTGGCCATGCGCGCCCGGCGCGAGCTCGAGCAGGTCGGCGGCGCCGACGAGATCGTCGGTTCCTTTTCCAATGTGATGGGCGAGATCGCCTCGGCCGGCTATCCGGCCGAGGAGGTGCAGGCCGCGCTCGACCAGTTGTGGGTCGGGCCGACGATGACGGCCCATCCGACCGAAGCCAAGCGCGTCACCGTTCTCGAGATCCACCGGCGCATCTATCGCAAGCTCACCGAACTGGAGCAGCATCGCTGGGCCCCGCGCGAGCGCGAGCAGCATGTCAACGATCTGGCAAGCGAGATCGAGCTGTTATGGATGTCCGGCGAGTTGCGGCTCGAACGCCCCTCGGTCGAGCGCGAAATCGCCTGGGGCCTCCACTTCTTCCGCGAGGTCATCTTCGAGGCGACACCCCGGATCTACGAGACGGCCCAGGAGGCCCTGGCGCGCCACTATCCGGAATATGACATCAAGGTGCCGCCCTTCCTGCATTTCGCCTCCTGGATCGGCGGCGACCGCGACGGCAATCCCAATGTCACGGCCAAGACCACGGCCTATGCGCTCGATGCCTGCCGCCAGGCCATCATCGGCTGGTATATTCAGCAGGTGCGCCGTCTGGTGACCGTGCTCAGCGTCAGCGCCAATGTCGTCGATATTCCGGAGGATTTCGGCCAGGCCCTGGAGCGCCTCCTGCGCTCGACAGGCGCGGTGTCGGCCGTCATGGCCCGCAACCCTGGAGAGCCCCTGCGTCAGTTCGCGGCAGGCATGCTGGAGCGCCTGCGTGCCATGCGCAGCGAATCCATGGCGGAGCCCTATACCCGCGCGGATGCCTTCAACGCCGATCTCGGCGAACTCGAAAACGTCCTCGTCAGGCTGGGCGGCTCCCTGACGGCACGGCGCCTCATTCGTCCCCTGCGCCAGCAGGTCGAGAGTTTCGGCTTCCGCACCGTCTCGCTCGACATCCGGCAGAATTCCACCGTGGTCAATCGCGTGCTGGCCGAGCTGTTCGGCCAGATCGCGGGAAGCGAGGCGCCGCAGCCGGAAACCGGCCCTTGGAGCGCGCGCCTGCGGTCCGAGCTGCAATCGGGCAGGAGGCCGGCTTTCGACCGGGCGGCCTTGTCGGACGAAGCCCGGGAATTGCTCGACCTCTTCGATGTCATCCGCGAGGCGTCCGCCGATCCGGGCACGGGCGCGATCGGTGCCTTTATCCTGTCGATGACGCGGTCCTGCGACGACCTGCTCGCCGTCTATCTCCTTGCGCAATATAGCGGGCTCGCCACCGCTTCCGATGGCAGCGGCACCATCAATCTGCGCGTGGTGCCGCTGTTCGAGACCATCGCGGACCTGCGTGCCGCCCCCGACATTCTCGATCAGTTGCTCGGCATTTCGATCGTGCGCCGATCGGTGCGCGAATTCGCCAACCGCCAGGAAGTGATGCTCGGCTACTCCGACTCGAACAAGGATGGCGGCTTCCTTGCGTCCAATTGGGAGCTGAGCAAGGCCCAGCGGCGCATCACCGCCCTCGGCGTCAAGCGCAAGGTCAAGATCAGCTTCTTCCATGGCCGGGGTGGTTCGGTCAGCCGCGGCGGGGCGCCCACCGGCCGGGCCATCGCGGCGCAGCCGGCCGGCACCATCGACGGGGTGATGCGCGTCACCGAGCAGGGCGAGGTGGTATCGTCGAAATTCGCCAATCGCGGCACCGGCCTCTACCAATTGGAGATCCTGGCGGCGAGTGTGTTCGCGCACTCGGTCAAGTCGCGCAACGAGAGCCAGCTCAAGGACAATCCCGAGTTCAACGAGGCGCTGGAAGCGCTCACCGGCATGTCGCAGGCTACCTACTCCGGCCTGATCCGCGAGCCGGGCTTCATCGACTATTTCAACCAGGCGAGCCCGGTCGAGGAGCTGTCGCTGCTCAAGATCGGCTCTCGGCCGGCCCGGCGCTTCGGCGCCCGCGACATTTCCGATCTGCGCGCCATTCCCTGGGTCTTTGCTTGGAGCCAGAACCGGCACCTGATCACCAATTGGTACGGCATCGGCAGTGCGCTCAACTCCTTCGTCAGCGTTCGCGGCGAGGCCGGACTCGACCTCCTGCGCCAGATGTTCGAGCGCTCCCGTTTCTTCCGGCTCGTCGTCGACGAGGTCGACAAGGGCCTCTACCAGACCGACATGGAAATCGGGCGCCTCTATGCCTCGCTGGTGCAGGACGGCGAAGTGGGCGAACGCATCTATCGCAAGATCGCTGCCGAATATGAGCTGACCCGCAAGATGATCGGCGAGGTCAATGGCGGGCTGGCCCTTTCGGAGCGGTTTCCCTCCTTCAAGCGGCATTTCGACCAGATCCGCCCGCAGATGGATGCGATCCACCGCCTGCAGGTCCAGCTCTTGCGTGAAGTGCGCGCCCAGGACGGCAAGTCCGCCAGCCCCAAGCGGGCGGTCAATGCCCTGCTGCTTTCGATCAACTGCATCTCGGCCGGGCTCGGTTGGACCGGCTGACGATGGTCATATCAGCGCCTCCGGGCGCCACAAGGGAGGAGTTTCATGGACAGCCCTGTCAGATCCGCTGGTACGGATACCGGCCATTTCTTTCACGATAACCTGGCCGAGGCCGATCCGGCGGTCAGCGGCGCCATCGGCCGCGAGCTCCATCGCCAGCGCGAGGAGATCGAGCTGATCGCCTCGGAAAACATCGTATCCAGGGCCGTGCTGGAAGCACAGGGCTCCGTCCTCACCAACAAATATGCCGAGGGCTATCCCGGGCGGCGCTATTATGGCGGCTGCCAGCATGTCGACGAGGTCGAGGAACTCGCCCGCGAGCGGGCGCGGCAGATGTTCAACTGCAGTTTTGCCAATGTGCAGCCCAATTCCGGCAGCCAGGCCAACCAGGCGGTGTTCATGGCCCTGATACAGCCTGGCGATACCTTCCTCGGCCTCAATCTGGCGGCAGGCGGACATCTCACCCATGGGGCGCCGGTCAACCAGTCCGGCAAGTGGTTCAACGTGGTTTCCTATGGCGTCGACCCGCAGACGCATCGCATCGACCTCGACCAAGTGCGGGACCTTGCCAGGACACACCAGCCCAAGGTCATCCTGGCCGGCGGCTCGGCCTATCCGCGCATCATCGATTTCAAGGCCTTCCGGGAGATCGCGGACGAGGTCGGCGCCAAGCTCTTCGTCGACATGGCGCATTTCGCGGGCCTGGTCGCCGGCGGCGTGCATCCCAACCCGCTCGATCATGCCCATGTGGTGACGACCACGACGCACAAGACCCTGCGCGGCCCGCGGGGTGGCATGGTGCTGTCGAATGACGAGGAAATCGGCAAGAAGATCAATTCAGCCGTCTTCCCCGGGCTGCAGGGTGGTCCGCTGATGCATGTGATCGCCGCCAAGGCGGTGGCTTTCGGCGAGGCGCTGACGCCCGCGTTCAAGACATACGCCGCCAATGTCGTCGACAATGCCAGGGCGCTCGCCGAGGCCCTGTCCTCGGGTGGCGTCGACATCGTGTCGGGCGGCACCGATACCCATCTGATGCTGGTGGACCTGCGTCGCAAGAACCTCACCGGCAAGGCGGTGGAGGCCGCGCTCGGCCGGGCCCATATCACCTGCAACAAGAACGGCATTCCCTTCGATCCCCAGGGGCCGATGGTCACCTCCGGCGTACGCCTGGGCACGCCGGCCTGCACGACCCGCGGCTTCATGGTCGAGGAATTCAAGGAGGTCGCCCGCCTCACATTGGCGGTGATCGACGGTCTCGCCGCCAATGGTGAGGCGAGCAATTCAGCTGTGGAAGCCGGCGTGCGCGAGGCGGTGCACAGTCTGCTCGCCCGCTTCCCGATCTATGACTGAGCGACAACGCAACGAAAGGCCATGGCGACTGTCAGCGCCATGGCCTTGTCCCGCCGTCGCCGGCTTGGGTTTCTAGCTGCGTATCCCCGACCGTGCCTGTGGGCTTCTCATGGCTGCAGCGCGATGTCGTCGGCCTTGGTGACGCGGGCGAGCAAGGGGAAAATGCGCTGGAAGGCGAAGGCGTGCATGTCGGCGGCGCGGCCCGTGCAGGCGTCTTCCGCCAGCACGACGGCATATCCGTGTTCGTGCGCAGCGCGGGCGGTCGACTCGACGCCGATATTGGTGGCGATGCCGCCGATGACCACGGTAGTAATGCCGCGCCGCCTCAGCTGCAGATCGAGCTCGGTGCCATAGAAGGCGCCCCATTGATGCTTGGTGACCCTGAGATCGGAGGGCTCGGCAAGACCCTCGGCCAGATCCGCCCAGCCTTCGGGAAATCCGCCGGGCGGCATTTTCATCGGCTGGTCGACGGGGGCCTTGAGGGCATCGCCGCGATCGGCGGAAAAGGCGACATTGACGAGAATGACGGGCGCTCCGGCTGCGCGAAAGCGCTGGGCGAGTAGACGTCCCCGGGCGAGCACATCCGGGCCGGAATAGGGCTCGGCCGGTGTAGAGACAATTCCATTCTGCAGATCGATCAGAATGAGGGCCGTGGTGCTGGCAGGCAAAGCAAGCATGGAACCATCCTTTCGCCGAGTTCCCGCCCGGCTCGCGCCGGATTGCGCGGTGGCAGGAAGGCGGCTATCTATTTGAGGAATTACTCAAGCATAGCATCTATTTGAGGATGGACTCAAATTTGTCAAGCCAGAAACGCAGAACCCTGGCGCCACAGCGTGAGGTCGGCCGCCAACGCGTGGCTGAACTTCTGGAGGCGGCGGCGGAGGTGATCCAGGAGCGTGGCTTCGAGGCGACCACGATGGCGGAGATCGCTCAGCGCGCCGATGCCCGCATCGGTTCGCTCTATCGTTTCTTTCCCAGCAAGGACGCGGTGGCGGACGCCCTGATGGATCACTATGCGACGGTTCTTGCTGGGGCCTATGACGCCGTGCGCGACCAGGCAGGAGGCGCCACGCCGGAGCAACTGGCGGACATTCTGATCGAACTCCTGGTGCAACTCCATCCCCAGGCACGTGCTGTCACGGCGTTGCTGGATTCCAGGACGGATTGGACGCAGATCCGCCTGCGCTTTCGCGCCCAGGCGCTCGCCGGCGTACGCGCCGCGCTGAAGGCCAACGCGCCGGGGTTGGCGGAGGCCGAGGCCGACGACATTGCCGCGGTGGTGCTCAACAATATGAAGACCATGGTCGGCATGATGCGCAAGGATGCGCCGACCACGCCGGGCGCGCCCGACCAGCTCAGATTGATGAACCGTCTCTATCTGGGGGCCAAGCTGACGCCGGCTCGGCCGTGACGATTGACACTCAAGACGAGGCGATGAACGGCAGATTTCTCCCGTGGCACAAACGCGTCATGCCCATGAAATCTTAAGCCTCTAGCCTGATTTTGCTTGTCAACGCGACGGAACGCGCCGCAAGTACGATCCAGTTTGAGGATGCCGCGTCCATGCGTACGAGAGTATTGCCCGTTCTGGCTCTCCTTGGCCTTGCCGCCGGCGCGTTCACGCCCGGCTCCCAAGTGCAAGCCGATGAACGTTCTCCCTATTCGGTGCTGAACTTCTCCTCGCAGCCCGACGCCGGTCCGGACTGGATCGTGACGGTGGGTGTCGGGACCCAGTACGGACCGACCTATGAGGGAGCCTCGAAAACCAGCGTCACCGTACTGCCCTCCGATTTCGACATCAGGCGGGCGGGGGAGGCACCCGGATGGGGCGCGCCTGATGACGCGTTCTCGTTTTCGGTGTTCGAGAGCCACGGCCTTGCCATCGGGCCCGCTGCCGATTTCCGTGGCGGCCGCTCGCGATCGGATGAGCGGGACCTCGCCGGGGTGCATACGGTGCCCGCAACGCTGGATGCCGGCCTGTTCATGGAATACTGGCTGATCGAGAACCAGTTGCGCGCCCGTGCGGAGGTACGCCAGGCCCTGCGGGCCGGGCAGGGGCTGGTCGCCGATTTCTCGGCCGATTGGGTGCAGCCCTACGACGCCTTCACCTTTTCGATCGGCCCGCGCCTGTCGGTCGGCAACGGCACCTATATGCGCTCTTCCTTCGGCGTGTCGGAGCGCGACGCCGCGCGCAACGGCCAGGTGATACCCTACGATCCCTCAGCCGGCATCAAGGCCTATGGCGCCCTGGCTTCGGTTTCCTACCAGTTTTCGCCGGCCTGGAAAGCGACGCTCTACGACAAGTTCGAGCGCTTGACGGGCGATGCCGCGGACAGTCCGGTCACGAAGCGTTTCGGTTCGCTCAACCAGAACACGGTCGGCCTCAGCCTGAGCTATTCCTTCGGCCTGAAATTCCGCTGAAGCGTTTTGCGATTTGGCTGTTAGGACGCCCCGCGCAAAGATCTGTGCCGCTCCGATGATGGTGATCACGGGCCAGCGTGGGATTGGGTCATCGGACTTCTGCCAGTTTGAGACGGGCTTCGAGGGCGGCGTGAGCTTCCTTCCTCTCGCTATAGCGGTCGGTGAGGTAATCGGAGGCATCTCGCGTCAGCAAAGTGAACTTGACCAGTTCTTCCATTACATCGACGACGCGCTCGTAATAGGATGAAGGCTTCATGCGGCCGCCGGGCGTGAACTCCTCATAAGCCTTGGCGACCGAGGACTGGTTGGGAATGGTGATCATTCGCATCCAGCGGCCGAGGACGCGCATCTGGTTGACCGCATTGAAGGATTGCGAGCCGCCAGAGACCTGCATGACGGCAAGCGTCTTGCCCTGCGTCGGGCGTACGGCCCCGATCGACAAGGGAATCCAATCGATCTGTGCCTTCATGATGCCGGTCATGGCGCCGTGGCGCTCGGGGCTGCACCAGACCTGACCCTCCGACCATTCCGACAATTCTCGTAGTTCGCGAACCTTGGGATGGTCTGCCGGCTCGGTGTCCGGCAGCGGCAAGCCATGAGGATCGAAGATACGGGTCTCTGCGCCGAAATGCTTGAGGAGCTGTTCGGCTTCCAGCGTCAGTAACCTGCTGTAGGAGCGTTCCCGCAGCGAGCCGTAAAGCATCAGGATGCGTGGCGGATGTGTCGACGCCTTCGGCCGCAGACGATCGAGCGAGGGGATTTCAACGCAATCAGCGGCGATGTTGGGCAGGTCGTTGATCATCAATTGCGTCCTTCCGCGGCGGTCGCAGAGGAACCCCGCTCATACCAATTCTTTGACCGGTTCACGATCCACACGACGGACAGCATGACCGGCACTTCGATCAGCACACCGACGACGGTTGCCAGGGCTGCCCCGGAGTTGAAGCCGAACAGGCTGATGGCGGCAGCAACGGCGAGCTCGAAAAAGTTGGAGGCGCCGATCAGGGCCGAGGGACCGGCGACGCAATGCTGCTCGCCTGCGACGCGATTGAGCAGGTAGGCAAGCCCCGCATTGAGATAGACTTGGATCAGGATCGGTACGGCAAGCAGCCCGATCACGAGCGGCTGGGCGATGATCTGCTCGCCCTGGAAGCCGAACAGCAGCACCAGCGTGGCGAGGAGCGCCAGCAGGGAGACGGGGCCGATGCGCGCGAGAAAACGTTCGAGCGCCGCCTGGCCTCCGGCAGTCAGCAGACGACGGCGGAGCCATTGCGCCACGATCACCGGAACGACGATGTAGAGCCCGACCGACAGGACGAGCGTGCCCCATGGAACGGTGATCGCCGACAGGCCGAGCAGCAGGCCGACGATCGGCGCGAAGGCGACGACCATGATGGCATCGTTGAGCGCGACCTGGCTCAGGGTGAAATGCGGCTCGCCCTTGGTCAGGTTCGACCAGACGAACACCATGGCGGTGCAAGGTGCGGCCGCGAGGATGATCAGTCCGGCAATATAGCTGTCGATCCGGGTCGCCGGCAGATAGGGCCGGAACAGCCAGCCGATGAACAACCAGCCGAGCAGCGCCATCGAGAAGGGCTTGATGGCCCAGTTGATGAAGAGGGTGACACCGATCCCCCGCCAATGCTGACCGACTTCGCGCAGGGCGGCGAAGTCGATCTTCAGCAGCATCGGGACGACCATCAGCCAGATCAGCACGGCCACCGGCAGGTTGACCTTGGCGATCTCGGCGGCGCCGATCGTTTGGAAGGCCGCCGGCATCATGTGACCGAGTGCGATGCCGGCGAGGATGCAAAGGCCAACCCAGAGCGTCAGGTAGCGTTCGAATGTGGACATGTCAGAAACTGATCTCGCGGGTCATGAGGACCGCGCTGGCGGGGCAAAGGGATGCGGCCTGGCGCGTTGCCAGGATCGCGGTCGGGGCTTCTGCCCGCTCCACCGGCTTGAAACCGGCGCGGGAGAAGAAGTCGGGTGCCGATGTCGTCAGGAGCCAGGCGCGCTTTGCTCCGGCCTGGTGAGCCCGGAACAGGAGCAGGGGCAGGATGTTGCGGCCGACCCTCGTTCCCCTGACCTCCGGCGACACCACGACCGAACGGATCAGGACGTGCTCACCCTGCAACTCATAGCCACCAAATCCGACTGGCCGGCCGTTGAGCGTTTCATAGGCGAAGAAGGTGCGGCCGGGCTCGGCAAGATCGTCGGTCGGCAGATTCGCCGCCTGGAGGCTTGCGACCAGGGCCGGATCGGTCGGAGCTACCGGAGCGTCTTTCAGGAAAGGCGCGCCCTCTTCCTTCTCGACCGCCGACGAGACTGTCATCGTAGGGAGGAGATCGAGCACGACGTCGGACGGCCGGCAGAGCCTCACGCCAAGAGGGCTGACGACGATGGGGCGGTTGATCAGGATGGGATGTGCGACCATCGCATCCAGGAGTTCGTCTCCCGTCAGATCAGGCGCATCCAATCCGAGTTCCGCATAGGGCGTGCCCTTCTGGCGGATGAGGCCTCGTACGCCGATGCCCATTTGCTCGACGAGTTGCGCCAGCAGGGCGCGTGAGGGAGGCGTTTTCAGATATTCGATGACATGGGGCTCGATCCCCCACTGCCGGATCAAGGCCAGCGTGTTGCGCGAGGTGCCGCAATCCGGGTTGTGATAGATGACGATGTGCATGCTCGCAGTCACGCTGCGCTGTTGCGGGGCGAGGTTGCCCCTTCGGATTGGCCGATCTCGACGAGCTGTGCCCGAAGCGAGGCCTTGTCCAGGCTGGAGACCGGCAGCGCTGTGAAGGTACCGATGCGGTTCTTGAGAAAACGCAACGCCGTAACGAAGGCCGTTTCCTTCTCGATGTCACTGCCCTCGACGCGGGCCGGGTCCTCGATGCCCCAATGGGCCGACATCGGGTGTCCGGGCCAGACCGGGCAGGCTTCACCGTGAGCGTCGTCGCAGACCGTGAAGACGAAATCCATCTGCGTGGCACCCGGCCCGGCGAACTCGTCCCAGCTCTTCGAACGCAGGTCGTCGACGGGATAGCCTGCTCGTTCCAGGCAATGCAGCGCGAAGCGATTGACGCTGCCCTTGGGCTTGCTTCCCGCCGAGAAGGCATTGAAGCGACCTGCGCCGTCCTTGCGCAGGATGCTTTCGGCCAGGATCGAGCGCGCCGAGTTGCCGGTGCACAGGAACAGCACATTGTAGGTGTGCGGGTCAGGCATGAGTGACATCCTTTCGAGGAGCACAACAAGCGGAGAGCGAGGCGACGGCAGGATTGCAGACTTCCGGGTGCCCCTGGCAGCAGTCGCGCATCAGGAACTCGATCAGGCCGGAGAGCGCCGGATAGGCCGCGCTGTAGAGGATCGAGCGCCCCTCCCGGCGTGACTCGACCAGGCCAGCCTGTTCGAGGTGGCTGAGGTGAAACGACATGCGCGAGGAGGAAGCTCTATCCATGGCCTCGCCGATCGCGCCAGCCGCCATGCCGTCCGGGCCAGCCGTCACCAGGAGCTTGACGATCCTGAGCCGCGTTTCCTGGGATAGGGCGGCGAAGGCATCGAGGGCTTGCTTTTCGTCCATCTTTATCTCAACATCTCAAGAATCATTGAAATGATGGATACACCACCATGAACGCTTCTACCAGCCCATTGATGATTGAATTTGGCGGCGATGCCTCGCTCGGCGGTTTCCTCGCTGCGTTGAAACCCCATGCCGGCAAGGCGCTGGTGCTGAATTATGGCGGGCGGACGATACGGCCCGGCTATCATGTCACCGAGGTCAAGGCGGGCGCGTTCGTCACCCTGGACTGTGGTGGCTCCCCGGATGCCTGGCGGGAAACGATCCTGCAGGTGGAGGACATCGAGGCGACCGCCGGCGGGGATTTCATGCCCGTCGCCAAGTTTGAACGAATCCTGCAGCGGGTCGCGGAGAGGGTGGACCTCGAAGCGGATGCCCGGCTTACCTTCGAGGTGGGCCAGCCTGGCGAGCCCATGCAGATATTCGATGTCGGTGCACTTGAAATCGCCGGTGGCGAGCAGATCGTCCTCAAACTCGAAGGGCGCCCGGCAATTTGCAAGCCGCGCCATCGGCTCGAGCAACCGGCCGGGGCGACGGCGTGCTGCAGTTCGAAAGCAAGCGGCGGCGGGTGCTGCTAGCACTGCAGTTGCGTCTGCATGAAGGAGCACGGGAAAAGGGGAGTGTCAGCCTCCACAGCTCCATCAAGTGATGGAGCGGGGCTGACATTCCAAATACCCTTCGAACAAAGAAGCAACTGTAGTACTAGGCCGAGCGCAGGCTTGCTCCACATTTTTCAGAATGAGTTGACGATCCGCCCGGCCCGCATGTCGGTGATCATGGTGTGGGCGTGATAATGCATCGCGCATTTGATCGCGTAGATCTGCATCACCACGGGCGATCGCCGTCGCTTGAGCATCGTCCACAGACGCTGGCGGTAGATTCGGCGCAACTCCTTCTGGGGCACCCGGCGCATCAGGCGCAGGAAGATGCCGGCGGCTTCGAGCATCCACATCAGATTGAGCTTGGCCAGGCGCAGGGGGTGGCGGCGCAGATGCCTGAGCCTGGAGCGTTCCGGCTCGATGCGCTCGTCGAGATAGAGGGCATCGAGACGATCGAAATAGGCCTCGGGCCGATGGAGGTCGGCCATCACATCGAGATAACCGTCGCGCAGCGCCTCGCGGCTGAAATTGAGCGGGATGACATTGGTGCCATAGATCTGGCGGTCGGTGGGATCGAGCCGCCCCTCCTTGGCGAGGCGGGCATAGAGGGGAGTCTTGGGAATGGCGGCGAGCATGCCGACCATGGCGTTGACGATGCGCGAGTCCTTGATGAACCGGCGCTGGGCCTCGAAGATGGTGGCATCGTCGCTGTCGAAACCCAGGATCATGCCGCACCACACCTCGATGCCGCTGCGCTGGATGGTATGGACCTTTTCCAGCATGCTGGCGCCCTTGCGCACGTTCTGCAGCTTCTTGGTCTCGCGCAGGGCGGCCTCGTTGGGCGTCTCGATGCCGATGAACACCACCCTGATATTGGCGTCGACCATCAACTCCATCAACTCGGCATCGTCGGCAAGGTCGATGGAGGCCTCGGTCACGAAGGTCATCGGATAATCATGCGCGACCTGCCAGGCGATGACGTCGCGCAGAACTTCCTTGATGGCCTTCTTGTTGCCGATCAGGTTGTCGTCGACGATGAAGGCGGTATCCATCCCGGTTGCCAGCAACGCCTCCAGTTCGGCGATGACCTGCCTGCTGGTCTTGATGCGTGGCCTGCGGCCGAACACCACGATGATGTCGCAGAATTCGCAGGTGAACGGGCAGCCGCGCGAGAATTGCACGCTGCCGACCGCATAATCGTCCATCTTCAAGAGATCGAAGCGCGGCACCGGCACCGTGGCCATGTCGGTCTTGTCGGCCTGTTCGTAACGGCGGGCATGGCGATTCTGGACCCAGTCATCCAGAAAGCGCGGCCAGCTTTCCTCCGCCTCCCCGACGAAGGTGACGTCGGCATCGTCGCCGAAATAGTCCTCCCGCACGGTGATCCAGGGCCCGCCGACCGCCACGAAGCAGTTGCGGCGCTTCAACTCGTCGAGGATCTCGCGCATGCGGAAACGCTGCACGATCATGCCGGTGAGGCCGACGATGTCGGCGCGAGCGCAGAGCTCGTAGTCGATCGCCTCGACGTTCTCGTCGATCAGGGTCACGGTGTGTTCGGATGGTGTCAGCGCCGCCAGCAAGGGCAGGCAGGCGACCGGCAAATTGGCCTTGGCATCGAACAGGGGCAAGGCATGTTCCAATCCCCAATAGGAAGCCTCGAAGCGCGGATTGATCAGCACGATATGGGCCATGGTCGTCACCGTTCAGTGGTGTTGAAGGATGTTCTTGCGGCTATTCCATCAGTTCGTTGCGTTCGAAGGTTTGCCCGGCGGCGAGCCCCCGGGGGGAAGAACTTGGCGTGCCGTTTCAGGCTGCGCTTTCGAGTTGCGTGTCTACGGTCGTAAAATTGCTTGCTGCCGGCGGGTGTCCGGCAGCGATATAGTCGCGCGTCGTCGGCAGGGCCTGGTTGGACTTGGCAAGCTGGATCTGGAAGACCACGAGGTCCTCGCAGCGGAAGGCGACTTCGGCGGCGGCGAGGTAATATTCCCACATCCGGCAGAAGCGTGCGTCGTAGAGCGCTTCTGCCTCGTCCCAGTGCGCCAGGAAGCGCTCGCGCCAGGCCTTCAGCGTCTCGGCGTAATGCAGGCGCAATACCTCCACGTCGGTGACGATCAGACCGGCCCGCTCGATGGCCGGCAGGATCTCCGAGAGTGAGGGAATATAGCCGCCGGGGAAGATGTATTTGTCGAGCCACGGCGTAGTGAAGCCGGGTTCGGCCGAACAGCCGATGGTGTGGAGCAGCATGACGCCGTCATCGGCGAGCAGCCGGGCTGCGGTCTTGAAGAAGGTCTCGTAGTGGGCAAGGCCGACATGCTCGAACATGCCGACGGAGACGATGCGGTCGAAACGGCCCTGGACGCTGCGATAATCGATCAGGTCGAAATGCACGCGGCCTTCGGCGGTGCCCTTGGGGCGTTCCCTGGCGAAGGCGAGTTGTTCTTCCGACAGGGTGACGCCGCGGACCTCGCTCGCACCCGCTTCGGCCATCGAGCAGGCGAGGCCGCCCCAGCCCGAGCCGATGTCGAGCACTTTGTGCTGCGGCCCGATTCGCAGCTTGGCGATGATGTGCTGCTTCTTGGCGGTCTGCGCATCTTCCAGGCACTGGCCGGGATATTCGAAATAGGCGCAGGAATATTGCCGGTCGGCATCCAGGAACAGATTGTAGAGGCGTCCGTCGAGATCGTAGTGATGGGCGACATTGCGCTTGGAGCGGCCCGGCAGGTTGCGTAGCCGGAACCGGCGCAGCCCGGCGCGGGCCCGATCGATGAGGCGCGCGGGCAGGGGATGGGTCTGGTTCTGCCCCTCGCGCAGGATGAGATGGATGAAATCGTAGATCGAGCCCTGTTCGACCAGGAAGCGCTCGTCCATATAGAGTTCGCCGAGCCGCATGTCGGGATCGGTCAGTAGAGCGATGACGCCCGCCCGGTCGGTCAGGCGGACAGTGACCGGCTCGCCGCTGCCGTCACCGAAGGCGAGCCTGGTTCCGGCGGGCGTCACCACCGTCAGATTGCCGCGGCTGACGATCCTCGCAAAGGCCCAGCGCAGGATGCGGTCCAAGGTGGAAGCCATCTTATAATCTCCTATTGGGCGACGCTAGGAACGCGGCCCGACCGTCTTGGAGACGGTGATCTCGTATTTCTTCAGCCGGTGCCAAAGGCTGCGCTCATTGATGCCGAGCAGTTCGGCCGCGCGCACCTGCACGCCCTCGGCCCGCTTCAGGGCCTCGACGATGAGCGCGCGCTCGAAGGCGGCGGCGACATCGTCGAGTTGAATGGGAAAATCCTGTGCCGTGCCGTTGCCCGGCTTTTCGGCGATGTAGGCCGGCAGGTCGGCAGCCGATATCACCGGGCTGCGGGCCGAGATCAGCGAGCGCTCGACGCAATTCTGCAATTCACGGATGTTGCCGGGCCAGCGATAGGCGGTCAGTACCCGGACAGCATCGGGGCTGAAGCGGATGTCGCGCTTGCCGAGGGTTGGCGCGAGGTCATCGGCGAAAAGGTCCAGAAATAGCGGGATATCCTCGGCCCGTTCGCGCAGGGGCGGCAAGGCGATCGGGAACACGGCGAGGCGGTAATAGAGATCTTCGCGGAACTTGTTCTCGGCCACCATGGCGGTGAGGTCGCGGTTGGTCGCCGCGATGATGCGCACATCGGCCGTGCGCGAACCCGTCGCGCCCACCGGCTCATACTGGCGTTCCTGCAGCACGCGCAGGATCTTGGCCTGCAGGTTGAGCGGCATGTCGCCGACCTCGTCGAGGAAGAGCGTGCCGCCCTCGGCCTGGGCGAAGCGACCGACGCGGTTGCTGACCGCGCCGGTGAAGCTGCCCTTCACATGGCCGAAGAACTCGCTTTCCAGCAGCGCTTCGGGAATGGCGGCGCAATTGACCGCGACGAAAGGCTTGCGCTGGCGTGGGCTGTTGAAGTGGATGGCGCGCGCCACCACTTCCTTGCCCGAACCGCTTTCGCCGGTGAGCAGCACGGTGGTGCGCTGCTCGCACACTTCGCTGATCGCGCGCAGCACCTTCTGGAAGGCGGGGGACTTGCCCACCAGCGTGTCGAACTTGTAGCGCCCCGCCAATTCCTGGCGCAGGCGCTCATTGTCGCGCAAGGCCTCGTGCAGGCGCAGGGCGTTGGCGAGGGTCGTCGCCAGTTCCTCCTGCTCGATCGGTTTGTCGATATAGTCGAAGGCCCCGTCCTTGATGGCCTGGACAGCGTCGCGTACCGTCGAATAAGCCGTCATGATCACCACCGGCATCGAAGGATGGCGGCGGTGGATCTCCGCCAGCAATTCCTGCCCGCTCATGCCGGGCATACGCAGGTCGGTGAGCACGAGATCGACGGGTTCCTGTTCGAGCCGTTCGAGCGCGGCGGCGCCGCTGCTTGCGGTGAGCGGACGATAGCCCAGCCCCTCCAGCACGCCGCTCAGCACGTCGAGCAGCTTGATCTCGTCGTCAACGAGCAGGATCGTTTGGGACATCGCCTGCCCTCCGTTGGGATGCGGGTATCACGAGTTCGAAAATGGCGCCGCCATGCGCGGCGTTGCGGGCCTCGATCCAGCCGCCATGGCCCTCGGCAACCGCGAAGACGCGGGCAAGGCCGAGGCCCGTGCCGCTGTCCTTGGTGGTGACGAAGGGATCGAAGATGCGGTCGATCAGCGTTGGCGGGATGCCCGGCCCGTTGTCGGCGAAGATGAAATGCACCTCGTCTCCTTCGCTGGCGATACGGATGTCGAGGCGCGGGCGAACGGCAAGACCGGGAGCCGTCGCCAGTTCGGGTGCTCCTTCCATCGCCTGAAGGGCATTGAGCACCAGATTGAGGCAGGCCTGGATCATCTGGTCGCGATCGACATGGATACGGACACCGCCGCTTTCGTCCTCGACATTGACGAGGACCTGCTGGTGCTCGATCTCGCTCTGGCAACTGCCGAGAACCCGGTCGATCAGATCGATGGGAGCCAGGTCCATCATGCGTTGCGGCGGCCGGGCAAAGGCCAGGAAGTCGCGGATGAGCTGGTCGATCCGGCGGACCTCGTCGATGACATAGCCCAGGCGCCGTGTCTCCACCTCCGACAGGTTGGCGCTGTTCTGCAGCAGTTCGGCGGAGGTCTTGATGATGCCGAGCGGATTGCGCACCTCATGGGCGAGTCCGGCGGCGACCTCGCCGAGCGTGGTCATGCGCTCGCGCCGTCTGAGCTTGGCCTCCATCTTGCGCAGGCCCTCCAATTGCTGGGCCATCGAGTTGAAGGCGACGGACAACTGGCCGAGCTCGTCATGCCGGCGGGTCGGCACGCGCTGGGTGAAATCGCCCTTCGCAATGGCGTTGACGCCTTCCGCAAGGCGGATGACCGGGCTGGTGAGCAGGCGCGACATGATCAGCCCGGCACCGAGCGACAGCAGCATGCCGAAGGCAAAGATGGCGATGAACAGGTTCTTGCTCGTCACCCAGTCGGCAATACCCGAGTCCGAGCTGAGGCCGCAAAACAGCACGCCGATGAGATTGTTACCGTCACGGATCGGCGCATAGATGCCGATGGACGTATCCTCGCCATCGATGTCGGCGGATGTATACTCGTCGGCGGCATTGCCGGCGACCTCGGCCAGCGTTGCCGGGGGCAGGGCCACTGATGTTTGGCCGCCGGAGGCGTAGACCTGCGTGAACTGACCATTGACCTTGTAGTAGAGGCGAACGGTCAGCGACGACAGCGCTCCCATATTGGCGACGAAGCTCTGGTCGACCAACGTGCCGATCAGCACGTGGTAGCGCTGGCCCTGATAGTCGAAGGTGCTGGAACCCGCTGCCATCAGGGTCGGCGTACCGTCGATGACGTCGAGATAGAGCTTCTGGCCCTCGCCGAAGGGCACGCTGGTGATGTTGGTGGCGGGCTTTGAGGAGAAGACGACCCTGCCTTCATTGTCGGAGATCAGCAGGAGATCGTAGCCGAGCGCGTTGATCATATGCGACACGGCCGGCGGCATCTCGCGCGACTGCCCGGTGACGAGGGCGGTCAGGCTGCCGTTCTCGGCGAGCACGTCGGCGATGCTGGCGGTTTCCCTGCGCTGGTCGAGGATGTTGGCCACGAAGAAGTGCGAGGTCTGGAACAGCCAGGCCTCGACATTGTCCTCGAAGGTGGTGGAGACGACCTGCGTGGCAAATTTGGTCGCGATCAGCATCGGGATGACGCTGATGATGACGAACACGCCGACAAGCTTCCAGCGTATCGACCGGCTCCACCACTTATAGAGAACGGTGAGCATCGTCACCCGTCGCCTCCTCCCATGACGACCACCCCTGCGACGATCAGGCCGATGCCGACCAGGCGCCAGGGTGTGAGCTCTTCACCAAAGACGTAGTGGGAGGCGATGGCAACCACCAGCATCACCACGGCGGTGAGGGGAAAGCCGAAGCTGAGCGGAATGCGATCGAGGATGACCATCCAGGCCGAGAAGGCCCCGAGATAGGCGAAGACACCGACGATGACCCAGGGATTGCTTGCCGCTTGCATGAGCCAGGCCAGGCCGAATGGCAGATGCGCCAGCGCCTCCCCGCCGATCTTGAGGGCAAGCTGCGAGGTGGTCTCGAACACCAGCAGGAGCAGCCACGCGAACAGGGTATTGCGGTAGCCTGGGCGCATGGTGGAGATCGCGTTGGTCATGCCGCTTCCTTCACGAGATTGGCGATCGCGGGATCGAAACGGTCCAACCGCACGAATTTGGCGACGACTTGCAATATGGTGTTAATTGCCGCGTTGCGATGGCGGAAATATTGCCAATTGGGCTGCAAGCGGCAGCCCAGACGCAGCTTGGGGCCGTAGAATGCCTGGCCGCTCTGATAGACGGGGATGCCGCGCTCGATGCAATAGCGGACATTGTGCAGCCAGCTGTTGAAGTAGAGACTGAATTTCGGAACGACGGCGTAGTTCATGCCGATATATTTGTCGATCAGGCGGTCCGCCGTCTCGATCACGAAATTGAAGGCGACCAGCTCGCTGCCGTGCCAATAGAGGAAGACGCTGGCCTCGGGGGCCAGGAAGCGCAGCAGCTGCGGGAAATAGTCCGGCGGCAGATATTCGAATTGGAGGTCGCTATGGGCGACCGTCTGCTCATAGAGGGCGGACACCTCGCTTATGACGTCGTCGATCTGGCGACGCTGCTCAACGCGGATATCCTTGAAGGCCTTGAGCTTGCGCCGCATGTCCTTGCGGGTGGCCTTGCTCAGGCTTTCGAGATAGGCGTCGAAATTGCCATAGGGGAGGTCGAGCACGGCCGTCGGCAGGCCGGGCAAGCGGGTGAAGCCGTTCGGCGCAAGCGCGCCGCGCCACAGGCCGTCGTCGCGGGAGGGGGCGTCCTTGATGCCGAGCAGGCCATAGCGCTTGGCCGCGCCGAATTCCTGGAGCGCAGCGACGATACGCCTGAGCAGCGCGGGGCGGTCATAGGCCGGCACCTCCGGTGCGAAGCCGAGATGGCAGATTTCAGCAACCGGCGAGCCGAAGGCGATCAGGCGCAGCGACAGCAGGGCCGGCAGCAGGCGATGGATCTGGTTGGTGATCCGCTTCAAGACGCCCTGCACGGTGGTGTCGAGGCGATACTCGGTGCCGAAGGCCGGTACGACCGCAATCAGGCGGCCATCGTCGCGGATGGCCGTGTAGTACCAGGTGAAGCCGGGAGGCCCGGCTTCCTCGCAGGCGCGATAGAAGGCCCAGTTTTCCGGGTCGGACGGAAAGCAGCGGTTCCAGTCCGCGCTGTCGAAGGCGGTGATCGAGTTTTCGACGACGGCGGTGAGCGTCATGATCGTCCTCGATTGAGCGCCAGGCTCAGGCTGGGCGCAGCAAGCCGGCGAGGCTCGGTGCGCTTGAGAAAACCGACGGAATGATCGATCACCAGCTCCCGCTCCTGGTCGAGCGTGATCATGTGGTAGCTGTTCTCCAGCAGGATCTTCTCGACATTGCCGCCAAGATGGGCCGCCAGATAATTGGCATTGCGGATGCTGGTGACGTCGTCCTCGCGGGCGTGCAGGACCAGGACCGGCGTGCGCAGGGCGGGCAGGCGCGGTTTCAGGTCCCGGATGAGGTAGAGAAGCTGGGCAAGGCTGCGGCCGGGCATGTAGAGCAGGCCCGCCTCTTCGCTGCGGCCGGATTCCATGGCGGCCTGCACCCTGGCCCGCAGCCGGTCGTCCTTGATGCCGTAGGGAAAATTCTCACGGAAGCGGAAGAAGCGTCCGAGCCCGAGCAGGATCGCCACATGCAAAAGCACGCTGCCGCGCGGCACGCTCCAGCCGTCATAGAACATGGTCGGCGAATAGAGCAGGCAGCCGGCCACCCGGTCGGACCGGTGGGATGCCACCAGCAGGGCCAGCAGCGCGCCCATCGATAGGCCGCCGACGAACACGGCGTCGTGGTCCTGGCGGATCCGGTCGAAGGCTTCGAGCGCGCTGGCGAGCCAGTCCTTCCAGCCGGTTGCGGTGAGATCGGCCTCGCTGCCGCAATGGCCCGCAAGCTGCACGCCATAGACCGAATAGCCGGCCCGTGCGAGGCCCTTGGCGACCAGCTTCAACTCGGTCGGCGTGCCGGTCAGCCCGTGGATCAACAGAATGGCAGTCGGGCCGCCAGCATAGTGAAAGGCATGGGGCTGGGCAGTAGACGGAGAGCTTTCGGCCTCGGGCTGGCCGATCGGGGTGTGGACATTCATGTCGAGGTCCCCACAATGGCGACGCCTACGGCGATGAGGGCGGTTCCGAGCCAGCGCCGACGCGATACCGGTTCCTTGAGGATGAAGCGGCTGGCGAGCGCGATGCCGCAATAGGAGAGGCTCGCCAGCGGGAAGGCCAGGCTCAGCGGCATGCGTGACAGCACGAACAGCCAGGCCCCGATCTCGATGGCGTAGGTCGCCACGCCCAGCCAGATCAATGGCGTGGTCGCGACCTTGAGCCAGACCGGCCGCGAGGAATCCCCGCCCGTGACGCCGTCGAGGCCCGCCTTGAAGCAGAGCTGGCCGACGACGTCGCACAGGATCGTGCCGAAGAGGACGAGAAGGGCGAAACCGTTCATAGGGCAGCCTCGAAGGCAGCAATCAGCCGCTCGTTGGTATGGGCATTGACGGAGAGATCGGGCGCCGCCTCGACACGCGGCTGGTCGAGCCGGGATTCGATGAGCTTGAAGGGATTGCGATGGCGGATCGGCGCGTATTCGCCGCAGATATCGGCACCGACCACGCTGAAATTGGCTGCCAGGCGTCGGATGGCTTCGATCAGGCGTTGCAGCGGCAGTCCGCCCTGGTCCCAATTGGTCACGGCTTCGGTCGGCGGCAGCACGTCCTTGTCGATGGTGATCCAGATCCGCTCGGTCGACACGCGTTCCATCAGGGCACAGAGGAAGTCGCCCCAGTCCTGGTCCACCAGGTTGTGCCAGCGGATCAGCCCGTCGGCGGCGACATGCCCGGCGCCGCTGCGGACGGCCTTGCGGGTTTCCGAGGGACCATGCCACCAGGGAAAGAGTTCCAGCCGTCCGTTCGACAAAGCCTCCAGATTGGCGCCCTTGCGGTCTGGACGCACGAGATCGTCGCTGCAGGGGCCGATGGTGACGACGCGCTGGACATGCGGCAGAGCGAGCGCCTCGTTGACCCAGGATCCGCAATGGCGGCGGGGCATGGTCCAGCACCAGTCGGGGTGATTGTCGAAATGGAGCACGGTCAACGGCCCCGGAGCGGAGGCAATGAAACTGGCGGTAAGGTGATGGAAATCGCCGGAACCGACCAGCGTCAGCGCCGGTCTCGATGAGGCCGACAGGCTGGCCCAGAAGCTCTCGAAGGCGGCATAGGTCTGGCGGCGCGCCCATAGGCGCAAGGCCGGCCCGAGCGAGCGCAGGTCATGCAGGACAGCCTGGCCGGACTGCAGGCGCCGGGCGATCGGCCCCTGGCTGGGCAGGCTGCCGTCGAGATCCAGGACCCGGATCGGCATCATGGCAGCACCCTGCCGGGGATGCCGGCTTCGAGCAGGACGGTTTGCTTTTCCTGTCCGAGAAAGGCGCCGCTGGGAGCGTGTGTGGGCAGGTCGGCCAAGCCGGCGACGCCGAGGTTTGGCAGCCGCTCGGCCAGGAGCCGAGTGACCGCGGCAAAATCCGCATAGGGCAGGTGCACGATGCCGTTGGCCCGGCAGTGCTCCCGCAGGCCTGCCTTGGCAAAGACGAGGTCGACGACCCCCGCCGCGCAGTAGTCGGAACGTCCGTCGCCGATCAGGATGGTAGTGTACGCCTCCGCGCTGCCGGCCGAACGCACGGCTTCGCATTTGCAGGTTCCGGCCGCGGAATGACAGGCCGGAGAGGCATGCGGGCTGAGCATGGCATGACGATCCTCGGCCAGGAACATCAGGCGATTGGCGATAACCGGCAGGTCTCCTAGGCCGACGCGCGACAGGATCCGCCGGATGGCGTAATCGAGGCCGTCACTGACGATGATCGGCTCGATGTCATGGTCTCGGCAGAAGGCGACGAAGTCGACGAAACCGGGATCGATGTCGATGGCGTCGAGCAGATGATCGAGGGCAGGGCGGCTGCATTGCAGCAGCGCGACCTGACGGGCCATGCAAACGGCGGAACCGATCAGGCCCGCCTGCCACTGGGCTTCGATGTCGCGCCAGCCGGGTGCCGCAAAGGCTTCCAGCAGCACGTCGGTCACGTCGCTTGTCGCGATCGTTCCATCGAAGTCGCAATATATCCGATACGCCATTTCACGATCCGCCGGCAGGAGATTTGCCTCCTTCATGGCAAGATGCATGCCAGCCAGCTTTGCGCGGCCGCGAACCGGTGTGCTGGTCTTCAGACCGCCATGGAGACAAGCGCCTGCCGGCAAAAATGCCGATCTGGAGATCGGCACACCACCTCGATTTCCTCGGCTTCCTCCAAATTGCGAGCTACAAGTTTTGTAGCTCGCGTCAGGAAATGTCGGGGTGCCGGCCGCCCTCCCATTGCCGGTCGCAGCGCGCAACACGCCAAAGCCTTGGCGGAATGAGGGCATTCCCGGCTTTGGCGATCTTGGCACGTTCCTTGCGGTTGATGCGACAGCCGCTCTGTTGGTCGCCTGGCAAGGCGGCCGAACCAGGAACGTTCAAGATGCGCATTCTGCAATATTCAAAGTGGGACTGGGTACCCGTCATGCTCGGAACCGCTCATTTCCTCGCCGTGATCGGGTTGTTTCTCGTCTTCCCGCATTTGTCCTGGTGGAGTTTCATCTGCTTGGCGTTGATCTATTCGCTATCGATATCCTGGAATATCAACAGTATATCGCACAACTTCATCCATAATTCGTTCTTTGCCAGCCAGACTCTGAACGTCGTCTTCAGCTTCATGCTGTCGATCACGCTCGGCTTTTCGCAAGCCATGTACAACTTCGTCCATATGCGCCATCACAGCGGCAATATGGACAGGCCCGACGAGGCCGGAAAAACCATCGACTACCTATCGATCTACAAGCATGGCCATGACGGCAAGCCCGAAAATGTCTGGGCCTATACCTTCCTCAGCTATTTCCGCGATGACCCGGCCGAAATCCTCCGGGCCATGGCGGTGCGGCGTCCGGGCGAGGCCCGGCAGGCCAAGTTCGAACTCGCCGTGATGATCGGCTTCTACCTGGTGCTGGCACTGCTCGACTGGCGCTTCATCGTCTGCATGCTGCCCTTCAACTATCTGGGCCAATGCCTGTCGTCCCTCAACGGCTACTACGAGCATTTCGGCGGCGACCCGGAAAAGCCGCTGGCCTGGGGCGTGAGCACCTATGAAAAGTTCTACAACTGGACCTGGATGAACAATGGCTATCACGCCGAGCATCACTACAGGCCCAAGGTTCATTGGACCAAGATGCCCGAGCTGCACCGCACCATTGCCGCGGATCAGGAACAGGCCGGCACGCGGGTGATCCGCCCACCCCATCCTCTCGGCTTCCTTGACGCCGATCTCGCCCAGCACTGACGCCCGCTCGTCGGTTCCAATGTGACGCGCCCGCCAAAACCCTCCTCAATCGAGACAATCCCGTGAATTACATCAGCCCCTCCCTCACGCGTACCACCACCAGTGCCTCCCTGTTCGAGACGGCGCGCCATGTCATTCCCGGTGGCGTAAACTCGACCGCCCGGGCCCAATGGTCAGGCTGGCTGCCTTATCCCCTGTTCGTCGAGAAGGGGGAAGGATCGCGGCTCGTCGATGTCGACGGCAATCACTATATCGACTATCTCCTCGGGCTCGGCCCGATGATCCTCGGGCATCGCCCACCCCAGGTGACCCGGGCGGTCGTCGACTTCATCGAGCAGCGTGGCACCGTCTTCGCCTTGCCGACGGCCGACGAGGCGGTCCTGGCCGAAAAGATCGTGGCCGCGGTCCCCGGCGTCGAGCAGGTACGCCTGTGCAATACCGGCACCGAGGCCGTGCTCTATGCCACCCGCCTGGCTCGGGCCTTCACCAGAAAGCGCAAGATCATCCGCTTCGAGGGCATGTATCATGGCTTTTCGGATGGGGTGTATTGGAGCAAGCATCCCCCGATCGACAAGGCCGGGCCCGATCATAGCCCCAAAGCGGTGGCCCAGGGTCCCGGCATGCCGCGCGGCGTGGAAGAGAACCTGATCATCCTGCCCTGGAACGACGCGCAGGTGCTGGCCGACGTTCTGGCCAAACACGGCGAGGAGATCGCCGGCATCATCACCGAGCCGGTGATGTGCAATACCGGCTGCATCCTGCCCAAGCCCGGCTACCTGGAGGCGATGCGCGATCTCGCCACCCGTCACGACGTCGTGCTGATCTTCGACGAGGTCATCACCGGTTTCCGGCTCGGCCTCGGCGGCGCCCAGGCGCGGTTCGGCATCCGGCCTGATTTGTCGGTGTTCGCCAAGGGGCTCGGCGGCGGCTTCCCGGTGGCGGCGCTCGGAGGCAGGAAGGAGATCATGAGCTTGGTCGCCGACGGCACCGTGTCGATGGCCGGCACCTACACGGCCAATGGCATTGCGGTCGCTGCCGCCAATGCGGCTCTGGACGAGCTCGGCCAAAGCGGGGTCTATGAGCGACTGGATGCCGTCTCGGATGAACTGAGGACGGGGCTCGACCTCGTCCTGAAGCAGGCAGGGTTGCCTGCCTACACGGTCGGTCTCGGCCCCTTGATGCAGGTGTGGTTCGCCGACAAGCCGATCCACAATTATCGCGACGCCGAACGCTACGCCGACCAGGGCCTGTTCCGGCGCTGGTTCGAGGGCATGCTGGAGCGCGGCGTGCTCTTCCATCCCGGCGCTTACGAGAACCTGTTCGTATCGACGGCCCACAGTAGCGAGGACGTCGCGGTGACGCTGTCGGCTGCAAAGGATGTCGCCGACAGCCTTGCTCGAACGATGTGATCGGTCGGGCCGTCCGGTGGCTTGCACCTGGCGGCCGGCCGCTTCCGGCCTGCTGCCACGTGCGATGGATTAGCCTTGCATCGCGCCCTCGAACACGAGGGAGCGATGGGCGGATACGCCGGCCATTACGCCGGCAGCCGAAGCCATCGTGGCATTCGCCATCATGCTGGTGACGTCGCCGGCGGCAAAGACACCCTCGACGCTGGTACGCTTCTGGTCATCGACGCTGACGAGAGGCCCGAGGGGACCGTCCTCGATCCGGCAGCCGAGCTGTTCTGCCAGCGGTGACGTCAAGCAGGTTCGCGGCGCAGTGAAGATGGCCCCGACCGGCACCGTCAGGCCATTGGTGCATCGGACGGCCTCGATCGCCGTGCCGGTGCCGATGATCTCGACGGCCGGGCTCTGCTCGACCTCGATGTTGCGAGCGCGGAACAGAGGGAGGAGGTCCTCGTCGGGCTCGAACCGCCCTTGGGTGAAATAGACCGTCGGGCCCCAATCCGACACCAGCACGGCCTGATGCGCCGACATCGGATGGTTGGCGATGACGCCGAGGCGGCGATCCGCGACTTCATAGCCATGGCAATAAGGGCAGCTGAAGATGGAAAGGCCCCAGCGCTCGCGCATGCCGGCGATCTCGGGCAATTCGTCCCCGACGCCGGTCGCCAGGATCAGCCGCCGGCCAAGGGCGATGCCCTTGTCTCCGAGGTCGACCTCGAAGACCGCTCCGCTCCGGCGTGCCTGCCGGGCCTGGCCGGCAAGGAAACCGAAAGTCGGATAGGCGGAGAGCTGAGCAAGAGCGGTGCCGATGATCTCGCGCGGCGGGCGTCCATCCTGGCCGAGAAAACCATGGGCGCTCTCCACGAAACGGTTTCGCGGCAGGCCGGCATCGATGAGCAGCACCCGGCGTCGGGCGCGGGCGAGCTGCATCGCCGCAGAGACGCCGGCAAAACTGCCGCCGACGATGATGACGTCGTGAGGGGGGCGGTCGGCATCGTCGAGGGGCGATGCAGTCATTGAAGCACCTATGTGTCGAGGTTGAAAAGCGGTTCGCTGGCGCGCCTGCCAGATATGTATCATTGAGAGTTACATGATAGCTCGGCCGACGAGGAACGCAACTTTTATTGTTACGAGACGCAATTCCGGTTATCACTGATGGCGGCAGCCCATCATCGCCACGGTGCGGTAGCCGGTCGGGAATGCTGCAAGGAAAGGGGACAGAATGGCTCGCGACAGCCGGTTGTCACGCATGCTCCATGTGCTGCTTCATATCGACCAGGCCGAACGCGGACTGACCTCGGACGAGATCGGCAGGATGCTCGACACCAATCCCGTGGTGATCCGCCGCACCATGGCGGGCCTGCGGGAGCAAGGCTATGTGACCTCGGAGAAGGGCCATGGCGGCGGCTGGAAACTGGCCCGGCCTCTCGGTGAATTCACCTTGCTCGATGTCTATGCTGCCATCGGCGAGCCACCCATATTCGCCCTGGGTCTTGCCGAGGACCACGCGCAATGCCTGGTCGAGCAGGCGGTGAATGCCCGCCTCGACGATGCGCTCGGTCAGGCGCGCCAACTGTTGCTCGATCAGTTTGCCAAGGTCACGCTGGCGGATCTCTCCGCCGATTTCCAAGCCCGCCTGGCCACTCATGGCGACCGCCGGTGCGATGCGCATCGGGAGGAATGCTAGAACGGCCGTTGTGTGTGCGAGGAGGGCTCAACCCGCCTTCTCCGCATCCATCCGTCCCGGTGGGCTGCGGACGAACGTGTCCTGTGCGCCAAGCACGCGTCCGTCCTGGGCGCGCAGCTCAAGCCTGCGCACGGGGAGGGCGGTCTTCGTGTCCACCAGCAGCACATGCGCCTCGTCCGGCTCGAAGAAGAAATCCTCCCCCCATTGCCGCAGGGCGACCAGCACCAGGAACAGGCCGCGGCCCTTCTCGGTCAGGATATATTCGTGATGGGGGCTGCCATCGCCGGCGGGCACCAGATCCATGATGCCATGGCTCACCAGATTGCGCAGACGTGCCGAGAGAATGTTCTTGGCCAGGCCGAGATTCTTTTGAAATTCTCCGAACCGGCGCAGGCCGTCGAAAGCGTCACGCACGATCAGCAGCGACCACCAGTCGCCGATCGCATCCAGCGGCCGGGCAACGCCGCATAGGGATTGCTGGTGGCTTATCCGCTTGGCCATGACATTCGTCCATCATTCTCGTTCACCCGGCGTGGGCTCCCGTCTCGCAACATATCGGTTGCAAACTGAAACCACAAGGTCTAATCCTTTCGTGGTTTCAATCTAAAACCATGAAGGCAGATACTCCCATGATCGAGGCGCAGGCCACCTTCGACGACACCTTTCCATTCGCCCCGCGCTTCACCGACGCGGCCGGCTTTCAAATGCACTATGTCGATGAAGGCCCCGGTGATGGCGAGCCCATACTGTGCCTGCATGGCGAACCGACCTGGGGGTATCTTTTCCGCCACATCATCCCTGGCCTGAGCCGAACGCATCGCGTGATCGTTCCCGATCACATGGGCTTCGGCAAGAGCGAGACCCCGACAGGGCGCACCTATTGGCTGCAGGATCACATCGACAATCTCGAGCACTTCGTCCTTGCACTCGACCTCGGCAATATCACTCTCGTCATGCATGATTTCGGCGGTCCCGTCGGCATGGGGCTTGCCGCGCGGCAGCCGCAGCGGATCCGCCGGATCATCTCGGCCAATGGGCCGACGCCCTTCGGGCAGGCCGATCTCGTCGAGCGCCTCACCGCCAATGCGTCGGCATCGCCGTGGTTCCAGTGGATTGCTCAGGCCCATGCCGGCGGCGTGCTGAGAAGCGTGCTTGGCCAACTCGGCTTCAACATTTTGAGCACGTTGAAGCTCAACGGCTTCGAGAACAATGCCGCCATCACCGATACCTGGCTTTCGGCCTATGGCGCGCCCTTTTCGGAGCCGGCCGAATGCCTGGGCGCAATCGGCTGGGCCGCGGGCTTTGCCCTTGGCATCCACCGGTTCGAGCAACCCAGCCTGGCTGCCATCGAGATCATCCGCGACAAGCCTGCCTTGGCGATCTGGGGGGAGGCGGATCGCACGCTCCAGGCCGACCATTTCCTGCCCTTGTTCTCCGAGCTTTTCCCTCGGGCGCCCATCGAGCGGCTTAAGGGAGTAGGGCATTACTGCTTCGAAGATGCTCCGGACACCGTCGCCGATCTGATCCGCGATTTCATTCAGCGATCCTGAGGCCGCGTAGTTGCTCCTGTAGTGATCATTCGACAGCACCGCGACGTTCCTGCATGCGGATGCTCCCAGCTCTGCGAAGGGACGCGGCGACAGCGCATGCGAGGCGTAAGGTCTGCCATATCGAGGCCATGCCGCCAGGCTAGAACGGCAAGAGATCTTCCGAATTTTTAAGATGCACGAATATATATAATATATTGAAAAATATGATGTAATTTGCAATTCTTGCCATATTGGATCCGGCGGCGAGGCCGCCGGGGCAGAGTCCGGCAGGACAGCGTTCGATCGGTTTATCGGTGATCAAATGCCGCGATGAGGAATTCGTCATGCCCGCAGGCCAGTTCAAGCCCTTCCTGCCTTTCCTGGCCATCGCCATGCTGGCGCTGGCGGCTTGTGCCTCCAATGCAGCGCAGCCGGGACAACCTCCGGCCTGCGTGGCGGCGGCGGCGCAACGTCTGGTCGGCCAGCCCAGGCCAAGCGATGACGAGGCCAGGAAACTGACCGGCGCCCGGATTGTGCGCCAGATCAAGCCGGGCCAGGCCGTCACCTTCGATTTTCGTCCGGACCGGGTCACCATCACCACCAACCCGGCGACCGGGCGGGTGGTCAGCGCCGGCTGCGGCTGATGAAAGGCCACCCTTCCACCGCTCGGACGGGGCGATGTGGCGGTCTGGCTACATCCAGCTCCGGCCGTCGCCGCTGGAGCAGCCATAAGGCGGCAGGCGGTCTCCAAAACGCTTTTGCAACTGGTAGCAGCCCCATTTGCGCAAGGCCATCGGCATGCGGCTGTTGAGTTCGATGCCGACTTCGTCGAGCGGGTCCTTGGCGGCCGTCACATAGTCATACCAGCGATAGCCGGCCGTGCCGACGATGGCGATGACGGCCACCACCACGATCATGACGAGTTTTCGCAATATCAGCATATCAAATACCTATGGCCTGATGAAATCGAAGGAAGGTTGGCTCAGTTTCCCGTGCCGAGCATGGAAGAACGGAATTTCTGTTGCAGTGCCATCACAGCCTGTCCCTTGGCGTTGAAATCGTTGAGCAGAGGCTGCAGGGATGCCAGGGTCTTCTGATCCTTGGTAGTGATCATCATGCCGGTGACTTCGAGCTTGTCCTTGTGGCTTGCGATGAAATCGGAGAGCTGCAACGCAGCGGCAATCATGTCCTGGACCGGCGGCAGCATCTGCTTGACGCTGCTGGCCACGTTCGTCACGTCACGCTCATAGGCCCTGTCGAAAACGGCCTTGAGATCCTCGGGCTGCTTGAGCTGAGCCTTTGCGGCACCGGCCTTGGCAAGGGCCTGGTCGATGGCGCCACCGAGCTCTCCGATGAGATTTTGCACTGCGACCAGATCCTCGCGCCGTGACGCCAGATCGCTCATCGAACGGATGGAGCCCTTCGCCATGATGGCGCTGAAGCGCTGCTGCAGATTGCCTGGCTCACCGGACGGGCCTGCCGCGAAGTCGGTGATGATGGCGTAATCCTTGACGTAGGGACCGAAGGCGTCCTTCTGATTGCCGCTCAGTTGCGGCACATGAGCGCCGGGCTTGTCGAGAATGCGGGTCTGCAGGAATTCGATGAACTCCTTGCGTTGGCTGGGTTCCTGGTCCCCGCAGGCGGAAAGGGCAAGGCAGAGCAGAATCCCCAGAAAAGCCATGGGGCGGACAAACGAGTTCATACTGTCGATTCCAGGTAATTCGAATTGAGTGCTTTGAAGAAAAATTCCAGAAAGAACATTGAAATCATAGAAATTTCACCCTCTGGAAGCAGTAGGGAGAAGGTCGAGGGTGAGAAGGCAGGACAAGCGTACCTAGCATGCCATGTCGTTCATTCAAGCTCTGTGCGCTACCAGTTCGGCTTGCAGGTTTCAGCATCGGGCGACATCTGAGCCCCGACACCTGCAGAGTTGTTCATCGAACAAGATCACATTGAGGCTTCCATGCATGACGACATCGCTGCGACATTGCTTTCCTCGACGGTTTCTGCTCCCGGTGCTTGTTTCGTCAGCGAAATCTGGAGCGCTGTCGGCGGGGATCCTGCGCATCTCAGCCATCTGACGATAAGCGGTGCCGGCGCTCTCCCCTCGATATTCCACGTCACCGATCTCGCCAGCGCTGCGGTAGGAGCCGCCGGCCTCGCCGTCGCCGAGTTGGTATCGCTGCAGCGGGGCAGATTCCCTGCCGTGCAGGTCGATCGACGGCTGGCCTCTTTCTGGTTCCTCACCTCGCTACGACCCCAGGGCTGGTCGATGCCGCCGCAATGGGATGCCGTGGCCGGCGATTATCAGGCCGCGGATGGCTGGATCCGGCTGCATACAAACGCCCCGCATCACCGCGAGGCGGCCCTGGACGTCCTAAAGTCAGCAGCCGATCGCGAGGTGGTGGCTGCGGCCGTGAGGCAATGGCAGGCAGAGGCGCTGGAGACGGCCATCGTCACCGAGAATGGCTGTGCCGCAGCCATGCGCACGCTCGAACAATGGGCCGATCACGCGCAGGGAAGGGCCGTCAATGCGGAGCCGCTGCTGCATCGTAGCAGCAGCACCGGCGGTAACCGACTGCGCGCGACATTGTCGGCTGGCCGGCCCTTGCAGGGCATCCGCGTGCTGGACTTGACGCGCATTCTTGCCGGACCCGTCGCAACGCGCTTCCTCGCGGGGTTCGGGGCCGAGGTCCTGCGCATCGATCCTCCTGGGTGGGAAGAACCGGCCACGGTGCCGGAGGTGGTGCTCGGCAAACGCTGTGCCCGGCTCGACCTGAAAAACCCGGATGGCCTGCATGTGCTCGAGCGGTTGCTCACCCAAGCGGACATATTCGTTCACGGCTATCGGCCCGATGCCCTGGCCCGCCTCGGGCTCGGCTCCGCGCGCCGCCGTCACCTCAATCCCGGGCTGATCGATGTCTGCCTCGACGCCTATGGCTGGAACGGGCCGTGGCAGGGGCGTCGCGGTTATGACAGCCTGATTCAGATGAGCACGGGGATTGCCGACGCAGGCATGCGGGCGTCAGGGCGCGATCGTCCGACACCGCTGCCGGGACAGGCGCTCGACCATGCCACGGGCTATATCCTGGCCGCAGCGGCCGTCCGCGGCCTGGTGGAGCGGCTGCAGACGGGGCGGGGATGCGAGGTTCGGGGATCGCTGGCGCGAACGGCTCGCCTCCTAGTTTCAAATGGAAACCAGGACAGTATGGAAGCGTTGGCACCCGAACAGCCCGCCGACTGGTCCGACCTTGTCGAGCAGACAGGCTGGGGCCCAGCCCGGCGTATCCGCCCACCGGTTGCGATCGCGGACAATCCCGCGGCATGGGATTTACCCGCATCGAAGCTGGGATCGTCTGCGGCGGCCTGGCTCGCCGACAAAGCCTGACGCATCAGCAGCAGTATGTTCGTGCCCGAATACTGCTCACGGCACCGAAGATCCCGGTTCTAAGGCCTGGCCAGCGATGCGCGCTTGTGGGCTGGATGGTTCCAATAGGTCGTCTGGCCCTGATAGGCCGAGACGCCGGCAATAGCCGTGGTCACCATGGCCACTGCGAGCGTCGCGACGGTGCAGGCGGCGAAACAGTACTGGCGACGGGCAATCCTTCGGCCCGCTTTCCCGGCCTGGGATTGTCCCTCGATAAGGTCCAGCAACGTTTCTTTCCGCACCAAGATCTTGCCCTCGAACTGCCGACATGACGTAACGACAAGGCAGGACGCGGCAGGGCTCGTCAGTGCGATTTCGCACATTGCGACCATCACCCGATCACAATGGCTGGAAAACAGCTGGAACCAGGCTGCGGGCGACGTTTGACAAGGCACCATCGCGGAACCCGCACGGCGCGAGTTTCCCTCCGGTGCCCCGTCCTGGGCGCGATATCGCGGCTCTTAAAAGCCCATGCCACCGCCGCCCGGCATGGCCGGTGGGGCTTCCTTGCCGGGCAGTTCAGCCACCAGCGCCTCGGTGGTGATCAATAGGGCTGCGATCGATGCTGCCCCCTGCAGGGCCGTCCGCACCACCTTGGCGGGATCGATCACGCCGGCTCGGACGAGATCCTGATATTCGCCCGTATAGGCATTGTAGCCCCAATTATAGCTGTCCTTTTCCAGAAGCTTGCCGATGATGATGCTGGCGTCGGCACCGGCATTCGCCGCGATCTGCCGGGCCGGCACTTCGATTGCGCGCCTGACGATGTCGATACCGGTTTTCTGGTCGCTGTTGCCCGGTTTCAGGGTGCCCAGGGCGCCGAGCGAGCGCAGCAGGGCCACGCCGCCGCCGGGCAGGATGCCTTCCTCCACGGCCGCACGGGTCGCATGGAGCGCATCATCGACCCGGTCCTTGCGCTCCTTGACCTCGACTTCGGTGGCACCGCCGACCCGGATCACCGCCACGCCGCCCGCCAGCTTGGCCAGGCGCTCCTGCAGTTTCTCGCGGTCGTAGTCGGAGCTGGTCTCCTCGATCTGAGCGCGGATCTGGCCGATACGGGCCTGGATCTCCGCTTTCTTGCCGGCGCCGTCGACGATCGTGGTGCTTTCCTTTTCGATCACCACCTTCTTGGCCTGCCCGAGCATTGGCAGCCCGACATTCTCGAGCTTGATGCCGAGATCTTCGCTGACGACGGCTCCGCCGGCGAGGATGGCAATGTCCTCGAGCATGGCCTTGCGCCGGTCGCCGAAGCCCGGCGCCTTGACGGCAGCGACCTTCAACCCGCCACGCAGCTTGTTCACCACCAGGGTAGCAAGCGCCTCGCCTTCCACGTCCTCGGCGATGATCAGCAGAGGACGGCCGCTTTGCACGACGGCTTCCAGCAAGGGCAGCAAGGCTTGCAGGCTGGAAAGCTTCTTTTCGTGGATGAGGATGTAGGGCTCTTCGAGCTCGGCCCGCATCTTCTCGGCATTGGTGACGAAATAGGGCGAGATGTAACCCCGGTCGAACTGCATGCCCTCCACCACTTCGAGTTCTGTGGTCAGCGCCGTTGCTTCCTCGACGGTAATCACGCCCTCATTGCCGACCTTCTTCATCGCCTTGGCGAGGAACTCGCCGATCTCGGCATCGCCATTGGCCGAGATCGTGCCGACCTGGGCGATTTCATTGTTCTTGGTGACCTGGCGGGCGTGGTTCTTGAGATCGGCGACGACGGCTTCCACCGCCATGTCGATGCCCCGCTTGAGATCCATGGGATTCATGCCGGCGGCCACTGCCTTGGCCCCCTCTCTGACGATGGCCTGGGCCAGGACGGTGGCTGTGGTGGTACCGTCGCCGGCGACGTCCGACGTCTTGGCGGCAACCTCGCGGACCAATTGCGCGCCCATATTCTCGAACTTGTCGGCGAGTTCGATTTCCTTGGCGACGGTCACGCCATCCTTGGTGATGCGGGGAGCACCGAAGCTCTTCTCGATGACGACATTGCGACCCTTGGGGCCGAGGGTCACCTTGACTGCATCTGCGAGCAGATCAACGCCCCGCAACATCTTCTCACGCGCTTCGGATGAAAACTTCACGTCCTTGGCAGCCATGACAATTTCTCCCTGGAATGGCTCGACCCTTCGGCAAGACCGCACATTTTTGCGCTAACGTGTTGGTTCGGTGCGGTCTTGCGGTTTGAAACGTCTCCCTCAAATCGCGACATGCCCGAGCGAAGCGGGAAATCCCCAAACCGAACTTTTTCTCTAGATCCCATTTTGACGGGTTTTATTGGTCGAGAAGTCTATCAACTTTTTGGGAGAAGCGCTTTAGCCAGAATACTCCCTCGGTCGACCTTGGCGTCTTTCCTGGTTTACCGCGCAAAATCATTGAGACGGAAGAGCCGGCCGATCGTGATCGCCCTCTAGCGCCGGCAAAGGAGGCGAAAAACATTGAAGAGGCTGGCTCGGTGCACGATGCAGGAACGCACCACCGACGGTGCAATGATCCGGCGCGGAGCGCAGAATGACCACTTCTTGGTGGGGAGAAGCAGGGGTATTTCGCATTTCACCTGATCTGGCGGTTTGCCAAGCACGATCGAGGGTGTAATGCTGCCTGAGTTCCACGACTCGCAAACAACATACATTCCCGAATGAAGCCCCCGTCCAAGCCTTTCTTCGTCGAGGTCAGGCGTTCGCGATCGATTCCGGCCCAGGCCCAGCCCTCTCCACCCCCGCGACCGACGTCGTCCTGGGAGGATACGCCTGAGCCTGCCGGTGCGCGATCCAAGGCCTGGCAACATGCTGAACAATTCTTTCAGCCTCGAGCCTCCGATCCTGCACCCGAGGCCGAACGCCCGGTATCCGCTCCTGTGGAGCCTGCGCCCGTTCCTGCCCTAGTGCCGGTCGAGCGGCAGGACGAGGTTGTCCAAACCCAGGCGCGCGATGGGAAAGGCGACAAGGCCGCCGTTAAACGCGGCCAGAAAGTGGTGAAGGCTCCGATGCCTCAGCCGGAGGAAGCAAAGGCTGTTCCGGCAAAGAAGCCTCGCAGGGCCAAGGCACCACAGGAAGAACGGCTTTCCATAGATACGCGGGCAGCGCCTGATGCGAAGGCCCCGAACGGCCTGGAACCGTCGCCGTCCGCCAATCAGCCGGAAGAAACGAAGGGGCGGCTGCGCAAAGCGCCCCCCGCCTCGAATTCGCTTCCGGACGAGACCTCCGCCGAGGATGCGACTGAAGAGGGGGGGCGCAGGCCTTTGTCGGCACGCGCTGCCCGCTCCGCCGCCAAGCCGGCTGAACGCTGGACCTGCCGGCTGCGGCATGTCCGCCGGAATCTGGGCTCGGGCCGTATCGGACAATTACGCTCATAGCCCTCCGGGGGCATCGCCTTTTGAGCGGCATTGCTGATACGATCCATCAGCTTGGTGGGTCGTGTTTGCCTGTGTCGATGCCGAGGAAGCCGAAGCTTCGGCAGTCCGGCAAAGCGGGGATGACGGTGCACACGGAACAGGGCATCCTCAAAGTCTCGATCGCCGTCACCATTTTCGTGGCTGGATTCGGCGTGGTGTTCGGCCTGCTCTCCGGTTCCTTTTCCATCGTCTTCGACGGCGTCTACATGCTGGTCGATGCCAGCATGAGCGGCCTTGCACTGATCGTGGCCAGCCTGATTGCCACCAATTCGTCTCCCGCCACCGCCGTGGGCAAGCTGCATGAGCGCTTCACCATGGGCTTTTGGCACCTGGAGCCGATGGTTCTCGGCCTCAACGGCGCCATGCTGATCGGGGCGGCCATCTATGCGATGATCAATGCCATTGGCAGTCTGATGGTTGGCGGCAGGGATCTGGCGTTTGGATACGCCATCCTCTATGCCGCCGTGGCCTTGGCTGCCTGCATCGGCATGGCGGTGTTCGAAACCCGCATGAACCGGACCATACGCTCCGATTTCGTCGCGCTCGATGCCAAGGCCTGGATCATGTCGGCCTCGATCACCGGGGCGCTTCTCCTTGCTTTTTGCATCGGCTATGCGATCGAAGGCACACGCTTCGATTGGCTCACACCCTATGTCGATCCCGCGGTCCTGCTTCTGCTCTGCCTGGTCATCATCCCCTTGCCGGTTTCGACCGTCAGGCAGGCCCTGTCCGAGATCCTCCTGGTGACACCGGCCTCTCTCAAGGACCATGTCGACGCCGTCGCCAGGACCTTCGTCGCCAAATATGATTTCCTGACCCACAAGGCCTATGTCGCAAAGGTCGGCCGGGGGCGGCAGATCGAGCTTTATTTCATCGTGCCGCCCGGCCGGCCCGCCATGCGCCTGGAGGAATGGGATCGCATCCGTGACGAGATCGGCGAAGCGATCGGCGGCGAAAGCCGGGATCGTTGGTTGACCATCGCCTTCACCACAGATGTCGAATGGGCGGTGTAAAATGAGCCGAGGGCGTCAGCCTGGCTCCCGGTTTCGCACAGCACTATGAAATATGTTCATTATTTCTATAAATATCAATTACTTATATTTAAGTTCTAATATCTTGAATAAAATCCTTCAAGCCAGGATCCTGGCCTTGAGCCATAGGAAGAGCGGCAGGCGGGTCCACTGTTCGAGGCGGTCTGCATTCGCCGTGTCGGGAATGGGCTCGCGCAGAGCCGTGATCGCCAAACCTGCCTGCGAGAGGGCGGCGACATAGTTCTCGAGCGGCTGCGACCAGCCGGCGAAGTGCATGCGAAGCCCGTCATGCTCTTCTTCGCCTTCGAAGCGAACCCGGCCGTAATAGCTGCCTTCCAGGATGAAGGGCGCATCCGGCCCAGGGCCTGCGAAGCGGCCACGGTCCCGAAAGGGGTGTACCAGCGATATCAGGAACTCGCCGGTCGGCTTGAGAACACGCCGGGCTTCTGCGACGGCCGCCGGCACATCCTCGACATCCATCAGGACATTATAGGCCACCACCAGATCGAAGCTGGCAGCGGCGAAGGGCAGTTTTGCAGCCCCTGCAACAGCGTAGGCGTCGGCCGATTCTGCCTGCCGCGCGGCATCGACCATCGGCGCCACGGCGTCCGTTGCCGTCACATGGTAGCCCAGCTTACGCAGTTCGCGACTGACCCGGCCCTCGCCGCAGCCTATCTCCAGGGCCTTGCCCCGACCGGCGCCGATAAAGGCGAGCAAGGACTGGCGATAGGCCCAGAAAGCGTCGTGGCCGGGCGAACGCGCCCAGGCGATCCACTGTTCGGCGATACGCGTCCAATGGGCCTCGTCCGCTGAACGGTCCATTTCGTCTCACTCCGATCGGATTGTGCTGATTCGAAGGGAGAAGCCTAAAGCAAACGGCATTCTTGCGGGAAGGGCCGTAACCTGACCCTCTGTTGCCGCTTCTTTGTGCGCGATGACGATCCCTTCGATATCTCCGGACAACTGCAGGGCCCGTGGAATGATCCGGGCGATCCCTGCCTTTCTCATAGACCAAGCGTCAAAGCAGCGCGGTTGCCGCATCATGCGATGAAATTGCTTGCGGGCACGACAGCGCTTGGCGCAAGGACAATCGGGAAACGGCCGGCAGTCATGGGCTCCACGATGCAGCGGTCAGGTCTTGGCCACGAAATTGCTTGGGGGCAGCGGTCCATGGTTCAGGTCATCAGGCAATCGGGCGACGTACTGGTGCTCGGTGCCGGCATCGTCGGCGTTTCGGTTGCTCTGCATCTTCAGAAATTGGGGCGATCCGTCGTTCTCGTCGACCGCCGTCCTCCGGGCGAGGAAACCAGCTACGGCAATGCGGGTCTGATCGAGCGGGCCAGCGTCATTCCCTACGGCTTTCCGCGTGAGCTCTCGACGCTTCTCCACTATGGGCTGAATCTTTCCGCGGACGTGCGCTACCACTGGCGTTTCCTGCCCAAGGCTCTGCCGTGGCTCGCACGCTTCTGGTGGGAATCCTCGCCCAAGCGGCTGCGCCGGGCTGCCCTCGATATGCTGCCCCTGATCGAGCATTCGGTGGAGGAACATGCCAGGCTGATGGCCGACGCAGGCATTTCCGAACAATTGCGCCCGACTGGCTGGATGGAGGCCTATCGTACCAGCGGGGCCTTCGAGAAGGCGTGCTCGGCCGCCAGGCAGCTCGACGAGTTCGGCCTGCACTATGATCTGCTAGCCGCTTCCGCACTGCGTGAGAGGGAACCGAGCCTGGCGGGTGTATTTGCGGGAGCGGTGCATTGGCGCGATCCCGCCACGATTGCCGATCCAGGCCGGCTGGTAAAGGACTATGCCGCGCTTTTCAGCCGCAAGGGCGGCACCTTCGTCGAGGCCGACGCAACCGCCCTGAAGCAGGAAGAGGATGGCTGGAGCCTGGAGACGCCGGAGCGTCATTATCGCTCCCGCGAGGCCGTCGTTGCCCTCGGGCCATGGTCGGACCGGCTCTATACGAAATTCGGCTATCGCGTGCCGCTCGCAGTCAAGCGCGGCTATCACGTGCATTTCAAGCCGGCACCCGGCGCCGTCCTCAATCGACCCATCGTCGACATCGAGCGTGGTTATCTGCTGGCACCGATGACCCGGGGCATCCGGCTGACGACGGGAATCGAGTTCGCCTCGCGCGACCACGCGCCGACGCCCGTACAGCTCGACCGGACCGAGCCGCATGCCCGCGAAGTGTTCCCGCTTGGGCAGCGCGTCGAGGATGCGCCCTGGATGGGATCGCGCCCCTGCCTGCCGGACATGCGCCCTGTGATCGGGCCGGCGCCGCGCCACAAGGGCCTCTGGTTCGCCTTCGGCCATAACCATCATGGCCTGACGCTCGGTCCAGCCACGGGGCGGCTGCTGTCGGAAATGATGGCGGGATTGCCCACTTTTGCCGATCCGACGCCCTTTGCAATGAATCGGTTCGGTTGAAAGATATAGGGAGTGCCAGCCGCTACCAGCGCCGTTCAGCCATGGGCACGCTTTGGCCCAAGCGGCAAGGTGCTGCGGATCTTGGCGAAGAGGGCGGCTGGCAGAACCGGCTTGTGCAGGAGGGGGATGCCGCTGGCCTCCGCTTCGCGCAGCCGCTCGGGCGCGGTGTCACCCGTGATGAGGATGGCGGGCAGGTCGGGGATCTGTTCCCGGAGGATGGCTATCGCTTCCGCACCGGTCCGCTGCTCGCGTAGACGGTAATCGCAGATCACCAGATCCGGCGCCAGGCGGCCGAGGCTAAGCCGCGCCTGCTCGATGCCCTCCACTGCCTCGCACCGCGCGCCCCAGGTTTTCAGCAGGCGCAACATGCCTTCACGAACGGCTTCGTCATCGTCGATGACGAGGATCCGGCACGGTCTGCCCAGCGTCGTGTGGTCGTTCGCGGACGCGAACGGCTCGGGATCGGCGTGCATGCCGGACCGTCCGGCTGCAAGTGGCAGGATAAGAGCGAATTTGCTGCCACGGCCGACCACCGAGCGCAATCGCAATTCATGATTGGCGGCCCGGGCGAGACGCTCGGTGATGGCCAATCCCAGGCCAAGCCCTTTACGACGATCGCGCTCGGGGTTGCCGAGCTGATGGAATTCGCGAAAAATTTCCTGCTGGTTGTCGGCGGCGATGCCGATTCCGCTGTCCCAGACCTCGACATGCACCTGATCGGCACGGCGTCGGCAGCCGATCAATACGCCGCCGCGTTCGGTGTAGCGAATGGCGTTGGAGATCAGGTTACGCAGGATCAGCTCCACCAGTGCGGGGTCCGATTCCACCATGACATCGGTATCGCGCTGGCGGTAGACGATGCCCTTCTCATCCGCCGAAGGGGCAAGTTCGGTGCCGATCCTGTTGAGCAGCGGCTGGAGCTCGAAACAGCGCTTGCTCACCGTGACCACGCCCGCTTCCAGCCGGGAGAAATCGAGCAGTGTGTTGAGCATGTCGCCCGAGGCGATCGAGGCGGCGCGGGCATTGTCCAGGATCTCGCGCTGCTGCGCCGTCAACTGGCCACGGGCGAGCACTTCCAGGAACAGGCCCTGGGCATGGATGGGTTGGCGCAAATCGTGGCTGGCGGCCGCCAGGAATTTCGATTTGGCCTGGTTTGCAGTTTCGGCCTCAAGGCGGGCAGCCTGGGCGATCGCCGTCTCCTGGCGCAGGCGCTCGACCAATTCGTTGTTCTCGAACCGCAGCTCCGCCAATTTCTGGAAGGTCTGCGACGCGCTTCGCGCCGAAGCGATGATGGCAATACAGAACAAGACGCTGCCGATCGCCATGCCCCAATACATGGGATCGCCGAGCGTGACCAGTTTGAGGGCAAGCATGGCGATGAACACGACCGAATAGCCGACAAAGGCCGGCAGCACGGGCGCCATGAAGGAGAGGGAGCCAGCCTGGATGCCGGCCATGAAGCACAGAAGCAGGGCGATGGCGAGGGGAGAAGCCTGATCAAAGGCGATCCAGGGCAATATGCCCCGCAGGATGCCGATCGCCGTGGCAAGCAGGATGGTATAGCGCTGGTAGCGGCCAGCCTCGGCAACAGGATCCGGACTGTCGCGGAAGCGATTGGCGAGCAGGCGCAGAAAAGGCACGGGGAGAAAAGCGCAGACTGCCCAGATCGCCAAGGGAAGCACGGGGGCATTCAGGGCAAAGATGACGGCCATCGCCGCATTGCCGATACCGCCGATGATGAAGGCAAACGGAGCCGTGCCAAGCATGAAGCGAAGCTGCTCTGCAGCGATGCGAGCGGGAACCGGCTTGAACAAGAGCGCTGCCATTCAGCGTATCAGGCCGCGTTCGCGGGCCACAGCCACCGCCTCCGCCCGGCTGGCTACGTCGAAAGCCGCCAGCAGGGCCTGGACGTGCACACGCACCGTATTTTCCGACAGGTTGAGATGCCGCCCGATCACCTTGTTGGAATAGCCCCGGCCCAAATGGTCGAGAACCTCGTATTGGCGCGGGGTGAGCTGGGCCTGGCTTCTGGCGACCGGATGGGCAACCTCGCTGGGGCCCGACTCTCCTCGCAGGGCGCCTTCGACGGTAGCGACGATACGATCGGTCGGCTCGGCCTTGGACAGGAAAGCCGCCGCACCCTTGGCGAGGGCTTCCGCCCGTGTGCCGACATCGTCATGCGAGGTGAGGATGATCACCGGTGCGCCCGGCCAGCGTCGCCTGAACACGGCCAACCCTTCCATGCCGCTGAGGCCAGGCATCTCGATGTCGAGCAGCACTGCATGAGGCCGTACCTGGTCCTCGGCAATGGCCTGGGCGATCGAACCGGCCTCACGGATCATGGCATGCGGCAGGCCTTGCTCGAGCACAAGGCGCAAGCCAGCGCGCAAGAGCGAGTGATCGTCGATCAGGAGCAAGTGCAACGGTGATGGGGCGTGCATGACACCCTACTTTAGGCTAGTTGCTGACCTTAGACCATTAGTCCATCCAGACTAGTCCAAGACAGACTATGGAAAATGAGCTAAGAGTTTTCTAAAGTCGCTTTGACCAACGAGTTGGAGTTGAATGGAGCAACTAGGCGGGATTGGTCTCACGACGAGCTTGCCAGCCATTACGGCTAAGGCGCTTGCCGCAAGAGAAGCGGACGAGTGAGGTTTTCACCTCATCGATCTTCGCCGATCCAGATCAAGCGGGCTGCCCTTCCAATGGTGGCCGGCGTGACAGGGTGGCGCACTATGTACTTCGACAATTCGCTGCCGAAGTTCTCATGGTCCATTTTCTTGCTGAAAGACCCCTCCCGTGGAACCGATACCCACTCCCCATGCTCCCGAACACGACCGGCAGGGTGTGCCCTGGACGATTGCCGTCATCGACGAAAAGCAGCTCACCCGTAGCTGCCTGATACACAGCCTCATCTCTGCCGCCCCTGCCTTTTCTGCCTTGGGATATGCCAGCTTGGCGGATTGGCACCAGAGTGAGGAAGGCTACGGGCCCTGCATTGTCCTGTTTTGTGTCACGGGTCAGAAGGCAACCGAGGCGATCGCGGAGCTCGATCTCGATTGTGTGGCCCATCATTGCGGCGACGTTCGGGTGATCGTGGTTTCCGACATCGAGGATCCCCGGCTGGTCGTGGCGGCTCTCGGCAAGGGGGCCCGTGGCTATATCGGCATGAGCTCCAGCCTCGATGTTGCCCTGGCGGCCATACGCCTGGTGGCGGCGGGTGGCATCTTCGTCCCGGCAAGCGGCCTGCTTCCGTCGAAGTCACGGGCCGATTTCGGGAGCGAGGAAAGCCAGGATGAGGGCCTGTCTCGGCAGGCGGCCTTTACACCCAAGCAACTGGCGGTGATCCAGCGCCTGCGCCAGGGCGAATCCAATAAGATCATCGCCTACAAGCTCAATATGGAGGAATGCACCGTCAAGGTGCATATCCGCAACATCATGCAGAAGATCCGGGCGCGCAATCGCACGGAAATCGCCTATATGACCAATAATCTTTTCGACGGCGACGCTCACTGATCCAATCGGAAGGGCGACCGAACTCGAGACCGGCTGCGGTCGCCTGAACCGTGACATTGCAGGCTTCAGCAGGTAGCCGCTTCGACGATGCGGACGCCGGATCGCCGGGCCCGCGTAACCAGGTCCGCACAATCCTTGCCGCCCGGAAAGGCAATCACCACGAAGGGCTCGTAGAAATTGAGCATATGCTCGTTGCGCAGCGGTCCCGCGGATGTGCCATATCTGAGCCAGGACGCGCGCTCGACAATCGACCTGACCCGATGGGCAACCGCCCATTTGGCGGCCAGCAGGTCGGCACCACGCTTGCCGGCATGAACGATACGAAATTCCCCCTCATCCGCCAGAAGGCGATCCAGGATGGCGAAGACGCGGCGTTGGTCGATAGCCTCGTCGCCACAGACGAGGACCGTCCTGGGCTTGGCTGGCGGCCCGCTCATGGTTTCCTCGCCCGGAGCCGGCGCGAGATATCTATTGTGCATGTCGATCGTCATGGGTGCCACCGGCGGGACCTGCGACCGTGTTGGATCGCAGTTTTTCTATAGTCATGATGCGCGTTGGCGCATTTTCTTGAGCAGAACGTCTTCGATCTCCAGAGCACAGCGCGTTTGGACGGAAACGCCGCATTGCTCTCACTCTTTGGTTCGACGCGTCTTTGTGATGCTTGGCGTGGCCGCCAAATCGCAAAACGCTTCAGGGCGTCTTCTCAGACCTTCCTTGCCCGCCATTAGATCGGCCACCGGCGTGACAGGGGTGTGATCCGATTGTCCGGAACCCAATACCGCTCGACGGAGGCAAGGCGAGCGAAGGCCAGGCTCGTTCCGCCAGTGCCCCATCAGCGCCCAACTCTCCTGTCATCCTTGCGGTGTAATCGAGATTTGATCTCCTTCATTCCCATTCCATTGGTATGCGCCGCCCTTGCTGAGTATCGCCGACGCCCTCATCCACTCCCTGACATCGATCATCCTCGCCCTGGCAGCCATCCGCGTAACGGGCATCGTGGCCCTGACGGCGGCGGGCCTGCTGGTAGTGGGGGCGGTAGCAGCCAAAATCCGGCGAAGAAAACGCGGTTGACGAGCTTGGGCTGGGTCAGTGCCGGCACTATGCGCGCGGAAGGACTACCGAACCCGGTCTTCGGCCGTCAGATCAGACTGATAGGACGCCAGAACCTGCCGCATCTTGCGCCCCAGCAAGAGAAGAGCCGCCAGGCCGGCGCAAAGGCCCATGCCGAAGGTGACGATCTGCAACGTGGACAGGTGACCATCGAGGCCCGCGCGCAGTCCGGCACCGGCAGCGACCTGCAGGGCGATTCCAGGCAGAATGCCAAGCCCGGTCGCGACCAGGAACGGGCCGAAGGCCGTCGACGTCGAGCCGAACATGAAGCTCATCAGGCTTGACGGTGCGATCGGCGCGAAACGGCATAAAAGCACGATACGCCAGCCACTTGTCCGAATGGCTTCACGAAGTGCATCCAGCAGGTGCCAGCGCCGGGTGAGCCGATGGCCGTAGCGGCGGCCAGCCACCTGGCCGAGCCAGTAGGCCACGGATGCGCCAAGGATGGATCCGATCAGCGCAAGCGGGATGCCGTAAAGACCATAGGCGGAACCGGCCACGATGCAAAGCGCAGGCCGGGGCAGCAGCGAGACGGCACTGACGAAGAAGAGCAGCAGCATCAGGGCCGCTCCCCACTCGCCGGCAAAGCTCAATAGATCCGCCTGCATGCCCAAACCAATCCCGGTGTCGTGCCTTGTTCATACCGCGTCTCAGGCAGGATGCAACCTCGCTGGCCTTTGCTCAAGAGACATCCGCGCGGCCTGAGGGCGGCTGTGAAAACGACGTCGGCTTTGAGGCTGTATGCCGATCGTGTCGCTCGGAAAACAAAGAACCCGGCGTGTCGGGCGCCGGGTCGGAAGTTGGTTGCTATGCCGCCGATTTGCGGCATGGCGGACACTATTGTCAGACCATGTGACACAGCTGTGAAAGTGTCTGAGCCAAGGTATTTGCAATCCTACAACCTCGCCCGAATTCGCAAAGGCACATCGAAACGAAGAGTTGGGACCAGCTAGAAGCCGGTCTCTTCAGCAAAACACAGCCTGTCAGAGAATGGTTTCGAGAATATCGGCCGCATCGCTGATATCGGCCTGGATGGCGCGGACCGCGCCACCCTGGTCTCCTGATCGCAACGCTTCGACCAGGACACGATGGTGCTTGTTCGAGACGACGAAATTGCCGCGTTCCTGCAGCAGGTTGAAATAGGGACTGACCTGGAGCCAGAGCGTTTCGATGATGCCGAACAGGGTTTCCGAGCCGCTCGCCTGGTAGATCTCGAAATGCAGCGCCCGGTTGGCGCGCAGATAGATCTTCCGGGCTTCCTTGTTCGGCTTGATGTTGTCCATCTCTTCGACCAGCTCATCGAGCCGGGCCAGCGTTGCGGGCTGGAGGCTGGGCACGGCCCAGGACACCGCCAGTCCCTCGATCTCCAGGCGGGTCCGCGTCAGGTCCGCCAGTCGCTCGCGGGTCAGATGGGGAATGCCGAGGCTGCGCCCGGCCACCACGGTGAGCGCCTTTTCCGCCGTCAGGCGTAGAATCGCCTCGCGCACCGGCATGGCGCTGACGCCGAAGGCATCCGCCAGCCACTGGATGGTGATCGACTGGCCTGGTGCCAGGTCACCGTTGAGGATCAGTTCCTTGGCCTGGCGATAGACGTCCTCCTGCATGGTGGCGCGCTGCACACGCACGACCGAGAGCGGCTCCCGCGCCTTGGACCTGATTTCGCTCATGACACCTCCGCGTTGCAAATCCCGATGCCGGGTTCTCGTCTTGTAGGTCGGTTCGGCGTTTGGAGAAAGCGTCGCCGGGCTTGCTAAAATTCTGATCTTTGATTTATGATCAAAAGTAGCTCACAGAAGCTGACTTATCAACGAGTCGAAGTGCCCGCCGCAACGAAGCGGGCTGACAGGGAGGGAAGAATGGGACTGGTAAAGCGCGGCGCTGCCCTGCTGGGCGCGGGACTGCTCGGCTTATGCACCCTTGGCGGGCAGGCCGAAGCCAAGGACAAATATAAGATCTATCTGTCGATGAGCTATATCGGCAATGACTGGCAGGGCGAGGCCGCCAACATGGTCAAGGCCATGGCCGCCAGCAAGGAAATGGCCGACAAGGTCGACCTCCAGGTCCAGGTCGCCGGGCCCAACGCCCAGCGCCAGATCCAGCAAATCAACGCCATGGTCCAGGCCGGCGCTAAGGCCATCGTGGTCTTCCCGATCTCGCCCACCGCTCTGAACGCGGCCGTCAAGAATGCCTGCGGCAAGGGCGTGGTGGTGATCGCCTATGACGGCGAGATCACCGAGCCCTGCGCCTACAACGTCACCATCGACCAGGGCGAGGCAGGGCGGGTCACGGCCGAATGGCTGGCCAAGAAACTGAACGGCAAGGGCAATATCATCGCCATCACCGGCGTGCCCGGCACCTCGGTCGATACACTGCGCACCAAGGCCGCCAAGGAAGTCTTCGCCAAATATCCCGACATCAAGATCGTCAACGAAGCCGTCGGCATGTGGAGCCAGGCGGTCGCCCGCACCGAATTGTCCAAGATCATGGCCACCCGCAAATGGGACGAGATCGACGGGCTGTGGATGCAGGTGGGCTGCTATACCGCCAACACCATGCAGATCGAGGCAGGCGCCACCCCCGACAAGCTGAAGCCCTGCGCGGGCGAGGGCTCGAACGGCGGCCGCATCCAGATGCTGCCGGTTGGCACCGAGGTCGAGGGCGCCAACGGCACCTACACGCCGATGGCCGCTCCCCGCATTTCCTATGCCTCGCCGCCTTATTCGGGTGGGCTGGCCCTGAAGCTCGCGGTCGCCAAGCTCGACGGCAAGGACATTCCCAAGCACACGGTGCTGCCTTTGCCGATCGTGACGAACGAGACGATCAAGCTCTGCCAGGAAGGCAGCTGGGCCGAGATGAAGGCCGGCTGCAATGCCTTCAAGCCCTCTTTGGTTTCCAATCCCGGCTGGTTCGCCTCGATCTATTCGGCCGAGACGCCGGAGCTCGGCCTGTCGGCGGCGCTGGTCGGCCAGCCCGAGAACTGAGGGCGAAGTGGGTCCGTGCCATCCCGGCGGACCCGCTTTTCTATCCGGGTGACACAAATTTGCAGGGACCGATTCGTATGTCGTCCTTATCCGTCCAGGCCGCGCCAGCGAAAGCCGCTGTCGCGGCCTGCGATATCAGCCGTTCCTTCGGGCCGACCATTGCCGTCGACGGCGTCTCCTTCGAGATCCTGGCCGGCGAGACCCATGCGCTGCTGGGTGAGAACGGCGCCGGCAAGTCGACGCTCGTCAAGCTGCTGTCCGGCCTGATCGTGCCGACCGCAGGTCATTTCGAGATCTTCGGCCAGCAGGCCGTGCTCGGCAGTCCGCGTGCGGCCCATCGGCGCGGCATCCAGACCGCCTTCCAGGAGTTGACCATCGTCAAGGACCTGACGGTGCTCGACAACATGCTGCTGCCCTATCCGCCGACCCTGCTCGGCCAGATCCGCCGCTCCGAGGCGCGCCGCCAAGTGGCGGAGCATCTGGATGCGCTCGGCCTGGCGGCAATCGACCTCGATACCGATCTGCGCGATCTCGATCTCAATCTGCGCCAGAAGATCGAGATCGCGCGCGCTTTGTTCCGCCGCCCCAGAATCCTCCTCCTCGACGAGCCGACCTCCACGCTCTCGGGCCGCGACATCGATTGGCTGGGCGGCCTGATCGATGGCCTGAAGCGCGACGGCGTCACGGTCGTCTTCATTTCCCACCGCATGGCGGAGGTGCGGGCCTTCTGCGATCGGGTCACGGTCCTGCGTGGCGGCAAGCACATCGCCACCGCCAGCCTTACCGATGTCGCCGACGAGGACCTGATCGGCATGATCGCGGGCAGGGAACTGGGCCGCTCCTTCCCGCCCAAGCCGCCGGTGCCGTCGCTGACCGGCGATCCCGTGCTATCGGTAAACGCCCTGGGTACGCATAAGAGGCTCGAACATGTCGGCTTCGATCTGCGCGCAGGCGAGATTCTCGGCGTCGCCGGCCTGCAGGGCATGGGCCAGCTCGAGCTTTTCTCGGCCCTGTTCGGCATGGAGGAATATCGCGGCGAGATCCGCATCGATGGACAGCCGGTGACCCTGACCTCCCCGCGCGATGCCATCGAGGCACGTATCGGCATCAGCCTGGTTCCCGAGGACCGCAAGACCGAGGCCCTCTTCCTCAAGCTCGACGGGCAGCGCAACGTCTCCCTGCCGGTGGTCGAGCGCTATACCAGGTTCGGCCTGATCGATGAGGCCGGCGAGGAGAGGGATGTCATCCAGGTCTTCGGGCGGCTCAACGTGCAGATGCGCGCTTTATGGACCAGCGTGAAATCCTTCTCCGGCGGCAACCAGCAGAAGATCGCCATCGCCAAATGGCTGTTCGCACAAAGCCGTGTGCTGCTGTTGTTCGATCCGACCCGCGGCATCGATGTCGGCACCAAGCATGAAATTTATGCGCTGATTCAGCAATATGCCGCTGCCGGCGGCGCCGTCCTGTTCCATTCCACCGAGATCGCCGAACTCGACCATCTCGCCCATCGCGTCCTCGTGCTCTATCGCGGCAAGGTCGCGGCCGATCTCTCCGGCCCCGCGATTTCCGAGGATGCCATTCTGCGCGCCACGCTGGGTAGCGCTTCCACGATCCAGGAGGCATCATGAGCGCGGCCCATGCCGATATGTCCCTCAAGCCGTCGCCGGCCAAGCGCGCGGGCCTGCGCTGGTCGCGCTATCGGGGCACGATGATTGCCGTTGCGGCCTTCCTGGTCTGCCTCGGCCTGATCCGCCTCGTCAGCGGATCCCTCAACTATTACGACATCTCGACCATCGCCACGGGCGGGGCCACGCTGGCGACCGCCGCGATCGGCCAGACCATCGTGGTCCTGTCAGGCGGGTTCGACCTGTCGGCCGCTGCCGTGGTCTCGCTGGTCAACGTCACGCTGGCGAGCCATATGCAGGACGACCCTTCCAGCATCCTGCTGTGGTCCTGCGCCGGCATCGCCATCGGGGCGGCAGCAGGCGCCTTCAACGGCTTCTTCATCGCCTTTCTGCGCCTGCAGCCGATCGTCGTGACGCTCGCGACCATGTTCATCCTGCAGGGGGTGACGCTGCTGGTCATGGACAAGCCGGGCGGCCAGCTTCCCGCAGGGTTCAGCGCCTTCTTTACGGCCGACGCGATCCCTGACTGGCTGCCCGGGCCGGTTCTCATGCTTGTCCTCCTGGTGCTGGGCTGGCTGTTCCTCAAGAACACGGTCTTCGGCAAGGCGATCTATGCCATCGGTTCCGACCGGGACGCGGCGCGGGCAGCGGGCCTCAACACCCGCCTGTGCGAATTCTTCGTCTATGTCCTCGCCGGCGGGCTTTACGGGCTGGCCGGCGTGTTCATCAGCGCGCAGACCGGCTCGGGCGACCCGCTGGTCGGCAATCCCATGCTGCTGCAGATGTTCGCGGCGGTGGTCGTGGGCGGCACATTGCTGGGCGGCGGACGCGGGGGGCCGGTCGGCACCATCTTCGGCGCCTATGTGCTGATGATGGTGGTCAACATCCTGCTCGTCCTCAACGTGCCGGCCTTCTATTCGTCCGTGGTCGAGGGCACTATCCTGATCCTGGCGGTGCTCGGCGCGTCAATCACGCGCACATCGGTGCTCGCCAGCACCCTGCGCCTGAGCAGCCATCGCCTGGCAGCCTGGCGCCAGGGGCGTCTGCCGCGCCAGCTGTCCCTTCCGGAAACGCGGTTGCGGCTGCCGGCCGAGCCGGCTCAAGCCGCACGATCCCGTGTTGCGCGTCCCGGTTTCTGGGTCCGCCGCCAGGAGGATCTGCGCACGGTCCTCCCGGCCTTTGCCTGCTTTGCCATCGTTCTCGTGGTCAGCCAGTTCGTGCTCGGCAGCACGCTGGCGTCATGGGGCTACTACAATTCCCTGATCGTGCTGGCGAGTTTCCTGGCCATTCTCGCGCTTGGGCAGGGAAGCGTGATCCTCACCGGCGGCCTCGACCTCTCCTTGCCGTGGACGATCGCCTTTTGCGGCATCGTCAGCGCCGGCCTGATGAAGGGATCGGACAGTGCCATGCTCTATGCCCTGCCGCTGGCTTTGGCGATGGGCACGTTCATCGGCCTCGTGAACGGCCTCGGTATCGTTGCCCTCGGCCTGTCGCCGATCGTGATGACCCTGGCGATGAACGGCATCCTGCAAGGTTTCGCGCTCGTATACTCCGGCGGGACGCCTGACGGTTTTTCGGCGCCGGGACTGCGCTGGATCATGACGGGACAGGTGATGGGCGTGACGCCGATCGTCCCCCTCGTCATCCTGTTCGTCGTCCTTGCCACCGTCCTCCTCGGCCGGACGGCCTTCGGCCGGCGTGTCTATGCCATCGGCAATGGCGTGCGTGCCGCGCAGCTCTCAGGCGTTCCCGTCGGGGCGACCCTCGTCAAGGTCTACATGCTCTCGGGCTTCTGCGCGGCGCTCGTCGGCTGCCTTCTCGCCGGCTTCTCCGGCCAGGCGAGTCTCGGCATGGGGGATGATTATCTCCTGCCTTCCATCGCCGTCGCGGTGGTGGGCGGAACGCTGATTACCGGTGGGCGAGGGCGCTATATCGGCATGATCGGCGGCGTCCTGCTGCTGACGGCCCTGCAGACCCTTCTGGCCGGCACCACGCTTCCTTACGCGACCCGAGCCATTCTCTACGGGGTCGTGGTCCTCTGCGCCGTTATTACTTTACGTGAAAAGAACTCCTGAACCTATTGCTTTCCAAGGAAATACCAATGTCCGGAATTGCCCTAAAACCTGGTCTTCGCGTTCTCGTCACTGCCGGTGCTTCCGGTATCGGCCGTGCCATCGCAGACCTCTTGATCGCCAACGGCGCCAGGGTGCATGTGTGCGATGTCGCCGAGCATCATCTGGCAGATTTCCGCAGTGCCCATCCCGGACATGGCGCCAGCCTGTGCGACGTGTCGGATGAAGAGGCGGTCGCCAGGCTGTTCGACGAGGTGAAAGCAGGGCTCGGCGGTCTTGATGCCCTCATCAACAATGCCGGCATCGCCGGGCCGACCGGCGGCGTCGAGGAGATCGCGCCCGCCGACTGGCGCCGCACCATCGATATCTGCCTCACCGGCCAGTTCCTGTGCACCCATCATGGCGTGCCCCTGCTCAAGCAGGCCGGCGACGGCGCCATCGTCAACCTGTCCTCGGCGGCGGGGCGCTATGGCTATGCCTATCGCACGCCCTATTCGGCCGCCAAATGGGGTGTGATCGGCTTCACCCAGAGCCTTGCCAAGGAACTCGGTCCCTCGGGTATCCGCGTCAATGCCATCCTGCCCGGCATCATCCGCGGGCCACGCATGGAAGGGGTGATCCGCGATCGCGCCGCGCAGGTCGGCGTGCCCTATGAGGCGATGGAGAAGCAATATCTCGATCGCATCTCGCTGCGCCGGATGACGGGCCCGGAGGACGTCGCGGCGATGGTGCTCTTCCTGCTGTCACCGGCCGGGATCAACATCTCCGGCCAGTCCCTGGGCGTCGACGGCAACGTCGAATCCCTGTGAGCGAACGCCCTTTCAGTCGGGAACACCCCCATGAAGACAGCCATCATCGGATCCGGATTCATCGGCCGCGCCTGGGCCATCACCTTCGCCAGGGCCGGCCACGAGGTCAGGCTCTGGGACAAGGATGCCGATGCCTTGCCCAAGGCTTTGGCCTTCATCGGCGAGATGCTGCCGGATCTCGCCGCCAATGACCTGCTGGGCGGTTCAGAGCCAGCCGAGGTCAAGGCACGCATTCATCTCGAGGCCGATCTTGCCGCGGCCCTCGATGACGTCGACCATGTCCAGGAGAATGCGCCCGAACAGGTCGAGCTGAAGCGCACTCTGTTCACCGATCTCGACAGGCTGGCGCCTGCCAAGGCGGTACTGGCGAGCTCGACCTCGGCAATCCTGCCGTCCGCCTTCATGGAGCATCTTCCCGGCCGCCAGCGCGGCCTGGTCTGCCACCCGATCAATCCGCCCTATCTGGTGCCGGCGGTGGAGGTCTGTCCCTCGCCCTGGACCTCGCAGGAGGCCATGGGCAAGGCGGCGGACTTCATGCGCAGTTGCGGCCAGTCGCCTCTGGTGATGAAGCGCGAGATCGATGGCTTCATCATGAACCGCCTGCAGGGCGCTTTGCTGGAGGAGGCGTTCCGCCTGGTTGCAGACGATATCGCCAGCGTCGAGGACATCGATGTCGGCCTGCGCGATGGGCTGGCCTTGCGCTGGTCCTTCATGGGGCCGTTCGAGACGATCGATCTCAATGCCCCCGGCGGCGTGCGCGACTATGCCGAGCGCTACCAGGGGATCTACGCCAACATCTTCCCGTCGGTGCAGCACCGCGTCGACTGGGCGGGGCCCGTCATGGAGCAGGTGGAGGCCGAGCGCAGTGCCCTGCTTCCGCGCGACAAGCTCGGCGAACGCCAGATGTGGCGTGACCGCCGGCTGATGGCCTTGCTTGCCCACAAGCGCAAGGCCGCCAAGGATATCGGAAAGTGAGAAGGCATCATGGCCCGCAATAAAGTCATCATCACCTGCGCCGTGACCGGCGCCATCCATACGCCGTCGATGTCGCCACATCTGCCGGTGACGCCGGAAGAGATCGCCGATGCCGCGGTGGGTGCCGCCGAAGCCGGCGCGGCCATCGTGCACCTGCATGCCCGCAATCCCGTCACCGGCGAACCCGACCAGACGCCTGAAGCCTTTGCCAGGTTCCTGCCTCAGATCAAGCAGCGCTCGAACTGCGTCATCAACCTGACCACCGGCGGTGCCCCGACCATGAGCATCGAGGAGCGCGTGCGGCCGGCGGCGACCTTCGCGCCGGAAGTCGCTTCGCTCAATCTCGGCTCCATGAATTTCGGCCTGTTCGGCATGCTCGATCGCTTCACCGATCTCAAGCATGAGTGGGAACGCACCTATCTGGCCAACAAGGACATCATCTTCCGCAACACCTTCGGACAGATCGAGCACATCCTGACCACCTGCGCCGGCAACGACACCCGCTTCGAATTCGAATGCTACGACACGGCGCATCTCTACAATCTCAAATATTTCTTCGATCGCGGCCTGGTGAAGGCACCGCTCTTCATCCAGACCGTCTTTGGCCTGCAGGGCGGTATCGGTGGTCATCCCGACGACGTGCTGCACATGAAGCGCACCGCTGATCGCCTGTTCGGCGACCAATATCGCTGGTCGGTTCTCGGTGCCGGGCGCAACCAGTTCAACATTGCGGCAATGGCGGCGGCGATGGGCGGCAATGTCCGCGTCGGGCTGGAGGACTCGCTCTGGAATGGCCCCGGCGTGCTCGCCCGTTCCAATGCCGAACAGGTCGCGAGGGTCCGCCAGATCATCGAAGGGCTTGGCCTCTCCGTGGCAACGCCGGACGAGGCCCGCGAAATGCTGGGCCTCAAGGGCGGTCATGCCGTGAATTTTTGAGCCCTCGCCCGGGGGCAGGCAGCCGCGAGGCTGAAGACAAAACGGTTGAAGGAGAGGGAACGACCATGCGCATCGAAGTCTTGCTGGATGTGAAGACCACCCTGGGGGAGGGGCCGCTCTGGGATGTGGACCAGCAGCGCCTCTACTGGATCGACAGCTTCGACGGCCGCGTCTTCCGCGCCACGGCCGACGGCCGGGAAGTGCGGGCCTGGGACGTGCCGCAGAAGATCGGCTCCATGGCACTGCGCAAGGACGGCTCGGGCGCCGTCGTCTCGCTGGCGCGCGGCTTCCATCTCCTCGACTTCAAGACCGGGGACGTCGAGCTCATCCACGATCCTGAGCCTGACCTGCCCAAAAACCGTATCAATGACGGCAAGGTCGACAAGCGCGGCCGCTTCGTCGCCGGCTCCATGGACACCATGGAGGAGGGGCCGAACGGGGCGCTCTACAGTCTGTCGACGGATTTCAAAGTGACAAAGCTTGATTCCGGCATCATCTGCTCGAACGGGCCATGCTGGAGCCCTGACGGCAACATCTTCTATTTCACCGACACCTGGTCCGGCGAGATCTCGGCCTATGACTACGACCAGGATACGGGCGGCGTGTCGAACAAGCGAACCTTCGCCAAGGTCGACGGCTCTGGCGGCGGTGCGGCCGACGGCTCCACGGTGGACGCCGAAGGCTGCCTGTGGAATGCCCTGGTCTACGACGGCAAGCTGGTGCGCTACCGGCCCGACGGCTCCGTCGACCGGGTGATCGAGATGCCCGTCAAGAAGGTGACCAGCGTGATGTTCGGCGGCCCCGATCTCGACGTGCTCTACGTGACCTCGATGGCCAAGCCCCCCTTGCCCCGCTTCCCAGGCGACGGCGTGCTGCGTGGCAGCCTGTTCGCGATCCACGATCTCGGCATCAGGGGCATTCCGGAACCGCGTTTCGGCGGGTGAGGGGATCGGAAGAAATGACGGGAACGGCTCGCGACCAGCGGCCTTCGCCGCAGGCATGGTGGTCGCGCGCTGTGGCCGGCGGGTGTCGTTTCTATTGGCTGATGGCCAGCTTGCTGAAGTTAAGGATGAGCATGATCCCGCGGCGATAAGTCGGCCCAGCTGGCGGGCTCATGTGCCACTGGGCAAGACGTTTCTTCATCCGAGCAGGAACGAATCTTTCCTCATGTTTTCAAAAAATGTATATATATCAACATGATATGTACTATTCATAAATCGATGCTTTATCAATCTGGCCTGCTTTTTTGGACATGATGCGAAACCCGCTCCCACCCGTGCCTTGGGCAGACATCGAGGTCTTCCGACCCCTGCATCTGCAGCAGCCGGAAGATCTCGCGGTCTGTTCCAAAGGTGGTCGAAGTGACCGAGCCACTCGCAGGTCCGGACGCTACTCTACAATCTGCACGATCCGGCGGGTGCTGGGATCGACCAATACGACCTCGTCATTGATGACCGTATATTTGTAGCGGACTTCCCCATAGTCAGCGGGCACGTCGTAATATTCGACGCCTTCCTCAGGCAGGACGACGCCCACATTGAGGGGCTCCTCATAGCTATAGGAGGGAATATGCCGCTCAATCACATATTTGCGGAAGCGGGGGCGCTGCTCGATTCCCAGCAACCCGTTGATGCCGCCTGTCACGGCGCCGACCGTACCGCCGACGATCCCGCCGATCGGGCCGGCATTGTCATTGCCGCGTTCGGCCCCTTCCTGGGCTCCGCCCATCACGCCTTGCGCTTGGACCGCAGCAGGCAGCCAGAGCGCCACCAAAGATATGCCAATCAAGTTCATCAACCTGCTTGTCATGACCTTTCTCCATGGTTTCCGAGTGTATCCACTCCAGATATGAGCGATACAACAGACCATAGCTGAAATTGTTCCCATAGAATTTCGATGAAAATAATAATTACGGCATATGCCTTCAAATTATCTTTGATTTCTCAATGATGACACATTTTCGATAAATATGTGTCACTTCAATATTCTACTGAATTCTGAGTTTTTTGATTTATATAGATAGAAAATTCTTATCGAAGCGCACCCTGTGCCTTGCGGCCGCAGAAGTCCGCCGATGCCGTCTCAGAGTGTGGTGCGCGTAGCCGGATTCGCCATTGCGGCGGATGACCTGTCCGCGCTGTATGTGCAAAATCGCACATCCGCGGCATGAAATTATCCCTAAGGCTCCATGAAGTTTGGAGATCTGCTGGATAGCGGCAGTCTGTTTTAAGGTAATATGGTAATGGGTGCTGCCGTGCTTTCCGACGCCTATAGGAGCGTCGACTTCGACCGTCTGCCAAGACTGCGCAATGAAGTCATGCGGCCGACACCCATTGCCGGTCCGATCGTCACACCCCGGGTCGCGACGACCCCGATCCTCATTATCAGCGCCGCAACGCTGATCCGTGACTGCCTGGCGCGTTGCCTGGCCGAAGCAGAATTGAACTGCAGCACGAGCGGCTATGCATCGGTCGACGAATGGCGTCCGGCAGACCTTGCCGCTCCGGTAACGATATTGCTGTGCGCGACCGGGGACGGTGCGACGGAACGCGTCATTTGCGACGATATCGCCCGATTGCAGGCCAAGGCTCCCGACAGCCAGATCATCGTGCTCTCCGATGTCGAGGACCCCGTTCTGGTGCGCCGCAGCCTCGAACAGGGAGCCCAGGGTTTCGTCGGCATGACCTTCAATCTGGACATGGTGGCCGCCGCCATTCGCCTGGTTCAGGCAGGCGAGAAGTTTGTCCCTGTCAGCAGCCTCCTGGCGGCGCAGGCCGCGCCCATGCCGGCTGCGGACAAGGGGCCACTCGGCCAGGCCCTCACCCAGCGGCAGATCGACGTCATCGACCGTTTGCGCCGCGGCGAGTCCAACAAGATCATCGCCTTCAAGCTCGAGATGAGCGAGAGCACGGTGAAGATCCACATCCGCAACATCATGCGCAAGATCAAGGCGCGCAACCGCACGGAAGTGGCGATCCTGACCAAGGATTTGTTCAACTAAGCGCTAGGCTTGCGCTCGAGCGAAACGCGTTCGTGCCTGGGTAAATGCGCAGCAAGACGTCAAGGCTCCCAATGGGAGCCTTTTTCGTATGCTGGTGGCATGCCGGGAACATGGCGCCTGATCGGGCGTTATGGCCAAGGGCGGTGCAGGTATTCACCATCACCGTCACGGATCACCAGAACGGAGAACATGATGGCCGACTCGATCTCCCCGGACGATATGCGCAAGGAACTGGAAAAGCAGATTGCCGATCTCCGCAAGGAAATCAGCGCACTTGGCAAATCCATCGCGGATCGCGGTGCCGAGACCTTGGAACGCACACGTGAAGCGGCTTCCGAAGCCGTGGATCGGGCCAGGGGACAGACGAGAGCCTCCTTCCAGCAGGCCCGCGAGCAGGCGCATGCCGTGACCGATGCGGCGAGGGAACATCCCGGCACGGCCGCGACGATATTGTCCTCGGCCGGTATTGTCGGATTTGTCATTGGGCTCGTCGTCGGTGCGACCTTGCTCGGGAATGAGCGACGCTAGCCTTCTACCTATCGAGCAGGCGCCGACACGGCGTCATGCAGCGATTTCCGGTCGGGCGCGCTCATTTGTCGACCAGGGCAAAGCGCAGCCTGGCTGGCTCGCTTGCAGGATCCGGCCAGCCTAGGGTCGAAACGGCGAAGGCATGAAGGAGAGCCGCCAGCCGGGCGCAAGGTTCGGAATTGGCGACGATCGCTCTGCCGGTTTCACGTGTACCGAAGCCCAATCGTACCTGACATTGAACCCGCTCCGCATGGCCATCGAGCGTACTGACGTTCAGGCTGCTCTTGGGCAGCAGACAACGCCGAAGCTTCTCGACGGCATCGATGGAGGCCGTGAGCGCGTCAGGCTCGCTACAATGCGAGCCATCGGCGGACGACAGGCGATGGTCGGGCAGGACGACCAGCCAATCGGCGAACATGCGGCCATTGAGATAGCGAAGGCTCAGGCAAATATCGCGATCGAGCCAGGAAGCGCTGCCATCCAGCCGACTGGCCCTATCGGCGAGTGAAAAAAGAGCGCGCACGTCATAGGCTTGCATGGATCGGCACCTCGATGTTTGTCGAGGGCGAAACGGCGGCGGACAGGAAAGGTTTCTTGCCTGCGACGAAGTGGAGCAAAGCTGTCGGGCCGGCTTTGCAGGGCCGGCGGGAACCATGACCCCGGTTCGCAGGTTCAGCGCTAGGACGGCTCGGGCAGGATCTCCGGTTGGAAAAGGAGAACAACATGCGCAGGCTTGGCTTTCTGGCTTCATTCGCGGGATTGGTCACTATTGCCAAGCTGCTGGATGACAATCATCGATTGCGCCAGGAAGTCGAGGCGCTGAGAGCAGCCAGCCGGCGGCGGGACAAGGCAATACAACCCGACGATCCCTGGGACGCGGTCGATGAAGCGAGCGACGAGTCTTTCCCCGCCAGCGATCCGCCTGCTTTCACCGCCCGCCGCAGGACCTGAAACATGCGAGCCTGAAAGCTCCGGTACGAGCATCCGGATGCGGGTCCTTTGATGCGAGGCGTTCGGACGGTGATGCACGCCGTGACGGCCGCCATATTGCGCAGATCCATCAGGCTGCTCACCAGCAGGATCGCGATCAGGCCGGCGACATTCAGGCTGAAATGAGTCCCCGGTTGCAGGCGGTTCGGAAGGGCCGCCGGCGCCGATCGCCCGGCATGCGATGCGCCATCCAGTAATGAGGCTCACGGCGGCACTCACAGCGTTCTCGATACGATCTGGTATTTCGTGGTAGTTCGGGACTATCGGATGGTGGGAGTGACGAGTTTGGCGGGATTCGAATGGACTCGCTGATAACGGCCGCGGCCCGTGCGCTGGCTGCCGGCGACCCCCTTGGCGCCCTGAACCGGGTTGCCCTGCGTGACGATGCGCCCGCATTGGCCCTGCGTGGCATCGCGATGGCGCAGCTCGGCGATCTCGACCGTGCGCGAACCCTGATCCGGAACGCCGCGCGCGCCTTCGGCGCCAGGCAGGCCGTGGCGCGCGCAAGATGCATCGTCGCCGAGGCCGAGATCGCCTTCGTCTCGCGCGACCTCGGCTGGCCTGCCAAGGCCCTTCATGCTGCACGCATGACGCTGGAGCAGCATGGCGACCGGGTGAATGCCGCCCATGCCAGATATCTCGAAGCCCGGCGCCTGCTGCTGATCGGACGCCTTGACGCCGCCGAGGCCGAACTTGCCAATTTCGCTCCTGCGCCGCTGCCGCCGGCCCTGAGGACGGTGCATGATCTGGTGGTTGCCGGCATTGCGATGCGCCGGCTCAGGACCCGACAGGCCCGTACGGCGCTGGCGCGGGCGGAACTCACCGCACGTCAGGCCGGAATTCCTGCGCTGGCAGCGGAAGTCGAAAGCGCCACGCTGATCCTGGATACGCCGGCCGCCCGCCTGATCACGGCCGGCGGCGAACGCCCGGTTCTGCTCGATGAAGTCGAGGCTTTGCAGACATCGAAAGCTTTCATGATCGACGCCTGCCGCCATATCGTGCGCAATGCCGACAAGACGACTTCGCTTGCCCGGCGGCCGGTGTTGTTTGCCCTCGCCCGGGCCCTCGGTGAGGCCTGGCCCCGCGATGTGACACGTGACGAGCTGGTGGCGCGCGCCTTCGGTGCGAAGTCGGCCGATGAATCTCATCGCGCCCGCTTGCGGGTCGAGATCGGCCGCCTGCGCACGACCCTGCGGGGACTGGCCGCCGTCAACGCAACCAAGCGCGGCTTCGAGCTGGCGCCGAGTCACACCGCCGAGGTCCTGGTATTGGCCCGGCCGGTGGAAGAAAAACATGCGGCGGTGTTGGCATTTCTCTCCGATGGCGAAGCCTGGTCCAGTTCGGCCCTGGCGCTTGCACTCGGAGCCAGCCAGCGTACCGTGCAGCGTGCCCTCGACGAACTCGCCCTGGCCGCCAAAGTGCAGTTCTTCGGCCGAGGGAGGGCGCGCCGCTGGGTGACGCCGCCAGTGCCCAGTTTCGCGACAACCTTGTTACTCCCGGCGCCACTGCCATGAAGCTAGGATCGGCCGTATGAAACGGACACCAGCAGAAATCCTTCGCGAATATGGCCCCTTCGCTGGCGTCGAAGCCGTGCACGGGGTCAGCTTCGATGGCGAGAACGTCTGGTTTGCCTCGGGCGACAAGCTGAACGCGCTCGATCCCGACAGCGGCAATACGGTGAAGGCTCTCGACGTCCCTGCGCATGCCGGCACCGCCTTCGACGGCCGACATCTGTTCCAGATCGCGGAGGATCGTATCCAGAAGATAGATCCAGCCACCGGCACGGTGCTCGCCACCATTCCGGCGCCCGGCAGCGGCAAGGATTCAGGCCTGGCCTGGGCCGAAGGCGCCCTCTGGGTCGGCCAATATCAGGACCGCAAGATTCACCAGATCGATCCCGAGACCGGCGCCACGCTACGCACCATCGAATCCAATCGTTTCGTCACCGGCGTGACCTGGGTCGACGGAGAGCTCTGGCACGCCACCTGGGAAAATGACCAGAGCGAATTGCGGCATGTCGATCCGACCACCGGCAAGGTCCTCGACAGCATCGAGATGCCGGCTGGCCTGGTCGTCTCCGGGCTCGAAGCCGATGGAGGTGACCGTTTCTTCTGCGGTGGCGGCGAAAGCGGAAAGGTCCGGGCCATCCGCCGGCCGGTCAGGGCAAGGCGCATGCGTGGCTGAACGCTTGCCTGCTCAGACGAGCACCGACCGGTCGGCGAGGAACAGGTCGGCGAGAATGTCGAGTGCCTGGTCGAGCTGAGCGATCGCAGGAGTGCCGAGGCTTATTCGCACCCCGCCATCCGGTGCTGAGGGATCGGCCATTGCTGCGCGCGCCGGCATCAAGGCGACACCGCGTATCGCGGCCCGAGCGACGAAGCGATCCGCCGCTTCGGCCGGCATCGGCAGCCAGGCGTGAAAACCGTCATTGATCCTGAGCACCGCCTGCTTGGGCAGGCGTTCGGCGGCGAAGGCTGAGCGTCGAACGGCATCTGCGCGGATCGAGGAGGCGACGGCTTCCGCCGTTCCGTCCGTCAGCCACATCCCCATGATCTCGGCCTGGAGAGCAGAGGCCATGGTGCTGCTTGCCTGCAGCCTCGCCTCTGCCTCGGCCACGCGATCGGGCGGGACGACGAGCGCGCCCATGCGAAGCCCCGGGCTCAAGGCCTTGGAGAGGCTGGTGACATGGAAGGTGCGTTCGGGTGCAAGGCAGGACAGTGGGCGGACGCCCGTTGGCGCGAAAATGCCGTAGACGTCGTCCTCGATGATGGTGATGTCGTGGGCGCGGCAGAGGCGGACCACAGCCTGGCGGCGTTCGGGGCCCATTGTCGCCGTCGTTGGATTGTGCAGGGTCGGCGTCACATAGAGCACCCTCGGCCGGCCGTGATCGGCGCCGAGCGCCTCGGCCAGGGCATCGGGCGTCAGGCCCTCCTGGTCCATCGCGAGGCCGATGATATCGAGGCCGGCCTGCCGTGCCACCAGCAGGGCGCCGGGATAGGTCAGTGTCTCGGTCAGCAGACGGGTTCCCGGCGGGCAGGCCATCGCCATCGCAATGGCGAGGGCGTGCTGGGCTCCATGGGTCAGCAATATAAGATCCGGTTCGGCGTCAAAGCCCCATCTGGCCAGCCACCGTGCCATCAGGCGGCGATGCTCCGGGCGCCCGGCAGGATGGGAATAAGCTCCGAAAGTTTCGGCATCGAGGCGCTTTGCCAGCATCGACAATGTCGCCTGCAGCAGCCTGTCGCTCAACATCTGCGGCGGGGCATTGATGCCGAGATCGATGCGTCCGGCCGTGGCGGCCCACGTGCCTGCCACGAACATGCCGCGGCCATGGAGGGATCGCACCAGGCCGCGTTGTTCCAGCCTTGCATAGGCCTTGGTGACGGTGCCGACCCCGATACCGAGGCGCCAGGCCAGGTCGCGATGGGCCGGCAGCCGGTCGCCAGCGCCGATCAGGCCGCCGGCAATGTCGTCGGCAAGCGCTGCGGCGAGCCGCTCGAACGGCGGCTCATCGCCTGGCGCCAGGCGCGGTGCCCATGGTGACGCAAGCTTCACGGCGGACTCATCAATTGTGTCACATGACACTATTATATATTTTGAAAATGTGTCACGCCTCTATGATGCCGTCAATTCCCTTCGGAACCGACGACCCCTGCCATGACATCCGACCTGCTGACCGCCTTCATCATCTATGCCTTCGTCACATCGATCACGCCGGGCCCGAACAACACGATGCTGCTGGCCTCCGGCGCCAACTACGGTCTCAGGGCCACCATGCCTCACCTTCTCGGTATCAATCTCGGCTTCTGCGTCCTGGTGCTTGCCGCAGGCTTCGGCATAGGCAGCTTGTTCACGGCCTTCCCGTTCCTTCACACGTTGCTGCGCTATGGGGGCGCGGCCTACCTGCTTTATCTTGCCTGGAAGATCGCGAGAGCGGGCGGGCCGGATTCGGAGGGGAGCCGGGATCGACCGATGACTTTTCTCCAGGCAGCGGCTTTCCAATGGGTCAATCCAAAGGCCTGGATCATGGCAATCGGCGCGATTGCGACCTATACGCCGGCCGACGGCTTTTTCGGCTATGTCCTGGTGGTAACGGCCATTTACGTTCTGGCCAATGGTCCCTGCCTGCTGGTCTGGGCGGCAGCGGGGACCGCTTTGCGTGGTTTCCTGTCCGGACCTGTGCGGCTGCGCGTCTTCAACGTGGTGATGGCGGGGGCGCTGGTCGCCTCACTCTATCCGATCCTGGCTGAAGCGGCGCGCTGATCGACGGGAGTATCGACCTCCCTTCACAGATCGAAGGTGAGATAATAGGTGACGAAGGAGAACAGCAGGGCAAACAGCACACTTTCGAGCATCGGCTTGGCTCCGGTGAAAGGGGCCACCACCATGCTCGCGTCGCCTTAACCTGCGATTTCCGTTTGTTTCGCCGCGATGGCGATATCGCGGCATTTCGGCGCCTCCCGTCCCGCGAAGCCTGGCCCGGCTCGGCCCAACCAATCACGAAGGGCTGTAAGTCACGAATGTGGGTGTTCCGGCCTGCTCATAGACCTGGATCGTGAGGCCTGCCGGCGTCAACTCGGTCTTCAGCGGCCTGAAGCCGAGAGGCTGCCCGCCATCCCTGAAGAGTTTGCGGCCCTGTCCCAGTACGACGGGAGCAATCATGAGCCTTAGCTCGTCCACCAATCCAGCTTCCAACAGCGAGTAGGCAAGCCGCCCGCTGCCATGGATCTGGAGCTCGCGGCCGGGCTTGGCCTTCAATGCGGCGATGCCACCGAAAATGTCGCCTGACAGGGTGGTCGAAGGTGCCCATGAGGCACGCTCGAGCGATGTCGAGGCCACATATTTCGGAGCGCCATTCAGCTTGCTGGCAATCGGATCGTTCGGATCATCCATTTTCGGCCAGTCGCGCGCGAAATTCTCATAGGTCCGGCGCCCGAACAGGAAGCCATCGGCTTCGGCGACCCAGGCGGTCACGGCACGCATCAGGGCTTCGTCGATGAAGGGCACGAACCAGCCACCGCGGGTGAAACTATCGGTCGTGTCTTCATCGGGGCTCCCCGGCCCTTGATACACGCCGTCGAGGGACAAGAATTCCATCAAGACCAGCTTCATCACGTCACCTTTCGCGGTTCGACCACCATGCTTTTCGGGATATGGGCGAAAACCCATTACCTATCCTTTAGGCTAACTATCAGCCTTCAAAACTTAGCGCAAGGGCTTAGTTTTTATCGGCGATAGAACATTCTGCCGGGCGGGCAGAGAGGGAACGACTCCAGCCGAAAGCATGTCTCGGGCAGCTCGGAAGTGACATGCGGCGGCGGACAGCAGGCCGCGATCAAGGCCATTCGCTCGGATCATAGGTCAATCAAAATGAAACGCCGTGGAAGCTGGTGCTCCACGGCGTCATGGATCGATGACCGATCGCGGCCAGGTGAGGGAACTCGGGGTTCTCGCACCCAGCTCAGCGGGTCTGTCCTATTGAGCGTCGATGCGCTGGCCGATATGGGCGATGGCCTGCTGATAGACGGAGGCCGCATTCCAGGCCTGGATCGCCCCAAAATTCGGCTCGCCCGGCTGATAGCCCTGGCCGGCGCTCCAGCCATGGGCCTTCAGGTAGTTGGCGGTCGAATCAAGGGCACCCGCAGCCGTGTCGAGATTGCCGATGCCATATTGCAGCACGGTCTTGGGCATGAACTGGGTCTGGCCCACTTCGCCATGCATGGAACCGCGGGTTTGTGCCGTGAAGCGGCCACTGTCGACAAGCTTGAGCGCGGCATAGAGCTGGTCGGTAAAGAATTCGGGCCGGCGGCAGTCATAGGCGAGCGTTGCCACCGAGGAGAGCATGTTCTGGTTGCCCTTGACGGCACCAAAGCCCGACTCCATGCCCCAAATCGCCAGCAGTGGTCCCGCCGGCACGCCATAGCGGCGCTCGATGTTGGCGAACAGCGCGCCTTGGGACTTCTTGAGCTGGCGCCCGCGCGCGACGATCGTGTTGCCACCGCGCTTGGCAAGGAACTGATCCAGGGACAGCCGGAAGCTCTTCAAGCCACGATCGGCGTTGATGGTGGCTGTGGCGTAATGGGTGCTCATCAGCGCGGCGATGCCGGCCTGACCGACGCCCTTGGCGCGCGCCTCGGCAGAAAATTCCTGCTTCCATGCTTCATAGCCGGCTGCAGTCTTGCCGCATTGGGCAGCATAGGCTCCGCCTGAAAACTGGAAAAGGCCCAAGACCGCTCCGGCCAGCGCCGCTACATGTATCCTCGTGCTCATCCAAATCCCTTTTTTGAGAACATCCAGGCTGCCGGCGACTACAGCAGTGACGCCCGGTCAAGTCAATCGATGCAGAACGGTGCCCACATCATGCTTTCGATTTTGGGTTTACGAGGCAGGCCCAATGCTTGTGCCTGTTGTCGCCGAATGAGCATTGGGCGAGCGCAGTTGCGCCATCGCATGCTTCTGCGGCGAGCGACCTTGCCGGGCCACGCTGCGATCGACATGGCGGATCCCGCCATGTCGGAGGGGGGGTGACCTGGCGCAGGAACCGTCCCCGCAGAGAGAAGTCTCGAGTTCTCTATATCAGGAATTACGCATAACCAATTGTTATAATTATGTTTATTTCAGTAGACATATCTGTCAACCTTTCCAGGAAAATGCTTTAGATTGCAGGCATGCCGGATTTGTTCAGCCTTCAGAGAGTCGAGACCTTCAGACAGGAGGTCAAGAAAAGTCGCTTTCTGGCGACGGCCGCTCCGGTATCGGGAGAGGAAGCCGCCAAGGCCTTCATCAGGGATCATGCCGACATGGGGGCCAATCACAATTGCTGGGCCTGGCGAGTCGGCCCCCTCTACCGCTTCAACGATGATGGCGAACCCAGCGGCACCGCCGGCAAGCCGATCCTGCAGGCGATCGACGGCCAAGCCCTGGACGGCGTCGCCGTCGTGGTCACGCGCTGGTTCGGCGGCGTGCTGCTCGGCAGCGGCGGCTTGGTCCGGGCTTATGGCGGCACGGCAGCCGCCTGCCTGCGGGCTGCCGAGAAGTTGCCGATCGTCATGCGGGTCGAGGCACGCATCAGTTGCACCTTTACCGACCTGGCGCTGGTCCAGGCTCGCTTGTCCACCCATGAGGCGGTGCAGATCCTGACGCAGGACTATACCGCGACGGGAAGCGAGTTCGTCGCCGCGATCCGCGAACAGGATCTGGCCGATGTCCGGCAGATGGTCGCGGATGTCACAAGCGGTCGTGCGGTGATGTCGATCCCGACGCGAAACGAAGCCTAGAGCACCACGCCGAAAAGCGGGTACCGGTTTTCGATAAAAAAGATGCGACAACAAGGAATTACAGCATCGAGCTTGATTCAGAAATCAGGTTCGATGCTGTAGCCTATCTCGGCTCCGCTTCCCGCTCGCCGCTCTTGCGCTTGCTTTCACCCTTTTCCCTGCGGGGTTCCGCCGGGCTTTCCCGTTCGACGCTGACGGACAGCTTTTGGTAGACGCCGAGGCCCGCGATCATTGCGGTGCCCCCGAACAGCAGGAGCGCCGGATAAAGCAATTGCTCAGGGCTTTGCTTGGCCACCTTGAACACCGTCACCAAGGCCTCGAGGAAAACCGCGATCACGATGGCCGACATGAATTTCGTCAGGCTGCGCCGAGCCTCCACGGCATTGCGCATTTCGCGTGCGCGCAGCACCTCCTCCTCGAGGAAATAGCGCGCCACGTCGAAGACCGCGACGCCGACCACCACGAAGCCGATTGAATCGAGCAGGGTGTTGTCGAACTGGCCGTCGTAATAGGCGGCATGAAAGACCCGAAATCCGGCCATTCCGACAAGACCGCCCGCCAACATCATCAGGCAGATGCTGGCTACGGTAAACACCACCCGGGATACGACTTCCATGCGGCTCCTGCAAAATCTGACCAATCGACTCCGACAACAACCGGAACGCGCTCGAAATCAGTCCCTGCATCACGAACCGAGGCGATACGCACGGGCAGGACAAGGGCTCGGCTACCGTTTCGTTGGTCAGGGCGGGAAACCGGAAAAACCATCCCTGTTCCCTCTACTGCCAGGTCCGGTTGACGCATGCGCATCTTGCAGTCAAACGCCTGCCGGCTCCGATCGTTCCCGAGTGGGTGCAACCGATCAGCGGCCACCGGTGCAATTCCCGGCTGATCGCCCAGCCGGGAGCATTGCAATCACGCGCTTCAATCCGCGACCAGGAACCAGGAGCGGCGGGCGAAGGTGAGGCCCACCGTATAGATGCAGAAGGCAGCCACCGCCGTCGCCGGTGCCGACAACTCCGCATAAGCCCCTCCGAACAGATGCAGGCCGATGCCGATGGCCGCACCGGCGAACCAGGCGGCCAGGCCGAGCGGGTTGAAGGCGGGCACGTGACTGGAGCGATATTCGATCGTGTCGCCGGCCAGGCGCCGGTAGCGATCGCTGAGGATATGGGCCATCGCCACGGCAACCCAGGCCACCACGAAGATTCCCTGATAGGCGAGGGCCTGCAGCAGATAGGCGAAGACATCGGCCAGCATCAGGAGATAGACGATCAGGCCGACGACCACGGCCCAGCCAATGCGCCCGAAGGGCAGCTTACCGAAGAGCTGGACCAGGGCCTCCATGTTGACGGCAGCGAGATAGTAATTGGCCGTGTTGATGCGCGTCTGCGTGACCCAGACGAAGAGCAGGCCCCAGACGCCCATCAGCTTGAGCAAGGCGAGCAGGACGGTTACTTCGCTGACGGTGCCGAGATCGGGCACGGTGCCGATCATGAACATGCCGAACAGGCCGCTGACCAGGAACACCATGACATAGAAGGGCATGCCGAAATTGAAGAAGGCGTGGTAGCCGGCGTCCTCCTCGCGGCCGAAGCGGGCGTAGTCGAAGGTGAACATCATCAGCACCCACACGCCCATATAGTAGACGAAGCACGACCACCAGCCGCCAGCCGGTGCGCCGTCGGCCGGGCCGAGATTGAGCCACTTGTCGCTATAGCCATATTCGGCCACGGCAAGACCGACGGCGACGACGAGGCCGAGAATGTAAAAGGGCAGCAGCACACCGTTGAACTTGTCGAGCCAGGTCTGGATGCTGCCGAAGATCAGCGGCACCGAATAGAGCACCACGATCAGGGCCGCTATGGCATAGGACACCGACGGAAAGATGGTGTGGATGCCGACCGCGATCACCGATCCCTCGAACACGGCATAATAGATGGCGGTCGCGCAGAAGATCAGGGTCGCCAGCCCGGCGCCGGCATTGCCGAACAGCACGCGCGAGAACAGAGCGACGGACAGGCCGGTGCGAATGGCAAAGCGGCTGAGCACGGCGTTGATCAGGCCATAGGCGATCACCGACATGATCATGCCGATGATGGCGTTGCTTGTGCCGAAGCCCAGCGCCAGGGCGGCGCCGACGACGATGTAGAACACGGCGCTGCACACGGCCCACCAGGCCATGGTCAGCGCCATCTTGGGCATGCGTGCGTTAGGCGGGACGGCTCGGTTGGAATAATCGAGCGTATCGGCTTCGGCGGCCGCGACAGTGCCTGCCATGATGGATCCCCTCTCAGTGGTTCGATCGATGTCGTACTTTTGGATGGCGTCGTTCTGTTGTTCTTGGGTCGTGCAGCCTTTGCAGCCGCTTCGACCGGTGCGGTTCTAGTTGGAGGCCAGTACGGCTCGAATGCAGGCCAGCAGCGCAACGCGTTCGCCGCGTGCCGCCAAGGCCGTGGCCATGTCGACCTCGACGAACTGCGTCGGAGTATTGGGCTGCATCTGGCCGATGAGGTCCATGTCGGCCGAGATCACGGTGCCGAGCATGAAATAGCCGCCGCCTGACACGGCATCGCGGTGCAGGATGATCGGTTCGGTGCCGCTCGGCACCTGGATCGAGCCATAGGGATAGCAGCTGTCGACGATGTTGGAGGGATCCGACCCCGCCCCGAAGGGCGGCTCGCGCTCGACGAAGTGCAGCGGTCGCCCGCCGCGGAAGCGGTAGCCCATGCGATCGGCTTCCGGCGCCACCTTCCACTGGTCCTCGAAGAAGGCACGCCCGGATTGCTCCTGGATGCGGTGCCAATACAGGCCCGGCAGGACGCGAAGCTGCGCCGGTGCGCCGGGACGACGGCGCAAGGGCTCGGGCACGCTGCGCCCTTCCTTGACGGCCCCCGCTTCGCCGATGGCGACTTCGTCGCCCTTGGCGAGTGCGCGTCCCTTGTGGCCGCCGAGCGCGCCGATCACATAGGTGGAACGGCTGCCGAGCGCCACGGGAACGTCGAAGCCGCCGGCGACGGCGATGTAGATGCGCGCGCCCGCCTTGAGGAAGCCAAAGCTGAGGGTCTGGCCCGCCTTGACGCTGAGGGCGGTCCAGGACGGCTGCTCGACCCCGCCGATCTTGATCGGCATCTCGCCCCCGGTGATGGCGATCGTCGCATCGCGGGTGAATTCGAGTTCGGGGCCGAGGAAGACGGCCTCCAGGCAGGCCTCTCCTTCGTCATTGCCGACCAGGAGATTGGCGGCGCGCAAGGCCAGCCGGTCCATCGCCCCGCCGACGGGAATGCCGAGGTGAAAATAACCAGGCCTGCCGAGGTCCTGGATGGTGGTGGAAAGGCCGGGATTGAGGACTCTAACGCCCATGGATCATGCCCTCCAGCTTGGCGTTGTAGCCGTCGATGTCCTTCTGGAACTCCCTGAGGTCGAAGGTGACCTCGTGCATTTCGGGGGCATAGCGGCCGGCGGCGACGTCGGCAGCGATCGCATCATGTTCGTCGCGCCCGATCGGCTTGAACTTGACGATGTCGCCGGGCCGGAAGAACACCATGAAATCCCGGAGATAGCCGGTCTTCTGCTCGGGATCGAAGATCGGCATCGGCGTGATGCCGAACATCTGGTAGCCGCCGGCACCGCGCACCGAGTAGATGCAGGAAAAGCAGCCGCCATGGCCGACCGTCAGCTTCGGGGTGTCGGTGCGGGGCCTGAGATATTTGGGAACCTGGAGTTGCCTTGCCCGCTCGACCATCTGGTACATGAAGGGCAGGCCCGCCACGAAGCCGACCATCGAGACGAACCAGGGCGAACCGCTATGGGCGGCGACGAAATCCTCGACCGAGGCGAGATCGTTGATGCGGGCGGCATATTCGAGATCGGTCGCTTGCGGATCCTGGTGGCGCTCGCGAAACCGCATCAGCGTCTCATGCGTCCAGGGATCCTGGTAGAACACGGGTATCTCGATGATGCGGGTGCCGATCACCGGCTCGGATTTCGCGGACGCCGTCTCGATGTCCCTGACTTCGGCCAGGATGTCGTCCGGCTTGATGCGGTCGGGATCGAAGCGGATCTGGAACGAGGCATTGGCCGGACAGATCTCGGTGACGCCGGCAATGCCGGCTTCCCTGATAGCACGGGTCATCGACAAGCTCTTGAAGAAGGCCTCCAGCGACATGCTCTCGTCGCATTCGACGAACAGGTGCTCGTCGCCGCCAAAGGAATATCGGCTCTTCATCGGGCGGCCTCCTTCGCCGGTTCGGCTGGCGGTGGCGCGAAACGGCTCTCGAGCCAGCCTTCGAGAAAGCGCGTATGAAAGCGGCCGGCCGCGACATCGCAGTCGGCGGCCAGGGCCTCGTGCAGGGGAATGGTGGTGGGAATGCCCTCGATCTTCAGGGCGGCCAGTGCCTGCCGAAGCGTTGCCAGGCAGGCGGCGCGATCCCTGCCATGGACGATGAGCTTGCCCAGCAGGGAGTCATAGAAGGGCGGCACCGCATAGCCCTCGAAGAGCATGGTGTCGAAACGGATGTCGTCCGCCTCCGGCACTGACAGTGCCGTGACCACGCCGGGCCAGGGCATGAAGTTCTTGAACGGGTCCTCGGCATTGATGCGGCATTCGATGGCGTGGCCGGTGACTGCGATGTCCTCCTGACGGACGGAAAGCGACTCGCCACCCGCGATGCGCAGCATCTCCTGGACCAGATCGAGGCCGGTGATCATCTCCGTCACCGGATGCTCGACCTGTATGCGCGTGTTTACTTCGATGAAATAGAAGTCCTGGCTGGCTTCGTCATAGAGATATTCCACCGTACCGGCGCCGCTGTAGCCGACCGAGCGGGCGAGGGCGACGGCACTCTGGCACAGGCGCTCGCGGACCTCAGGCGACAGATCGACGGCCGGCGCTTCCTCCCATACCTTCTGGCGCCGGCGCTGCAGCGAGCATTCGCGTTCGTAGCAATGCACGAAGTTCCGGCCATCACCGAGGATCTGCACCTCGACATGGCGTGCCTTTTCAATGGCCTTCTCGACATAGAGGCCGCCATCGCCGAAGGCAGCTGCCGCTTCCGCGGAGGCCTGGGGAAACTGCCGGCGGAACTCGTCCATGTCGGCAGCGACGCGGATGCCGCGCCCGCCGCCGCCGGCCGCGGCCTTGATCATCACTGGAAAGCCGATGCGCTCGACGATCGCTTCGGCAGCCTCCAGACCGGCGATACGCCCTCCGCTGCCCGGCACGGTGGGAACGCCCGCCTTCTCGGCTTCAGCCCGCGCCGCGACCTTGTCGCCGAGCAGGCGAATGGCAGAGCCTGCCGGGCCGACGAACTTCATGCCGGCCGCCACGACGGCATCGGCGAAATCGGCATTCTCGGCCAGGAAACCATAGCCCGGATGCACGGCATCGACCTTGGCTGCCTTGGCGGCAGTGAGCACGGCCTCGATGTCGAGATAGGATTTCTTGGCGGCCGGGGGCCCGATCTCGATGGCCTCGTCGGCAAGCCGTACGGCGAGGGAGTCCTTGTCTGCGGCGCTGTAGACCTGCACCGTACGCAACCCCAGGGCCTTGGCCGCGCGATTGATACGCACCGCGATTTCGCCGCGATTGGCGATGAGGACGGAGCGGATGTTCATGCCTCCACCTCGGCGAGAACCTGGCCGGCCATCACGGCGTCGCCATCGTCGACGAGGAATTTGATATTGGCTCCGCCGATGCCCGCATTGATCTCGTGGAAGGATTTCATCACCTCGATCAGGCCGATGACATCCGGGGCTGCGACGGTCTCGCCATCCTCCTTGAAGAACGGGCTGTCAGGGGAGGGGCGTCTATAGAAGACACCGGGCAAGGGTGACATGATCTGCGAAATTGCCATTCTTCATCCCCTCGTGATGGCTTTGGATGGGTGCGCCAGCTCGCTCGCCGGCATGATCTTGATGCCATCGGCGACCAGGGCTGCACGCATGGCGCGCGCAATGGCAAGGCTGCCGGGCGTATCGGAGTGAAAGCAGATGGAATCGAAAGCGATGTCGATGTCGTCGCCCTCGACGGTCCGCACTCGCTGTTCGCGGCAGGCGCGCACCACCTTGTCGGCGATCGCGGCCGGATCGAGCCGGCCGGTGCGGCGGGTGAACACGATCGAGCCCGAACGGCCATAGTCGCGGTCCGCATAGAATTCGCGGATCACTGGCTGGCCGGCCTCGACGGCGACACGATGGGTCAGCGAGACATCCATGCAATAGATGAAAGTGTTGGGAGCGGTAGCCTGCATCGCATGGACGAAGGAGCGCGACAGGTCCTCGTTGACAGCCAGCTCCATATAGAGCGCGCCATGCGGCTTCACATGCTGCAGGCTGGCGCCATGGCGCCGGGCGAATTCCCGCAGCGCTCCGGTCTGATAGACGATGTCGTTGACGATCTCTTCGGGCGCCCCCTCGATGCGACGGCGGCCGAAGCCCTGGAGATCGCGATAGCCGGGATGCGCGCCGATGCCGACGCCATGCTGCGCCGCCAGCCGGACGGTGGCGTCCATCAGAGAAGGGTCGCCCGCATGAAAGCCGGTGGCGATGTTGGCGGAGCTGATGAGCTCCATCAAGGCGCTGTCGTCCGCCTCCGCCAGGCGCCATTGGCCGAAGCCTTCGCCCATGTCGCAATTGATGTCGACCGCAGCCAGCGCCAAGCCAGCCTCCCTCTGTGAAATTCATCCTGGGCCGGCATCACGGCCGGTCTTGCTCTGACGTTACGGCGAGACGGTTCGATTGAAAAATTCTATATTCAGATGCCTGTTATCTGATTTTCAGAAACAGGCGATTTCCTGACTTCCTCCTAATTCCTCGCATGTGGGACAGATTTTCTAAAGATAGGGGGCGAAGCATGAAATTCGATGAAGCCTGAATCGACCGTCTATCGAATTTACGAATATTGATGTAGGGATCGATCTGAAACATGAAGGGAGTCGTCCATGCCGGTCAGTCTGCGCCAGATCCGCTATTTCGTGGCGACGGCCGAACATGGCCAGGTGTCCCAGGCCGCGGGCGAGCTCGGCATCTCGCAATCGGCCATCACCACCGCCATCAAGGAGCTGGAGCAGATCGTCGGCGTCGAATTGTTCACCCGCTCCACCCAGGGCATGGACATGACGCCGGCGGGCCGGCAGTTCCTGTTCCACGCCTATGAGATCCTGAACAAGGTCGAGGAGGCCACCAGCCTTCTCCTGCCCGCCAATGATTTTGCCGGCCGGCTGACGGTTGCGGCCACCTACACGGTGATCGGTTATTTCCTGCCCAACCATCTCGGCCGCCTGCGCCGGGCCTGGCCCAATCTCGACATCCAGCTCTTCGAGCTCAACCGCGAGGCGATCGAGGACGGGTTGCTGGCCAATCGCTACGACATGGCGGTGCTGCTGACCTCCAACGTCATCAATCCCGATCTCACCACCGAGACGCTGATGAGTTCGCGCCGCCGGCTCTGGGTCCCGGCCCGCCACCGGCTGCTGGCGCAGGGCGCCGTCAGCCTCAAGGAGATCGCGGAAGAACCCTATATCATGCTGACCGTGGACGAAGCCGCCCATACCGCGCTGCGCTATTGGAGCTTGTCCTCCTTCCGGCCGAACGTGACGCTGCGGACCTCCTCGGTCGAGGCCGTCCGTTCGCTGGTCGCCGACGGGCAGGGGGTGGCGATCCTGTCGGACATGGTGCTCAGGCCCTGGTCGCTGGAAGGCAAGCGCATCGAGACGATCGTGCCGACCGAGCCGATTCCCTCGATGGATGTCGGCCTGGCCTGGCGGCGGGACGCGGTGTTCACGCCCGCCATGGAAGCCTTCCGCTCCTATTTCCGCCAGGCCTTTTTCCTGCCGCCCCATCGCTAGCGGAGAGGGAATCGCGAACAAAAGAAGGGCGGGAAAGGCAGGCATCGCCGGTCATACCAATGGCAAAGAGCTTTGACCGACCAGGATCAGCACGTCTGTCATCCCCGGCACGGCCAAAGGCCGTGGGAAGGGGATCCAGGGGCTTGGGAACTCGACTTGCAGCCCCTGGATCCCCTTCCCCTCGCTGCGCTCGGCCGGGGATGACAGGTCAAACATCACTGCCATCCGTATCAGCCCTTGCGGGTCAGCAGATAGCTGCCGCTTTCATGCAAGGCTGCGGTCCAGCCCGGCTCGATCACAATGGTGGTGGTGACCTCTTCGACGATCGCCGGCCCTGCGACGGACATTCCCACACCGAGCTTCGAGCCGTCATAGACAGGCGTCGACGTCGCTTTGCCCGAGGCCTGGAAGATCGCGGACCGCTTGCCCTTGAGGGCACCTTGCAGGCTGCCGGTTCCCTCCAGCCTGGGAGGCCTCGGCTTCTCGATCAGCCCGTACAGGGTGGATTCGATGTTCACCACTTCGACGGGATTGTGCCGCTCGCAATAGGTGTAGAGCTCCTCGTGGCGGGCGTGGAAGGCATCCTTCACCTTGTCGATCGTGGTTTCGTCGATCCTGAAATTGTCGATGTCGACGGTGCATTCATGCACCTGGCCGACATAGCGCATTTCGAGGCTGCGCTTGATGGCGATGCGCTCGGCGGCAAAGCCGTCGGTCTCCAGATGGCGGATACCCTGCGCTTCGATCTCGCCGAAGAGCGTGTCGATCTTCTGGCAGGCGCCCTCATTGTCCAGCCGCAGCGGAGCGGTGGCCATATAGTTGTATTTGACGTCCGAGATGATCTGTCCGAAGGCGCACAGGCCCGAGGCGAGCTTGGGCAGGATGATCGTATCGATGCCCATCTCCCGCGCCAAGGCAGTGATATGCGCGGCCGTGGCACCACCCGCCCCGACCAGGACGAAGTCGCGCGGGTCGTAGCCGCGCTCGACCGACACGCGCCGGATGCCGTTGACCATGCCGCTGTTTACGATCGTGAACATGCCATAGGCGGCCTGTTCGACACTGATGCCGAGCGGCTCGGCAATCCTGGCGATGGCGTCGCGGGCCCTGGCGACGTCGAGCGGCAGCTTGCCGCCGAGCAGGCCTTCGGGATTGAGGTAGCCGAGTACGAGATTGGCATCGGAGGTCGTGGGATCGGTTCCGCCGCGGCCATAGCAGGCCGGGCCGGGTTCCGAACCCGCCGACTGCGGGCCGACCTGTAAGAGGCCCAGGCTGTCGATCCAGCCGATCGAGCCGCCGCCGGCGCCGAGCGTCTCGACCTGGATCATGGGAACGCCGACGCGGTAGCGCAGGAAGTCGATGTTCTTGTTGAGGTTGGTCTGGCCGTTGCGGGTGAGCGTGATGTCGAAGGAGGTGCCGCCCATGTCGACAGTGATGACATTCTCCTTGCCGAAGGGGGCACCGACATAGAGACCGGCCTGCGGCGCGGAGGCAGGGCCGGAATTGATGGCGTAGACGGAGCGGTCGGTCATCGCCTGGCCGACGGCGAGGCCGCCATTGGACTGGAAGTAGCGCACAGGCTGCTTGGCGCCCAGGTCGCGGAAATAACGGTCGACGGCGGTGACGTAGCGCCGCATCACCGGGGCCAGATAGGCATTGGTCACCGCGGTAGAGGTACGGGTATATTCGCGGATCTGCGGATAGAGCTCGCTGCCCACGGTGAGGATCGCCTCGGGCATCATCTCCCGCACGATCTCGGCGGCGCGGCGCTCATGCTCGGGATTGAGCACGGACCACACGAAGGAGATCGCCACCGTCTCCACCTTCTCCGCGAGGAACAGGCGGCAGGCCTGGCGCACATCCTCTTCCTGCATCGGGGTGCGCACCGAGCCGTCCGACAGGACTCGTTCGCGCACACCGCGCCGGAGATAGCGCGGCACTAGCATGGTGGCCGCCGGATATTCCGGATCGTAGCGATAGCCGTCTTCCTTGTGGCCGTTGCGGATCTCGATGGAATCCTCATGGCCCGCCGTGCAGATCAGGCCGGTCTTGCCGCCCCGATGGGTGATCAAAGCATTGAGGCCGACCGTGGTGCCGTTGATGCAGAGGTCACAGTCGGACACGACGGCAGAGGGCGTCGTACCGAAGTTCTCGGCGATCTGCTTCAGGCCGTTCTCGATCGCCTTGGTCGGATCGGACGGCGTGGAAAGCGCCTTGAAGAGCTTGACGTCGCCGCTCGCGCGGTTGGCGATGACGAAATCGGTGAAGGTGCCGCCGGCATCGATGCCGAGACGATAAGCATGTTCCATGATGATTTCTTTCAGGCGGCCCGAAGCCGGCGGGTTTCGGCGAGGTCGACTTCCAGCGTCTCGGCATCCTTGATCGCCACGCCGTAATCGGCGCGAGCGCCCTCGATGGAGACGAGACCGTTGCGCACGTCCCACACCACCTTTTCGACGGGGCGTTCGAAGGCGTCGCCATAGCCGCCGCCGCCGGGATTGAGATTGGTGATGGTCTGGCCGGGCCTGATGGTTTCGATGATGTTCTTGCGCTCGACCGTGACCTCGCCGCCGCGCCGGAGCTCGACGCGGCCGACCTTCTTGTCGACGAGGGCGGATTTGGCGCCGGCCGCGCCCATGGCGGGAATGCGCCGTCCTTCGCCGAAGCCGATGCACAGCATGTCGCCCGTCAGGGGTTCGACCTCCCAGGCCGTGCCCGAGCCGCCGCGGAATTTTCCGGCGCCGCCGGAATCGGTCATCAGCGCGTAGCGGTGAATGATGATGGGATAGGAATATTCGAGGAGCTCGACGTCGCCCGAGGTGAGGGCACCGAAGCAGCATTCCGGGCCGACGGCATGCCAGCCATCCTGCTGGGGCGTGGCACCGCCACCCGAGATGATGGTGGCGAGCACCATGGTGACGAACTCCTCGCCGGTGCGGCCGTCCTTGCCGGCGATATTGAGCCCGTTGGCATGGCCCCAGGAGGCCGCGACCTTGGAGGGCATCGCCTTCTCGAAGGCGAGGCGCACCGCATCGGTCAGCGTCTCCATCGGCGTGGTGGTGCAGTTCATGTGGGGGGCGGGTTCCTGCGCATTGCACAGCGTGCCCTTCGGCCCGAAATCGACACTCACGCAGCGATAGAGCCCCTCATTATAGGGCGGGGGCAAAGCCGCGAACATCATCAGGCCGAGATAGACGCCCGAATGGGAATTGCCCTCGTAGGAATTGATGAAATAGGGCACCTGGGGCGGGCTGGAGATGACGATGTGGCAGGCATCGCCCGTGATGGTGACCTTGGCGCCGATCTCGAAGTCGCCGAAGCCGTGCCCGGCATCTTCCAGGATGGCCTTGCCCTCATAGGTGCCGTCGGGAACGCTCGCGATCAGCGAGCGCATATGGCGGTCAGCCATATCGAGCAGCGTGTCGATGCAGGCATCGACGGTCGGCTTGCCATATTTGTCGAGGAGGGCGGTCAGGCGCCGCTCGCCGACCTGGCAGGCCCCGATCAGGGCGCGGAAATCGCCCTCCTGGTCGCGCCGCGCCCGCATGTTGGAGAAGATCAGGTTGAGTACGTCCTCGCGCGGCTTGCCACGATCCCAGATCTTCACCGGCGGGATGCGCAGGCATTCGGCGTAGATCTCGGTGGCGTTGGGATTGTAGCCGGCCGGAACCGGGCCGCCGATATCTGTGAGGTGCCCCTTGCACACGGTCCAGTAGACCAGCTCGCCCTGATAGAACACCGGCTTGTACATGCAGGTATCGATGGCATGGCTGCCGCCGAAGGCGGGATCGTTGTGCAGGAAGAGATCGCCCTCATGGATGTCGTCGCCGAAGAACTTGGCAACGGCCTTCATGGCCGGGATCAGCGAGCCGAGATGGATGGGAATGTCCTGGCCCTGCAGGATCATCTCCGGACGGGCGTTGAAGAGCGCGGTCGAATAGTCATGCGCCAGGTTGAAGACGGAGGAGCGTGCCGTCTTCTCCAGCGCCAGCGTCATTTCGCGCTGGGTGGTCTCCAGCACCCCGCGCACCACCGACAGCGTGATCGGATCTACTTTTTCTCGCTCTGTGGACATCCATCCTCCCTGGCCGGCCGCAGGCAAGGCGGGAGAAGAGCTTCTTCTCCGCATGATCCCCTGCAGCGGCGTCTGCGCACCGTTAGTCCCATGAGCCAATCAGGTTTGGCGGCGGCCGTCTTTGCAGGGAGAGAGCAATGGTTTGACGCTGAGTGCACAATCGGCCGGGCGGCGGGGGCGGACGATTGCCATCCTCGTCCCGCGCGCCTAGTCTCGGCAGCCGTTCTGTGGAGCTGTCATGAAGACTTCCGTCACCACGAGCGCGACCCGCACCATGGATCGGAGCCGGCACTGGCACCAGGCCATCGCGGGAGCCTATTTCCCGCTCGACCTGACGTTCCGCCATCCCGATCATTTCTTCGGCGACCTTACCATCTGGGAGTTCGGCGACGTGTCGATCTCCCGCCTGTCTTCGGACGGCCTGCAATATCTGCGCCTGCCGCATCATTTTCGCAGCGCCCGCAAGGAAGAGTTCCTGGTGACGGTGCCGACCCGTTCCCAGGTCAATTTTTCCCAATGCGGCAGCGAGGTACGCTGTTCGCCCGGCGGGTTCTTCCTCGAGCGCAGCCACGAGCCCTACGAGTTCAGCCATGCCGACCCCGCCGATCTCTGGGTGCTGAAGGTGGCATCCCAACCGCTGTCGGAGCGCATCCGCAATCCGGATAGGTTGTGCTCGCTGCAATTCGACGCGGCCAATGGCGCAGGCGGCCTCTTCGCCGACATGCTGCATCTCCTGCCCCAGCGTTTCGAGACACTGGACGAGGAGGCCCGCAATGCCGTGGGGCGCCAACTCATCGACCTCCTGGTGCTGGCGGTCAAGGCAGATGAGCGCATCCTGACATCGGGCAGTTCGACGGTGCGCGAGGCGCATCTTGCCCGAATCGAGGCCTATATCCGGGGCCATCTCAACGATTGGCGCCTCGATCCCGAGATGATCGCGCGGGCCTGCGGGGTTTCCATCCGTTATCTGCACGATCTGTTCCGCGACACCGACCAGACGGTGGCGGGCTGGACCCGGGATCAAAGGCTGGCGGCCTGCCGCGCAGCGCTCGAAAATCCCGCCAACGGCCAGACCGCCGCGGAGATTGCCTATCAATGGGGCTTCACCGACCAGGCCCAGTTCTCGCGCAGCTTCAGGGCCCGTTTCGGCCTGCCGCCCGGTGAATATCGCCGGTTGAACCGCCGCATTGGCACATCAGAGACGCCGCCGGACATCTCCGGCACCGCTTAGCGAGACACCCCAATCCGATTTCTGCCCCCTTGCTGGTTTATAAGCATGACTGCGCCTGTTCTTCCGATGTTGAACACAGGAGGCCGCCGTGCCGATCAATCGGATTTTGGCGGATGGCTTGGTTTTCGTTTTCCTGGCGTCCGCGACCGCCCTGCTCCTGGACCAACCGAGCGATGCAGAGGCAACTGCCGCCATGCGGGCAATACCCGCGCTGGCCGCCCAGCAGCAACAGACTGCACATATCAACACTTGTGTGCCGGCCGTCGGTCGTCCGGGCGTCACCTGCACTGCCATGGTGAAGGACGTGCCCCAGGCGCGAGCGAACGAGATCCGCGTCTATTTCGCCCGTGGTCCGGATAGCGCCTGGGTCGCCGAGATCATGCACTGAGGCTGGGGTAAAGCGCTCAAGGTGTTTGGCCTGGGGCGACAATCATCACTACAATTTTGCTGACGTTTTCGCCGTCATTGCGAGCGCAGCGAAGCAATCCAGTCCTGCTACAGCATCGAACCTCATTTCTGAATTTGGCTCGATGCTGTAATTCCTTGTTGCCACATCTTTTTTGCCGAAAACCGGTACTCACTTTTCGGCGCGATGCTCTAAACGCGCCGCTCGTGGCTTCTGGATTGCTTCGCTGCGCTCGCAATGACGCAGGCCCAATGTCCCCGCCAAATCAAGACTGTAGTGCTAAGCGGAAACGATTGCCTGTTGCCGGCTTGTCGGCGGCAGCGGACACAGGCTGCCGCAATCCTCCACGCCGGGGAGGAGATAGCGCAGGCAGCAGACTTTCCGCCGGCGCACGGGTTGCCCCTGTTCCAGTGGATAGCCTACCGCTCCGCAGATCGGATTGGGGCGGCCATCGCCGCCACTGCGCCGCTGTAGCAGGGCGCGGCCTTCCTCCAGGGCGGCGGGGCAGGGAGCCCCAACCTCCAGCGCCTGCTGCAACGTCCACTCGAAAATGGCGGCCGCATTGGTCCACAGCAGACGCTTGGACACGCCAAATCGCCCGGCGAAACTGCGGATCAGCGGCTCGACATGTCCCTCGAACAGGCGCGAGAAGCGTTCGGTGGCATTGCCGGGATGCGGCCTGCCGTCATCCGGAATGACCAGCGCGGCCGTGCGCCCGCTTTCATGCGGAACGATGCCGATCGCATCGAGATCCACCGGCAGTTCCCGGTCGAGCAGCACGATTGCAGCCGTCGCCGGGATGACCAGCGCTCCGAAATGCCATTGCGTCCACATCGAGACGAGGGCATGGCGGTCGCCGCCTGGATAGGTACCGGCAAATCGCGATATCAGTTCTTCCGCCACGTTCTTTTCGAGCAGGCTGCGACCGGCAATGACACCGCCATGCGTGCCCGGCAGCGCCAAGGTCTCCTTGTACCAGTGCAGATTTCCGGCAAAGCAGGGCGCGAGGGATGCGATCATTGGCCGGATGGAACGCCGGCCAGCGCCTCCCCCTGGCCTTTCCGGGCGTCCGACCGTGCGGCGACACGATGGCTGAGCATCGCGGCGACCGGTGCGGTAGCCAAGGCGAGGAACGCTGCCAGGCCGAAATAGAGCCCATAGCCCCAATGCTGGGCAATCCAGCCTGAACCCATGCCGCCGGCCATGCTTACCAATGCATCCATGCACTGCAGCAGCGTGAAGTCGATCCCGGCCTGGCGCGGATCGGAGACCGCCATGAACTGGGCATAGAGTGCGACGAAGCCCAGCGCCATGATGCCGGACGAACTTGCCAGGGCAAGGACGAGCAGGAGGGGCTGGCCGACACCACCCTTCCAGGCGGCATAGGCCAGGCCGGACAGTGCCAGGGCCTGGAGGACGAGAGCCAGCGCCAGGACGATCCGCGCACTCCACAGCCGCACGAGGGCGCCACCGATCAGGGCGCAGACGAAGCCGACGGCCATGCCGCCGACGCCATTGACGATGCCGAGCGAGGTGAGGTCGAGGCCGCTGTCGATCAGGAACGGGCCCTGCATGCTGACGCCCCATTTCTGGGCGATGACATTGACGGCCGCCAGAGCCAGGCCGAGATGCATGTCCTTGCGCCGCAGCGCCTGGCGCAGGGATGGCCGATGGTCGCGCCCGGGCGAAGGCGGCGCCGGCGACAGCACGAAGAGCAGGCCGAGCACGATCAGCAGGGCCGCCATGGCAAAGCAGGCGATGCCCCAGCCATATTGGGCGACCAGCACCAGGAAGAGCCCAGACCCGATCGCCGATCCCAGATAGGCGCCCCCGACCTGGGCCGCATTGCCCCAGCCGTGATGGCGCTCGGACAGGGTCTCCACCGCATGCCCGTCGCAGGCGATATCGCTGGTGGAGGTGGCGAAGGCGATCAGCAGCAGCACGACGAGCAAGGGCATGAAGTCGGTTGGCCCGATCAGCCCCGTCAACACGAGGCCGACGGCCGATATCAGCCCTCCGACCAGGACGATCGAGCGGGAGCGGCTATGGCCAGTGGGCGGCAAGCGATAGCGCTCTACCGCCGGAGCCCAGAGGAATTTGAAGGCCCAGGGCAGCACCGCCAGATAGAGCAGGCCGATCTGGTCGAGCGGCAGATTGCGCTCGCGCAGCACGCTCGGCAGGGCAATGAAGGTGAGCCCGCCAATGATGCTCTGGCCGATATAGAGGCCGCCGACACCAAGCACGACCGCGAGCGGGGAAGACAGCGCGCGCCTGGCCGGCGTGCCGGGCTGGAGTTCGTTCACCAGCGATAGCGCAGGCTGGCGATGACCTTGCGTCCCTCGTCGAAATAGCAATAGCCGACCGTGCAGACCTGCTTGACCTCGTTGAGTAGATTGGTAGCGCTGACCTGTACGCGCATGCCGTTGAGCTTGGGATTGATATTCTCGAGATCATAGCGGATCGAGGCGTCGACGAAGGTGCGCGGCTTGTTGTCGAGGATCGCGCGGTTGAGGTTGTCGCCCAGGCTCGAGCCGACATAGCGCACCCCGCCGCCGATGCCCAGGCCCGTGGCAGGCCCCTCCTGGAAGGCATAGTCGAGCCAGAGCGAGGCCATGTGATAGGGCACGCTCGAGAGCCGGTTACCCTCGGTATCCGGCGTAAGCTTGAGGATACGGGCATCGTTATAGGAATAGGAAGCCTGGACGCTGAGCCCGTTGGCCAGGGAGGCCACGCCCTCGATCTCGACACCGCGCGAGCGCACGTCGAGCTGGACCTGCTTGTTGAGGCCGTCGACGACTTCATAGACCACCGCATTGTTCTGGCGCATGTCGAAGACGGCGGCGCGCAACGAGGCGTTCATGTTGGGAATATCGTATTTAACGCCGATTTCCGTCTGTTCACCAGTGGTGGGCGTGGCCACGCTGCCATTGAGCACCGTGCCCGGATTGGGCGTGAAGGAGGTGCCATAGGCAACATAGGGGGCGAGGCCGAAGTCGGTGACATAGCTCAAGGCCGCCCGGCCGGTGAACTTGGTGTCGCGGCTCTTGCTTTGCGTCATGCCGCTGCCGACGGTGCCCGTGCTGAAGCGGCTGTAGAGCCAGTCATGCCGGCCGCCGAGGGTCAGGCGCCAGTTCTGCCATTTGATCTGGTCCTGGATGTAGATGCCCGTCATCGCCAGCGTCTGCTTCGACTGGGTGGTGAGCGGCGGGTCGACCCCGAGCGGCACGCCGCCATATCCTTCCCCGGAACGGTAGTGCAGATAGCTGGTGTCCAGACCGGTCAGCAGCGTATGTTCGACCGGGCCGGTGGCAAAGTGGCTTTCCAGGCTGGTATCGCTGGCGAAGCCGGCGGTGCTCTCGCGTGTCAGACCGGGGCCGAAATAGTAGTATTCCTGGTTGGTGCCGAGCTGCGAATAGCGGGCGTTCTGACGCAGGATCAGGGCGTCGCTGAATTTGTGCTCGAACTCGTAGCCGACGCGCCCTTGCTGCTGGCGAAAGTCGTTGTAGCGCCGGTCGCCCACGAATTGCTTGGTGGCACCGGTCGATTTGTCGGTGACGTTGCCCTGGCCGTCGACATAGGGCGCATAGGTGTTGAGGTAGGCCTGGGTGCCGCCGACGGTGGAGTCCATGTATTCGCCGAGCACCGTGAGCTTGGTCTTGTCATTCGGCTTCCAGGTGATGGCCGGCGCGATGAAGACCCGGTCGTCTCGGCCGGCGCTGATCTCGGCACTGGCATTGCGAATGACGCCAGTCAGCCGATAGAAGACGGTGTTCTCGGCATCGAGAGGCCCGGACAGGTCGAAATTGCCCTGGAGCCGGCCGAAGGACCCTGTCTGCAATTCGATCTCTCGGAAGGGCGTCTCGGTCGGGCGCTTGGAGATGATGTCGACGATGCCGCCCGTACTGCTGGCGCCGTAGATGGAAGCGGCCGGCCCGCGCAGGATGGAAATCGCCTCCACGCCGTAAGGTTCGAGCCTGAACAGGCCGTTCGGGCTGTTGAGCTGCCTGAGCCCATCACGGAACACGCCGGTGTTGGTCATGTCGATGCCGCGGATCATGAACCCGTCATAGCGGGAGTCGAAACCGTACATGCCCACGACCGCGCCGGGGGTGTAGGCGATCGCCTCGAGCAGATTCTGCGGCTTGCGCTCCTCGAGCTGGGGCTGCGTCACGGTGGAGACGGACTGCGGCACCTCGAGCAGGGGAGTATCGGTCTTGGTGGCACTCCGGCCGGAAGTCGCGACATAGCCGGTGGTATTGATCACACCCGGTACTCCGCCGCGGCCCTTGCCCTCGACCACCACCGGATCGAGTTCGATCGGTGCAGCACCGCTGGATTGTGCATGGACGGCGCCAGGCACCAGGACAAGCGACACGGATGCCAGGAGGAGGGATTTGAGATTCACGGGCCCCAAGCTTTCTTTAGAAAAAGTCGGCCCCGCCTAACAATATCTGTCAACTCAAGTCAACGAGTGCATATTTTAATTATTCTAATTTCAAATTCAACAATATGAATTGCAAAAACATCTAAATTTTAATCTGATTAATTTTCATATTATACAAAGTAAAAAACTAAAAATAATCTTTAAATCTGAAATAACAAACACAAGGATATTATCCATGTGAATTTTATCTTATTTGTGGGGAATTAGACACTGACGGGGCAAGGGCAAGGGGCGATGCCCTCGTTATCATGAGCTGCAGCCGGCACCGCCGTACACGGGATCCGAGAGGACGGTATCCGGACGATGGGGCCTCCCAGGTCGACGGCACTTCGAACCCTTGGCGTGCCCAGCATCGCACGTCCCCTTGAACGAAGCCTCGCCGGGACGTGCCGCATCTGTCAGGCATGCATGGGGCGCCTTCCTTCGCAAAAGCATGTTTCGGAAGTAAGTCCTTCATTATGAAGAGATTAATGTTTTCCCGGCATATCCTGCTGAATGTGCGCATCGACAACGAATGACGAGCATGATCAAAGGTCGCAAGGGGCAATTCCGGTCCCGTCGCGTTGCCTGTGTGAACCAATGATCGCAGGAACGAAGCCGGGAATCCGTCGATTCGAATGAGCGCGTCGCCAAGAGGCCGCTCGGGTGGGAGATGAATCATGTATGGCGTCGGCGCCAGTGTCCGTTGGTCCGGCATGCTTCCATTTGCGGAATCTGACCTTACTTATCGTGGATTTCGATGTAATCTTCCCTACAGATTTCGTCATACGTTCGAGCCATATTACGATGCTCGACGTGCTGATCGTTGCAAGACTGAGATGACGCGGCTATTTCCATGAAACAAGTAACCATCCGTGCACGTATAATGCTGAGTTTCGGCATTATCCTCCTGGTCGTTTTGGCGATCGGACTGTTTGCCTATTGGCAGCTCAAGTCGATCGATGACCACGTCACCAGCCTCAAGTCGGACTCCGTGGCCGGGCTGCGACAGGCCGCTTTCGTCAAGGACGGGCTTTTTCAAGACTATCTTGCCTTCGTCATGTCACGCGAGGCGACAGCCAAGCCTTTGACCCAAGATCAGCTTGCCGATGGCCGAACCAAGATGGCTCAGCTTTTCAAGGGCTATGAGGATACGATCATAGCGGACGCCGATCGGCAGCTCTTCTCGCGCTTCAAGGACTCGGTCGATTCTTATCAGAGCTTGAAGGAGGGCTTTCTCAATCAGGCCGGTGGGAATGGGGAGACGAAAGCCTCTGCCGCTTCGGGCGTCGATGCAGCCTTCAACACGGCCTTCAAGAACCTTACCGACGTGATTGCGTTCAACCAGCAACGCGCCTTCGCCATGCCGGACACTGTCGGCAACGAGATCCTGTCCCTGCTGAGCGCGATGATAGTGGCCTTCGCATTGGCTTTGGTGGTCGCCGCCGTCGCGGGCTTTTCGCTGCTGCGCGCCATCACCAAGCCCCTGTTGCAGTTGAAGACATTGATGGACACCATGCGCAAGGGTGACTTTACCCAGCGCATGCAGATCGTTCGCCGGGACGAGCTGGGCGATCTCGGCGAAGGCTATAACCGCATGGCCGACGAAGTGATGGAACTCGTCGGCCAGGTCCAGCGCTCGGGTATCCGCGTCAGCACCTCGATGACCGAGATTGCGGCTACGTCCAAGCAGCAGCAAGCCACGGCTTCGGAGGTCGCCGCGACCACCACGGAGATCGGAGCGACCTCTCGCGAGATCGCGGCAACCTCCAGGGAACTGGTCAGGACGATGTCCGACGTCGTGACGGTCTCCGAGCATACCGCTAACCTCGCGTCCGGGGGCAAGGTCGAGCTGGCCCATATGGAGGACACGATGAACCAGGTGATGGGCGCTGCCGGCTCCATCACCGCCAAGCTCGCCGTGCTGAACGAAAAGGCCAGCGACATCAACCAGGTGGTCACTGCGATCACCAAAGTGGCCGACCAGACCAATCTGTTGTCGCTCAACGCCGCGATCGAGGCGGAAAAGGCCGGTGAATACGGGCGTGGCTTTGCCGTGGTGTCCTCGGAAATTCGGCGCCTGGCCGACCAGACCGCCGTTGCCACCTACGACATCGAGCAGATGGTGAAGGAAATCCAGTCCGCCGTATCGGCCAGCGTCATGGGCATGGACAAGTTCTCGGAGGAAGTGCGGCGCGGTCTCCAGGATGTCCATGAGATCGGTGCCAAGCTTTCCGAAATCATCACGCAAGTGCAGGCACTGACACCGCGCTATGAATCCGTCAGCGAAGGCATGCAGGCGCAGGCGACGGGTGCCGAGCAGATCAGCGAGGCGCTCATCCAGCTGACCGAAGCGACGCAGCAGACCGTGGAATCCCTGCGCCAGTCCAGCTCGGCCATCGATGAGCTCAACCATGTCGCCAGCAATCTGAGCGGGAGCATTGCACGCTTCAAGCTCGAGATGGCCTGAGGCCATAAGCGGTTTGCGGCGAAACGGAATTCGTCGCAATCACAAAGGTGCGCGGAAACAAGGAGTTGGAGCTGCCATGCGCTTTCGCCAAAGCGCACCTTGCTCCAGGAACGACGGAACCGAGAATGCTCTTCCTCTACTTCCGGATCGGCGATGAAGGCTTTGCGATGGCGATCGACCGGATCGTCGAAGTCGTGCCGTTGACGGAATTGAAGAAGGTGCGTGGGGCGCCGGACGCTGTAGCCGGCTCCTTCGAATATCGCGGCCGCTTCGTACCGGTCATCGATCTGTGTGCCCTTGAACTCGGCCGCTCTGCGCGCCGGCGCCTCAGCACCCGCATCATCGTCATGCGCCATCCGCAGGACGATACCGTGCTGCTGGGTCTGATCGCGGAAAAAACCACGGAGATGTTGAGGCTGGATCCAGCGGAATTCGCTCCTTTCGCCCCCGGCCCGCATGGCCTGGTTCAGCGTGTGGAACTGGAAGACCTGCTTCCTGCCGCGCTTCTGGCGGCTATTCGCGGCCAGCCGGTGACCAGCCAATGAGCGATCCGCGCTTCGAACAATTCCTTGGCCGTGCCATCGGGCTGAACGCGGTCTCGATTGGCTCATCGGCGATCGAGCGCGCCGTGACGGCGCGCTGCAAGGTATGCAAGCTCGACGACATCCAGGCCTATTGGGAACTGCTGCAGAATTCCGATGAGGAAGTGCAGGAGTTGATCGAGGCGGTCATCGTTCCCGAGACCTGGTTCTTTCGCGATGCCCAAGCCTTTGCAGCCCTGGCGCGGCTGGTGACACGCGGAGCACCGCAGGCGGATTCCATTCGCCCCCTGCGCCTCCTCAGCCTGCCCTGTTCGAGCGGAGAGGAGCCCTATACGATCGCCATGGCGTTGCTCGACGCGGGTCTGACTGCCGGGCAATTCCGCATCGATGCCATCGATCTCAGCGCTCGTTCACTCGCCCTTGCCAGACAGGGTGTCTATGGCCGTAACTCGTTCCGGGGCCAAAACCTGACTTTCCGCGACCGCTATTTCGACGCTACCAAGGATGGGCATAGGCTTCGGGATACGGTTCGTGGCCTCGTACAATTCAGCCAGGGCAATATCGTCGCACCGGATTTCTATGCCGATCCGGCGAGCTACGATTTCGTCTTTTGCCGCAACCTGCTGATCTATTTCGATGCAGCAACGCAAAAGCACGTCGTCGGCGTGATCCGGCGCTTGCTTACGCCCGATGGCATTGCCTTTGTCGGCCATTCGGAGGCGGGGCTGATGGGAGCCAACGGCTTCACCTCGGCCAAGATTCCGATGGCGTTCGCCTTTCATAAGGAAAGCGCCCAGCCACATACCCCCAAGGCCAAGCCCGCGCCACCCCCGACAGTGCCCCGGCCGCGGCGGGAACCACCGCCGTTGCCGAAGCCAAGGCCCGTTCTGCCTCAACCGCCTCGGCTCGAGGAGAAGAGGGAAGCAGTACTACCAAACCTCGAGGAGCTGCGCCTTCTGGCGGATAGGGGGCGGCTGCAGGAGGCCGCGCTAGGATGCGAAGCGCTGATCCGTCGGGACGGCGCCACCCCTGATGCTCTCGCGCTGCTGGGCTTGATCAGCGATGCTTCCAACGATCTTGGCGCGGCAGAGCGCTATTACCGCAAAGCCCTCTATCTGGACCCCGCCAATACGGAGGCGCTCGGCCATCTTGCCCTCCTGCTCAAGAAACAGGGCGACCATAGCGGTGCCAAACTGCTTGATGAGCGCCTGCGGCGTCTGGACAAACGGAGAGCGCGATGACGAGCCCAGCCTTCGACGTCCCCTCCGCGGCGGCGCCTGCGGCGATCGACAATTGCTGGCAGCGGATCGGTGTGCGGGGCGACAAGTCATGCCCCGAACTCCGGCGTCATGCTCATTGCCACAATTGCGAGGTGTTTTCGCGAGCGGCCTCTCAGCTGCTCGATCGCGACATTCCCGTGGGAGAGGAAGCCGCCGTTGCACCAGCCGGAACGGGCATAATCGCGCGTTCGTCGCATTCGCAATCGGTGCTGGTCTTCCGCCTGGGCAGCGAATGGTTCGCTTTGCCCACATTGGTGCTGGACGAAGTGACCGGCCTGCGCCCCATTCATTCGCTGCCGCATCGGCGCAATCCCGCGCTGCTCGGCCTGGTCAACGTGCGGGGCGAACTGGTGATTTGCGTCTCGATCGCCCAGTTGCTCATCGGCGCGGAGCAGAATTCTCCGCAGGGCCGGCTGATCGTCGCCCACCACGCCGGTTCGCGCTTTGCCTTTCCGGTCGACGAGGTTCAGTACACCCATCTCTACACGGAAGCGGATTTGAAGCCGGTACCGGCCACTGTGGCCCAGTCGAGCTCCGGTTTCACCCGGGGATTGCTGTCCTGGCGCGACAGGGCTGTCGGCCGGCTCGACGAGCATGCTCTGTTTGAGGCTCTCGGTCGAGGATTGGCACGATGACCCAAGATCTCAGCCAATTCTCCATGCGAGACTTGTTCCGCATCGAAGCGGAAGGTCAGGCCGAAGCCCTGACGACGGCCTTGCTGACGCTCGACAAGGACCCGATGCGGGCCGATCAAATCGAGGCCTGCATGCGAGCTGCCCATTCTCTCAAGGGGGCTGCCCGCATCGTCGAGATCCATGCTGCCGTAACGATTGCGCACGCAATGGAAGATCTTTTCGTCCTGGCTCAGCAGCGCGGTGCGCGACTGGATCATGACCGGATCGACGTGCTCCTGCGCGGCGTCGACCTGCTCCTGTCTTTTGCCAGATCGCCGGATCTCGAAAGTGGCTCGCGCGACGAGGCCTGGCAAGCCGAAGCTGACCGGTTCGTGCTGGAACTCAACCAGCCGCCGCAGGCAGGCCCGCAAACGCCAGCGCCGGCGCCGATATCCGAGCCTGCACCCATGCCCGTGCCGGCAATCGACGACACGGCCTCTGCCTCGACCGACCGCGCCTTGCGTGTCAGTGCCGAAAATCTCAACCGGCTTCTCGACCTCGCCGGCGAGTCGCTGGTCGAGTCGCGGTGGCTGGGGCCCTTTGGCCAATCCTTGCAACGTCTCAAGCGCCTTCAGCTCGAAGCCGCTGCTGCCTTGGAGTCGTTGCGCACCATCCTGCCGACCCATACCTTGGACGAACGGGCAAAGATGGCTCTCGACAAGGCTCAGCAGCGCCTTCTGGAATGCCGGCAGCATCTGTCGCAACGCCTGGGGGAGCTGGAAACCACCGACCATCAAGCCACTACGCTCGCCCACCGGCTCTACGACCAGGCGCTGGCGATGCGCATGCGTCCCTTCTCCGACGGCATCGCGGCTTATCCTCGCATGGTGCGCGACGTTGCGCGCGAACTCGACAAGAAAGTGCGGCTTGAAATCGTCGGCGAGCGCACGCTGGTGGATCGGGACATCCTGGACAGGCTCGATGCTCCGCTCGGCCATCTGCTGCGCAACGCCCTCGATCATGGCATCGAAAGCGCCGGCGAGCGGCTTGCCGCCGGCAAGGCCGACGAAGGCGTCGTGCGCCTGGAAGCGTCGCATCGTGCGGGCACGCTGCAGATCACCGTCTCCGACGACGGGCGTGGCGTCGATCTCGAACGGATTCGGCAAACCGTGATTGCCCGCAACCTCGCAAACCCTGATACGGCAGGCAAACTCGGTACCCAGGAATTGCTTGAATTCCTGTTCCTGCCCGGCTTTTCCATGAAAGGAGAAGTCACTGTCATTTCGGGGCGAGGTGTGGGCCTCGACGTCGTGCAGGAGATGATCCGCCAGGTCCGTGGACTGGTGCGGGTAACCTCCGAGCTCGGCGAGGGCACGCGCTTCAAGCTGGAACTGCCGCTCACGCTCTCGGTGGTTCGCTCTCTGATCGTGGAGATCGGCGGCGAGCCCTACGCCTTTCCCTTCGCCCATATCGTGCGCGCCATCAAGATCGCTGGCGATCAGGTGCAGACCCTGGAAGGACGGCAGCATTTCAGCCTGGATGGACAGCTGGTCGGTCTGGTCGGCGCGGATCAGGTGCTCGGCTGCACGCCGGCGGACAATGCAGACGGCGAATTGCGCATCGTCGTGGTCGGCAGCCCCGGCGCGATGTATGGCCTGGTGGTCGAGCGCTTCCTCGGCGGTCGCGAACTTGTGGTTCAGCCGCTCGATCCGCGCCTCGGCAAGATCAAGGATATCAGTGCCGCCGCCCTGATGGAGGACGGTTCGCCGCTCCTGATCATCGATGTCGAGGACATCATCCGCTCCATGGAGAAGCTCTCTTCCGCCGATCAACTCGCCCAGATCGGGCGGAAGTCGGCAGGCCGGCAGGAGGAAAGGCGCAAGCGCGTGCTTGTGGTCGACGATTCCCTCACCGTGCGTGAGCTGCAGCGCAAATTGCTCGATCATCACGGCTACGAGGTCGAAGTGGCCGTCGACGGCATGGATGGCTGGAATGCCTTGCGCAATGGCCGCTTCGATCTCCTCATCAGCGACATCGACATGCCGCGTATCGACGGGATCGAACTGGTCCACCGCATCCGGCAGGACCCGGACCTCAAATCATTGCCTGTGATGATCGTATCCTACAAGGATCGGGCGGAGGATCGACAGCGTGGCCTGGATGCCGGAGCGGATTATTATCTTACCAAGGGCAGTTTCCAGGATGATACTCTGATCGATGCCGTGGTGGACTTGATTGGCGAGGCAGTTGCATGAGGATCGCGATCGTCAATGATCTGCCCCTGGCAGTGGAAGCGATGCGCCGGGTGCTCGCCATGGCGCCCCAGCATCAGCTTGCCTGGGTCGCCGCCGACGGCGTGCAGGCCGTGGAGCTGTGCAGCCGGGACCGACCCGACCTCGTGCTGATGGACCTGATCATGCCGCGCATGGACGGGATCGAAGCCACCCGCCGGATCATGGCGCAGTCTCCCTGCGCCATCCTGATCGTGACCGCCGATGTCGAGACCAACGCGGCACGCGTTTTTGCGGCGATGGGGGAGGGAGCTCTCGATGCGGTCGACACACCGCTGCTCGCCTCGCGCGAAACGCGGTGGGGCGTGCGCCCGCTCCTGGCGAAGATCGACATGATCGCCAATCTGGTCAATGAAGGCAGTGCAAGGCAAAAGCCTGTCGACAATTCGCGGCCGCAGGCCCGGCATTTGGTCGCGATAGGCGCCTCGGCGGGTGGTCCCACCGCATTGGCAACGGTCTTGAAGAGCCTGCCCGACAATTTTGCCGCCAGCATCGTGATCGTTCAGCACGTCGATGCCCGTTTTGCGCCGGGGCTTGCCAATTGGCTCAGCCAGCATTCCACCCTTCCCGTCCGGCTGGCGAGCGAAGGGGACCGCGCCCTGCCGGGCCAGGTTCTGGTTGCCGGCACCGATAATCATCTGGTTTTCAAGCTGAACCGACAATTGGGCTATACTCCCAATCCGATCGATCAGGTCTATCGGCCGTCCGTGGACGTCTTTTTCGACAGCGTCGCGCGTCTATGGGATGGTCCAGTGACCGGTGTCTTGTTGACTGGTATGGGATCGGACGGGGCGCGGGGCCTGAAAGCGCTCCGCGAACTTGGACATCACACTATCGCGCAGGACCAGGCCACGAGCGCGGTCTATGGCATGCCCAAGGCGGCCGCCGCCTTGGATGCCGCGACGGACATTCTGCCGCTGGACAGGATTGCCCCGCGTCTGACCGAACTGCTCGGCTCTCCGCGCCTGAGAAGAGGAACTGCCCCATGAGCCAGCAAGCAGATGTCAAATCCCACGGCGCCGCTTCCCTCGACACTATCCACCAGTCGATCATGGTGCTTCTGGTCGATGATCAGCTCATGGTCGGCGAAGCCATTCGCAGAGCGCTGATCGACGAGACCGAGATCGAATTGCATTATTGCTCGAATCCGCTGGAAGCCCTCGCCGTCGCCAAGCGGGTGAAACCGACGGTGATCCTGCAGGATCTGGTGATGCCGAACGTGAACGGCCTGACGCTGGTCCGCCAATATCGCTCCGATCCCGCCACCAAGGCCATTCCCGTGATCGTGCTCTCGACCGAGGAGGAGGCGACCGTCAAGAGCGAGGCCTTTCGCATCGGCGCAAATGACTATCTCGTCAAGCTGCCCGACCGGATCGAGCTGATTGCCCGTATCCGCTACCATTCGGCTGCCTATCTGACCCAGATCCAGCGTGACGAGGCCTATCGCGCCCTGCGTCGAAGCCAGCAGGAGCTGATGGAGACCAATCTCGAATTGCAGCGCCTGACCAATGTCGATGGTCTGACCGGTCTCAGCAACCGACGCTATTTCGATCAATATCTCGATACGGAATGGCGCCAGGCCATGCGCGCGAGGGAGCCGATCTCGCTGCTGATCATCGATGTCGATCACTTCAAGCAATACAACGACACCTACGGCCACCTTGCCGGCGACGAGGTGCTGAAAACTGTGGCGACGGCGGTGAGGAGCACCTTCCAGCGCCCGAAGGACCTGGCGGTACGCATGGGGGGCGAGGAATTCGCCGTGGTGCTGCCGCAAACCCTGGCTGATGATCTCGCCTTTCTCGCGGAGAAGGTGGTGCAGGCCATCGAGGGGCTCGGGCTGCCACACGCAGCCTCGCCGATCGCTGAAAAAGTCACCATCAGCGTTGGTGGGGCAACCCACATTCCCGCTGGCAACGACCAGCCCGAAAGATTGATCGAGGCCGCCGACAAGGCGATGTATGAAGCCAAGAGGTCCGGTCGAAATCGAGCTGCTACGGCAACCGGCCTATAGGAGAGCCGGCGCCCTTCAACCCGATCGGAAACGCTCTAATGTGCTAGTGGCTGGAGCATCTGCGCGCCAGGGCCTGGAGACCGGCAAGCGCGAATGTCTCCAGTGCGCGGGACATTGGTTCGATCTCCCGTTCACGCTCCGCCAGGCTTGGGGCAATGGCTTCCAGTACACCGCGTTCCACGGTTGCCAGAACCATGAAAGGGGCATTGAGCGCCAGTTCTGCCCTTCCAATATCGGGGTGGTCCAGCGGACGATTGAGCATGCGTGCAAGCAGGTCGCGCAGCCAATGAAGCTGAGGCGCCATGAAGTCCTCGTCCACGATCAGCGCGGAAATCGTGGGCATCACCATCTCACGGGTGACCAGCCTGATCTGCCATGAGCGTTCGGCGGACGACAGCAATCGCCGGGCCATCAAGCCATAATAGGCCTTGAGCTGATCCAGGGGCTCTTCATGTTCCAGGATGGCTGCAAAGGCCTCGGGCGGGATGACGACCTCGCGCCGCGCCTCCGATACCGCCGCTTCATAGAGCGGCCGGATGCCACCGAAATAATAGTTTACCGCCGCGGTATTGACGCCGGCCAGGTCGCAAATTTCCCGGCTCGTCGTCGCATGATAGCCCTTGTCGGCAAAGACCCGCCCGGCAGTTTCGATCAGATTTTGGCGCGTCTTGACGCCACGTTCCTGGCTGTCTGACGAAACACGGCGGGCGTGCAGGGATCTGGGCATGAAAGCTTGGATACTGTCTCTGAGAAGTAACTTTTTACCCACGAGCTTTAAAATGTCAATTTCATATTCGGATTTGACATTGGGCTGTCGTTCAAGCAACCTCACGCCCTGCTGAGGCGATGGCTGTGCGAAACTGCAAGGGCCGGCGATTCCGCTCTTTGTTGAGTCTCCACCATTCTGCTGGGACCGCGCTATATGACTCTATCTTTCTCAGCGTCCCGCAAGCCAATCGAGCCGGTCGCCGACAAGCAGGACGTGACTGTCGAACTCCCGCTCGATCATGGGGCGTCGGCGCCTGTGGCCCAGATCTATCGGGACGCCAGTGCCCATATCGTCGTGATCTGCGCCAATACCTTGACCCGAACCTGCCTCATGCATTGCCTCACAGGCTCGGAAACCGGCCTGGCCGTGGAGGGCTATGCCGACGTCGAAGAGTGGGGCCGGCAGGGGCAGGGGGCCTCCGTCGCCTTGTTGTGCGTCACGGGCACGCGGGAGACCACGATCGCCGTCGAGCGAATGGTGAGGCGAGTACTGGCCACCGCACCCGGCATTCGGGTTGTGGTGATTTCCGATACAAAATCGGCCGGCTACGTTTCGAAGGCCCTGGAGCACGGGGCCAGTGGCTTCATCGCGATGGATTCGAATGTCGATGTCGCCATTGCCGCCATTCGCCTGGTGCGTAGCGGCGGCATGTTCGTGCCCTCCCACAGCGTGATGCAGTCTCGGACCCCAGCCGCCCCCCTGTCGGATGGCAGGAGATCGCTGCGCGATCTGGTGACGGCAAAGCAACTTGAAGTCATCGGCCTGATCCGCAAGGGGCTGCCGAACAAGGCGATCGCCGCCGAACTCGAGATGAGCGAGTTCACGGTGAAGGTGCATGTCAGGAACATCATGAAGCGCCTCAATGCCCGCAACAGAACAGAAGTTGTGGCTCTGACCAATGCCTATTTTGGCCAAGTGCCTGAACAGGATGATCATACCTGAAGCATGAAGCGGCCGGTGTGGGCGTCATTACGCATTCTTGGATGCCGAGCCGCGTGCACAAGTTTTCCGAGGCCATCGCATCTGCTGCCAGATTAGTACAACTCCTCGACAAGCTATTGATTTTTAACAATTATCTCAGGAGTCCTTCGGCTCCTCCTCGCTGTATCGAAAGAAACGGTCGAGAAAGGCCGTCGCCTCGTCCGAGATACCGACGATCTTGTTCGTCGCTTGCCGATAGAATTTGAAATTGAGCTCTGTGCCGGGCTGGCCATCCTGCCAGGTACTGAAAGACTTGAGTTCGCGCCGCCCGAGCGGCCTTTGGGCGGACGCCGTGCGGCGCACGACAATGCTCACACGCGGGGTTTGTCGCGGCACATGTTGTTTCCCGGCAATCGGCTCTATGGAGATCACAATGCCGCGGGCGAACAGCCCCCGGCCACCTTCATTTTCGCTGGCAAACAGGAAGATGATGTCGCCCACGGCGATATGCCTGCCACCATACATCGTCTTCTGCGCATTGAAGCTGAAGTTAGCCGCGTCGGGATCCCGTATCTCGGCTTTAATCGCAAATGCCATGCCGTCATGCCTCCGGCTTGCAAGCCAAACTGGCCTGTCCGAATCCTGCCGCGCAAGGCGGCAACCGATGCTGGCCAAAGGGGAAACAGGGTAGGGGGCCGGAAGCCTGCCAACTCCCCCTTGGCTACCCCTGCGTCGACGGAAGAGGATCATTCATTCTGTCACAAAACGAGTGAGAATAGCTCTCACCAGATGTCGGCAAAGCGTGCGCCGCTTCGTCTTCGAGAAAAGCACAGGCGGAGAATGGGAAGATTTGTGCCCAGGATCGTTGCTGCGGGAGCAAGCCGGGCTGGCTCGGATAACCACCGATGACCTTGGATCTTGAGACGTTAGGTTTTCCGCTGTCATATGGATATTCTCAACACGGAGAAGAACGATGAAGGCACTGATTGCGGGAGCAGGCATCGGCGGGCTGACCACGGCATTGTTCCTTCATCGGGTCGGGATCGACGTAGAAATTTTCGAGGCTTCGAAGGAGGTTCGTGAACTGGGCGTGGGCATCAACATGTTGCCGCACGCCGTTGAATTGTTGACGGAACTGGGATTGATCGACGAACTCGATGTTGCCGGTATCCGGACGCGCGAATTGATCTACGCGAACCGGTTCGGGCAGGTCGTCTGGCGCGAGTTGCGCGGTATCGATGCGGGCCTTCCGGCGCCTCAGTTCAGCATTCACAGAGGCAAGCTGCTGGGCCTGATCCATCGAGCCGTGATCGAGCGGATGGGTAAGGGCGTGATCCGCACAGGATATCGCGTGAACGGATTCGAGCAGAACGGCGATACCGTCACGGCCCATCTATCGGATAGTGCCGGCAGGCCGGCACGCGCGATCGGCGACTTGCTCGTAGGTGCCGATGGTATCCATTCGGCGGTGCGCGCCGCACTCCACCCCGGAGAGGGCCAGCCGATCTGGAGCGGCATCATGCTCTGGCGCGGGGCCACCCCCTGGCCGAAATGGCAGGACGGCCGCACCATGGCGATCGCCGGGGGAAACTTTGCCAAGTTCGTGTTCTATCCCATTGAAAAAGATGAGCAAAATTCAGGAACGCTCTTGACCAACTGGGCAGTGATGGCCCGAGCGGGGCATGACCGGACGCAGGACTTCTCCCTAGGGAACTGGAGCAGGCCGGGCTTGCTCGACGAGGTCCTGTCATTCGTCCGCGACCGTTTCCAGCTCGATTATGTCGATCCGGCCGCGATCATCCAGGGTACGGACGCATTCTACGAATACCCCAATTGTGATCGAGATCCGCTGCCACGCTGGTCGTTCGGGCGTGTGACTTTGCTCGGAGACGCTGCCCATCCGATGTATCCGGTGGGCTCGAATGGTGCGAGCCAGGCCATCCTCGATGCCTGCTCCTTGTCGCAACATCTCCGTGCCGTGGATACAATCGAGGCGGCTTTGGCGGCCTATGATGCGGAACGGCGGCCCGTTACCGCCAAGATCGTCCTGGCGAACCGCAGGGGCGGCCCGGAAGGCGTGATCGATATGGTGGAAGCCAGGGCGCCCGACGGCTTTGACGACATCGAAGCCGTCGCAACCCATGAGGAGCGTGAGCGCGTCGTACGCGGCTATGCGTCCTTGGCTGGATTTGGGCGCTAGGGGCAATCCGCTCCGCCATTTCCTCGCCTTTAAATATCAGATATCAGTTCAATGAATTAATTCAACAATTTGTTTCATATAACAAATTACTGACTACGAAGGTGGCAGGCTGGCCGCGGCATCGGTTGCTGGGGCATTTGAGCTCGCGGCGCGTTGGGGCAAACGCGACACGGTGCTCCCGGATTTGTGGCTCCAATAGACCGTCGAGTTCGTAGCCGATCAGACTATATCTTCACAGTCATGCGCTGGGCCTCTGGACTGTTCGGGGCCCTCGCGGCAGATAGGTCGAGCAATGTGTTGGAGGGAATCCCCCGTGTATTTGAAATGGTCCATTCCGAAATCGGTGCTGGTGCTTCTTGCCATCACCGGTGTTGCTCACGCTGAAGGCGAGCTCAACATCTATAATTGGGGAAACTACACCAACCCCAAGCTCATCAAGAAGTTCGAAGAGCAATACAAGGTCAAGGTCACCATCACCGACTACGACTCCAACGATACGGCTCTGGCCAAGGCTCGCCAGGGCGGCTCCGGCTTCGACATCGTCGTGCCCTCGCAGACATATCTGCCGATCTGGATCAAGGAGGGACTGCTGCTGGAAACCAATCCTGGCCAGATGGAGAATTTCAAGAACGTCACGCCGGAATGGGCCAATCCCGATTTCGACCCCGGCCGCAAATATTCCGTGCCCTGGGCCTGGGGCACGATCGGCGTCGTGGTCAACACCGACACTTACAAGGGCGATATCAACACCTGGGATATCATCTTCAAGACGCCGGACGAGCTGAAGGGCAAGGTCAACGTCGTTCCGGAAATGAAGGACGTCATTACGGCCGCCATCCGCTATGTCGGCGGCGAGCAATGCACCGGCGACAAGCAGGTATTGAAGAAAGCCCGCGACCTTCTGACGGCTGCCAAGCCGAACTGGATCGCCATGGAATACAATGCCATCGAAAAGATGGGGGCAGGCGACTTCAAGGCCTCGCTGACCTGGAACGGCGCGGCCCTGCGCACGCGCCTGGCGCATCCCCAGATCCATTACGGCTATCCCAAGGAAGGCTTTACCTACTGGTCCGACAATGTAGCAGTGCTGAAGGAGGCCAAGAATGTCGACAACGCCAAATTGTTCCAGAATTTCATCATGGATCCCGAAAACGCCGCGTTGAACTCGGTCTTCCACCATTATGCGAACGGCATCGCGGGTTCGGAAAAATTCATGCCGGCCGAAATGAGGGACGCTCAGGAGATCGTCGTTCCCGCGGAAGCCAAGGCGCACGGCACCGTGGCTTTGATGTGCCCGCCGGAGGTCGACGCGCTTTACAAGAAGATCTGGACCGAACTCCGCAAATAAGCCGTCCAGGCGAGGGCGGCGACATCGGCGCCGCCCGTTCTCGAAACTGCGTCCATTACTTCTCAGGCGCGGCACAGATCAAAATGCGATAGGAGCCAGTTGCCCCTGCGATATCAGTCATCGTACTAATTCACCCTCGCTCTTGCTCGAGGGGTCTCATGCGCCTTCATCCTGCCGTTGCGTATCTTCTTATTACCACGATTCTTGTTGCGACGAATCTTGGGGGCTGTGCAACTCCGATCCGAACTTCCCCAGGAACGGTAAAAAGTTTGCCTGTTGCCGTCATAAGCAAGGGACTCGGTGGAATTTTGCATGGATCTGTCCGTATAGAGCAAACCCAAGGCTCCTATTCGGTGAGCAATGGCAGGTTTTCGTGCTCGGGTACATATGCTCTGTCGGGCGTCAGGGAACGGATCTATGTTCCGGTTCTTTGCAGCGATGGCCGCAAAGGCTACGCCGCCGTTCACAATGGGCCAAGTCTAATGAGCGGGTCTGGCTCCTTCACCTTGAGCGATGGCACCACGGGTGAGTTCGTGTTTGGCAAGGACGCCGGCAAATCCTAGACCTGTATCGCCTCGACGGTGATCGCTTCGCAAGCTGTTACGTGCCAAGGCCGCGCCTCTGAAAAGGGAACCCGTCCAATGAGGAGGGGCACGACCCTTCCATGACGGCTGGACTTTATTCGCATAACATATCTTATGGAACATAAACCCATCCCCCAACCGGCCCAAAGACCTGATAAACCGGGCTTTTCTCCCTTCCTGCAAGCGTCTCGTTGCCCGATCCGGGCCGGATGATCGCCGGATGATCAATGTCAGATCAAATCGATCGGGATCGATTCACGCCAGGCGTTGGACGCGGTATCGGCGGTTCGCGAGACTATGTGTCGACCCATTGCGCGACCTCACTGACCGGCAACGGGCCCCGGATCCTGCAAACCGGGCCGGTTCCAAATTGAAGCCTCAACGATTTGTCGGCGTCCACACGCTCTGTCGGCCGCATCGGCTGCAGGGAGCGTGCCAAGTGAGCCAGGCTCGCCACAAAGCATCAGCGAATGGATACCTTGCTCGGAATATCGACCCGCACCTAGCATACAGACTTTAATAAATATGTTGTTTTACAGAATATTACATAATTTTTTTAAAATTTCACTATAAACTGAGGGCTTCAGCCATCCGTTGCAGCAGAACGAGTGTGCGCTCGACATCGAGTTGCTCCGAGGTCGTTCGGCGGATATGCGGACAAGTGAGCACTGCCAGGGCGTGTCTTTCGGCCGACAGGATGGGCACGCTGATATCATTGACGCCGAAGATCTGTTGGCTTTCGGCGATGCGGCACGCAGCTTTGCGATAGGCAGAAAGCTGCGCCTCGAGCTGTGCATATATAGCCGCCTTCTCGCTCCCCTTCCACCGGACCAGCAATTCCGCCCTGGCCAGCGGATCCTGAAAAGCCAGCAGAAGCTGGCCCGAACCGGTGGTCAACAGATCGATCGGCGTGCCCACGCGCACGGTGAAGACCCAGTCCGAGGACGCCGCCGCGTGGGCCACCACCACGGCTTCGTCGCGTTCCCGCATGACGAGATGACAGGACTGGCCGGATTCCTCGGCGAACCGATCCATCAGGGGCAAGGCCCGCGAGGTCAGCCGGCGTATGGGCGGATGATGTTGTGCCAGCACGAATAGCTTCATACTCAGGGCGAAGCGGTCGCCTTCGGCCGAGCGATAAACATAGCCGCGTGCCACCAGTCGTTCGAGCATGCGGTAGATTTCGCTGGCGCCGCGGCCGAGCTCCTTGACGATTTCCGCTCGCGTCAATGCGTCGGGGCGGCTGGCCAGCAGCTCCAGGATGTCCAGACCCTTATCCAGCGCCGGTGCCCGGTAGAGAGCCTCCCGGCTTGTACCCTCCTCCTGCTCTCTCGGCGGCCTTGGCAAAGCGTTTCCTTCTCTTTTGTTGACATATGAATATATTATTCATATTTGGTCCGTCAACAACAGGCTGCACGCAGCGACATGAACTCAACGGGAGATCGCCTCATGCGTCTGGACGGCAAACGCATCCTGATCACGGCTGCCGGGCAAGGCATCGGCCGCGCTTCGGCCCTCGCCTGCGCCGCCGAGGGAGCCCGTGTCATCGCCACCGATCTCAACGAGCAGGCGCTCGCAACCCTCGCTGCGGCGGATGGCCGTATCGAAATGCGCCCGCTTGACGTGCTCGATCCCGCCGCGATCGCCGAATTGGGCCGGTCCGTGCCCAGTCTCGATGGCCTCTTCAACTGCGCCGGCTTCGTCCACAATGGCAGCATCTCCGAATGTAGCGACGAGGATTGGGACTTCAGCTTCGATCTCAACGTCAAGAGCATGTTCCGCCTGATCAAGGCCCTGCTGCCGGGCCTTCTGCACGGCGCGGGCGAGACGGGCTCGAGTGCCATTCTCAACATGGCCTCGATGGCCTCCTCGGTGAAGGGCTTCCCGAATCGGCTGGCCTATGGCGCTTCGAAGGCCGCCGTCATCGGCCTGACCAAGGCCCTCGCCGCCGACCATGTCCGGCAAGGTCTGCGCTGCAATGCCATCTGCCCCGGTACGGTCGACACGCCTTCGCTACGGGACGGATCGCAGCCTCTGCCGATCCGATCCAGGCCGAGAAAGACTTCATCGCCCGTCAGCCGATGGGCCGGCTCGCCAATGTCGACGACATCGCGCCGATGGTGGTCTTCCTGCTCTCGGATGAATCCCGCTTCGTCACCGGCCAGGCCGTGCTGGTGGATGGCGGCGTGACGATCTGAGCGAAATCGACGACAGTCGAGACCTGCAGTAGCGACCATCATCCGACCGGAGGACACGCAATGACCGAGATCGTCGACATCGAAGTGATCGACCTGCGCTTCCCGACCTCTCAGCAGCTCGACGGGTCGGATGCGATGAATCCCGATCCCGATTATTCGGCTGCCTATGTCATCCTGAAGACCGACCGGCCAGGCCTCGAAGGGCACGGGCTGACCTTCACCATCGGCCGCGGCAACGAGATCTGCTGCGCTGCGATCAAGGCCATGCGCCATCTGGTCGTCGGGTTGTCCCTGGAAGACGTCCGCGCGGATCTCGGCGCCTTCTGGCGGCACGTCACCTCGGACAGCCAGCTGCGCTGGATCGGCCCGGACAAGGGCGCCATTCACCTGGCCACGGGCGCGGTGGTCAATGCGGTCTGGGATCTGATTGCCAAGATGGCCGGCAAGCCGGTCTGGCGCCTGGTCGCCGACATGTCGCCCGAGGAATTCGTGCGCGCCATCGATTTTCGCTACCTGACCGACTGCATCACTCCGGACGAGGCTCTCGCCTTGCTGCGCGACAAGGAAACCGGAAAGGCCGAGCGCATCGCCGTCCTCGAGCGCGAAGGCTACCCCTGCTACACCACCTCGGCCGGCTGGCTTGGCTATGACGACGACAAGCTGCGGCGGCTGTGCCAGGAAGCCGTCGATGCCGGCTTCAATCACGTCAAGCTCAAGGTCGGCCGTGACATCGAGCATGACATCAGCCGCCTGCGCATCGCCCGCGAAGTGATTGGCCCGGATCGCCAGCTGATGATCGACGCCAATCAGGTCTGGGAAGTCGACCAGGCGATCGACAGCGTGCGGCAACTCGCCTTCGCCAGGCCCTGGTTCATCGAGGAACCGACCAGCCCTGATGACGTCGAGGGCCACCGCAAGATCCGGACGGGCGTTGCACCCGTCAAGGTCGCCACCGGCGAGATGTGCCAGAACCGCATTTTGTTCAAGCAGTTCATCATGCGCGGCGCTATCGACGTGGTGCAGATCGACGCCTGCCGCCTGGGCGGGGTCAACGAGATCCTGGCGATCCTGCTGATGGCCGCCAAGTACGATCTCCCCGTTTGCCCGCACGCCGGCGGCGTCGGCCTGTGCGAATATGTTCAGCACCTGTCGATGATCGATTTCGTCTGCGTGTCGGGCACGCGCGAAGGCCGGGTGATCGAATATGTCGACCATCTGCATGAGCATTTCAAGGAGCCTTGCGTCGTCCGCAACGCCGCCTATATGCCCCCCCTCGCCGCGGGCTTTTCGATCGAGATGAAACCGGCATCCCTGCAGCACTATCGCTTTGCCGGCTGACGCAGTAGCGGCTGGCTCCACGAGCCTATTTGGCCAAGAGCTCAGCCGCCGATCGAGCCCTCAGGCAGGAGTTGGCACGCCCCTGTTGCGGGCCGTGCTCTCGCGCGCGACCAGTTCATAACCCAGATCGATCAACCGCGGTTCGACATGCTTTCCACCGATCCTGTCAATCAGCATTCTCATGGCCTTTCTGCCCATCTCTTCACGATGGGTCCTGACACTGGTGAGGCCGGGATTGGCCACTGCCATGATTTCAAGGTCGTTGAAGCCGCAAATGCCGAATTGCTGAGGGACGGCAAGGCGGCGGCGCTGGGCCTCGAAGAGAACGCCGACCGCAAGGTCGTCATTGTTGCAGAACACGGCGTCGGCGTCGGGTGCGCGCGCCAGCAATTCGGACATCAACTCGCAGCCCAGCGACACGGTGGAGGCCCGGGGCGTCGTGACGATGAGCTTTTCATCGAATATATCGGCTTCGTCCAGCGCCTGGACAAAGCCCTGGAGGCGCCTCTGCGTGCGCGGATCCATGCGCGCGCCCAGAAAAGCGATCCGCCGATAGCCGCGCTCGACCAGATGCCTCGTGGCAGCGAATGCGGCGCGATGATGCGAAAAGCCGACCATCATATCAACGGGATCATGGCCGACCTCCATGATCTGGACGATCGGGCAGTCGGCCTGCAGGAGCTGGGTACGGGCTGCCTCCGACTGATCGATGCCTGCCACGACCAGGCCCGCCGGACGCTGACTGAGGAAGACGCGCAGCAATCTCTCCTCCTCGATCAGGGAATAGCGCGTATTGCCCAGCTGCACTCGAAAGGTGGTGGTCTCTGCCTCGGCATAGATCCCGCGCATCACCTCCGCGAACACATTGTTGGTCACCGAAGGAATGAGCACGCCTATGACGTTTGTCCGGGCCGAGGCGAGCGCGCTTGCCGCGGGATCGGGCACATATCCGATATCGTCGACGATTTGCTGGATGCGTTGCCTGAGCTCATGAGAAACGGATTGAGGATTGCGAAGAGCACGCGACACCGTGATAGCGCTAACTCCCGCGACCTCGGCAATCTCGACCAATGTTATGCGTTTCTTACCTAGACGTTTCTTGGGTTTTTTCATATTAAGGGCCCCGATGGCGTTTCCCATCATAAAGATAGAACTTGCAAAATGATTGCGCAATCATTAAAGGTTTCGACCAAAGTTGGGACGGGAGGAAAATGTGGCAAAGCCGGCATATACGCTGGTTGCGGGCCTCTTCGATGCCGGTCGGCGGTTTGTACGCGCCGTGAAGCATGATCACCTTTCAACACTCGTCTAGATACCCCCGCCCTTCTTCATCAGGCAGGCCGGCGGATCGTGCTTGATTCCATCTCCAGGACTTGGGTCCTGCTCGCGGCTCGCCGCCTATGCGAACCGCCCTCGGAATGAATTGCGGCCACTCAGAAAGGTCGTGACGAACGCCACCAACAAACGCTCACGGGAGGAGGACCCCGATCATGCATACGACACCCGCCAGCTCGCCTGCCCGGGCCGGTAGCCAGAAGGCACCTCCTGGTGCCTCTCGGACCCGCTATATCATCCTGGCCCTGTGTTTCGCCGGCCTGGTCATCAACTATCTCGACCGCGCGAATATGAGCGTGGCGCTGCCCTATATCGATGCCGATCTTGGCCTCAATCTCACCAACACCGAGAAGGGCCTCATCCTCGGCGCCTTCTTCTGGGCCTATGACGGCATGATGCTGATCGCCGGCTGGTTCACCGACAAGGTGGGCTCGCGCCGGGCCTTCACCATCGCGGCAATCTGGTGGTCGATCTTCACGGCGCTCACCCCCCTCGCCCGCGGCTTCTGGGGGTTCTTCGGCTTCCGCTTCATGCTGGGTGCCGGCGAGGCGCCGGCCTATCCGGCAGCCACCAAGGCAGCCTCGCGCTGGTTCCCCGTGGGCGAGCGTGCCTTCTCCACCGCGGTGATCGATTCAGGCTCTCGGGTCGGTACCGTGCTTTCGCTGCCCATCGTCACAAGCCTCCTCCTGGTGGCTACCTGGCATTATTCCTTCGTAATCCTCGGCGCGTTGGGCATCGTCTGGGCGCTCGTCTGGTACTGGTATTATCGCGATCCGGTCGACCACAGCGATGCCAACGACCTGGAGCGCCAGTACATCGCCGACAATGGCGGCCGTACCGAGGCCAATGACGACAGCGAGGCCACCAAGATCCGTTGGTCGCAGTTGTTCGGCTACCGCACGGTCTGGGGCATGATGCTGGGCTTTTTCTGCCTCAACTTCGTGATCTACTTCTTCCTGACCTGGTTTCCCGACTATCTGAAGAATGCCCGCGGCCTCAATCTGAAGGAACTCGGCACGCTCGGCATGTTGCCCGGCCTTGCCGCGGTGGTAACCGCCTGGATTGCCGGCGCCTATGCCGATAGCCTGATCCGTCGTGGAGCCAACGTCACCAAGGTGCGCAAGGTGGTGATGGTCGGCGGCCTGCTGGGCGGGGCTGCCATCCTGCCCGCCGCCTTCGCCTCCTCCATCTATCTGGCGCTGTTCTTCCTGGCGATTTCCTATTCTAGCCTGGCGATCGCCGCGACCGGGATCTGGTCCCTGCCCGCCGACGTGGCGCCCAGTTCGCGCCATGTCGCCTCGATCGGCGGCATCCAGAACTTCGCCTCCAACATTGCCGGCATCATCAGCCCCTTCATGTTCGGCTTCCTGCTCGACATGTTCCACGGTGACTACACGCCGGCTTTTGCCTTGGCCGCCGGCTTTGCCGTGCTGGGCGCGTTCTCCTATGCCTTCATCGTCGGCAAGGCCGAGCCGCTCCCCCTGCCCGCAGGCACGGAGCGCTGACCAGCGGACTTGCCGGCAATCGACGTCGGGCAGCCGCCGCACATCTTCGGATGGTGCGGCGGTTTCTTTTTGCCCTTTCATCACTGCCAGATTGCCAGAAAGCTTCCGGTCGATTACGCACGTCATCGACAAGCGTTGGGGCGCCGAGGTTCGATCTTGCCTAAGTAAATACCGGTCTCTTCCTTTCCATCCCATCCACTTGGGCAGCCAGCCGGCAGCCCGGCGGATGATCATGTTCACTGGGTGGTGGTCCGAGACCGGTCTGGCTTGTCCGAATGTGCCCTGCGCACTGACCGCTGCCCCAACTCCTTTCCCAGCAGACATCGCCATGCCGCGCCCGTTCACGGGCCGCTCCGATCGCCGTCCCGGTGGACTTCCTCACGGAAGACCGAGACGGTATGTGCAATCTCCTCAAGGTCCGTTGGACCATTACGCCTCAAATCCCGCCACAACCCTGGCTGGCCTGCGCCGGATGCGGCATCGCCCGCCCGTTCCGTAGCAGCGGCAAGGCAAGGCTCAACGCCAATGGCCGCCGGCTCGATGCCTGGCTCATCTATAAATGTACGGTTTGCGACAAGACCTGGAACAGACCGCTGTTCGAGCGTCGGCCGGTACAGGACATCCCACCGGACGTTCTCGCCGCCTTGCAGGCAAACGAATCTGCCTGGATCCGTCGCCAGGCCTTCGATCTCACGGCCTTGCGATCGCATGCCTTCCATATTGAGGAATCGACCGAGATCGACATCGACAGGCAGGTGCTCGAGCGAGCCGATGACTGGTCGATCCTGCTTGTCGAACTCGTCGTCGATCTCCCGGTCGGGATCCGCCTCGATCGACTGTTGGCACGTGAACTCAATCTGTCACGAACACGGCTGCAATCGAACCACCGCCAAGGCCGACTTCGTCTGGACCACAGCCATCCCGAGGCGTTGCGCAGGCGGGTGACGGACGGGACCTGCGTCAGGCTCGATCTTGGGGATGAGGCGAACCGCGCCATGATCGGCAACGCTGCCGCAGGTGGATCAGGGCCCTCAAGGATCCCCTGCTCACCGCCCGCCGGGAGCCTTGAACGAGCGCCGCGATAAGGTCCCCGCACCAGGAAGAGATGGCGCGGGGTACCACGGTTGGATCAGATGGGCCGCGCCTGGGTCTGCCCGACGGGCAGCTCATCAGCCGAATCTTCTGCCACGCCGTCGAACAGCCGGGCAATGCGCCGGCGCTCGGCCTCGTCCTGCGGCAGGGCATAGGACAGTGCGACATAGACGAGCGTGTTGACGATCAGGCCGACCACGCCCGAGGTCATCCCGGCCAAGGCTGGAATGGCGACGGGATAGAGGAACTGCAGCATCACGGCCACTGCAAAACCGGCGATCATGCCGCAGGCGGCGCCCGCCGCATTGCCCCGGCGCCAGAAGATGCCGAGATAGAGCGCCGGGGCGAGCTGGACGATGCCCTGATAGGAGGCGAGCGCCAGAGTGAGCAGGCCGGCCGTGACATTGGCGGTCGCCACCGCCCCGGCCACCGCCAGCAGGGTCGCGAGGATGATCGTGATGCGCGCGGTGCGGGTGTTGGTCGCCTCGTCGGCACCACCGACATGAATGATGTCCTGGGCGGTATGGGTGCCGACGGCCGCCGTGATGGCGTTCACATTGCCGACCGTGGCGGCGAACACGGCGACGCCCGCCAGCGCCAGCACGAACGGCCCGCCATGCCCGGCCGTCAGGAACCAGACATTGTCCGGGGCTTTCGCCACCTCCGGCAGCTGGGAGGCCAGCATGCTCATCGTCAGCATGATGGCGAGGAACACGAACATGAACGGCGCGGCCTTAAGGGCGGAGTTGCGCACCGCCTGGGCGCTCCTGGCCGTGAACAGGCGCACGAAGATATCGGGCCAGCACCACGAGCCCATCGCTCCGGTGAAGACCAGCGAGAAATAATAGAGCGGGCCAAGCTCGCTGTTCAGGCCCGGCAAGCTGGCGAAGCTCTCCGGCAAGCCCGCGAAGCCCAGCCCCTGCGACATCAGCCAGACGATCAGGCCGAGCGCCACCAGCCCGCCGACGCCGTAGGCGAATACGCCCTGGATCATGTCCGAGATCACGATGCCACGCATGCCGAGCCGCACCGTCCAGATCTGCCGGACGGCCAGCACCGCGATGCCGATGAAAACCGCCGTCGTCGGCGTGACAGCGCCAAAGGACAGATAGGAGAAGACGAGGCCGAGCGACTGGAAGGCCAGCACCAGCCAGGGAAAAGCCGAGATCACGCCGATCACGGCGGCGATCACGCGCACGCTGGTGGAATTGTAGCGCATGCCAACGAAATCGGCCTGGGTGCGCAGGTTGAAGGCCTTGCCCCAGTCGAACACGCGCTGCGCCATCATGAACATGAACAATACGGCCAGCAGCGAATAGGAAATCACGTAGTAGCCGATCACTCCGGCGGATGCGGAAAGCCCGGCGAAGGCGATGAAGATCGTCCCTGGCAGCCAGGTGTTGAGGAAGGCCATGGTCTGGAACCACGAGCCGAAGGAGCGGCCCGCCACCGCATAGTCGGTGAAGTCGCGGCCCTGCTGGCGGGTGCGCTCCAGCACCACGACGACACCAATGAAGAACAGGGCCAGCAGCCCGTAGCCGATCAGGAAATCCATGGCCCTACTCCTCTTCCCGATCCGGGCTCGCCCGGTGCAGATAGGTCAGGCTGACGACCAGGAACAGGCCGCTGCCCATGAAGAAGAGCATCGCCATGCCGATGCTGCCGCGCGCCATCGCCAGATGGATCGGCGGAAACAACATGATGATCAGGTTGAGCCACAGCAAAAGGCGGCGGGTGCGGCCAAAGTCAGTCGCTTGCCTCTCCATTTCGTCCTCCCATCTCGACATTCTCCTGCTGGGTGGGGGTGGGTGGCGCGTCGCCGTGCCCCTGCACAGAGCCCCGTCACGCGCCATTCTTTTTGTTCGTCAGATCGGTGCCACAGGGGTTACAGGCCGCAGGCTCCGACCACCGCGTCGACCAAGGCTTTCTGGTGCGGCTGCAGTTCCTGTCCGGGCAGGTCCTTCCAGAACGCCTGGTAAGGATCCTCGACCCCCGTCTCGACGCCGCTGAGAGTCTCCACCACGGCAAGGCCGCAGAACGGGACATAGAAGGGCGAATAGCCGCCCTCATGGCTGATCACCAAGCGCCCGCCGCAGATCGAAGCGGCGAGATCCATCAGGCGTCGGGTCATCTGGCGATAGGAACCGGAGACCAGCATCATGCGGCCGAGCGGGTCGGCATTGGATGAATCGAACCCGCTTGCCACCATGATCACGTCGGGCTTGAAACGGGCGATCGCCGGCAGCACCACCCGGTCGAAGGCATCGAGATAGGCCCCCTCACCCGAGCCGGCGGGCAGAGGAATGTTGATGGCCGAGCCCTTGCCGGCACCGACGCCGCGATCACCGACCTTGCCGGTATCAGGTGGGAAATTGCCGTCCTGGTGCAGCGAGATGGTGAGAATGTCGGGATCGGCCTCGAAGCAGGCTTCGGTGCCGTTGCCGTGATGCACGTCCCAGTCGACCACCGCCACGCGTTCGATGCCGAGCCTGGCGCGCGCATGGGCGATCGCCACCGCGACATTGGCGAACATGCAAAAGCCCATGCCCTTCTCCGGGCGGGCATGATGGCCGGGCGGACGCACCAGCGCATAGGCATTGGCGACCTCGCCCTCAACCACGGCCCGCAATGCGCTGATGGTGCCGCCGGCTGCAAGGCAGGCCAGGTCCACGCCGGCAAAACCGAAGGGCGAGACGCCGTCACCCATGTCACCACCACGGATGTCGGCGCTGAGCGCCTTCATCCTGTCGAGGTGCTCGCTCGTATGGATGCGCAGGATGTCCTCGTCGCTCGCCTTGGTGATCTCGATGCGCTTCAGCGCCTTGGCGATGCCGGAAACCTCCACCAGGGAAGCGAAGCGCGCCTTGGATTCCGGCGACTCGACATGCTGCAGGGGCTGGATGAATTCGCCCTTCAGGAAGCCGGCCGCCGTGCCGGTGTCGTGCCAGCCGAAACGCTCATGCCACACCCATCCCGTGGTCATCACAATTCTCCCTCGTCTGCATGTTTTCAGGCAGGCTAGCGCATGCCATGGCGGGGAGAATGGTGCAGATGCACTATTGGCGGCGGGCAGCAACCTTGTGACGAGCATCGTCCACGGTTAGTATGACGAAAACATAACCCTCCATCCGGGCCGGCGCATGTGACCTCCAAACTGTCCATGTTCTCGCAATTCGTGGTCGATCTTCACCAGGCCGGCCGGCGCGCCGACAGGGACGCCGATCTCGACCTGGCGGCCCATGCTCTCGAGCTGCTGCGCCCCCTCCTCGGTTTCGACTGCGCCTGGTATGGCTGGGCCCGCTTCCTGGACGACCGCACCACAGTGCCCGCTTCCTCCACGCTCGGTCTGCCGGAGGGCTTCGCCCCGTTCTGGTCGACCATGGCCAGCCAGGACCTCGTTGCCACCGCCCTGCGCCGGGATCGCGGCAGGGTCTGCATCTACGACCGCGGGCAACCTCGGCAGACCGACGAGATGGCCGAGTTGTCGGAACGCTACGGCATCCGCAAATGGGCCTCCGCCATGCATAATCGGCCGGGGGCTGCCACCGCCTTCTTCGTCTCGGTCTACCGCACCCGCTGCCTCGATCCCCATTGGGACGGGGAAGACCTGCAGCTCCTGCAATGCGCGGTCGACCACCTGTTCCTGGCCCTGCAGGCCACTTTCGAACGGCGCATCGCATCTGGACCAGGCGAGCGCGCGACGCTTGTGGTCGACGAGGCCGGCTTCGCCCATCTCGGCCTGGATCAAGCCCAAGGCTTCCTCAGGACCATCTGGCCCGGCTGGAGCGGCGATCGCCTGCCCCGGCCGCTCCGCCAGGTCGCGCTGCACCCCGGCATCCATCTGTTCGAGCACGAGGGCGTGGCGGTGAACTGCCGCAAGGATCGTGAAGCGGGCCGGCAGTCCAGTCTCCTAAGGCTGGAACTTTCGTTGCTGTCGAGGCTCGATCGCCTCTCTCCGCGCGAACGCGAAGTGGCGCATCTGCTCGCCGGCGGAGCAACCCACAAGCAGGCGGCACAGATGCTGGGCAGCGCGCCTGCCACCATCCGCAACCAGACCCAGGCCATCTATGACAAGCTCGGCGTCCGCTCGCGCGCGCAGCTTGCCAGCGCGGTGCTGCGCTGAGCGCAGGCATATTGTACGATAGCGGCTATTCTTGCCGGTGAATTGGTAGATACCGCGACGGAACTCGTGCCGACTAGCGATCGTAGCGCGGTCAAGTCGAGCACTCCGCCTTAACGCGAACCGGCGCCTTTTCAGGTCTGGACCATATGGTCGAAAATCTGATTCGATGGACAAGAGGTATAATCAAACCCGGCTTGTCTACGCAACTGCGGCCGGCTTGTTCTGAGAAGAGTATCAGCAGCACCATCCACCGAGCTGATGAAACGGCACTTTCTCCTTTCTTGCCAAGAAGATGGGAAGAATTCTGTCGTTGTGATTCCCCTTTCAGGCAAGGCGCCTGAAGGATATCCTAGTTGCGTCGGACTTTTTGGTACGCCATGTATCGGAGCAGTTGCATCTCGATATTCGGAGGTATTGTAATACACCCTCCGAGGGGGCGCCTGGAGTGTCTTTGCACATTCTGGGTTGGAGAGGGGAAAAAAATGCCGGTTTTGCCGGAACCGATGACTGTGGCGGATCTCATCGATCTGCTGCGAGAACAGGACCCGAAGGCCTTGGTAACCATCGGCAATCCAAATACCGGGCCCGATTGCGCCGGCGCCCTGTTCGACGGCTTCGTTCGGCCTCAGGGCAAGTCCTTCCGCCATATGCCCTGGAGCCAGGTTCAGCATGAGGGATATCTGCCAGCGGTTGTGCTGGAGCGCTACGTACGGCGGAAATGAGCCTGGTTTCGCACGCCAGCGACCATGGCCTGCCCACGCTTCTCCGTCTCGCTCAGGCTTTTTTCCTTGCCCTGGCCGCACTCCGCGCCTACCTAAAGGGCCATGTATGAGGAAAGAAACAGTCAGGACAGCCCTGGCAATTCGCCCTCGGCTGGTGAGACGGTCTTTGCGTCAGCCCTATCTGAGCCCGATAAATGGGCGATTTTCCTGGATATCGACGGTACGCTGATCGATCTTGCCGCGACCCCGCTGTCGATCTTCGTCCCGCCGACTCTGCCGGATGACCTCGCCGCCCTGTCACGGCATCTCGGCGGCGCCATGGCGCTGGTCACCGGCCGGAACATCGTGCTCGCCGACGAATTGTTCGCCCCCCATCTTTTTCCCATTGCCGGGCTGCATGGTGCCGAACGGCGCGATGCGTCCGGCGCCGTGGACAGCCTCTCCGTCCCGTCATCTTTCGAGCAGCTCAAGCGCGACATCGCCGACGAGGCCGGCGCGTGGCCTGGCGTCGTGTTCGAGGACAAGGGCGCGGCGGTTGGCGTGCATTACCGCTTGGCGACCGACCGCAAGCCCGATGTCGAGGCCTTGATGTCGCGCTTCGCGCCCATCGCTCCCGGCTGGACGCTGCAGCACGGCAAGATGGTGGTCGAACTGCGCCCCGCGCGTGCCAGCAAGGGCAAGGCGCTGGAGGCCTTCCTGCAGGAAGCGCCGTTCAAAGGCAGGATTCCCCTCGCGATCGGCGACGATCTCACCGACGAGGCGATGTTCGAAACCGTCAACAGCCTCGGCGGTCAGTCGATCCGTGTCGGGTCGGCCGGGACCCAAACGCGTGCTCGCGCGTTCATATCATCGCCAGCAGCTCTGCGGGACCTGATCGCTCGCACCGCAGCTTAATTCGATTCAATCATCAATATTCGAAAGTTCCCATGGGTCGACTTGTCGTCATTTCCAATCGAGTTCCCGTTCCCGCACGCAACGGAGACGCCCCTGCCGGCGGCCTTGCGGTTGCCCTGAACGCTGCCTTGCAGGAGCGTGGTGGCATCTGGTTCGGATGGTCCGGGAAATCCAGCCCCGGTGCCGAGCCCCCTCCCCCCCGGTTCCAGCAGCAGGGCAACATTTCCTATGTGCTGACCGACCTGACCGAGACGGATGTCGAGGAATATTATCACGGCTTCGCTAATCGGGTGCTCTGGCCGATTTGCCACTACCGCCTCGACCTTGCCGAATATGGTCGCAAGGAAATGGCGGGTTATTTTCGCGTCAACCGCTTGTTCGCCCATCGCCTGGCGCCCTTGATCCAGCCGGACGATATCCTGTGGGTGCATGACTATCACCTGATCCCCCTCGCCTTTGAATTGCGGCAGATGGGCATCAAGAACACCATCGGCTTCTTCCTGCACATTCCGTGGCCTCCCTCGGATGTGATCGCCGCCATGCCCATGCATGAGGAGATCATCCGCGGCCTGTCTCACTACGATCTCATCGGCTTCCAGACCGACTACGATCTCGACAATTTCGCAGGCTATCTCGCTCGGGAAGGCATCGCCAGGAACCTGGGGGCGGGCCAGTTCGAATATCACGGCCTGCATTTCAAGGCCGCCGTGCATGGCATCGGCATCGAAACCAAGTCCTTCGCGCAGATGGCGCAGGTTGCGATCGGCAACACGGCCGTGCGCAAGGCGCGCCAGAGCGTCGAAAGCCGAGACCTCATCATCGGCGTCGACAGGCTGGATTATTCCAAGGGGCTGACCCAGCGCATCGACGCTTTCGAACGCTTCCTGCGCGCCTATCCGGGCTATCACAACAAGGTCACCTATCTGCAGATCACCCCGAAGTCCCGGTCGGAGGTGCCTGAATACGAGACGATGCAGAAGATGGTGGCCGAGGAGGCCGGCAGGGTGAACGGCGCCATGGGCACGCTCGACTGGGTCCCCATCCGCTATGTCAACCGTTCGGTCGGCCGGCACATCCTGGCGGGCCTCTACCGCATCGCCAGGGTTGGCCTGGTCACGCCGCTGCGCGATGGCATGAACCTGGTCGCCAAGGAATTCGTCGCCGCCCAGGATCCCGACAATCCGGGCGTGCTCGTGCTGTCGCGCTTCGCCGGCGCTGCCCGCGAACTCAACGGCGCGATATTGGTCAATCCCTACGATACCGAAGGGACGGCTAACGCAATCGCTCGCGCTTTGAGCATGTCGCTGCAGGAGCGGCGCGAGCGCTGGCAGAACATGATGAACTTCCTGCTCGAGCATGACGTGTCGCACTGGTGCGACGCTTTCCTCGAGGATTTGACTCAGGACAAAGAGATGCAGGCGGCACCGATCGTGACCAAGGCGAGTGCCTGACCATCACTTGAAAGCAAGGACCCTAAAATATTTCAAGAAATTTAGATAAGATATTGGAATTAATATCTTATCTTTACCTCATGGATCAGGAGGGCGGCAGCGCCCCCCTCTCCTTCGGCCGGCAGACTTGGCACTCGGGCAGATGGCTTGCCACATCGTGGGATTGCCGACTCCGGTCATTCCAAACCGGAATGTCCTCTTGCCCAATCATGGATATCGGGGCGCAGAAGGAAGCGATAGGGCTAGGTCTCATGCCTGTGGCGAATGAGAGCGCCTGCATCGGGCATCTGCGCAACAACCGTATCTCTTGGCGAGACCCTATCGTGCTGAACGACCTGCGCTCCCATGGCCTATGGGAAAAGACCGCTCCCGGCGCGCCGCAAACCGAACCGCTCCATGGATCGGCCACCGCCGATGTCGCCGTCATCGGCGGTGGGTATACGGGG
>NZ_LYXZ01000037.1 GCF_001676615.1 Labrys sp. WJW | reverse complement strand
GGACGAGACGTCCGCGGTCCCAGCCGGTGCGATTCCGGCGGGAACCTTGCCGGTATTGCGCGGGAAACACCGCGGCTGGGACCGCGGACGTCTCGTCCGCCTCTTCTCTTCCCTTCTCCCGCCTCCCAGCATCCCCAGACAGAAAACCGGCGCTTCCAGGATAGTTCACCTTGACCTCTCCTGCCTGATTGTTATCATATAAGGATATCTTGATATCGTAATTCCGTTATAGGAGCTCGTGATGAGCGCTCCGGTCGAAGCCCTGTTCGCCGCGCCTGCCCAAACCGATCGGGGTGCGGAGATCCTTGCCGCACTTACCGCCGCCGCGCGGGAGCGCATCCTCATCCTCGACGGCGCGATGGGCACGCAGATCCAGGGGCTCGGCTTCGAGGAAGACCATTTCCGCGGCGAGCGCTTCGTCGGCTGCGAGTGCCACCTCAAGGGCAACAACGACCTGCTCACCCTCACCCAGCCGGCGGCGATCGAGGCGATCCACTACGCCTATGCCATGGCCGGCGCCGACATATTGGAGACGAACACCTTCTCCTCCACCTCGATCGCCCAGGCCGACTACGGCATGCAGGAAGCGGTCTATGACCTCAATCGCGACGGTGCTCGCCTCGCCCGCCGCGCCGCGATCAAGGCGCAACAGCAAGACGGGCGCCGGCGCTTCGTCGCCGGCGCGCTCGGCCCGACCAACCGCACGGCCTCGATCTCGCCCGATGTCAACAATCCCGGCTATCGCGCCGTCAGCTTCGATGACCTCCGCATCGCCTATGCCGAGCAGATTCGCGGCCTTATCGACGGCGGCGCCGACATCATCCTGATCGAGACGATTTTCGACACGCTCAACGCCAAGGCGGCGATCTTCGCCTGCGAGGAGGTGTTCGGCGAAAAGCAAGTGCGCCTGCCCGTGATGATCTCCGGTACCATCACTGACCTGTCCGGCCGCACCCTCAGCGGGCAGACGCCGACGGCCTTCTGGCATTCGGTGCGGCATGCCCGCCCCTTCACCATCGGCCTCAACTGCGCGCTCGGCGCCAACGCGATGCGGGCGCATCTCGACGAGATCTCCACCGTTTCCGATACTTTCGTCTGCGCCTATCCCAATGCCGGCCTGCCCAACGAGTTCGGCCAGTATGACGAGAGCCCCGAGGCGATGGCGGCGCAGATCGAGGGTTTTGCCCGCGACGGCCTGGTCAACATCGTCGGCGGCTGCTGCGGCTCGACGCCCGAGCATATCCGCGCCATCGCCGAAGCCGTCGGACGGCACGCACCGCGCCCCATTCCCGAGTTCGAGCCCAAGATGAAGCTGTCGGGCCTGGAGCCCTTCACGCTCGACGCCACCATCCCCTTCGTGAATGTGGGCGAGCGCACCAACGTCACCGGCTCGGCCAAGTTCCGCAAGCTCATCACGGCGGGCGACTATGCGACCGCGCTCGATATCGCCCGCGACCAGGTCGCCAACGGTGCCCAGGTCATCGACATCAACATGGACGAGGGTCTGATCGATTCCGAAAAGGCCATGGTCGAATTCCTCAACCTGATCGCGGCCGAGCCAGACATCGCCCGCGTGCCGGTGATGATCGACTCCTCGAAATTCTCGATCATCGAGGCCGGCCTGAAATGCGTGCAGGGCAAGCCCCTGGTCAATTCCATCTCGATGAAGGAAGGCGAGGAAGCCTTCCTGCATCATGCGCGGCTGGTGCGCGCCTATGGCGCCGCCGTGGTGGTGATGGCCTTCGACGAGCAGGGACAGGCCGACACGCTGGAACGCAAGGTCCAGATCTGCACCAGGGCCTACAAGCTCCTGACTGAAGAGGCCGGCTTCCCGCCCGAGGACATCGTCTTCGATCCCAACATCTTCGCCGTCGCCACCGGCATCGAGGAACATAACGGCTATGGCGTCGCCTTCATCGAGGCGACCAGGCAGATCAGGACCACCCTGCCCCATGCCCATATTTCGGGCGGCGTCTCCAATCTCTCCTTCTCGTTCCGCGGCAATGAGCCGGTGCGAGAGGCCATGCACGCCGTATTCCTCTACCATACCATCCAGGCCGGCATGGACATGGGCATCGTCAATGCCGGCCAGCTCGCCGTCTACGAATCCATCGATCCGGAGCTGCGCGAAGCCTGCGAGGACGTGGTGCTCAACCGCCGCGACGACGCGACGGAGCGTCTGCTGGCGCTGGCCGAGCGCTTCCGTGGCGCGGGTACGAAGGAGGCCAAGGTGCAGGATCTGGCCTGGCGTGCCTGGCCGGTGGAGAAGCGCCTGGAGCACGCGCTGGTCAACGGCATCACCGACCACATCAACGACGACACCGAGGAAGCACGCCAGGCGGCCGAGCGCCCTCTGCACGTCATCGAAGGCCCGCTGATGGCCGGCATGAACGTGGTGGGCGACCTCTTCGGCTCGGGCAAGATGTTCCTGCCGCAGGTGGTCAAGTCGGCCCGCGTGATGAAGCAGGCCGTGGCCGTGCTGCTGCCCTATATGGAAGCCGAGAAGGCCGCCAATGGCGGCGAGGTTCGCCAGAGCGCCGGGAAGGTGCTGATGGCGACGGTGAAGGGCGACGTGCACGATATCGGCAAGAACATCGTCGGCGTCGTGCTCGCCTGCAACAATTACGAGATCATCGATCTCGGCGTGATGGTGCCCTCCGCCAAGATCCTCGAAGTCGCGCGGCAGGAGAAGGTCGACATCATCGGCCTTTCCGGCCTGATCACGCCTTCGCTCGACGAAATGGTGCATGTCGCTTCCGAAATGGAGCGCGAGGGCTTCGACATTCCGCTCCTCATCGGCGGCGCCACCACCAGCCGCGTCCATACCGCCGTGAAGGTGCATCCGCGCTACGACCGTGGCCAGGCGGTGTATGTCACCGATGCCAGCCGCGCCGTCGGCGTGGTCTCCAGCCTGCTCTCCCCGACGATCAAGCCGGGCTATATCGAGACCGTCCAGGCCGAATATACCAAGGTCGCGGCGGCCCACGCCCGCAGCGAGGCCGACAAGCTGCGCCTGCCGCTCGCCAAGGCCAGGGCCAACGCCCACAAGGTGGACTGGACCGGCTTCACGGCGCCGAAACCATCCTTCCTGGGAACACGGGTCTTCGAGAATTACGATCTCGCCGAGCTGGCGCGCTATATCGACTGGACGCCCTTCTTCCAGACCTGGGAGCTCAAGGGGCGCTATCCTGCCATCCTCTCCGACGAGAAGCAGGGCGTGGCGGCCCGGCAGCTCTTCGACGATGCCCAGGCGATGCTCGCCCGCATCATCGAAGAGAAGTGGTTCCATCCCAAGGCCGTGATCGGCTTCTGGCCGGCCAACGCCGTCGGCGACGATATACATCTGTATACGGACGAGAGCCGCAGCCGGAAGCTCGCTGGCCTGCACACCTTGCGCCAGCAACTCACCAAGCGCGATGGCCGGGCCAATGTCGCCCTTTCCGACTTCGTCGCGCCTGAAACGACTGGGCAAGGTGACTATCTCGGCGGATTCGTGGTCACGGCCGGCATGGAAGAGGAAGCGATCGCCCATCGTTTCGAACGCGCCAATGACGATTACGGCTCGATCCTGGTAAAGGCGCTGGCCGACCGTTTTGCCGAGGCCTTCGCCGAGCGCATGCATGAGCGCGTGCGCAAGGAATTCTGGGGCTATGCGGCCGACGAGAACCTCGCCCCCGACGAACTCATCGGCGAGCCCTATCGCGGCATCCGCCCTGCCCCGGGCTATCCCGCCCAGCCCGACCATACCGAGAAGGGCACGCTCTTCCGCCTGCTCGACGCCGAGGCCCGCATCGGCGTGCAGCTGACCGAAAGCTATGCGATGTGGCCGGGCGCCTCCGTGTCCGGGCTCTATTTCGCCCATCCCGAGGCCTATTATTTCGGGGTGTCGAAGATCGAGCAGGACCAGGTCGAGGACTATGCAGCCCGCAAAGGCATGACGGTGCAGGAAGCCGAACGCTGGCTTTCGCCGGTGCTGAACTATGTGCCCGGCGTCAAGGAGGCGGCGGAGTAGAGCCGAGCGCGGGCGTCCTCGCCCGCGCTCCCAGGAAACATCATTGATTTCCTGATCCCGCAGGATTAACTCTCATTCCGTGGTGATTTGGCCGGCCGGCTTGCAGCCACGTTAAACAACTCGCTAAAGGGCCGCTGGATGCATTCCATCCGTGGACCTGTCGCATTGCTTTCCGGCTGGCCCAACGTCGATCGAGTGCAACATGCCTATCAAGATTCCGGATACTTTGCCTGCCTTCTCCACCCTGGTCAGCGAAGGGGTGCGGGTGATGACGGAAACGGCCGCCATCCGGCAGGACATCCGCCCTTTGCAGATCGGCCTGCTCAACCTGATGCCGAACAAGATCCGCACCGAACTGCAGATGGCGCGCCTGGTCGGAGCCACGCCGCTGCAGGTCGAGCTATCGCTGGTCCGCGTCGGCGGCCATCGTGCCAAGAACACCTCGGAAGACCACCTGCTCGCCTTCTACGAAACCTGGGAGGAAGTCCGCGACCGCAAGTTCGACGGCTTCATCATCACCGGCGCGCCGGTGGAGACGCTGCCCTTCGAGGACGTCACCTATTGGAAGGAACTCGAGCAGATCCTGGACTGGACCACGACCAACGTCCATTCCACGCTGAACGTGTGCTGGGGCGCGATGGCGGCGATCTGGCACTTCCATCGAATTCCCAAATATGACCTGACCGAGAAGGCCTTCGGGGTCTACCAGCACCACAACCGCAAGCCGGCCTCCATCTATCTGAACGGCTTTTCGGACGACTTCCACATCCCGGTCTCGCGCTGGACGGAAGTGCGTGGCGAAGATGTGCGCAAGAACCCGGAGCTGGAGATCCTGATGGATTCGGATGAGACCGGCGTGTGTCTCATCCACGAGCAAAAGGGCAACCGGCTCTATTTGTTCAACCATGTCGAATATGAATCGACCTCGCTGGCCGACGAATATTTCCGCGACGTCGAGTCGGGCGTGCCGATCAAGTTGCCGAAGAACTACTTCCCCTATGACGACCCATCCTTCCCGCCGCGCAATTTCTGGCGCAGCCATGCCCATCTCCTGTTCGGCAACTGGATCAACGAGATCTACCAGACGACCTCCTACGATCTGGCGGAGGTCGGCAAGGGACGTTGAGAAGCCCCGGCTGCGCGGGCGCCCCGGCCCACCGCGTTTCGCGCGCCCCCACCCCCGTCAATCCTTGGCGCGGTCTATGCGCATCAGCAATTGCTCGGTCTTGGCGTCCTCGATGCGGTTGTGCAGCCGGCCGGCCTCCTGCTGGTCGCGCAGGGTCTTGGTCAGTGTCACGCAGGTCTGGATCAGCATCACTGTGCCCATGCTCAGGTAGGCCTTGATCCAGATATCGACCGGAAGAAACAGGATGCCGAGGCCGACCATGCCGGCAGCACCGGCGAAGGCGGCATAGGTGAAGGTCACCCAGGCATTGGAGTGCTTGATCAGGTTCGACTGTTCCATGGGATTGTCTCGATTTTTCAGAAGTTGAAAGAAGGGCGGTTCAGGCAGCCTGTGCCGCTTGTGCCTTCAAGCGCGCCAGCACGTCCTTGGCCGTCGTCCGCGTCGAGGGGCCGAACCCCTCCGCCTCGAGCTTTTCAGCTGTCGCCGCCGAGCGCGCCCCGGTATCGAGGGCCTCGAGCTCGAGGTCCACGTCGTCCTGATGGACCTGGCGCTCCCTGAGGCGGACCAGTGTTCTCTCAGCGTCAGTCAAGGCCGCACCGGGTGCGGCCTCGGCGAAGCCCGATTTGAGCTTGTTCACCGTCTCGGCGGCCGCGGTGATACGCCGGCCTCGTTCGATTTCAAGAAACCGGCGCTCGGCCGCCGCCAGCTTGGTGCGCAGCCGTGCCGCTTCCGCGGCGAACGTCGCCTGGGCGGCAGCAATGGCCGCAGCATCGTTTTCCAGATTGGCGATTTCGGCCGCCGCCTCCCCCGCCAGGTCGTCGCGCCCGCCGCGCAGCGCCTCGATGGCGCGTTCGTCGAGATCGGCGATGCGCCGGCGCAGATCGCCGAGCCTGCGCGCCTCGGCCTTGTCCTGGGCGATGGCCACCGCCAAGGCTCGCCGTCCCTGTTCGAGGCCGGCGCGGGCATCCCGGATCTGCTGGTCCAGGATCCGCACGGCATTGCGATCGATCAGATTGTCCTCCGCTTCGGCGGCGGCACCGCGGAACAAAGTCACGATGGTCTTGAACATCACGCTCTCCGTGTTATGAACAACGTTCACAAACTGGACGTTAATCGAATCGTGAACTGCGTTCAAGAAAAATTTTGAACAACGTTCAAAAGGAACGCATCGGGGATGACCAAGGCCCAGTCAAGACGGGAAGAGCTGCGGGACAAGCTGATCGGAGCGGCTGAAAAAACCATCGCCGAACAGGGTCACGCAGCCCTGAAGGCGCGGGCTCTCGCCGAGGAGGTCGGCTGTGCCCTCGGTGCCATCTACACGGTATTCCCCGATCTCGCCGCCCTGATCCTGGCCGTCAACGCGCGCAGCTTTGGCCTGCTCGACGCCATTCTGGGACGGCAAGCCGAAGCGGCCGCCGCAGACGGCGGCAGCCCTCGTGCCGTCGCCAATCGCACGCTGATCGCACTCGCCAACGGCTATCTCGATTTCGCCGCCGAGCATGGCGGGCGCTGGCACGCCTTGTTCGACCTTCGCCTGCCTGAAGGGCAGGAACTACCGCAAGAGCATCTCAGCCGGCAGGACGCCCTGTTCAGGCATCTGGAAGCCCCCCTTGCCGTGCTCCAGCCTGGCCTCGCCGCCGCCGAAAGAGCCCTGCTCGCCCGCTCCCTGTTCTCGGCCGCGCATGGCATGGTGCTGCTCGGCCTCGAGGGCAAGCTGGTGCAGTTGCCCCTGCCCTATCTGCGCGAACAGATCGCCCTGGTGGTCAGCGCCATGGGCCGAGGCCTCGAAAGTGCATGAGAAACCACCGGTTGCCGGGGTGGCTCAACGCAGACCCAGCCGCCTGGCGACAGGCTTGCGACGGTCGATGACCGTATGCTGGTAAAGGGATGGGTCCAGCCGCAATTCCGGTGAGACCGGCCATTTCATTCCTGCCAGATCCAGCATGGTCTGGGCATTGCTGCCCATTTTCGACATGCCCGTGCCCCCTTCGCCGAAGCGTGCCACCGCATTGTCGCCGAGCCGGACGATCTGGCCGTTGTTGGGGCCATTGATGCCTCGCGTGCAAGGCCATGCGCAGATCACGTCCTCGAAGGCCAGGCCGCATTCCGGCGTCAATATGGCGAGGATGCTCGCCAGCGCATTGATGGCATAGCTCCGGCTATAGACGGGCAGGCCGATCACGCCGCCGCAGGTCAGTTTCATCACCAGATGGCTGGAGGTTCGCCCGATCTCGACGAAATGCGTCTGTTTCATTCCGGTAAAAGGCAGGTTGCGCACCTTGTCGGGATCGATGATCCTGAACAGGAGCTGGGCCGAAAGGCCGGTCGCGATGGTCTGATGGGGAACGGGCAGATCGAGGCCAAGGCGATCCGACAGGGCCGGCAGCATGTGGCCGGTCGGCTCATAGTGGAATGTCGCCGTCGGGCCGAGCGAGAGGCACAGATGGTCCAAGGCCAGATGCGAGAGCATTCCCGTGTTCATGTCCTCCACGGTGACCGCAGCCGCCCGGGCCTTGCCATGCCCGTCCTCCTCGAAATAGACCCGGCTCAGGCGCTGCCGGTGCCGGCATTCGATGCCGTTGCGCTCCATGGCATCCATGCAGAGGCGATCGAAACCATGGCGAATGCAACCATTGTCCAGGAAGAGATCGCCTGACACCACGCGATCCAGGATGGCGGGACCATAGAAGGCCTCCAGGCTGGCCGCGTCGAGCTTTTGGATCGCCAGGCCGACATCCTCCGCAAGCTCGCGGTTGTCGACCAGGGAAGCTTCATGGTTCCTGCGCGAAAGATAGAGAAAGACGGCACGCGGACTCTCCTGGTCGAGACGCAGCCGGATTTCCATTTGCCGCTCGATCTCGGCGAGAATCTGAGTCGAAACCTTGCTGGCCAAACGGCTCTTCAGATGATCCGTCGGCCATCCCAGGAGTTTGCGAACGCGCTGCGCCAAGCCGTGCCATTCGTTGTGGAGATAGACAGGCAAATCCCGCAACCGGACGCCGCGGGGCCAAAGGTCGACCTTCCTGTAATCGACGCCGAGGGCAACCGAAGCATCCGCCTCGCCGAAGATGGCGCGTCGGAGGGCGGTACCCAGAATGCCGAGCCCGGTATTGTCGAGTTCGGCGTTGAGCGCATTGGCATGATTGACATGCTCGTAACTCGCCGAACCGCTTTCATTGGACTGCTCGGCTCCATCCAGCACAAACACCACGTCCGACGCGTCGGCAGGGTTTGTCTGCAAGCCGCTCAGAAGGGCGCCGATCTTGGCGGCGGGACCTCCGGCAAATATCGCCCTCGGCCGGCAGATACCGGCCTCGCGTGCCTTGCGGTGCTCCCCGGCAACCAGCCGCACCTCTTCGCAGGCTGTATCGAGCCGTGCGACGAAAACCTTGTTCTGCCCCCTCACCCGCACGTCCTTGCGGGCAAAGGCGGGCTGATAGGGACTTTCTGAGATCAAGAAGGGATTGGCTGCCACCATGGCTTCATAGGCCTGGCGTACGGGGGCAGATGGATTGACCCATGTCGCCTTGCCCGCGAAATAGTTCCCTTCCAAGAGGTAGTCGAGAAACAGGCCACCCGAGGCATTGGCCCAGGTCATCGCCCTTCGCAGGTGGTCCAGCGAGGGAAACACCCGCGTCGGAGCCGCGTTGAAATAGCCGGACGACGCATCACAGCCGGCTTCAGGACGTTCGAGGCGGGGAAGACAAGTCTCGGAATGCATGCCGCTATCAGGAAAGGCTGGGATATCGACCTTCGGCCACCACCTCTATCTACAACCATAGATGGTATGATTTAAGAACAAACAACGACCAGGCGTTCTACGGACCTTCGCTTCCCGCGGATCGCAAGACGCCCTGGCGTGACTGCACCGTCTCGCCGCCGCCGAGCACCGAGGTGATGGCCCAGGTGAAGCCGGGCGGAATGGTGTTCCGGTGGTTCTTGCCCGGCACCACCAGGGAGCGGATGGACAGGCTTGGGAAGCTGCGCTGCTTCAGCCGCGCCTCGAACGCCTTCATGTCGCCGACCATGTCCCTGGTCTGGCCACGCCGGCCCGGGTCGTAGCGGCTGACTTCCTCGCCGCCGACATACATCAGGATATCGGCCTTCAGGTCGCTGTTGGCTTTGGCATAGTCGGCTTCGAGCGCCAGAATGGCGTGATCCGCGAACCAGAGCGACGGGCTTCCGAGAATGTAGGTCTTGAACAGGCCCGGTTCCGTCAGCAGGATGCGGGTGCCCAGGAGACCACCATAGGAATGTCCCCAGTAGAGACGCTGGCCGGGGTCCACGCGATACAGGCTCTCGACATGGGGGATCACTGTGGCGCGCAGATAAAGCTGATAGGCCTGTCCGCCGCCATAGGCGGTATCACCAGGCTTGAGAGGAACAGGGGTATAGTCGCGCTTGCGGCTTACCTCCAGGGTCTCTCCCTTTGCATAGGAAAGCCCGACGATGATGGGTTCTTCGGTCAGTTCTCCCTTGCTGTAAAGGGCTTTGACCAGGCAGGTCAGCGGCCGGGTCGCGCGGCCGCCGTCGGCCAGATAGAGAACCGGGTGACGCTTCGAGGTATCGGCGTCGTAGTCGGGCGGCAGGCTGATCTCGACGTCATAGGATCGCCCGGAAACCGGATCCGGCACCGATAGGGTCTGGATGCCGCCGGGATCGCAATTGCGCCAATTGCCGGGCTTGGTCTGCGCTGCGGCGGCCGTCGTGCCCAGGCCCAGGAGAGCGATCGCGGCCCAGCCGAGTGCAGCTCGCACGACATCCCGCCGAACCAACTGCCAGACAGCGCGCCCTGTCCGATGCAAAGCCGACACGCAAAAGCCTCCTGGATCCGCCTGCATTATCTCCACCGCGCCGGAAGGCCGCCGAGAGCCGAAGTGATGGCCCAGGAAAAGCCTGGCGGGATGGTGGTGCGGTGATTCTTGCCGGCCACGACCAGAGAGCGAATGGTCAGGCTCGGAAAACCCCGCGATTTCAATCGCTTCTCGAATGTCCTGACATCGGCGACCATGTCCTGGGTATTGCCCTGCCGGCCAGGATCGTAGCGGCTGATCTCGTCACCGCCGACATAGATCAGGACATCGGCCTTGAGATCGCGGTGCGTCTTGGCGTAATCGGCCTCGATCGACAGAATGGCATGGTCGGCGAACCAGAAGGACGGACTGCCGAGAATATAGGACCGGAAGAGGCCGGGTTCCGTCAGCAGGATGCGCGCGCCCAAAAGCCCGCCATAGGAATGCCCCCAGAACAGCCGCCGCCTTGGATCGGCGCGATAGGAGTCCTCGATCGCAGGAATGACGGTCCTGCCGAGATAGGCCTGGAAGGCCCCGGCCCCGCCATAGCCGGGTTTGTCGGCCACCGGCGTATAGTCGCGCGCTCGGCTCACCGCAAAACCTTCGCCCCTGGCATAGGAAAGGCCGACGAGGATGGGCTCATCCGAGAGCTTGCCTTCGCGGTGAAGCTTTCTCACCAGCCGAAGGGCCTCCTGGCGCCGGGGTTCCTTCGACAGGCAGGTGACCGATGCGGCAAGGTGGCCGCCATCGGCATAATAAAGCACCGCGAAGCGCTTGGTTGGATTGGCCTGATAATCCGACGGCAGGGTGATCTCGACATCATAGGATCGCCCCGAAACGGGATCGGGAATCGAGCGGATATGCGTGCCGCCGAGGTCGCATCCCGGCGTCCCCGCCGCTTCGGCGGGAGCGGAGATGGCACATAACAGCAATGCAGCAGCTGCGACCCCTCGGATATTCGCAAGAAAAATCAATAGAATAACACCTGGACTATCGTTGAATGCAATTGTTCTCCTCTGGTCATCCCGTGCGCGATGCAGCATGAAATGCTGCTTCGCAGACACGGGACCGCGCAGAAATGAGCCACAGTCGGCTTGCGATCCCGGATCTGCACTGCACCACTGCGTGTTGCAGTGCGTCCGCGATGACCCCGTGGTCACTGCCCTTGCGAAGACCACACCATGATGGTGCCCAGGCAACCGAGACGACCGCGCCCGCCCTACGGCTTCATGTTGGACTTCACGGCCTCGACCAGCTGCTTCATCGAGAAGGGCTTGGGCAGGAAGGCGAACTCCTCGCCCTCCGGCATGTTCTTGGCGAAGGCTTCCTCGGCATAGCCGGAGACGAAGATGATCCGCGTCTTCGACTGGCGCTTGCGCATTTCCTTGAGCAGGGTCGGCCCATCCATTTCGGGCATCACCACGTCGGAGACGACGAGATCGATCTCGCTCTCGCCCTCGTCGATGATCTGCAGGGCCTCGATGCCGGAGCCGGCCTCGATCACCTCGAAACCGCGGGCCGCCAGGGTACGGGCGGAAAGCGCGCGCAAGGCTTCCTCGTCCTCGACCAACAGGATGCGACCCCGGCCGGTAAGGTCGGGCATGTCCTTGGACTTGGCTGGCGCCGAACCCGCCGGGTCCGGAGCACTCTCGGCCTCCACACTGGCGACCTTCGCCGGCTCGACCAGGCGCGGCAGGAAGATCTGGAAGATCGTGCCCTTCCCCTCCACCGAATGGACGAGAATAGAGCCACCCGTCTGTTTGACGATACCGTAAACGGTCGAAAGCCCCAGGCCTGTACCCTTGCCGACATCCTTGGTGGTGAAGAAGGGTTCGAAGATCTTGTCGAGTACGACAGGCGAAATGCCGCTGCCATTGTCCTCGACCTCGACGGTGACATAGTCGGCCGGCGGCAGCTCGCTGCGATCGAGAGCGCTCGCCTCCGAGATCGGCACGTTGCGCGTGCGGATGATCACCTTGCCGCCGTCGGGCATGGCATCACGCGCGTTGACGGTGAGGTTCATCACCACCTGTTCGAACTGGTTGACGTCCACCTTCACCGGCCACAGATCGCGGCCATGCACGACCTCCAGCGCCACCTTCTCACCCAGCAGGCGCCGCAGCAGCATCGACAGGTCCGACATCGCGTCGTTGAGATTCAGCACCTGCGGGCGCAGGGTCTGGCGGCGCGAGAAGGCAAGCAACTGGCGCACCAGATTGGCTGCGCGGTTGGCGTTGCTCTTGATCGCCATGATGTCCTGGAAGGCGGGATCACCGGGCTTGTGGCTGCCGAGCAGGGAATCGGCCGCCAGCATGATCACCCCGAGCACATTGTTGAAATCGTGCGCCACGCCGCCGGCGAGCTGCCCGACCGCGTTCATCTTCTGGCTCTGGGTGAACTGCTCCTGCAGCGTGCGCTGCTCGGTGGTGTCGATCATGTAGACGATCGCCGCTTCCTTCTCGTTCTCGCCGCGATCGACGGGCGCGAACCAGAAGCGGGCGGAGCGGCTGCCCTGTCCAACCAAGGAGGCCTCGGCCGGTTCGATGTCGCCCCGACCGGCCATGGCAAGGCGGGTCAGCTTGCTCAGCCCCTCGCGGTCGCGCTCGATGACGGCCTCGAGCAGGGAATGGCCCGGCGCATCGCCGTTGAGGGACTCCTTGAACAGGCGCATGAACGCTGCGTTGGTGCGCACGATCCTGGCGTTTTCGTCAATGGTCGCAATGGCCAGGGGAGAATTGTTGAAGAAGCGGGCAAACCGCACTTCTGCCGCCCGCAGGCCTTCGGAGACGTCGCCGCCCGGACCGCGATAGATCACCAGCGTGCGCGACGGACCGGGCTGGCCGTCGGCGGCAAAGGCGATCTTGTGGAACAGGCGCACCGGCATGATGGTGCCGTTGCGCCGCCTGAGATCGATGTCGAAAATCTCGGTGCGCACGCTGCCCGGCTCGCTGGCCTGCGTCACCACCAGGGCGCCGGCATTGCCCGGGGCGACATCGGCCAGCGTCAGGCCGCCCGTGCCGAACTGGGCGAGATCATAGTCGAGCCAACCGGCGAGCGTGGCGTTGAGATAGACGATCTCACCCGAGGGATCGGCGGAGAAGAAGCCGGCCGGCGCATGGTCGAGATAGTCGATGGCGTGCTGCAGTTCCTGGAACACGTTTTCCTGACGCTCGCGCTCGCGCGTGATGTCGGCGACGGTCCATACCGTTTCCCCTGCTCCAGACGGGCGCTCGATCGGGCGCACCCGCACGCGATACCAGGAAGCCGTTCCGGCAGGCGGGGCGGAAGCGATGCGGAACTCCTCGGCGAGGCGCTGCCCGGCCCGTGCGGCCTGGGCCAGGCGGTAGGTTGCCTCCGAAACGTCGGGGTCCCCGGTGAAGGCCCGCTCGACCGTGCGGATGTCCTGTTCGCCCATCGCGCCGGTCAGCATCAAATAGGCCGCGTTGGCATAGATGATGCGACCATCCTTGTTGGTGACGAGGATGCCTTCGGGAGAATCGTCAGCGATCAGCTTGGTGAGATCGTTGCGGGCAGTCGCTGTCAGGCCGAAATGCGCGATACCCATTGCCAAGGCAAACATCATCAACATGCCGAGGATGGCAAAGATCGAAAGAATGCCGAAACTCGCAGCCCACCCCCATTCAGATGGAAGCAGATAAACGCCAAAGGCAATCACGATGATCACCGCTGCGAGCACGAGCACCCAGAAGATGCCGCTGGGCCGTTCGCTGCGATCGACCGCGGCGCCGCGTGCCGCCGCCTCCTCGCCTTCAGCCATGTTCAACCCCACCGCGCATCTTTCAAAGCCGATTCGCTCCGGCGAACCGCATAATGGTCAGTTTGGCTTAGCAGTTCACATTTCAAAATGTGTTAACCTCGTTGACCAAAAATATCCTGGCCCTTTGCGGCGATTTAGCACCATCCAAAGATGTGCCGGGCCATGGTGTATCCCTGACGAAACAGCCGAGAGGAAAGAAAAATCCGCCTCTTTTGCGGCATTTCTCCGGTTTTTTGGCCAAATTCAAGGGACAAGCCTCAGTTTAGCGACTTTGCTGTTGATTCTTGCACGTTAACCGTCTTCTAAGAAACTAGCCCGGAAAGAGTACTGGTCGCATCAGGCTGCCATCCCCTATCGGCACCGGACCAGATCTAAGGAATTATATCGATGGATTCGTTGAACTCTTGGCTGCCCGCGCAGTTGTTCACCTTGGCTGGCCTGCTGTTGGTGGTGGGAGTCGTCTTGATGTTCATCTGGCGCGCCATCAATCGCCCCCAGGTCGGCGGCGCCAAAGGCGGACGGCAGTCGCGGCTCGGCGTGGTTGATTCCTACGGCGTCGGCACCCGCCAGCTCGTGCTAGTGCGGCGCGACAATGTCGAACATCTGATCATGATCGGCGGCCCGAACGATGTCGTCGTCGAATCCAGCATCCTGCGCGCCCGTCCGGCCGGCCAAGCTGCACGCCCTGCCGCGCCCGGTGCAACACCGCCTCCGGTCCAGGAACGTACGGCGGCCATCGCCGTTCCGCCCCGGCAAGTCGAGGAAGATTTTGCCCGTCCGGAGCCCGTCGAGCCTCCGCCAGTCGCCAAGATCGAGACGCCAGTTCCGGCACCGGCCACAACACCGGTCAGCAGGACCTCTCCTGCTGCCGCGACCACGCCCCAGGTGCCTTCGAGCACATCCGCTACGCGTCCGAGCGTGGTGCCCCCGCGTGAACCGGGCTTCTTCCAGCGCGCCACGTCGCGCTTGCCGAATTTCGGCCGGCCCGCTGCCACGGCGGCGGCGCCTGCTCCCGTCGCACCGGCCGTGCCTGCGGCCGAGGAGCCTCGCGCCACCATCGATACCGCGCATTTCGAAGAGCTTCTGGCCGGCGATCCGCCTGCAACTACGCCCGCGCCGAAGCCGACCGTATCCGCGGCCCCTGCTGCACAGACAACGGCGGCTCCCAAGCCCAAGGCTGAGCTCGATTTCGAAGTCGCGGAAGGACTCGATCTCGAGCCCGCGCCCGAAACGCGCGAACCGCCAGCGCCCACCACCACCACGCGCCTGACGCTGCCCGAGATTCGCCTGCCGGATCTGCGCTTGCCGGAATGGCGCCGCCCCGAGGCGACGCCCGCTCCGACGCCTGCCCCGCGCCAGGCGCCGGAACTTAGGGTCGAGCCTCGTTTTTCCGCCGATCCGCGCCCGACCGGTGAGCCCTCACCGACTCTCGGCGGCCGCATCGAGCCCTCGCTGGGCACGCCGGCGCCACGTCCGCAGGCCGAGCCGACACGTACGGAGCCTTTCCGGGTCGGTGAAAGACTGACGACGCCGACACGCCCGGCCACCACGGTGCCTGCGTCGAGCACGACAGCCGCGCCGGCCGCCACCGCAGCGCCGACACCGACAGCGGCCTCCACGCCGACACCACCTCCGGCGCCGACGACCACGCCGGCCCCGGCCGAGGCCGAAGACCCCTTCGCCAGCCTCGAGGAGGAAATGGCGAGCCTGCTGGGACGAAACAGGGACGACAGCAAGAAGCCCTGAATGGGCAAACGATCAACGGGCGGATCTTCCGCCCGTTTTCTTTTGGTGTCGTGGCTGCAACCCGACACACCGGCAGGCGCGGGAAACGCGATAGGAGCTGGGACATTTGCGTTTGCTGCCGGGACCAGCGCAATATCCAGGCCGGCCGGGCTCGACGCCTCCATTCATCCGACACGTGGCTTGCACATTTCGTGACGGGGGTCGAATAAGGCCGTCTCGCGCCATGTTGCCCTGCCCCTCAGAGAATTCCGGTTCCCCTGCCATGCGCTCCTTCCTTGCAGATCTCAGCGGCCAGTCGGCCGGCATGGGCATCCTTACCGCTGTGGTCGGCTATACCAGCTCGGTGGCGGTGGTGATCAATGGCATGGGTGCCGTCGGCGCTTCGCCGGGGCAGATCGCTTCGGGCCTCGCCGCTTTGTGCGTCACCATGGGCCTGTGCGGCGCCGGCCTCAGCCTCGCCACCCGCATGCCGGTCTCGACGGCCTGGTCGACGCCCGGCATGGCCCTCCTGGCGGGCCTTGCAGCGCCGGCCGGTGGTTATCCTGCCGCCGTGGGCGCCTTTCTGGTCACCGGCGTGCTGATCATGGTGGCCGGCTTATGGTCTCCCCTCGGCAAGCTGATCACCCGTATTCCTCGTCCCATCGCAGGCGCGATGCTGGCCGGTATCCTGTTCAAGCTTTGCCTTGCTCCGGTGATCGCCATCGGCCAGGTGCCGAAATTCGCCATACCGGTGGTGCTGACCTGGCTGGTGGTCGGGCGCTTCTTCCGCCTGTGGGCCGCGCCCGCAGCGCTCGCTGTCGCCTTGGGCGCCATGGCATTCGACGGCCAGGCAAGTTCGCTGCCGCTGGCTCTCCCGTCGCTTGAATTCGTGACTCCAAGCTTCGATTGGCAAACACTGATTTCGATCGGTCTACCGCTCTTCATCGTCACCATGGCCTCGCAGAACATTCCAGGCCTGACCGTGCTGGCCGCCTATGGCTATCAGGTATCGACACGGCCCGCCTTCCTGGTGACCGGAGGCGTGTCGGCCCTCTCCTCGCTGCTGGGCGCTCCCACCATCAACCTCGCCGCCATCACCGCCGCCCTATGCGCCGGTCCGGACGCCCATATCCAGCCCGAACGGCGCTATACTGCCGCAGTGGTCGCCGGATTGTTCTATGCGGCGATCTTCTCGTTGCTGTCGGCGATCGCAGCGGGCCTAGTCACCGCCTCTTCCCCGATCCTGATCGAAGCGGCGGCGGGACTGGCACTGGTAAGCGCTTTCGGGGCCTCCCTGCTTGGCGCCGTGCAGGAAGAAAGCCAGCGTCTGCCGGCGCTTGCGACCTTCCTGATCACCGCATCCGGCTTCAGTCTCTACGGCATCGGCGCCGCCTTCTGGGGCCTTTGTGCAGGGCTTGTCGTGCATATGCTCTATTCCGGCGCAAACAGAGGCACGACAAAGGCAAAAAAAAGCGCTACATAGATATGCGATGTTCCACGTATCTCCACAGGGCTGAGAGGTGCGGGACGCTTGGGCCCATCCTGGATGCAAGCCCCTGCGTGATGAGTTCCGGCCGGCTGACAGGGAAGCCGCCCGACGCTCCAATCGCCGAACCTAGAGCAAAGCGCGTTCATGACTGAACGCTTGTTTGCTCTAACTCCTTGGTTAGACGCGTCTTTGCGATTTTGGGTGACGCCGTAAGATCGCAAAACGCTACGGAAGCGGTCTGTCCGCATCACACGAGCTGGCCGGTATGTTTCTGCCGCACCAGGATTGTGCTTGAGCTGCCATGATCATTGTTGAGATACCCTGGATCGATCCCCTAGAAGCTGCGGCCGCCATGGCCAGCCAGCCGCGACTGGCCCTGCTCGACAGCGCCATGCCCCATGAAACGCTGGGGCGGTGGTCCTATCTGGCCGCCTCCCCCTTCGGCCGTTTCCAGGTCGTCGACGGCGTTGCGCGCTGGAACGATGCCGTCATCGACGGCAGGCCCATGGAGGCCTTGCGTCACCTGCTGCGGCAATACGCCCGGCCGACCCTGCCGGGAGCCCCCCCCTTCAGCGGCGGCGCCATCGGTAGTTTCGCCTATGAAGCGGGCCATCTGTTCGAACGTTTCGGACCGTCGGTTCCATCAGCCGCGCCAGGCGTTCCCCAGATAGACCTGCCGTTCTACGACCACCTCCTTGCCTTCGACGCCATCGAGAAGCGTGCCTTCGCCATCGCACCGAACCAGGAGGGCATCGAACGGCTCGTCGAAGGGCTTGAGGCCCAGCCTCACCGGACATCGGCTCCGCGTGCATTGACTTGGCACGACAGCCGCAGCCGGAGCGAATACGAAGCCGAGGTCGCACGCGTGGTCGGCTATATCCGCGACGGCGACATCTTCCAGGCCAATCTCTCCCATCGCTTCAGCGCCACGCCCCAGCAAGGCGCCGACCCGCTGGCGACCTATCTCGCCTTGCGGCGATCCAATCCGGCGCCGTTTGCCGCCCTGCTGGTCGATGGCAGCAACTTCATCGCCTCCACCTCGCCCGAGCGCTTTCTGCGCCTGGACGCCGGTGGGGTCGAGGCCAGGCCGATCAAGGGCACCAAGCGCCGCTGCGCCCACCCCGCCATGGATATTGCCATCGCCCAGTCGCTCGCCCGCAGCGAAAAGGACCGGGCCGAGAACATCATGATCGTCGACCTCCTGCGCAACGACCTGTCGCGGGTCTGCGATGCGGGCAGCGTCGAGGTTCCCCTCTTGTGCGGCATCGAAACCTATGCCTCGGTGCACCATCTGACTTCGGCGGTTACGGGCCGCCTCAAGGAAGGGCTCGACGTGACCGACCTGATCGCCGCCACCTTCCCGGGCGGCTCGATCACCGGGGCACCGAAGATCCGCGCCATGGAGATCATCGGCGAACTCGAGCGCGAGCCACGCGGCGCCTATTGCGGTGCGATCGGCTGGATCGGCTTCGACGGCGCTGCCGATCTCAACATCGCCATCCGCACCCTCAGCTATGACGGCAAGGACCTTTCGGTCCGGGCCGGAGGCGGCATCACGCTGCTCTCCGATCCCTTTGCCGAATATGACGAGACCCTGGCCAAGGCCGAGCGACTCATTGCGGCCTTCGAGGATCCCGCCCGCGCGGAGGAAGCGGCATGATCCTGATCGTCGACAATTACGATTCCTTCGTCTTCAACGTCTCCCGCTATTTCGAGGAGGCCGGCGCGACGACCCATGTCGTCCGCAATGACGCCGTGACAGCCGACGACGTCATCCGCCTCGGCGCTCAAGCTCTGGTGTTTTCACCTGGCCCGAAGGCACCGCGCGATGCCGGCGCTTCGCTCGACCTGATCAAGCTCTTTTCGGGCAAGCTGCCCATCCTCGGTATCTGCCTCGGCCACCAATGCATCGGCGAAGTCTTCGGCGGGCGCACAGCCCATGCCCGCACGCCCATGCATGGCCGCGCCTCACGCATCGAGCATCAGGGCGGCGGCCTGTTCGCCGGGCTGCCGCGGCCCTTCGAGGCCGCGCGCTATCATTCGCTGATCGTCGAGATCGACGAGGATGGCCCGCTGGAGGTCACGGCGCGCAGCGACGAAGGCGAGATCATGGCACTCAGCCATCGCCAGCATCCCACTTTCGGCGTGCAGTTCCATCCCGAGTCGATCCTGACGCCGCAGGGACACCAGATCATCCGCGCGTTCCTGGATCGCGTGCAGTGAGCTTCTTTCTTCATCGTCTCCTGGCGGACGGCAATGCCGACGCCCCACTGGTCAATGCCCTCGATCGCGGCTTCCAACTCGGGGATGGCGTATTCGACACCATGGCTTGCTTCGAGGGACGCCCTTTTGCAGAAGAGCGTCACCGCGCCCGGCTCATCCGACATGCCGCAACCATCGGCATCGATGTCGACCCCGCCCTGTTGAAGCAGGCGCTTGAAAGCCTGCTGGAAGAGTTGGGCGAACGCCATGCCATCCTGCGCACCACGGTAACGCGAGGGCAAGCCGCCCGGGGCCTGTGGCCGCTGCCAGGCAGTCAATCACCGAGTGGCCCGCCCACGATCCTGGTGACGGCCCAGCCCTGGAGCGCCTCGCTTGTCGGCCAGCCTGCAAGGCTGTGCGAAGCCGAGTTACCGCGCAATCAGCTCTCGCCGCTCGCCCGCCTGAAATCCCTCAACTATCTTGACAACATCCTGTCCGCGCGCCGGGCCGCCGAAGCCGGCGTCGACGATGCCCTGATCCGCAATCTCGACGGCAACGCAGTCTCATCCACCATCGCCAATCTCTTCGCCATCGTCGATGACCGGTTCGTCACTCCTCCTTGCGCCGATGGTTGCCTCGACGGTGTCATGCGCGAACTGGTGCTGGAGGAAGCGAAGGCCCTTGGCTTCGAAGTCAGCGAGGCCAGTCTCACACCGGCCCTGATCGAGCGCACCGAAGCGCTGTTCCTCACCAATTCCGTGCGCCTGATCCGTCCGGTCATGGCGCTGGGCAACCGGAGCCTGGTCCCGTCTCCCCGGGCAGCCTTGTCCCTCAACCGCCTCTTCAATGCCCTCCTGGCCCGCATCACACACGACACCGGCGCGCGCCTTGAGGTAGTCCTTCCCATCCAGTGAGCAGTGCTTCCATGATCTACGTCGCCCTCGGTGCCAATCTGCCATCCTCCGAAGGAGCTCCCCGGGAAACCCTGCGCCGGGCAGTATCCGCCCTGGCGGCCCGTGGATTGACGATTTCCGCGCGTTCGCGCCTGTTCCTAACCGAGCCGGTGCCGCGCTCGGACCAGCCCTGGTATGCCAATCAGGTCATCGCCGTCGAGAGCGCCCTCACGCCCCACCAGATTCTTTCTATCCTGCTCGACGTTGAATTGCAGTTCGGGCGCGAACGCAGCGAACGCAATGCAGCCCGCACGCTGGATCTCGACCTGATCGGCTATGGCAGCGACATCATCGACACGCCGGACCTCGTAGTGCCGCATCCGCGCATGCATGAGCGGGCCTTCGTGCTCGCTCCGCTTGCCGACATCGCCCCGAGTTGGCGCCATCCCGTCAATGGCGAAACCGTCAGCCTGATGCTGGCGCGCAGCGATCGAGCCCATGTGCGAGCGCTCAGGACGGTGCCGCTGCTGATGGGCATCGTCAACGTCACCCCCGATTCCTTTTCCGACGGCGGACGCTATGACAACGCCGAGACGGCCATCGCCCATGCCCGCCAGTTGATGGAGGAAGGCGCCGACATTCTCGACATCGGTGGCGAGTCGACGCGTCCGGGGGCCACTCCCGTCGACATCGAAACCGAATGGCAACGCGTGGGTCCGGTGATCGAGGCTCTCGCCGAGGAGGCCAAACGGCGCTACCGCCTGATCTCAATCGATACCCGCCATGCCGAGATCATGGCGCGCGCACTTGCTGCCGGCGCCACCATGATCAACGACGTCACGGCCCTGGACGATCCGGCCAGCCGCAGGGCCGTCGCCGATCATGATGCCCCCGTGGTACTGATGCATATGCAAGGCGATCCGCAGAGCATGCAGGTCAATCCGGTTTATGCCGATGTGGTGAAGGATGTCTGCGCCGAGTTGAGCTTCAAATGCGAGCGCGCCATCAAGGATGGCATCGCCGCCTCACGCTTGTGGCTCGACCCCGGCATCGGCTTCGGCAAGACGATGGAGCACAATCTGGCCCTGCTCGACGCCACCCCGCAATTGCGTGCCCTGGGCTTTCCCGTGCTGATCGGGGCCTCCCGCAAGATCTTCATCCGCGGGGTCGATCGCCATGGGCCGGCCTCTGAGCGCGTAGCCGGATCGGTTTCCGCCGCTCTCTCCGCCGCGCAGCGCGGCGCCGATGCGGTACGTGTCCATGATGTCGCACAGACGCGGCAAGCCCTGGCCGTCTGGAGCGCGGTCGAAGGGCAGGCGATGAGCTGATTGGAGGCTCAGACGACCCGGCGCAGCCGTGGCTGGCGGTCGAAGAAGCGAAACAGGAGCAGGCCGGCCAGGAATCCGCCTATGTTGCCCGGCCAGCCGGGCATCACCTGCGACGTGGTAAGGATCAGCGGGCTGACGGCATTCCAGGCCGTGATGAAGGCGAAGACGGCGAGCCAGATGCGCACGTTCTGGTCCGCCAATGCATCCCGCAAGGTCCAGGCCGGCTTGCGAAAGGCCGCACCACCGGCGACCCGAAATGCCGCCATCGCCGATCCGCCCTTGAAGAGGAAATGGATCGAAGCCGCGAACAGGCCCGACAGACCGCCGCCCGCTCCCACCATGGCGGCAGCACTGCCCCAGTAGAACAACAGGCAGGCGAACGAGCCTGCAATGGTGCACAGGGCGGTGAAGGCCAGAAAGCGCCAGGTACCGAAGCGCCAGGCCACCGCAGCACCCAGGATCAGCAGGGCCGCGCCATTGATCATCAGCGTGCCCGGATCGGACTGAAGAAAGAAACAGGTCAGGAAGCCGGCAATATCGGCAAGATGTCCACCGGGCCAGGCAATGCTCTCCCCGATCGAGGGATCGTAGCGCAGCGGCGTGAAGGCGAAGACCCCGACCAACCAGGCGCTCCAACTTCCGGGTATCACCGCCCGAGCAATGTGAACGAGGATGATGAGGCCGGTGAGCAGCAGCACGACCGCCGGCACGTTGAAGGCCGCCGGCGGATCGATATTGCCGCGCGATTTCAATGACAAAGACATATCTCCTGAAGCAGGAAGCAAACTGTGGTCATTCGCTCCGTCATTCTTAACATCGATTCGGCCGCATTAACCTTTTGTTAACATTAATAATTCGTTTCCAGACGGTAACCATCCTGCCCCCTGCCGTCCGCTCCCATGCCGGTGCTATCGTCACCTCCTCGCTCGCCTATGACGGGCGAGAGCGGCGTTCGAATGAAGGTCGCTCACATCGCTGAAGCACGGGCACGGGCCGATCACAATCGGATCATGCCACCGGCGCCTTGTGATCCGGCAGATATGCCGCAAACCACAGGACGCTCTGGCCAATCCGTCGGATTGGCTTGGAAACAGAGAGTTAGAGCAAAGGGCGTTCAGCCATGTACGCGCATTGCTCTGGGGGCGGCTGACCAATGAAGAATACGGCGACACGCGACCTCTACGGCTATTGGGATCAGTTGCGCGGTCAGAGGCCCGCCCCCGAACGTGTCGACATCGATCCGGCCGCCATCCGCCGGGTGCTGGGCGATACCTTCATCGTGGAGATCGACAAGAACCGCAGCTTTCCGTTCCGCCTGGCCGGAACCCGGATGTGCGCCCTGCTCGGCCAGGAACTGCGCGGTGCTTCCCTGCTCGATCGCTGGACCGACCGAACTGGCCTGGCGGAACTGGTAATGGCGGTATCGTCGGACCTGACGGCACGGGTGATCGCGCTGAGCGGCAGCACGCTGCAAGGCCATCATCTCGATCTGGAATTGCTGCTCCTGCCGCTCCATCATCGCGGCAAGGCCAATTCGCGTATCCTCGGCAGCCTGACGCCAGGCGAGGCCCCCTATTGGATCGGCCTGCATCCCATTTCGCGTTTCGATATCGTCTCAGTGGAAGAGATCCCTGCGACAGCGCGCGTTCAGCGACATACGGCCCTGCCTACCGGTACTCGGCGTTATGGCCATCTCACGCTGGTCGAAGGTGGCAAGGCCAGCGCCTGACTGATCCTGCGTTTCTATCCGAGAGCATTTTCTCGACCGAAAAGCCTTAGTGCAACCGATAAGCCTGATCGCGCAGCGAACCCGCCCGACTGCAACGAAGCAGTTCGCCCCCCACGCCATCATCGGACAAGCGATCGCGAATGGTGGTGAAACGATCCAGTTCATGGTGATAATCATCGGCAAGGACCTGCCAGTCCTCGACCTCTTCGAGCCTCGAGGCGGCGAAACGGTCGGCAGCAGCCGCCATATCGGCATAAGCCAGGGCCACCGGCGAGGTCCGGAATAGCGTGGTTTCGTTCAGGGAAACTTCGCCGGTATCGAGATCGCGAGCCTGGACGAGAAAGCCGTCAGACTGCGCGATGACTTCGTAGCACCAGCCCTGCCCTTCTGTACTTGCGATCAACATGGCGTCCTCCATCCACTCAACTTACGGCCATGATGCCAGAGCGGTGAAACTTCGAAGTGCCATCCTGCACACGTCATGGTTAACGCTTGATAACCAACAATGTTCAGGTACCCGGCGATTGCGTGCCATAATGACGCATGGAGTGTGACTATAGCGTGAACGCGCATCGGAGCGTTCACACAGCCGTTGAGGACGTCCCGAAAGCCTAAACGAGGCCGATAGTGCGCAACTCGCGCTGGAGCTCGATGGGCAGGTCGGCGTCGGCCGAGCCGACCTTGGCGAGATCGGGCGGCGCGTCGGCTGCGCTGAGATAGCGCCACCCCTGGAAGGGGCCGCGCGGGCGGGGATCGACGGCGACGACCGCCGGATCGAGCACGATGTCGCAACGCGAGATGCCGTCCTCGTCACGGCGCGCACGCAAATCCGTGATGCGCTGGCGACACGAGACGATGCCCTTGATCACCCAATAGAGCGAGCCGCCGCCGAGGATCGCCTCGCGGTTCTTCGGCATCATGCGCGTGGTGTGGATCTGCTCACCCGCCAGGCGCAGGCGCAGGGCGATCCATTCCTCGAGGTCGGCGATCGATTCGGCGCCGACACATAGCTTGATCAGGTTGAGGCTCATCACACTGAATCAATATCAACGATCGTTTCGGTTTCCTCGAGGGCCGCCGCTTCCCACTCCCGCCACATCGGCGTCGCCATCACCGCGTCCATATAGCGGCGCACCGCGGCCGGCACCTTGACGTCATAGGCGTGCAAGCGGTTCACCACAGGTGCCCACATCGCATCGGCATTGTTGAAATGCGCGCCGAACAGGAAATCGCCGCCGCTGCCGAAACGCGTGCGGCAGTCGATGATGAGATCGACCACTCTTTCCACGCTCGCCAGGGTTTCGTCGTCGAGGGCGATGGCCTTGGGCCGGCGCTTGATGTTCATCGGGCAGTTGCGGCGCAGAGGCAGGAAACCGGCATGGATCTCGGCGCTGATGGCACGGGCGTGCGCCCGGCTCTCGCGATCATCCGGCCAGAGTTGTGGCGCGATCTCGGCCAGGTATTCGAGGATGGCAATGGATTCGTGCACCATGATATCGCCATGGATCAGAATGGGCACCTTGCCGGCTGCCGAGGTCGCCTTGATCATCGCCGAAGTTTCGGGATGGCGCAGCCAGATGATCTGCTCCTCGAAGTGCATGCCCGCCGACTTTGCTGCCAGCCAGGGCCGCATGGACCAGGAAGAATAATTCTTGTTGCCGATGATCAGTTTCAAGGGGCGCACTCCAACACGGGCCGCACCATGCCGCCTCCGGCGCGGGCGCGCAAACGGAGATTTGCCTCCGTCAACATGCCGTAGCGGCCTGCCGTTTGACGACCCTGGTGCCAAACATCCGGTTGCAAGCTGGCGGCAGCGCCTTCATTGTCCAGCCACGAACCGTAATGGATCAGGGAGTCGTGCCCATGAAGAAGATACTCGTGCTTGCCAGCCTGTTTGCTTTGCCCTTGGCAGGCTGCGTCACGCCGGAAGGTGGTTACGCCGATCGCCCCTCTTACAGCGATCCCGGCTATTATGGCGGCAATTATTATGGCGATCACCGTCGCGACCGCCGCGATCGCTATCCAGGCAGACCGCGCCCGGGCCGGCCAATTCCCGGAGAGCCAGGTCCGGGTACAGGCCCTGGGTCCGGCCCGTCTCCGGGTGGCGATTTCAGCTGGCGGAATGCTCCTCCTGGCTCAAGGCCGCCGGTCACCTCCAATGTCGGTGGCTCTCCCGGTTTGTCTCGTCCCGGCTGGTCAGCCCCGGCCCCACGAATCGAGAGCCCGTCGCCAACGCCTAGCGCGCCTCGGGTCGAAAGCCCATCGCCGGCCCCCAGCGCGCCAGCCGGCGCCGGCCCGGTGCCTAATTGCCCGCCGGGTACAACCGGCTGCTGAGCAAAGGCCGACCTAAGCAAGAAACGCTCCCCAAGCGAGATGGGGCCTAGGTTGCAAATACAGAGAGCGGTTTTCGTTTCAAGCGATGGAAACCGCCCCGCATTTTCATGGCGAGCGCGCGACGCTTTCGCATCCAGATCGTGAGTTCAATGATAGACAAGGACGTCCTGGAACAAACTGCACTGCGCCTGATCTCAGCCCTGCCGGCCGGCAAGACGATGGCGCCCGCCGACATCGCGCAAGAAATCGCGGGCAAGGCCGCCGATCAGTGGGGACCGCTGATGCAGCCCTTGCGCCGTATCGTGGTGCGCCTGGCCAAGGAAGGCCGGCTGGTGATCTATCGCAAGGGCGCGCCGGCCGATCCCGACGATTTCAAGGGCGTCTACCGCCTCGGACCGGTGCGGATCGACTGACGCAAGGCGCTGCCAGCGGCATGCAATCTCAGTTGGCGGCGATACTGCCGGTGGCGACGTTCTGGGCCAGGAAGTCCTGCCATTGCTGCTCGGAGCCGGCGAAGGCGTTTCGGTCGACCTGACCCTGGACTCCGGGCACCGAGCCGGTGGCGGTATACTGCCAAAATGCCCAGGAACGCTTGCCGTAGCGCCCAGAAGGATGCCCCTTCACCGAGCGCACCCAGAAGGGATAGCTCTCCAATTCGCCGGTCAGGATCTCGCGGTGGAAGTCCACCGTGGTGTAGATGATCGGCTTCTTGCCATAGAAGCGCTCCATCTCACGCAGGAACACCGCCATGTCGGCATGGATCTTCTGGGCGGGCGGACGCAGCTTGCAGGTCGGCGAGAGGTGGTTCCACTCCATGTCGAGAACCGGCGGCAGGGCGTCGCTCGCAGGCGGCACATGGGTCTTGAACCAGGCGACCTGATCCTCCACCGGCCGGCAGAAATAATAGAAATGATAGGCACCGGTCGGTATGCCTGCGGCGCGGGCTCCCTCCCAATTGGCCTTGAACTTGTCGTCGATGCGGTCACCGCCCTCCGTCGCCTTCAGATAGGCGAAGCGCACGCCTCCCCGCGCGGCAGCATTCCAGTCGATGACACCCTGATATTTCGAGACATCAATGCCGTGCACCGGAAACCTGTTCGCCTCGGGATAGGCTTGCTGAACGGTCGAGCAGGCACTGAGAACCAGCACACCTGCTGCGATGAGCCCATGGCGCATGAAGCACGACAGCGATCGCATTGTGAAACCCATTATGAACGGCCGTTACATCCGGCACTTCAACGACTGGAACACAGGGTAGAGAGAGAAGCTTAACCGCTCCTCACTGTCGACAAAAATCTTTGAAGACACGGCCCGAAAACACGCTTATCAGGCGAATCATCCCCCATTACCGGTCAAGTTCTATCATGAAAGTCCTGGCCCTAGCTGCCGCCCTCGCCTGCGCCCTGCCCGCCTCCAGCCTCGCGGGCTGCCCGCCGGAGGCGCTGGGCGTGTCCCGCACGCTGCCGGTCGGCACCGTCGGCGGCGGAGCCGTGGGCATCAAGACCTATCCCCAGACCCTGCGGCTGGCCCCTGGAGAGGTGGTACTGACCTTCGACGACGGACCGATGCCGGGACGCACGGAGAAGATCCTGGATGCCCTTTCAAGCCAATGCATGAAGGCTACCTTCTTCATGATTGGCCGCAACGCCGCCGCCGCTCCCGCCTTGGCTGCCCGGGTCGCGAAAGAAGGACATACCGTCGCCTATCATTCGATGACTCACCCCGTCCTGCGCCGCTTGCCCTTCGAGCGAGCGCGCGCCGATATCGAGAACGGCTTTCGTGCCGTCGACAAGGCGGTATGGGGCATAGCGAGAGAACGCCCGCACCAGCCCTTCTTCCGCTTTCCGGGCTTTGCCGACTCACCTGCCCTCAACCAATGGCTCGCCTCGCTGGACATGGTGGCGTTCGGGGCCGATCTGTGGGCCAGCGACTGGGAACCCGAGACGCCACAGGAGGAGCTCAAGCTGGTGCTCGGACGGATCGAGAAGAACAAGGGCGGCATCGTGCTTCTGCACGACATCCAACCCCGCACCGTGGCCATGCTGCCGCAATTTCTGCAGGAACTGAAGAAACGCGGCTTCCGAATCGTGCATGTCGTGCCCGGCCCCGGTGCGCTCGAAACAGCACCGGCTCCCGTTGGCTGGTTCTCCCAGACCGAGCGTATCCTCGCACGCCAGGGCAGACCGGTCGGCAAGGTCCGGCGCGCGTTGTCGCCATAGCCATCGACAAACCAAAAAGGCGATCCGTTTCCGGATCGCCTTTGGAGCCAAGCTCGAATTTGGTGCGGTCAAGAGGACTCGAACCTCCACTGGTCTCCCAACTACCACCTCAAGGTAGCGCGTCTACCAATTCCGCCATGACCGCGGTTGCTGCACGGGGCCGGCGCCAAGAGCGCGCTGCCATGTGAAGCGGCGCATCGTCTAACAGATCGATCACAGGGCAGCAAGGGCAATTCACGCTTTTCCTGCACTTAGCGTGCAAGCCCTTGTCGAAGCCTCGAAATCCGCCGATATGAAGGGCTTGTTTCCCCGATTGGAACCGATCCAGTGACCAGCCGCAATGCCCTCGACCATAGTTTCCTGCCCGGCCGCGATTCTCCGCCGGTGGAATGGCAGGTGATGGCGGACCTCAGTCCCTATGAGGAAACCATTGCTGCCATGGAGGCCAGGGCAACGGCGATCGCGGACGGGACGGCCGATGAATGCGTCTGGCTGCTCGAACACCCGCCCCTCTATACCGCCGGCACCTCGGCCCGGCTCGAGGACCTGGTCGCCCCCGATCGCTTCCCAGTGCACCAGACCGGGCGCGGCGGGCAATACACCTATCACGGTCCCGGCCAGCGCGTGGCCTATGTCATGCTCGATCTCAAGCGCCGCCGGCAGGACGTCAGGCGACTGGTGACGGCATTGGAGGCCTGGTTGATCGACACGCTCTGGGCCTTTCATGTGCGAGGCGAGCGGCGTGAGGATCGGGTCGGTGTCTGGGTCAGGCGACCGGAGCGCGGCGCCGGCGCCGAAGACAAGATCGCCGCCATCGGCATTCGCCTCAAGCGATGGGTTTCCTTCCACGGCATCGCCATCAATGTGGAACCCGATCTCGAGCATTTCTCCGGCATCGTGCCGTGCGGCGTCCGAGACCACGGCGTGACCAGCCTGGTCGATCTCGGGCTGCCGGTGACGCTGGAGGATGTCGATCTCGCCCTGCGCCAGACCTTCGAGCCGATCTTCGGACAGACGTGCCTCCCGAGGGCAGAAAGCGATTCGGGAAATGCCGCCAAGGCCCTGGGATCGCGCGCCTTGGCCTGAGTGGGCTTATGCGCCTTACCAGCTCGTTCTGGCGCTGGAGGCGAGCCCATTGCCGGGAATGATCGCCAATGCGATCAGCCAGCCAACCATCGGACCGCTGAACAGGCCGAATGTTGCCAGGGCCTGCTGCCAGGAGGCGAGCGCGCCCCGGTCAAGAAAGAAGATCGCAATCGCGACAGCCAGCAGATAGAGGCTCAGAAATGCCGGGATTACCAGGCCGGACCAGCCGAAATCGTGCAGGCGCTTGCGTGAGAGACAGATGGCCGACCAGGCGATGGCTGCGACGAAGGCAAAGGAGCCCAGGCCGTAAGGACCGCTCCAGCCCTGCAGGGCATGATGACCGCCGACCGTGAGCGCGGCCAGCAGCACGACCCCCGCGGTGAAGGCAACGCGATCGATCGCACCGGAAGGTGAAAGCAGCAAACGCAGGATGACGACTGACAGCATTGTCCTGACAACGCACTGAACCCAAGCTGGATATGCTTGTAACATCCGGGGGTTAACGCCGCGTTTCGAAGTTTCGATTCGCCTGTTTCGCAAAATGCTTCAAAGCCGGCCGGTGGCCACCCGCATCTTGTCGGCCAGGCCGCCGCCGAGTCGCCGATAGAGGGCATGGGCGATCTGCTCGTCCCGTTTGCACAGCGCCTTGAGCTTGTCCTGATCGAAAGCCAGCACGCGTACGGCATTTTCCGTCACCACCGTGGCGGTGGCCGGCACGCCCGTGGCAAAGGACACGTCGCCGACGAAGGCCCCGGCGCCGACATGGGCAACGAGTTGGTCGCGCACGCGTACCTCCGTCTGGCCTTCGCAGATGAAAGTGAGCTCACGCACCGGATCGGCCTCGGTGGTCACCACCGCGCCAGGCTCCAAAGTGCGCCATTCCGCCGTTCGCAGCAGCTGGGCGATCTGCGCCTTGTCGAGGTCTCCGACGATCGGTTTGATGAAGGCCTGTTCGTCGGCCGAAAGCTTCAGGCTGAGCCGATCGCGCAGGAGAATGCCGAGCTGCACCAGATTGATCAGGATGAAGGCGCTGTCCCAGGCGATCGAAGGCCAGACGGCCGAGCCGCTGAACAGGAAATAGAGCACCTCCAGGGCGATGCCGACCACCGCGGCCAGCCGCAGCCAGAAGATGTTGGTCAGGAGGTAGGAGATTGCGATGATGGCATAGGCGATATGGCCGGGGAGCGCACCCCAGCTGAAGAATTGGTCCCAGACGCTCAAAACCATTCCCCTTGCTCTTCGACGATCCAGAGCGTGTCGTCAGGCAAAATCCATGATCACCGCATCGACTGCCAGCGTATCGCCCGGCTTGACGCGGATCTTCTTGACGGTCGCGTCACGCTCGGCACGCAGGACGTTCTCCATCTTCATCGCCTCGACGACGCAGAGCGCCTCCCCGGCCTTGACCTCCTGCCCCTCCGTGACCTCGATGGCCCGAACCAGCCCGGGCATCGGACACAGCAAGGCGGTCGTGAGGGCCGCGCTGCTCTTGACCGGCATCAGGCGAGCAAGCTCGGCTTCGCGCTGGGTGTAGATGCGGATGTCGGCAGCAGCGCCGCGATGGGCCAGCACCACGCCATTGGGTATGGCGCGCACCAGCATGGATACCGGTTCGCCATGGATGCGTCCCGACCATACCGGCTGGCCGGGCTTCCAATCGGAGGTCAGCGTGACCAGGCGTTCCGGCGCCCCCTCCGGCGTGAGGAAGGTCACCTGCATCTCGCCACGCGCCTCGTCGACCTCGACGGTGAAGGAGGTATCGCCGAGCATCGCTACGCGGCGACGATCGAACACCACGGGCCTGCCGACCATCTGCCCGCTGATGCCGCGCTTGCGCTGGTTCTGGATATGGTCGATCGCGGTTGCGACCGCCGCCAGCCTGTCGGCAATCGCGCCCCGGGGCGGGCTGACGGCAAAGCCGCCAGGGAATTCCTCGGCGATGAAGGCGGTCGACAGCCGTCCCTCCTTCCAGCGTTCGTGCTGCATGAGGGCCGCAAGGAACGGAATATTGTGGCGAATGCCTTCGATGGCAAAGCTGTCGAGCGCATCCGACATGGCGGCGATCGCGCCGGCTCGAGTCGGGGCATGGGTGCAGAGCTTGGCGATCATCGGGTCGTAGTGGAGCGAGATCTCGCCTCCCTCGAACACACCGGTGTCGTTGCGGACCGTGATACCCTTCTCGCGGCGCTCGGCCGGCGGGCGATATTGCGTCAGGCGGCCGATCGAGGGCAGGAAATTGCGCAGGGGATCCTCGGCATAGACCCGCGATTCCACGGCCCAGCCCGAAAGCTTGATGTCGGTCTGCTTCAGCGCCAGCTTCTCGCCTGCGGCGACGCGGAACATCTGCTCGACCAGATCGATACCCGTCACCAGTTCGGTCACGGGATGCTCGACCTGCAGGCGGGTGTTCATCTCCAGGAAGTAGAAGCTCTTGTCCTGCCCGGCCACGAATTCCACGGTGCCAGCCGAATCATAATTGACCGCCTTGGCGAGGGCCACGGCCTGGGCGCCCATCAGGGCCCGCGTCTCGGCATCCAGCAATGGCGAGGGCGCTTCCTCGATCACCTTCTGGTTGCGGCGCTGGATCGAGCATTCGCGCTCGCCCAGATGGATGACGTTGCCATGCTTGTCGCCAAGCACCTGGATCTCGATATGGCGCGGCTCGACGATGAATTTTTCGATGAAGACGCGGTCGTCGCCAAAGCTCGCCTTGGCCTCCGAACGCGCCAGGCGGAATCCTTCTTCGACATCGGCCGACGAGTAGGCGATGCGCATGCCCTTGCCGCCGCCACCGGCAGAGGCCTTGATCATCACCGGATAGCCGATCTCCTCGGCGATACGGATGGCAGCCTGGCCATCATCGATGATGCCCAGATGCCCAGGCACCGTGGAAACACCAGCCGCCGCGGCCGCCTTCTTGGATTCGATCTTGTCGCCCATCGCTGCGATGGCATGGGGATTGGGGCCGACGAAGATGATGCCTGCTTCCTTGAGTGCCGTGGCGAAGGCCTCTCGCTCCGAGAGGAAGCCGTAACCTGGATGTACTGCGTCGGCACCGGTCTTGCGGCAGGCCTCGATGATCTTCTCGATCTGGAGATAGGATTGGGCGGCGGGCGGCGGGCCGATATGGACGGCCTCATCCGCCATCTCGACATGCAGGGCATCGCGATCGGCGTCGGAGTAGACCGCGACCGTGGCGATGCCCATGCGGCGCGCCGTCTTGATGATGCGGCAGGCGATCTCTCCGCGATTGGCGATCAGAACTTTGGAAAACATGCCCGCAATCACCCAGAATAGTTCGAATGGACTTTCCGCCCTTTCCTAGGGCGTCTCATAGATTCCGGCTGCGCGCAATAAGCCGGCTTTCAGATTCAGGCGGCGTGCACCGCTCTTGGGCCACGCCAGCCCGCCGCCGGACAGTCGTCTTGTTCCAGAGGGTCATCAGGTGAAAGCCGCGCGCCCTCAGGTGGCTTCCTACGAAGGCTCGCCGGGCGATACTACGTTGGAGAGTAGGTTCATGTCCTGATTCGCCAATGCCCACTAAGGGGTTGATTGAAAACAAAAATGCCGGCCCTGGGCCGGCATTCCTGTATTCCTGTGGAGAGGTGACTTGATCAGATCATCTGGCTGATCGACTGGTCCCAGTTGTTGGTCGCCGCCATCTGGCGCGGATCGACCAGGGCCAGCAGGGCCCGCTCGGCGCGGCTCACCCGGCCATCATGCTGGATGCGCCGGTTCAGCCAGGCACTGTCGCGATCGGCCAGGACCACGGGCGTGGCCAGCGAGCGGCCGCCCGTATTGCTCGGCTGGTTGGTCGCCAGCAGGTGGGCCTGAATGGTCTCGGCGAAAAGCCCGTCCCAGGCCGGATCCTCGCTGTTGCAGCCTTCGGCCATGTCGAACAGCATCTCGGCTTCCTGGCGCGAGATGATGCGGCGCTTGGCGCCCTTCTCGACCTGGAAGAGGCGGGCCATGTTGGCGATGTCCTGCGTATCGATCACGCGGGAGAAATGGATGCGGCCCTTGGCCGCCGGCCCCTCGCCCGTCATCGCGGCATGCTGAATCTGGTGCAATGCGAAGCTGGCAAGGTCGTCAGGCAGGCTGTCGGCCTGTTCGACCAGCCGGATCAGCAGACCGAGCTCGGCGGCATTGGCCACCAATCCCTCGCCGCCATCGAGCATCGAAAGGAGCCAGGCTCCCTGCTCCTTGGAAATGCTGCCCTTGGGTTCGTTACGATCCAGGACGAAAGCCGTCAGCATTTCCTCGAAGAGGGTGTTAAAATTCTTGGTGCGTCCTGCCAATACGCCCTGAAGCGCAAAGAGTGCGTCGGCATCGGCGGCCTGGAGCTGCACGCCGTCCTGCCAACGCTGACGCATTTGCTGAACTTCGGAATCCTCGATCGAACCGCGCTCCAGAGCCGGCTCAACTAGAGTTGCGATAGGTGACGTCACCATGGGGTCGTGCCTTGCCTTGATTTGCGCCTAACTCGCGGCGCCTCATGAAACCCAATTTGAGCCTGGATCACTCAAACCGGCGTTAATGAGTCTCACCCTAGGAGCCGCACATGGCCAAAGAATGTGCGGTTCGCCACAATCCTGTGGCAATGTCGGGCCGAAATCCGATCATTCGCAGCTTTGGGCCTGGCGATCGCCGAGGGCTCGACGAGAGAGCTGATATAAAGAGATCGCTCCGATACACCCGATATCTATCTGATATCAAACCCTTTTCAGGGTTCAGCCATGCCGCTGCCGCAGGCCTGCCCTGCGATGTGCATCGCGTCTGCCCCCCCATGCGATGATCCCAGCCAGCGGGATTCACCATGTTTTGTTATTTTCCCTTACGGCAGGCAAAACGTTCGGCCCTGCAATCGCGCTAAAGTGGGATGTTGTCATGCTTCTTGCGCGGGGCCTCGACATGCTTGTTGCGCAGCATGGCCAGGGCGCGTGCCACGCGCTTGCGTGTTTGGGATGGCTGGACCACTTCGTCGATATAGCCGCGCTCGGCCGCGACGAAAGGCGAGAGGAAGCGGTCCTCATAGCCCTTGACGTGCTTGGCGATCTTTTCCGGGTCGTCCATGTCCTGGCGGAAGATGATCTCAACGGCACCCTTGGCCCCCATCACCGCGATCTGGGCGGTCGGCCAGGCATAGTTGACGTCGGCCCCGACATGTTTGGATGCCATGACGTCATAGGCACCGCCATAGGCCTTGCGAGTGATCACCGTCACCAGGGGTACCGTGGCCTGCGAATAGGCGAACAGCAGCTTGGCGCCGTGCTTGATCAGTCCGCCATATTCCTGCGCGGTGCCGGGCAGGAAGCCGGGAACATCGACAAGGGTGACGATCGGGATCTCGAAGGCGTTGCAGAAGCGCACGAAGCGAGCGCCTTTGCGGCTGGCGTCGGAATCAAGCACGCCTGCCAGCACCATCGGCTGATTGGCCACGATGCCGACGGTGCGCCCCGCAAGGCGCGCAAAGCCCGTGATGATATTGCGCGCGAACGTCGCCTGGATCTCGAAGAAGTCACCCTCGTCCGCCAGCTTGGTGACGAGTTCCTTCATGTCATAGGGCTTGTTCGGATTGTCCGGCACCAGCGTGTCGAGCGAGGGCTCGAGCCGCTCGATATCATCGAAGGAGGGGATCTCCGGCGGCCCCTCGCAATTGTTGGCCGGCAGGAAATCGATGAGCCGGCGCATCTGCAGCAGGGCCTCGACATCATTCTCATAGGCGCCATCCGCCACCGAGGAACGCACGGCATGCACGGAAGCGCCGCCCAGTTCCTCGGCCGTCACCGTCTCGTTGGTGACCGTCTTGGTGACGTCGGGGCCGGTGACGAACATGTAGCTGGTGTCCTTCACCATGAAGATGAAGTCGGTCATGGCCGGCGAATAGACGTCCCCGCCGGCGCAAGGACCCATGATCAGCGAGATCTGCGGGATCACGCCGGAGGCCAGCACGTTGCGCCGAAAGACCTCTCCATAACCGCCCAGCGCTGCCACGCCTTCCTGGATGCGGGCGCCGCCGGCATCGAAAAGGCCGATGATCGGTGCCCGGTTCTTCAGCGCCATGTCCTGGATCTTGTTGATCTTGTTGGCGTGGGTCTCCGACAGCGAGCCGCCGAACACCGTGAAATCCTTGGCGAAGACGAAGACCTTGCGACCATTCACCGTGCCCCAGCCGGTGACGACGCCGTCACCGGCGATATGGGTGCGATCCATGCCGAAATCGACGGCACGATGTTCCACGAAGGCATCGAATTCCTCGAAGGAACCGGCATCGAGCAGCAATTCCAGGCGCTCGCGCGCCGTGAGCTTGCCCTTGGCATGCTGGGCTGCAATGCGCTTCTCACCACCGCCCAGCAGGGCCTGGGTGCGGCGTGTATCGAGTTCGGCCAGGATATGCTTCATGAAGGGCGCTTCCCGCGGCTCTTGTTGGAACCTGCCGCGCCTTGTTCCATACAGCGATATCGCCCGGATTTCACCGGGCTCGGCCGTTCCCCGGGGAAATTCCACAGGAACCGGCGCGCGCCGGCGCAAAACGCTGCTTGAGCAGGAGAGCCGCAGCGAGTGCGACACCGGCCAGCGCGAGCGAAAGGACCAGCGCGCCCTCCGGCCCCCACCAATCGATCACGCGGGCATAGATGACCGGCGCCCCGGCCGAGACGACGAAGCTCGGCGCGAGAAGCCGGCCGGTGATGGCGCCATAGGCCCGATGGTCGAACAGGACGAGCGGGACCGTCCCGCGCGTGATCGTTGCAAGGCCGTTGCCGGCGCCATAGCCGAGGGCGAACAGCATGGCAGCCGTGAGCGAGTAGCCCCCGGCGAACCCGGCGGCAAAGCAGAGCGGCAACAGCGAGCAGGCAAGCAGATTGAGTGCGAGCGGATGCAGGCGGGTACCGAACAGGATCTCGGCGAGCCTCGCAGCTGATTGCCCGATGCCTCGTAGTGTCGCGATCCAGACCGACGAGGCCTGCGCAAGGCCGAGCCCGGCCAGGATGGCGATCATGTGGGAGGACATGCCTGCGTTCAGGAAATTCAAGATCGTGGTGATCAGCGCGTAGAGCACGCCGGCGAGCAGGAGGTCGGAACCGGGCCGGTCGGACCTCTGTCGGGAACTGTCGACATCGGGCATCGGCCCGACAGGGCGCCGAACGGCAGGCAGTGCCAAGGCAAGCGGCGCCGTCGCCAGCATCAGGCCGGCATAGACGAGCACGGCTCCCCGCCAGCCGAGGCTGTCGGCCAGCGCCGTCCCCAGCGGCCAGAAGGCGGTGGAGGACAGCCCGCCCGGCAGCGTGATCTGGGCCATCGCCCGGCGCGCCTCGGCTCCGCCGGCCCGCGCCAGAGCCGCAAAGGCGGCATCATAGAGCGTCAACCGCATGGCGACGCCCAGGACGAGCCAGGCGGCGAAATAAGCCGGCATAGAATGGCTGAATGCGAGGCCGGCACATCCCGTGGCGGCGAGCACCGACCCAGCCGCCATCATGCCGCGACCACCATGACGGTCGATCAGCCGTCCGCAGAGCGGCGAGACCAGGCCCATCACCAACAAGGCCAGGGCGAAGCCGCCATAGACGATGTCGCGCGGCCATCCGAGGTCAGCCGCCATCCGCTCACCAAAGCCGCCGACCAGATAATAGGTCGCTCCCCAGGCCACGAACTGGAAAAGGCCGAGACAGAGGACGGTACGGCGCTCGATCATCGCCCGGCCTCGCCGTCAAAGGGTAGCGCGCCATTCCCAATCCCGAGAGGGCGCTGCATCAGCACGGTATCGACCCAGCGCCCAAGCTTGAAACCAACCGATGTCAAGACGCCCACCTCGGAAAAACCCAACCGCCGATGCAAGGCGATCGAGCCGGCATTGCCGCTATTGCCGATCACCGCCAGCATCTGGCGCCAAGGGCCGGCCTCGCAGCGGGCGATCAATTCCTCCAGCAGGAGGCGGCCAATTCCCCGCCCGCCCATATCCGGGGCGACATAGACGGAATCCTCGACGGTGTAGCGATAGGCCGGGCGCGGCCTGTAGGCCGTGGCGTAGCTATAGCCGACCACGCGCCCCTCCGTCTCGGCTACGAGATAAGGCAGCCCTTGAGACAGGACGCCATGGCGGCGCGAAACCAGCTCTTCCAGGCTCGGCGGCACCTCCTCGAAGCTCGCCAGCCCCTGCAAGACGTGGTGGGCATAGATGGGCTGCACCGCCGCCATATCCTTCTCGCGAGCATCCCGCACGAGAATGGCTGCCGCATTGGCGGTTGGATCCATCCGATTCGCTGTCATTGCCGTCGCCTGGTTGCGTTCCTTCATAGCAGGATCGCCCCTTCCCGCCACCGGCCGCCCAACCAGCGCTTCCAGCCTGGTCAGACCGATATCCGCAAGCAGCCGATCGTCGAGTTCGCGCAATGCCGCCCGCTGGTGCAGGTGCGAGCGGGCAGACAAGGCGAGATAGCGCCCTGTCTCCCGGGCGATTGCCACGCATGCTGCCGGAAGCGACAGGCGCCTTGCCATCCTATGTTCTCTCCGCCTGGTAAAACCACCCGGATTGTCGCCGTCCTCTATGGATAAAGGAAGCTTTGGAAAATCATGCTAAGCATAAGGAAATTTTTGATATGAGAACGACGTCGATATGGACCGGCTCAACCTCGATCACCTCAAGGCCTTCGCCGATGTCGTCGAACTCGGCAGCTTCTCGGCGGCAGCCGAACGACTGAACCTGACGCAGCCCGCCGTCAGCCTGCAGGTCCGCCAGTTGGAGCGGCGCCTCGGCACCACGCTGATCGAGCGCGTCGGGCGCAAGGCAAGGCCGACTGCAGCCGGCACGGAACTGCTGCTGCATGCCGCCCGCATCGATGCTGCCGTGCAGGCGGCGCTCGAGGCTGTCGCCCGCCAGAGCGAGGGGGTGATGGGCACGGTGCGCATCGGTACCGGTGCGACGGCCTGCATCTTCCTGCTGCCCGCCCTGCTCCAGAGCCTCAGGCGACGCCATCCCCGGCTGGAGATCGTCATCACCACCGGCAATACCGGCGAGATCTCACGTGCGGTGGAGGATAACCGCCTCGACCTCGCTCTGGTCACCATGCCTGTCTCGAGCCGCTCGCTCGAGATCGAACCGGTCCTGAAGGACCCTTTCATGGTCATCGGGCCGCCGCAGACCCGCCTGCCCGTGCCGGCTTCTCCCGCCGCCCTCGCCGAATTGCCGCTGCTGCTGTTCGAACCCGGCGGCAATACACGGCGCCTCTCCGACGAATGGTTTGCGCAAGCCGGCCTGTCTCCGCGTCCGGTGATGTCGCTCGGCAGCGTCGAAGCGATCAAGGAACTCGTAAGAGCAGGCCTTGGCTGCTCGATCCTGCCCGGCATCGCCGTTCGTGGCGATGCGGCCTCCGGCGCCTTGACGGCACAGCCGCTCTCGCCGCCCCTCTCTCGCATGCTCGCCATCATTGTCCGGCGCGACAAGCCCCTTCATCGCGGGCTCAAGGAAATCATGCGAGCCCTGCGCGAACTGTCTGGCTCACCGCCCACTTCCGCAGCGTCCGGGACCATTCGTGAAGATTAATAATTTGTAATCAGACGCGCTAAACCGCCTTCCTTGGTAGCGGCAATGTCCAGCCTCCCGAAAATGGCGGTGCCCGGGAGAAAAATTGCGCTCTTCGACATGAAATCATCGTCCTGTCGGGAGGTGAGCTCCAGTTGGCGACGACAAATCGACGTGCAATAGTCTGATCAAGCCTTTGGCGCCGACTTCCCATCCATCGGCGTGAATCCGGAATGGAGAGCCGTTCAAAACGACAATAATGAACGCATCCGACTATCCGGATCTTTCGAAGGCCTGCATCCAGGGAGGATTGTATGACCAAGATTCGGACGACCGGCGCAGGACAATCGTCCCGCCGTAAATTCCTCGGCGAGGCTGCGGCCGCCGCTGCTGTCGCCATTGCGGCCCCATCCGTCGCGCGGGCGCAGACCCCCACCAGCATGCGCTGGCAGAGCACCTGGCCGGCCAAGGACATCTTTCACGAATTCGCCCAGGACTACGCCAAGAAGGTCAATGACATGACCGGCGGCGAGCTCAAGATCGAGGTGTTGCCGGCCGGTGCCGTGGTTCCTGCCTTCGGCCTGCTGGACGCCGTGTCGAAGGGAACGCTCGACGGCGGGCACGGCGTGATGGTCTATCACTACGGCAAGCAGACCGCCTTGGCCCTGTGGGGCTCAGGTCCTGCTTTCGGCATGGACGCCAACATGCTGATGGCATGGCATAAATATGGTGGCGGCAAGGAGCTGCTCGAGAAACTCTATGCCTCGATCGGCGCCAATGTCGTCTCCCTGCCCTATGGCGCCATGCCGACCCAGCCGCTCGGCTGGTTCAAGAAACCGGTCGGCAAGCCGGAGGATCTCAGCGGTTTGAAATTCCGCACCGTCGGCATCTCCATCGATGTGTTCTCCGGCATGGGGGCGGCCGTGAATGCCCTGCCCGGCGGCGAGATCGTCTCGGCGATGGACCGCGGCCTGCTCGATGCGGCCGAGTTCAACAATGCCTCCTCCGACCGGGCGCTCGGTTTTGCCGACGTGTCGAAGGTGTGCATGCTGCAGAGCTATCACCAGAACGCCGAGCAGTTCGAGATCCTGTTCAACAAGACCAAATATGACGCCCTGCCCGACAAGCTGAAGTCCATCATCGCCAATGCCACCGAGGCGGCCTCCCAGGACATGCAGTGGAAGGCGATCGACCGCTACTCGCAGGACTATGCCGAGTTGCAGTCCAAGAATGGCGTCAAGTTCTACAAGACGCCTGAGGCGCTCCTGAAGAAGCAGCTCGAAGTCTATGACGAGGTGGTGAAGAAGAAGGCGGCCGATAATCCCCTGTTCAAGGAGATCCTGGATTCCCAGATCGCCTTCGCCAAGCGCGCCGCGCGCTGGGAGCAGGACACGGTGGTCAATCGGCGCATGGCCTTCGATCACTATTTTGGGGCCAATGGCGCCGCCAAGAAGATCTGAGATCTGACGGGTCGGCTAGCCTGGCCATCGGGGAATTGAAGTGCCGACCTTTGTCATGCCCGGACCTGATCCAGGCATCCAGAGCCTACCTCCTTTTCGATCGGGCGACATAGACTGGATTGCCGGCTCAAGCCCGGCAATGACAAAAGTCGGGCCATTCTTGTTCCGCTGACGCCAGGCCGCCTCGAGGGACGGCAGAGTCCCGCGCGGCCCTTCTTCATCGACGGGCCCGTCCTGCCGACCCCCGGCCTTCCTATTCCGTTTCCTCCTCCCGCCGGGCAGCCGCATGACCATTCAGCGTTTACTTTACGGGATCGATGCCATCAGCACCTGGGTCGGCAAGGCGGCAGCCTGGCTGGTGATCGCCCTCATGCTGCTGGTGTGCGCCGAAGTCTTCAAGCGCTACATCCTGAACCAGCCGACGGCCTGGATTTTCGATGCCAGCAACATGCTCTATGGCTCGCTGTTCATGCTGGCAGGCGCCTATGCGCTAGCCCAGAACGCCCATGTCCGCGGCGATTTCCTCTATTCTTCGATGCGTCCACGCACCCAGGCCAGCTTCGACCTCGTGCTCTATATCGTCTTCTTCCTGCCTGGCATTGCCGCCCTGGTCTATGCGGGGACCGACTACGCCGCCTCGTCCTGGCGCATCGGCGAGCATTCCAGCATCACGGCCGACGGGCCGCCCCTCTATCATTTCAAGACGGTGATCCCGATCGCCGGCGCCCTGGTCATGCTCCAAGGCCTGGCAGAGATCACGCGTTGCGTGCTCTGCCTCAAGACCGGGCGCTGGCCCGAGCGGCTCAAGGACGTCAACGAAATCGACGTGGTGGGCGAGCAGCTCGAGCACAGCCAATATGTCGACGCCAGTGTGCGCGAGGCCGCGATCGCCGGCGTGCAGCGCATCGACGAAGCGGCCCGCCAGCGCGGCATGGGTGGAGACCAGTCCTGATGAGCGATCCTGCACTCGGCCTTCTCATGCTCGGGCTCATCGTGGTGGTGATCATGATGGGCTTCCCGACGGCCTTCACCCTGATGGGCCTCGGCATCTTCTTCGGCTTCTATGCCTATTACGATCCCTCCCAGCACTGGATGGACAATCGCATCTTCGACCTGATGGTCCAGCGCAGCTACGGCGCAATGACCAACGATGTCCTGATCTCCATCCCGCTCTTCGTGCTGATGGGTTATGTGATGGAACGCGGCGCCCTGGTCGACAAGATGTTCTATTCGATCCAGCTCTCCTTCCGCCGCCTGCCGGCCGCGCTGGCGGTGACGACGCTGATCGTCTGCACCTTCTGGGGCATCGCCAGCGGCCTTGTCGGCGCCGTCGTGGTGCTGATGGGGGTGATCGCTCTCAATCCGATGCTGCGGGCCGGCTACGACGTGAAGCTCGCCTCCGGCGTGATCACCGCCGGCGGCACGCTCGGCATCCTCATCCCGCCCTCGGTGATGATCATTGTCTATGCCGCCGTCGCCGGCCAGTCGGTGGTCAAGCTCTATGCCGCCGCGATGTTTCCGGGCTTCTTCCTGGCCTTTCTCTACCTCGTCTACATCGTCGGCTGGGCTATGCTCAATCCACGCATCGCCCCCGCCTTGCCGCCGGAACAGACCAGGGTGCCGGTTCCGGCCTGGATGCCGCGCTTCCAGACGCTCTATTCGTCGAACATGCCGGCGGGGCTTTTGCGAGCCCTGTTCTCGCCCCGCCGCGCGCTCGGGCTGGAGACCGGAAACGGCCGCCTGACCTACAGGGAGATCGCCGGGAACTTTGCCGCGACGCTGATACCCTTCCTCCTGGTCGCCGGGACCCTCGGCCTGCTGTGGTGGTATGTCGTCATTCACGGCCAGGCCGGCGTCGAACCGGATGCAGCCGCCGGCTTGGAGCAACTCGGCTCGAGCCCCGAGCAACTCGGCTCGGCTCCCGAACAGCTCGGTTCGCCCCCCGAACAGCTCGGCGCTCCCGAGCAACTCGGAAGCCCGGACGCAGGAAACGCGCCGGCGACAGTCCCAACCGGCCCTGCCACGGCCTTCCTGGTGACCTTCGGCATCATCGCCGCCATGGCGACCGTGATCCTGGCCCGCTACTACCGCGCCATGGGGCCGGAGCGGCTGGAAGTCATCAAGCTCCTGAGCTCTTCGGTCCTGCCGCTCGCCATCCTCACCGTCCTGGTGCTGGCGGTCATCCTGTTCGGCATCACCTCCGCCACGGAATCGGCGGCCGTGGGGGCCGCCGGAGCCTTCGCCCTGGCCATGACTGCCCGCACGCTCGACTGGAAGCGCACCAAGGAGGCCGTCTTCCTCACCGCCAAGACCACGGCGATGGTGTGCTGGCTCTTCATCGGCTCGGCCGTATTCTCGGCCGTCTTCGCCATTCTCGGCGGACAGGCGCTGATCGAGCAATGGGTGCTGTCGCTCGACCTGACACCCCTGCAATTCATGATCCTGTCGCAGGCGATCATCTTCCTGCTCGGCTGGCCGCTGGAATGGACCGAGATCATCATCATCTTCGTGCCGATCTTCCTGCCGCTGCTGAAGCATTTCGACATCGATCCCATCCTGTGGGGCGTCATCGTCTTCGTGAACCTGCAGGCAGCCTTCCTGTCGCCGCCGGTCGCGATGTCGGCCTTCTATCTCAAGGGCGTGGCGCCGTCGCATGTGACGATCAACCAGATCTTCGCCGGCATGATGCCCTATATGGCCATCGTCGTGCTGTGCATGGTGCTGATGTATCTGTGGCCCGGCCTGACGCTCTGGCTGCCGCAATATCTCTATGGCCGGTGATTTGGTGCCGACCATCGACGCAAAGGCTCGACTCGGGTGCCATTGCGCTGTAGTGCGACGTTCATCATCGTCCTCAACAGGAAATTGCCATGTCGAGCCTGGCCGAACTGCGCCCCGATGCCCTCGCCGCCCTCCACGGCGAACTGACGCGCGAATATGAGGCCTTGAAAGACCGCAAGCTCTCCCTCGACATGACGCGCGGCAAGCCGGCGCCCGAGCAGCTCGACCTCGCCGAAGGCATGCTCGCTTTGCCCGGCAATCGCGACCACCTCAGCGAGGCCGGCGAAGATACCCGCAACTATGGCGGCCTGCAGGGCCTGGCCGAGGTGCGCAACCTGTTCGCCCCGGTGCTCGGCGCACCCGCCGCCCAGGTCATCGTCGGCAACAATTCCAGCCTGGCGCTGATGCATGACGTCCATGTCTATGCGCTGCTGCGCGGCGTCCCCGGCGGGACGAAGCCCTGGAGCAAGGAAGAGGAGATCGCCATCCTCTGCCCGGTGCCGGGCTATGACCGGCATTTCGCCTTGAGCGAATCCTTCGGCATCAAGCTCATCCCGGTGCCGCTCACCGGCGATGGCCCCGACATGGACGAAGTCGAGCGCCTGGCCGCCGATCCGAAGGTCAAGGCGATCTGGTGCGTGCCGCAATATTCCAATCCGAGCGGCGAAACCTATTCGGATGCCGTGGTCGAACGGCTGGCACGCATGAAGACGGGCGCCGCCGATTTCCGCATCCTGTGGGACAACGCCTATGCCCTGCACCATCTCGGTGAGACCAGGCCGCATCTCGCCAACGTCCTGGAGGCCTGCGCAGCGGCGGGCAATCCCGACAGGCCTGTTGTCTTCGCCTCGACCTCGAAGGTCACCATCGCCGGTGCCGGCCTCGCCTTCATCGCCGCCTCACCCGCCAATGTGCGCTGGTATCTCGACAATGCGAGCAAGCGCACCATCGGCCCCGACAAGCTCAACCAATTGCGTCATGTCCGCTTCCTGCGCGACCTCGACGGCATTCACGCCCATATGGAAAAGCACCGCGCCCTGATCGCCCCGAAATTCGCGGCGGTGGAGGAGGCCTTCGAACGCCGGCTTGCCAGCCACGGCTTCGCGCGCTGGACCAAGCCGGCCGGCGGCTATTTCATCATCCTGGACGTCATGGAGGGCACGGGCTCGCGCGTGGTGGCGCTCGCCAAGGCGGCCGGCCTGGCCCTCACCCCGGCCGGTTCCACCCATCCCTACGGCAAGGACCCCGAGGACCGGACCTTGCGCATCGCGCCGACCTATCCTGGTCTCGCCGAGGTGAAGCTGGCCGCCGATGCCGTGGCGCTCTGCACCCTGCTGGCGGCGTGCGAAAAGCGCATGGCTGGGTAACCTGGAGCGCGGACATCCCGTCCGCTCTTCATATCCCCGAGCGTAGCGATTCCAAGAGGCGGACAGGATGTCCGCGCTCCAAATTATCGTCCCAGTGCCAGCAGACGGGAGGCAGCCTCCATCTCGCGCCAGCGCCAGGCCCGGCGCTGCTGGGCTTCCTCGTCCTGCCCCCAGAGCTCGGCCTGATAGTCTTCGTCAACATGGGCCGCAGCCCAGGCCGCCTCCGGCTCCAGATAGCCTTCCGCCACTGCCAGCGCCAGGATGACCGAACCGGTCAGCGTGGTGACGGCATGGAGGCTGGCCAACCCGAATTCGTCATGACGGGCCACGGCCTCGGCGATGGCGGCCAGGGCTTCCGGGGATTGCTGCTTGTACTGGATGCCGTTGATCACGGCGAGCCTGGCGCCCAGATGGTCGGCCGCCCAGGCCAGCACCGGATCCCAGGCCTCGGCCTGGCGGCGCATCAGTTCCTCGGGCTGATCGGCACGGTAGCAGAGGAAATCGGAGCCGCCATATTTGGCGATCTCGTCGATCACGGCCTGCCGTGAGGTGCGCACGCCATCGATGGCGGAATTGGCGATGCGGGTGATCGGCATGGAGAAGGGATCGATATGGCTCCCCTGCGCGTTCCATTCCGCCACCACCGCCTGCGCCATTTCAGGCGCGGCGAAGGCAAGCAGGTTCTTGGCGGGCGTGCGGGCCACCCGGCCATCGAGGGCGACCACGTGCCGGCCGTCATCACCGATCACCGCGGCTTCCTTGTAGAAGCGCTTGGGCAGTTCGGGCTTCATACCCTTCTGGGCAGCATGCATCGGATCGGGCGTGGCGCCGTCGCGGAACCAGTCGCCGTAGAAATCACGATCGCTCATTGTGGCTCGGCCACCTTGAAAGCTTCGACCAGCGGCAGCAGCTGCGCGAAGTCGTCGATAATATGGTCGGCCCCGGCCTCGGCGAGGTCGGTAACCGGATGATTGCCCCAGGAAACGCCGATGGTGTGGGCGCCGGCGCTACGCCCCATCAGAATATCGAAGCTGGTGTCGCCGATCATGATGGCATCCTCGGGACGCAGACCCACCTCGCCGGCCCCCTGCACGATCATGCCGGGATGGGGCTTGGAAGGGGCGGTATCGGCGGTCTGGATGGTGGCAAACAGCCCTTCCCAACCGAAGCTCTCGAGGATGCGGTCGACGCCGCGCCGCGACTTGCCGGTGGCCAGGCCCAAGATCACATCATGGCGCTGGCGCAATTCGGCCACCGCCTCGGCGGCGCCCGGGAACAAGGGCGGCGCGAAAGCCGGATCATTGACGCGGGCGAGGAAGGCTTCGCGATAGAAGCCGGCAGCCTTCTCGATATCGCCGGCGCCGGTGTCGTCACCGAACAGGCGCTGGATCGCCGGCACCAGCGAAAGCCCGACAATGCTCAGCATCTCCGCGCGCGGCAGCGGCGGGCGCCCCATGCCCTTGAAGGTCTCGACCAGGCAGGCATGGATCAGATGCTGGCTGTCGAGCAGCGTGCCATCGACGTCGAACAGGACAAGTTTCACGTCTCAATCCTCCGGAGCGTCGACGATGGGATCATAGGCCGAGGTGTCGAAGCCCAGGATCTCGAAGCTCTGCTTCATATGCGGCGGCAGGGGTGCCGTGACGTCGAGCGTGCCGCCGCGCGGATGCGGCAGGGTGATACGGCGCGCATGGAGGTGCAGCTTCTTGGGCAGCTCCTCGGGAATGTTCTCCATGGCCTCGCCATATTTCGGGTCGCCGATGATGGGATGGCCAATATGGGCGGTGTGGGCGCGCAGCTGATGGGTACGTCCCGTCACCGGCTTGAGCGACAGCCAGGACACCGAATTGGCGGCACGGTCGACCAGCGAATAATAGGTGATCGAGTGCACGGCCTCCTCGTCGCCATGCTTCATCACGCGCACCTTCTCGCCATCCATGCCGAGTTGCTTGGAAAGGAACAGCGAGATGCGGCCCTGCTTGGGTGCGGGCACGCCCTTGACCAGGGCCCAGTAGATCTTGCGGGCCGAGCGGGTGCGGAAGATGGCGCCGAGATCGGAAGCGGCCTTGCGCGTCTTGGCCAGCACCAGCACGCCGGAGGTGTCGCGGTCGAGGCGATGGACCAGGCGAGGCTTCTCGCCATCCGGACCGGCCAGCGCCGCGAGCATGCCGTCGACATGGCGCTCTGTCCCGGAGCCGCCCTGCACGGAGAGGCCATGCGGCTTGTTGATCACCAGCACGTCCTTGTCCTCGTGCAGGATCAGGGAGCGGATGAAATCGGCGTCCTTCTGGCTCTGCGCCGAGCGTTTGACGCTGGTGATCGCAGGATCGGAACGCGGCAGCGGCGGCACGCGCACGTTCTGATCCTTGCTGAGACGATCATTGGTCTTGGCGCGCGCGCCATCGACACGGATCTGACCGGAGCGCAGCAATTTCTGCAGATGGCCGAAGGCGAGGTCCGGGAAATGCGTCTTGAACCAGCGGTCGAGACGCATGCCGTCCTCATCGGCGGTGACGATACGGGTTTCGACCAGAAAGGACATCAAGGTTCCGACACGCAATTGAGGGATCGCGTCCCTATAAAGCAGCATGGCGCCGCTGTCTGCCGGAAATCGCCCAAAAGCGCGTGACCTGCCGGTCGTGCATGCACCTAGGCTCTTACTTCCAGGCCATCGATACCCGGCAGCCCTTCACAGCAATCGGCAACGAAGAAATTCACGAAGGCACTGGCCTTGCCGGCCGCGATACGGCAGCGTTGCACTCGGCCCTGCCGCTCCTGAGTCATCAGGCCAACCGTCAGCAATTGCGCGATATGATGCGCCAGGGTCGATTTGGGAATGCCCAGTTCCCTCTGGATGTCGCCGACGGCAAGGCCATCATCCCCAGCCTTGATCAGCAGCTGGAAAATCTGAAGCCTGTGCGGGTGGCCGAGTTCGGCCAAACACCGCGCCGCATCGTCAAATGCCATATCCGCCAGCGCCATTGTGTTTTCGTGCGCCTCCAAAATGCTTCAGGACCGTCCAGTAATCGGCGAAAGAGCGCCGCCGCCTTTGCCAGAAAGGATCGGTCCGGTCGAATATTTTTTCAATATCGCTTCTTTCGATACCGATATCCCGCAACACCCGATCGCTCAGGCCATCGAAGTACTCGATATTGGCACGGCGCTGGCGCTCCGCAAGCAAATCTCCGAGAATGTCCTTGATCCAACCAAACATGGTCGCCTCCTGAATAGCACCATAGTTCTAGAAATGTAGTCCTATTTTCCGGATTTGCAAGGAGGCGATGATGAAGCAAGGCGACCGGTCGATACGCGCCAGCGGCGGTTGCCTGTGCGGATCGGTGCGCTATGTCGTGCGTGGCGCGCTGGCGGACGTGAAGGCTTGCCATTGCCTGATATGCCGGCGCCTGCACGGCTATTGTTGCGCCTATACGGCCTGCGATGCCGCCGATCTCGAGATCCTGCCTTCCACGCGGCTGCGCTGGCATCGCGCGTCGCCAATGGCCCGGCGCGGCTTCTGCTCCAAATGCGGAGCCCAGCTCTTCTCGATCGGCACCGGGCGCACTCACGTCTCCATCATGGCTTCGAGCGTCGACGAACCCACAGGGCTCAGGCTGGTGAAGCATGTCTGCGTGAACCAGAAGGGCGATTATTACGAACTTGCCGATGGCTTGCCCCAGGAGGGTGGGCGAGATCCGGAAAGCAGGTGTTGAGGATAGCGCGCCCCTGCTGCCTCATGTCCCACGACGAGCGACGATAAAGGAAAGTTGACGATGCAGACGAGCCAGGAACCTCCCATACGAGCGACAGGCGGCTGCCTGTGCGGATCGGTGCGCTATACCATCCGTGGCGCTGTGCGCGACGTCTGGGCTTGCCACTGCATCCTGTGCCGGCGGCTACACAGCCATTTCGGGGCCTATGCGGCCTGTGACCCTGCCGATCTCGAAATCGCGCCGACCAACAAGCTGCGCTGGTATCGGTCTTCGCCGACGGCACGTCGCGGTTTCTGCTCCAAATGCGGCGCCCAGATCTTCTGGGACGGCAAGGGCAGCGACCACATCTCCATTGCGGCGGGAACGCTCAACGAGCCGACCGGCCTCAAATTGATCAAGCATATCTGCGTGAATCAGAAGGGCGACTATTACGAGATTGCCGATGGCTTGCCGCAGGAGGGGCAAGAGACCGATCGTCTATGAACGGATCGACGCAGCGGCCTTGAGAGCGTCGCCCAGGACATCGCCAATGCGCCTCGCGGCGCTGGTCAGGACGTCCGGCTCAAATCCCGAGAAGCCGAGCACGAGGCCCTGACGGGCCGGCGCATCCACATACATTGGCGACAAGGCCCGCGCCCCGACTCCTTCGGCAAGCAGACTGCGGACCAGATCGCGATCGCCAGCCGAAGCAGCCAAAGCCGCGACCAGATGAAGCCCATGCTCCGGCACGGCAAAGTCGAGCATACCTCCGCAATGATGGCGGAGTGCAGTGACGAACCCGTCCCGCGCGACCTGCACGCGCCGGCGGGCCCGCCGCAGATGGGCCGTGAAATGGCCATCGTTGAGAAAATCGGCCACGGCCCCCTGCACCAGGGTAGGCGGCTGCCTGTCGGACAGCGTCCTCAGGCGCAGCACTCTGTCGAGCAAGGCCTCCGGCAGCACCGCATAGCCGATGCGGATGCCGGGGAACAGGACCTTTGAGAACGTGCCGAGATAAGCGACCCGACCGGCGCCGTCCATGCCTTGCAGGGCGGTGAGCGGCGGGCCCGAGAAGCGAAATTCGCTGTCATAGTCGTCCTCGATAATCCAGGCATCGTTGCGATCAGCCCAGTCGATCAGAGCCAGGCGCCGGCGCATGGTCATGGCGACGCCGAGCGGAAACTGGTGCGAGGGCGTGACGTAGACGAGCCGCCCTCCGCCTCCGAGACTCTCGCCGCCAGCAGCATCGATGCCCTCCTCGTCGACGGGGATACCGACCAGCCTTGCTCCCGCGGCTTCCAGTGTGGCCCTGGCCAGCGGATAGCATGGATCCTCGATCCAGGCGGCGTCACCCGGCTTGAGAACGGTGCGCACAACGAGATCGAGCCCATGCATGGTACCAGTAGTGACGACGATCTGCTCGGCATCGCAACGTACGCCCCGTGCCGCCCGTAGATAGGCCGCAATGGCTTCCCGCAACTTGTTCCCACCACGCGGATCGCCATAGCGGAAATGTTCCGGTCCCGGTTGGGCGAGGTTTCGCAAGAGCAGGCCGCGAAAGACACGCATGGTCTTGTCATCGATGCTGGCCACGCCCAGTTCGCAAGGCCGTGCCGGCGAGGCCGAAACCTGCCCGGTGCGGCTGGCAGTTCGCTCCGAGACTGCAGGTACCCGTGCCGCAACGAAGGTGCCCGCTCCGATGCGGGCCTCGGCAAAGCCATCGGCAACGAGCATTTCGAAGGCGGCGACGGCAGCAGCTCGCGACAGGCCGAGGCGCTTGGCGAGGTCACGCGTCGTCGGCAGCTTGGTACCCGGTCGCGCCAGCCCTGTCTCGATCAGTCTACGTATGGCGACATAGAGCTCTCGCCTGCGCGGGCCCTGCCCCGGCAAGACGGGCATCAAGGTTGACCAATCCGGCAAATTGGTTCGAATTCTTTTATCCAAATTGGATCTTTCCTGGACCAATGCGATGGCGCACCTTGTGCATGTTCATCGTTGAAAGCAAGGCATCATGAAGGAACAGGAAGCAACATCGGACCGCTTCGGCGTCAGTGCCCGCAATCGCCTGAAGCGGCGCCATGATCGTGGCCGCTATGATCACGAGGCGGTTTATGCCGTGCTCGATGCCGGCTTCATGTGCCATGTCGCCTATGTCATCGACGGACAGCCTTATTGCACACCGACCATTCACTGGCGCGAGGGCGACTGGCTCTACTGGCACGGCTCCTCGGCCAGCCGCATGCTGCGCAATCTCAAGGGCGGCACGCCGGTCTGCCTGACGGTCTCGCATCTCGACGGCTTGGTGCTGGCGCGCAGCGGCTTCAATCATTCGGCCAATTACCGCTCGGCGATCTGTTTTGGCACCGCCCGCATCATCGACGAGCCGGATGAGAAGGCAAAGGCGTTGCTCGGCGTCGTCGATCGCTTTTTTCCCGGCCGTGCCGCGGAACTGCGCCAGACGCATGCGCAGGAAAGCAAGGCGACCATGGTGATCGGCATGCGCATCGAGGAGGCCTCGGCCAAGGTCCGCGCCGCCGGCGTCGGTGACGACGAGGAGGATTACGGCCATCCGGTCTGGGCCGGCGTCATCCCGGTCCAGACGATGATCGGCACGGCCGAGCCCTGCCCGCGCCTGCTGCCGGGCATGGGAAAGACGGCAGGCCTGGCTGGCTATCGCGCCGGGCGACGTCTCGACGAAGCCTTGCTCGAGGCCCAGGAGCTCTATGAGGGTGATGAGGAAGTAGCCGAATTGGCAGACTGAGCGCCCAATCTGGGATCGCAGGCGTCTCGTCTACCCTTGGAAACGCTCCGTGTTGAGGGGAGGAAGGCGCAGCCAAGACTCCTGCGGCCCCAGGAAGACTATCCTTCGCCGCGCTCGCGGCGGATCTTGTCCCAATACTCCAGCCGCTTACGGATCTCGCGCTCGAAGCCGCGCTCGACCGGCTCGTAGAACTGGCGGCGTCCCAGGGCATCAGGAAAGTAGTTCTGGCCGGAGAACGCTTCGGGCTCGTCATGGTCGTAGCGATAGCCCTGGCCGTAGCTTTCGGCCTGCATCAGCTTGGTCGGCGCGTTGAGGATGATCTTGGGCGGCATCAGCGAGCCCCCCTCCTTGGCAAGGCGCATCGCCGCCTTGTAGGCATTATAGGCTGCGTTCGACTTCGGCGCCGTCGCCACATAGATCACCGCCTGGGCGATGGCGAGTTCGCCCTCCGGGCTGCCGAGGAAGTCATAGGCATCCTTGGCGGCATTGGCGACCACCAGGGCCTGCGGATCGGCGAGGCCGATATCCTCCACCGCCATGCGCACCACCCGTCGCGCGATGAAAAGCGGATCCTCGCCCGCATCGAACATGCGCGCGAGATAATAAAGCGCCGCGTCAGGGTCGGAACCGCGCACCGATTTGTGCAGGGCGGAGATCAGATTGTAGTGGCCATCGGCCGACTTGTCATAGATCGGCGCCCGACGCTGCAGCACCTGCTGCAGCTTGGCCGCGGTAAAGACCTCGCCGGGTTTGGCCGCGCGCCAGGCCTCCTCGGCAAGGGTGAGGCTGGCCCTGCCGTCGCCATCGGCCATGCGCACCAGCACAGCCCTCGCCTCTTCGTCGAGCGGCAGTTTCCTGCCCTCGACTTCCTCGGCATGGTCGAGGAGACTGAGGATCGCCGCCTCGTCCAAGGCGTTGAACACCATCACCCGCGCCCGCGACAGCAAGGCCGCATTGAGCTCGAAGGATGGGTTTTCGGTAGTGGCGCCCACCAGCGTCACGGTGCCGTCCTCCATCACCGGCAGGAAGCCATCCTGCTGGGCCCGGTTGAAGCGATGGATCTCGTCGACGAAGAGCAGTGTGCCGCGCCCCATCATGCGCCGCGAGCGTGCCGCCTCGAACACCTTCTTCAGATCGGCGACCCCGGTGAAGATCGCGGAGATCTGTTCGAAGGCGAGATCGGTCTCGCCAGCCAGCAGGCGTGCCACCGTGGTCTTGCCGGTGCCGGGTGGGCCCCAGAAGATCAGGCTGCCGACGGAGCCAGACGCCAGCAGACGCGTGAGCGCGCCCTCTGAACCGACGAGATGATCCTGCCCCGCCACCTCGGAGAGATGCTTGGGGCGCATCCTGTCGGCCAGCGGCCGTGGCGCCCCCTTCTCCAGTCCCGCTGCCGAAAACAGATCCGACATCATCCCCCCAGGATCGTCGAGATTTGCTGGCCATCCCTGCTGATGGTGATGCGCCACAACCGTCGCGGTTCCTGCACCAAGGCATCCAACGCCTTGGCATCATCGACCTTCTGGCCGTTGATGACCTGGATCACGTCCTTCTTCTGAAAGCCGAAATTGGCCGCGGCGCTGTCGTCCTCGACATTGGTGATCACCACGCCATTGGTATCGAGCGGCATGCCCAGGGTTTCGGCCATGGCCGGCGAGAGATTGGCGACCGTGGCGCCGCTGAGCGGCGAGCGGCCCTGCAGAACGGTCTCGTCGCGCGGCGTCGTCTCCGGCGCAGCCGCAAGCTTGACCGAAACCTTCAGCCGCTCGCCCTTGCGCAAAACATCGAGCTGCGCTTCGCCCCCCAGAGGCTTGGTCGCGAAGCGATAGCCGAACTCGTCGGGATCGGAAACCGCAGCACCGTCGACGGCCAGCACGACATCGCCCGTCTGCAGCCCCCCCTCGGCTGCCGGCCCGTTCTTGGCGACCTCGGTCACCAGGGCACCGCTCGGTCGCTCCATCGACAGCGACTCGGCAATCTCGGACGAAACACTCTGCATGCTGGCGCCGATCCAGGGGCGCAGAACCCGGTCGGAACCAGCCTGGGCGGAGGCCACCACCACCTTGACCATGGCGGCTGGGATTGCAAAGCCGATGCCGATATTGCCGCCCGAACGTGACACGATCGCCGTGTTGATGCCCACGAGCTTGCCATTGAGATCGACCAGCGCGCCACCGGAATTACCCGGATTGATGGCGGCATCGGTCTGGATGAAGGACTGGAAATCCGACTGGCCGACCTGGCTGCGCGCCAGCGCCGACACGATGCCGGAGGTCACCGTCTGGCCGACGCCGAAGGGGTCGCCGACAGCGAGCACCAGGTCTCCCACCTGCACCTTGTCGGAATCGGCGAAATCGAGGGTGGCGAGATCACCCTTCACCCCCTTGAGGCGGAGCACGGCAAGGTCGGCGCGCTGGTCCTTGAGGATGATGTCCGCGTCGAACTCCCGCTTGTCGGACAGGGCGACACGGACCTGAGTGGCATTGGCGATGACGTGATAATTGGTGACGATCATGCCGTCCTTGGTGACGATCACCCCCGAGCCGAGCGAGCGCTCCACCCGTTCGCGCGGTGCCGCTCCGCCGCCGAAGAACTGGCGGAAGAAGGGATCGCTGAACATCGGATTGGCCTGCGCCTTCTCGACATGCTGGGCATAGACGTTGACCACTGCCGCCGTGACGCTCTTCACCACCGGGGCGAAGGACAACTTCACCTGTGCCGCACTTTCGGGAACCACGCTATCCTGGGCTTGCGCCGGCACGAGGCCCGCCAGAAGCACGAAAGCGGCATAGGACAGTCGACGCATGAATGAACTCCGAATGGTACGGCTTGATCGGTTTCGCAGACCCTTCTGGACCAGATCATGCCCAAAGCCAATGGTGCAAATGTGGTCCTTGGGAGCGCGGACTTCCAGTCCGCTCTTGGAAACCATGCGCTGTCAGAAAAGAGCGGACATCGCAACATGCAGGCATGTTGCTGGGAAGTCCGCGCTCCAAGCAAAAAGGGCGGCGCTTGCGCACCGCCCTTCTCGAATTACGTTACGCTCGCGTAAGCGATCAGGCAGCTTCGGCCTGATCCTCGGCGACCGGACCGGAATCCTGGCCCTTGGCCGAGACGTCACGATCGACGAACTCGATCACGCCGATCGGCGCCGAATCGCCATGGCGGAAGCCAGCCTTCAGCACGCGGGTATAGCCACCCTGGCGGTCCTTGTAGCGGGTCGCCAGCACGTCGAAGAGCTTCCTGACGATGGTCTCGTCCTGAAGCGTCGCAATGGCCTGACGGCGCGCATGCAGGTCGCCACGCTTGCCGAGGGTGACCAGCTTCTCGACGATCGGACGCAAGTCCTTGGCCTTGGGAAGCGTGGTGACGATCTGCTCATGCTTGATGAGCGAGGCCGCCATGTTCTCGAACATCGCCTTGCGGTGTTCGGCGGTACGATTGAATTTGCGGTGAGCCTTGCCGTGACGCATTGCCCTGTTCCTTCAAGTTTGGCAGCGCGATGCGCCAGATCAATAATGTTCTTCGAAGCGCTTGGCGAGCTCTTCGATGTTTTCCGGCGGCCAGCCGGGCACTTCCATGCCCAGATGAAGACCCATCTGAGCCAGCACTTCCTTGATCTCGTTCAAGGACTTGCGGCCGAAGTTCGGCGTACGGAGCATTTCCGCTTCCGTCTTCTGGATCAGATCGCCGATATAGACGATGTTGTCGTTCTTCAGGCAATTCGCCGAACGGACCGACAGTTCCAGCTCGTCCACCTTCTTGAGCAGCGCCGGGTTGAAGGCGAGCTCCGGAATGGCCGGGGCCTCGGATTCCTTCTTCGGCTCCTCGAAGTTGACGAAGACTTCGAGCTGGTCCTGGATGATGCGGGCCGCGAAGGCCAGCGCGTCTTCCGGGGTGATCGAGCCATTGGTCTCGACCGTCAGCGTCAGCTTGTCATAGTCGAGGATCTGGCCTTCACGGGTGTTTTCCACCTTGAAAGCCACCTTCTTCACTGGCGAATAAAGGCTGTCGACCGGAATGAGACCGATCGGGGCATCCTCGGGCCGGTTGCGGTCAGCCGCGACATAGCCCTTGCCGGTGTTGACCGTGAACTCCATGCGAATCTCAGCGCCCTCGTCCAGCGTGCACAGCACGTGCTCCGGATTGAGGATCTGGATGTCGCCGGTGGTCTGGATATCGCCAGCGAAGACCTGACCCGGACCCTGCTTCTTCAGCACGATCCGCTTGGGGCCTTCAGCGCCCATCTTGACGGCGACTTCCTTGATGTTGAGGACGATATCGGTCACGTCCTCACGCACGCCGGGGATCGACGAGAACTCGTGCAACACGCCATCGATATGCACCGAGGTCACGGCCGCACCCTGCAGGGACGACAGCAAGACACGGCGCAGCGCATTGCCCAAAGTCACGCCAAAGCCACGCTCCAGCGGCTCGGCAACGGCAGTTGCCTGGCTCTTCGGATCTTCTCCCGGAGTCACTTCGAGCTTTTGGGGCTTGATAAGTTCCTGCCAGTTCTTCTGAATCACGACGACACCCTTCAATCGGTCTCGGTGCGGCCAATAAGCCCGGCTCGCTCGAATAGCGGCCGGGCCATCTCAAATCGCGAAATTAGACGCGACGACGCTTGCGCGGGCGGCAACCATTATGCGGAATTGGCGTCACGTCGCGGATCGACGTGATCGTGAAGCCCGACGCCTGCAAGGCGCGCAGAGCCGATTCACGACCCGAACCCGGACCAGAAACTTCAACTTCCAGCGTGCGCATGCCATGCTCGCTGGCCTTGCGGCCGGCGTCTTCTGCGGCCATCTGCGCGGCATAGGGGGTCGACTTACGCGAACCCTTGAAACCCATCGTGCCCGACGAGGACCAGGCAATCGTGTTGCCCTGGGCGTCGGTGATGGTGATCATGGTGTTGTTGAAGCTCGAATTGACGTGAGCAACGCCAGAAACGATATTCTTGCGCTCGCGACGGCGAACGCGACCAGCGGCTTCTTTTGCCATAGTATGGATCCTTCAAGCGCGCCCGTGGTACCAGGCGCTCGGGATTGAATGAAAACGAATTACTTCTTCTTGCCGGCGATCGGCTTTGCCTTGCCCTTGCGGGTGCGGGCATTGGTATGCGTGCGCTGGCCACGAACGGGCAAGCTGCGACGATGGCGCAGACCGCGATAGCAGCCCAGGTCCATCAGACGCTTGATGTTCATCGCAACGTCGCGACGAAGATCACCTTCCACGATGTAATCGCGGTCGATGGTTTCGCGAATCTGCAGGACCTCTTGGTCCGACAGCTGGTGGACACGGCGCTCAGGCGCAATGCCGACCTTTGCAACGATCTCCTTGGCTTTGGCGGGGCCAATGCCGTGGATGTATTGCAGCGCGATTTCGACACGCTTGGCAGTGGGAATGTTGACACCAGCGATGCGGGCCACGTTCCGGTCTCCAAATCTTTGATCCGGCGTAGGGCCGAATATCAGTTCAATCATCGCCGGCGAACCGGCAGCGCAAAAACGAGCCGTTCGCTCTGACCGAGCGATCGACCCGCGCGTCTTTGACGTGAGAGCCGTCTTCTAGAGATTCTCTGCGAAGACGTCAACTCGTAAAGACAAACTTCATGCATATCGCCTCACGGCGTATGCGGGTGGCGAATCAGACCGAGACCGCCGCCAGTGTGGTGTCGATCTCGCGAGTAACCTCGTCGATCGACTTCATCGCATCGATGGGGCGAAGATCGCCGCTCTTGCGATAATAGTCAGACAGCGGTGCCGTCTGGGCGCGATAGGCTTCAAGACGGGTCTTGAAGGCTTCCGCATTGTCGTCAGGCCGCACCTTCTCGCCGCGAGCGATCGTTTCGGCGGCGCGCTTCTCGATGCGCGACAGCAGCACCGACTCGTCGACCACGAACTCGATCACGGCGTCAAGGCGCAAGCCCTTCTCCGCCAGCATGTGGTCGAGGGCGGAGGCCTGTGCCACTGTGCGAGGGAAACCATCGAGGATGAAGCCATTGGCCGCATCCTTTTCCTCGATGCGGTCGGCGACGATGCCGACGACGATGTCGTCCGAAACCAGCCCACCGGAATCCATGACGGCCTTGGCCTTCAGCCCGACCGGCGTACCGGCCTGCACGGCCGCACGCAGCATGTCACCCGTCGAGAGCTGCGGAATGCCGTGCTTCTCCGACAGCCTGACAGCCTGGGTTCCCTTGCCCGCCCCCGGCGGTCCCAGCAGAATGAGCTTCATCAGCGACGGCTCCCCCTCAGCTTGGTCTTGCGTACCAGCCCTTCATATTGATGGGCAAGCAGATGGCCATGAACCTGGGCCAGCGTGTCCATCGAGACGCTCACCGTAATGAGCAGCGATGTACCGCCCAGCACGAAGGGAATCGAGGGAACCATATAATTCTGAATTTCCGGGACCATGCAAACCAGGGCGATATAGATCGCACCGACCACGGTGATGCGCGTGAGCACATAGTCGATGAACTTGGCAGTGTTCTCGCCCGGGCGGATACCAGGAATGAAGCCGCCATGCTTCTTGAGATTGTCAGCCGTCTCGGTCGGATTGAACACGATAGCCGTGTAGAAGAAGCAGAAGAACACGATCAACAGCGCGTAAAGCACCATGAACAGCGGCTTGCCGTGATTGAGATAGATCGAAACGTTCGCCAGCCAGGAATTCGGGTTGCCCTGCGCCACGAAGGCAGCGGCCGTGGTCGGCAACAGCAGCAGCGACGAAGCAAAGATCGGCGGAATCACGCCCGAAGTGTTCAGCTTAAGCGGCAGATGCGAAGACTGCCCCTCATAGAGGCGGTTGCCAACCTGGCGCTTGGGATACTGGATCAGCAGACGACGCTGCGCACGCTCGAAGAAGACAATGGCCAGCACGACGGCAACGGCGACGGCGACCGAGACCAGCAGAGTCACCGGCGACATGCCGCCAGTCCGCGCCAGATCGAGCATCTGGCCCAGATGCGCCGGGAACTCAGCGACAATGCCTGCCTGGATGATCAGAGAGGTACCGTTGCCAATGCCGCGCGAGGTGATCTGCTCACCCAGCCACAGCAGGAACATGGTGCCGCCGACCAGAGTGATCGTGGTCGAAATCTTGAAGAACAGTCCGGGCGCGAGCACAATGCCGCCCTGCCCGCCCTCGAGCCCGATGGCGATGCCCCAGGCCTGCGCAGTCGCCAGCACCACCGTGAGGTAGCGCGTATACTGGTTCATGATCTTGCGGCCCTGCTCGCCCTCTTTCTTGAGGGCTTCGAGCTGGGGCACCACCGTCGTCAACAGCTGGATGATGATCGAGGCGGAGATATAGGGCATGATGGCGAGCGCAAAGATCGCCATACGCGAAACGGCGCCGCCCGAGAACATGTTGAAGAGGCCGAGAATACCGCCGGCCTGGCCGTCGAAGGCAGACTTATAGGCTTCTGGATTGATTCCGGGCAGCGGGATATAGGTTCCCAGCCGATAGATGACCAACGCACCAAGCGTAAACCAGATACGCTTCTTGAGTTCGTCAGCCTTGGAGAACGAACTCCAATTGATGCTCGCAGCAAGCTGCTCCGCCGCCGATGCCATGTGGTGCTCCGCCGTGTCGAAAGCGCGCCAAAAAAAGGTGCGGCCCGCCAGACGAGGCGAGCCGCTCTCATATAGGATCAGGCTTCCGCCTTTGCCACAGCCTTCAGCACCTTGACGGAACCGCCGGCCTTTTCGACCGCGGCCACGGCGCTCTTGGTCGCACCGGCGACCTCGAAAGCGAGCTTGGCCTTGATCTCGCCGCGGCCGAGCAGGCGCACGCCATCCAGGACGCGACGGATCACGCCAGCCTGCACCAGGGCTTCGGCTGTGACCGGAGCCTTGGCGTCGAGCTTGCCGGCGTCGACGGCAACCTGGATACGGTCGAGGTTCACCTCGGCGAAGTCCAGGGCGAAGATGTTGTTGAAGCCACGCTTCGGCAGGCGGCGATGCAACGGCATCTGACCACCTTCGAAGCCCTTGATGGCGACGCCGGTACGCGAGGTCTGACCCTTGACGCCACGGCCGCCGGTCTTGCCCTTGCCAGAACCGATACCGCGTCCGACGCGGATACGGGCCTTGGTAGCGCCTTCATTGTCGCGAAGATCGTTGAGTTTCATCGTCGCGTCTCCTTACTCGGCCTCGACCACGCGGACGAGGTGGCCGAGCTTGGCGATCATGCCACGCACGGCCGGCGTATCTTCCAGCGTGCTCTTACGGCGGATCTTGTTAAGGCCCAGGCCGACGAGGGTCGCGCGCTGGTCCGAGGTACGGCGGATCGGGCTACCGATCTGCTCGACCGTAACGGTCTTGGTCTTAGCCATTGCTCATCCCCTCCGATCAGTCCGTCGACTCGGCGTCGATGCCCTGACGGCGGCTCTGGATCTGCGACACCTTGAGGCTGCGGCGAGCCGCGACCGAACGCGGGCTGTCCTCATGCTTCAGGGCGTCGAAAGTGGCGCGCACCAGATTGTAGGGGTTGGAAGACCCCAGCGACTTGGCGACGACGTCATGCATGCCGAGCGATTCGAACACGGCGCGCATCGGGCCGCCGGCGATGATGCCGGTACCGGCCGGAGCGGCGCGCAGGATGACCTTGCCGGCGCCATGACGACCATTGACGTCATGATGCAGGGTACGGCCTTCGCGCAGCGACACACGCACCAGGCCGCGCTTGGCTTGGTCGGTCGCCTTGCGGATGGCTTCCGGCACTTCGCGAGCCTTGCCATGGCCGTAGCCGACACGGCCCTTCTGGTCACCGACGACGACGAGCGCCGCAAAACCGAAGCGCTTGCCGCCCTTCACCACCTTGGCAACGCGGTTGATGTGGACTAGGCGGTCCACGAACTCGCTGTCGCGCTCTTCGCGCTGACGATCACGTTCACGTTCACGAGCCATAGAATCCGTTCCTTAGAAGTTGAGGCCGCTTTCGCGGGCCGCATCAGCGAGCGCCTTGACGCGCCCGTGGAAGATGTAGCCGCCGCGATCGAAAAAGACGTCCTTGACGCCCTTGGCAACCGCACGCTCGCCAAGGAGCTTGCCGATTACCTTCGCGGCCTCGATGTCGGCGCCCGTCTTCAAGCTGCCGCGCAGGTCCTTTTCGAGGGTCGATGCGGAAACCAGCGTGTTGCCGTTCGCATCGTCGATGACCTGAGCGTAGATGTGCTTGGAAGAGCGGAAAACCGAGAGGCGCGGCCGTCCGTTCGCCACCGAGCGCAGCTGCCGGCGGACACGCGCCTTACGGCGCTCAAGAGCTTGCCTTGTAGTTGCCATGGATTGGCTCCGTTACTTCTTCTTGCCTTCCTTGCGGAAGATGAATTCGCCAGCATACTTGACGCCCTTGCCCTTGTAGGGTTCGGGGCCGCGATATTCGCGGATCTCAGCCGCGACCTGGCCAACCTTCTGCTTGTCGATACCCGACACGACGATTTCCGTCGGCTTGGGCGTCACCACGGTGATGCCTTCCGGGATCGGATAATCGACGTCGTGCGAATAGCCGAGCGACAGCTTGACGACCTTGCCGGCAACGGCGGCCTTGTAGCCGACGCCGTTGATTTCGAGACGCTTCTCGAAGCCCTGCGTCACGCCGACCAGGATGTTGGACACCATGGTGCGCGACATGCCCCACTGGGAGCGGGCGAGCTTGGAATCGTCCTTCGGGTCGACCTTGAACGCACCATCCTTGAACTCGACCGCGATGAGGTCGGGAATGGTGAAGAACAGTTCGCCCTTGGGGCCCTTGGCCTTGACGGTCTGGCCATCCAGGCTGGCGGTGACGCCAACAGGAACGGCAACCGGCTTCTTACCGATACGAGACATTCTAACTCTCCCCCGGCTCAGAACACGGTGCAGATCACTTCGCCACCGACATTGGATTCACGAGCCTGATGATCGGCCATGACACCACGCGGGGTCGAAACGATGGACACGCCCAGTCCGTTGGCGACGCGCGGAATGTCCTTGACGGACACGTAGACGCGGCGGCCGGGCTTCGAGACGCGGGCGATCTCGCGGATCACCGGGGCGCCATCATAATATTTCAACTCGATCTCGAACTCGCTGCGGCCGTTGCCGAAATCGGTAACGGTGTAGTTGCGGATATAGCCTTCCGCCTGCAGCACATCGAGAACGCGAGCACGCTGGCCGGAACCGGGCGTCGAAACGCTGGTCTTGCGGCGCATCTGCGCGTTACGGATACGGGTCAGCATATCGCCGACAGGATCATTGATCGCCATGACGATATCTCCTCACCAGCTCGACTTCACGAGGCCGGGAACCAGCCCCTTGGAACCGAGTTCGCGCAAAGCAATACGCGACATCTTCAGCTTGCGGTAAACGGCGCGCGGGCGACCGGTCACTTCGCAACGGTTGCGCACGCGCTCCTTGGCGGAGTTGCGCGGCAGTTCCGAGAGCTTCAGACGAGCGGTGAAGCGCTCTTCCATCGACAACGACTCGTCATTGGCGATGGCCTTCAAGCGGGAGCGGCGGCCAGCATACTGCTTGGCGAGCTTTTCGCGGCGCTTGTTCTTCTCAATCGAACTTTTCTTAGCCATGTAGGTCTCCAACGTTCCGCGTTTGAGGGCGGATCAACCGCCTCACTGCCGGAAGGGGAAGTTCATCAACTTCAGAAGCGCACGCGCTTCTTCATCGGTCTTGGCCGTGGTGCAGACGACGATGTCCATACCCCAGACTTGATCGACCTTGTCGTAGTTGATCTCGGGGAACACGATGTGCTCCTTGAAGCCCATGGCATAGTTGCCACGGCCATCGAAGCTCTTCGGGTTGAGGCCGCGGAAGTCACGAACACGCGGCAGCGCGATCGTCACCAGGCGGTCGAAGAACTCATACATGCGAGTCTTGCGAAGGGTGACCTTCGCGCCGATCGGCATGTTCTCACGCACCTTGAACTGCGAGATCGCCTTGCGAGCCCGCGTGATCACCGGCTTCTGACCCGCAATGAGAGCAAGGTCGGCAGCCGCAACGGTGACCTTCTTGGTGTCGGCGGTGGCTTCGCCCACGCCCATGTTCAGCACGATCTTGGAGATCGTGGGGACTTCCATCGGGTTCTTGTAGCCGAACTGCTTGATCAGCTCGGGACGAACCACGTCATTGTAATAGGCCTTCAGACGCGGCGAATAGGCATCGCCATTCGCGGTCTCGGCCGTGGCTGGGGACTTAGCCATCGATCTGCTCTCCCGAACGCTTGGCGACGCGAACCTTCTTGCCGCCATCGAGAACCTTGAAGCCGACGCGGGTCGGCTTGCCATCCTTGGGATCGGCAATGGCGACGTTCGACAGGTGGATCGGCGCTTCCTTCGAAACCACGCCGCCTTCCTGGCTCGCAGTCTGGCGCTGATGGCGACGCACGACGTTCACGCCGCGGATGATCGCGCGGTTCTCTTCCGGGAACACCTGGATCACTTCACCGACACGGCCCTTGGAACGGCCGGTCATGACGACGACCTTGTCGCCCTTCTTGATCTTGGCGGCCATGTTACAACACCTCCGGAGCCAAAGAGATGATCTTCATATGGTTCTTGGCGCGCAGTTCGCGCGGAACCGGCCCGAAGATGCGGGTGCCGATCGGCTCTTTCTGATTGTTGATCAGCACGGCCGCATTGCGGTCGAAGCGGATCACCGAACCGTCGGGACGACGGATGTCCTTGGCCGTACGCACGACCACGGCCTTCATCACATCACCCTTTTTGACGCGCCCGCGCGGAATGGCTTCCTTGATCGAAACGACAATAACGTCGCCGACGGAAGCATATTTCCGCTTCGAGCCGCCCAAAACCTTGATGCACATCACGCGTCGGGCACCAGAATTGTCCGCGACGTCGAGATTCGATTGCATCTGAATCATGACGTACCCTCTTATTCTTCGCAGGCTGGTATCCGCACGCAGCGGACCCGGCCCAACCTCGGGTTTGGCAGCAGGATCGAAACCCAACCGCCGTGAAGCTCGCCGCCTGCTCGGCTTTGAGCCCACTTCGCCAGCCTTGCGGCCGGCAAATCACTAACAAGCACGAAAGCGCGGCCAAGGCGGTGGAGACCTCCACCCCTTTCGCCAACGCTCCAGGAAAGCCGGTCTTCTAGCGATTCCTTCGGCCAATCACAAGCACAAAGCCGGCTTCCGCCGGCTTTTATTTTACCGTGTCGGCGCGAAGGCGCTGGAACGCCTCCCTGCCCTGCCAGACGATCAGGCCTTGGCTGCTTCCGCCGCCTGGTCGACGACGACCCAGCGCTTCAGCTTCGACATCGGGCGACCCTCTTCGATCCACACGATATCACCGACCTTATGGCCGTTGCTCTCGTCATGAGCATGGTAGTTCTTGGTGCGACGCACCGTCTTCTTCAGCAGCGGATGGGTGAAGCGGCGCTCCACCTTCACCACAATCGTCTTGTCGTTCTTGTCAGAGACGACGACGCCTTGCAGGACGCGCTTGGGCATGAATTATCTCCTCAAGCCTTGGCTTTGGTCGCGGCCTTCTGGCTCTGAACCGTCTTGATCTTGGCGATAGTGCGGCGAACCTTGCGCACCTCGGCCGTGTTTTCGAGCTGACCCGTGGCCTTCTGGAAGCGCATGTTGAACTGCGACTTCTTCTGCTTGGCGAGTTCGTCGGCAAGCTGGTCGTCGGACAGCACCTTGATGTCTTGAATCTTCATGGTGTTTTCCTCACTCAGCAATGCGCTGGATGATGCGGGTCTTGATCGGCAGCTTGGCGGCAGCGAGGGTCAGTGCGGAGCGAGCGATTTCCTCGCTCACACCATCCAGCTCGAACATGATGCGGCCCGGCTTGACACGGGCGACCCAATGATCGGGAGCACCCTTGCCCTTACCCATGCGCACTTCAGCCGGCTTTGCCGAGACCGGCACGTCCGGAAACATGCGGATCCACACGCGGCCCTGACGCTTCATTTCACGGGTGATCGCACGACGAGCGGCTTCGATCTGACGCGCGGTGATACGTTCGGGTTCCAGAGCCTTCAGGCCGAACTGGCCGAAGTTCAGGAGCGCGCCCGAGGAGGCCACACCGTGAATGCGGCCCTTGAACTGCTTACGGAATTTAGTGCGCTTGGGTTGCAACATGGTTCTATTCTCTCAACTCCCGCGAGCCGCTCACGCAGCTTCGTTACGGGGGCGCGAAGACGAGCGGCCGCTTTCGGCCTCCGCCATGCGCTTGTCCTGGGCCATCGGATCGTGCTCAAGGATCTCGCCCTTGAAGATCCAGACCTTGATGCCGCACGTACCGAAGGTGGTGAAAGCCGTGGACGTGCCGTAATCGACATCGGCCCGCAGCGTATGCAGCGGCACGCGACCTTCGCGATACCACTCCAGACGAGCGATTTCGGCGCCACCCAGACGGCCCGAGCAATTGATACGAATGCCTTCCGCACCCAGACGCATGGCCGACTGCACGGCACGCTTCATGGCGCGACGGAACGCCACGCGGCGCTCGAGCTGCTGGGCGATGGAATCGGCAACCAGCGTCGCATCCACTTCCGGCTTGCGCACTTCAACGATGTTGATGTGCACTTCCGAAGAAGTAAGCTTCGACACAGCCTTCTTCAGCTTGTCGATGTCGGCGCCCTTCTTACCGATCACGATGCCCGGACGAGCCGAGTAGATCGTGACGCGGCACTTCTTGTGCGGACGCTCGATGACGATGCGCGACACGGCGGCCTGCTTCAGGAGCTTCATCAGCGCCTGGCGGATCGCAATGTCCTCGTGCAGCAGCTTGCCATATTCGCCCTTGTTGGCGAACCAGCGGGAATCCCAGGTCCGGTTGATGCCCAGACGCAGGCCGATCGGATTAACTTTCTGTCCCATCGTTTGCTCCTTACGCCTTGGCTTCGACCTGGCGGACGACGACCGTCAGGTTGGAGAAGGGCTTCTCGATGCGCCCTGCCCGGCCGCGGGCGCGGGCATGGAAACGCTTGATGACGAAAGCCTTGCCGACATAGGCTTCGGAGACGATCAGATCGTCCACGTCGAGGCCATGATTGTTTTCGGCATTGGCAATGGCGCTTTGCAGCGTCTTCTTCACGTCGGTGGCGATGCGCTTGCGCGAGAAGGTCAGGTCGGCCAGAGCCGAGTCCACCTTCTTGCCGCGGATCAGGGACGCGACGAGATTGAGCTTCTGCGGCGAAACGCGCAGCATGCGCGCAACCGCCTTCGCTTCATTGTCAGGCAGGGCCCGTTCGGACTTCGGCTTGCCCATGACTTACTTCCTCTTCGACTTCTTGTCCGCCGCGTGACCGTAGAAGGTCCGGGTCGGAGCAAACTCGCCGAGCTTCATACCAACCATGTCTTCGGTCACCTGCACCGGGACATGCTTCTGGCCGTTGTAGACGCCAAAAGTCACGCCGATGAAGTGCGGCAGGATGGTGGAGCGACGGCTCCAGGTCTTGATGACCTCGCTGCGGCCGGAGCCGCGCGCGGCATCCGCCTTTTTCAGGAGGTACCCGTCGACAAACGGGCCTTTCCAGACTGAGCGGGACACGGGTGGTCTCCTTACTTCTTCTTAGCGTGACGGGACGAGACGATGAACTTGTTCGTCGCCTTGTTCGAACGCGTCTTCTTGCCCTTGGTCGGCTTGCCCCAGGGCGTGACAGGGTGACGGCCACCCGAGGTACGGCCTTCACCGCCACCATGGGGATGGTCGATCGGGTTCATGGCAACACCGCGGACGGACGGCTTGACGCCGAGCCAGCGCGAACGACCCGCCTTACCGAGCGAGATGTTCATGTGGTCCGGGTTGGACACCGCACCCACCGTGGCAAAGCAGCTCGACAGAACCAGGCGCTGCTCGCCCGAGTTCAGGCGCAGGATGACATAGGCGCCATCGCGGCCGGCGATCTGGGCATAGCTGCCGGCAGACCGGGCCACCGAACCGCCACGGCCGAGCTTGAGCTCGACATTGTGGACGATGGTGCCCACCGGCATCGCCGACATCGGCATGGCATTGCCCGGCTTCACGTCGGCCGAGGCGGCGGCAATCACCTTGTCGCCGACAGCCAGACGCTGCGGAGCCAGGATGTAGGCCTTCTCGCCATCGGTGTAGTCGATCAGCGCGATGAACGCGGTGCGGTTGGGATCGTACTCGATCCGCTCGACCGTGCCTTCGACATCGAGCTTACGGCGCTTGAAGTCAACGATGCGGTAGGCGCGCTTATGCCCGCCCGACTTGCGGAACGAGGTAATGCGGCCCGTGTTGTTGCGGCCACCCGACTTGGTCAGGCCTTCGGTCAAGGTCTTGACCGGAGCGCCCTTGTACAGGGCGGAACGGTCGACCAGCACGAGCTGGCGCAGGCCCGGCGTAACCGGCTTGTATTTCCTGAGAGCCATTGGTCTCTCTCCCTTTCCGGCCCGCGCCTCAGAGGCCCGTCGTCACGTCGATCGTGTGGCCTTCGGCCAGAGTCACGATCGCGCGCTTGACATCGCTCTGAGTGCCCAGAATGCCTTTGAAACGCTTGGTCTTGCCCTTGCGAACGAGCGTGTTGACGCCCGTCACCTTGACATTGAACAGCTTTTCGACGGCGGCTTTGATCTGCGGCTTGGTCGCATCCGGGGAAACCCGGAACACTACCTGGTTATGTTCCGACTGAGCGGTCGCCTTCTCGGTGATCACCGGCGACACGATCACGTCGTAATGCCTGACATCGGTGCTCATTTGAAGCGCGCCTCCAGCGCATCGACGGCCGCCTTGGTCAGCACGAGGCTGTCACGGCGGAGAATGTCGTAGACGTTGATGCCCTGGACCGGCAGCACATCCACGTTGGGGATGTTGCGGGCGGCCAGTGCGAAGTTCTGGTCGAGTTCGGCGCCGTCGATGATCAGCACATTGGCCAGACCGCGCTTGCCGAAGGTTTCCTTCAGTGCCTTGGTCTTGATCACTTCGGCGACGGCCTTGTCGACGATGATCAACTGCTGCGTCTTCGCCTTGGACGAAAGCGCGTGCTTGAGGCCGAGGGCACGGACCTTCTTGGGCAGATCATGCGCATGAGAGCGCACGACCGGACCGAAGGCGCGACCACCGCCACGGAACTGCGGAGCCGAGGCTGCGCCGTGACGAGCACCGCCGGTGCCCTTCTGCTTGTACAGCTTCTTCTTGGTCCGGTTGATTTCGGACCGGCCGAGGGTCTTGTGCGTACCGGCCTGGCGCTTGGCCAGCTGCCAGCGCACGACGCGCTGCAGGATGTCGGCGCGCGGCTCGAGACCAAAGATCTCGTCAGACAGCGTGACCGAACCGGCTTCGGAGCCTTCGAGAGTGGTAATTGCGAGTTTCATCGGCTCCTCCTCACTCGCCGGCCGCTGCAGCAGCAGCTTCGGGCAAGCGGAACGCGCCGGGCTTCGGCGCTGCTTCCGGCAGCTGCTTCTTCACGGCGTCGCGCACCAGGATCCAGCCGCCCTTGGCGCCGGGAACGGCACCCTCGACCAGGATCAGGCCACGCTCGACGTCGGTGCGCACGACCTTGAGATTCAAGGTGGTGATGCGCTCGTCACCCATGTGACCCGCCATCTTCTTGCCGGCGAACGTCTTGCCCGGATCCTGACGCTGACCGGTCGAACCATGGGCACGATGCGTGATCGAGTTACCATGGCTGGCGCGGTGACCAGCGAAGTTCCAGCGCTTCATCGAACCGGCAAAACCCTTGCCGATCGACGTGCCCGTGACATCGACGAACTGACCCGGGACGAAGTGGTCCGCGGTGATCGTCGCGCCAACCGGAATCAGGTCGGCTTCCGGCACGCGGAATTCGACGACCTTACGCTTGGGCTCCACGTTGGCAACAGCGAAGTGGCCGCGCTGCGCCTTGGTCGTGTTCTTGACCTTGGCGAGGCCGGCACCGAGCTGAAGCGCGGTATAGCCGTTCTTATCGTTGGTCCTATGAGCGACGACCTGGCAATCGTCGAGACGGAGAACCGTGACCGGGACATGCTCGCCAGCGTCGTTATAGACGCGGCTCATGCCGATCTTCTGTGCAATGACACCAGAACGCATGGCGTTCGTTCCTAAGCCTAGAGGAGCCTGATCAGAGCTTGATCTCGACGTCCACGCCTGCGGCGAGGTCGAGCTTCATGAGCGCGTCCACGGTCTGCGGGGTGGGGTCTACGATGTCGAGCAGGCGCTTATGGGTGCGCATCTCGAACTGCTCACGCGATTTCTTGTCCACGTGTGGCGAGCGGTTCACCGTGTACTTTTCGATCCGCGTTGGCAGCGGGATCGGTCCGCGGACGGCGGCGCCAGTGCGCTTGGCCGTCGATACGATCTCGCGGGTCGACGTATCGAGGATACGATGGTCGAACGCCTTGAGACGGATGCGGATGTTCTGGCCGTTCATTGCCCTGACTCCGAAAATTAAGTGGCGCGCCGCTTAACGGCGCGCCGTAAGACGCGCTTTGATAAGCTCTTATTCGATGATGGCGGCGACGACGCCGGCGCCGACGGTACGACCGCCTTCACGGATGGCGAAGCGCAGCTTCTCTTCCATGGCGATCGGCACGATC
>NZ_LYXZ01000036.1 GCF_001676615.1 Labrys sp. WJW | reverse complement strand
ATCATGGAAGGGGACCTCGCCCGGACCATCGAGAAGCACCTGCCGCAGATCTGGCACGTACAGCTGGCCGACAATCCCGGCCGCAACGAGCCGGGCACTGGCGAGATCGCCTACCCCTTCCTCTACCAGTGGCTCGACCAGCTCGGCTATGCCGGCTGGATCGGCTGCGAATACAAGCCCAAGGGCGAGACCGAGGCGGGCCTGGGCTGGTTCAGGCAGGCTCGCTGAGCCCACCCAACAGAACCCTTTCTCCCCTTGCGGGACTCCGCAGTTCCTGCGGAACCGCTAGGGGGCCCGGCAGGGGGATGAGGGGTCTTGCAGACCTCTCAAAGCCTGGCGTCTCCACCCCTCATCCGGCGCTTCGCGCCACCTTCTCCCACAAGGGGAGAAGGCGAATAGCCCCGGCGTTTGCGCTTCTAGAACAAGGATCTTCACCATGAATATCGGCTTTGTCGGACTGGGCATCATGGGTTCCCCGATGGCGGGGCACCTGATCGCGGCCGGTCACACGCTCTTCCTCACCACGCTCGGCAATGTGCCCGAGGAACTCGTCAAGGCCGGCGGCAAGGCCGAGCCGACCGCAGCCGACGTTGCCCGCAAGGCCGACATCATCATCACCATGGTGCCCGACACCCCGGACGTGGAAACCGTGCTGTTCGGCAAGAATGGCGTCGCCGAAGGCCTCTCTGCCGGCAAGCTCGTCATCGACATGAGCTCGATCTCGCCCGTTGAGACCAAGAAATTCGCCAAGCGCATCAACGAGCTCGGCTGCGACTATCTCGACGCGCCGGTCTCGGGCGGCGAGGTCGGCGCCAAGGCCGCCTCCCTCACCATCATGGTCGGCGGACCGGAAGCCGCCTTCGAGCGCGCCAGGCCACTGTTCGAGACAATGGGCAAGAACATCACGCTGGTCGGCGGCAATGGCGATGGCCAGACCACCAAGGTCGCCAACCAGATCATCGTCGCCCTCAACATCGAGGCCGTCGGCGAAGCCCTGCTGTTCGCCTCCCGCGCCGGCGCCGATCCGGCCAAGGTGCGCGAGGCCCTGATGGGCGGCTTCGCCGCCTCGCGCATCCTGGAAGTGCATGGCGACCGCATGGTCAAGCGGACCTTCGACCCGGGTTTCCGCATCGCCCTGCACCAGAAGGACCTCAACCTCGCCCTCACTACGGCCCGCCAGCTCGGCCTTTCCCTGCCCAACACCGCCACGGCACAGGAACTGTTCAATGCCTGCGTCTCGCATGGCGGCGCGGCCTGGGACCATTCCGGCTTGGTCCGAGCCCTGGAGATCATGGCCAATTACGAGATCGGCGCGCCGGTCAAGGGTTGACGCCAGCACGCGCCGGCTTTCGACCGGCCGTAGCGTTGTCCCGCGCCCTGTCCCCGCTCGGAGTGGACTGGGGACAGGGTGAGGGGCGGCGCGACACACATAATAATTCGCATAAGCGTTTCTTCCTCTGAAAGGTTCGCCATGTCGGAGCGGGCATTGTTGACATCGATGTTCGAGGCGGCAGTGGCGGCGGCGACGCCTTCTGCCTGCATGCCGGCCTTCCTGCCGCGGCCGCCGAAGGGGCGGACCATCGTCGTCGGCGCCGGCAAGGCTGCAGCCGCCATGGCCAAGGCCCTGGAAGACACCTGGGACGGGCCGCTTCAGGGCGTGGTGGTGACGCGCTACGGCCATGCCGTGCCTTGCCAGCGCATCACGGTGATCGAAGCCGCTCATCCCGTGCCGGATCTCAACGGCGTCAAGGCCGCCGCGCGCATGCTGGCCCTGGTGGAAGGGGCCGGGGAAGACGATCTCGTCATCGCCCTGATCTCGGGCGGCGGCTCGGCCCTGCTCAGCCTCCCGGCCGATGGGCTGCTGCTTTCCGACAAGCAGGCGATCAACAAGGCGCTGCTCAAATCGGGCGCACCGATCGACGAGATGAACTGCGTGCGCAAGCATTTGTCCGCCATCAAGGGCGGGCGGTTGGCCGCCGCCGCTTTTCCGGCCCGCGTCGTCAGCCTGGTGATTTCCGACGTACCCGGCGACGATCTCGCCGCCATCGCCTCCGGCCCCACCGTGGCCGATCCCACCAGCTTTGCCGATGCCCGCGCCATCCTCGCCCGCTATGGCATAGACGGGCCAGCCCCCGTGATCGCCCATCTCGAGGCAGCACTGGAGGAGACGCCCAAGCCCGGGGATCCGCGCCTGGCACACTGCGAGACTCATCTGATCGCTTCGCCCCAGCAGTCGCTGCTCGCCGCGGCGGCGGTTGCTCGCAAGGCCGGTATCGCGCCGATCATTCTGGGCGATTCCCTGGAGGGGGAAGCCCGTGATGTCGGCATCGTCATGGCCGGCATCGCCCGCCAGGTCGCCCAGCACGGCCAGCCCGCCGCCGCACCCTGCGTGCTGATTTCGGGCGGCGAGACCACGGTTACCGTGCGCGGCACGGGCCGGGGCGGCCGCAATGTCGAATATCTGCTCTCGCTCGCCGTCAAGCTCGGCGGACAGTGCGGCATCCATGCCCTGGCCGGCGATACCGACGGCGTCGATGGCGCCGAGGAAGTGGCCGGTGCGGTGATCGGCCCCACGAGTCTTGCACGCGCCCGCGCCGCCGGACTCGATCCGATCGCCAGCCTCGACAACAACGATGCCCATACCCTGTTTCAGGCCCTTGGCGACCAGATCGTCACCGGTCCGACCTTGACCAATGTCAATGATTTCAGGGCTGTTCTCGTGTTGTCCGAGGGAATGAAGCTGTGATGAGACTAGCCCTCGCGACACCAGCTATCTCCGGTGGAGACCGTGCCATGGTCCCGCTCGACGAGCTGGCGGCCTGTTCCGCCGACAAAGGTGCACTGACGCGGCTCTATCTCATGCCGGAACATGCCGAAGGAGCCTCCCCCGCCAGCGGGAGGCTCTTTGGACTCGTGGTGCTCTCCGTCCCGTTTCGCCGTTTTCGGCAGGGGCCGCGCCACGGTATAGCGGCCGCGGGGCGGGATTCTCTCTCGCCGATACAGGACGCAGCGCACCTGCCTTTTCCTGCGAAGTGCCGGCGTCGGCGCGCTTCCCGATAGTGCGGTGTTTCTTTTCCGCGTCGTATGCCGGAAATGGCGCGGATATCCCTTGCCGGCTTCGGCTGTCTGATCCACCCGTCTGGCAATTTCAATATGGAGCGCAGGAATCCTTCCCCGACGTCGTGGAAGCTGTCACCGCGCAGCGGCGACGGAAGGGGGAGAGTGGCGCCAACAGGTCGGAGGATGGCAAGATCGCGCCACTCGACCTCAACCTCAACCTCAACTCCACCCGACCTCGCTGTGCCCGGCCACCCTCCCTGACGTCGGGGAGGGTGGCCGGCGCCCTATCCGCCCATGCTGCGATATGCGGCAGCCGAAGCCAGGGACGAAACCTCGCGCGCCTTTCGCGAACCACGGGACGTGGGCATGCGGCAGCCTCTGGCGAGAAAGGCGGTTCCCGCCTTTGCCCGCCCTGCTTCGATCAACCCGTCGCCGAAACGGACGGGCACGCCGACCGAATGCTTGGTGGCTCGGCGATAGGACATTGGCCCAAGACAAAAAAAGGCCCCGCAAGCGGGGCCATTGCACGTGTCGAGGGAAATAGGAGGGAAACTGGCGCCGAGACGGGTTCAGCGGACGGCGAGCTGGACGGCGGAACCCGTTGCTGCAGACTTGGCTTCAACAGCTTTGGCTTCGGCGGACTTGCCGGCGTCGACCGGCGTGGCCTGCGCTGCCGCCTTCTCGCTCTTGAGCACCCAGTCGCGCAGCACGCGGCGTTCGTCCAGGGTCATTTCGGTCACGTTGTTCGGCGGCATGGCATGCGTCATCACCGATTGCACGAAGACTTCATGCTCGTTGCGGGCAATATTGGTGGGCGAATCCAGGAGCACGCCCTTGGGCGGCATGTTGATGCCCTGATAGACCGGCGTCTCGGCATGGCACATCGAGCAGCGGCTGGTGATGATATCGTGCACCGGCCCCGGCACGGTGGCGGCGAGCGCAGTTTCGGTTGCCGCCGGCGCCTCGATGGCGCCGAGGTCGAAGGCATCGCGGAAGGCCGGCGAGCGGAAGGCGCTGATCCAGATGGCGCCGAAGATCAGGATGGCCGCAAGCGCCCAGGTCCACCATTTGTCGCCGCGACCGGCATGGCGTTCGTTGTAGAACACGCGGATCAGCGCGCCGGCGACCAGGATCAGGCCGACCACCAGGAAGGCGTAGGGGCTGGAATAGGTCAGCGGATAGTGGTTGGACAGCATCAGGAACAGCACGGGCAGCGTCAGGTAGTTGTTGTGCGAGGAACGCTGCTTGGCCGCCTTGCCGAGCGCCGGATCGGGCACCTGCCCGGCCTTGAGCGCGGCAATCACCTTGTGCTGGTTGGGGATGATGATGAAGAACACATTGGCCGACATCATCGTCGCCATCAGCGCGCCGGTATGGATGAAGGCGCCGCGGGCCGAGAACATCTGCTGGAAGAACCAGGCCATGAACACCACGAACACCAGGCCGATGCCGGCAAGCAGCGTCTCGTTCTTGCCGATCGGGGATTTGCACAGGAAATCGTAGACCAGCCAGCCGGCGGCGAGGCCGCCAATGCCGACCACCAGGGCCACGGCCGGCGACAATACCCGCACGCTGGGATCGATCAGGAGCAGGCTGGATTGGGCGTAATAGACCCACAGCAACAGGCAGAAGCCGGTCAGCCAGGTCGAGTAAGACTGCCATTTGTGCCAGGTCAGGTGCTCGGGCAGGAAGTCAGGCGCCACCAGATATTTCTGCACCTGGTAGAAGCCGCCGCCATGGACTTCCCAGGCCTCGCCGCCTTGACCCGCGGGGATCTTCGGGGTGGGGCGCATGCTTGCGTCCAGATGCATGAAGTAGAACGAGGAGCCGATCCAGGCGATGCCGGTGATGACATGGGCCCAGCGCAACATCAGACTGCCCCATTCGTACAGGGTCATCAGCATAGGTTATTTCCTCCCATTTCCTTCCCTGCCTGGAAAGCGGCACTTTACGACCGGCTTACACAAGGCATGATTATTTCCTACAGTCACGGCAAGAACCGCCGGCCCGAAGGGCTGACAAGCAAGAGTCTCGCCAGTTTGAGTGTCCTCGATCCGCATTCTATTCATCGAATGAGGTCGAGAACGAAGAGTCGGCTCCGGCCGCAGGCAGAACGAGGGGGAGCATGATCAAGCACAAGCAGTCTTTGGCCGGGCGCTGCATCCGTTTCGATCAACGAACAGCAGTCGCCGCCGATCTGTCCTACGGAACCGCCCGCCATGCTTGAAAATTTCCGTTCCTTCGCCCGCGCCGTCGAAGCAGGCAGCTTCTCCGAAGCCGGTCGCCGCATGCGGGTTTCCGCCAATGTGATCAGCCAGCGCATCCAGGCGCTGGAAAACCACCTCGGCTGCCGGCTGTTCAATCGCACGACCCGCAATATGGGCCTGACCGAACAGGGCCGGATCTTCTATGACCATGTCATCGACGCCCTGCACACCATCGACATGGCCGAGGCCAATATCGGCGAACTCGGCGCCATGCCGCTGGGTTCGATCCGGGTCGCTGCGCCGCTCGGCCTGGGTCGGCGCCTCGTCGGCCCGACCGCCGCGGCCTATCGCGATACCCATCCCCAGATCGACGTGCAATTGCGTCTGTCCGAGCGTCGCCTCGACATCATCGCCGAATCCTGCGACCTCGCTTTGCAATTCGTCACCTATGCTGACTCGTCGATGATCATGCGCAAGATCGCCGACGCCGAGCGTGTCCTTTGTGCCTCCCCAACCTATGTCGAACGCGCCGGCATGCCGATGACGCCGGCCGACCTGGCGCGCCACCAATGCCTGCTCCTGCGCTTTCCCGGCTCGCGCGAATTCCGCTGGTCCCTCAGCCAGGATGGCGACGAAATCAGCGTTCCGATCAAGGGCTCGCTCGACGCCGACGACGGCGACGTGCTCACCGCCTGGGCGCTTGACGGGCGCGGCATCGTGCTCAAGCCGGTCTACGAAATTGCCGATGCGCTTGCCCAAGGTCGTCTGGTTCCTGTTCTGACCGCCAATCCGCCACCGCCTGCCACGCTGGCCGTGCTCTATCCGACGCGAAATCTGGTGCCCCTCAAGGTGAAGGCTTTCGCCGACCTGCTGGTCGAGCGTGGCCGACGCTATCTCGCGACCGAGCTCGCCCGGCTGGGGCCCTTGCCGTCCGGCCTGTCATCCTTGCAGGAAAATGAAGCCTGACACGCTCCATCAAGCCTCAGGACGGCCTGCAGCAGAAGAGTATTCTTTATCGAAACATCTTCACAAAATATTTGGAAATGCCGGGCGGCAAAGTCGCTATGGTCTGGAGTGCGGCCTGATGGGCCGTGCCAGCGAAAACATTTCGCGGTCCGGGCGGATCGCAAGGGTGTGCTCGAAGCCACCCAAGACAGGATCGGGTGAGGACGACATGGGAAGGCTCTCCACGCATGTGCTCGACGTCTCCAGGGGCAAGCCCGCGCAGGGCGTGATCATCGAACTCCAGCGGCTGGATGCAGCGGGTGGGCGTGTCAGCGTGACGACCACGACGACGAACCAGGATGGCCGCACCGACCAGCCTTTGATGGCGGGCGATGCCTTCGTGCCGGGCGTCTATGAGCTCATCTTCCACATCGGCGCCTATTTCCGCGGTCTCGGCGCCATCGGGGCCGGCGAATTCCTCGATGTCGTGCCTTTGCGCGTGACGCTGGCGGACAAGGATGGCCACTACCATGTGCCGCTGGTCTGCTCGCCCTTCAGCTATTCGACCTATCGGGGCTCGTGAGTGATGACCGTAACGACGCAAGAAACCTATGATCGCGACCTCATCGGCTATGCCGGCAAGCCGCCCCACGCGGCCTGGCCCGGCAAGGCGAGGGTCTGCCTGCAATTCGTGGTGAATTACGAGGAGGGCGGCGAGAACTGCATCCTGCATGGTGATGCGGCCTCGGAGGCCTTCCTGTCCGAGATCGTGGGCGCCCAGCCCTGGCCGGGCCAGCGCCACATGAACATGGAATCGATCTACGAATATGGCTCGCGCGTCGGCTTCTGGCGCCTGCACCGGATGTTCACCGAGCGCCAGATCCCGGTCACCGTCTTCGGTATCGCCAGTGCCATGCAGCGCAATCGCGGGGCCGTGGCCGCCATGGTCGAGGCCGGCTGGGAAATCGCCAGCCACGGCCTGAAATGGATCGACTACCGCGACTATACCAAGGAAGGCGAGCGCGAGCATATCGAGGAGGCCATCCGCGTCCACACCGAGCTCACCGGTTCCAGGCCGCTCGGCTTCTATCAGGGCCGCACCTCGGCCCGGACGCTGCAATTGACCATGGAGGAGGGCGGCTTCCTCTATTCGGCCGATTCCTATGCCGACGAACTGCCCTACTGGGTCGAGGGGCCGCGCGGCCCGCAGCTGATCGTGCCCTATACGCTCGATGCCAACGACATGCGCTTCGCCACGCCCCAGGGCTTCAACAGCGGCGACCAGTTCTTCGCCTATCTCAAGGACAGCTTCGACACGCTCTATGCCGAGGGCGCCGAGCAGCCGGCCATGATGTCCATCGGCCTGCATTGCCGCCTGGTCGGCCGCCCCGGCCGCGCCGCTGCGCTCGCGCGCTTCCTCGATTATGCCCGCAGCCATGCCGATGTCTGGTTCGCCACCCGCCTCGACATCGCCCGTCACTGGATCCGTCAGCACCCGCCGGAAGGCGGCTATGTGCCGACGCGCCTCAACCGCGCTCTGTTCGTCGAGCGCTTCGGCGGCGTGTTCGAGCATTCGCCCTGGGTGGCGGAAGGCGCCTACGACAAGGGCCTGACGCCGGCCGAGGACACGGCCGAAGGCCTGCATGCGGCGATGATGAAGGTGCTGGTCTCGGCGTCCGACGAGGCCAGGCTCGCCTTGATCATGGCGCATCCCGACCTGGCCGGCAAACTGGCCCAGGCCAAGATGCTGACTGCCGAATCCTCCGCCGAGCAGGCCTCCGCCGGCCTCGACCGCCTCACCCCCGCCGAGCTCAAGCAGTTCACCGAGCTCAATGACGCCTACAAGGCCCGGTTCGGCTTCCTGTTCATCATGGCGATCAAGGGACGCAGCAAGGCCGAGATCGTCGCCGCCTTCGAGCGGCGCCTGCAGCATGACCGGAACCAGGAATTCGCCGAGGCCGTCAAGCAGATCGGCGAGATCGCCCGCCTGCGCCTGAAGGACATGCTGCCGGGCTGAGCGGTGGCAGGGTGGGGGACAGATGTGCCGATCTCCAGATCGGCACATCGATTCCGCACCTCGCCCAGCAAAATCCGGATTGCCGCCTCATGCCTCCAGGAAACGGCCGATATTGTTGAGAGGCCCGACCCCATCGCAGATGATCTTGAGGATGGCGAGCATCGGAACCGCCAGGATGGCCCCTGGCGCGCCCCATAGCCAGAACCAGAAGATCAGGGCCAGGATGATCAGCACCGGGTTGAGGGTGAAGCGCTTGGCCAGCAGCATGGGCGTGACGATTTCGCCCTCGATCAGATGGATCACCAGATAGAGGCCGGCCGGCAGGAAAGCTGTCAGCATGGTGTCGAACTGCAGCAGGCCGGCAAAGGCGAACAGGGCAACTCCGAAGAAGGGGCCTATGATCGGCACGAAATTGAGGGCGAAGGCAACGACAGCCCACAATACCGGGTCTCCGAGCCCGGTGGCCCACATGGTCAGGCCGGTCGCCAGCCCCACCAGCCCGTTCATCACGGTGATCGTCGCCAGATAGATCGAGATGTTTTCCTCGATCTGCTGCGACAGCGTCACGACCTGCCGCTTGTCGCTGAAGCGGGGCAGGATTTCGACCATCCGGCGCAGGAAGGTGTCGCCGGACACCAGCAGGAAGTACAGGATCAGGATCGTTTCGAAGAAGCCGCTGGCGAAATGCTGCGTGCCGCGGAAAGCCGCGCCGAGAATGTCGACATTCGCGCCCCCGCTGGCGCCGATCTGCTGCATGAAGCTCTGGAAGGTCTGGATCGGCTGGTTGAGGAAGGAAAGGCGCTGCTGAAGCCGCGGCAGGGCATCCGGCAGGCGGGTGGCCCATTCGGTGGCGGGACCTGCGACCGCGGCCCCCAGCCCCACGAACAGGCCGAAGAAGACGAAGATCATCAGGAGGGCTGCGATGCTGCGCGGCAGGCGAAACCGCTCGAGCTGGCGCATGATCGGCTGGAACAGCAGTTTCAGCACGAAGGCGAGCACCAGCGGCAGGATGATGTCGGCTGCGACATAGGCGATCGTCAGGCTCGCCAGAACGAGCAGGCAGGCCTGGATGGCCGTCTGGGGCGAGACGCCGCTGGGCCCCTCGTCGAGCTCGACAGGGGCAGCGGGTGGCGCGGCGGGCTTGTCGGCGGAAAGGGAACTGGTCTGATCTTGCATGCATGCCCCTGCTGGTGGCCCGGATTCGTTGTCTTCTCATCGGGAGTGCCTCTTCGGCACGCCACGGTCAGGCCCAACACAATGGGAGGCCTGAGAGTTCCGGCCTATATCAAATGGAAGGCGATCGGGCCGGGTTCCCGGCGTTGAAACAGCTCGTCGAGCCTCCGGGTGACGGCCGGCTGGTGCGTGTCGCGAAGCGTGCGGCACTTTTCCGATCCTGGCGCGTTTCATGTGAAACCGGATTTGCAACGAAGCCCAAATGCTTGCATCGCTCCATGTTGCAGTGCAGTGTGCCGCCGTGATGCGCGGTCCCTCTCGCTGCTCGATGCGGTGAAGGTCCGTAGGACGGCCGAACGGGAGACGATGGCATGACCCAGCTCTTCGGCACGCGGATCCGTGAAGGACATCCCCATCCGCGCGGTGCGATCTGGGATGGGGCCGGCACCAATTTCGCGCTGTTTTCGGCGAATGCCACCAAGGTCGAGGTCTGCCTGTTCGATCCGAGCGGCGTCGAGGAGCTCGAGCGCATCGAACTGCCTGAGTTCACCGACGAGATCTGGCACGGCTATCTGCCCGATGTCAGTCCCGGCATGCTCTATGGCTATCGCGTGCACGGCCCTTACGAGCCCGAGGCCGGTCACCGCTTCAATCCCAACAAGCTGCTGCTCGATCCCTATGCCCGTGCCCATGTCGGTGCGTTGAAATGGGATCCGGCCTTGTTCGGCTATACGCTCGGCGAGGACGATCTCAGCTTCGACACGCGCGACAGCGCCCCCTTCATGCCCCGCTGCATGGTCGTGGATTCGGGCTTCGACTGGCCGGGCAACCGCTCGCTGGTGCCTTGGGATCAGACCATCGTCTACGAGACCCATGTGAAGGGCTTCACCAAGCGCCACCCCGGGATCGCGCCGGCCTTGCAGGGCACCTATGCCGGCCTCGCCTCGATCCAGTCCCTCGAACATATCCGCTCGCTCGGTGTCACCACCGTCGAGCTCCTGCCGGTCCATACCTTCGTCGACGACGATCACCTGCTCCAGCGCGGCCTGAGGAACTACTGGGGCTACAATTCCATCGGCTTTTTCGCGCCCGATCCGCGTTATGCCGCCGACCCCGCTGGCGTGCTGGCCGAATTCAAGCAGATGGTGGCGCGTTTCCACGATGCCGGCCTCGAGGTCATCCTCGACGTCGTCTACAACCACACCGCCGAGGGCAACGAACTCGGCCCGACCCTGTCCTTCAAGGGGATCGACAACGCCTCCTATTACCGGCTGCTGCCCGACAAGCCGCGCTACTACATCAACGATACCGGCACCGGCAACACCCTCAATGTCAGCCATCCGCGTGTGATCCAGATGGTGACGGACAGCCTGCGCTATTGGGTGAACGAGATGCATGTCGACGGCTTCCGCTTCGACCTCGGCACCGTGCTGGCCCGCGAGGTCGACGGCTTCAATCCCGATAGCGGCTTCCTCAAGGCTGTCAGCCAGGATCCGGTGCTGGAGAATGTCAAGCTGATCGCCGAACCCTGGGATGTCGGGCTCGGCGGCTACCAGGTCGGCGGCTTCACGCCGGGCTGGGCCGAGTGGAACGACGTCTATCGCGATACGGCGCGCGACTTCTGGCGGGGCCAGGCCCGGCCTGCGGCCCTGGCGCCGCGCCTGTGCGGCTCGCCGGACAAGTTCGACCATCGTGGCCGCAAGTCCTGGGCCTCGGTCAATTTCGTCACCGCCCATGACGGTTTCACGCTGCGCGACCTGGTTTCCTATAATGACCGCCATAACGAGGCCAATGGCGAGGATAATCGCGACGGTAGCTCCAACAACCGCTCCTGGAATTGCGGTGTCGAGGGGCCGAGCGAGGATGCTGCTGTCACGGATCTGCGCGAGCGTCAGATGCGCAATTTCCTGGCGTTGCTGCTGCTCTCCCAGGGGACGCCGATGATCGTGGCCGGCGACGAGTTCGGACGCAGCCAGCAAGGCAACAACAATGCCTACTGCCAGGACAACGAGACCAGCTGGCTCGATTGGCAGGCGGCGGAAGAAGGCAAGGCGCTGACCGACTTCGTCCGCAGGCTGACGGCGCTCAGACGTAAATATCCCATTCTGCGGCGATCACGCTTTCTGATCGGCGAGCGCATCAATGAGGCGATCGACGTGCGCGAGGCGACCTGGATCCATCGCAGCGGCGAGGAAATGACGCGGTCGCACTGGGACGATATCGGTGAACCTGCCTGCTTCGGCCTGTTGCTGGACGGCCGGGCCCAGGCCAGCGGCATCCGCAAGCGCGGATCGGACGCCACGCTGCTCGTCCTGCTCAATGCCCATCACGAGACGATGAGCTTCACCATGCCTCCCTGCTATGACGGTTCGGCCTGGAAACGCCTGGTCGCCACCGACGATCCGGGCCTGCCCGAAGCCGACATCGCCGTCGGTGACGCCTATGCGCTTGCCGGCCGCTCGCTGGTCCTGTTCGAGCGCGTCGATTGAGCGCGCTCCTGTTTTCCCGGCCAGATCGTCTATAGTGGTTCGAGCGCCCCGGGGCGCCCATTTCAGCAGCTAGTGATTCTCAGTTCCGGAAGCGGTTTCCGGCAGCAATTTCGATTTGAGTCCGAGATCCGAAGCATGGCCGATCACGACAAGAGAACCATCCTCGTCGTCGAAGACGAGGCAGTCATCCAACTGCTCGTCGTCGACATCCTGAACGATCTCGGCTTTGCCACGCTCGAGGCCAAGGATGCCGATTCGGCCATTCCCCTGCTGGAGGGCACGCAAAGCATCGATCTGCTGATCACGGATATCGGGCTGCCGGGCATGAACGGCTGGGACCTGGCGCGGCTGGCACGCGAGGCAAGGCCGGCGCTGAAGGTGCTCTTCCTCACCGGCTATGAAGCCGCCGAGCGGCAGGATCTCAAAATGGATGAAGGACAGGACGTGGTCGTCAAGCCCTTCGAGACCGGCGAATTCGAGGCCAAGGTCCGGTCGATGCTGCCCGCAGGTTGAGTCGGAACAAAGGCCTGCTTCGGGCGTTCGTTCCCCAGAGCAAACGAGCATTCCCAGTTGAATGCTCGTTTGCCTCAACTCGTTGTTTCGACACGCCTTTGCGATGCCGATCCATTGCGGGACGTCCTGACGGAGCCTGAGGGGACAAGAGCCGTGAAACAGCAAGCCTTCGCCGAGCCAGCCATGCACAACGCGCCGGAACATCGCACCGGCCCACGCAAGCCGGTCCATGGCAGTCCCGGCGCCGAATCAGGAGGCGACGATGTCGACGGTGCCCCTCCGGTCACCGTGGTGCTGGTCGATGACGACAAGGATGTCAGGCTGATCACGGCCGATTTGCTCGAAGATGCCGGCTTCAGGGTGCTGCAGGCCGGTCGCGCCGAAGCTGCGCTCGACATCCTGGCCTCGAACGGGGATGCCCGGGTCTTGATCACCGATGTCCGCATGCCCGGGCCGATGAGCGGCTATGATCTTGCCTTGAAGGCCAGGGAACGCTGGCCGAGCCTGGAAATCATGTTCGTTTCCGGCTTTGGCCTGCCGGAGCGGCGTCGGCTCTATTTCGACTGCCTCCTGGTCAGCAAGCCCTTCAATCCCGACGAATTCGTCAGCCAGGTGCGCGGTCTGGCTGAGCGCGCGAATTGACGGCCGGTAGAGTCAGGCCATGTCGGGCAGGGCACGCAGCCTTGGCACGCGGGACAGCAGGATGACCAGGAGCTGGACCAGGAAGCCGATGGCGGCCGCGCCCAGGCAGGCTGCTGCGCCGGCGTGAGCGGCGATGAAGGCGCCCGCCGCCGCTCCGACCGGCCTTGCGCCGAAGGTTGCGGTCATGACCAGGGCCGAGACCCGTCCCAGCATGGCGTTGGGTGTGATAGCCTGCCGGAGCGTCGTGGTGGTGATCGTCCACAGGATCGGCCCGGCGCCGAACAGGAAATAGCTGAATCCGGCCAGGATGGGCGAAGGGAACCATACCGTCCCGAGCATGAGGAGCGCAGCGCAGAAGCCGCCGAACGGCCCGAGCACGATCATGGTGCCGAAGGAGACGCGTCGCGCCAGTGCCGGCGCGATGCCGGCGCCGGCAATCATGCCGGCCCCATAGATGCCGAGGGTGATGCCGACTTCCAAGGCCGTCAGTCCGAGTACCTGCACGGCGTAGGCGACATAGACGGCCTGGATGCAGAACCAGCCAATATTGAAGAAGACGGCGGTCAGGAGGATCGGCCTCAGCAGGTCGTGGCGGATGACGAAGGCGGCTCCCTCCTTGAGATCGTGCAGGAGCCTGCGGCCGGTACCGGCCGCCATCTCTTCCTTCGGCAGGCCGGCAAGCAGGAACACCGCCCAGATCGAGAGGATGGCGGAGAGGACATAGGCGACGGGTGCCCCGGTCCAGCCGACCAGGGCGCCGCCCAGGGCCGGGCCGCCGGCATAGGCGGCGCTGCGCGCCAATTCCAGCCAGCGATTGGCGTCGGCAAGCCGGGCGCGCGGCACAAGCGTGGGGATCAGGGCCGGGGCGGCGACGCTGTAGCACACCGTGCCGATCGCACCGATGCAGCCGAGCAAGGCCAGCAGGGGCAGGCTCATCCGGCCGAGGCCGAGCAGCAGGACGGTGAGCGCAAGCGAGAGCGCACGCAACGCCTCCGATGCCACCATCAGCTTTCGCCGCGAAGCCCGATCGGCGATCAGGCCGGCGGGGATGGAGAGCAGGAGAAAGGGCAGGGTCTGGGCCGTCTGGAGCCAGCCTGTCTCGGCGGGGCCGGCGGCGAGCAGGATCACGGCCGCGAGGGGCGCGGCGGCAAGGGCGATCTGCTCGGAGAGCTGGGCAAGGAGGTTCGACCAGCCGATGCGCCGGAAAGCCGGCGGCAGGCGATCTGTTTCGGGCATCTTCATGACAAGCCTCGGCAAGGAAAGGATCGCCGAGAGAAAAGCCGACAGCCCGGGTGCCAGCCACCCGTTTCCTGTGCACCTTTTCCTGTGTTTGCCGAAGAAGCCCGTGTTTATCGGGCTGCTCGTCGCGGGGCGGGGCCTCGGCCCTCGCAGGGAAGGCGATTCAGGCCGGGCGGATGCTGGCCCGTTTGTCGAAGAACAGCGCCTGGCTGATCGTGGCCTTCACGATTTCGGGCCGGAAGGGCTTGGTGATCAGGAAGGTCGGTTCCGGTTGCTGGCCGGTCAGCAGTCTTTCGGGATAGGCCGTGATGAAGATCACCGGCAGTTCCACACTCGCCAGGATCTCGTTCACGGCTTTCAGGCCGGAGCTGCCATCGGCAAGCTGGATGTCGGCGAGGATCAGGCCAGGGGCGTGTTCTGCCACCTGGGCGAGCGCCTGGGCATGGGTGCGGGCGATGCCGACGACGCTGTGCCCAAGTTCTTCCACGATCGATTGCAGGTCGAGCGCGATGATCGGCTCGTCCTCGATGATCAGGATCTCGGTGGCGATCTGGCGGGCGATCTCCTCGGTCGCCTCGACCACAAGGGTGATCACTTCCTTCTCGTCGACGCGCATGATGATGGCTGCCTCTTCCGAGGAAAAGCCTTCCATCGTGGTCAGCAGGAAGGCCTGGCGTGAGCGCGGGGCCAGGCGTTCCAGGCGTTGCTCCGGCGAAATGCCCTCGACCTGCTTGGCCGGCTCCATGTTCAAAGCCAGGGAAGACCACAGTCTCAGGAATACCTGATAGAGCGCGATGCGCGGCGGCAGGGCGCGCGGAAAGGAGCCGGGATCGGCAACCAGGGTTTCCAGCGTCTCGACCACATAGGCGTCGCCGCTGGCCTGGCTGCCGCTCAGGGCCCGGGAAAAACGCCTCAGATAAGGCAGTTGCGGCGCGATCTCGGCTGCGATCGACATTGAACATGCTCCCAGAGCAAAGCGCATCATGGTGAAAAGCGCTTTTATTCTAACTCTTTGTTTCCAAGCCAATCCAACGGATTGGCCAGTGCGTCCTTGCGATTCTCAGGTGATCCCGTCCCATCGCAAAACGCTTAGATCGGTCGTTCATGCGGCATCGGAAGAGCACCACAGACGAATAGTTCCTGACAATGAATTTATTTCTTCGACAGGATGGAACGTATTCGGCATGGGATGCGTTTCGCCGGTTGGCATTGCATTGTGTCTTCGCCGGCGACGGGCCTTCACCTTGCCCAGGCAGAATTTCCCGGTGGAGCCCGTGGACGGGCCCCACCAAAAACTCTGCAAATGTTCGGTGCCGTGCAGATTCCTCTCGAGCGGGTCCATGGCCTGCTCGAGAGGAACCTGCCTGGAAGCAATGGCGGTGCCAAGCCGTTTCACGGGAGTAGCAATGTCGAGGAATAAGAAGCCAGACGAGGATCTGCCCGATCAGAGCCCCCCCGATGGCGGCAAGCTCGATCCGCAGATCCGCGACTATGTCGCTCGCTCCCTGCAGGCCCATTATGAATCGATCGTCCGGGCTCCCGTGCCCGACAGGTTTTTGACACTCCTGGCCGAGCTCGAAGAGCAGGAGAAGAAGGCCGGGGAGGGCAAGGACGATGAGCGGCGATAGCTTCAAGGACGGGCTCATCGCACATATTCCGAGTCTGCGTGCCTTCGCCGCGTCCCTGTCGGGTTCGATCACCCTGGCGGACGATCTGGTGCAGGATACGCTGCTCAAGGCCTGGGCCAATGCCGACAAGTTCGAGCCGGGCACCAATATGCGAGCCTGGTTGTTCACCATCCTGCGCAACATCTACTACTCGCTCTACCGCAAGCGTTCGCGCGAGGTGCAGGACAGCGATGGGGTCTATGCCGAGCGCCTGGCCGTCCATGCCGACCAGGAAGGGCACCTGGCGATCGCCGATTTCACGGCGGCCCTCGCCAAGCTACCCGAGGAACAGCGCGAGGCCCTGATCATGGTGGGCGCTTCGGGTATCTCCTATGAGGAGGCGGCGGAGATCTGCGGCGTTGCGCTCGGTACCATCAAGAGCCGTGTCAACCGGGCGAGGTCGCGGCTGGCCGAGATGCTCTCGACCAGCGATGCGGATGAAACGGGGCCGGATGCCAAGATGCTGGCAGCACTGCGGGCCGGCGGGCGCGAGCCTTCCTCGTGACGGCGCGCTTTCGCCATATCGTCAATAGGGTCCTGGTCTTCAATAAGATCTTGGCCTTCGATACGGTCCAGGCCAAGCTACTGACCTTCTTCCTGATGGTTGCCATACCGGTCGGCGCCATCACCAGCATCATCGCGGTGGTGACCTATCGCGACGACGTCAAGACGATCGAGACATCCCAGGCACAGACCGTCGGCAATTTCGTCGTGCGCATGGGCATCTGGTATGTCGGCGTGCTCAGAGGGCTGATGATCTCGGCTGCCGAAGTCACGACAGGCGCTTCCTGCGAGGCCGTCGGCAAGGCCAATGTCGGACAGCTCGACGGCTACCAGGCCCTGCTGATCCAGGGCGATGGCAGCCCGGCCTGCCTGTTTTCAGGCATATCCGGCCTGGACCGGTCCACGCTTGCCGCCGAGTTGGCGGCACAGGCTGCCAAGCCGGTGGTCCAGCCTCGCGCCGTGTTGTCGCCCGTAGCCAGCCGCTATGATTCGGTGGTGCTCGGAGGCGAACGCCGGCTCGTCGTCTATGCCCGGCGCGAGGGCAAACCTGATGCGCCGGGCTGGCAGGCGCTGCTGGTGGTCGCTCCGCAGGCCCTCGATCGCGTCTTCAACCTCGGTGACGGTGCGCGTGACTTCGTCGCTGCCCTGATTACCGTGCATGAGGACATCGTGTTCGCGCGGGGGCGCCCGGCGGGCGACAATGGCTGGCTGCCGGCCAAGGGGACCTTTCCCGTGACCCGTCAGCGCTGGGTCGCCGTCAGCGGCGCCGGCCAGACGCGGATCTACTATGCCATGCCGGCTGCACCCGATCTCTATATCGTCGCCAGCTTCCGCGACATCCATCTGCGTGCCGCCCGCTCGCAATTCCTTTTCCTGCTGCTGGCGCCCCTCGCAGCGCTGCTGTTGCTGCTGGTTGTCTTTGCCCGGGTCATGAAGCGGCATCTGGTGCAATGGCTCAAGGGCATCGAGGCCGCATCGCGGGCCAGGCGTCATTCCGGCTGGGGACGCGTGCCGCTCAGTGCCCAGATGCCGTCGGACATTCGCAATGTGGTGGTGGCCTTCAACGACATGGTCGAAGAGCAGGAAGCACGCGAGCACCGCCTGCAGACGGCGCTTGCGGCCAACCATGCCCTTACCCGCGAGCTGCATCACCGGGTGAAGAACAATCTTCAGGTGGTGCAGAGCTATATCGGCCTCTCCAAGAATGCCTATGCCGGCGATGCCCGCATGGCCTTGAGCGAGGCCGAATGCAGGGTTCACGTGCTGTCGGCGGCCTATCGCGGCGCCCTGTCGGAGGGCGAGATGCATCCGGTGGCGATCGAGGCCTTCCTGCGTGATGTCACGCAGGTGATCGGCAGACTGCTGTGCCGTACCGGGCAGGCCATGATCTTACGCGGCCGGACCGAGATGGTGCTGCCGGTGGATCGCGCCATCCCCCTTGGCCTGCTCGTGGTCGACCATGCCTCCGCCATCCTCCACGCGGGCTCGGCACTCGTCCTCACGCTCGATATCGGGGATCTCGATGGCGGGCGGTTCGGCTTCGGATTTTCGGCCGACAGGCCGGTGGAGCCGCCACAGCCCTCGCGCATCCTGTTGGGTCTCGTGCAGCAGCTCGATGCGGCCGAGACGAAGGACCTCGCCGCGGGCGACCTGGGCGCCTGGGAGCTTGCCGCTGCCGACGATGCTGAGAAGCAGGTGGGAGATCGGGAAGCCTAGAGCAAAGCGCGTTTAGACGGAAACGCTGCATTGCTCTAACTCTTTGGTTCGACGCGTCTTTGCGATTCTTGGTGATTCCACCAAATCGCAAAACGC
>NZ_LYXZ01000035.1 GCF_001676615.1 Labrys sp. WJW | reverse complement strand
GAAAAACCCCGCCTCTATCGTTGGTGAACGATCGCCTGATAGGCTCGACCCTTGTCGTGCCGCGGCTTGACCCCGGCATCCAGGCTCTCCGTTGGACCGGGAGAGCTGGACTGCCGGGGTCAAGCCCAGCAATGACAAAAGTCAGCGTTCTATGACTGCCGGATCAATAGGATTCCGGCAGGTAGGCGGCGATGTTGTCCTTGTTGAACAGCCGGTCCGTGTTGACGAGACGCGGCGCCACGGTTTCGCCGGCCGCATATTTAACGATGGCGTCGAAGGCGGCCGGACCGAATTTCGGATTGCATTCGATCAGGACGAGGATCTTGCCATCCGAAACAGCCTGGGCCGCATCACGCGTGCCGTCGATCGAAGCAAGGATCAGATCCTTGCCCGGCACCTTGCCGGCAGCCTCCATGGCGGCGATGGCACCCATGGTCATCTCGTCATTGTGCGAATAAAGGGCGGTGGCATCGGGATGGGCCTGGTAGAGCGTCTCGAAGACCTGCCGCCCCTTGTCGCGAGCGAAGTCGCCCGACTGGGAGGCGATGATCTTTATGTCGGGGTAGGCCTTGATCGCCTTCTCGAAGCCCGTCTTGCGGTCATTGGCCGGAGAAGAGCCGACCGTACCCTGCAATTCGATGATCTTGGCCTTGCCGTTGACCGCCTTGGCCAGATATTCGCCGGCCATCTCACCTTCCTTGATGAAGTCCGAGCCGATGAAGGCGACGTAGTCCTTGCCGCCCTTGGCGAGATTCACATCGACGCCGCGATCGATCAGGAAGAGCGGGATACCCGCCTTCTTGGCTTCCATCACCGCCGGTACCAGCGGCTTTTCCTCGCGCGGCGACAGCAGGATGACATCGACCTTCTGGGCGATCATCGAGCGTACGTCGGCGACCTGCTTGGCGGCCGAGCCGGCGGCATCGGTGTAGACGAGCTGCCAGCCCCGCTTCTGGGCCTCGTCCTTCATGCTGGCGGTCTGGGCCAGGCGCCAGGGATTGTTGCTCTCCGTTTGCGCAAAGCCGACCTTGTAGGTGTCCTTCTTCTTCAGCTTGGGCAGGTCGGCATAGGCCGGCACCAGCCCGAGGCCGGTGAACGCAGCACTGCCGGCCGCGATCTGCAGCAAGGAACGACGCGTGATCATTTTTCTCTCCCGTTTGGGCCCTTGTTACGACGGGCCCGGACCGATGGCAGCACAATTTGGGTGCCGAGGTCGGCGGCTAGAATGGTCGGACAATTTGAACCGCGTCAAGTCATCAATTTGAGCAGGACGCCGACAGTCACAGCAAGCTCGGCCACGGCACAGGCGTCCCGTTCCGGCACGAAATTTTTATCGCGGCGGCAACGCGGAATTTACCAAACCGGCCCAGGATCCAGCGTGTTGTCAGTAAGCGTTGCGTATGAGTACCCCATGAGTATCTCGCGTACCGGAGCCGCCCAAGCGCTTCGGATGAGCCCTGGGTTGAAGCGTGTAGAATCGCGTTCGTCGATCGTGACGGGCGCGGTTCTACCGCTCGATACCATCATCGAAGGCGATTGTATTGCCGCGTTGCAGCGCCTGCCTGCCGCCAGCGTGGATCTCGTCTTTGCCGATCCGCCCTATAACCTTCAGCTGGGCGGCGATCTTCAACGGCCCGACAATTCCATGGTCGATGCCGTCGACGACGACTGGGACAAGTTCGCCTCCCTGCGCGAGTATGACGATTTCACCAGGGCCTGGCTCGCCGCCGTCAAGCGCGTGATGAAGCCGGACGCCACGCTGTGGGTGATCGGCTCCTACCACAACATCTTCCGGGTCGGCGCCAGCCTGCAGGATCTCGATTTCTGGATCCTCAACGATATCGTCTGGCGCAAATCCAACCCGATGCCGAATTTTCGCGGCAAGCGCTTCACCAATGCGCATGAGACCCTGATCTGGGCCTCGCGCGACCAGCGCTCGCGCTACACCTTCAACTACGAGGCGCTGAAGGCCGGCAATGAGGATGTGCAGATGCGCTCCGACTGGCTGATCCCGCTGTGCACCGGCTCCGAACGGCTCAAGGATGACGACGGTCGCAAGGCCCATCCGACCCAGAAGCCCGAAGCCCTGCTGGCGCGTATCCTGCTCGCCGCCTCCAAGCCCGGCGACGTCGTGCTCGATCCCTTCTTCGGCTCGGGCACCACCGGCGCCGTCGCCAAGAAGCTCGGCCGCCATTTCGTCGGCATCGAACGCGACCAGGCCTATATCGCCCACGCCCGCGAACGTATCGCCAACGCCGTTCTCGTCGACGATGCCGCCATGCTGGCGCCGGCCGAGAAGCGTTCGGAGCCGCGCATTCCCTTCGCCAGCGTGATCGAACGCCAGCTCCTGCAGCCCGGTGCCATCCTCAGCAGTGCCAATGGCCGCCACCAGGCCCGCGTGCGGGTCGATGGTTCGATCATGCTGGGCGACATCGTCGGCTCGATCCACAAGATCGGCGCCCTCGCCCAGGGCCTGCCCGCCTGCAATGGCTGGACCTACTGGCACTATGACGATGGCGGCAAGCCGGTGCTGATCGACGAATTGCGCGCCATCCTGCGCAAGGAACTGGCGGCGGCGGGGTGAGCTTCCTTCACCCCTTGCGGGTGTCGTCAACTCTCTTGAGTTGACTAGAGGTGGCATTGCGAAGCAATGACGGATGAGGGGAGCAACTCTGCCTCACCGGCCTATGCGCCAACACCCCTCATCCCCCTTCCGGGACCTTCTCCCACAAGGGGAGAAGGCATCTATCACCTCACGCACTGATAGCCGGGCGCCTGTCCTTCCACGGCATGGCCTGTTCGAGTTGCGTCGACACCGCCAGCACGGCCGCCTCGTCACCATAGCGCCCGACAAGCTGCACGCCGATCGGGATGTTGTCCGGCGTCGAGCCGAGCGGCAGCGAGATCGCAGGCAGGCCCGACAGGTTGAACGGGAAGGCGAAGACCGCATCCGTCCATTTGGCGTTGTACTGGTCGAGATCGGTCATCGACATGTCGTAATAGCCCATCGGGCGCGGCAGTTGCGTCAGGGTCGGCGTGAGGAAGACGTCGTAGGGTGCAAGGTCCTCCGCGATGGCGCGGCTGAGTTCGCGCAATTTCCAGACATCGCGGGCATGCTCGACGCCGCTGATCGAACGGCCGCGCTCGATCACCGCCCAGGTCAGGGGCTCGACATCGTCCCGGGTGACCGGACGCCCGATCACGCCGGCCAGGCCATCGAACATCGCAGCCGTCTCGACCGGAGACATATGGGTATAGGTCTTCCAGGCATCATTGCCGTCGAGAGCCATGTCGTGTTCCTCAACGATATGGCCGAGGCCTTCCAGCGTCTTCACCGTCGCCAGCACGGCCGCCTTCACCTGGGGATCGATCGGCGTGCCGTTGGCCGGCTTGACGGTGTAGCCGATACGCAGCCGAGCCGGCGCGCGCTTCGATAGTTCCAGCCAGGTTTCCGCCGGCCTCGGCGGCGTATAGGGATCGCCGGGCAAGGCGCCGGCGACCGCATCGAGATAGGCGGCCGTGTCGCGCACGCTGCGTGAATGACAGAGGAAATAGGCGCCGCCGTACCAGAAGTCTCCCGCCGGAGCGAGGGTGACCCGGCCGCGCGAGGGCTTCAGGCCGACGATGCCGCAGCAGGAGGCGGGCACGCGAATGGAGCCTGCGCCATCGCTCGCCTCGCCGATCGGCACCATGCGCGAGGCGACGGCCGCCGCCGTGCCGCCACTCGAGCCACCGGCAGTGATGCCCGCCTTCCAGGGGTTGATGGTGGCGCCGTAGAGCCTGGGCTCGGTGGAGATCGACCAGCCGTTCTCCGGCGCGTTCGACTTGCCGAGCAGCACCAGGCCGGCCGCCCGGATGCGGCTTACCGAAACCGAATCACTGTCGGCCACGAGATCCTTCAGGTAGCGCGATGAATTGGTGAGCGGGGCGCCCTTCCAGGAGCTGGCGAGTTCCTTGGCGAGGAAGGGCACGCCGGCGAAGGGAGCCTTGCGATCGACCTTGGCCGCTGCCTCCCTGCCCATGTCGTAGAGCCGGTGGATGACGGCGTTGAGCTGGGGATTGACCTGCTCGATCACCGTGATGGCAGTCTCGACCACTTCGAGGGGCGAGATCTCGCCCTTCTGCACCAGCCCGGCCAGGCCGAGCGCGTCGGATTCGACATAGGTCTCCAGCAATGACGTCATGACGATCTTTCCTTGGTGATGAAATAGCTAGGGCGTGTCGCGTGCTAATGGCACGCGCCGGACCGATCAGCCGAGCTCGATCGCCCGCTGTTCCCGGATGCTTTGTTCGGCGGCCAGCACGATGCGCAGGCTGTTCACCGCCGCCGCCATGGCCTCGGTGAGATCGAGGTCCTCGCGGATCGCCTTGAGGAAATAGGCCTGCTCGCGGTCGCACAATTCCTGGTGCCCCGGCTCGTCCTCCATGCTGAAGATCTCGTCCGGCTTGGCGAAATTCTTGTCGGCGTCGACCTTGGCGTAGTGGATCTTGATGGCATCGGTCTTGGTATGGCGATCGATGTCGGCGGAATCGGAGAGCTCCTCGCCCTGTTTGGCACTCTCATTCTGGCCGGCCACGATCGAGACCGCCCCCTCCGGCCCGATGACGTCCTTCACGAAATAGGCGATCTCGCTCATCATCGGGCCCCAGCCGGCCTCATACCAGCCGACCGAGCCATCGTCGAAGGTGACGTGCAGGTGGCCGTAATTCTGCTGGGCCGCCTCCTGCCAGAGCTTGGCGCCGATGCCGTGCACGCGCAGCGGCCGGGCGCCGGTGAGCTGGCACATCACATCGACATAATGCACGCCGCAATCGACGATCGGGATCAGGGAATCGATCAGGTTCTTGTGCCAGTGCCAGGCCGGGCCGCTGCTCTGCTGGTTGAGGTTGAGGCGCATCACCAAAGGCTTGCCCAGGGTCCGGCCCATCTCGATGAACTTCACCCAGGAAGGATGCACGCGCAGGATATAGCCGAGCACCAGCTTGCGATTTTTCGCAACTGCGGCGGCCACCACCTTCTCGGCATCCTCGATACTGGTGGCGATCGGCTTTTCCATGAAGACATGGCAGCCGGCCTCGATCGCCTTCAGCGCGTAGTCGGCATGGGTGTTCGGCCACGAATTGATCGAGACGGCATCGGGCCTGGTCTCCTTCAGGGCCGCCTCGTAATCCTCGAACAGCGGATAGCCTTCGAGTTCGGCCGGCACGGGCTTCGACTTGATCGAGCGGCTCATGATGCCGACGATCTCGAAACCATCATTGCGATGATAGGCGCTGGCATGGGAGGCCCCCATATTGCCGAGCCCCACCACGAGAATCCTGACCTTATCGGACATGCGTCCTCCCGATACCTAGATGTCTTGCGCCGATGTGAACCGCGGGTCATCCCGGACGCGCTGCAGCACGAAGTGATGCCGCGCAGATCCAGGACCGCTATCAGAATGATGCGAACCCTGGATGCGGTCCCGCATCTGCATTGCATCATTTCGTGCTGCTATGCGCGCGGGATGACGGAACTCCCCTTAAAGGGCCCCGTCGAAGAGATGTGCCTTGATCTTCTCGACATCGACCTTGGCGAAGCCGTCCGAAAGCTTGGCGCCATCGGCGTCGGCCTTGACCTTGGCCTTGTCGAAATCATTGGCCGGCTTGATCAGGTCGTTGGTGAGCACGTCCTCCGCCTTCACCGGTGCGGTGATCTGGCCGATCTTGTGGATCTGGTCGAAGAAGGCCTGCCAGCTCGCCATGTCGTGCCAGCCCCAGCCGCCGCGCTTGTCCATGTCGCCGCGGAAGACGTTGACCTGCTGCAGGATCGAGGTGGTGCCGAGTTCCGGACCGAGATTGCTGGCGAGCGTCGGGAACTGCTCGAACACCGCCTCCACGGCCGCCCGCGGGTTCTGGTAGCCGAATTCCAGCCCCATGGCCCAGCCGCGCAGATATTTCTCCAGGAAAGCCTTGCGATCGGGATCCTCGAGATCGGCGCTGCGCACCACGAAGGTATTGGCCGGGAATTTCGAATGCTGGACGCCGAGCCAGTAGTCGAAGCTGAGTCCCTTGGCGATCCATTCCGCCCTGAGCCCTTCCCAGGACAGGGCCGCATCGCCCTGGCCGCCGGCCAGCGCCGTGCCCCAGGTCGGCCAGCCGGCCTCGACATATTTCACCTTCTTGACGTCGACGCCCTGCGCGGCCAGCAGCGGATCGGTGATCGCCTGCCAGGCAGCCGAACCGAGCAGGATGGTCTTGCCCTCCAGCGTCTTGAGGTCCTTGGTGCCCTCGCCCTTGCGGAAGGCGAAGCTGAACGTGTCGCGTGCCCCCATGTGGAACACGGATTTGAGCTTCATGCCGTTCTGGATGGCGAAGGAAAACACGCCGGGGGACGGGAAGCCCATGTCGGCCTGGCCGACATCGACGAATTTCACCGTCGCCGTGCCGTCGGAGGGCCCAGGCTGCATGTCCGTGGCGAGATCGCCGAAATAGCCGGCCTTCTTCGCCGCCCAATAGGGATAGTCGTCGAGCACTTCCAGCGTGCCGCGCGGCGAGATCCAGGTGAATTTCTCATAGGCGGCGGCCCGTGCTGGCGTCAGCAGGCCGGAAGCGCCAAGCGCTGTCGCCGTCACCAGGCCGCCGGCGCTCACCTGCAGGAAATAGCGCCGGTTCACACCAAGTCTTGTCATGTCCGGCTTCATCGATGCGATCTCGTTCTTCGTCACGGGCTTCCTCCGGTTGGGTCCTGCCTGTTTCCGGCAGTTCGAATGGCGTGTGGTCTTTTCGTTCTAACGCCTTGCTATCGTTGGCTTTCCTGCTCAGGCTTCCCAGCTCGCCCATTTCTTGCCGATCAGGAAGAACAGCACATAAATCAGGATGCCGAGGATGGAGAGCACCAGAACCACCGCGAAGAATTGCGGCATCTGGATCATCGAGGAATAGGTCGTCAGCCGGTTGCCAAGCCCGAAGCCACCGCCGACCATTTCGGCGCCGACCGCCGTCAGCAGGCCGAAGATGGCGCCGATCATCAGGCCGACGAGGATCATCGGCAGGGCCATCGGCGCCCGGATCTTCCAGAAGATCTGCAGGGTCGAGGCGCCATAGGAGCGGGCGAGCGCGATCTTGGCATTGTCGACCCGCCGGAAGCCGGTGGCGGCGTTGATCATCACCATCGGGCCGGCGGCCAGAGCCACTGCGATGATCCTCGGCGTATAGCCGAAGCCGAAGCGAAGGATGAGCAGCGGCACCAAGGCCAGCATCGGCGTGGTCACCAGCAGCAGGATATAGGGCGCGATGATCTTCTCGGCGAAGGGGAACTGGGTGATCACGGCAGCGAGGATCAGGCCGATGCAGGCCCCGATGGCAAAGCCGCCGCCCAGTTCCACCAGCGTGTAGCCGAGATGCGGCAGGATCAGCGGGAACTCGGTGAACAGCGCCGTGACGATCGCGCTCGGCGGCGGCATGATGTAGAGCGGCACCTTGAACAGCCTGAGCGCCAACTCGGCGCCCCCGATCAGGATCACGGCAACGGCGACGATCGCGGCGATCTCGAAGCCGGACTTGATGCCGGGCCCCGCGGCAAAGGCCGAAAGATTGGTGAGGCTGACATCCTGGCCGTCGCCGGAACTTGCCTTGGAGAAGGACTTGGCCTTGGAGAATTGGGGAACGGCGTCACTCACGGCGATGTCCTCAGCTTGCGGCTACGGCGCTTCGCAGCGGCGCCTGCATCTGGCTGGTGCGGCCGCCGACGATGTCCAGCTTGATGGCGTTCTGCAGGTCGAAGACGTCCTTGGTGGCCATGATTTCCAGGGAACGCGGGCGCGCGAACGGCACCTCATATTCTTTCGCCACCCGCCCGGGCCTGGCACTCATCACGATCACCCTGTCCGACAGGAAGATGGCTTCCTCGATGCTGTGGGTGATGAAGACGATGGTGGTCGGCCGATCGAGCCAGATCTCCTCGACCAGCCGGTTCATCTCCTCGCGGGTGAAGCTGTCGAGCGCACCGAAAGGCTCGTCCATCAGCAAAACCGAGGGCTTGAGCGATAGAGCGCGCACGATGGAGGCCCGCTGCTGCATGCCGCCGGAAAGCTCGCGCGGAAACTTGCCGCCAAAACCGGCGAGGCCGACGCGCTGCAGGAGGTGGTCGATCCAGGCCCGGTCGGGACGGGTACCCTTGATCTCGAAGGGAAAGGCGATGTTGGCGTCGAGATTGCGCCAGGGCAGCAGGTTGGCCTCCTGGAAGACGAGGCCGATATCGGGATGCGGACCGGTGATCGCCTTGCCGTCCAGCCTGATCTCGCCACTTGAGAGGCGGTGAAGGCCGGACATCGACCACAGCAAAGTGGTCTTGCCACAGCCCGAGGGCCCGACGATGGAGACGATCTGATTGGCTTGGATATCGATGCTGCAACGGTCCAGCGCGACGAGATTGCCCGAAGCGGTGTGATAGGCCTTGCTTGCCTCCCGCACGGCAAGCTTCGGGTGTGATGCCAGCCCCGTTTTCATTCCATCCCTCGGAGAATGCGCCGTGGCCCTCAAGGGCCATCTCATCGCACGGGCACTGTGTAACTATCCTACTTGAGTGTCAAGCATATGGTAGGACCATTACAAGACCAGTCCACCGAAACACCTTCTATCTATCGGAATTTTCTTATGTTATTCCAACATGAAGGTTGTGTTACTTTCCTACATGGGCCGCGCTGCCTCGTGCCTGCGCGGCTTTGAATCCCAGGGAGAAACGCCTGATGAGCCAGGACAGGAAGCGAGCACCCCGGCGCGACAAGGCGAGCGAGCCGGTCAATGCCGCCTCCGAGCGCGTGACCCATATCCCCGACATCATTTCCCTGGTGAAGGACGCCTATGGCGATTTGCGCCCAGCCGAGCGGCGTGTCGCCGACGTGGTCCTCGAGGATGTCGAGGCCGCCGTCGCCGCCTCCAATGGCGAACTCGCCAGGCGCGCCGGAGTGAGCGAACCGACCGTCACCCGCTTCTGCCGTGCCATCGGTTGCGAGGGCGTCAGGGACTTCAAGCTGCGCCTCGCCCAGAGCCTGGTGGTCGGCACGCTCTATCTCGGCAAATCGGGCGCTCATGCCGATAACGGCCTGCCGTTCTGGAACGCCGTGTTCGGCGAGGCCCATCGCGCGATCGAGGCGACCGAGCGCCAGCTCGATCCAGCAGAACTGCAGAAAGCGGCCGACCTGATCGCCGGCGCTCGCCAGATCGCCGTTTTCGGCCTCGGCGGCAGCGCTTCCGCCCTGGCGCAGGAGACGCAATATCGCCTCTTTCGCTATGGCATCGCGGTATCAGCCCATATCGATCCCTATGTGATGCGCATGACGGCCTCGACCCTGAAGCCGAAAGACGTGGTGATCGCGATCTCGGCAACCGGGCGCACGCGCGAGGTGGTGGAGGCGGTCGAGATCGCCCGCCAATACCGGGCCACCATCATCTGCGTCACCGCCCCCGACACCGACCTCGCCCGCGCCTGCGACGTCAGGTTGACCGTGGCCGTGCCCGAATATGCCGACACGCTCAAGCCCACGGCCCTGCGCTTCGCCTTCCTGACCCTGATCGACCTGATGGCGACGGCCACCGGCTACAAGCTCGGCGGTTCGGCCCGCGAGACGCTGCGCCGCGTCAAATACAATGTGCAGATCCGGCGGGCGGGTAGGGAGATGGAGCCGTTAGGGGATTAGCAAATATTTGCAGAGAGACACGTTGTATCTCGTTTCCTCACTATTGCTTTGCGCTGTGCCATTTCGGTTTTTGACCGTAAACAGGCTCCTAGCTCAGGATATTTCTTAGCGAAATTCTACAGCGCAATGATAATATTTATCCGTGCTCAAATGGATACAGAGGAGTCGATGACAAATGTGACGGAGATCAATCATTCTCCGTTCGGCCATCTTCGTTATGGGAAGGAATACGGCGTCGAGTATTGGCGAGGCAGCATCACACTCTCATGCTTTGAGCAACCTTTCGCCCTCATCGTCCGAGCCGGGCGAGGAGGCCCGTCACAACAGCAAGCAGCGGCGCTGACTGCCGTGGTTAAGAGCGCGTCGATGATCCAACAGCAAGCGACCACGCCGATGGTGAAAGGTCATCGAGAGGCTGGAATATCCTTCGAAACCAGGAACACCGAGAACGGTGATGTGTGGTCAATTCTACAGCCGGAGGAGATCGAGGTGTCGGATGAGAGCTACTATCGGGACGGCCGCATTTTCGTAGCACTTATTTTTGGCTCGACGCAGGAACCGAGCTTTGCACCTGCCATCGAAACAGCTGATGGCATTTTTGTACGGGTACTTTCCGGAACCTAGTTGTTTCGAAACTCCAGCTCTTCCCTGCAAACGCCACTTCCGCTGCCGAGCGTCAAGAAACGCCCCCTACACCAGTGGCTGCATCTCGCCGATCATGGTCGGCACGAGCTCCGAGACGGTCGGATGGATGTGCACGGCGCGCTGGATGGTAGCGTAGGGTGCCTTGGCATACATGCCGTCGAGCAGGCCGTGCACGACCTCGTCGCCGCCGACACCGAGGATGGCGGCGCCGAGAATGGCGTGGCTGTCGGCATCGACGATCACCTTCATGAAGCCCTGAGTCTCGCCCTTCTCGACCGCCCGGCCGACCCGCGTCATCGGCCGCTTGCCGATCAGGGCCTTGCGCCCGGAGCGGCGCACCTCCTCCTCGGTCTGTCCGATGCGCCCGAGGGGCGGATCGATGTAAAGGGCATAGGCGGTGATGCGGTCGCTGACCCGGCGGGGATCGGCGTCGAACAGATTGGCGGCGACGATCTCGTAGTCATTGTAGGAAGTGTGGGTGAAGGCGCCCTTGCCGTTGCAATCGCCGAGCGCCCAGATGCCCTCGACATTGCTGCGCAGTTGATCGTCAACCGTGACATATCCGCGGGCATCGGTGTGCACGCCTGCTCTGTCCAGGCCGAGGTCGTCGGTATTGGGCACCCGGCCGACGGCGATCAGCACATGCGAGCCCGATATCCGCGCGGGGCTTTGCCCCTCCCCCGCCACGGTGACGGCAACGCCGCGGTCCTCGCGGGCAAAGGAGAGGTTCGTCGCTCCGAGGTGGATATCGATGCCCTCCTTGATCAGGATGTCGCGAATGGCGTCGGAAATATCGGGGTCTTCCCGCGAGGTCAGGCGCGGACCACGCTCGATCACCGTGACCTCAGAGCCGAAGCGGCGATACATCTGCGCGAATTCGAGCGCGATATAGCTGCCACCGACCACGATGAGATGCTCCGGCAGCGTATCGAGTTCGACGATCGAGGTGTTGGTGAGGTAGTCGATGTCGGCAAGCCCCGGCATGTCGGGCACCAGGGCACGCCCACCGACATTGAGGAAGATCTTCGGCGCGCTCAGGCGCTCACCATCGACCTCGATCTCATGGGGGCCGGTGAAGCGGGCATGGCCCCGGACCAGCCGGCAGCCCGCCATGCCGCCGAGCCAGCCCTCCAGCCCGGTGCGGGCGTTCATGGTCACCGCCTGCTTGCGGGTCCAGACCTTCTTCATGTCGACGCCGACGCCGCTTCCCAGCACCACGCCGTACTCGTCGGCCCGGCGCGCGAGATGGGCGGCGTAGGCGCTGGCCACCAGGGTCTTGGTCGGCATGCAGCCGGTGTTGACGCAGGTCCCGCCGACATGCTTGCGCTCGATCACGGCAACACGCTGCCCCGCCGCACTGAAGCGGCCCGCCAGGGAAGGGCCGGCCTGGCCGGCGCCGATGATGATGGCGTCGAATTCGCTGCTCATAGCAGCGCCCTGACGATCAGGAGTGCCCCGAGGACCGCCACGGCGTCCTCGACAAGGGCGGCCGGCAGGTCCCGTCGGAAGGCAAGCGCCAGCCGCCGGCGGAACTCATGGCCGCCCAGCGTGCCGACAATGGCACCCACCACGCCCGCGACGAGCCCGACCAGCCAGGATCCGCTGGCAAATCCGATCGCAGCCCCGCTAAACGCGCCGCTCACGAGGCGGGCACCGAATTGCATCGGCACCTTGCGGCTGGGTGTCGAGGGCAGTTGATCGCCTACGAACTCCAAAAGGGCCAGCGCTGTGAAGACATAGGGCGTGACGGGATGGCCGAGGAAGGCCAGCGGCGTGCCATCGAGCGGCAGCCAGCCCAGATAGGCCGCCCAACTCACAGCGGCAGGAGCGGTGAAGGTGCGCAGCCCCGCGACCACGCCGATCAGAAAAGCGCCGAGCAACGACATGCAGCTCCCCTATGCCGGTGAGACCCCATGCTGGAGGTAGGATGGTATAAAGGCAAGAGTCATTCGCCGGAGGGCGCGGCGTTCCCACTACAGCTCCTCAAGCGCATCACCGAAGGTTTCGATGTCGCGCAGGCGCCTGCGCCCGGCGGCACCGGCCTTCTCGATGGCACGGGTGGTGATGAGATGGCAGAGCGCCATCACCGACGTGTGGTTGAACAAGGGGCCGGGCGCCAGGGTCTGGCAATGAAAATGCCATTGTGCCGAGGATCGCAGAGGCGCACCCTCATCGGTGATGTAGAGCAGCTTGGCGCCCCGCCTCTCGATGGCCGCCAGGATATCGTCCAGCTTGGCGATGCGGCGACGCAGGGCGAAAACCACCACCATGTCTTCAGCGGCGATGCTCGCCAGATATTCGCCGAGCGTCTGGCCCGGGCCGGGAATGGCGACGATATTGTCGATGACCTGCAGCATCTGCCATTGCAGATAGGCGGCGAAGGGCTGGCTGGAGCGAAAGCCCACGACCCAGGTCCTGCCCGTGCCGAGCATGGCATCCACCACCGCATCGATCTGGGCTTCGCGGATCGACAGAAAGGTCTGCTCCAGATTGGCGATGGCCTGGCCGACATGGCTGGAAAGCGACTGGCCGGCAGCAGGGTCCGCCGCACTGGAAAGAAACAGCCGCGACCCGGTCTGCCTTTCCTGGCGGACATGGCGGCGCGATTCCTCGTAGGTCTCATAGCCCAAACGCCGCACGAAGCGCGTCACCGTGGCATTGGAGACATGGGCCAGGGCCGCCAGTTCCGATGCCGAGTAGCTCGCCAGTTCACCGGGAAAATCACAGACGAATTCCCCGAGCCGCCGTTCGGCTGGCGGAAGCTCGTCGAGGATGTCCCGCACGCGGGTCAGGAATGATCTCTCGGTGGACTGCATGGCCAAGAAAGTTGAAATCTCATTTTCAGGATATTCCGAGCAGTAAGAGATTTTGACCATATGTACAATCATATCATCCAAAATCCTCGTCAATCGGCCCCACAAGCAAGAAACGAAAATACCAATTGCAAAAATATTTTCTTTGAGTTTAACTATGAAAAAATAATTTCATAAACATCATCCAGAGGATTTAATCGCCATGGCAGGGGAACAGATGATCCCGTCCGGCGCATCGTCGCCGGTACAAAAGCAGATGGAACAGGCGCTGGGGACGATCGGCGTCACCACCGCCCACAAGCAGATTCTCGCACTCATCCTGATCGGGTGTCTCTTCGACGCGTTCGAGCAGAACACCATCGGGCTGATTGCGCCGATGCTGAAGGCGCAATGGGGCCTGACCGGCGCCGACATCGGTTTCCTGAACACCATCACCTTCGCGAGCGCGGCTGCGGGCCGCCTCCTCTCCGGCATCCTCGGCGATCGCTACGGCCGCCGCGTCATGCTGACCATCAATCTGCTGCTGTTCACGCTGGGGTCGGCGCTCTGTGCGCTTGCGCCGAGCTTCGGCGTGCTTTGCATGGCGCGCGCCATCGTCGGATTCGGCGTCGGCGGCGAAATCTCCACGGCCGTCACCATGCTTGCCGAGTTCTGCTCGCCGAAATTCCGAGGCACCGCAGCTGGCCTGGTCAATGTCGGCGCCGGCGGCTTTGGTAACTTCCTCGCCCCCGCCTTCGGGCTTGTGGTCTTCACCCTGTTCGCGGGGGACGATGCCTGGCGCTGGCTCTTCGGCGTGCTGGCGATCCCGGCCTTCCTCGTCGTGTTCTTCCGCCGCTACGTGCCGGAAACACCGCGCTTCCTGGCCTCGCAGGGCAAGATCGACGAAGCCAACAAGGTGCTATCCATCCTGGCCTCGGGCTCGCTGCGCCCGAAGGATCTGCGGGTCAGGGCCTATCTGTCGACCCCCGAGGACGACACGGTCCAGCCCACGAAAAGCAGCTGGAGAGAGCTCTTCCAGGCCCCCTATCTCGGCCGCACCATTCCCGTGGCGATCGCGATCCTGATGAGCTATGGGGCACAGCTTTCCGTACTCACCCTCATGCCGATGATCTTCATGTCGATGGGCCATACGCTCTCCGGCAGCCTGCTCTACTCGATGATCATCCAGAGCGGCAGCGTGCTGGGGGCGATCGCCGCCTCGATGTTCGGCTATTATTTCCCGCGAAAGAGGGTCCTGAGCATCGGCTCCGTCTGTGCCTGCGTGGCAGCCCTGGCCATCGTCTGCCTGGGGAACAGCCTCTACCTGGTGCTGTTCTTCGGAGCGCTCTTCCAGTTCTTCGTGCTGCTGCTCAACACCTCGATCTGGATCTATGCGCCCGAGCTCTATCCGACCCGCATTCGCGGCTTCGGCGTGGCCCTGATCCTGGCGAGCGGCTCGGCCGCGGGCTCCATCGTGCCGACCTTGGCCGGCTTCCTGTTCGACAATCTCGGCATGCTCGGCGTTTTCGGCCTCGCCGCCTCGATGTATGCGGTCTTCGCCTTCTGCATCCAGCTCGGGCCCGAGACCTATGGCCGATCCATGGAAGACCTCACCCAGCCGGCCGAATCCGATCCCCCGACCATCCATTTTACCAAAACTGCCAGAGAACAGGCCTGACAATGCAAGCATCGTCCCCCCAAGCATCGCCTCCTCATGTCCTATTGATCAATCCCAACAGCTCGGAAGCAACCACGGGGATGATGCTGGCCATTGCCCGCCGCAAGGCCGATGGGCGGCTTCGGCTGGAAGCCGCCACGGCAACCCGCAGCCCCTCGATGATCGTCAACGAGACCCAGCTTACCGCCTCGGCAAGCCAGGTCATCGAGATCGGCCGGGCGCAGGATGCGGGCTGTATCGGCATCATCGTCAGCGCCTATGGCGATCCCGGCGTCGTCCACCTGCAGGAAAGCCTGCGGGTGCCGGTCATGGGCATCTGCGAAGCGTCCATGATCGACGCCTCGCAGGGCGGGCGGAAATTCGGCGTCGCCACCGTCACGCCGGATCTCGCCGACGCCATCGCGGCGCGTGCCGCAAGCCTCGGGCTACAGCACCTCTATACGGGCATACGCTGCACGCCGGGCGATCCGGTCAAGCTTGCCGATGATGCAGAACGCCTGCGCAACGAACTGGCAGCCATGGTGAGGTTGTGCATCGAGGACGGGGCGGAAGCGGTGATCATCGGCGGCGGGCCGCTGGGCGAGGCGGCGGAATATCTGCGCACGCAATTCGACATCCCCATCATCGCGCCCATCGGCTCGGCGGTGGACCTGATGATCGCTGCGCTCGCAAACGGCAACGGGCATCGGAACTGAGCGGCGCCCACGGCAAGGAAGACGCGCGAACGGCCGCCCGCTCGCGCCTCTCTTAATTTCCCCGCGCCAGCGCCGCGATCTTGCGCATCACGGTGGGCAGGGCCTCGCCGTCGAGGTCATCAAGGCGAACCCAGCGGCAATCCGGTGGAGCCTTGGTGCTCAGCAAGGCATCGGCGGCATAGACGCTGACGACAAGCTCGAAATGGGTGAAGCCATGGCTTACCTCGCCCGGCAGCTTGCGCCATTTCGCCTTGAGCGGCGCGTGGTTGACGGCCGCGCTTGAATCGAAATCTTCGCTCCAGACGCTGGACGGAATCTCGGTCATGCCACCGAGCAACCCCTTGTCGGGGCGCTTGCGCACCAGCACCCAGCCGTCCGGCCTGACGATCCAGAACGCCGCGCCCCTGCGCAATGGGCGCTTGGCCTTGGGGGCCTTGCGCGGAAATGTCTCCTGCGTACCTTCCCGGCGGGCCCTGCAGAAGGGCAGATAGGGGCACAGGCCGCAAGCCGGGCGTTTCGGGGTGCAGATCGTTGCCCCGAGATCCATCATGCCTTGCGCAAAATCGCCGGGCCTGTCGGCCGGGGTCATGCCATCGACGATCTCGGCGATCCGGGGCTTGGCCTGCGGGAGCGGGGTTTCCAGCGCTTCGAGCCGCGTCACCACCCGCTCGACATTGCCGTCGACCACGGCCGCACGCCGGTCGAAGGCGATCGCGGCCACGGCCGCCGCCGTATAGGCGCCGATCCCCGGCAACTGCCTGAGGCCCTCGACCGTGTCGGGAAAACGACCGCCCAGCCTGGCGCTGACAAAGCGGGCGCAGGCGTACAGGTTGCGGGCGCGCGAATAATAGCCAAGCCCGGCCCAGGCCTTGAGGATGTCCTCCTCATCGCTCTTGGCCATGGCGTCGACCGTGGGCCAGCGCGCCAGAAAAGCCTGGAAATAGGGGCCGACGGTCTTCACCGTGGTCTGCTGCAGCATGATCTCGGAGAGCCAGACACGGTAGGGATTCGGCGTCTCGCCAGGCAGCGCCCGCCAGGGCAGCCGCCTTCGGTGCCTGTCATACCAGACGAGCAGGGCTTCTGCATGCAGGCCTTCTGGAGACTTGACCTCGGGAGCGACACTATTAAGCATGGCCTCTCATTCCACAGATCGGTCATGATCAACAAGCCCAAGTCTCAGCCTAAGGCTCCTCAGCCCCAGGCGTCTCCACAGCAGGCTCCCTTCAAGCGAAGGTCGGCCCGCCCCTTCGCGGATCTCGTCGGTCCGGCGCTGGCCGACGCCCTCAAGGCGCGCGGCTTCGCCACGGCCGACATCATCGGGCACTGGCCGGATATCGTCGGCGCCCGGCTCTCGGCCCATTCCCTGCCGGTGAAGATGCAATGGCCGCCTCGCCCCAAGGGCGAAGCCTCCGATGCGGCTCCTGCCGCAGCGACCCTGATCCTGCGGGTCGAGAGCGCCTTCGCGCTCGAGGTCGAGATGTCGGCCAGCCAGATCATCGAGCGCATCAACGCGGTCTTCGGCTGGCGCTGCGTCGGCAAGCTGCGCCTCAAGCAGGGGCCGGTGGATCATCCGGCGCCGAGGCAGAGGCCCGGGATTCCCGACCTGCCCCCCGAGGCCTCCCGCCGATTGGCCGACGATCTCAGCGGCATCGAGAACCCCGGCCTGCGCGAAGCGCTCGAACGGCTGGGGCGGCAGGTTCGCGGCTCCACCCGCACCACCAAGCCGGTCCCGAACAAACCGGTCACACCTACGTGAAGGCGGCTGGTCAGCCTGTTGCCATAATTGCAAGGCTCAAGTACCGCACACATAGAGTGCGCCGATACGCGCAATGACAAAGGACATGAGTCGCCGATGAGCCCGATGCTTTCCCGCCGTACCCTGATCGCAGCCCTTGCGGCGAGTCCGGCGCTTGCGGCCCTGCCCGCCCTCGCGGCCGACGACAAGGTCAGCCTGCTCGAACTGGCCGTGCCCGGCCCCATCCCCGATATCGCGCTCGGCAAGCCGGATGCGCCGGTCAAGGTCTATGAATATGCCTCGATGACCTGCCCCCATTGCGCGCGCTTTGCCAAGGACGTGTTCCCGGCGATCAAGCAAAAATACATCGATACCGGCAAGGTGCTGTGGACCATGCGCGAGTTCCCGCTCGATCCGCGTGCCACGGCCGCCTTCATGCTGGCGCGCTGCATTGCCAAGGACGCGCCGCCCGAGAAATATTACACCATGCTCGACGTGCTGTTCTCGCAGCAGGAGAGCTGGGCGTTCGTCAGCGACGCCAAGCAGGTGCTTCCGGCCCTGTTCGGCATCGCCAAGCAGTCCGGTTTTACACAGGAACAGTTCCAGGCCTGCTTGAAAGACCAGACGCTCTATGCTGGCGTGAATGCCGTGAAGGAGCGTGGTTCTTCGGCTTTCGGTATCGACGGCACGCCGACCTTCTTCATCAACGGTATCAGGAAGGGCGGCGAGATCACGATCGACGAGTTCTCCCAAGTCGTCGATCCGTTCCTCAAATCCTGAAAGCAGTCCCGGCCCCGCCGGACTGCGGGGTGATGGATGAAACTAACCAAGCTCAGGCTTCTCGGCTTCAAGTCCTTCGTCGAACCGACGGATTTCCTGATCGAACCCGGTTTGACCGGCGTCGTCGGGCCGAACGGGTGCGGCAAGTCGAACTTGGTCGAAGCCCTGCGCTGGGTGATGGGCGAGAGCAGCCACAAAAACCTGCGCGCCGCCGAGATGGACGACGTCATCTTCGGCGGCTCGGGGAACCGGCCGCCACGCAACATGGCCGAGGTGATGCTGACGGTCGAGAACAAGGACCGCACCGCCCCGGCTGCCTTCAACGACGCCGACATCCTGGAAATCTCCCGCCGCATCGAGCGTGACCGCGGCTCCAATTACCGCATCAACGGCCGCGAAGTGCGCGCCCGCGACGTGCAGCTCATCTTCGCCGACGCCTCCACCGGCGCGCGCTCGCCCGCCATGGTGCGCCAGGGCCAGATCGCCGAACTCATCGCCGCAAAGCCGCAATCGCGCCGCCGCATCCTCGAGGAAGCAGCCGGCATCTCCGGCCTGCATACGCGCCGCCATGAGGCGGAGCTGAGGCTGAAGGCGGCCGAGAGCAATCTGGAGCGGCTCGAGGACGTGCTGACCCAGATCGAGTCCCAGCTCGACAGCCTCAAGCGCCAGTCACGCCAGGCCTTCCGCTATCGCGGCCTTTCCAACGAGATCCGGCAGGCCGAGGCTCTGCTCTTCCACATCGCCTTCGAGGAGGCGGGGCGGCTGGTGATCGAGGCGGAAAAGCGGCTCGACCTCGACACCCGCACCGTGGCCGAGCGCACGCGGGCGCAGGCCGAGACGGCCCGCCTGGCCGCCATCGCCGCCCATGAGATGCCGCCCTTGCGCGAGGCCGAGCATGCCGCCGGTACCGCCCTGCATCGCCTGGTGCTGGCACGCGAGCAACTGGACCAGGAGGAGCGGCGCGCCGGCGAGCGGCGCATTGAGCTCGACCACCGTATTCGCCAAGCCGGCGCCGACATCACGCGCGAGAAGTCGATGATATCGGATGCAGGCACCATGCTGCAGCGTCTGACGGCCGAGGAATCCTCCCTCAAGGCCGAGCAGGACGGCAGCAAGGAGCGTGCCGCCGAGGCGGGCGGCTTGCTGCGGGAGGCCGAGATCGCCTTGGCCGGACAGGAGAGGGCGATGGGCGAGGCCCAGGGCGCCCTGGCCGAACTCCAGGCGTCGCGCGCCCAGGCCGAACGCAGCGAGCGCGAGGCCGCCGAGCGAGTGGTTCGGCTGGAACGCCAGCTCGCCGAGATCCGGCGTGAGGGCGAGGCCCTCCGCGCCGGCTCCAATGCCGCGGCTCTCGCCGAGCAGCTCCAGGAACAGCTGGCCGAGTTGCAGGAACGGCGCAGTCAGGCCGAGCAGGCCGCCATGGAAGCTGAAGCCGTCCACGCCGAGGCGCGCGATGCCGAAGCCGCCACGCGAAGCCCCCTTCAGGAGGCCGAGCGCACGGCCAATCGCCTGGAAACCGAGGCGCGTACCCTCGCCAAGCTGGTATTGACGCCGGCCGGCGCCAAATACCCCCCGATCGCCGACGCCCTTCAGGTCGCCAAGGGCTATGAGGTCGCGCTCGGCGCCGCACTTGGCGAGGATATCGACGCCCCCACCGACCGCGACGCGCCGGCCCATTGGTCGGGCGCCACCGTCGCAGACGGCGACCCGCCTTTGCCCGCAGGCGTGGAGGCCCTGGCGAATTTCGTCCGGGCTCCTGAAGGCCTGGCGCGTCGACTGGCCCAGATCGGCATCGTGGACAGGGCCGACGGCCCCCGCCTCAAGGCCCTGCTCGTCCCCGGCCAGAGGCTGGTGAGCCGCGAGGGCGATCTCTGGCGCTGGGACGGTTTCGTCGCCGCCGCGGAAGCCCCCTCTCCTGCCGCCCGGCGCCTGGCCGAACGCAACCGCCTGGCGGAGTTGGAGGAACAGGCCCGGGAGGCCCGGGACGCCGTCGCTCCCCGTCGCCGTGAGGCGGATATGGCGCAGGCCGCCCTGCGCCAGGCCGCTGAGCGCGAGCGCACCACACGCGACGCCTGGCGCAATCTCAGCCGCGAGGCCGACCAGCTGCGCGAGCGGGCGGTCGCGGCCGAGCGCCAGGCGGCACAGCTCGCCAGCCGCCTCTCAGCCCTGGACGAGACCGGCAACCGCCTTGGCAGCGATCTTGCCGAGGCGCGCGAGGCCTGCGAACGAACAAGACACACTCTGTCGGCGCTGCCCGACGGCAGCGCCCTCAATGCCCGCTTGCAGGAATTGCGCCAGGCCGTGGCGGAAGGCCGCGCCGAGGTCGCCGAAACACGCGCTCAGGCCCAGACGCTGGCGCGCGAGGACGAATTGCGCCTGAGGCGCCTTGCCGCCATTGGTGAGGAGAGCCAGTCCTGGAGAGACCGCCAGGAGAATGGCGCGGCCCAGATCGAGACATTGACCAGCCGCTTGACGGAACTGGAGATCGAACGGGCGGAGTTTGACGATGCGCCGGTCGTCTTCGCGGCACGGCGGCGGGGCCTGATCGCCGAAACCGAAACGGCGGAAGAGGCGCGCAAGATCGCCGCCGACCGCTTGGCCGAGGCCGAGACCCGCCTGGCCCAGACCGATCGCCAGGGCCGCGAGGCGCTGGTCGCCTTGAGCCAGGCCCGCGAGGAGCAGGTGCGCTCGGAGGAAAAGCTCGACGCCCTGCGCGCGCGCCGGTCCCAGATCGTCGCCGAGATCGAGGAGGCCCTCAACGTCGCCCCGACGGGTCTCCTGAAGCTCGCCAATCTCGCCGCCGATGCGCCGATCCCCGATCGGCGTGCGGTCGAGCGCACGCTCGAGGACGCCAAGCGCGAGCGCGAGCGTCTCGGTGCGGTCAATCTCAGGGCCGAGGACGAGCAGAAGGACGTGCAGACCCAGCTCGATGGCCTCGTCAGCGAGCGGGACGATCTGGTCGAGGCGATCAAGCGCCTGCGCCAGGCGATCGCCGGCCTCAACCGCGAGGGGCGCGAGAGGCTGCTCGCTGCCTTCGACGTGGTCAACGGCCACTTCCAGCGCCTGTTCCAGACCCTGTTCGGCGGCGGCACGGCGGAACTGCAGCTCACCGAGTCGGACGACCCGCTCGAAGCCGGCCTCGAAATGCTGGCCCGCCCGCCGGGCAAGAAGCCGCAGACCCTGTCCCTGCTCTCGGGTGGCGAACAGGCCCTGACCGCGATGGCGCTGATCTTTGCGGTGTTCCTCACCAATCCGGCGCCGATCTGCGTGCTCGACGAAGTCGACGCGCCGCTTGATGACGCGAATGTCGAGCGCTTCTGCGATCTCCTCGATGCGATGATTCGCGAGACCGAGACGCGTTTCGTCACCATCACCCACAACCCGATCACCATGTCGCGCCAGAACCGCCTGTTCGGCGTCACCATGGCCGAACGCGGCGTCAGCCAGCTGGTCTCGGTCAATCTGAGCGAAGCCGAGAAGTTCCTGGAAGCGGTGTAATCCTGTTGTGACGGTCTTGAGACCGGCATGGAAATGCGCCCCGTGTCCCCCTCCTCAGCTCTATCGAGAGATGGAGCGGGACCGGCACAACTTTCTACCCAAATATCGTACTGCCCTGCCGGTCGGAAGACCGGCCCACCGAACCCACAATCTTCCCTTGCCGAATCCATAAGTAAATGCTTATGTGTTTTGCATGATGCAGACGAACCTCTTCCGCGCCCTCGCCGATCCCACCCGCCGCGCCGTGTTCGAACGGCTGGCGGGCGGCGAGATGAGCGTTTCACAGATCAAGGCCGGCTTCGACGTTTCCCAGCCGGCGATCTCGCAGCATCTGGCCGTGCTGCGCGAGGCAGGCCTGGTGGCCGAACGGCGCGAGGGGCGCCTGGTGCATTACCGTGCCGCTCCCCAGGCCCTCGCCCCTCTGGCCGAATGGGTCGACCGCTATGCCAGCTTCTGGCCGGCGCGTATCGACAGACTCAAGGCCGTGCTGAAGGAGATGGACCAATGACGATCCTGAGCGACGCGACGACCAGGGGCGCGGAGGACAAGGCGGCGCCGGACGATCTCCATTTCGAGAGCGTGCTGGAAGCCCCGCCTGCCAAGGTCTGGCGCGCCCTCACCGTTCCCGACTATGTCGCCGCTTGGCTGGTGCCGGCCGAGAACGGCACCGATGCCGCCCATTCGCCGCGGCGGGATTCCTGCGAGCCGGAGCTGGTCGATTGCCGCCTGCTCGCCGCTGAGGCTCCGCAAATGCTGCGCTATGCCTGGAGTGAGAAGCTGGAAGGCCGCGTCCTCGACAGCGTCGTCACCTTCGAACTCGCGCCGCATGGCGAGGGCTCCACGCTGCTTCGCATTACCCAGGGCAGCTTCGTCCTGCGGCCCGTCGCCGCCAATCTCAACCAGCCGACCCTATTGCTGGCGGCCTGAGGATCCTGCAATGAACGCCCTCATCCCCATGGTGGTCGAGCAGTCCACCCGCGGCGAACGCTCCTTCGACATCTTCTCGCGCCTCCTGCGCGAGCGCATCATCTTCATCAACGGCCCGGTCGACGACAACACCTCCGCCCTGGTCTGCGCGCAGCTCCTGTTCCTGGAGGCAGAGAACTCGAAGAAGGAGATCTCGCTCTACATCAATTCCCCCGGCGGATCGGTGACCAGCGGCTTTGCCATCTACGACACCATGCAGTTCATCAAGAGCCCTATCTCGACGCTATGCATGGGATCGGCCTTCTCCCTCGGCTCTTTCATCCTGATGGCCGGCACGGCCGGCCGCCGCTTCGCCTTGCCCAATGCCTCGATCATGGTGCATCAGCCCTCGGGGGGCTATCAGGGGCAGGCCAGCGACATGCTCATCCACGCCAACAACATCATCAAGTCGCGGGCCCGGCTCAACGGCCTGTACGCCCATCATTGCGGCCGGACCGTTGCGGAAGTCGAGGCCGCCATGGACCGCGACAACTTCATGTCGGCGGACGAGGCCCAGGCCTGGGGCCTGGTGGACCATGTCGCCCCGGAGCGTCTGGAGGCGGCCTAGGTCCGATGCGCCTCGCTTCAGGGGGAGAGGCGCTTGCCTTCGCCATGGCCGGACCTGACCCGGCCATCCGGAAGCCCTCGGTGCAAAACCGGGCCAGGGGGCTGGATGCCGGGCGAGGCCCGGCAATGACAAAGCGCACACACGCCCGAATGACGTTTTGAGCGCACCGCATCGCGCTCGTTCATGCCTGATTCTCGCATCGTTTTTGCCACCGCATCCCATCTGTGGCGGCTTTGGGACGGCTTCAAGGCGGGCCCGGACAGGCCTGCACGAGCAAATGTGACGTCGCAACCATGCCTTGTCCCGTGCAGAAAAGCCGCGGGCCTATGCCCATTCTTCCCTTTTTTTATTTGTTCTCAAAGACTTGGCATAATTTCGCCTCGCCTTGACACCGCAAGGGGGCGTGGGTATGGTCCCGCCGTTTTCAAGGGGGCGTCCGGCACTGTTTTGGCCGGCCAGGGAGCGTGTTGCCGCAATGGCGAGCGACGAAGCGGACCAGGCCGGCAAATCCGGCAAAGACGAATCCCGCGATCGTGAATTAAACGAACGCTTGCGCCGTCTCGACGAGCGCCTCGGCTCCATCAAGGCCGGGGAAGTAGCCGAAGCGGCCAAGGCGCGCAAGCAGGAGGGCGATCCTTCTGCGATCGGCAAGGCCATGCGCCTCTCGTCCGAGTTCGTCGGTGGCATCGTCGCCGGCGGATTGCTGGGATGGGTCGTGGATCGGTTTGTCGGTACTTCGCCGTGGGGGCTCATCATCTTTTTGATGCTTGGCTTTGCGGCAGGTGTCCGGAACTTGTTGCGTGCCTCGAATATGTTGGGCAAAACGCCCGACAAACAGGAATGAACCGGCGCCTCGCGCCACAATAGAAGACAGGGCCTCGCTGGCGATGCATAGTCCGATTACGCAGTTCGAGATCAAGCCGCTCTTCCATATCGGCAGCATCGCGTTCACCAATTCGGCTCTCTTCATGTTCCTGGCGGTGATCCTCATCGCGCTGGTGATGATCGCGACGACTTCTTCCCGCGCCACCGTGCCGGGCCGCTGGCAGTCCCTCGCCGAGACCTTTTACGAATTCGTGGCCGGCACCGTGCGTTCTTCGGCCGGGAACGAGGGCATGCGCTTCATGCCGCTGGTGTTCTCGCTCTTCATGTTCGTGCTGTTCTGCAACGTGCTCGGCCTGATTCCCGGCTTCTTCACCGTCACCAGCCACATCATCGTCACCTTCGCGCTGGCGGCCCTGGTGATCACGACGGTGATCCTCTACGGTTTCTACAAGAACGGCGCCCACTTCCTGAAGCTGTTCGTGCCCTCCGGCGTGCCGGCCGTGCTGCTGCCGCTGTTGGTGGCGATCGAGATCATCTCCTTCGTCTCCCGTCCGATCAGCCTCTCCGTCCGTCTCTTCGCCAACATGCTCGCCGGCCACATCGCCCTGAAGATCTTCGCCGGCTTCATCGTCATGCTCGCCAGTGCCGGCGTGGCGACGGCGATCCTCTCGCCCCTGCCCCTGCTTCTCGTGATCGCCCTGGTGGCGCTCGAAGTGCTGGTTGCCGTGCTGCAAGCCTATGTCTTCGCCACGCTGACCTGCATCTACCTCAATGACGCCCTTCACCCCGGCCATTGATCCCGTCTAAATCCAACAAAACCTACACCAACAGGAGTTCTCCATGGATCCCGTCGCAGCTAAGTATATCGGCGCTGGTCTCGCTTGCATCGGCATGGCCGGCGCTGGTATCGGCCTCGGCAACCTGTTCGGCCAGTTCCTCTCGGGCGCCCTGCGCAACCCGTCGGCTGCCGACGGCCAGCGCGGCACGCTGCTCCTCGGCTTCGCTCTGACCGAAGCTCTCGGCATCTTCTCGCTGCTCGTCGCTCTGCTGCTCCTCTTCGCAGTCTGATCCGCGCCAGCCATGCCAACGAGGACGGCTTTCGCGATCAAAATTCGCGAGGCCGTTCATCGTTTGATTGGCTGGAATGCAGCAATTCCATCTGTTTGTGGCTCCTATTTGTAGCTTGGCCTGCAAAGACGTGAGTGCACATCCGTTGAAGGTGTTTCATGGCTGAAAGTCACGCAGGAACCGAGGTTCCCGGCGATGCACATGGGGCCAAGGGCGCATTTCCGCCCTTCGACAGCTCGTCCTTTGCCTCACAGCTCGTGTGGCTGGTCATCGCTTTCGGGCTTCTCTACATCCTGATGTCGAAGATCGCGCTGCCGCGCATCGCCGGCATCCTCTCCGAGCGGTCGGCTAAGATCGCGGCGGACCTTGCGGCTGCCCAGAAGGCCAAGGCGGACAGTGACGAGGCCGTGGCCTCCTATCAGACCGCGCTGATCAAGGCCCGCGCCAAGGCGCAAAGCATCGCAGCCGAGACCCGTGCTGCCGTGACCGCCGAAACGGATACCACCCGCAAGTCGCTCGAAGCCGATCTCTCGGCCAAGCTGGCGGCGGCGGAAGCCAAGATCCTGGCGACCAAGCAGGCTGCTCTCGGCAACGTCAACGGCATCGCTGTCGACGCCACCAACGCGATCGTCGAGCAGCTGCTCGGCAAGGCACCCGAGCCGCAGACGGTTCAGTCCGCCGTCGACGCCGCCATGGCCAAGTAAGGAGGCGGGCGTGATCGAATATTTCGCCGAGATGATCCATGAACTCTTCAACCCTGCCGGGCCGGAGTTCTACATCCTCATCGCCACGCTGATCTTCCTGGCCATTGCCTGGAAGCTCGGCGCCTTCGGGCAGATCGGCAAGGGCCTCGATGCCCGCGGCAACGCTGTGCGTGCCGAACTCGAGCAGGCCCGCGCCTTGCGCGAGGAAGCCCAGAAGCTGCTGGCCGACTATCAGAAGAAGCAGAAGGAAGCGGAAGCCGAGGCTGCTGCGATGATCGAGGCTGCCAAGGCCGAGGCCGAGCGCTTCAAAGCCGAGCAGATCGCCAAGATCGAAGACTTCGTCGCCCGCCGCACCAAGCTGGCCGATCAGAAGATCGCCCAGGCCGAAACCTCTGCCGTCGCCGAGGTCAAGGCTGCTGCTGCCGATGCCGCCGTCCAGGCCGCTACGACAATCCTTGCCGACCAGCCCGCGGCCAGTGCCGGCAATCTGATGTCGGCCGCCCTCAACGAAGTGCGCGCTAAGCTCAACTGAGCAAGATCGACACGACATCCTGAAAAGCCGCCCGCCGAAAGGTTGGGCGGCTTTTTCTTTTGCAGAAAGCGCGCAGAATCGGATCCCTTCTCCCCTTGCGGGAGAAGGTGGCGGCAGCCGGATGAGGGGTGTTCGCGCCTCCCCTTTGACAGGCTGAGTTTCTTCCCTCATCCCCCTGCCAGGACCTTCTCCCGCAAGGGGAGAAGGGACTTTATCTTGATAGGCAACGACCACGTCACGGCTGCTGCGGAAGGCCCTTCGCCGTCTTGGCCGCGCGTACCAGATTGACGAACTCGGCACGGTAGCCATAGGGGTCTTCACCCCTGGCACCGCTCGCCAGCGCAATGATGTCGTCCGGCTTGAGCGCACCGACATATTTGCCGCCGCGCAGCCATTCGCCGAAACCGGCCACGGCCACGGCAAAGCGCGCATCGGCAGGCGCCTGCGCCAGCGTGGCGGCTTCCCCGGCATGGTTCACCGGGGTGGTGATCAGCCGGCTCGTCTCGGATTTCGGCAGCTTGTAGCGGATCTTCACGAAGGCATATTCGTCAGGCTTGTCTGCCGGCGCCACCGACTGGGCTGCCTGATAACGGCTCTCGTCGACCGGGCGCGTCGCGCCGGCCGGCACGATGTCGTAGATCGCCGTCACGCTCGCCCCCGAGCCGACATCGCCGGCATCGACCTTGTCGTTGTTGAAGTCCTCGGTCCTGAGCATGCGGGTCTCGTAGCCGATCAGGCGATAGTCACTCACCGCCGCCGGATTGAACTCGACCTGGATCTTCACGTCCTTGGCGATGGGAAACAGGCTGGAGGTCGCCTCCTCGACCAGCACCTTGCGGGCCTCGTTCAGCGTGTCGATATAGGCGGCAACGCCGTTCCCGTTCTGCGCCAGCTCCTGCATCATGGCATCGTTCAGATTGCCCATGCCGAAGCCGAGCACGGACAGGAAGATGCCCTTGCCGCGCTCGCGCTCGACGAAGCCGCGCAATTCACCGGCATCGGTGATGCCGACATTGAAGTCGCCATCGGTGGCCAGCAGCACGCGATTGACCGCCTTGGCGTCGAAATTGGCCTCGGCCTGCTGATAGGCGAGACGGATCCCCTCCCCGCCGGCCGTCGAGCCGCCGGCCTGCAGCCTGTCGAGGGCCGCAAGAATCGAGGCCTTGTCGGACGCCTTGGTCGGCGGCAGCACCACGCCGGCCGAACCGGCATAGGTGACGATCGAGACCTTGTCCTCCGGCCGCAGCGTGTCGACCAGCATGCCAAGCGACTTGACCAGCAAAGGCAGCTTGTTGGCTTCGTTCATCGAACCCGACGTGTCGACGAGAAAGACGAGATTGGCGGCCGGCCGTTCCTGGGACTGCAGGCTGTAGCCCTTGACGCCGATGCGCAGGAGCTTGTGCCCCGGCTGCCAGGGATTGGGCATCACCGTGGCGGCCGTCGAGAAGGGCTCCTCGGCTCTGACGGGGGCGGCATAATCATAGGGGAAATAATTGATCATCTCCTCGACGCGCACCGCCTCGGGCCTGGGCAGCAGGTTCTGGTTGAGCGCGGCGCGCACATAGGAATAGGAGGCGGTATCGACATCGAGCGAGAAGGTCGAGACGGGCTCCTGCGCCACGGCCTTGAAGGCGTTCTGCGGCGCGTTGGAAAATTTGTCGCGGCCGATGACTTGGCCTCTCTGTGCCCCCACCTCTTCCGATTTTTCTGCAACCCTACCTTGGAGATAGAAGCCACTCCCCTGTTGCCCAAAGTCCGTGCCGGTTCTTGCGTCAAACCAGATTCGAGATTGAGCAACAGGTTTGGCGCTTGGCGAAACGGTTGCGGGAGGGGTGCCACCGATGAAGCCCTGCTCCATTGCATCCTTCGGCAAAGCTGGAGCCGGCGGCGGGTTCGGCAATGCTCGATAATCCGCACGGACTTCGCCACCGATCTTCACGCAAGTATCTTCGACATAGAAGAAGCCCGGCCCCATGCCCGAACAGGCCTTCACATATTCTACCGCCTCGTCCCTTGTCATTGGGAGTTTTGAGCCATGCTGCTGCGGTGATGTCGAAGCGCCGCTCTGAGCGGCCTCTTTGCCGGCCGCAATTGGAGCAGGCGGCATTTTGCCGACGGGTGCATCGCCGCTCGTGTTGGCATTCGGCGGAGACTGCGGCGGGGCTTTTGCGATCGTCCGTTGTTTCGGGTCCGCTATCGCGGGGGTCTTGGGCTCAATCCCTTGATTGCCTGCCTTCGCAGCCTCGTTCACGTGCGGAGCATCGACCGGTTGGACCCTCTTCACGATATTCGCGCCCATCGGTATGGCAACCAGCAATGCCGCGCTCGTCATCAGTGCCAGCCGCAGGCCTGGGCGCCGGAACAGCATCCGAAAGTAAGAGCCTCCGGAAGCAGTCGGTGCTTTGCTCTGCCGGCGCTGTCCGCCCTCGAAATGTGCCATGGCCCGCGCTATCGCCTTCTCGCGCGCCGCCTCGGAGGCGATGGCATCCGGCAGTTCGATCTTGTGGTCTTCGTGATCAACGCTCATCGCGGATCTCCTTGCGGCCGGTGGCCGCCGGTTCGCGTCCAGCTCTCTCGGCGAGTTGCTTGCGCACTTGGTGCATGCGCCAGGACACGGTGTTTTCGGATAGGCCCAGTTCGGCGGCGGCCTCGCGATGGCTGAGGCCTTCGCCCGCCACCAGCACGACCGTGGCGCGCAGTTCCGGCGACAGACCGGACAGCGCGCTCTTCAGCCAGCTCTGCCGGACGAGATCGCCGTCATCGCTCGCCGCTCCGCCGAGGAGGGCAAAGTTCGAGAAGGCCTGCCGCATGCGTCCGAAGCTGGACTTGCGCCGGCGATGATCGTGGCAGGCATTGATGGTGATGCCGATCAGCCAGGTGGTGAAGCGCGCCTGGCCGCGATAGCTCGCCAGCTTCTCCACCAATTGCATCAGCACGGTCTGCACGATGTCCTCGGCTTCCTGCGCCAGGCCGGTCTGGCGCCAGGCTACCCGATGGATCATGGCGTGATGGCGCCGGATCAGTTTCTCGAAGGCGCGGCCGTCACCCTTGCAGGCACGGGCGACGAGGTCGGCATCACCATCATCGGCCTGTTCCCCGATGGCGGCCAGGGGCACCACGCCGGCGCCCTCGTCCGAAGCCCATGTCAGGGATGGCAGCCAGAGCCAGGCCAGGCGCAGCGGTGAAAACCCAAGGTCGAAGCCTCCTGTATCAAAGCTTGCTGCCACGGCCATTGCGGCGCTCCCTCCTGCCACGGGCATAAGACGAACCGGCCCCATCAGGCTGATATGATCGCATTCCAATCTCCTGGTCTGTTTGTTGACCGTTCCATCAGACGCAGGGCGAGGAGATTTCCTTGGCGGGTGTTGGAGAAAAATATCATAGCCATCCGCGCCGCCAGCCCGCGATGCGGCATTGCATCAGGATAGCTGCGCGGAGGCCGTGCGTGAACGCACGGTTAGCTCCGGGATGAACTTACGATTTGATCACAGAATGAGGCACGACCAGCCTTCCCCACTGCGTGGCTACCGCATTCACACATCTACGCGATTTCAGTATAGAGCGCGGATATCCTTCCCCGGCTTCGGGGAAGGTGTCGCCGCGTAGCGGCGACGGAAGGGGGAGAGTGGCGCCAGGAGGCCAGAAAATGGCGAGACTGCGCCACCCTACCCCACCCGAGCCGGCTTTGCCGGCCCACCCTCCCCGAAGTCGGGGAGGGATTCCCGCGCTTTACTTGTCTCCGTCGAGATGTCCGAATGCGATAGCCACTGCGTGGAGAAGGTAGTCGCGCCTTATGTTGCCCGCATAACCTACAGGCTCACCAAAGTCGCCTTCAATCTCTCGATCAGCAGGGCCGCATTCTCATGCGAGAACACCATGGGCGGGCGGATCTTCAGGCTGTGGCCATGCAAGCCGGTCGCGCTGATCAGCACCTGGCGCTCGCGCAGGCCGTTGACGATGGCGGCGGCCGCCACGGCATCGGGAGCGCCCTTGGCATCGACGATATCGGCGCCGATGAACAGGCCGGCCCCGCGGACTTCGCCGATGCGGCCATCGCGTGCGGCGAGATCTTCCAGGCCGCTCTTGAGCCCCGCGCCGACATCGCGGGCATTGGCGATCAGGCTTTCGTTCTCGATGACATCGAGCACGGCCATGCCCACCGCGCAGGAGACCGGATTGCCGCCGAAGGTGTTGAAATAGCGCACCTCGCGGCCGAAGGCTTCCAGGTGCTCGGGCCGGGCCGCCATAGCCGCCATCGGATGGCCATCGCCCATCGGCTTGCCCATGGTGACGAGATCGGGAACGAGATCATGCCGGGCAAAGCCCCACATGCCGGCGCCGGTGCGGCCGAAGCCGGGCTGGACCTCGTCGGCGATGAACAGGCCGCCGGCGGCGCGGATGGCCTCAACGGCCGGGCGCAGGAAGCCGGGCGGATCGGTGAAGACGCCGTCGCTGGAGAAGATGGTGTCGACGAGCAGCGCCGAGGGCCGGATGCTATGCGTGGCCATGTCGGCGATCGCGGCCTTCACGCCCTGCGCGAAGGCTTCGCCGCTCGTATCGGCGGATGTGGGCGCAGGCACCACCCGCACCGTTTCGCCGATCGGGGCCCCCGCGCCGAGCGAGGGCGACATGTGGGCGAGCACGTCGGTCACGCCGTGATAGGCATTCTGCGTGACGATGACGCCCGTGCCGCCGGTTGCCGCCTTGGCGACGCGCAGGGCCAGGTCGTTGGCCTCGCTGCCGGTGCAGGTGAACATGATGTTGGCGATCTCGGCCGGCATGGTGGCGACCAGCCGCTCGGCATAATCGAGAATGCCGTCGGTGACGTAGCGCGTGTGGGTGTTGAGCGTCCCGGCCTGGCGCGCCAGCGCCGCCACCACGTGCGGATGGCAATGGCCGACGCTGGCGACATTGTTGTAGGCGTCGAGATAGGCGGTGTCGTCGGGCCCGTAGAGCCAGACGCCCTCGCCCCGGACCACATGCACGGGATGGGCGTAGAACAGGCGATAGGCCGGGCCGAGCACGCGCCGGCGGCGCTCGATCAGGGCCGCTTCCTCGGCGGCGAAACCGGCCGTGTTGCTGGGATCGAAGGCATTGACCATCGTCATGAGGAGCGATCCTTGCTCAGGTAAAGGTGGAATTCGTCCGCCGCCTGGCTTGGCGAAAGCGAGCGTGCCGCTGCCAGCCCCGCCCAGGCCCGGCCGGCATTGCGCAAGATGTAGTCGCGGTTCTCCGGCTCCAGTGTGCAGCGCCAGGCCGTGATAATGGCCGTCAGCGTCATGCGTCCCCGGATGAGATCGAACAGGCAGGCGATCTCCTCATCCGCGAGGGGCAGGACGCTGTCATAGCCGGCCACGAACTGCTTGACCGGCTCCAGGAAGCCCGCTCCCTCGCCGATGTGATAGGAGGCCGATACGCCCACTTCATTGACGAGGGGCGCCCGCACCATGTCGCCGAAATCGATGATGCCGGCGAGCTGGTCCAGCGCTCCAGCGCTTCCCGGCCCGACCAGGATGTTGGAGGGATTGAAGTCGTTGTGGATGACCTGTGTCCGAAGCCCGGCCGTCAGGGGCAGCGTATGGGCCTCGAGCCGGTCCAGCACGGCGGTGACGAGGGCGCGACGCTCCTCGTCCTCGATATGGACGACCAGCGGCCGCAGGCTGGGGGCGTGGGTGAGGTCCCACAACAGATCGGTCGGGCTGCCGGCATGCTCAAAGCCGTTCAAGGCAAGGTCGAGGCGGGCAAGGCCGGCACCGAGATTGCGGCGAAGCGCCGGGCCGCGTTCGAGCTTGGCCAGCGGCGTGCCCGGCAGATAGGTCAGCACGCGCACCAGGCGCGGCTGCTGGTCCGGTTCGCGCAGCCAGAAATAGGCCTCGCCAGCCTGCGTACGCATGACCCGCGGCACCGGTAGATCGGCATCATGCCCGGCGATATGCAGTAGAGCCTCGGTCTGGAAGTCGGTCACCGACACGTCTTCAGCCGGGTTGACGATCTTCAGGAGAAATTCGTGGCCATCGCGCGCCAGGAGCCGGAAATTGCTGTCGCGCTCGCCGATCAGCGGGAAAGCCTCGGCGTCGAGGCCGTAGTGATCGCGGATGAGGGCCTCGGCACGCGCCTTGGAAACAGGCGGAGCCGGCGTGGAGAGAACGGTCGATGTCTGCTGAGGCGCCATGGCACCCTCCCTCTCCCATCCCTCAGGCGGCAACGCAACCCCGGGCAGCGCGGGACGCCACGGAATGGTCGGTAAATCGACCAAGGCGCTTCTTGTCTAATAGGTCGGCGGCGTGATCGCGCTGACGATCTCGCTGCGTCCCTCCGAGAGGTTGCGGAAACGGTGCGGCAGCCGGCTGTCGAAATAATAGCCGTCGCCCGGCCCCAGCACCTCGACCTTGCCGTCGACGGTGATCTCGATGGCACCGCTCAGCACCATGCCGCCCTCCTGCGCCGAATGGGCATAGGCCTCGCCTGAATCGGCACCGGGTGCGTAGGTCTCGTGCAGCAGCAGCATGGACTTGTTGGGATAATCCAGGCCGATGACGCGGTGGGAAATCGCATCCGGCTGCCCGATCTCGGTCAGGTCGGCAGCCCGATAGAAGGGGCTCTGCGGCAAGGCACTCTTCAGATCGATGAAGAAGCCCGGCAGCGTCGTGCCGAGCGCATCGAGAACCGCCCTCAGTGTGTCCAGCGAAGGGCTGATCAGGTCCCGCTCGATCAGCGATACCGAGGAATGCGACACGCCCGAGCGCAGGGCGACCTCCCTGACACTGAGCTTGCGCCGATGGCGCAATTCGCGCAGCTTGTCTCCGATCTTCATCGTCCCTCCCCCGGCCTCGCAGCGTTCGTGTGGTGAATATATTGAACAAGCCCGTCGGGGGCAATTGCGCCAGGAGCGTATGACGGCAAGTCTTTCGGCATCTCGCTTTCCAAAGCATTTTCCAGAGAAGTCGATCGACTTCTCGATTCAGGAAATGCGTCAAAACAAAGAATTAGAGAAAAGGCCTGCAATGCTTGACCCCGCCATCCAAGCCCGCATCACCCGCATCAAGGCACCGGGACGCAGCGCCCTGACCGACAATGCCCCCGTCGAAGCCACCGTGAAGCAGGTCATCGACGATGTGCGCAAACGCGGCGACGCGGCGCTGCACGACTATTCGCGCGAGTTCGACAAGGTCGATGTCGAACACTTCGAGGTAAGTGCCGCCGAGCGCCAGGCGGCCGTGGATGCCCTCGACCCGCAAACCCGCGCCGATACCGAATTCGCCATCGAGCGGGTGCGTGCTTTTGCGCAGGCGCAGCGCGCCACGCTGCTGCCTTTGGAGATCGAGGCCCTGCCCGGCCTGCATCTTGGCCATCGCATCATCCCGATCGCCCGTGTCGGTGCCTATGTGCCCGGCGGGCGCTATCCACTGCTGTCGGCGCCGGTGATGACCATCGTGCCCGCCAAGGTCGCCGGCTGCGACGAGGTGATCGCCTGCCTGCCGCCAAGCGCCCACCAAGCCATGATCGCCGGCTGCCACCTCTCCGGCGCCGATCGCATCTTCCGGGTCGGCGGGGCCCAGGCCATCGCCGCCATGGCCTATGGGACGCAGAGCATCCCGGCCGTCGACAAGATCTTCGGCCCCGGCAATGCCTTCGTCAACGAGGCCAAGCGCCAGGTCTTCGGCCAGGTCGGCATCGACCAGCTCGCCGGCCCCAGCGAGATCTTCGTGGTGGCCGACGAGACGGGGGACGCGGTCACCATCGCCGTCGACCTGCTGGCCCAGGCGGAACACGACGTGCGCACCCGCGTCGGCCTGATCACCACGCACAGGGCCTTGGCCGAAGCAACCCTGGCCGAGGTCGAGCGCCAGCTCGCCAACCTGCCCACCGCGGGTGTCGCCGGCCCAGCCTGGCGCGACTATGGCGAGATCGTCGTGTGCGAGGACGAAGCGGCCATGCTGGCTTATTCCGACTTCATCGCCGCCGAGCACCTGCAGGTGCATACGCGCGATGCCCACGCCACCGCGGCCAGGCTGCGCAACTACGGTTCGCTGTTCATCGGCGTCTCGGCCAGCGTGGTCTATTCGGACAAGTGCTGCGGCACCAACCACACCTTGCCGACCATGGGCGCGGGGCGCTACACAGGAGGCCTGTGGGTCGGATCCTACCTCAAGACCTGCACCCATCAGTGGCTGGACGATCGCGGTGTCGCCGCAGTCGGCCCGCCGGCCATCCGGCAGAGTGCCAGCGAGGGGCTGGAGGGCCATCGTCGGGCGGCAGCATTGCGCCTCGCTCCCAAGCAATTGCTTGCGGAGATCGGCGTCTAATTTTTTCACCGGACGCGGGCGCCGCCATTGCCATCGGCGGCCTCGCGGGTTCCGATGTGACAATTCCATGCGGTGGTGAGCCGCGTGCAACAGACGAAGCGGGTCCTTTCCCTAAGAAAGAGACACCGCGACGCAAACCAGACCAGAGACCGAACCAGTGGGGAAGACCGCAATGCGCTTCAGACATCTCCTTCTTGCCTCAGGCATCGCCTTGGGTACCGTCCTTGCCGGCGTCGCCAGCGCCTCGGCGCGCGACCTCACCGTCGTATCCTGGGGCGGAAACTACCAGGACGCCCAGCGCAAGATCTATTTCAAGCCCTTCTCCGAGAAGACCGGCAAGCCGGTGCTCGACGAGGCCTGGGACGGCGGCATCGGCGTGCTGCAGGCCAAGGTCAAGGCCGGCACGCCCAATTGGGACGCCGTGCAGGTCGAAGCCGAGGAACTGGCGATCGGCTGCGCCGACGGCATCTACGAGCCGCTCGACTGGAACAAGCTCGGCGGCAAGGACAAGTTCATCGACAGCGCCGTCAGCGATTGCGGCGTGGGCGCCATCGTCTGGTCGACGCAGCTCGCCTATGACAGCGACAAATTGAAGGAAGCCCCGAAATCCTGGGCCGATTTCTGGGACACCAAGAAGTTCCCGGGCAAGCGCGCTCTGCGCCGCGGCCCGAAATATGCCCTCGAATTCGCGCTGATGGCCGATGGCGTCGCCCCCAAGGACGTCTACACGGTGCTGCGCACACCCGAGGGCGTCGACCGCGCCTTCAAGAAGCTCAGCGAGATCAAGGGTGACATGGTCTGGTGGGAATCAGGCGCCCAGCCGCTCCAGCTCCTGAAGTCGGGCCAGGTGGTGATGACCTCGGCCTATAATGGCCGCATCACCGGCATCAACAAGACCGAGGGCACGCATTTCAAGGGCGTGTGGCCGGGCTCGATCTTCGCCGTCGACAGCTGGGTCATCCTCAAGGGCAGCCCGAACAAGGATGCCGCGATGGATTTCATCGCCTTCGCCAGCCAGCCGGAGAACCAGTCCAAACTGCCGCAGGACATCGCCTACGGCCTGCCGAGCAAGGCAGCCGCCGCTGCGGTGCCGGCCGACCTTGCCGTCGACCTGCCGACCTCGCCGGCCAACATGACGGATTCGGTCTCCATCGACACCGAGTTCTGGAACGACAACATCGAGGATCTGACCAAGCGCTTCAACGCCTGGCTGGGGCAGTAAAGCCGTCCTTTCCCCGGCATGCACCTGCTCCCGGGCACCAATCTTTGTCATTGCCGGGCTTGACCCGGCAATCCAGGACCGCTTTCAAGGCTGAGACACTGGATGCCCGGGTCAAGCCCGGGCATGACAAGACTGCGCTCATGTCGGCAGGGCCGTTCTCGATGTCCCTGCGGACATCGCTCATTCAACTTCCCAAAGGCCGCCGCGCCTGGAAGGAGCTTTTCGGATCCGATGGACTCGTTCATTCACTTTGACGGTGTCAGCAAATCCTTCGGCACGATGAAGGTCGTCGACAATCTCGACTTCCATGTCGGGCAAGGCGAGTTCGTCAGCCTGCTCGGCCCCTCCGGGTCGGGCAAAACAACGCTCCTGATGATGCTGGCCGGCTTCGAGGCGCCCAGCAGCGGCGCCCTGCTCGTCGACGGCACGCGCGTGGAGACCCTGCCCTCCTACAAGCGCAACATGGGGGTGGTCTTCCAGAACTACGCCCTGTTCCCGCATATGACCATCGCCGAAAACGTCGCCTTCCCGCTCAAGATGCGCGGCATCAGCCGGGCGGAACGCGATGCAAGGGTGACAAAGGCGCTCGACCTCGTTCGCCTCGGCCACCTCAAGGACCGCAAGCCCTCCCAGCTCTCGGGCGGCCAGCAGCAGCGCATCGCCCTGTCGCGCGCGCTCGTCTACGAGCCCAAGGTGGTGCTGATGGACGAGCCGCTCAGCGCGCTCGACAAGCAGCTGCGCGAGCACATGCAGCTCGAGATCCGCGAGCTCCATCGCAAGCTCGGCCTCACCGTGATCTTCGTCACCCATGATCAGGGCGAGGCCCTGACCATGTCGGACCGGGTTGCCGTGCTCAATCTCGGCAAGATCGAGCAGCTCGACACGCCGTCCGGGCTCTATGACCGTCCGCGCACGCGCTTCGTCGCCGAGTTCATCGGCGAGACCAATCTGCTCGACGGCACCCTGAAATCCTGCTCGGACGGCATGGCGACCGTCGAGCTCGCCTTGGGACCGACCGTTTCCTGCCGCACCGAGCTGTCGCCCCAGCCGAGCGCGCCGGTGCTGGTTTCCGTGCGGCCCGAAAGGCTGCATCTGAGCGATGCACCGGCCCAGGCCAACACGCTGCCTGTTCGCGTCGAGGACGACGTCTATCACGGCGATCACGTCCGCCTGCACCTCAAGAGCGGCGAACGCCGCCTGGTGGCCAAGGCCGACAGGCGCGAGGCAAGCCGCCCCATCGGCTCCGACGCCCATGTCGGCTTCGCACCCGACGACTGTACGCTGGTCCTGCCATGACGGCGGCGCCGCGGCTCAAGGCCGCTCTCCTGGTGCTGCCCCTGATCGCCTTTCTCGGCATCTTCTTCCTGTGGCCGCTCGGCATGATGATCGTCACCTCCGTACAGGGCGGCACCGTGCGCCACGCCTTCCCGCTCACGGCCGAGGCGATCTCCGGCTGGAAGGGCGAAGGCCTGCCGCCCGACGAGGTCCAGACGGCGCTCGCCAAGGACCTTCGGACGGTGATCCCGCAGGAGCAGTTCGGCGATGCCGTGCGCGCCCTCAACAGCCAGCAGGCGGGCTTCCGCACCCTGCTGCCCAAGACGGCGACGGCCGTGCGCAACGCGCCGGAGAACAGCCCGCCGCCCCTCGCCGGCATCGATCCGCGCTGGCAGCAGCCCGCCTTCTGGCTGGCGCTGAAACGCTCGATGCCGGCCTATACTGACGCGAACCTCCTGGCGGCGGTCGATCTCAAGCGCGCCGATGACGGCAGCATCGCCAATGTGCCGGCTGATATGGCGGTGAACCGCATGATCATGCTGCGTACCTTCATGATCGCCCTGCAGGTCACGCTGCTCTGCGTCGCCATCGGCCTGCCCTTCGCCATGCTGGCGGCCAGCGTCACCGGCTGGAAGCGCAATCTCCTGCTGCTCGCCGTGCTGCTGCCGCTGTGGACCTCGCTGCTGGTGCGCACCGCCGCCTGGATGATCCTCCTGCAGGAGAACGGCCTGATCAACCAGACGCTGAAGGCACTCGGCCTGATCGATGCCTCGCTGCCGCTGATCTACAACCGCACCGGCATTCTCATCGCCATGACGCATGTGCTGCTGCCCTTCATGGTGCTGCCTATTTATGCCAGCCTCGTCGCCATTCCGCGCAACCTGATGCCGGCCGCTGCCTCTCTCGGCGCCCCGCCGCTGCGAGCCTTCAGCCACGTCCTCCTGCCGCTGGCCATGCCGGGCGTGCTCTCGGGCTCGCTCCTCGTCTTCATGGTGGCGCTCGGCTACTACATTACGCCAGCCCTGGTCGGCGGCCCGAACGAGCAGATGATCTCCTCGGTGATCGCCTTCTATGCCACCGGCACCGCCAATTGGGGCATGGCCGGCGCGCTCGGCATCTTCCTCCTGGTACCGACCACGGTGCTCTACCTCATCTATGGGCGGCTCTCGCGCACGCCGATGGTGCAGCCATGATGGGTTTGAGCAAGAACTCCTTCAACGCCCTGCGCCTTGCCTTCGGCGCACTGGTCGTGGCGTTCCTGGTCATCCCGCTGGCGGCGATCCTGCCGCTGGCCTTCACCGATAGCGTGTTCCTGACCTATCCGATGACGGGCCCCTCGACGCGCTGGTTCGACACCCTCGCCACCAGCGACGCCTGGCAGCGCTCGATCGTCAATTCGATGATCGTAGGCACCGGCGCGACCGTGCTGTCCACCGTGGTCGGCACGCTCGCCGCCCTGGGCCTGCGGCGCAATTTGGTGCCGTTCTCCGGCGTGCTGCGCTCGATCTTCCTGCTTCCCATGGTGGTGCCGGCCGTGGTGCTCGGCGTCGGCATGCAGATCCTCTATGCAAGGCTCGGCCTCGCCTCCTCCTATGCCGGCGTGATCATCGCCCATGCCGTCTTGTGCGTGCCCTTCGTGCTGGTCAACGTCTCCGGTTCGCTCGCCAGCATCGATCCGGCGCTGGAGCGGGCCGCGGCGAGCCTCGGGGCTTCGCCCGGCACCGTCTTCAAGGCCGTGACCTTCCCGCTCGCTCTGCCTGGCATCCTCACCGGTGCGGCCTTCGCCTTCGCCACCTCGCTCGACGAGGTGGTGATCACCCTCTTCGTCGCCGGCCCCAACCAGACCACGCTGGCACGGCAGATGTTTTCTTCCTTGCGAGAGAACATCAGCCCGGCCATCGCCGCGGCCGCCTTCCTGATCATCGTGATCACGCTGGTGCTGGCGCTCGCCGTGAAGGGAGCCGCGATCCTCGCTCTGCTCGGCAAGCGCAAGCAGGTGCTGCCGGCGGAGGAGTGATACCGGGGGGCGGATCTGAGGCCCCCCATTCAAGGTCTTTCGAACAAACCGGGAAAAGGCTGGGATAGAGCGGTGCCACCCCTCATCCGCCTACCGGCACCTTCTCCCGCAAGGGGAGAAGGGAATCATTTTGGAAGGCGCCGCGCCCGTCAATCGCCTTCTCCCCCTGCGGGTGTCGTCAACTCTCTTGAGTTGACTAGAGGTGCCCCGAAGGGGCGGATGAGGGGTCGCACCACGCTATCCGGACTTCAGACCTCAACACCTTGAAAAGGGCGAGTCTGAAGACCCGCTCCCCAATACCGCCACCGGCCTCTGCCCGGCGCGTGCGCCATGTCACGGCGGCATAGCGGCATTTGGGCAAAGATATCGGCAAGTCAGTCGCGTAGGAGCCTTTGCTCCACTGAAAAGCGTGAGAGTACCATGCCGAGTACCGCCATCGACATCTTGCCCAATCCGACGCGCCGTCAGGTGGCTGCCTTGCCGCTTCGCGAAAAGGACGGCCGCATCGAGGTCTGCCTGGTGACCACCCGCACCACCCACCGCTGGACCGTGCCGAAGGGCTGGCCCATCAAGGGGCGTAAGGATCATGTCGCCGCGCGCATCGAGGCCGAGCAGGAAGCCGGGGTAACAGGCAAGCCGCGCAAGAAGGCGCTCGGCTCCTTCGTCTACTGGAAACGCCTGACCGATCGCTTCGAGCTGATCAAGGTCAATGTCTATCCCCTGCGTGTCACCGGCATGCTGCCGGCCTGGAAGGAACAGGCCGAGCGCCGCGTGCAATGGATGGGCCTCGGCGATGCTTCCATCATCGTCGACGATCCCGGCCTGGCCAAGCTGCTGTCCGGGCTGAAACCGGCCATGGCGCCCTAGGATATACCCCCTCCTGGGACCGCGGACCGACCTAAGCGGCCAGTTGCTCGATGCAGACCTTGCGGACGCAGTCCCTCAGCCAGCGATGGGCCGGGTCGGCGTCGAGCCGCGGGTGCCAGAGCAGCGAGATTGTGATCTCCGCCAGGGGAAACGGCAACGGGAAGCTGAACATGCCGGCGCGCAGGCGGCCGGTGGAACGCTCCGGCACGGTGGCGACCAAATCGGTCGCACGGGCCAGGGCCAGGGCTTCGGCAAAACCGCCGACGATCGTCGCGATGTCTGGCTCGAGCCCGAGCGCTTCGAGCCTGCCGTCGGCTGGGACCCGATAGAGGGCCCGGCGAGAAATCAGAATATGGCTTGCCTGCGCATAGCGGGCCGGCGTGATCGACCCCTCGCTCAGGGGATGGCCCATCCTGACCACGCCGACGAAACGATCGCGGAACAGGGCCTGCGCGCGCACTTCCGGCCCCATCGAATCGCCGACGACACCCGTCTCCAGATCCACGCTGCCGTCCCGCAGGGGCGTACTCTCCTTGTCGATTTTCGGCACGAAGCGCAGCGTGACCCCCGGCGCCTGTTCGCGGACATGGGCAATGAGATCAGGTCCGAAATTCTCGACGAAACCGTCCCTGTTGCGAAGAGTGAAAGTTCTCGTGAGCTTTTTCAGGTCGAGCGCTTCCACGGGACGAAGAACGCTTTCGACGGCCTGGACGAGCGGGCCGACGCGTTCGCGCAGTTCCAGGGCTCGCGGCGTCGCCACGAGGCCGCGGCCGGCCCGCACGAGCAGAGGATCGCCGGTCGTCTCGCGCAAGCGGGCCAGGGCGCGGCTCATCGCCGAGGGGCTGAGCCGCAGCCGACGGGCGGCCCGGGCGACGCTGCCTTCGGCCAGCAGGGCGTCGAGGGTGATGAGGAGATTGAAATCGGGCAGCGACATGGGCCGATCATAGCATCCGCCGGCGGTCTTGGTATGGCGTATCATGCACGAATGAAGTGCAAATGGTGCGTGTTCCGCCATCTTGGGCGCGGGCCTATCTTCCCTGGGTTCCCCCTTTGAATTGACGGAAAAACGCACCCCATGCCGAAATCAGCCACACGGGACGATGGTCGGATGCACGAACGGGCCATACCCGCGGTCCACGGCGCCCTCGCCTGCCTTGCCCTCAGCATCCTGCTGTCGTCCCTGGGTACAAGCATCGCCAATGTCGCCCTGCCGACCTTGGCCTCGGCCTTCTCGGCTTCATTCGAACAGGTGCAGTGGATCGTTCTGGCCTATCTGCTGGCCATGACCACTTTGGTCGTCAGCGCCGGGCGCCTGGGAGACATCATCGGCCGGCGCAGGCTGCTGCTGGCAGGGCTCGTCCTGTTCACATTGGCTTCCGCCTGCTGCGCGATCGCACCGACATTCGTGCTGCTGGTGGCGGCTCGCGCCGCCCAGGGCCTCGGCGCCGCCATCATGGCGGCACTCGGCATGGCCATCGTCGGCGAGGCGATTCCGAGGGAAAGGACCGGCAGCGCCATGGGGCTGCTCGGCACGATGTCTGCTGTCGGCACCGCCCTGGGGCCATCGCTCGGCGGCTTCATGATTTCCGCCTTCGGCTGGCGAAGCATCTTCCTCCTCAACATCCCCTTAGGCCTGCTGGCCTTCTATCTCGCCAGCCGTTTTCTTCCGGTCGACGGCGCGAAGTCCCGGAATGGGCGCGCGGGCTTCGACAGCGTCGGCACGCTGCTGCTGGCCGCAACGCTCGCCGCCTATGCCCTGGCCATGACCATGGGGCGCGGCGCTCCCGGCTGGATCGGCACGGGCCTCATCCTGGCCACCTTCATCGGAGGCAGCCTCTTCCTGCTGGTGAAGGCACGCATCCGCTCGCCCCTGATCCAGCTGGCAGCCTTTCGTGGTGAGGGGCTGAGCGTCAACCTGGCCACGAGCGCCCTCGTCGCGACGGTGATGATGACGACCTTCGTCGTCGGGCCGTTTTATCTCGCCCGCGTCTTCGCACTCGACGAGGCTGTGATCGGCATGGTGATGGCGGTCGGGCCTGCAATTTCCATCGTGAGCGGGGTCTTTGCCGGCCGTATCGTCGACCGCCTGGGCGCACCGCGCCTGATCCTGATCGGTCTCACCGAGATGGCGATCGGAGCCGTCCTCCTGTCCACGGCAGGCCCGGCATTCGGCGTCGCCGGCTACATTGCCGGCATCGTCGTGCTGACCCCAGGCTACCAGCTCTTCCAGGCCGCCAACAATACCGCGGTGATGGCCAGCATCCCGGCAGACCGGCGGGGCGTGACATCGGGCCTCGTCAACCTGTCGCGCAATCTGGGCCTGATAACGGGAGCCTCGGCCATGGGCGCCATCTTCCGCTTCGCCTCGGGAACGGGCGATATCGCCAAAGCTGCCCCGGAGGCCGTCACCTTCGGCATGCAGGCGACCTTCGGCACCGCGGCGTTCCTGATCGTGGTCGCGATCATCCTCGCAACCGGAACGCGCCTTCTGGCAGGCCGAGCCGGGCAGGCCCAGGACGCGCCCTGAATTATCGGCGCGCCTTGGGTCCAGCTGTTCTCCGAACGGAGAACAGCTCTGTCTTGTCGGAGCCGGGCTTGACCCGGCTATCCAGAAACCGCCTGCGTAACCCGTCCCGGGCTGGATTGCCGGGTCGAAGCCGGCAACGACAAGGTTCCTCCAGGCTCGGCGATGCCGGAATGCACCGCGTGGGCCTCAGCCCTGCTGCGCCATCGCCGCGGGGTCCATCCACACGATCTCCCAGACATTGCCGTCGGGATCCTCGACGCTGCGGCTGACCATGAAGCCGTGATCCTGCGCCGGGTTGGGATCGGCCTTTCCGCCCGCCTGCGTGGTGCGGGCCAGCGTGGCGTCCACCGCATCGCGGGTATCGACATTGAGCGCAATCAGCGCCTGGCTCCATTGGCGCGCATCGCCGATCGGGCGCTTGGTGAACTGGCCATAGCGCTCATGGGTAAGCAGCATCACCACGATCGCATCGGAGAGCATCACCGACTTGGTCTGCTCGTCGGAAAATTGCGGGTTCACCTCGCCGCCCAGGGCGACATAGAACGCAGTCGCGGCGGCAAGATCGCGCACCGGCAGATTCAAGAAAATCATCTTGGCCATCACTTCCTCCTTCACCGAATGGGCGAGTTGCCTTATTGTCTCGCTATAATGTTAGTAGACATAAAGTATCTTAATGTCAAGATACTTTATGTCGAGAGAGTCTGCCGATGGACCGTGCCGATACCGCCGTCGAACAATGGGCCCGCGAGCGACCCGACCTCCCCTCTTTGCCGATGGCGGTGTTCGGCCGCCTGTCCGACGCGTCCGAGCGTGTGCTGCGCGACCATATGAACCCGCTCTTCGCCGCCGCAGGCCTGCAGCCGGGTGAGTTCGACGTGCTGGCCACGCTGAGGCGTTCGGGCGAGCCTTACATGCTTTCGCCGACGCGGCTCTACGAAGCGGCGATGATATCCTCGGGCGGCATGACCAATCGCCTCGACAGGTTGGAGCACGCCGGCCTGGTCGAACGGCGTCCCGATCCCAACGACCGCCGCGGCAAGCTGATCGCCCTCACCGAGGCAGGCAAGGCCGTGATCGACGAGACCATCGCCCGCCATGTCGCCAATGAGGAACGGCTGCTGTCGGTGCTGACGCAGGCGGAGCAGGAGAGCCTCAATGGCTTGCTCCGGAAGTTGATCACGGCACTTTGACGAAGAGTTTTGGCGGCTCCGGAGCCTGCCGCCTCTGCTTCAACCAGGCAGCCGCAGCATCGGCGGCTGTGGTTGTGGCTGCGCCTCCGCCATCAGATTGACGCCGGCTTCATATTGATGAAAGCCGTCGAAATCGCCCTTGCCGATCGGGCAGCCGGCGAGGCGCAGCAGCGAATAGGCCATGCCGAGATGAAAGAAGAAGTTCGGCAGGGCATATTGGGTGACGAAGTCCATGGCTTTGGCTTCGAACACGGCCTGGCCGGCCTTTTCGCGCACCAGCCTGGCTTCCCCGCCGGCAAAATCACGCCGCGAGACGCTCTTGAGCCGGGTAATGGTGTTTCCCAGCAGGAGCCGAATGTCGTCGATCGATTCGATCGGGCCGTCATCGAGCATGATCGGCTGCTGCAGAACCGGATTGATGGCCCGGATGGAGAAGCCGAGCGCGATGCGAACCTGCCACTTCAAGGGAAACATGTTCGGCTGCAGAGCGAGGTTGAGGACCTCCGCCTGCTCCATGCCCTGGAGCTGGAGATGCTCGGCCGTCTTGTCGAGGATCGCGTCGAGATTGGTGAGATAGCGCAGGAAAACTGGTACGGAAACGTCGAAGAGGTCAGCCATCGGCTTGCTTCCCTGGACGGCCTCGGACCGTCCGCCTAGATACGCCTGTGGGGCTCCGCATTTGGTCGGAAAGGGGCCGGCCAGCGCTCAGTGAGCACGGCCGATACAGAACTCCACCACCTCCACGAGGGCTGATTTCATCGGGCTGTCGGCAAACAGCGCCAGGGCATCCTTGGCCATGGCGCCATAGTGACGGGCGCGCTCGATGGTATCCTCCAGCGTCTTGTGGCGGCGCATCAGGCCGATGGCGTGCTCGAGATCGGCCTCCGCGATCTCGCCGCGTTCCAGCGTCCGGCGCCAGAAATCGCGCTCGGCCTCATTGCCACGCCGGAAGGCCAGCACCACCGGCAGGGTGATCTTGCCCTCGCGGAAGTCGTCGCCGACATTCTTGCCGAGCTTGGCGTCCGAGCCACCATAATCCAGCGCATCGTCGACGAGCTGGAAGGCGATGCCGAGATTCATGCCGAAGGACCGGCAGGCGGCCTGCTCATCCTTGGGCCGCTCGGCCAGGACCGGGCCGACTTCGCAGGCGGCCGCAAAGAGCTCCGCGGTCTTGCCGCGAATCACCGCCAGATACTCGTCCTCGGTGGTCGCGGTGTTCTTGGCGGCGGCGAGCTGGGCCACTTCGCCTTCGGCGATGACGGTCGCAGCGGTCGAGAGGATATCGAGCGCCTTGAGCGAGCCGACTTCCACCATCATCTTGAAAGCCTGGCCGAGCAGGAAATCGCCGACCAGCACGCTCGCCTCATTGCCCCACAGCATGCGGGCGGCCGGCTTGCCACGCCGCATGTCGCTCTCGTCGACGACGTCGTCGTGCAAAAGCGTGGCCGTGTGCATGAACTCCACCGAGGCCGCAAGCTTGACATGGCCATCGCCCTGGTAGCGCGCGAGCTGAGCAGTCGCCAGGGTCAGGATTGGGCGCAGGCGCTTGCCTCCGGAGGAGATCAGATGGTTGGCGACTTCCGGAATCATCGTCACCTCCGATCCCGTCCGCGACAGGATGGTGGTGTTGACCCGGGCCATATCCGCCTTGGTCAGGTCGACGATCGGCTGAAGCGAGCCTTGCGACCCGGATTTGTCCTCGAATGCGACAACGACGCCCAATACATGCACTCCGTTTTGCCGGCACCATAGAAATGCGCAGCCCCGCATACAAGCTTGCTGTTGTCGCGCCAACAAGCTCGTTGCAATTGTTGCGATAATCGCAACGATTGCGGCATGGAAGAAATCGTTCGTACCAATGATCCCGTGCTGATCTCCTATATCGAGGCCTTGCTGACCGAGGCGGGCGTCGTCCATCTCGTGCTCGACACCCATATGAGCGTGCTGGAAGGCTCGCTCGGCATGATCCAGCGCCGCATCCTGGTCGACACCGACCAGAGCGTGCTGGCACGCCGACGGCTGATCGAGGCCGGCCTCGGCAAGGAGCTGCGCACGCCGTGACCGGGATCGAGAACGGCACCACGCTCTCGGCTTTTCTCGACGGCCGGCTGCAGCTCTCCCAGCCCGCCAAAGGGCACCGGGTCGGAACCGATGCCGCCTTACTGTCGGCCTGCCTCGCGCCGGCTGCCGGCGAGGTGGTCTACGACCTCGGTGCGGGTATCGGTGCCGCCGGGCTCGGCCTGGCCGTCCGCTGCCCGCAATGCCGCGTCGCCCTGGTGGAGATCGACCCCGCCATCGCCGGCCTCGCAGCCACCAATGCGGCGCGCAACGGCCTTGGCGAACGGGTGAATACGATCGAAGCCGACGTCACCCAGCGGCCTGCCAAGGGCCAGCTCTTGGTCCCCGGCACGGCAGACCATGTGATGATGAACCCGCCCTTTCATCTCCCCGGTACGGTGCGCCCAGCGCCCGATGCCTACCGCGCCGGCGCCCATGTCCATGGCGAGGACACGGAAGAGGCCTGGATCCTCTGCGCTCTCGGCCTGCTGCGTGCCAGGGGAACGCTCGCCCTCATCCACCGCGTGGATGCCCTGCCCAGGCTGCTGGCAAGCCTCGACCGGCGTTTCGGCGACATCCGGGTCAAGCCCGTGCAGCCCCGGGCCGGAACGCCGGCGACCCGCCTGCTCATCCGCGCCGTCAAGGGATCGCGCGCGCCCTTCCTCCTGCTGCCCCCCTTGATCCTGCATGGCGACGATGCAGGTTTCACCCCCGAGGCGGACGCCCTGCATCGCGGCGAAACACCGATCGATTGGCAGGACCACCCTCCTCCACGCTGACTCACTCGGGGAGCGCCTCCCCCTTCGGATGGCGGCGCTTTAGCCCGTCTCGTTCAGGAGCGCGAGGAAACGGGCGAACAGGCCGGCCTGGGAATGGATGCCGAGCTTGTGGCGGATGTTGCGGCGATGCACCTTCACCGTGCCCGTCGAGATATGCAGCAGGCGGCTGATCGAATCCGACGAATGTCCCTGCAGCACCAGATTGACGATTTCCCCCTCCCGCGCCGTCAGCGACTGGCTGGCCCAGAGCCGGGCCCGGTCGAGGTCGCTGCCCGGCAGCGGCAATGTCGTCACCCGGCTGCCGGCCTCGCCGAACTCCGGCAGGTCGCGCCAATGCTGGGCGCAGAGCGCGAGGACGATCGGGGCCAGGTCGCGCAAGCCGCGCACCTCCGCAGTGCCGAACGGTCCGGAGGCGGCCAGGCGCATCAGGGACCAGACCACCGAGGTCTGCTCGGGGAGCTGCACGAAGAAACCGACCTCCTCGGCCAACCCTGTCTGGCTGTAATAAGAGCGGAAATACTCGCTGGTATAGAAGCGGTCGGGCGCCAGCTCGCGCATGCGGCGGAAGCCCTCGCATCCCCCGATCGCGGCCCGGTGGAAGGGATCGAGCAGATAGGCGCCGTCCTGGTAGAGGGCGACGAAGACGTGGCTCTCGGCAGGCGAGAAGGTCTCGTACAGCATCGGCGGCCGCGCCGACCCGCGATAGGCGAACACCACGCTGTGATCGAAGCGCGCATGCAGACCGAGCCAGGCCAGCAGGGCGCGCTCAAAGTCCCCCGAACCGCTGCGGCCAGCCGCTTTCATCACCTCTGCCAGCGCCATGGATGCCGTCAAATTATGCCTGGAGCTGTCGATTTCTACCTCCTGTGCTGAACAAACATGCAGCATATACCCCCTGGTAGGTATATACGAGATGAAATAGGCTCTGCTAGCTTTCCTTTCGCACAAGAGCCGAAAAGCAAGAACGAAACGGCCAGAACGAAACGGCTTGCATCGACCGAGGGGACCAGCGCGGATGAACGATACGACCTCGCCCGATATCGAGTTTCGCGCCGTTGCCAAGCGCTATGGCGACGTCACGGCGGTGCATGGCATCGATCTTTCCATTCCCAGCGGCGCCTTCGTCGCGTTGCTCGGCCCCTCTGGCTGCGGCAAGACCACCTGCCTGCGCATGATCGGCGGCTTCGAACAGCCGAGCGGCGGCCAGGTGATGATCCGCGGCCAGGACATGGCCGGCACGCCGCCTTATCGCCGCCCGGTCAACATGGTCTTCCAGCAATATGCGCTGTTTCCGCATCTGAGCGTCGGCGACAACATCGCCTACGGCCTGCGACAGGCCCGCCCGCGCCTGGCTGGCTCGGAGATCGCCCGGCGTGTCGACGAGGCGCTCGCCATGGTGCGCCTCTCCGGCTATGGCCGCCGGCGCATCCACGAGCTTTCCGGCGGCCAGCAGCAGCGCGTCGCCCTGGCGCGGGCCCTGGTCAACAAGCCCGCCGTGCTGCTGCTCGACGAACCGCTGGCCGCGCTCGACAAGAAGCTGCGCACCGAGATGCAGCTCGAACTGCAGAACCTGCAGAGGTCCCTCGGCATCACCTTCGTGCTGGTCACCCACGACCAGGAAGAGGCGCTCTCGATGAGCGATCTCGTCTGCGTGATGAACAAGGGCCATATCGTCCAGACCGGCGCGCCCAGCCAGATCTATGACGATCCGGCCGATCTCTTCGTCGCCGATTTCGTCGGAAAATCCAATTTCCTCGACGGCAAGGTCACTGCGGCCGATGGCAAGGCCGCCAGCATCGTGCTGGCAGACGGCACCACGCTCCAGGCCCGCAGCCATGTCCCGCTCCGGCCCGGCCAGGCCGCACGCGTCAGCATCCGCCCCGAAGCCATGCGCCTGGAAGTCGGTGAGGGGCCGAGCCTGCGGGGCACCGTACACAACCGCATCTTTCTCGGTTCGACCGCCGAATATGCCATCGACATCAAGGACGTCGGCACGGTCCTGGTCGCCGCCGACCACCTGGCGCACGGTCCGGGCCTCAAAGGGCCCGGCGACAGCGTCTCGATCGGTTTCGCACCGGGAGCACCACTCGCCTTCGCCGCCTGAACCATCCGAAAAACCGCGCAAAGCGGCACCATCAGAGGGAAATGAGTCATGTCGAAATCCTATCGCGACGGCCTGCCGATCTCGGCCCAAGGCTTCGTTGACCACCTCCTGCGCTACCGCAAGGGCTCGATCAGCCGCCGCCACTTCCTCGGCGCGACGGGCCTGGGCTTGGCGATGGCCGTCCTCGGCCGCGAGAACGGCCTACTGCCTGCCCCCGCTTATGCCGCCGGCGAGCTCGGCGACAAGATGTCGATCGCCACCTGGCCCAATTATCACGACCCGCAGACCTTCGTGAACTTCACCAAGGCGACGGGCGTCGCCGTCGAGGTCAACGTCTTCGGCTCCAACGAGGAGATGCTGGCCAAGCTGCAGGCCGGCGCCACCGGCTGGAGCCTGTTCGTGCCGACCAACTACACCATTTCGACCTACAGGAAGCTCGGGCTGATCGACGCCATCGATCTTGCCAAGCTGCCGGCCTATAGCGCCCCGACCGAGGATGCCCGCTTCACCGCCGAAGGCACCATCGACGGCACGGTCTTTGCCGTGCCGAAGAATTGGGGCACCACCGGCTTTGCCGTGAACACCCAGAAACTCACCAAGCCGCTGGCGAGCTGGAAGGATTTCTGGGACACCGCCATGGCCGAGGGCTCCAACCGCACCATGGTGCATGACTACCAGCTCACCACCATCGGCAACGCCCTGAAATATTTCGGCTATTCCTTCAATTCGCTGAAGCAGGACGAACTCGCCAAAGCCGAGGAGCTGCTGATCAAGGCCAAGCCGCATCTCTATGCAGTGTCCTCGGACTATCAGCCGCCCATGCGCGCCAACGATGCCTGGATGACGATGTGCTGGACCAATGACGGCGCGCAGCTCAACCGCGACCTGCCCCACATCAAATACATCCTCGGCAAGGAAGGCGGCGAAATCTGGACCGATTTCTACGCCATCCCCAAGGATGCGCCCAACAAGCCAGCCGGCTATGCCCTGCTCAACTATCTGATGACGCCGGAAAATGCCGTAAAGGAGCACATCGCCAATGGCGCGCCCTGCACGGATTCGCGCGTCAACGCCCTGCTGCCCAAGGAGTTTCTCTCCAATCCCATCCTCTATCCGGCGGCCGACCTGCTGAAACCCCTGGAATTCGGGGCCGCGGCGACGCTGACCGACCCAGGGCGCGCGGAGCTGATGGCCCGCTTCAAATCGGCCTGACCGGCCTTCCCGGGCGGCCGCGTCGCGCTGCCGCCCGCCTTTCCACCGGAACCTCATCAGTGGTGTCTTCCCGCGCCCGCCGCACGCTTGTGACCACCCTGCTGCTGGCTCCGGCCAGCGCCTGGCTCGTGGTCTTCCTGGTGCTGCCCTTCGTCGCCGTCCTCGTCTTCAGCGTCGGGGAGCGGGCGCCGGAAGGCGGTTACCAGGCCGCGCTCTCCTTGGCGCAATATGCCAATCTCGGCGCGCGCTCCACTGCCTTCTGGAACACCGCGATCCTGGCGCCGGCCGGCGCCTTCGCCTGCCTGCTGGTCGCCTATCCGGTCGCCTATCACCTCGCCATCAAGGCTCCGCCGCGCTGGCGGCTGATCCTCCTGGCGCTGGTGGTCATCCCGTTCTGGACCAGCCTTTTGATGCGCTCCTATGCCTGGATGTACATCCTCGGCTCGCGCGGCATCCCGGCCCTGCTCGACCTCGTTGGCATTGCCGATGTCAGGCTGCTCAATACGCCAGGCTCGGTGCTGGTCGGCATCGTCTATGGCTATCTGCCGCTGATGATCCTGCCGATCTATGTCAGCCTCGAACGGCTCGACCGTCGCCTGCTGGAAGCCTCGGCCGACCTCGGTGCCACCCCCGTCTCGACCTTCTTCGGCGTCACGCTGCCACTGTCCCTGCCCGGCGTGATGACGGGCTTCAGCCTGGTGATGATCCTGCTGCTCGGCGAATATCTGATCCCGACCCTGCTCGGCGGCGGCAAGGTGTTCTTCATCGGCAACGCTCTGGTCGACCTCTTCCTGCAGTCACGCAACTGGCCGTTCGGCTCGGCCATCGCCGTGACGCTGGTCGTCGCTTCCGTCGTGGTGCTGCTGATCGCCAACCGCATCACCGCACGCGTCTCGGGCGCCCGGCAGGTGGACCTGATCTGATGAGAGCCTTCGTCGCCGCCGTCTTCGCCTTCCTCTATCTGCCCATCGGGCTTTTGGTGCTGTTCTCCTTCAACGCCGGCCGCAACGCCAGCGAGATCGTCGGCTTCTCGACGAAGTGGTATGGCACGGCGCTCGCCAATCCCTTCCTCACCGAGGCGCTGCGCAACAGCCTGATCGTCGCCTCCAGCAGCGCCCTGCTGGCTGCGGTCTTCGGCACGGCCGCCGCTCTCGGCCTGTCACGCGTTGGAGCCCGGACCCGCCTCGTCTTCGATGCTCTTTTCGGCGCCGCGATCGTGGTGCCCGGCGTGGTCATCGGCATCGCGACGCTGGTGGCGCTGGTGCAGGTCTTCGCCTTCGCCAACCCGTTGCTCGCGGCGATCTGGCCCGGCGATACGCCGCCCAGACTGGGCCTCGGCTATGGCTCGATCATCGCCGCGCACGGCCTGTTCTCGATGGCCCTGGTCACCATGATCGTGCGGGCCCGGCTCGGCAGCCTGAGCCGGGACCTGGTGGAGGCTTCGAGCGATCTCTATGCCACGCCCTTCACCACCTTCCGCTCCATCGTGCTGCCGCAGATCTTCCCGGCCATTCTCGCCGGATTGCTGCTGGCCTTCACCTTTTCCTTCGACGATTTCATCGTCGCCTTCTTCGTGGCAGGCCCCCAGACGACCCTGCCGATCTATGTGTTCGCCTCGATCCGCCGCGGCGTGACTCCCGAGATCAACGCCATCGCCACGCTGGTGCTGGTCGCCTCGGTGCTGATGGTGCTCCTCGCCCAGTTCCTGCTGCGCAAGCGCCGATAGCGAGCCTCGCGCCACCATTTGTTGAGTGAATCCCCATGATCCTGGAAAACCGCATCGCGATCGTCACCGGCTCCGGCTCCGGCATCGGCCAGGCCGGCGCCCTTGCCATGGCGCGCGAGGGCGCCATCGTGATCGTCGCCGACCGGGATGCCGCTGCCGGGCAAACGACGGCCGCCATGATCCAGGTGCAAGGCGGGCGCGCCGAGACTGTAACCACGGACGTGGCGGATGACGCCGCTGTGGAGCACCTGATCCACGCCACGCTCGACCGCCATGGCCGCATCGACATCCTGCACAATCACGCCGGCATCCAAGTCGGCGGGCCGCTGACGGATGTCAGCCCGGATGGCTTCGATGCGTCCTGGCGCATCAATGTCCGCGCCCATTTCCTGGCGGCGCGGCTCGCCATGCCGGCGATGATCGCGGCCGGCGGCGGCGTCATCCTCAACACCGCCTCCAATTCCGGCGTGTTCTACGACAGGGAAATGATCGCCTATGCCACCTCCAAGCACGCGGTGGTGGCGATGACGCGCCAGATGGCGCTCGACTATGCCCGGCATAAGGTGCGGGTGAACGCCCTCTGCCCCGGCTGGGTCGACACCCCCTTCAACGAGCCCTTCATTGCCCAGATGGGCGGCCGCACCGCCATCGAAGCCTATGTGCGCGACAAGATCCCGATGGGCCGCTGGGCCACGGCCGAAGAGATCGCCGAGGCCATTCTCTTCCTGGTCTCGGATCGTTCCGCCTTCATGACCGGTCAGGCCCTGGTCGTCGACGGGGGCGAGAGTATCGGCTGATACCAAGTTTCGGAGATGCCGACGTGTCAAAGCATGGCCTTCCTGCGATCGTAGGAAGGGTCAAATCAAAGACTTGGCATGAGCCGTCGCCGCCAGCTTGGGCCAACTCGTATGAAGTCTGTTTTACCCGCTCCGTCATTGCGGGCGAAGCGAAGCAATCCAGAAGCTTGGAGGCACAGAGTTTGCGGCCTCTGGATTGTTTCGCTTCGCTCGCAATGACGGGCGGCCTTTTGGGTTCCTGATATTACAAATCAGCTCTACTCGTCTCCCGCGCGCCTTCCGCGCGGGCGGTATGGTCCTGCCTCGCGTTGACCAAAATGAACGCTCCTGTTTTTCAAGCAAAACAGCCTGTCAATATTCGGCAGGAAATGTGTCGATCGACATCTGCAAAAGCGCTTTGAAAAGGCTTGACTTGGGCCGCTGGCTGGAGTGCAACTATGTCAATAACATGACAAATCTGTTGCAAACTTTTGGCATACGCGTCCCTCCAGCGCCGTTTGTCTGATGATTTGCCCAGGGGAATCTCGCTTGTCTGCATCCCGCCAGATGCAACCGTTAGGTCAAATGAGGGGGGTCAACTTGAATAGGAATTTCATCTACGTGATGATCGGTCTCGTGCTGGGCATCGCGATCGGTATCGCCTGTTTCTACTCCTTCCCCGACAAGAAGACGGCGGCCACGCTCGCCGATTACATGTCCCTCGTCAGCACGATCTTCCTGAAGCTGATCAAGATGATCATCGGCCCGCTGGTGCTTTCGACCCTGATCGTCGGCATCGGCCACATGGGCGATGCGGCCACCTTGGGGCGGGTTGGCGCCAAGACCATGGGCTGGTTCATCTCGGCCTCGATCGTGTCGCTACTGCTCGGCCTGGTGATGGCCAATCTCATCCAGCCGGGCCACGGCATCGTCATCGCCGACCAGAGCGGCAACACCGCCAACATCGCGACAGCCTCCTTCAGCTTCAAGAATTTCATCGAACATCTGGTGCCCACCTCGATCTTCAAGGCGATGGCTGAGGGCGAGATCCTGCAGATCGTGGTGTTCTCGCTGTTCGCGGGCGTCGCCATCATGGCCCTGGGCGAGCGCGGCAAGCCCCTCGTCCACCTTGCCGATGATGTCGCCCACATGATGCTGACCATCACCGGCTATGTGATGACGCTGGCACCGCTGGCCGTCTGCGCGGCCGTGGCCTCCGTCATCACCACGTCAGGCCCGGGTGTGCTCTTGAACTTCGTCAAGTTCCTCGGCGGCTTCTACCTGACGCTGTTCATCCTGTGGGGATTCCTGATCGCCATCGGTTATTTCCTGCTCGGTGCCCGCATGGGCAATCTGATCAGACGCATGCGCGAACCCTTCCTGCTCGCCTTCTCGACGGCGAGTTCGGAAGCCGCCTATCCCAAGATCCTCGACCAGCTCGAGCGGTTCGGCGTCCCCAAGCGCATCGCCAGCTTCGTGCTGCCGCTCGGCTATTCGTTCAACCTCGACGGCACCATGGCCTATACGACCTTCGCGACCCTGTTCGTCGCTCAGGCCTATGGCATGGAACTCTCGCTCGGCACCCAGCTCGCCATCGCCGGCACGCTGATGCTGACGTCCAAGGGCGTGGCTGGCGTGCCAAAGGCATCGCTGGTGGTGATCCTGGCGACGCTGCACCAGTTCAACATCCCCGATGCAGGGCTCTATTTGATCATCGGCATCGACCAGTTCCTCGACATGGGCCGCAGCGCCACCAATGTGATCGGCAACTCGCTGGCGGCCTCGGCCGTCGCCAAGTTCGAGGGCGGCCTCGGTCCGGAAAAGGACGATATCAACGCGCCGGAAGTGGCGCCTGCGGCGGCACCCGCCTGAGCCAATGGCGGCGGCACGGCCCGTGCCGCCGCCGGCCTTCGTCGAGCATTCTCGCGTGGCGGCGCCCTCCCCTCCGCTGTCCGGATTTTTCAGGAGAGAGTCTTGCATAAGCTCTTCGCGCTAGCGGCCATCGTCATTCTGGCGGCAACCGCCCCCGCCAAGGCCGAGGACATGATCGGGCAGGACCTGACAGCCGCGCCGAAGCAGGAATACTTTCCCCTGGAGCTGTCCGGCACGCTGCTGAAGGCGAACCAGACCGGCGCCATCACCATCGGTTATCGCGACGCTTCCTTCCCCTTCTCCTTCAAGCGGCCGGAACAGGCCGAACCGCAAGGCTACGCCATCGAGTTTTGCAGGGGCGTGGTGGATGAGATCTCGCGCGAGCTGCATGACAAGCCGGTTCGCATCGACTACAAGCTCGTCACCTCGGACACCCGCATCGCGGCGGTGACTTCGGGCGAAGTCGACCTCGAATGCGGTTCGACCACGGCCAATCGCGAGCGCGAGAAGCAAGTTTCCTTCTCGCCCGTCACCTATGTCGCGGGCACCAAGCTGCTGGTCAAGCGCGGCTCGAGCATCCGCTCCTACAAGGACCTGCAGGGCAAGACCTTGGTGGTGACGGCCGGCACCACAAACGAAGCGGCGCTGAAGCAACTCAATGACAAATACCATCTCGGCATGATCATCGCCTCGGCGCCCGATCATCAGCAGTCCTACGACATGCTGGCAGCCGGAAAGGCCGATGCCTTCGCCACCGACGACGTGCTGCTCTATGGTTTCATCGCCCGCAACCATGCCCAGAAGACCTTGGCCGTCGTCGGCGATTTCATCACCTATGACGCCTACGGCATCATGTTCCGCAAGGACGATCCCCTGATGGCCGAGGCCGTCAAGCGCGCCTTTGCAACCATGGCCGAACAGGGCAGGCTGGTGAGGACATACCGCAGATGGTTTCTCCAGCCCACGTCGACGGGGGAAAATCTCAATCTGCCCATCTCCCTGCAATTGACCGAAGCCTGGCGGGCGCTCGGCATCGACGCGTTCTGACAGCCGGCCCCGAATGAAGAAACACCCCCGAACTTGGTTCGGGGGTGTCCATCGTCAAGCAGCGGAGACGATTTTCATCGGCGCCAGCAGACGCGACGGTTCACCCAGCGCCAGCCGTAATAGGTATGGACGCGCACGCGCTGCCAGCGGCAATAACGCGCCGGACGCGGACGCCAATGCGGGCGGTAATAGTGCGGGCGATAATAATGCGGGCGACCACGGTGATAGACCTTCTGTGCGGCATCCGGTGACGGAGCCGACTGTTCGATGGCCTGGATCACGCCAGCATTGGCAGCGGGATGGATCACTGCAGCCTGGGCCGACTGCGCGGTCATTGCAGCGCCCCCCATGCCGAAAGCCAGAGCGGCTGCCAGAGCGAGTTTGCGAAACATTCGTTCCTCCTGCGATTCAAATCGGCGAAAGCTCGACCCTACCCCGACGGGCCGGCTTACTATGATACGAACTGCCGAAACCGTGAAGGTTCCGGGGGAGCGGCGATTATCGTTCGTCCCTTCCCGCTTCCACTATCCCTTCATCGGCTGAATGCGACTTGATCGACCTGTTCATCCTGCATTCAGCCGACGGCACAACCTATCGTGCCGCCGGGATTTCATGCCTATATGCGGCAAAGGCGTTCATCACCTTCTCGTGAGGACTGCCTTCCCTGCTGCACAGGAAGAGGCGAAGCTGCGTTGACGACACCTGATATCCCGCAATCGGACAATCCCTTGAAGCGAAGTATCGGCCGGATCCGGCAGTTGTTGCCCAAGAAATGGCGTCACCCGGCACCCGTGGTCGCCGTCCTTCCGCTTTCCGGCACCATCGGCACCGGCTCGCGCTTCAGCGCCAGCCTGAACATGGCAAAGCTCGACAAGCTCATCGACAGTGCCTTCGCCATGAAAGGCGCCAGGGCGGTCGCGCTGGTGATCAATTCGCCCGGTGGCTCACCGGCGCAATCGCATCTGATCATGCGCCGCATCCGCGCCCTCGCCGCCGAGAAGAAGCTGCCGGTCTTTGCCTTCGTCGAGGATGTCGCTGCGTCCGGGGGCTACATGATCGCCTGCGCCGCCGACGAGATCATTGCCGACCCCGCTTCGATCCTGGGCTCCATCGGCGTGGTCTCCGCCTCCTTCGGCTTCGACAAGCTGATCGAGAAAATCGGGGTCGAGCGCCGCGTTCACACGGCCGGGCGTTCCAAGACGATGCTGGATCCCTTCCGCCCCGAAAAGCCCGAGGATGTCGAAAGGCTGGCGGCGCTGCAGCGAGAGATCCACGACATGTTCATCGCCCTTGTCCGGGAACGCCGTGCCGGCAAGCTCAAGGGCGAGGAGGACCTGCTGTTCTCCGGCGAGTTCTGGCTCGCGCCGCGGGCCATCGAACTCGGCCTTGCCGATGCCATGGGCGATGTGAGGTCCACCATGCGCGCGCGTTATGGCGAGAAGGTGCGCTTCAAGACCGTCTCCGAACCGCGCGGCCTGCTCGCCCGGCGTCTCGGCCTCGGCGCGCGTTTCTCGGCAGCCGAAAGCGAGCAATTAACCGAAGGCATTCTTGCCGCACTCGAAGGGCGTGCAATTCGTGCCCGTTTCGGTTTATAGTTACGAAATGATGAATGAAGAGGACCTGCCATGCATCCTGTCGTTCTAGCCGTCGCCAGCCTTGTCGGGACCGTGGTTCTCGCGCGCCTGGTCAAGCGCGAATGGGAGCGAGTGAACAACGAACTCTACAAGCCCCAACCCGTGCGGCAGGAAGCCATCAACCTGCGTCGCGACCCGCGCAGCGGCGTCTATCGCCCCGAATAAAGCGGCACGGCCAATCAGGTCGCGGGTCCTCAGACAGATCCGCCAAACGCAAAGAAGCAGGTTCTCACGAACCTGCTTCTGCTTTTTTTGGCAGGGCTTCGATCAATCGAAGTTGCGAATGATCCGGCAATGCTTGCGCATCGGCGCGCTGCGGTCCTCCATGATGGAGCCGTCGTCCAGCACCACCCGGCGCCAGACATTGGTGCAGCGCGTCTGGTCGACGAACTTGACCGGGATACGAGCGACGGCCGGGCGAGGCGGATTGCAGGCATGGGTGCGACAGGGCGGCGGGTTCGTGATGATCACACGGGCCTCTGGCGAGGTCCCGCCACCATCACCGCCACCACCGCCGCCGCCGGACGAACCCGAACTGGACCCGCGGCCACCGCCGTTGCCGCCGGCACCCGGGCCGGTCGTAGCGGCGAAGGACGTGGAGATCGAGCCGGCCACCGAGCCGAAGATCAAGGCCGCGATAAGCCCTGTACGAAGAAGGGATTGCCTGGACATAGTACTTACTCTCCTGAGCTTTGGTTTGTACGGGATCGGTTGTGGTGTCCCGTTGCGTCCCTTGTCTCATGAGAGCTTCCCGGCATCTGTGCGGACAGGCACAAGGCCGTGCGCCGCACAAACAGGTTTCCCCAGTGTCGATCTTGCTCTAAGGGTCGGGCCCAGGTCTGTACCGGCGGAAACAGTTTCTCCGGCACGGCTCAGCCGAAGAAAAGTGCGATTTCCCCGAACCGCAATTTTCTCGGTCTCTTTTGTTTTAACGCATCTTCTCGATCGAAAAGCCGGCCGGCTTTCTGAAGAAAATGCTCTAGTTCGAGAACCGTCATGGCCGACGCCACCCCCGCCCATATGCGCCCTGAACGCTCCTTCCAGGGCCTGATCCTGACCCTTCAGCGCTATTGGGCCGATCGCGGCTGTGTCGTGCTGCAGCCCTACGACATGGAAGTGGGCGCCGGTACTTTCCACCCCGCCACCACCTTGCGCTCGCTTGGCCCCAAGGCCTGGAAAGCGGCGTATGTGCAGCCTTCGCGCCGCCCCAAGGACGGGCGTTATGGCGAGAACCCCAACCGCCTGCAGCATTATTACCAGTTCCAGGTCATCCTGAAGCCTTCGCCGCCGGAACTGCAGGACCTTTATCTCGGCTCGCTTGCCGCCATCGGGCTCGATCCCCTGGTCCATGACGTTCGCTTCGTCGAGGACGACTGGGAGAGCCCCACGCTCGGTGCCTGGGGCCTGGGCTGGGAGTGCTGGTGCGACGGCATGGAAGTCTCGCAGTTCACCTATTTCCAGCAGGTTGCCGGCCAGGAATGCAATCCCGTCTCCGGGGAGCTGACCTATGGCCTCGAACGCCTGGCCATGTATGTCCAGGGCGTCGAGAACGTCTACGACCTCAACTATAACGGCCGCGAGGGCGCCGAGAAGGTGACCTATGGCGATGTCTTCCTGCAGGCCGAGCAGGAATATTCGCGCCATAATTTCGAGCATGCCAACATCGAGGTGCTCAAGCAGCACTTCATCGATGCCGAAAAGGAGTGCAAGGCCCTGCTCGCCGCCGGCGACAAGGGCAACCGGCATCTGCTCGCTCTGCCCGCCTATGACCAGTGCATCAAGGCGAGCCACCGCTTCAATCTGCTCGACGCGCGCGGCGCCATCTCGGTGACGGAGCGCCAGAGCTACATCTTGCGCGTGCGCGAACTCGCCAAGGCCTGCGGCGAGGCTTGGGTCAAGACCGAAGCCGGCGGGGCGTAGGGTTATTGTAAAGCGCCACGCCCTACCCTCCCCTCGATGGGGAGGGTCGGCCCGAAGGGCCGGGGTGGGGTGGGTTACACCATGCTATCAATAACAGATTTGGTGGAAAAGGCAGGCAGAGCAAACCGAATGGCGAGTTCCATCACCCCACCCCGACGCTGCGCGTCGACCCTCCCCATCGAGGGGAGGGTAGGGTCACGGTGCCATCCGGACTGGTGCTTCTCATGAAAGGACGTTCGCTCGACCGCTTCCGCCTTGCCAATGCCAAGCACCTGCGCGAGCAGGCTACTGATCCAGAACGGACCCTCTGGCATCATCTGGAACGGATACCGATCTACGGCACCCATTTCCGACGGCAGGCCCCAATCGATCGCTACATCGTCGACTTCGCCAGCCACAAGGCTGGCCTGATCATCGAACTCGATGGAGAACAGCACGGCTTCGACCAAAACCGAGCACACGACACTCGCCGCACTGCCTTTTTGGAAAGCCAAGGCTATCGTGTCATTCGCTTCTGGAACCATGAGCTGCGTTCAAATCTGGAGGGTGTGCTCGACACCATCTACGCGACGCTTTACGGAGACCTGAACACAGCTCCGACCCGCTTCGAGCGCAGGCGCCTGCACGGAATGGAGCAAGGTCCGTCGGCTTCCACGCAACCCGCAATTCTACCTTTTGACGAACACGAAGAACGTTAATCCCATGCCCGACCTCCTGCTTGAACTCTTCTCCGAGGAAATCCCCGCCCGCATGCAGGCCAAGGCGGCCGACGACCTCAAGAAAATGGTGACGGATGCGCTCGTCGAGCGCGGCGTCGTCTATGAAGGCGCCTCGGCCTATGCCACGCCGCGCCGCCTGGCCCTGACGGTGCACGGTCTGCCGATCCGCCAGCCCGATACAAGCGAGGAGCGCAAGGGCCCGCGCGTCGGTGCCCCCGACGGCGCGATCCAGGGCTTCCTGAAGGCGGCCGGCCTCGCCTCGATCGACCAGGCCCGCATCGAGAGCGATCCGAAGAAGGGTGAGTTCTACGTGGCGGTGGTGGAAAAGGCCGGACGGGCGGTGCCCGACCTCATCGCTGAGATCGTGCCGGAGGTCGTGCGCACCTTCCCCTGGCCCAAATCGATGCGCTGGGGCTCGGGCAGCCTGCGCTGGGTCCGTCCGCTGCATTCGATCCTCTGCACCTTCGGTCCCGAGACCGAGGACCCGGAGGTGGTGCGTTTCGAGATCGAGGGCGTCGCCGTCGGCGATACCACCAAGGGCCATCGCTTCATGGCGCCCGGCACCATCCAGATCAGGCGCTTCGAGGACTATGTCGCCAAGCTGGAGGCGGCCAAGGTGGTGCTCGATCCGGCCCGCCGGCGCGACATCATCCTCACCGATGCCCGCAACCTCGCTTTCGCGCAAGGCCTGGAGCTGGTCGAGGACGATGCGGTGCTGCATGAGGCCGCCGGCCTGGTGGAATGGCCGGTGGTGCTGATGGGCTCCTTCGAGGAGAGCTTCCTCTCGGTACCCGACGAGGCGATCCAAGCCACCATCCGCGCCAACCAGAAGTGCTTCGTGGTGCGCGATCCCAAGACCGGGCGCCTTGCCAATCGTTTCATCCTGATCGCCAATATCGAGGCTGTCGACGGCGGAGCGGCCATCGTCGCCGGCAATGAGCGCGTCATCCGCGCGCGCCTGTCCGACGCCAAATTCTTCTGGGAAACCGATCAGAAGCCCCTGCCGGGTTATGAGAGCGAGGGCAAACCTCTCGACCAGCGCCTCGCCAAGATCATCGCCTCGAACGTGGTGTTCCACGAGAAGCTCGGCACGCAGGGCCAGCGCATCGAACGCATCGCCGCTTTGGCCAAGGCGCTGGCGCCCGTCGTCGGTGCCGACCCCGCCAAGGCCGAACGGGCGGCCAGGCTCGCCAAGGCGGATCTTGCCACCGAAATGGTCGGCGAATTCCCCGAATTGCAGGGGCTGATGGGCCGTTATTACGCCACCGCCCAGGGCGAGGATGCCGCCATCGCCACCGCGCTCGAGGATCATTACCGGCCCAAGGGCGCCGGCGACAGCGCGCCGAGCGATCCGGTCGCGGTCGCCGTGGCGCTCGCCGACAAGCTCGACACGCTGATCGGCTTCTGGACCATCGACGAGAAGCCGACCGGCAGCAAGGACCCCTATGCCCTGCGCCGGGCCGCTCTCGGCGTCATCCGCCTGGTGCTCGACAACAGGCTGCGCCTGCCGCTGCTGGCGACCGTCGCCAAGGCTCCCTTCGCCAAGAGCAACGACATCGCCAACGACCTCCTCGCCTTCTTCGCCGATCGCCTGAAGGTGCAGTTGCGCGAACAGGGCGCCCGCCACGATCTCGTCGACGCGGTCTTCGGCCTCGGCGGACAGGACGATCTCCTGCTCATCGTCCGGCGGGTCGAGGCCCTCGGCCGCTTCCTCGGCAGCGAGGACGGCAAGGCCCTGCTGGCCGGCGCCAAGCGCGCTGCCAATATCCTGCGCATCGAGGAGAAGAAGGACGGCGCGGGTGCCTATGCGGGCGGCGCGGATGCCTCCCTCCTTACCGAGCCGGAGGAAAAGGCGCTGCAGACAGCCTTGCAGACCGCCAGGCAGGCAGCATCGGCCGCCATTGCCGCCGAGGACTATGAAGGCGCCATGACCGCCCTTTCGCAACTGCGCCGGCCGGTCGACGCCTTCTTCGACAAGATCCTGGTCAATGCCGACGATGCCGCCCTGCGCCTGAACCGCCTGAAACTGCTCGAGGAGATCCGCGAAGCAACCCGCAGCGTCGCCGATTTCTCGCGCATCGAGGGATAAGTGGCATTTCTGGGAGAGGCGGGTCTCGTGCCCATTTCTCCCAGGGCCATACCATGTGTGATGAAAGCTCGCCCTTTTCTTGCGCAGTTCGACACCGGATGGCTACTCGCAAGACGACCTTGCGCCACTGTTCGTCGGTGCTAGGAATAGAAGGGCTTTGCCGGATCTGCGTTTCTTGTCGTCGGGGACGCCTGCATGACCGTTTCTGACTCTGCCCTCCAGCGTCCATCCCCCAATTGGGATGATTACCGCTATGTCCGCGCCGTAGCGGAGACCAAATCCCTGGTGGGTGCAGCGACGGCTCTTGGTGTCAACCATTCCACCGTGTTCCGCCGCATCAACGCCGTCGAGGAATTGCTCGGCGCCCGCCTGTTCGAGCGAGGGCGCAGCGGCTACGCCCTCACCGCGGCGGGGGAGGAAATGGTGGCCCTCGCCGGGCGCATGGCCGACGACATCAGCGGCTTCGAGCGCCGTGTGGCGGGCCGGGACGTCAAACCATCAGGGGAACTGCGCGTCACCACCAATGACAGCATCATGGCCCACCTGACGATGCCGGTCTTCACCAGTTTCCTGACCAGCTTTCCGGACATTCGCCTCGACGTCGTCGTCTCCAACCTGCCGCTGAACCTGTCCAAGCGGGACGCCGACGTGGCGATCCGTGCCACCTCGGCGCCGCCGGACACGCTGGTCGGGCGGCGGGTCTGCACCATTGCCTGGGCCATTTACGGCCCGGAGCGGCTGAAGGGAGCCGAACTCGCCGACCTCTTCGCCGAGCGCTGGATCGCCACAGGCGAAGGGCTCTCCAACATTCCGCCGGCGCGCTGGGTGGAGCGCGAAGTGCCGAACGAGCGCATCGTGATGCGCCTCAACACCATTCTCGGCGTCGCCGAGGCCCTGCGGTCGGGTTTCGGGGTCGGCCTGCTGCCCTGCTATATCGGCGATGCCCTGCCATTGCCGCGCCTGTCGGAGCCGCTGCCGGGCGTCGGCGCCGGCCTGTGGCTCCTGACCCATCCCGACCTCAAGCATTCGGCCAAGGTCCGCGCCTTCATGGACCATGGCTGGGAAGCGTTGACGAAGCTGCGGCCTGTGCTGGAGGGCGGGGAATAGGGTCCTACACCACCATCGGCCCGTGTTTGGCCGCGCCCTGATAGGCCAGCAGCGCGGCGATCAGGGCCATGGCGGCCAGGATGGCACCGATCGCCGGCAGATAGGCGATCGGCACCAGTTCCACCGCACCGCCGCCGAGCGCCGTGCCGAGGCCGACCCCGATATGCATCGCCGAGAGATTGAGGCTCACGCCGGCTTCGGCCGTGTCCGGGCCGGTGGCGATCAGGAAGCTCTGCACCGCCGGCGAGATCATCCAGCTCAGGCAGGCCCAGGCCATCATCATCGGGAAGAAGGAGAAGCCGGAGCCGGCCGCCAGCGGGATCAGCATCAGGGCCGTGAGGTAGCCCAGCGGCACCAGCACAATGGCCCGGCGCGGCGTCAGCTTGTCGGCGGCAAGGCCGCCGAGATAGCCGCCCGACACGCCGGCGACGCCGAAGGCGATGAAAGCGAGCACGGTTCCACTGCCGGCAATGCCGAGGACGCCGGCGATATAGGGCGCAAGATAGGCAAACAGCACGAAATGGCCTGCGATCATCAGGATCGAGACGAGCTGCGCGCACAGCAACGGCGGCGCGCGCAGATGGGCCCGATAGTCGGGCGTACCCTGCCGGCGGGTGCCAACATCGGGCAGCTTGCCGCGGCAGACGATCAGAACGAGCACCGCCAGTGCGGCAAGGGCCAGGAAGACGCTGCGCCAGCCGGCCAGCGAGCACACCAGCATGCCGATCGGCACACCGAGTACCAGCGAGCCGCTCACCCCCATGAAGATCACGCCGATGGCGCGGCCCTTCCTGCTCTCGTCGACAAGTTCGGTGGCGAGCATGGTCGCCAGCAGGGCGATGGTGGCGCTTGCCGCCGCCATGCCGATACGAGCGGCGAACAGCACGCCGTAACCGGGGCTGGCCGCAGCCAGCAGGTTGCACAGGGCGAACATGGCCAAGGCGGCTATGAAGGCCGTCTTGCGCTCGAGGCGCCCGGTCAGCAGCAGAGCGAGCGGTGCGGCCAGGGCGAAGGTGATCGAAAACACCGCCGTGAGCTGGCCGGCCAGGCCGATGGACACGCCGAGGCCGGTCGCGACATCAGGCAGGATGCCGATGACGATGTTCTCGGCGGTGCCGGTGACGAAGGTGGCGAGTGCCAGGAGAAGGACGCGGCTATCCATCAGAATTCCCGATCATGAACAATCGGGTTTCGAGGCAGCGCTTCGGTTATCCCTTCGAGCCGGCTGGATAGCACGAAAAGGGTGGGTTTGGAACGGCTCCGGGAGCGGGATGTCCCGGCCCTGCATCGGCTCTGTAGAGACAGGCAGAGATTTGGTGTGCCGATCTCCAGATCGGCATTCTTTGAAACGATAGGTTTACCGGCAAGACATGCCGATCCGGAGATCGGCACACCGCGCAAGCTCACCCCGCGGCGCGGCCTGCCCCCACATTGGCGAGCGCGATGGCGCCGAGGATGATGCCGACGCCGGCCCATTGCGAGGGCAGGAAGGCCTCGTGCAGCAACAGGCCGGCCATCACAACCGCCACCGGCAGCTCCACCGAGGACAGCATGGCCGCCAGGCCGACGCCCGTGGCCGGAATACCTTTGTTGAACAGGAAGGGCGGCAGCACCGTACCGAGCAAAGCGATGATCAACCCCCAGCTCCAGAAGATGCTGGGATCGAAACGCACCGTCAGCTGTGGCAGGGCGATCAGCACGGCCACCACCGCGCCGCCCAGAACCATCAGGAAGCTGCGGCTGACCACGTCGACATGCAGGCCGACATGGCTGGAACACCAGATCACCAGCGTGTAGCTCACCGCCGCCAGCAGGCCGAAGACGACGCCGAGCAGGCTGAGATGGGCCGCATCGCCGAGCAGATTGGTGGCCAGAATGGTACCCACCAGCACCAGGATCGAGGAGACCAGCTTGAGCGGCGAAGGCCAAGCCCGGCCCAGCGCGGCGTCGAGGGCCACCCCCATCCAGACGCTCTGCATCAGCAGCACGATCGCCGCCGACACCGAGGTATAGGCAACGGAGAGATAATAGAACGAGCCGGTGAAGCCGATGCTGGCGCCGCCGGCCATCAACTTGAAGCGGTCGGGCCAGCCCAGGGGCACGGCGGGCCGCAAGCCGGTCACCAGCTTGATCAGCCCGAGAATGACGGCCCCAATCACGAATTGCGCCCCGATCACCTCGCCGGGCGAGTAACCCTGGCCATAGGCCAGCTTCACGCAGGTCGACTGCAGCCCGTAGCAAGAGGCCCCGACCAGGACGAGCACGATGCCCAGGATGAGATCTTTGCGCATGGAGACCTTGGTGTGAAGAAGAGGGGCGGCCCGGCCGTCCATGAATTGCGCAACCCTTGTCATTGCCGGACTTGACCCGGCAACCCAGCTTCAATCGCGGAAGCCCTGGATGCCTGGGTCAAGCCCGGGCACGACGAAGGTGGCGTCTCCAGTCCGACTCCGGGGATTCCCCTCAGCCGATCTCGACCACCACCCGGCCCCTCACCTTGCCTTCCAGGATGTTGGCCGCAGTTTCGCGCACCTCGTCGAAGGGGATCGAGCTCGTCATGGCATCGAGCTTGTCGCGGTCGAGCTCGTTGGCAAGGCGCCGCCAGGCTTCCTGGCGGACGACCTGGGGACATTGCACCGAATCGATGCCGAGCAGCGAGACCCCGCGCAGGATGAAGGGCATCACGCTGGACGGCAGGTCTGCCCCGCCTGCAAGGCCGCAGGCCGCGACGGCGCCGCCATATTTGATCTGCGAGATCACATTGGCAAGGGTGAGCGAGCCGACCGTGTCGACGGCACCGGCAAAGCGCTCCTTGCCCAGCGGGCGCACCGGCCCGGTCAGCTCGGCGCGATCGATCACCTCGGAGGCCCCGAGATTCTTGAGATAGTCGGCCTCTTCCGGCCGCCCGGTGGAGGCAATTACCGTGTAGCCGGCCCGTGCCAGCAGGGCGACGGCCGTGGACCCGACGCCGCCGGCGGCCCCGGTCACCAGCACCGGCCCGCGCGAGGGCGTGATGGCATGGGCTTCCAGCGCCATCAGGCTCAGCATGGCGGTATAGCCGGCCGTGCCGATCGCCATCGCCTGCGCATGAGTCATGCCATAGGGCACCCGCACCAGCCATTCGCCCTTGACGCGAGCCCGCTCGGCATAGCCGCCGAGATGGGTCTCGCCCACGCCCCAGCCGTTGAGAATGACATGGTCGCCGGGATCCCAGTCCTTCGAGGAGGAGGCGATCACCTCGCCGGCGAAGTCGACCCCCGGAATCATCGGAAAACGCCGCACCACCGGCCCCTTGCCGGTGATGGCGAGGCCGTCCTTGTAGTTGACGGTCGAATGGGTAATCCGCACCGTGACATCGCCATCCATCAGATCGCGCTCGTCGAACTCGGCGAAGTTGCAGGCATAGCCGGTATCCGGCTTGGTGACGACGAGAGCCTTGAAAGTCGACATGCACGCTCCTGCAATTGCTGTCTGGTGTCCAGATCGTATACTGGCGTTTTCGAGGCCCAGGCCGGTTATGGCAAGCGGAAAAATGGCCGCATGGTCGAGCGAACCGTCGCGCTCGTCCGGCAAACAAGCGACAGGCAAAGCCATCATCGAGCGTTCAGCCGGATTAATCCGACATATTGCGCGTCAAACCTGCCAGTTCTTCAGACAAAAGCGCGATCAGGCGCAATTATTACACTCTGACACATTTTGTTATCCGCCCAACCTATCGATTTAGACGTTTGAAGAATTGAATTTATCGGCCGGCTGTGGAAAGGCTCTGCGCCAAATACGTGCCGGCACAATCGGCCAATCCGAAATCACTGAGGAAGTGCAATGACGAAGTGGGTGTATGGGTTCGGCGACGGCAAGGCCGAAGGCGAACAGGGCATGAAGAACCTGCTGGGCGGCAAGGGCGCCAACCTGGCGGAGATGTCGAATCTGGGCTTGCCGGTGCCGCCCGGCTTCACCGTCACCACCGAAGTCTGCACCTATTACTACGCCAATGACCGCAGTTACCCGCCGGAGCTGCGGGCCCAAGTCGAAGCGGCCCTGGCCGAGATCGGCCGCATCACCGGCAAGGCTTTCGGCGATGCCAGGAATCCGCTGCTGGTCTCGGTGCGTTCGGGCGCGCGCGCCTCGATGCCTGGCATGATGGACACCGTGCTCAATCTCGGCCTCAACGACACCACGGTCGCCGCGGTGGCGGCCGCTTCCAACAATGAGCGCTTCGCCTGGGATTCCTACCGGCGCTTCATCACCATGTTCTCCGACGTGGTGCTCGGCGTCGACCACGGCCATTTCGAGGAGATCCTCGACACCTACAAGGAGCGCAAGGGCTATGTGCTCGACACCGACCTGCAGGCCGCCGACTGGAAGACCCTGGTCGGCCAGTACAAGGCCCTGGTGCTCGAGGAACTCGGCAAGCCCTTCCCGGAGGATCCGCAGGAGCAGCTCTGGGGCGCCATCGGCGCCGTCTTCGCCTCCTGGATGAATGCGCGCGCCATCACCTATCGCAGCCTGCACGCCATCCCGGCCGAGTGGGGCACGGCCGTCAATGTTCAGGCCATGGTGTTCGGCAACCGCGGCGACACGTCCGCTACCGGCGTCGCCTTCACCCGCAACCCCTCCACCGGCGAGCATGCGCTCTATGGCGAGTTCCTGATCAACGCCCAGGGCGAGGACGTGGTGGCCGGCATCCGCACGCCGCAGCCGATCTCCAAGGCCGCGGCCCAGGCCGGCGCCTCGAACAAGCCTTCGATGGAAGAGGCGATGCCATCGGCCTTCGCCGAATTCGTCGGTATCACCAAGGTGCTCGAAAAGCACTATCGCGACATGCAGGACATCGAGTTCACGGTCGAGGACAACAAGCTGTGGATGCTGCAGACGCGCTCGGGCAAGCGCACGGCCAAGGCTTCGCTGCGCATCGCGGTCGAGATGGCCAAGGAAGGCCTGATCAGCGAGGAGGAAGCAGTCGGCCGCATCGATCCCGGCGCCCTCGACCAGCTCCTCCACCCCACCATTGATCCCAAGGCCGAGCGCATCGAGATTGCCCGCGGCCTGCCGGCTTCCCCCGGCGCGGCTTCCGGCGAGATCGTCTTCACCTCCGACGAGGCCGAAGCCGGCAAGGCCGCCGGCAAGACCGTCATCCTGGTGCGCCAGGAGACCAGCCCGGAGGATATCAAGGGCATGCTGGCGGCCTCCGGCATCCTCACTCGCCTCGGCGGTATGACCTCCCACGCCGCCGTGGTGGCGCGCGGCTGGGGCAAGCCCTGCGTCTCCGGCGCGGGCAGCATCCGCGTCGACACCGCCGCCGGCACGCTGCTGGCCGGCGGCAAGACCTACAAGAAGGGCGACGTCATCACCATCGACGGCTCGACCGGACAGGTGCTGGCCGGCAAGATCGCCATGGTGCAGCCCGAGCTCTCCGGCGAGTTCGCCGAGTTGATGACCTGGGCCGACGGTGTCAGGCGCATGAAGGTGCGCACCAATGCCGAGACGCCGGCCGATGCCCGCCAGGCCCGCCAGTTCGGGGCCGAAGGCATCGGGTTGTGCCGCACCGAGCACATGTTCTTCGACGAAGGCCGCATCGTCTCCATGCGCGAGATGATCCTGGCCGACGACGAGAAGGGCCGGCGCGCGGCCTTGGCCAAGCTCCTGCCGATGCAGCGCGAGGATTTCCGCCAGCTCTTCGAGATCATGTCGGGCCTGCCGGTCACCATCCGCCTGCTCGACCCGCCGCTGCACGAGTTCCTGCCGCATTCGGAGGACGAAGTTGCCGAAGTCGCCGCGGCGATGGGGGCCTCGGCCGCCAAGCTCCGGGCCCGGGCCCAGGAACTGCACGAGTTCAATCCGATGCTCGGCTTCCGCGGCTGCCGCCTGGCGATCGCCTTCCCGGAGATCGCCGAGATGCAGGCGCGCGCCATCTTCGAGGCGGCCGTCGAGGCCGCCGCGTCCACCGGCCAGCCGGTGACGCCGGAAATCATGGTGCCGCTGGTGGCGACCAGGACCGAGCTCGACCTCGTCAAGGCTCGCATCGATGCCATGGCGCAGGCGGTGGAAAAGGAAAAGGGCGTCAAGCTGGTCTATCAGGTCGGCACCATGATCGAGCTGCCGCGCGCGGCCATCCGCGCCGGCGAGATCGCCGAGAGCGCCGAATTCTTCTCCTTCGGCACCAACGACCTGACGCAAACCACCATCGGCATCTCGCGCGACGATGCTGCCTCCTTCCTCGGCACCTATGTGCAGAAGGGCATCTTCGCCATCGACCCCTTCGTCTCGATCGACCAGGAAGGAGTCGGCGCATTGGTGGAGATCGGCGTCGAGCGCGGCCGCAAGCAGCGGGCCAACCTCAAGCTCGGCATCTGCGGCGAGCATGGCGGCGACCCGGCCTCGATCGCCTTCTGCGAGCGCAGCGGGCTCGACTACGTTTCCTGCTCGCCCTTCCGCGTGCCGATCGCCAGGCTGGCCGCCGCGCAAGCCGCGCTCGAGGCCAAAAAATAGGGCCTGGACCTCGAATGCGCTTCGCTTAGGCATCTTCGAGTTTGCACGACCTTTGCGATAGCCGGCCAAGCCCGGCTATCGCAGTCGGCTTCGGGCATCTCATTCCGGCGCCGTAACCATGCCCTGCCCGATATCGACCTCGGGGATATCCGCGGCAAAAACGCCTCTGCGGGCGCTGGCGAGAATGCGGGCGCCGACGCTGGCCGCGCTGCCGCTGATGCCCTTCTGCTCAAGCGCCTGCCACCACAAGGCGGCCACGCCCGAGACATGCGGGCAGGCCATGCTGGTGCCGCTGATGGTATGAAGGCCTCCGCCCGGCCAGGCCGAGGTGATGTCGACGCCGGGGGCCGCCACCGCGGCGAGCATGTTGGAAAAGGGCGCCACCTTGTAGGTGTCGGCGTCCCGTCCGACCGCCGCCACCGCGATCACGCCATCGGCCGCGGCCGGCAGGGATGCGGCGATGCGATAAGGCGTCACGGCAGCCCGCTTGCTCTCATTGCCCGCCGCCGCCACCACAAGCGGCGATGTGCCGAGGGCGCCATGGGCCTTGAGCATCGACATGATGGTGTCGAGCATGCGCAGATTGCTGCGGTAGCCCACCAGTGCCATCGAGGTAGCCGGCTCGATGTCCCAGCCCTCCGAGGTCAGGCTCTTCACCAGCCCCGGGAAATCGAAGCCCAGCGACATCGAGACGATGTCGGCCTTCTCCGCCAGTGCCCATTGCAGGGCTTCGAAGATCATGCCGGAATCGCCCTTGCCGTCATCGCCGAGCACCTTGCCGATCAGGGCCTTGCCGACACCGCGCGCAATGCCGATACGCTGGCCGCCGACGTCACGGCCGAAAATGGTGCCGGCACAATGGGTACCATGGCCCTTGACGTCACCATTGCCGATGCCGGTGAAATCCTTCTCGACCAGCGCCACGCCCGCAAAGGCCGGATGGGCCGCGTCGATGCCGGTATCGAGCACGGCAACCGTGACCCCGGTACCGGTAAACGGGCTGGCATCGGCGCCGACGGCCGCAATGCCCCAGCTCGCGCCAGCCTCGGCTGCCGCCGGCACAGGGCTGGCGAGGGGTTCGATCAGCGCCGTCGGCATGTTCTCGGCATAGGAGGTGTCGGGATCGGCCTCCAGCTCGCGCAGGGCGTGGTCCGGCAGGTTCTCGACCGTGATTTCCGGCGGCTTGGGTTCGAGCCTCTCCAGCCCCATTCGACCGGGCGGAGCCGCCTTGGGTCGACGCAGAATGACATAGGATCTCATGACTTCCCCCTGCCTGCCGCCGTGCCGAACGTTCCGCCTCTTGTCATGCAATGGCGGGCGTTATCACGCCGTGACAACGACATACGGGGCTGTGGGCTGTTCTTCGGGATGCTTTGCCCACACCGGCCGCGTGGATATAAGGACATGATCGCCGGCCGATCGCCGGCACGACAAAGGGGGCCCTGCATGTCGGGACTGGCACGAATTCTTGCGATCCTTGCCGTTATCGTGGTGGTCGTCGGCCTGGTGGTCAGCGGCGGCATCAACACCATTCCAACCGATGAAGAGAAGGCCAAGGCTGCCTGGAGCGAGGTGCAGAACCAGTATCAGCGCCGTGCCGACCTGGTGCCCAACCTGGTCGAAACCGTGAAGGGCTATGCCAAGCAGGAAGAAAAGGTGCTGACCGAGGTGGTCGAGGCCCGCGCCAAGGCGACCAGTGTGAAGATCGACGCCAGCACCATCACCGATCCCGAGAAGTTCAAGCAGTTCCAGGAAGCCCAGCAGGGCCTGTCCGGCGCTCTCGGCCGCCTGATCGCCTTGCGGGAAGCCTATCCGGACCTGAAGTCGAACCAGAACTTCCTGTCGCTGCAATCGCAGCTCGAAGGCACCGAAAACCGCATCGCCGTGGCACGCAAGGACTATATCGAGGCTGTGCGGGTCTTCAACACCGACCTGCGTACCTTCCCGCAGAGCATCTACAAGGCGATCTTCTACAGCTCGACCAAGCCGATGGAGACCTTCAGCGCGGCGCCGGAAAACCAGGCGGCCCCGAAAGTGAACTTCAACTGAGGCTTCGCGAGGCATGAGCAAGCAGGCGTTCTTCGGTGTGCCGGTCTTCTCGGCTCCATCGAGAGATGGAACGGGACCGGCATGGGCCGCAGAGAATGCCGGTCTGAAGACCGGCACACCATTTTGCGCTGCGCTCGCCTTGCTGCTTTTCTTCCTGTCCTCAGCCTTAGCGATCGACTTTCCCGCGCTGACGGATCGCGTGGTCGATCAGGCAGGCATCATTCCCGCCGGCGAACGCGCCGGCCTCGACCAGTCCCTGAAGGCTCTGGAGGACAAATCGAGCGACCAGCTCGTCGTCGTCACCCTCAAGAGCCTGGAAGGCCTGGAGATCGCCGATTACGGCTATCAGCTCGGCCGTCATTGGGGCATCGGCCAGGGCAAGCTCAACAACGGCGTGCTGCTCATCGTCGCGCCCAATGAGCGCAAGGTGCGCATCGAGGTCGGCTATGGCCTGGAAGGCACGCTGACCGACGCGCTCTCCAGCGTGGTGATCCAGCAGGCGATCCTGCCCAAATTCAAGGCCGGCGACATGCCTGCCGGCATCAAGGCCGGCGTCGCCGCCATCGAGGACGTGCTGCTCAACAATGAGAGCGAATGGAAGCAGCGCGCCAAGGACGGCGCCCGCAGCGACGAGGGCTTCGATCCCCAGACAGTCTTCGTGATTTTCTTCATCCTGTTCTTCATCTTCGTGATCGCCTCGGGCTGGATCGATTCCTCGCGCGGCGGCCCCCGCGGACCGGGCGCCAGGCGGCGTGGCTCCGGCCCCGTCTTCATTCCGACTTCGTCGGGTTGGGGCGGTGGCTCGAGCTGGGGCGGCGGGGGAGGATCGTCCGGCGGCGGCTTTTCCGGCGGTGGCGGCTCCTTCGGCGGTGGCGGTTCGAGTGGGAGCTGGTGAGATGACCCGGGTGCTGACGCAGAACGATCATCGGCGCATCGCAGCGGCCATCACCGCGGCGGAAACGGGCACGTCCGGCGAGATCTATTGCGTCGTCAGCCATGCCGTGGCGAGCTATCGCTGGATCCCGGTGACCCTGGGCGCGGTGGCCGTCCTGCTCACGCCCGTGCTGATCGGCCTGCTGGCGCCCGGGCTGCTGCACGCCTCGCTGTTCGGCGCGGAATGGAGCAGCGGCAATTTCAGCCAGGCCGATATGGCGTCCGCCCTCAGAAAGGGGTTGCTCACCCTCAGCCTGATCCAGATCGCCGTCTTCGCGCTGGTCACCGCCCTGAGCTGGCCGCAGCGCGTGCGGCTCTGGTTCGCACCGCCGCCCATGCGCCGGCACAAGGTGATGCTTGCAGCCCGCAGCCAGTTCCTGGCCCAGGGCCTGCAGCAGACGGCTGACCGCACCGGCCTTCTATTGTTCATCGCCATGGCCGAGCGGCAGGCCGTGCTGATCGCCGATGACGGCATCGATGCCAAGGTCGAGCAGCAGGTCTGGGACGACACCATCGCCAGCCTGACCAAGGCCGCCGCGACCGGGCGCCTTGCCGAGGGCCTGGTCATCGCCATCGGCCAATGCGGCAGCCTGCTGGCGCAGCATTTTCCGCCGGAAAGCCAGCCGCGGAACCAGTTGCCGAACCGCGTGGTGGAGCTATAGGGCTCATACCCACAGCATTGATGCTTGACCGATCAAGCACCGTCATTGCGAGCGTAGCAAAGCAATCCAGGGGCCGTGAGCTTTGTGCCTTCAAGCCCTGGATTGCTTTGCTACGCTCGCAATGACGGATCAGCCTTAGGCCTGTCCTGATATCATTCCCCCGTCAGCGCCTCGTCGAAGCGGCGCCAGGCATCGGTGAGGTCGAGCACGGCGCGGCTGGCGCGGGCCTCGTCCATCTTGATGGCGGTCAGGCCCGCCGCGAGCGCGTCGACCACCGAGACCGGCAGCGGCGCGCCGTCGATCAGGTGCTTGCCGATATCGGCGGCCATCTGCTCGTCGGCGCCGTAATGGGCCGAAAGCTCGCTCACTTCATAGGTCTTGTCGACCAGCTTCTGCGAAGTGCGCGCATCGTGCACCCGAAAGTAGTTGCGTACGAAATCGCCCTCGGCCATGCCCTTGGAGCCGATCACGCAGAAGCGCCGGAACTGGTCGGGCACGTTGATATTGGTGTGGAAATTGAGGGCGACACCGTTCTCGAATTCGACGATCGCCACCTGGAAGTCGATGATGTCGGCGTCGGAATCGAACACCTTGTCCGTGCTCAGCCAGCCGCTCGGCTTGCGGTGATAGACCTCCATGTCGTTGACACCCTGGGCGCTGGGCGCATTGCCCGGCAGGAAGGTGCGGCGGCCGCCAAAGCTTGCCACGCGCACCGGACGCGAGCCGATCAGGCCCTGGTAGAGGTCGATGTCATGGCAGCATTTCTCCAGCATGAAACCGCCGGAATAATGCTGGTAGCGCCGCCAGTCGCGCATGAAGAAGGCCCCGTGATAGGGCGCCAGGTGCTCGGAGGCCTCGATCGAGACGATGTCGCCCAGAACGCCCTCGTCGCGCATGCGGGTGAGATCGCGATAGAGCGAGGCATAGCGCAGCACCAGGCCGACCATCACGCTGTCGCTGCCGTGAATGCGAAGCAGCTCGAGCAGCTTGAAGGTGTCCTCCTGGGAGGTCACCACCGGCTTTTCGGCGAAGACCTTCACCCCATGCTCGAGCCCTGCCTGGATATGGCCGAGATGCATCGCATTGGGCGAACCGACCATCAGGAGGTCGAGCTTTTCGGCGGCGAGCAAGGCCTCGGGGCTGTCATGGACGCGTCCCGCCTCGATGCCATGTTCCTTCATGTAACCGAGGCCCGCCGGTGCGGGATCGACATAGCCGACCACGGTGAAGCCCGGCACCATCAGGCTGAAGATGCGGGCGAGATAGCCCATGCGATAGCCGAGCCCGATAATGCCGACCTTCATCGTTTCCGCTCCGTGACTGTTCAGACAATTCCTACCAAAGCGTTTGGCGATTTGAACGATTCATTTCAAATCGCAAAGACGCGTCGAAGGGGTGAGTTCGAGCAAAGCGCGTTTTGCCAAAACGCGCTTTGCTTCGGGCTTCCGCGGCCGATTGAACAGACCATTGGTCGCATGGATCGTTCCCCACAGCCTGGAGGCGCCTCACTTGACCGCCCCGGCCGTCAGGCCCTGGATGAAATTACGCTGGAAGATCAGATAGACCACGATGATCGGCGCCACGATGATCACCGCCCCTGCCGTCAGGGTCGGGATATCGACGATATATTTGCCCTGGAAGAACAGCATGCCGATCGGCAGCGTGCGCACGGCGTCGTTGTTGACCAGGATCAGCGGGATCAGGAATTCGTTCCAGGTCCAGATGAACAGGAAGAGCGCCAGCGTCGACATCGCCGGCTTCATCAAGGGCAGGATGACATGGCGTAGCACCTGCAGCCGCGTGGCGCCGTCGATCACCGCGGCATCGACGAGTTCGGACGGCAATTGCCGCATGGTGCTCGCCATGAACAGGGTCGCGAAGGGGATGGACATGCCGATCTGCGGCAGGATCAGGGCCCAATAGGTGTTGAGCAGGCCGAGCCAGTGGAACTCGTAGAACAGGGGAATGATGAAGGCTTCGGTCGGCACCATCATGCCGATGGTCAGCATCACGAAGAGCGTGCGCTTGAGCGGCAATGTGAGGAAGGCGAAGGCAAAGCCCGAGAGAATGCCGAGGAAAACGGCAATGGCGACCACCGGCACCACCACCAGCACGGAATTGACAAAATAGGTGCCGAAATGGCCATCCACCCAGGCCCGCACGAAATTCTCGAAATGCGGCTGCTGGGGCAGGACGAAGGCGCCTGCCAGAAGATCCTTCTGGCTCTTGAGCGAGGTTAGCAGCAGCAGCGCAAAGGGCGAGACCGTCAGCAGGGCGAACAGCCACAGCAAGGCCCGCAGCGGCAGTAGGGACGGGGCGCGGCGCGACGAAACGGCCATCAGCGCTCCCCTCCCCGCTCCGGCATGAAGCGATGGATCACGGCATTCACGGCAAAGATCAGGATCGCCCCGATCACCGCCACCGCCGAGGCATAGCCGTAGCGCCCGAGATCGAAACCGAGCTGATACATGTAGAGGTTGGGCACCAGCGTCGCATTGGCGGGGCCGCCGCGCGTCATGGTGAAGACAAGATCGAAGCTCTTGATCGAGGCGATCACGGTCAGCAGCAGCACGATGCGCATTTCCGGCAGCAACGAGGGCACGCTGATATGGCGGAAGGACTGGATCGGCGTGGCGCCGTCGACCCTGGCGGCATCGTAGAGCGAGGGTTCGATGCGCGCGAGGCCCGCCATGAAGATGGCCATGCAGAAGCCGGCATAATACCAGGTGGCGACGAAGCCGACGGCCGGCAAGGCAAAGGTGAAGCTGCCGAGCCAGGGCAAAGCGAGCGCTTTGAGGCCGATCGCCTTCAGTGCCTGGTTGAGCGGCCCGAAGGCCGGGTTGTAGAGCCAGCGCCAGATGATGCCGAGCACGGCCGTGGGCATCACATAGGGCATGAAATAGAGCGTGCGGAGGATGAGCTGCTCACCGCTGCGGATCGAAGTGACGATGGCGGCCATCACCAGGCCCAGCAGCAAAGGCAGGGCCACGTAGAAGACCAGCAGCAGCAGATTGTTCTTGAGCGCGACGGTGAACACCGGATCGGAAAACAGCGCAATGTAGTTTTCCAGGCCGACGAAACGCGGCGCGCTGATGCCGTCCCAGGCCGTGAAGCCGAGGGCTATGGAGCTGAGGATCGGCACCAGAACGAAGGCGCCATAGATCAGGAGCGACGGCAGCACATAGAGAAGATTGCGGTATTTGGAGGCGTCGAGCATGGGGCTGTCTCGGATCCGATCCAGTGAGACGCGCGGAGCCTTCTCCCCTTGCGGGGGAAGGTGCCCCGAAGGGGGCGGATGAGGGGAATACGCGACCTCACCGGGGTATGCGCCAACACCCCTCATCCGGCCCGGCTTCGCCGGTCCACCTTCTCCCGCAAGGGGAGAAGGCTGACAGCGCCTCCCTGGGGAATGATCCCGGTGGCCGCCTTATTTCTTCAGGCTCGCAATATAGCCCTGATAATCCTTGTCGACCGCAGCGACGAAGGCTTCGGGCGTGTCCTCCTTGGCAATCACCCGGGTCAGGCCATCGGAGAGGGTCTTCAGCATGGTGGGGCTGGCCCAGTCCGGATAATGGCCGAGGGCATTGGCGGCATTGACGGTGTTCCACACCTTGATGGTCTCGCCGAGCAAGGCCGGGATCTGCACCTTATCGGGCTTTTCGAGAGCTGCCACGGGCAGGTAGCCCGCCGCCGCCCAGGCGGCCGCGGCATCGTCGGAGAGGAGATAGTCGATATAGTCACCGGCTAGATCCTGCGTCGCCTTGTCCTTGGCGAGCGCGGTAATGGCCCAGGCAAGTTCCACGCCGCCCACCACCAGCGGGTCCTTCACGCCGGCAGCCGGCGGCAGAGCCATGAAATGGATGTCGGGATTGGCCTGCATGTCGCCCAGGCGCCAGGTGCCGGTGACCTGGAAGGCACCCTGCCCGCCCACGAAGAGCTGCACGGCGTCATCATCGGCAATGCCCTGATAGCCATCATTGAAGGCGCCGCCATTGGCCCAGTCCTGGATCTGCTTGGCAGCGGCGATGTAGCTCGGCGTATTCCAGCTGCCGCCCCGGCCATAGACCAGATCATCGAGCCCCTTGCGATCGGCGGCGCCGATCATGGCTTGCGACAGGGCAGCGTACATATGGAGCGACATGTGGCCCTTGGTCAGGCCTATGGTGAAGGGCACGGCGCCCTTGGCCTTCAAGGTCTCGACATCCTTGGCCAGCTCGTCCAGCGTGGCCGGCGGCTTGTCGATGCCGGCCTCCTTCAGCACCTTGGCGTTGTAATAGAGGCCCACCAGTTCGCCGAGGGCCGAAATGCCATAGGTCGGGCCGGTGCCGAATTCTCCCTTGTCGGACCAGCGATCCCGCGCCAGCACGCTATCGGACTGCTTCTTGTCCCAGCCATATTTCTTGATGTAGTCATCGATAGGCAGCAGCAGCTTCTGCTTGACCATCGCCCCCATTTCCTGGGCGCCCTGATTGGCCTTGGTCACTGCGGGCCCCTCGCCGGTGGAGAGCGTCAGCTTCAGGGTCATGGCGAGATCGTCGAAGGTCCGGGCCGTGCGCGCGATCTTCACGCCCGGATGCGCTGCCTCGAACTTGGCGTTGATGTCCGTGATGACCTTGGCTTGCGAAGGCAGGGCATTGTCGTCCCACACCGTCAGGGTCTGCGCACCAGCGCCATGAAGGGTGCTTCCCCACCACAAGGTGGTGGCTGCCAGGCAAGGTAGAAGCCGGCGCAATAGAACATTGGTTCTCAAAGAAGACGTCCCAGTCCGCAACATCGGTGGTCCCTCCCTGCGTTGCGCTATGCTGGACGCTGGTCGCCTCTCCGAATTGGATGTGCGAACGGCCGCGCCCCATTCTCGTTGGCGCTACCATCACGGGGAAGCAGGCGGTTGGCAAGTTGCAATTGCGTATTGGTAAGACGATAGTGCGGGAATGGACGGCAAGGGCCTTCCTCCCGGCCTTCCCTCCCCGCTCGTTCTGCACGGAGATCCTCCTTGGCCGAGAACGCCGTCATCCGCCCTGCCACCGAGGCCGACCGCCCCGCCCTTTATGAAATCTGCCTGCGCACGGCCGACAATGGCTCCGATGGGAGCCATCTCTATTCCGACCATCGCCTGCCCGGCTTCATCTGGGCCGTCCCCTACCAGGTCCTGGCGCCCGACTTCGCCTTCGTGCTCGATGCCGGTCGCGGAGCCGTCGGCTATGTCGTAGCCGCGCTCGATACCAACGCCTTCGCCGACCGGCTCGACAGCGAATGGTGGCCACAAGTGCGCCTCGAGGTTGCCGATCTCACGCCCAGCAAGGCCAGTGACGAGCGCGCCCTGTCGCTGATCCGCCGCCCCGAGCGCAAGGATACGGCCATGATCGCCGACTATCCGGCCCATCTCCACATCAACCTGCTGCCGCCATTCCAAAGCAGCGGCTGGGGCCGCCGGCTGGTCGAGACCGAACTCGCAGCCCTCAGGACCAAGGGCGTGCCGGGCCTTCACCTCGGCGTCAGCGCCGGCAACGCCAAGGTACTCGGCTTCTACGAGAAGCTCGGCTTTCGCGAAATCGCGCGGCCGGCGAGCATCTATATGGGTATGCGACTGTAGCAACGCTGGCGGGCGAGAGGCCCGTCCTGCCGGTCCCGATCGAAGGCTGGGCTGACGTAACGTCTTTCCGGCTTCCCATCAGGCCTCTTCCGCTTTACCAACGGGGAGTTCCGCTGGGTGGCAGTTCAATTCGGGAAGACATCATGCCGGCACCGCATTCCGACGCTTTCGTTCTCTTCGGCGCCACGGGTGATCTCGCCTTCAAGCAGATCTTTCCTGCTCTTTACGCCATGGTCCGGCGCAACGCCCTCTCTGTCCCGGTAATCGGCGTCGCCTTCGATCCCTGGGACGTGGAGAAGCTGCGCGCCCGGGCCCGCGAGAGCACGGTGAAGGCCTATGGCGATGCCTTCGACGAGAGCGTATTCGCCAGGTTTTCCAATCTTCTGGGTTACGTCAGCGGCGACTATCGCAGCCCCGAGACCTTTGCCAAGCTGAAGGCGGCGCTGGGCCAGGCGAGCCGCCCGCTGCATTACCTCGCCATCCCGCCGAGCCTGTTCGAGACGGTGGCTGAGGGCCTGCAGGAATCGGGCTGCGCCGCCAATGCCAGGCTGATGGTGGAAAAGCCTTTCGGGCATGACGAGGCCTCCGCCAAGGAGCTCAATGCCGTCCTGCATCGCTTCTTCGACGAGAGCGCCATCTTCCGCATCGACCACTATGTCGGCAAGGAAGCCATCCAGAACCTGCTCTATTTCCGCTTCGCCAATGCCTTCCTCGAACCGGTCTGGAACCGCAATTTCGTCGAGAGCATCCAGATCACCATGGCCGAGAACTTCGGCGTGCAGGGCCGCGGCAAGTTCTATGACGAGGTCGGCACTATCAGAGACGTGATCCAGAACCATCTCGTCAACGTGCTGATCCTGCTCGCCATGGAGCCGCCGGCCGGCCGGCTCGAGGACGACCTGATCGAGGAGAAGGTCAAGATCTTCAAGGCGATCCGCACGCTGACGCCCAAGGACGTGGTACGCGGCCAGTTCGTCGGCTATCATGACGAGCCCGGCGTGGCACCGAATTCCAGCGTGGAGACCTTCGCCGCCGTCAGGATGTTCGTCGACAGCTGGCGCTGGGCCGACGTGCCCTTTTATATCCGGGCCGGCAAGAACCTGCCGGTGCGCTGCACCGAAGTCGTGGTCCGGTTCCGCAAGCCGCCGCACGACGTCTTCGCCGAAAAGCTGCAGGGGCCTTCCAACGAGCTTAGGTTCCGCATCAATCCGCAGATCACCATCGGGCTCGGCTCACGCATCAAGGCGCCCGGCGAGAACCTGGTCGGCGAGCCGGTCGAACTCGTGGCCGTCGACGACGGTACCGGCGACCTCGCCCCTTATGAGCGCCTGATCGGCGATGCCATGGAAGGCGACAACGCCCTGTTCACCCGGCAGGATGCCGCCGAAATCGCCTGGCGCATCTTCGATCCCGTCATCGGCAATGTCGTGCCCGTCACTCCCTACCAGCCCGGCACCTGGGGCCCGGCGACCATGGCGGGCTTCGAGCCGCCCTTCGGCTGGGTCGACCCGACGGTGTGAGGGGCCGCCCATGAAGGGCGACACTGAGCTTTGTCATGCCCGGTCTTGACCCGGGCATCCATTGCAACGCCCGGCGCGATGGCGAGAAAAGACCGGGATTGCCGGGTCAAGCCCGGCAATGACAACGGTCGCGCGAGTTCAAGCCCGCTTGCGCCGGCCGAAGCCTCAGTTGCACTTCACGTCATAGTCCGACACCGAGGGGTAGTCGTTGTCGCCCGCCGTGGTGACAGACAGCGTGCCCGCCTCGCCGCGATAATTGTAGCTGCAATAGCCGAGGCCGGTGCCCGAGCAGCTCTCCGCCTCGATCACGCCGAGCTTGACGAGATCGGCGACGCGGCTGTCGGTGCGGTCCTGCTCGCTCGACGGCACCGGTTCCCAGCCATTGGCTTTCAGCGCCGCACGCGCCTTGTCGATCGGCATGTTGTTGATGTTGGGCACCTTGGCGCGGCCGCCGCAGACGCCGTCACTGGCTGCCACGGGGTTGAACTCGAACTTATAGTCGTCGATCGAGCGGATATCGCCGAGCGGCGTGGCGAGATAGTCGCCATCGATGACACGCACCCCGCCCCCTTCGAGAGCCTGGACGCTACCCAGCGATTGCTTGGAGCCCTTTTCGGCATAGAGCAGGGCAACCAGTTTGCTGCCGTCGAAGATACCGACATTGCCGTCATTGACGAGACAGGTGCCGCTGGTGCCCGGCTCGAACCCGCCGGCGAAGCTGACGGCGCGCAGGGAGGTCCCCAGCTTGGCCTCACCCGTCACGGCCCAGCCACGCCCCGCCACAACGCGGCCAGCCTCCGAGCTCGGCTTGACGGTCAGATGGCTGCACTCGTCCAGCCCTTCCACGGTCCCCGGCGCGCGCGGCAGCGTGGTGAGAAGGCGGAATGCCACGCCCTTGACCTCGCTGCTGGTGGAGGGCGGCTCGTCCCCCATCCCCATTGCCGCGGCCAAAGCCGGAGCCGCCGAGGCACCCACCATCAACACGCCTGCCAAGGATGCGGCGAGAAACGACCGCCCCTTCCGCTTATCCGCTTCAGCTCGCCGTCCGTCCGTCATCATCGTCTCCACCATGGCCGATTCAGGGGACCGGCGCAGGCGCCAAGATATCGGCATGTCACGACAAGACAATCGCCATGGCGCGAAGTTTCAAGCTCCGTTGGGGATAGAGGTTTCGCAGGGAACACGGCAGTGTTCGTTCGCGGCCAGAGGGGCGCAAATGCCTTCTCCCCTTGCGGGAGAAGGCTGGTTGCACCTTTTACGGCATGGTCGTGATGCGGGACTACCCGATGGTCATCAAGCTGGCATTGCCGCCGGCGGCCGTGGTGTTGATGGAGGTGGAGACCTCTTCCAGGAGCCAGTTGAGGCAATAGGCGTCCGCCTTCCCCGCCAGTTCCTGCGAGGAGGCCGCCTGGACCAGGACGAGCGGGCCCGGCAAGGCGGCGATGGCCTTGTTCGCCTCCTGGATCTCATCCGGGCTTCCTTCGACCAGGGCTCCCGCGAACGGCCCCGATTTCTTCCAATCCTTGCTCCAGCTCACCCGCGCCGCCACGCTGACGGGCAGGGTCTTGAGCACGGGCTGCAGGCCGGTGGCGGCATCGATCACCACACTGTTGCCGGTGGCGAGTGCCGCCGTGAGCTGCCGATGCAGGCCGATCTCGGTCTGCGGCACCAGCAGGATCTGGCCGCGCGGATGCAGGGCGTAGAGGTTGCGCTCGCCGACGGGGCCGGTCAGCTCGATCTCCAGGCCGAGAGCGGAGTCGCCGCCGATTTCCCGCGCGTCCTGGGCCAGATTGTTCATGCCGCGCTGGCCCAGCCATTTAGCGAAATCCGTCAGCACCGGATCGGTATGGACGGAGCTGTGCCGCGGAGGGATCGGCGGCGTATCGACCAGGCGCCCGAGATAGAGCGGCCCGCCAGCCTTGGGGCCAGTGCCGGACAGGCCGCGCCCGCCGAAGGGCTGCACCCCGACGACCGCGCCGATGGTGTTGCGGTTGATATAGACATTGCCTGTTTTCACCAGGCTGGTGACATGGGCGATGGTCTCGTCGAGGCGGGTATGCAGGCCGAAGGTGAGGCCATAGCCGGTGGCATTGATCTGATCGATCAGGCGCTCCAGATCGTCGCGACGATAGCGCACCACATGCAGCACCGGACCGAAGACCTCGCGCGTGAGATCGGCCAGTTCGTTGATCTCGATGATGGTGGGCGCCACGAAGGTGCCGCCCTGCGTCGCCTCGCCGAGGGCCACCTGCTCGACCTTGCGGCCGCGGTCGCGCATCGCTTCGACATGGCCCTCGATGGTTGCCTTGGCCTCGGCCGTGATCACGGGGCCGATATCGACCTTCAAACTGTCGGTCGAGCCGATACGCAGCTCCTTCAGCGCGCCCTTGAGCATGGCGAGCGTGCGGTCGGCAACATCCTCCTGCAGGCAGAGCACGCGCAGGGCCGAGCAACGCTGCCCGGCGCTGTCGAAGGCCGAGGCGATCACGTCGAACACCACCTGTTCGGCCAGGGCCGAGGAATCGACGATCATGGCGTTCTGGCCGCCGGTCTCGGCAATCAGCGGGATCGGCTTGCCGTTGGAGCCAAGGCGGGTGGCGAGCTGAGCCTGGATCAGGCGTGCCACCTCGGTCGAGCCGGTGAACATCACGCCCGCGGTCTCGGGAGCGGCAACCAGCGCCGCGCCGACCCTGCCGTCGCCCGGCAGGAGTTGCAGGGCATCGGCAGGGACGCCTGCCTCATGCAGGATGCGCACGGCCTGGGCCGCGATCAGCGGAGTCTCTTCCGCCGGCTTGGCGAGCACGGCATTGCCCGCCACCAAAGCCGCGGCAACCTGACCCGAAAAGATCGCCAGCGGGAAATTCCAAGGGCTGATGCAGACGACCGGGCCGAGCGGCCTGTGGGAGACACCGAGGGTGCGGCGGGCCTGGTCGGCGTAATAGCGCAGGAAATCGATGGCCTCGCGCACTTCGGCAATGGCGTTCGGCATGGACTTGCCCGCCTCGCGCATGATCAGGCCGAGCAGCACCGGCATCTCGCTCTGCATGATGTCGGCGGCGCGCTCCAGGCAAACGGCCCGTTCGACGGGCGTCCAGCGTGACCAGCCCTGCATCGCCTTCTGGGCGTTCGCCATCGCCGTCGCGACATCGGCCTCGGTGGCCTCGGTCACCCTGCCGACGACGTCGCCATGGTCGCCTGGATTGAGCACGGGCCGGCTCTCCCCGGCACTCTTGATGCCGGCGAGTTGCGGCTCCGACGTCCAGGCCCGGCCGGCGCTCTCCTTGAGGATGGCGGCGATCTCGGCCAAAGTCGTCTCGTTGGAGAGGTCGAGCCCGGCGGAATTGGCCCGCTCGTCATAGAGTTCGGCCGGCAGGGAGATCTGGTCGTGCCGCGCGCCGACCACCGCCATCGAGCGCACCGCCTCGGCCGGATCGGCGATCAGTTCATCGACGGAGACGGTGGGATCGCCGATGCGGTTGACGAAGGAGGAATTCGCGCCGTTCTCGAGCAGGCGACGCACGAGATAGGCGAGCAGCGTCTCATGCGTGCCGACCGGCGCGTAGATACGGGCCGGGCGGCGCAGCTTGTGCGCCCCGACCACCTCGTCATAGAGCGGCTCGCCCATGCCGTGCAGGCACTGGAACTCGTATTGGCCGATTTTGAAGTCGGGGCCGGCCAGGTGATAGATGGTGGCGAGCGACTGGGCGTTGTGCGTGGCAAATTGCGGGAAGACGGCGTCGGTGGCCTCGAGCAGCTTGCGCGCGCAGGCGATGTAGGAGACGTCGGTGTGGACCTTCCGGGTGAAGACAGGAAAGTCGGCGAGGCCGTCGACCTGCGCCCGCTTGATCTCGGCATCCCAATAGGCGCCCTTGACCAGACGCACCATGATGCGGTGCCCGGTGCGGCGGGCCAGATCGATGATGAAATCGAGCACGAAGGGGCAGCGCTTGCCATAGGCCTGCACCACGAAGCCGATGCCGTCCCATCCCGTGAGATCCGGGTCTTCACACAGGCTTTCGAGCAGGTCGAGCGAGAGCTCCAGCCTGTCGGCCTCCTCGGCGTCGATGTTGAGACCGATGTCGTACTGCTTGGCGATCGCGGCCAGCGCCTTCACCTTGGGCAGCAATTCCGCCATCACCCGTTCAGCCTGGGCACGCACATAGCGCGGATGCAGCGCGGAAAGCTTGATGGAGATGCCGGGCCCCTCATAGATGCCGCGGCCTGCCGAAGCGCGGCCGATGGCGTGGATGGCGGTCTCGTAGTCCTTGTAATAACGCTCGGCATCGGCGGCGGTGGTCGCCGCCTCGCCCAGCATGTCATAGGAATAGCGAAAACCTCTTTCCTCCAGCGGCCGGGCGCGCTTGAGGGCTTCGGCGATGGTCTCGCCGGTGACGAACTGCTCACCCATCATGCGCATCGCCATGTCGACGCCGCGCCGGATCACCGGTTCGCCGCAGCGGGCGATCAGCCGGGTCAGCGCCGCCGACAGGCCGCGGTCATTGACGGTGTTCGAGAGTTTGCCTGTAACCACCAGGCCCCAGGTCGCGGCGTTGACGAAGAGCGAGCGCCCGCCGCCGACATGGGAGCGCCAGTCGCCATCGGCGATCTTATCGCGGATCAAGGCATCGCGGGTCGCCATATCGGGGATGCGCAGCAGGGCCTCGGCGAGGCACATCAGCGCCACGCCTTCCTGGCTAGAGAGGGAATATTCATGCACCAGTGCTTCGACGCCGCCACCCCGGCGCTTGGCGCGCAGCGTCTCGATCAGCTTGCGGCCCGTGGCGCTGATCGCCTCCCGCGTTCCCGCCGGCATGTCAGCCTGTTCCAGCAGCGCCGCCACGCATTCCTCCTCGGACCGGCGATAGGCCGCCGTGATCGCCTGGCGCAGCGGCGTCTGCGGCCGGATCGGCGGCGCAAAATCGGCAAAGGGCGTGGTGGCTGGCAGGGGATCTTGCAAGGAACCTTGGCTGAGTGCGGCAGATGTCGTCATGGCGGTCTCGCTCTTGAAAACGTCACGTGCCATTGGCCCGGATTGGCGATGATAGCTCGCGTCGCAGCGATCACATAGCACGCCCGGAATTTGCATTTCTGCCAAGATTATGCCCATTCATAGGCATTATTTCTTATGTTTAGGCCTGAGGCAGGAATATTGGATGGCAAAGGTAGCAGAAACAGGAAATCTGGATAGTTTCGACCGGAAGATCATCGATGCATTGGTCGAGAACGGCCGCATGTCCATCACTGAACTGTCTGAAAAGATTGGACTTTCCAAGACGCCCTGTCATCAGCGCCTGAAGCGTTTGATCGACGAGGGCTATATCCGTGGCTTCCGCGCCATTCTCGACTCCAGCAAGATGGGCCTGGACCATATCGCCTATACCGAAGTGAAGCTTTCGGACACGCGCGAGGCTGCGCTGAAGGCCTTCAACGCGGCCGTGTTCAAGATCCCGGAAGTCGAGGAATGCCACATGATCGCAAGCTCCTACGACTATCTCCTCAAAGTGCGGACCGCCAATATACGCCGCTACCGCCAAGTGCTGGGCGAGCGTATCTCCAGCCTGCCCCATGTCGCCAACACCTCCACCTTCGTGGTGATGGAATCGGTCAAGGACACCGACCTGGTGCCCTGAACCGTGCGCGACTGCGCTTTTTCAGAGCATTACGCGAACGCGACGACGGCAGCGCAAGCTGGCTGACGACCACGCGTGGGGAGCCGCCGCGTGAACCGTCCGTGACATCGTCCTTCCGCCGAGATTGCAGAGCCTTGAATTCCGCCCGAGTCTGGCAAAGATTTTCCGGTACGCGACCATCTTCGAACGAACTGCCTGTCCCCAACCCGGATGGAGGGACCAGTGGCCGAACCGGAAGACCGAGGGACCGAAGCGCAAGGCGGCGCCGAGCCTGGCAGCGAGCACTTTCGACGGCTCCAGGCCGAAGTGGCAGCCCGTCCTCCCATTGCCAAATTGGCGAACGATCCGCTGCCCACGGCCACTCGAAGAGGCCTGGAGCGTATTGCGGAAGACGATCCCCTTCGCCTCGTTCTCGACAAGGAATATCAAGCCATACTCGGCCGGCGCAAACAGCCTTCGCAGCCCCCTTCCGGGTCGGATTGGCCCTCAGACCCCGGTCCGCCATGGCAAGGCCCCCCGCCGCTGGGCATGCCAGCGCCGCCCACACCTCCCCCGCGCGATCCAAACGCGCCCACGGTGCCCCCAGACGAAAAGCGCGAACTCGTCGGGCTGGCCCTGTCCGGCGGCGGCGTGCGGTCCGCAGCCTTCGCGCTCGGCGTCGTGCAGGCCGTCACCTCCAACCGCCTTCTGAAACGGATAGACTACCTGTCGACGGTATCGGGCGGCGGCTTCACCGGCAGCGCTCTGACCTCGACCCTGACGCGCAGCAATGGCGAGTGCCTCCTTGCCAGCGCGCTCTCTCCCGTGACACCGGCGCCCCAGGAGATCGCAGACACCAAGGTGGTCGGACGCATCCGCGACTATTCCAACTACCTCATTCCCAACGGCCTGCCCGACGTCTTCCGGTCCGCCACGGTCGTCCTGCGCGGTATCGCCGCCAATGGACTCATCGTGCTGACGGCACTGTTCCTCCTTGCCGCCATTACGGTGTTCTTCAATCCCAGTGCGCTCGAACTCGACAGTCTGCACATCTTTGGCTGGCGGCTGCCGCTTGGAAAGCCTGCGCATCTCCTACCCAGTCTCGTCGCGGCTGGCGTGTTGTTCCTGGCCTATGCGATATGGGCGATCAACCGTTCGCAAATCAGCCAAAGAGGCGCACCCGAGCGACGGGTCGCGCCCGTCTGGCTCCTGGGCGCAACACTCGCCGTCTTCGCGCTCGACTTCCAGCGCCTAGCCCTGCAGATTCTGTTCGAACATCAAGGCTTCGGCGCCCTGACGACCTGGATCCAGTCGATCCTTGTGCCGATCGCAGCCGCCGTCACCTTGTTCTACGACAAGCTGGTCCCGCTACTCGACCGTGCCAAAGTCGCCGGCAGCCTAAGCGCCATCATCGGCCGTGTCGCCGGCAAGGCCGTGGTGTGGGTGGCCGCCCTGGTCCTGCCTTTGCTGCTGTGGCTGCTCTATCTTGACTTCTGCTATTGGGGCATGACCGGCCTGTCGCTGCATGAGCCGACGCTGAACCGGCCGGCATGGCTGTCCTGGCTCGCCGGCTGGCTGGCAGTGGCGGGCCGCTACGACACCGCCATCGTTTACGGCGCGCTGGGCCTGTTCGGCCTCATCGGCGTCTCGCGCCTGCGCGGAAACGCCAATTCGCTTCACCAACTTTATCGCGACCGTATCGGCAAGGCCTTCCTGTTCGATCCGCGGAGCCCCGATTTTCCGCCGGACGACACCCGGAAGGTGAGCAGCCTCGACCCGGTCTACGCGCCCTATCACCTGATCAACGCCACGGTGAACCTGCAGGGTTCGCACTACCTCAACAAGAGAGGCCGTGATGCGGATTTCTTCATCTTCTCGCCCCTGTACACCGGTAGTGCGGCCACCGGATATGCCAGCATGCAGCAACTGGAGCGGAGCGAGATATCACTGGACCTCGCGCGTGCGATCGCCATTTCGGGGGCGGCAGTTTCCTCCAACATGGGCGCCAACTCCATCCGCCCGCTAACCTTCACGCTTGCGCTTCTCAATGCCCGCCTCGGTTATTGGCTGACCAATCCCTATAAGCTCACCGCATCGCCCCCCTCTCTTCATGGCTGGCAGCGCCTCAAGGGCTGGTTCAACCGGCAGGGCTGGCTTTATCTCGGAGCGGAGATCTTCGGCTTGCTGTCGGAGAAGATGGACTCGATCTATCTGACCGACGGCGGCCACATCGACAATCTGGGTATCTATGAACTGCTGCGTCGGCGCTGCCGGGTGATCATTCTGGCCGACGCCGAAGCCGATGCCGGCATGACCTTCGGTTCTTTCGTGAGGCTGCAGCGCTATGCCCGCATCGATCTGGGCATTCGGATTTCACTGCCCTGGCAGGCTATCGCCACCACCACGCGCAGCCATATGGGCGCCAATGCCGGCACCGGCGATTGCAGAAGCGGGCCTCATGCCGCGCTCGGGACCATCGACTACGGCGACGGCTACAAGGGTTGCCTGCTCTATCTCAAATCCTCGCTCAGCGGCGACGAGAATGACTACATCCGCGACTACGGCCGGCGCTATGGGGCTTTCCCCCATGAGACCACGGGCGACCAGTTCTTCTCGGAAGAACAGTTCGAGGCCTATCGCGCCTTGGGCTTTCATATCGCCAACGGTGTATTCCAGGGCAGCGACGCCGTCTGCCTGGACGACTCCATATCGCCCTTGCCCAATACCCCGATGGAAAGCCTGCGGACCAGCCAAAGGGACCTTGCCCGCCTGTTCAGATATGTGATGGGGCTATAGCCGCGGCGATACGAACTCGCGCCGACGTCAAGCCTGAACCATCCCGTTCTGCCGCTCCAGCCACTCCTTGCGGAATTCGCTCGGCGTCGTCGTAAAGCGCTGGCGGAAGCGCCGGCTAAAGTGGGCCGAATCCGAGAAGCCGCACTCGATGGCGATCTTGGCGAAGGACTTGTTGGAGGTCTCGACCATATGCCGGGCGAGCGACAGCCGCATCTCCATGAAAGCCGCGCGCGGCGAGGTGGCGAGCGCGCTTTCGAAATGGCGCTCGAGCCGACGCTTGGTGATCCCCAGATGCCGGGCGATCTGGCCGACGGAGAGCGGCGCATCGAGGCTTTGCTGCACCAGCAGCAGCGCCTTCCTGACGAAGGGGTCCGAGGTGTTGAAATCGAGCGTCGGGCTCGGCTGCGGCGCCTCGCCGACCTCCGCGCCGTTGATCATCATGATGTGAAGGCTCTTGGTCGCGGCGGCCTTGCCAAGATGCCGCTCGACCAGGAAGGCGGCCAGATGGGCTGCGCTGGCACCACCCGGGCAGGTGAGGCGGTCACGATCGACGATGAAGATCTGGTCGGAGACCGGCTGGAGGCCATCGAACTGCTCCAGGAAATCGGTATGGTGGAACCAGCTCACGCAGCAGCGATAGCCGTCCATCAGCCCGGCATGGTGCAGGATGAAGGCACCGGTGCACACGCCGACGAGCGGCACCTTCGCCGCCGCAGCCCGCTGGAGATAGCGTGAATAGGCGGGGCCGAGCCTGGGGACCTCGTCGATCAGCCCGCCCACCACCACGATATAGTCGAACTTGCCGGGATCCCCGAGCCGCTCGGAGGGAGCGACCACCACGCCGCTGCTGGAGGCGATCGGGTTCATGGTATCGGACAGCACGCTCCATTCGAAACGGATCGGCCGGCTGCGGTCGCCTTCATCAGCCGCCAGGCGCAGCACGTCGACGAAATTGGCAAAGGCGTTCAGGGTGAAGTGCCGGGCCAGGATGAAGCCGACGGACAGGCGCGGCGCCTGCTTTTCCGACCGGGGCGGCTTCCTTGTTTCCGCTTCGCTCAAGCGATGCCTCCCTGTGCCGGGCCGTCGCACTTATAATACCCGATCGACGCAATCATTCTATTCGCGCCGACGAGGGGCGGCAAGATGCCGGGATCGGGCTGTCGTCCGACCGGTGCAATTCTGTTGCACCGGTCATACAAGCCATGGCGAGGAAAGCATTCATACTCTAAGAAGAGATCGGAGATTACCGATTGGGATGGAGGGGACAGTCCATCGACAGCAGGTATTTCCATGAATATGGTAGAAACATACCGATACTTCTTGCGCCGTAGACCGCGCCCCGCGCGTCTTTTTCCGATCGTATTCCTCGGCTTGGCCGCGACGCCTGCCCTGGCACAGTATCAGCCTCGGGAAACCTTTGCACCGCGCCCCCTGACGCAGGCTGTCAATGCCTATCGCTCTGCCGATGGCCTGCCCGGTCCGCAATATTGGCAGAACAAGGCCGACTATCAGATCCACGCCACGCTCCAACCCGACCAGCCCGCCATCAGCGGCGACGAGGTCATCACCTATACCAACAATAGCCCCGACCGGTTGAGCGAGCTCTGGCTGCAGCTCGACCAGAACATCTACAAAACCGACAGCCGCAGCGGCTTTGCCAATGGCAAGGCGCGCGACGGCACCACGGACGGTTTCGTGCTCGACAGCGTCTCGATCGGCTCCCGCAAGGCAGCATCGATTTCCTATACCGTCAGCGACACCCGCATGCGCATCGCCTTGCCGACACCGCTGGCCGCCAAGGGCGGGCAGGTCAAGCTCCATATCCGCTATCACTTCACCATTCCCGGTGAATGGGGCGGACGCATGGGTTGGGGCAAGGCCAAGGCTGGCCCCGTCTACGAGATCGCCCAATGGTATCCGCGCATGGCCGTCTATGACGACATCCGTGGCTGGGACACGCTGCCTTATCTCGCCCAGGAGTTTTATCTCGAATACGGCAATTTCGATTATTGGGTGACGGCGCCGAGCGCCATGCTGGTCGCGGGCTCGGGCGAACTGGTGAACCCGCAGGAAGTGCTGACCTCCGAGCAGCAGGGCAGGCTCAAGAAGGCCCGCGCCAGCGACAAGACCGTGACGATCCGCAGCGTGCCGGAGATCGACGATCCCAAATCACGCCCGAAGAAGGACGGCACGCTGACCTGGCACTATCAGATGAAGAACAGCCGCGATGCTGTTTTCGCCGCCTCGGCGGCCTTTGCCTGGGACGCGGCGCGCATCAACCTACCGGCCGGCAAGTCGGCTCTGGCCATGTCCTTCTACCCGGCCGAGAGCCAGGGCGCGGAGCGCTGGGGCCGCTCGACCGAATATCTGAAGGACGCGGTCGAGCGCTTCTCGGCCCGCTGGTATCCCTATCCCTGGCCGGTCGCGGTCAATATCGCCGGCCCCGACGATCTCGCCGGCATGGAATATCCCGGCCTGCTCTTCGACGGCATCGGCGACAAGACCAAGGATTTGTTCTGGGTCACCGCCCATGAGATCGGCCACACCTGGTTCCCGATGGTCGTCGGCTTCGACGAGCGTCGCGACGCCTGGATGGACGAAGGCTTCAACACCTTCATCGACGTCTATGAATCGGACGATTTCAACCACGGCGAATATGCGCCGAAACGCGATGTCGAATATGCCCCGGGCGGCGGCAATCCCGTCGACGAGATCATCGAGGTATTGAAGGACCGCGAGGCGCCGCCGATCCTCTCGCGCGCCGACACGGTGATCGAGAAATACCGCCACCCCGTGACCTATTTCAAATCGGCGCTCGGCCTCGTCCTGCTGCGTGAGCAGATCCTCGGGCCGGAGCGCTTCGACGCCGCCTTCCGTCAGTTCACCGCCGCCTGGGCCTTCAAGCATCCCAAGCCGGACGATTTCTTCCGGGCGATGGAAAGCAGCGCCGGTGAGGACCTCTCCTGGTGGTGGCGCGGCTGGTACGACAACAACTGGACGCTCGACCTCGCCATCGACAAGATCGCACCGGCGACCGACGAGAAGGACAAGGACAGCAAGGCCAAGGAGCCGAAGGGCACCGCCATCACCATCGGCAGCCATGACAAGCTGGTCATGCCGGTGACCCTGCGAGTCGACTTCGCCGACGGCGGCCATCGCGACTATCGCCTGCCCGCCGAAAGCTGGATCCGGCAGGCCGCGACGACCATCGTCGTCGAGCCCGGCAAGAAAGTGGTGCAGGCCACGCTCGATCCTGACCACAAGCTCCCCGACCAGAACCGAGACAACGACAAGCTGCGCGCCGACACCAAATAGCGCGCCGTTCTGCCGTGCCCGTGAAAGGGCACGGCAATTTCCGGATTTTTCTGGGATCGCAGGCAGAGTCGCCCTCACGATTCCGGCTTCACTCCGCCAGCTGGAAGGCCTCGAAACGCCCCAACGCTTCCTCGATCGCCGGCTTGTGCGCGGCGCCATCGCCCTCACCCACCCAGTTCCATTGCTGGATCAGCATCTTGCCGGCAGCGCGGTCCGTCTTCAGATCGATGGCCGCCACGATGTCCTCGCCCACCAGAACCGGCAGGGCGAAATAGCCGAAAACCCGTTTTTCCTTCGGTACATAGGCCTCGAAGCGGTGATCATAGTCGAAGAAGAGCTTCAGGCGCTTGCGCTGGATCACCAGGGGGTCGAAGGGTGAGAGAATATGCACGAGTTCGGTGGGCGGCGCCTCGGCGGCACTGGCGAGCGTCTCGGGCGTTGCCCAATGCTCGGTCTTGCCCGCACCCTCCACCTCGACGGCAACGAGTTGCTTACGCCGCATCCGGCTTTCGAGGCGCTCGCGCACCGCGCCCTTGCGGCCGGCATCGAGATGGCAGATCGAATCGAGGCTGACGAGGCCCTGCGCGCGCAGCGCCCGGTCGATGACATAGTCGAGCCGCTGGCGCTCGGTGGCCGGCTTGGGCCTGAGGTCGCGCTGCTCGGCCCAGCCGAAATGGCGCTCCATCAGCTCATAGCTCTTGAGCATGCCCACGCGTGCACTGATGGTGAGCATACCGGTATAGAAGGCAAGCTGGAGGGCTTTCTTGGAAGGCTTGCGGCTGGCCCAGGGATGGGTCTTCTCCACCAGCACGTCATCGTCGATGTCGCGGATGGAGAGGGCCCCGCCTTTGCGGATCAAGGTCATCACCTTGCGCAGGTCCGCCTTCGACACGCTCTCGAACCAGCCATTGGGCTTGTCGAGATAGGCCTTCATGTCGGGCAGGAAGTAGCGCAGATCCGCCGTGGGAATATAGGACAGCGCATGCGTCCAATATTCGAACACCGATTTGTCGGCGCTCTGCGCCTGCACGAGATGGTCACGCCGATAGTCGGGAATGCGCGTCCACAGGATGTGATGATGGCTGCGCTCGATCACGTTGATGGTGTCGATCTGCACATAGCCCAGATGCGCCGTCGCAGCGGGGGTGGCCTGCGGTCCGTCGCCGAAGGGGGAGAGACTGTCGAGGCGCTGGGCCCGGAGCCAGATGCGCCGGGCCTGTGTCTTGTCGATGAAAGGCGGTTTACGGGGCATGGAAGCTTCATTTCAAAGCGGAGCGGCTGGGACCGCGGACGTCCCGTCCGCTCTTGGAAACGTCGCGCTCTCGGGAAGGAAAGAGCGGACGTGGCCGCCACATTGAACGAAATTCAACGTGGCTGTCGTCCGCGGTCCCAGCCTTCATCCCCAACAAGATAGGTTTTCCCGGCCGAGTCGCCAGCCCCGCGCCACCATTTTGTTCACGAAACGTTTACGGTCCGACAGCCCGTCAGGGCACGTAGAGGATCTTGACCTCGCCTGGTCCGGCCGGCCTTGCGATGATGGCGGGGACCTCCTCCAGCCTGACCTCGCGCGAGATCAGCTCATCGAGCTTGAGGGCACCGCTGGCCACCAGTTCGGCCGCCCGCCGATGCGTGAAGGGGTTGATGAAGGAACCGAACACCTTCAGTTCGCGGAACAGGATGTCGAAGGGCTCGACCGCCACCTTCTCGCCTTGCGCCATCACGCCGAGGATCACCACCGTGCCGCCGGGACGGGCGAGCTGGAAGGACTGCTCCACCGTCTGCGCCACGCCGGCGCATTCGATCACCACGTCGGCACCGCCGGGCAGCAGGCCGTCGGGACCGGTGACGTTGGCGATGAAGTCACCCTGCGTCGGATCGATGCTGGCGGTGGCGCCCACGCGCTCCGCCAGCTCGCGCTTGACGGCCTGGCGGGTGGAGAGAACCACGCGCGACGCGCCGGCGAGCCTGGCCAGTTGCACCGTGATCAGCCCGATCACGCCGCCGCCGAGCACGATCACCGAGGACCCGGCCTGGATATTGGCGATGTCGATGCCGTGCAGGCAGCAGGCGATCGGCTCGCAGAAGGCGCCATGGCTGGCCTTCAGCGACAGAGGCAGTTCATGGGCCTGCTGCTGCGGCACGATCACATAGTCGGCCAGCCCCCCGTCGCGGTGGATGCCGATAGCGGTGAGATTGCGGCACAGATTGATCCGCCCGTTCTGGCAGTGCACGCAACGCCCGCACACGATATTGGGATCGCCCGTCACCCGCATGCCGGCACGAAAGCCCTGCACATCAGGGCCAACCTCCTCGACGATGCCGCAAAATTCGTGGCCCAGGGTCACCGGCGGCTTGGAGGGGAACTCGCCCTTGAGGAGATGGCGGTCCGTGCCGCAAATGCCGGAGGCCTCGACCCGCACCAGGAGATCCCCCGGCCCGGGCTTGGGTCTGTCCACATCCTTGAGAAAAAGCTCTCCCACCGTGTCGAGCCGCACCGCCTTCATCGTTGCCTCCGCTTGTCGTCTTGATTGTTCATACAATTCTAGGCCGGATTCGTGCCGGCTGGATAGTAGCCACCGACATTTCCCTGAAGCGCCGACAGGAAGCCCATAAGCGTCAACTTAGCGAGTGAAGGCGCCCGAAACGCGGTCTGCCGATCTCCAGATCGGCATTTTCCTATCGGCAAGTGCGACGTTTCCAAGACGGTCGATCTGGAGATCGACCCTCCAAATCCGCATTGTCCGGTTCAGTCGGCACCTAAGGGCAGGATGTCCACGCTTCCAAGCATGTTGGTATAAGATGCCGCCATGCCCGACATATCCCCTGATTCTCAGCCCTCCAATGCTCCCGAATGGTCCGTCTCCGAGCTCTCCGGCGCCCTCAAGCGTACGGTGGAGGATGCTTTCGGCTATGTGCGCGTGCGGGGCGAGATTTCGGGCTATCGCGGCCCGGTGGCGTCGGGACACGCCTATTTCGCCCTCAAGGACGAAGGCGCCAAGATCGATGCGGTGATCTGGAAGGGCAATCTCGCCCGGCTGCGCCAGCGCCCCGAGGAAGGCATGGAGGTGATCGCCCACGGCCGGCTGACCACCTTCCCCGGCAAGTCCTCCTACCAGATCATCATCGACCGGCTCGAGCCGGCCGGCCTCGGCGCGCTGATGGCGCTCCTGGAGGAGCGCCGCCGCAAGCTCGCCGCCGAGGGCCTGTTCGACGAGGGGCGCAAGCGTTCCCTGCCCTTCCTGCCGCGCGTGATCGGCGTGGTCACCTCGCCCACGGGCGCGGTGATCCGCGACATCCTGCATCGCATCACCGACCGTTTTCCGCGCCGGGTCATCGTCTGGCCGGTGCGGGTGCAGGGCGAGACCTCGGCCGCCGAGATCGCCAATGCCATCGCCGGCTTCGACGCCCTGCCGGCGGGCGGCGCCATCCCACGCCCGGACGTGTTGATCGTCGCGCGCGGCGGCGGCAGCCTCGAAGACCTGTGGTCGTTCAACGAGGAAATCGTGGTGCGCGCCGCCGCGGCATGCTCGATCCCGCTGATCTCGGCCGTGGGACACGAGACCGACTGGACCTTGATCGACCATGTCGCCGACCGCCGGGCCCCGACGCCGACGGGCGCCGCCGAGATGGCGGTGCCGGTCAGGGCCGACCTCTTCGCCAACCTGCACGACCTCGGTGCCCGCCTCACCGGCCATGCGCTACGCATGATCGAGCGCCGGCGCCAGGACCTGCGCAATCTCGGCCGGGCCCTGCCCAGCGGCGAGGCCCTGCTCGCGACGCCGCGCCAAAAACTCGACCTTGCCGCCGGCCGCCTGGTGCATGCGCTCACGCTCAACACCCGCCGCCACCACCAGCGCTACGATGCCCTCACCCGCCGGCTGCTGACGCAGAGCCCGGCAAATCGCCTCGATCGCAGCCGCGACCGCTTCCAGGCCGTCGCCGAGCGCCTGGAAGCCTCCGCGCGCATCGCCCTCGCCCGCAAGCGCGAGGCCTTCGCCGGCCGTGCCGCGCAACTCACGCCGCTGCTGCTGTCCCGTCGCAGCGAAGCCGGGCGCGAGCGCCTGCAAACGCTCGCCGGACGCCTGCTGCAGGCCGCCGCCGCGCGCACGTCAGCCCAGCGCGAAAGGCTCGATCGGTTTGCCGTGCTGCTGGACGCCTATTCCTATCAAAGCGTGCTGCAGCGCGGCTTTGCCCTGGTGCGCGACGAGCAGGGCCGCCCCGTGCGCAACGTCGCGGCAGCGCAGGCGGCCGCAAGCCTTGACCTGCAATTCGTCGATGGCCATTTCGTCGTGGGCAATGGCAATCCGCCGCCGACAGCAGGTCCGACAAAAGCCAGATCGAAGAGCGAAAAGCCCGGCCCCCAACCGAGCCTATTCGACGATTAGAATTGGCTCTGTTATAGTTTTACCAAATTCTTCCAACACACAGGCCAGCGCCTCCATGAACCGTCACGAAAGCCGCATGACTCTACCCGGCGAAGCACAGGTCCAGTACCTCGATTCCGATTTCCGTATTCTCAAGCCTGGCAATTATGTGCGTTGCGCCGTGACCGGCACGCATATCCCGATCGACGAATTGCGCTACTGGAACGTCGACCGCCAGGAAGCCTATGCCAGCCGCGAGGCCGTGCTGGAGCGGCTGAAGGAGCTTGGAGAGATCTGAAGGGGCGCGCGGGAAGCACCGCGGCTGGGACCGCGGACGTCCCGTCCGCTCTTGGAAACGCTGCGCTTGCTGGGAAGGAAGATGCGGACGGGACGTCCGCGGTCCCAACTACAGCGCTTACCCCGCCAGGCGGAAGCGTTTCACCAGGAAGTCGTGCATCGCTTCCGCATCGTCGAAGGAAAGCTGGATCGGCACGGTCTGGCTGATCGAGGCGAGGCCGATACGCGCAGGGCCTCCCGTGAGGCGCGTCATATCCTTGGTCGTCGTCACCGGAATGAGCTTGGCCGCCTGCGCCCGCGCCGCGACCCTGGCGGCTTCTTCCTCGCTGAAGGCATGGTGATCGGCGAAAACCTCCGTCGCGGCGATGATGGCCCCCATATCGGCCAAGGTCTTGAAGAATTTCTCGGGACGGCCGATGCCGGCAAAGGCCAGCACCCGCTTGCCGCGCAGAGACGGGGCTTGCGGATCAAGGCCGATACGGGCCCGGAAGACGGCGACACTCGAACCGCGGGCGAAATCATAGACAGCGGTGCCGGCGTCGCCCGGCCCGATCACCACCACCGCCGAGGCAAAGCCGATCTGGTCATGGATATCGGCCCGCAACGGGCCGGCGGGAAAGGCCAGGCCGTTGCCGATGCCCGTCTCGCCGTCGACGGCGATGATCGAGCAATCCTTGGTGAGAGAGGGGTTCTGGAAGCCGTCATCCATGATGACGATGCTGGCACCCTGCTCGATGGCCAGCGCCGCGCCGGCCGGCCGGTCGACGGACTTCACCGTCAGCGCCTTGCGCGCCAGTAGCAGCGCCTCGTCGCCCACCTTGTCGGCAGCGTCGTCGGGCTTGACCACCAGCGGTCCCTTCTCGCTGCCGCCATAGCCACGGGTGAGGAAGGCCGGGCGCTGGCCCGCGGCGATCAGGATATCGGCAACCGCCAGCGCCAGCGGCGTCTTGCCGGCACCGCCAAGCGTGAAATTCCCGATGCAGACCACGGGAACACCGGCCCGGCTGCCCGGCTGGCGCATGCGCGCCGCGACCTTGCCGCCATAGAAACGAGACAGCGGCATGAGCAGGCGGGCCGGCCAGCCACGAGGCCGATACCAGAAGGCCGGCGCCTTCAGGCTCATGCGCACGCTCATGGCCGCCTTGCTCCGAGGGGCAGCAAGGCGGCAAGCGTGCGCTCCAGTGCCCCGGTCAATGCCGCGATCGCCCTGGCGCCGCCGGCTGCGACGCGCTCGACCTCTGCCGGCTCGGACAGCAGCCGCGCGACGGCACCGGATAACTCGGCTGGGCTGTGCACGACCACGGCGCCCCCCATGCCATCGAGCGCGCCATAAGCCTCGACGAAATTCTGGATATGGGGTCCATGCAGCACCGCTCCGCCAAGCTTGACCGGCTCGATCGGATTCTGCCCTCCCTTGCCCAGCAGCGACTTGCCCATGAACACGATACGGGCAAGGCGATAGAACACGCCCATTTCGCCGACCGTGTCGGCGACATAGACATCGTGCTGCGCTTCCAGGGCAGTGCCCCGTGAGCGGAGGGCAACGTTCAATCCCTTTTCCCGCAAGGCCGCGGCGATTGCCTCGCCACGCTCGGGATGGCGCGGCACGATCAGCGTCAACAGGCCCGCAAAGCGCCCCTTCTGTGCGGCATGCACCTCGCCCGCCAGTGCTTCCTCGCCCTCATGCGTCACCGCTGCGAGCCAAAGCGGGCGATCCGCCACCGCTTGCTGCAGGCCCTCAAGTATACCCGGATAGGCGGGCGGCAGCGGCGCGTCGAATTTGAGATTGCCGGTGACGATGACGCGCGGCGCCCCGAGCGAGGCAAAGCGCCGGCCGTCATCCTCGCTCTGGGCAGCGATGAGATCGAAGCTGCCCAGCAAGGCGGCGCTTGTACGCGGCAGGCGGCACCAGCGCGCAAAGGAACGCGGCGACATCCGCCCGTTGACCAGCGCCAAGGGGATGTCGGCCGCGTTGATCTCGGCGATCATCCCCGGCCAGAGCTCCGATTCCAGGAAACAGACGAGATCCGGCCGCCAGTGATCGAGGAAACGCCTGACATAGGCTGATATGTCGAGCGGTACGAACTGATGGATCGCCCCGGCCGGCAGGCGCTCGGCCATCAGGGCCGCCGAGGTGACGGTACCCGTCGTCATCAGGATGCGATAGCCTTCGCCCGCCAGGCGCGTCGCCAGCGGAAGCAGAGTGATGGCTTCTCCGACGCTGGCGCCGTGCAGCCAGGCCAGCCGCCCCTCGGGCCGAGGCCGGCCGGCAATGCCGAGGCGTTCGGACCGGCGTGAAGCATCCTCCTTGCCACGGCGCTGGCGCTTGTCCAGCAGCAGGCCGGCGAACGGGCGAAAGCAGCTCGTCGCCAGCCGGTAGGCCTTGAGGCTGAGGGGAAGCACTGTGCTCACGTGCCTGCCTTCACGAAGGTGCGCCCGACCATGGCATAGGCCGTGCGATGCGCCGCATCGAGGGCGTTCTCGACCTCAAGGCGCTTCTCCTCCATCAACGCCTTATCGGCATCTTCGGGCACATGCACGAGATCGCCGACCACGAAGGCGCCACGCGAAAAGGGCATGTTGATCACGGCCTTGTCCCAGGTGGAGAGCTGGATCATGTTCGAGGTCGCCACCGCAACCGGCACGATCGGTCGCCCCGACAATCGCGCAAGCGTGACGATGCCGAGCCCGGCCACGCCGCCGGTGCGCGGCACGTCTGCCGTCACGCCGACCGACTGGCCGTCCTTCAGGGTCGCCACCAGTTCGCGCAGGGCCGCGGGACCGCCCTTGTGGTGCTGGCGCTGGGGCCTGCCGCCCGAGCCGCGCACCAGGCCGAGCCCCAGACGCGTCACCGCAACCGCATTGATCTCGCCATCGCCATGGCGCGAGATCAGGATGCGGAACTCGTGGCCCTCGCGGCGCATGAAGGGCACCAGGAAATGCTGCCCGTGCCACATCGCCACGATATAGGGATACTGATCGCGAATGGGCCCGTAGAGATCGGCCGGACTGTCGGCAAAGCGGCTGGTGCCATGCACGAGTTTCAGCCATGCGGCGAGGCCCTCGCCGATGGCCTTCTGCACGAAGTGGGATCGGCCGATATTCTTGATCATGCAGGATTACGAGCGTTTCGTCGTGTCGGTCGTCGGATCAAGCAGACGATGCAGATGCACGATGAAATAGCGCATCTGGGCATTGTCGACGCTCGCCTGGGCCTTGGCCTTCCAGGCCGCTTGGGCGCTGGCATAATTGGGGTAGATGCCGACGATGTCGAGGCCCTGAAGATCCTTGAACTCCACGCCTTCGATCGAGCTCAACTCGCCGCCAAAGACCAGATGCAGCAATTGTTTCTGAGGTTCGCTCATCCCATGCTCCTATGGCGTCTTCAAGAATAACTGACAGATTTCCAGATCAAGAAAACGCGTTAAAACAAAGAGTTAGAGCAAAATGGCGATTCAGGGAAAAGTCATTTTGCTCTAAAATTCAAATCATGCCCTCGAACAGGGCAACCAAAGCGCCCTGGCGCTCGCGCCCGGCCATGACGAGCGGCCGGTGCACGGGGTCGGGGCGGTTATAGACGATGTCCTTGCCGGCCACGGTGGTGAGAAGCCCACCGGCCTCGCTGAGAATGATGTCGGCCGCCGCGATGTCCCAATCATGGGAGGATCCCGAAGCGAAAGCACCGTCGACGCTCCCCTCCGCCACCATGGCGATGCGCAGCGCCAGCGATGACATCGACGAGGCCCGCTCGACCCGAGGCAGGGTGCGCTGGGCCAGATCGAACATCGGCTTGGGCCCGGCAAGCGTGCGGATCGAAGCAAGAGCGCCCTGCCTGGCCCTCAGCGCGACGCCATTCTTGAAGGCACCCAGGCCATGGCCGCCCGTATAGAGATCGCCATTGCTGGGACGAAAGAGCACCCCTGCCAGCGGCCGCCCGGCTTCAACCAGCGCAGCCGAGATCACCCATTCGCCATTGCCGGCGATAAAGCCGCGCGTGCCGTCGATGGGATCGACTACCCAGACCTGCTGCTTGTCCAGACGCTCGTCCGTGTCGACGGCCTCCTCGGACAGCCAGCCGATCGCGCCGGACAGGCCGCGCAGCCGCTTGGCCAGATGGGCATCGATGGCAAGGTCCGCCTCGGTGACGGGCGACTTGTCGGCCTTGTCGAAGACGCGGGCACCCTCGCGCGCAAAGCCGAGCCCGATATCGCCCGCTTCCCTGACAGCCTCGATCAGCAGAGGCAACGCCTCGCCCGCACTCAACCCCCGGGCCATACGCCCTGCCCCATCCTTCTCGATCATGGCTCGGATTTAGGCGAGCAGGCCAGCACGTGCAAGCGAGAACCATGGGTTCGGAGCGGTTGGCCGTATAAGACGTATCAGCGGCGTCGCCGCGGCACGTGATAAATCACCGCGGTATATTTCCTGTCGCGCCGCTCTGCTGCCGGGATTCCACCCAGACCCTCGGCAATCCGACGGCTCGCCAGATTCGCCTCTGCGACGGGATATTCGAAATAGCGCACGGCCGGATCCTCGGATGCCCAGTCGGCAATCGCTGCGACAGCCTCACGGCCATAGCCGCGCCCATGTTCGTCTTCCCGGATCCAGATGCCGAGTTCCGGCGTCCTGCTCCCGGCCCGATGAAGCCCGACCAGACCGAGGAACAGTCCGTCCCGTCGGCGGACGACGAAAATATGGTCGCTGCCGACCTCGGCCAAGGTCTCCCAATTGCGCCAAATCGAGGCAAAGGCCTCGCGTGACGGCAAAGGCTCCCATGCCATGAAACGCGTCAGGCTCGGCGTGATGCAGGCGAAGATCTCGTCGGCGTCATCCGGTGTGAAAGACCTGAGCAGAAGACGGTCGCTGACAAGGCCGGCGGGCGGTGGATCAAGGGACACATTGTTCTCCGCTCGCGAAATTGCGGCCTGCCGGTGGGCGGGAACCATGCCGTTTTGGGTGGTCTCAAATTTGAGACCACCCGACGATGCAGGCAATCGACAACGGCGATAATGTGCCTTTGGAAAGATTCGTCCAAGACCGCTGCCTTGATTACCCCGCGCGTAATTGAGAGGCCCCCTTCTGCCGGCCATGCTGAGCGGGCCTGAAGCAGTCAGGCTTGCAAAAGGAAACCCTTCGATGACCGATCCCGCCACCATCGCCCGTATCTATATCGCCACCTGGAACGAAACCGATCCTGCGCGCCGGCGCGCCTTGCTGAGCGCCTCCTGGGCACAGGACGCGCTCTATGTCGATCCGCTGATGCGCGGCCAGGGCCATGACGAGATCGACGGGCTGATCGCAGCCGTGCAGCAGCGCTTCCCCGATTTTCGCTTCTCCCTGATCGGCGAGGCGGACGGCCATGGCGACCATGTCCGTTTCTCCTGGCAGCTCGGCCCGGCCGGCGCGGATGGTCCGATCAAGGGCACCGATTTTGCCCGGCTCGACCAGGGGCGGCTGCACCAGGTCAGCGGTTTCCTCGACCAGGTTCCGGCGGCGGCATGAGCGCCCGCAGCAATATCCAGGCTGTCCGCCGCCCGGGCGCCTCGCCGCAAGCGAGGGCCGCCCGGGGGGTTGGCGACCATCTGCGTGCCTGGCGCCAGCATCGCCGCATGAGCCAGCTCGATTTCGCGCTGGAAGCGGAAATCTCGCAGCGCCACCTCAGTTTCATGGAAAGCGGCCGTTCCAAGCCGAGCCGCGAAATGGTGCTGCATCTGGCCGAGAGGCTGGAAGTGCCGCTACGCGAGCGCAATGCCCTGCTGCTCGCGGCCGGTTATGCGCCGATCTATCAGGAGCGCGGACTGGACGATCCGGCCCTCGCTCCGGCCCGCGAGGCGATCGACCTGGTGATCGGGGGGCACGAGCCCTATCCTGCCCTCGCCGTCGACCGCCACTGGACGCTGGTCGCCGCCAACAAGGCGATCGCACCTCTGCTGGTCGGGGTTGCCGACAAGAGCCTGCTGGAGCCGCCGGTCAATGTGCTGCGCCTCGGCCTGCATCCCGGCGGCCTTGCGCCCCATACCGCCAATCTGCCCGAATGGCGCGACCACCTGCTCGAACGCCTGCGCCAACAGATCGCCGTCAGCGGCGACGAGGTCCTGGCCCGGCTCCTGGAAGAGCTTTCCGCCTATCCGGCGCCGGCCTCGCGCCCCAAGCCCCGCGCCGACCTCGGCGGCATCGTCGTGCCTTTCGAGCTCAGGACACCGCAGGGCCTGATGTCCTTCTTCTCGACCACCACCGTGTTCGGCACGCCGGTCGACATCACCCTGTCGGAACTGGCGCTGGAATGTTTCTACCCCGCCAATGCCGAGACGGCGGATATTCTCAAGCGGGCAGCGTTGTGAGAGGGAGCGTGCGAGATCGGAGGGTCCATCTCCCGATCAACCATCTTGGAAACGCTGAGCGTGAGAGAGGGCGAAGACGGTCGATCGAGAGATCGACCCGCCAATCCCGCGTTCGCCCCGGAAGGTAAGTATCTATTCGCAGGGACACCTGTTCCAGACATCTCTGTCTTTGCATAGAAAACGGGCGGGTCCCTGCCCTCGTCCACCCGGAAGCTGGAGGTCGCCTTCTCCCGGGAGGACGCGGCCGAAACCCGCCCGTCATTCCCCTCGTGGAGGGGAAATGCGTGATGACGAGAGCAAACCGCGTTTAGACGGAAACGCTTGTTTGCTCTCACTCTTTGGTTCGGCGCGTCTTTGCGATTCTTGGCGTGACCACCAAATCGCAAAACGCTTTAAGCCGCCTTGCTTTCGGCCGGCGCATCCAATGTCTGCAGGACTTCGAAGCCTTCGAAGACGGGATGGCCGAGCGTCAGCGCCGGGCCCTTGCCGGCATTGCGATGCGACAGGCGGAAGGCCTCCGACTGGGTCCAGGCCTCGAAATCAGCCTTGGAGCGCCAGACCACATGCGAGGAATACAGCACATGGTCCTCCCGCTCCGGACCGCGCAGCAGGTGGAAGGAGACGAAGCCGGGCAGCTTGTCGATATGCACTTCGCGATCGCGCCAGACGGTCTCGAAATCCGCGGTGGCTTCCTTCTTCACCTGGAAGCGATTCATGGCGATGAACATGGGTAGTTCCTTTCTTGAGTTAAGATCTTGGGCATTGAACGGGGACGATACGCGAGACGGCACCTCCCGGTGGAGGTGGCGGCGATATCGCTCGAACGGCCGCAAGTGCGGCTCGGTCCAGTGCGGCGTCCCCTGACGGGCTGCTGAGACGTACGCCGCCAACGCTGCCCGATGCAGAAACATTAAAGCCAACATTGGCACGCCTGCCGCCCTGGCACGCGATTCCGCCCATGGCCCTGACACGGCTATTCACGGCTGCGACAAGTATTGAGTTGTATTTTTTGACTGCAGCCCCATTGCTTCGGGCACTGTCGGCGACACCTATATCCGACATTGCACCCTGCCCGCCCTGCTGCGCGCGACGCGTCTGTACGGTCGTGTCGAGCTTGGCCAGCCGCTTGACCTCCGGCTTGTCCTTGATCGGCGTTTCGACCACCTTCTTCTTCAAGGGCTGCTCCTTGGGCTTCTCCACCTTATGCTTCGGTCTTTCGGGTGCCGGTTTCTGGACCACCGTTTCGCTCGGCACAGTCTCGGGAACGGCCGGAACCGTCTCGCTTGGCTGGGTCGACCTCGTGGTAACGATATCCGGCGTCAGGGCTGCCATTCTATCAGGCTCGACAGGCTTCGGCGGTGTCTCCTCGGTCGCCTGAACGGGCGGGAGCTCCAAGGTTTGCTCGGGAGGCGTCACTGGTTCGGCGGCCACCGCATCAGGCGGTATCTCCGTGACCGTATCCTCAGTCAGCGTCTCGCTCTCAGCTACCGGCGAGACGACCTCTTGCGACAGTGGCGAGCTTATCTCGTTTACGGCATCATTCGAAGGCGCCGGCATCAGCGATGCCTCGATCGGGCGATCGAGGCGCGTCTCGACCCCGTCATGCGGCACCATCACCCAGGCGCCGGCGAACGCCGTCAGATGCAGGAGCGCCGCTCCCGCGATCATGCCGACCCGCCAGTCCCTGAAGATGTCGGCCGATGTCATGGCTGGGCAGCCGCCTTGTCGGCCTTGCCGATGAAAGCGAGCTGGCTGACGCCGTTGCGGCTGAGATCGGCCATCAGGTCCAGCACCTTCTCATAGGGCACGCTGGCATCGGCGCGGATATGGGCCATCACCTTGGGATCGGCGGCGAGACGGGCACGGATATCGGTGTCGAAAGCCTCACCGCTGCGGGCTTCCTGCCCGATATAGAGGGAGCCGTCCGCCTTGATCGAAACCACCAGCGGCTCCTTGGTCGGTGACATCGCCGCCACGCCACTCGCCTTGGGCAGGTCGACCTTGACGCCGGCTGCCAGCATGGGCGCCGTCACCATGAAAACGATGAGCAGCACCAGCATGACGTCGACGAAGGGCGTCACATTGATGTCCGAAACGGCCTTGGGCGCCCAAGACGCATGACCGGATGCATCGCCGCCTTCGGGGTCCTGGAGGGAGAAGCTCATTCCGCAGCCTCCCTGAAGCCTGCGACCTTGGCCGACGTTCCGCGGCGGGCCGCCATGGTTTCCGCTTCACGGCGCAGGATCTGCTCGAACAGCCGGCCGAGGCCGGCCATGCCCTGGGACAGCCGATTATAGGCGATCAGGGCGGGAATGGCCGCAACCAGGCCGAGCGCCGTGGTGAACAGGGCTTCTGCGATGCCGGGGGCGACGGTGGCCAGCGAGGTGTCGTTGGCGCCGGCGATGGCGGAGAAGGAGTTCATCACGCCCCAAACCGTGCCGAACAGGCCGATGAAGGGCGTCACGGCGGCGATGGTGGCGAGGATCGACAAGCCGGCATCGCTGGCACCCACCAGCCCGCCAGCCGCCTCGCGCATCGCGCGTTCGATGCGCCCCCGATATTCGCCGCCGGTCTCGCCGGGCACGGCAAGCCCGGCCGATTGCTCGCCCTGCGCATGCAAGGCCTGGCCCACGACCGGTGCCGCGCCGAGACCCTTGCCGGTTGCGGCTTTCAGCAGCCGGCGAAGCTTCGCCTGCCGCCTCACCGTCTCGAAACCCAGCCCCCAGGACAAGACCGAAGAGATCACGAGGATCAGCATGACACCCTTCACCACCGGATCGGCGTTGAGCAGCATATTCACGAAGGAAAAATGCGTGGCGGTTTCGGTCATGACACTCTCGCTCTCACTCTTTGTTTCGACACCCGTTTGAACCAAGCCTCACTTGAAGAATTTGGCCTCACTTGAAGAATTTGGGGCCTGCCTTCGAACTGACGCTGACTGCCTCGAGGCAGGAAGGAGCCCCTGCCTTGCCATTGGCGAACTGGCAGGTCGGCACGTCGTTGAGCAGGATGCTGCCGATGCCCTCGCAGGCGAGCCCGGCGACATCGAAGGCCTTGACGATGGTCTTGCTGGCCGGGATCGGGGCGAGATCGACGGCCAGGCGCTTGGCGACCACGCCATCCGCGCCGAACATCACCAGATCGGCGCGCAAGCTCTGCGCCGCTTCCGCGCTTGCGTTCACCAGCACCATGGTCAGTCGGCAATTGCCGTTCTGGGTCTCGAGCTTGTTGAGGTCGATCGACACATCAGCGGCCAGGGCCGGCAGGGGCGCCAGAACAGGCACCAATACGGCGAGAACGGCGGTGAAGCGGGACAATTTCATCATGCGGCTTGGTCCTGTGGAACGGCGTGCATGATGCTGGGGCCGCCATCCTGGATGGCGGTACCCACGCGCACCTTGAAGACACGCTCGATGAGGGAAGGTGTGAGAGTTTCGGCCATGGCACCCTGCGCCGCAATGCGGCCGCGATCGAGCACCAGCGCATCGTCGCCATAGATCGAGGCCAGCGTCAGGTCGTGCAGGGTGACCACCACGGTCGCGCCCTGCCTGGCCAGCTGCCGGGCCTGGCCGAGCAGGCGGTGCTGGTGTTCGGGATCGAGGCTGGACACCGGCTCGTCCAGGATGACGAGATGCGGTTCGCCCGCCATGCTGCGGTCGAAGATCTGTGCCGCGGCCTTGGCGAAGGCCACGCGCTGGCGTTCGCCGCCGGAGAGCATGGTGACGGGACGGCGGGCCAGGGATGCGAGATCGGCGCTGGCAAGCGCTGCCGCAATTGCCGCCTTGTCCTGTGCGGCGCGCGGCGTACCGGCATGGCAGAGCCGGCCCAGGGCCACGATGTCCTCGACGCTATAGGCAAAGGGACAATCGAAATGCTGCGCCATATAGGCACGCTGGGCCGCCATCGCCGCCGGGCGCAGGCCGGTGAGCGGAGCCCCGCCGAAGTCGATCCCACCGCCGGCCGGTTTGATCGCTCCGCCGATCGCGGCGAGCAAGGTCGTCTTGCCGGCGCCGTTCGGCCCCATCACGATGAGAACGCGGCCGGCTCCGGCTGCGAACGAGACGTCGTGCAGCACCGGGCGGCCGTTGCGCTCGACCGTGAGATTACGGACTTGCAGATTGCCGAATTGGAGGCTCATGCGCGCTGGGCCTTCTTCAGAATGGCGATGAAGACCGGCCCGCCGATCAGGCTGGTGACGAGGCCGATCGGCAGCTCGGCCGGCGTGATCGCGACCCGGGCCACCGTATCGGCCGCCACCACCAGCGCCCCTCCCAGCAGGGCCGAGGCCGGCAGCACGAAACGGTAGCGCTGCCCGCCCAGCAGGCGCACGCAATGGGGTGCGATCAGGCCGACGAAGCCGACCAGGCCGGTGAAGGCGACGGCCGCGCCGATCGCCAGGGCCGTCGCGGCGATCACCGTGCGCTTGAGATGGACGGTGTCGACGCCGGAGAGGAAGGCTTCGCTTTCGCCGAGCGTGAAGGCGTCGAGCCCGCGAGCCTGCTGGGCCATCAACAGGGCGGCAACCAAGAGCGCCAGGCCCGTCGCCACAACGGCGACCCAGTTGGCGCCCGAGAGCGAGCCCATCATCCAGAACTGGATCGAGCGGAGCTGGGTGTCGTCGGCGATGGTGATGAACAGGCCGATCACGGCCATGGCCAATGCGTTGATGCCGATGCCGGCCAGCAGGAGATTGGCGATGCTGACATGGCCGTCACGGTCGCGCGCGATGCGATAGGTGATCACCGTGGTCAGGCCGCAGGCCGCCGCAGCAGCGGCCGGCAGCGCATAGCTGCCGAGACCGCCTGTGCCGCCCACATGTTCCAGCAGAACGATGCCGGCGACCACGGCGAGGATGCCGCCGGAAGCCGCCCCCGTCAGCCCGGGATCGGCCAGGGGATTGCGGAAAAGGGCCTGCATGCCGGCGCCGGACATGGCCAGCCCCGCCCCGACCAGCGCACCCAGCAGCACGCGCGGCAGGCGGATATTGACCAGGATACCGGAATAGAGATCCCAGCTGCCCATCGCCGTCGAGAACCAGGTCGAGACGGGAATGCGCACGCCGCCGAAGCTGAGGCCCATGGCCAGGACAGCCGCCAGCAGCAGCGCCAGGCCGGCCTGCACCAAAGCCTCCCGCCGATGCGGCGAGAGGCCTTGCGCAAGGCTTCGCGGTGTGACTTGCACCAGACTCATCACCCTACCCCGAGAACCGATCCGGATGCAGGCGCCGCGCCAGCGACTGGATCTGCGTGGCCGCCGATGGCCCGAAACTGAACAGCGTGGAAAGATCGGTCTCGACCAGCCGGTCGGGCCGGCCCGCAAAGGCCGAGGTCAATCCCAGCTGATCGAGAAAGGCCGCCGCGCCGCCGGTATTGGAAACAACCGCGCTGTCGGCCAGGATGAAATCCGGCGGCGTGGCAGCGAGCACCTCGCGCGACACCGGCTTGAACAAGGGGAAGTCGCCGAAGGCATTGGCGCCGCCGGCCAGGGCATAGGTGGCATCGACCAGCCCCATCTTGCCGCCTGCCATCGGCGTGCCGCCATCAATGGAACGGATGAAGCCGATACTGGGATGACTGGTGATGCCGTCGAGGCGCTTGGAGACGTCGACCATGGTGGCGCTCACCGTCGCGGCCAGCGCCTCGGCGTCCTTCTCGCGCCCGAGCAAGGCGCCGACATGCTTGATCTTGGCGGCCATGCCCTCCCCGCTCAGGGGGAAGGCGACGATCTCGATGCGCAGTCCCGTGCTGCGCAATTGCTCGACCGCGGTCGGCGGTCCGAGGTCGCGATTGGCGATCAGGATGTCCGGCTTGAGGGAAAGGATGCCCTCCACCGAGATCTGCCTGAGATAACCGATGGACGGCAGCTTGGTCACCTCGGGCGGCGCCTTGGAGGTGGAATCGACGCCCTGGATGACCGTGACGCCGGCCAGCCTGGCCACGATCTCTGTGACATCCGCCCCGGCGCAGACCACGCGCTGGATGCCTTCGGCGCGCGCCATGGACGGCAGGGCCAGCAAGGCGAACGCACCGGCCAGGATATTACGGCGACTGAGTTCGGGAGTTCCCATCACCGCCTCCTCACTTGCCTGCGAGCTTGACGGTGAGCGCGAACTTCGCCGCCAGGCCGGTGGAGTAGTCGGAGTTGAGGAACGCCTTGTAGCGGCGGTCGAAGATGTTATCGACAGCCAGGCTGGCGCTGACATTGTCGCTGTATTTGTAGCTGGCAAAGACGTCGACCAGGCCATAGCCGCCGGTTGGCTCGGTCACCTTGCGGGACGTCGCACCGACCAGGGTGACGCGCGAACCGATCGTCAGGCGGTCGTCCAGAAAGCGCAAGCCCACGGTACCGCTGACCTTGTTGGGCGCTACGGTGTTGAGCGGCAGGCCGGTAATCCTGTTCTTGCCATTGGTGTGCGAGCCGGCAATCGATACGAAACCGCCACCCCAGTCATACGCTGCCTCCAATTCGACACCCATCAGGCGCGCCTTGGCGATGTTCACATATTGCTGCGACTGAATGGGGAAACACAGCTGCGGCTGGAACTGGCAGACGCTGACCGGCATGCCGGGTATGAAGGGCACCAGATAGGAGTCACCGGTGGACGCCATGTCAATGTAGTCTTCGACATTGTTGACGAAGCCGGTGATCTTGGCCCGGAAATTGTCACCGTCACGGAAGACGTTGTCATATTTGATGTTGGTTCCAGCCTCGAAGTTCCGGCCGACTTCCGGGCGCAAATTCGGATTGGGCAGGATGATGAAGGCCGGATAGGGATGTGTGCCGGAGATCAGCGTTTCTGTAATAGATGGCGCACGATAGCCCTCGGCATAGGTGCCGTAGAGTTCGATACCTTTGATCGGGGTCACACCCACAGTGAATTTGGGAGACCAGTGTGATCCGCTCGAGCTATATTGCCCCCCCTCGAGACGATAGTCGTCATAGCGAAGGCCCGCCTGAACGCGCAGCCAGCCGCCATAGCGCATCTCATCCTGGATATAGGCGCCCAGCAGGCGTCGGTCGCCGGACGGTGTCAGCGCCGATACGTAACCGCCGGCTCGATCTTGGGTCTTGACCTTGTCAAAGGCTGCATCCGCGCCATAGGTCAGGGCGTGATCGATGCTGCCGGTCGAGAAGCGTGACGTGTTGTAGACGTCGAAGCCAAAGGTGCCGATGCGATCGAAGAGCTTGTCGCCGGGCTGGACCCCGAGCGCCTGGTAGGTCGCGTTCGGAACCAGGATGGTCTGCTGGTTTTCCGTCTGCGAGTAATACGCCTTGGCGCTGAAGTTGATCAGGGGATTGTCGGGACTTTCGAACTTGTAGCCCGCAGTGAAGGTCGAAGTCGTGACGTCGTTGCGCCAACGCGAACCGCCCTGGCTAGTGCCATTGTTGTCGTAGTCGAACTTCTGGCTGAGCGCACTGAGGCTGATGGTCTGCCCATCGCCGGGATGATAGTTGACCTTGAACAACCCACCGAAATTGTTCTTGCCGGTATCGCGGACGCGATCGCCGTCGCCGTCGCGATAGTCACCGGCACCGCGATAGATGAACTGGCCATAGATGTCGGCGACGGTGCCGAAGCGCATGCCCGCCGAGGTCGAGGTGAAGGCACCGAGGCCGTTGGAGGAAACGCCGACCTTCTGCTCCACGCCCCAGTTCTGGTCCGGCGTCAGGATGGAATCGATGCCGCGGGTGGTGAAGGAGGCGACGCCGCCGATAGCGCCCGAGCCGTAGAGGTTGGAGATCGGCCCGCGCACGATGTCGATATTGTCGATGAATTCGGGCTCAAGATAGAAGCTGCCATTCGCGTTGTGGCCGGAGATCTGGTAGTCCTGCCGCGCACCGTCGACCAAGACGTTGACGCGGCCGAAATCCTGCATGCCGCGAATGTTGATCGACTGCATCGGGTCGTTCGAACTCACCTGCGTGGTGACGCCCGGCACTGTCTTCAACAGATCCGAAACCGAAGCGGGCTGGGCCCGGTCGATCTCCGCCTGGGTGATCTGGCTGACGCCGCCCAGCGTGTCGATCAGCTTCTCCGACGTCTTGGTCGCCGTTACCGTTACGGTATCGAGCACCACCGGCTCGTCGGCTGCGGCAGCCTGGCCGGCCGGCGCCTGCTGGGCGCGTGCCAGCGTCACGCTTCCCGCCAGCAAGGCTAGAGCAGCTACTGTCGCAAGGCTGCGACTGCGCATGTAATTCGACCTGACCATCTCGGCTCCGCAACGTATAATTATTCAAAACTGCGCTGCAGATAATTTATCTTGTAGAAGCAGACGCCGTTTCATACAATTTTGAGCGATTTGCGGCAGCAAACAGGACGTGTCAAGGAATTAATGCCTGATTTTATTAGCATAATTTGCGCAGTTTTTCTTTATTCTAAACTGCATAACTCCTTGTGACGTCCAGTTTTGAATTTTTCTATTTTGCGCCGATCAGAACCGAAGGAAAGAAGGGAAATGAGCGAGTTAAAACAACGGTGGCAGTCTCTCCGGGAAAGTCAGTCCGGATTGCGCATTCGCGATGCCGCGGCGCAATTGGGGGTTTCGGAAGCCGCCCTGCTGGAGACCCGGATCGACGAAGGTGTGAAACGCCTGGCTGTCCGGATCGACGCGCTCTGCGCTGCCTTGCCGCACCTGGATACCGTCATGTCACTCATCCGCAATGAGTCGGCCGTGCATGAAAAGGATGTGGCCTTCCCTGTCGGCGTCGACTCCGATGGTGAGATTCGTTTCTCCGGCACCGGGTTCGACCTTACCTTGATACCTTCAACGATCGCGCACGCCTTTTATGTGGAGGATGCCAACCCCAAGGGACCGTTGCGCAGCATCCAGTTGTTCGATGCGGCGGGCAACGCGCTCTGGAAGATCTACGCCCGTGACAAGGCCGATCATGCCGCGTTCGAACGGCTCCTGGCGGATCTTGCCTGGCCGGAGGACGTACAGCCCATCTCCTTCTCCCGCCCTGCCGCAATGGCGGCGGAAGCCGCTCCGGCCGGCACCCCGGTCGACCTCCAGGCTGTGTTGGAGGCTGCAGCCGCCGAGGCCATTCCGGTCCGGCTGGAAGTCGCCAATCACGGCGTCAGGCAGAGCCATTGCGGGCCGCTGGTACGGATCGTCAGGATGGGCCCCTGGCTCAACGTGCTCGACCCCGGCTTCGACTGGCATCTCAACGAGAAACCCTTGTCTGGCGGCAGCGTCGAGCCCGGCGACAGGCCGAGCCTGGTGCTGCACCTCGCCTCAGGCGGCGAGGCCGCGCGGCTGCGCGCCGACGATGGTGCCACTGCCGTTCAGCAGGCAGTCTGGCGCGGCATCCTGGAAAAGGTGGCAACCTCATGAACCAGGCCGTGACCGCACGCCTCACCGGTGCAATCCCCACCCTCGCTTCGCTCAGTTTCGAGGAGACCACGCAGTTCTACCAGAAGCTCGGCTTCGAGGTGCTGCACAGCGATATTTCCTTCCTGCTCCTGCATCGCGACGGCGTGCGCCTCAGCTTCTGGCTGACCGGCAATCGCCGGGTACCGCAGGCGACCAGCTGCTGGCTGGAAGTCACCGGCATCGCGACACTCTACGAGCATTTCAATGCGCTCAATATCGTGCACCGCAAGGGCCATCTCGACGCCAAGCCCTGGGGGACGCGCGAATTCTCGATCACGGATTGCCACGGCAACCTGATCCGCTTCGCCGAACAGTTGCAGGAGCACTGAACCCTTCTGAAATCAGCATCCCGGTTCCGGACAATCGCATTGCGACCGGAACCGGGGCAGATCGTTTACAATGTCACCACCACCTTGCCGAGTTGCTGGTTGCTCTCCAGGAAGCGGTGAGCCTCGACGATCTGCTCGAAGGCGAAGGTCCTGGCGATCACGGGACGAAGCGCACCTTTTTGCACTCCATCGAGGATGAAGGCCTTGGCAGCCTCGAGGCGCGCGGGATCGCCCGTGATCTCGTGGACGAGATAGCCGCGCAGCGTCAGGCTCCTGCTCAATACCGTGAACAGCGGAAAAGGCGTCGGCTCGCTGCTCAGGCCGCCATATTCGATCAGCATGCCGCCACGCGCCATGACGGCCGTGAGCGGTACGAAGAGCGGACCACCGATCGCATCGAACACCACCCTCACCCCTTGCGGCCCGGCGATCGCCCTCAGGCGTGCTTCGAGATCTTCCTCCTCGGCCGCAATGGCATCGCCGGCGCCGTGATCCAGCAGCGCCTGTCGCTTGGCGGAGGTCCGCGTGATCGCGATCGGCCGGGCGCCAAGATGATTGGCGATCTGGATCGCCGCCAGCCCCACGCTGCTCGAGGCGGCCGTGATCGCCACGAACTCACCCGGTCGAACCTTGGCAATGTCGATCAAGGCCCCATAGCCGGTAAGATATGGCATCCAGAGCGCTGCGGCATCGGCCCAACCGAGTAACGGCGGATGCTTGACGACGAGGCCGGCGGGAAAGGTCGCCAGTTCGCCATAGGCCGGCCAGCGCACCATCGATTGCGGCGGGACGATACTGACGGCATCGCCAAGCGAGAAGCCACCCACGCCGGGACCCAGGCTTTCAACCACGCCCGCAGCCTCCAGGCCAAGTCCCGAGGGCAGGGTCGGCGTCTCGATATAGCTGCCCTGGCGCAACAAGGCTTCCGCCCGGTTCAGTCCCAGCGCCTTGACCTGAATGCGGATTTCGCCCCGGTCCGGCAGCGGAAGTTCTGCTTCCTCGATGCGCAGGACCTCCGGGCCGCCATGGCGATGGAAGCGAACGACACGAGACATCACTGTAACTCCTAATCAATTGAACTGAATGAGCTATGCACCGGCGATTTTTCGCGATAAATGACGGTTTCGGCAGAGAAGAAGAAACCGTTGGTTTTGAATAATGGGCCGCCTCGAAAGCATGGCCGTCTTCGTCAGAGCCGTCGATCTCGGCTCCTTCGCCGCGGCGGCCGCGGCCCTCGATCTGTCCGGGCCGATGGTGGGCAAGCATGTCCGCTTCCTGGAAGAGCGTCTCGGCGTCCGCCTGCTCAACCGAACCACCCGCCGTCAGAGCCTGACGGAGTTCGGCCGGGCCTATTATGAACGTTGCCGCGTCGTGCTCGCGGAAGCCGAGGCCGCGGACGCCCTCGCGGCGGACCAACTGTCCGAACCACGGGGCAAATTGCGGGTGGCCATGCCCGCCCTGTTCGGCCGGCACTGCATCATGCCGGTCCTGCTGGAACTCGCACGGCGGCATCCCGCCCTCGAATTCGACCTGTCGCTCGGCGATCCCATCGTCGATCTTGCCGAGAACGGTTGCGATCTGGCGATCCGCACCGGCGTGCTCGACGACAGGGCCGGCATCATCGCGCGCCGTGTCGCGCGCCAGCGCATGATCCTGTGCGCCGCCCCCTCCTACCTCGCCGATCATGGCACGCCCCTAGGGGTCGAGGATCTCGCCGGTCATGCTTGCGTCATCTATCGCCGCTCAGGCCGGATTCGCCCTTGGCTTTTCCCGACAGCGCAAGGACAGCCACGCGAGTTCATGCCGAACGGCCGATTGCGGCTGGACGATCTCGCCGCCATCGCCGACGCGGCGACAGCCGGCATGGGCCTGGCCTGGCTTCCCTCCTGGTTGGTCCGCGAGCGCATCACGGCTGGCGCCTTGGTCAAGCTCCTGCCGGATCAGCCGGACTATCTCTACGATGCCTATGCGCTATGGCTTGAAACGCCCCATCTGCCGCTGAAGGTACGCGTGACGGTCGATGCCCTTGCTGCGGCCCTGCCCGCGGTGATGGCCTGACGGCCGCCTCAAAACCAGTTCCAGAGGCCATCCGCCATCAGGCCCGCAAACAGGATGGCACCGGCATCGCGATTGGAGCGGAACAGGATCAGGCACAGCCCACCGTCGCGATGATCGAAGCGCACGACCTGCTGGGCGAGATGAAAAGCAAAACCGATGAGGCCAAGATAGGACAGCAGGCCGGCTCCGTTGGCCGTCAAGGCCAGCCCGATCAGCACTACGGCGCCGGCGTAGAAGGCACCGACCGCGCTACGCGCCCTGTCGCCGAACAGCAGCGCCGTCGAGCGTACGCCGACGATCGCATCGTCCTCCTTGTCCTGGCAGGCATAGATGGTGTCATAGGCGATCACCCACAGCACCGATCCGGCGAACAACAGCAGCGCCGGCTGGGCCAGCCCTGCTGCAGCACCCGCCCAGCCCATCAGCGCTCCCCAGGAAAAAGCAAGGCCGAGAACGGCTTGCGGCCAGGAGGTGATGCGCTTCATGAAGGGATAGATCGCTACGACCGCCAGCGATGAAATACCCAGCAGCACGGCGAAAAGATTGAATTGCAGCAGGATGACGAGGCCAGCCAGGGCCTGGGCCCCCAGCCAGACCGCGGCGGCAAGGGCGGTGACCTGCCCCGACGGGATTGGCCGCGAGCGCGTGCGCTCGACCTTGTCGTCGATGTCGCGATCCACGAGGTCGTTGAGCGTGCAACCGGCACCGCGCATGATGAAGGCGCCGATCAGGAACAGGGCAAGATGCCAGAGCGTCTGGCCAACGGTGCCGTAGTGAAGGGCTGCAAGTGCCGCCGACCACCAGCATGGCCACATCAGGAGCCAGCCGCCGATCGGACGATCGGCGCGCGACAGGCGCAGAAAAGGCCGCCAGGCAGCCGGTGCGTAGCGGTCGACCCAATTGCCGGTGGGGGCGTCGGCCACCTTGTTCGCCAGCCCGGTCGGACCGGCCTCGGCGGGAAGCGGCCCCATGCCGGCGCTCTCCCCTTACTGCAGGCGCAGATTGACGGGCGGCTTGGGCGCAGCGGGTCCACCCCCGCCACGACCGGGCTGCGGTGCGGCCTGCTGGCGCGGCGGATGGGAGCAGATCTTCGCCTTGGTTTTCTGAGTCTGGGTCAGGTCGGCCGTGATCTGCTTGATGTTCTCGTCCGTGATCGAGCAGAATTCCTTGTTGGACTGCATGTAGTCCAGCATCTTCTTGTCATTCTCGATATAGGACGACAGGCTGCCGCAGAACTCGTTGAATGTCTTCTTGGCCTGCTCGAAGGTCTTGGGCCGACCGCGCTTGTTGATCGATTGCAAATTGGTCGCGATCTTCGTGCGCCGATCGATCATCGGCTGCAGGTCCTTGTTGCAGAACTGATTGCCGATCGGCGCCGACTCCTGCGCTGCGACCGGCGCTGCAGCCAGCAGGGTGCCGGCGACGAGGGAAATCGAAACGAGACGCAACATGAGGACATCCGCAAGATTGGTGGTGACACTCTCGATACAGAGGAACTATTGATCTCGCAAGTTCGGGGCAGCTTGATGGCGTGTCGCCCCCCTGTTTTTTGGTGTGTTTTGTAATTCGAACATGGCGGCAGTAACCGCAAAGACGCTTCGAAACGAAGAATTGCAGCAAACGAGCGTTCATGCCCGGACGCGCTTTGCTCTAGAGAAAAAAGACCCGGTACATGGCCGCCTATGATTTTCTTTCCGTCCGGCTTTTCGTCGATGCGCCGCTCGGCGAAGGACAGCCCGTCGCGCTCGACAAGACGCAGCAGAACTATCTGGGCAATGTCCTGCGCCTGAAATCGGGCGCCCGCATCCTGGTCTTCAATGGCACAGACGGCGAATTCGCTGCCGCGGTTGCGCATGAAGGCAAGCGCATCGGCCTGGCGGTCGAGGAACAGACCCGGCCCCAGACCCCGATGCCGACGCTGCGCTGGCTGTTCGCGCCGCTCAAGCACGCAAGGCTCGACTACATGGTGCAGAAGGCGGTGGAGATGGGCGTCGGCACCATCGAACCGGTGATCACCCGTCGCACCCAGGTCTCCCGGGTCAATCTCGAGCGCATGCGGGCGAACGCCATCGAGGCGGCCGAGCAATGCGGCGTGATTGCCGTGCCCGAAATCAAGCCGGAACAGAATCTGATGCGCCTTGCCGAGAACTGGGATCCCGAGGTGCATCTGATTTTCTGCGACGAGAGCGCCGCGATCGCCAGCCCGCTCGAGGCGCTCACCAGCGTTCCCAAGGGCCCGCTCGCCGTGCTGATCGGCCCGGAAGGCGGCTTCGACGATGTCGAGCGCAGTGCCATCGGCCGGGTATCGTCCCACACCCGCCTTTCGCTCGGCCCCCGCATCCTGCGCGCCGACACGGCGGCGGTGGCGGCCCTCGCTCTGGTGCAGGCTGCTCGCGGAGACTGGCGCTGAGACATGGCACCGACCGCGGCAGGAAGGGGCGAGACTTGCCTTCTCCTTTTCTCCTCACACTTTTGACGCGATCTTGTGTCGGCGCCTGATTGTTTTCCCGGATGGCACTGTCTATGGTCCGGGCCGTTTTGTAAGGTTCTGCCCGCATGGCCCGCGACGTAATCGATTCAACCCCCATTGGCTCGCGCGACGAACTCGTCGCCTGGATCGAAAAGGGCGTTAAACCACCGTCCCAGTTCCGCATCGGCACGGAGCACGAGAAGTTTCCCTTCCGGGCCGGCACGCACCAGCCCGTTCCCTATGAGGGGTCCAACGGCATCCGCGCGCTGCTCGAGGGCATGCAGGCCATGCTCGGCTGGGAACCGATCATGGAAGGCGAGCATATCATCGGCATGCTCGACATCACCGGCGGCGGCGCCATCTCGCTGGAGCCCGGCGGTCAGTTCGAGCTCTCCGGCGCGCCCCTGAACTCGATCCACCAGACCTGTTCGGAAATCCACGCCCATCTCGCCCAGGTGCGCGAGATCGGCGGACCGCTCGGCATCCGCTTCCTGGGCCTGGGCATGTCGCCGGTATGGACGCGGGAGCAGACGCCGCGCATGCCCAAGCGCCGCTACGAGATCATGACGAACTACATGCCCAAGGTCGGCGTGATGGGGCTCGACATGATGTACCGGACCTCGACGGTCCAGGTGAACCTCGACTTCTCCTCCGAAGCCGACATGGTGAAGAAGCTGCGCGTCTCGCTCGCCCTGCAGCCGATCGCCACCGCCATCTTCGCCAATTCGCCCTTCCTGCACGGCAAACCCAATGGCTTCCTGTCGCTGCGCTCGGAAGTCTGGCGCCATACCGATCTCGACCGCACCGGCATGCTGCCCTTCGCCTTCGAGGACGGCATGGGCTTCGAACGCTATGTCGACTATGCCCTCGACGTGCCGCTCTATTTCGTCAAGCGCGGCGAGGTCTATCACGACGTGGCCGGTTCCTCCTTCCGCGACCTCCTGGCCGGCACCCTCCCGCAATTGCCGGGCGAGCGCGCCACCATGTCGGACTGGGCCAACCATCTCGGCACACTGTTCCCGGAAGTGCGGCTGAAGCGCTATCTGGAAATGCGTGGCGCCGATGCCGGGCCGACAGGCAAGCTCGCGGCGCTCTCGGCCTTCTGGGTCGGCCTGCTCTACAACAACGACACGCTCGATGCGGCCTGGGACCTGGTCAAGGACTGGAGCGAGGCCGAACGTCAGGCCCTGCGCGACAGCGTCAGCCGGCAGGCCCTGAAAACGCCGTTCCGCAATGAAAGCGTGCGCGACATCGCCCTGCGCACCCTCGCCATTGCGCGCCGGGGCCTCAAGGCCCGTAACATCGAGGATTGGGAAGGCCGGAACGAAGAGCACTTCCTCGATGGCCTGGACGACGTCGTCGAAAGCGGCCTCACCGCCGCCGACGAGATGCTGGCCCGCTATCACGGCGAATGGGGCGGCAAGATCGACCCGATCTTCGACGAAAAGGCTTACTGAACCAGCCGGGCAAGGCTCGTTCGGGCAAAACACCGCCCTTTGCCAGGACCACGCTTCATAGCGCTACGAAATGATAGCAGGTCAGGTAGTTTGACCTGTAGGCAAACGGGAGTGTCGTCATTCCCGGCCGAGCGCAGCGGTGGGAAGGGAATCCAGGGCCGAAAGCCGTGCCGCCCCTGGATTCCCTTCCCACCGCCTTCGGCGGTGCCGGGAATGACAGGTCAGACTTATTTGCGATCTGATACGACGGGCGCTGTTCCGGACCAGCACCCGTCATCAGTCGGCTATTGCAGCCCCGCCTTCGGTACTGGCCGGCCTTCCGGGGGCTTCGGCCCACCAGCATAGAATTTCGATGCCGGATTGGCCTGCAGGAAATCGTAGACCACCATGCCGATCGGCCGTTTGGGGCGGTCTTGCGCAGGCTGCTGCCACGGCACGACCTGACGCAACGCCGCGAGGGCTGCGGACGGTGCCTTGCCGAAATTGCGGGACGGGTTCTGGATCTTGCGGATCTCCATCCAGTAGCTTGCGGTCAGCAGGTCATGCGCGAGCAGTTCGAAGGAGAGGTCGACGGCCTTGCGGGCGCGTTCGGTCTTGATCCTGGTCTGCGCCTGGAGGTCCTCGACGGTCGAGACGATGGCCTGGCCGGCCGGCGCGACGGGCGTACCCATCTCGGCCAGTTCCTGCCACAGGTCGGTCGGCAGGTAGCCGCCGAATGTCGGTGCGTTCTTCCGCATTTCGGCGCTGAGGACATCGGCCGGCTTGACCACGGTGAAGAACGGGTTCTTGAACCGTTCGATCCGCTGGGCGATCACCACTCCCATATTCGTCAGGGCGAGGGTGAACGCCTCGACCTGATTGGCGAGCGGATAGGGATCCCAGTTCGCGTTGGAGAAGATGTAGCCCGACTTGCCACCGCTGAGCTTGCCGCCCTTGACGTAGTACTTCATGAATTGCGGCGTGCTCAGTTCCCAAGAGCTTTCCGGAGTGAGGCCCGGTATGGTGGCGGGATTGTGATCCGATGAATTGATGGAAAGACTGACGGAATCCCTGAGGTCCGCCCAGGCCTGCCAGGCTGAGCCCTGCCGCTGGCTCGAGGCCCGCATGCTCTCCGGATCCTGGATGATGCGTGCGGCATCCTCATCGAAGAGATAGCTGCCCCTGATCATGTCCATGATGCGGGCCGCGTTCCAGGTGAGCCAGCCATAGGGGCGCATCGACTGGACCGGCGCGGAAATCGGCGTGACGCTGGAATTCATGCCCAGCAGGTCCATCGCATAGACGAGATCGGTCCATTCCAGCAGCCTGCGGGAGTCCTCGAGCAGCAGAACCGCCTGTGCCTGCGCATAGGCATTGGTGCTGATCAATGCCGCTTCGTCCGCGGCAAAAGGTTCGAGAGGCTTGATTCCGGCCTGGGCGAGAGCCTGTGAGGCAGGCATCCGGACACCGCGGTAATAGGCGTCCCCCTCCCCGACCATCGCAGCTCCGATATTGCCCAGGGTGTTCAGATCGCCCTCGCCGAGCGTGCCGCGCGACTGCACGACGGGCGTGATGCGCCTGTTCAGCATGTCGACGAGGATCTGGGTCAGGGGCGGACTGGCAGCCTCGTAGGACATCGTGTTGGCGCGAATGGCCATGATGGCGCGCACCAGCGCTTCCTCCCGGATCTCCGGCCCATAGCCATCCCTGACACCATCCTTGAAGCGCGCGAGTTGCTGGTCCTTCAGGAGCTTGGTGTTCTCCGGCGTCGTGGGATCGCCCGAGAAGATCACCGTCTCGCGCTGATCGCCGGCGCCGCGATTGAACCAATAGATGGTGACGTTCTCGGCAGCGCCCTGCAGCAGAAGACCATAAGCATCGGCCGAACGCTGGCGGGCTTCGGGGCTGAGCTCGACCTTGGCGCCGTTGCGGGCGATCTCGACAACCTGCTGGTAGGTGAGATCGCGCCCCGTCAGCGTAACCGTCTTGTCGACCTCGGTTTCGTCGATCGGCCGGTATTTATCGGTGTCTTCAAATGCTCTCGCTGGTGGCGCCAAAGAAAACAGGAAAGTAAGGGCCGCGACAGTCAGAAATATGCGGATTGGATAGGTATCACGCCTCGACATACACATTTCTCCTATCAGTTAACGGAAACTCCTATTCGACACTTCACCTATTAGAAAAAAATATTCATATAAGTAAAAAATTCTTACTGCTCTTTGTCAATCGACCGACGCGAAGAATTCATGCGGCACGGGCTCCATTGCCGGTATGGAGTTCCGTTCGAGGCCTGATGCTCCCGGGCGGGTTGAGGCTTCTGACACCTGCAACCATCAACCGACGCGATGATTTCCATTCGCGAGCTTGATTGGACCGGCCCGGCAAATCCCCCGATAATCGAGCACATGACCAGCACGACTTTGAAGGCAGGACCGAGCGAGGCAGCGCCTCTCGGAGTTACCGATCTCGGCCTCTATGCCGGGGTCGTTTTCGTTTGGGGCACGTCCTGGATCGCGCTGCACATGCAGCTCGGCGTGGTCGCGCCGGAAGTGTCGCTGCTGTGGCGCTTCCTGCTCGCCACAGTAATGATGCTGGGCTGGGTCGTGCTGTCGGGCGCACCGCTGTCCTTTGCCTGGAAGGATCATCTCAGCTTCGCCGGGCTCGGCCTGCTGCTCTTTTCCACCAATTTCCTGTGCTTCTACTATGGCGGTCTGTCGACGCCATCCGGCCTGCTCGCCGTGGTCTTTTCACTGGCTTCGGTGTTCAACATCGTGCTGAGTGCCCTGATTTTCGGCCAAAAGCCCAGCCTGCGCTCGGTCGCAGCCGCCCTGATGGGTTTTGCCGGAGTCGGCCTGATGTTCGCACCGCAGCTCGCCGGCGACCATCTTTCCGGCGCGGCCCTCACCGGCCTCATCCTGTGCGTGGTCGGCACCCTGAGTTTCTGCTTCGGCAACATGCTGACCCTCAGCCTGAAGAAGCGCGCCATTTCCCTCACCTCCGCCACCGCCTGGGGCATGGTCTACGGCTCGCTTTTCCTGTTCGTCTTCAGCCTCGCGCGCGGGCAGGCTTTCATCATCGAGCCCAATCTACATTATCTCGGCGCCCTGCTCTGGTCGGCCCTGCTCTCTTCGGTTCTGGCCTTTGCCGCCTACCTCACCTTGCTGTCGCGCATCGGCGCCAGCCGGGCCGGCTATTCCACCGTGCTGTTCCCGGTGGTCGCCCTTGCCATTTCGACGATCTTCGAAGGCTATGTCTGGAGCGCGCCGGCCATGACAGGCCTTGCGGTCGTGCTCGCCGGCAACCTGCTGATGCTGACCGGGCGCCGCTGACCAGACGCCCTCATCTGAGCGGGAATTGGAGTATCAGCCTCACAGCTCCATCGCTTGATGGAGCGGGGCTGACATCTGGAAACCGATGCACCCGTCGACAAATATGTCAGCCGCAGGCGGACACTCCAAATCCCGCAGATACCTTGAGCCCCTCGCTCTGGCTTATGACTGATTCTGGTCATAAGCTTGCCGCTCGCCCAGAAGCAGGGCCGGCACGAAGGAGCTACGGTGAAGGACAGCGCCAAGTCGGGACAGGAAGAAGGCTCGGCGGCCGGAGCCGGTGCGATCCTCTGGCTGATCGCCTCTGGAAAAGCGCGCTCGCGGTCCGCCCTGATCGAAGCCTCGGGCCTGTCGCGCTCCACCGTGACCGAGCGCCTCGCAGCCCTGTTCGCCGCCGGGCTGATCGAGGAGGCGCCGGAGGCGATGCCGAGCGGCGGCCGGCCCGCGCGCCTCATCCGGCTGAACACCGCCTTCGGCGTGACGCTTTGCGCCGATATCGGCGAAAGCCATGTGCGCCTGGCCATCACCGATCTCGAGCCGCGCATCCTGGCGGAAGCGGTGGGAAGCGTCGACATTCGTCGCGGCCCGGTACCCGTCTTGGGGTGGATCGTCGAGCAGTTCGGCACGCTGCTCGCCGGCATCGGGCGCAGCAGCAACGAGGTTCTCGGGATCGGCCTCGGCCTGCCGGCTCCGGTCGACCACGAAGGCGGCCGCGTGGTGGGCCCTTCCGTCATGACCGGTTGGGACGATTTCGATATCCGGGGCTGGATGCGCCGGCATTTCGATGCGCCGGTCGCGGTGGAGAACGACGTCAACCTGATGACGTTGGCGGAATATCGGCGTTTCTGGCCCGATGTCGGCCAGTTCCTCTACATCAAGGCGGGAACCGGCATCGGCAGCGGCATCATCACCGATGGCCGTCTCTATCGCGGTGCTCAGGGCGCGGCCGGAGACATCGGCCATATTCAGCTCATCCACGCTCCCGCCCCGCTCTGCCGATGCGGCAAGCTCGGCTGTGTCGAGGCACGCGCCGCCGGCTGGGCCATCGCCCGCGATCTCAGGGCACATGGCATCGAGGCCGCGGCCGCCCGCGACATCATCGCGCTGACCCAGGCAGGCGAACCGGAAGCCGTGCGGCTGGTGCGCGAAGCCGGGCGCGTGCTCGGCGAGGTGACCTCGGACGTGGTCAGCGTGCTCAATCCCAGCGTGATCGTGATCGGCGGTACACTTGCTTTGGCCGGTGAGGATTTGATGTCAGGCATCCGCGAGTTGGTCTATCAACGCTCACTGCCACTGGCCACGCGCAACCTCGCCATCGCGCCGGCTCAGTCCGATCTGGCGACCGGCCTGCTGCTCGGGGCCGCCCTGCTCGTCATCGAAATGCAGACGCGGCCCGAAACCATCGAGCATACCATTCTTCGGCATCAGCGCCCGCGCGCTGCCTGAGAACGCACGACGGCTTTCGCGAAATTCAATGGGCTAAAGCGTTTTGATGTGTTGGCCCTGGTCAGCCAGCGCTCATTGCCGCCAGCATGACCTGCCCTAGCGTCAATGTAAATTTCACAAAACAAAAGATTAACCCCGAGGTCCTTTGCCTCCGAGGTATAATATTCCACGATGACCTCAATATCTAAGAATTCATTGCATCAAATACCGTGACAATACCGTGATTCAGGGGTGATCCGCCGGGAATTCAAAGTCGACAAACCTGCACATCCTACCCATCATTGCTGCCACAAGGGGGATGCAATGACTGGAATTGTCGATCGTTTGCTGATCCTGCTGGCGCGGGTAACGAGCCGCTTTTGCGTCTGGTACCGCTGGCCCTTCCCTGTGAGCGTGGCCATCATGCTCGGCAGCCGGGGTATATTGAGGCAGAACAACCTCTTCGATACCGAGACCGCGCCGGCACGCCCCGACCCGGCCGATGGCTTCGACATTCTTGAGTTCCGCACCGCCGACGGCAGTTACAACGATCTGGCTCAACCCTGGATGGGGCGGGCCAAGACGCGCTTTGGCCGCAACGTGGCCCTGGACAAGACCTATGGCGAGGTGGAACCGACCCTTTACGAGCCCAATCCGCGGCTGGTCAGTTCCAGGCTGCTGGCGCGACAAGCCTTCGTTCCCGTGCCGCATCTGAACGTGCTGGCGGCGGCCTGGATCCAGTTCATGGTGCATGACTGGCTAAGCCACGGCACCAATCTGAAGGACAACCCCCATCGCTTCGACGTGCCGGAAGGAGACGACTGGCCAACCAGGACGATGGAGGTGCTGCGGACCCCGGCGGACGTGACGCAGGCGGATCAGCCCGGGCGACCGGCCGCCTACACCAATACCGAGAGCCATTGGTGGGACGCCTCGCAAATCTATGGCTCCAACCTGGCGCTGCAGACCCGCATCCGCAGCGATCCCGCGACCGGCACGATCCGGGCCGACGGCAAGATCCACCTCGACGAACGCGGCCATCTGCCGGTCGATACCGAGGCCAAGCAGCCGGGTTCGGAACTGTCCGGCGTCAACGGCAATTGGTGGGTCGGCCTCTCCGTGCTGCATACGCTGTTCGCCCGCGAGCACAATGCCATCGTCGACCGTCTGCGCATCGACCATCCCGACAAGTCCGGCGAATGGCTGTTCCAGAAGGCCCGCCTGGTCAATGCCGCCTTGCTTGCCAAGATCCACACGGTCGAGTGGACCCCGGCCCTGATGAACTCCCCGTCCGGCCGTTTTGCCATGCGCGGCAACTATTTCGGGCTGCTGGGCGAGGCCTTCAAGAACAGCCAGGGCCGGATCGGCGACGGCGAGATCCTGTCGGGCATTCCGGGATCTCCCAAGAACCATCACGGGGCGCCCTATGCCATGACGGAGGAATTCGCCGCCTGCTATCGCCTGCATTCGCTGATGCCGGACAGCTTTTCCTTCCGACGCCACGAGGACGACGGTGCCCTGTTCGAACGCAGCCTCACCGACGTCTTCGCGGGCAAGACCCGCGCCGTCTACCAGGAAGCCGGCTTTCTCGACGTCGTCTATTCACTCGGCACGTCCCATCCCGGCGCCCTGGTGCTGCACAATTTTCCCAACACGCTGAGAAGGCTCGACAAGAGGGCGGAGGAGAACATCTTCGTCGACCTCGCCGCCATCGACATTCTGCGCGACCGAGAGCGCGGCGTGCCACGCTATTGCGAGTTCCGGCGCCAGATCGGCGCGCCCGTGCCGCGCACTTTCGAGGAACTCACCAACGACACGACCTGGCGCGCCGAGCTTGCCGAGGTCTACGGCACGGTCGAGCAGGTCGACCTATTGGTCGGCACCCTGGCCGAGAGCAACGCCCACAATGGCTCGCCGCCCGGCTTCGGCTTTTCGGACACAGCCTTCCGCATCTTCATCCTGATGGCCTCGCGCCGCCTCAAGAGCGACCGCTTCTTTACCGAGGATTTCCGTCCCGAGATCTATACGCCGGCCGGCTTCCACTGGGTCCAGGAAAACTCGCTCCTCACCGTGCTACAGCGCCATGCCCCGGATCTCGCCCCTGCCTTCGTCGCAACGCGCAACGTCTTCTTCCCCTGGACCAAGGCGAGCAGGTGAGATGGCCCGGCGCATCCATATCCCGTTGCTGATCGATCTCCTCGAAGTCGAGGACGCCGCCACCATCTCTGCAATCGACCGCGATCCCCGTCTCGACCGCGCCTATGGCAAGGCAGGGCCCTTGTTCAACCGGATGCTGGCCGGCCGGCTGGCACGGATATTCGCCATCGACGGCATCCCGTTTCCGACCATGCGGGGGCGCCATGACGAAGCACGCCGGGCGGCCCAGGCCGCCCTCGCCGCCCGGCTGCACGATGCGGCTCTGCCCGAGCTGTCCGGCAAGCACCCGCTGGTCGCCTATGTCAGGGGCACCGGCCCGCGCGAACAGGTGGGGCCGGCGCTGCAAGCCGTGATCGCCCGCCAATTCGACCCGGCCTTCACGCCGCAGGAAGCGGAAGCCCAACGCCTGTGGGACGCGGCCGTTCGCTTCGATGCTGCCGCCCGCACCGCCAACCCGCTGCTCTGGCTGCAGCAGGCGCTGTTCGGCACGCTGCATGCCGACAGGAACATCCTGGCCGGCGCGGTCGGCCGCGATCCGGTCGCCATCCATGCCGTCGGCATCGCCGTGCACAATCTGGTGGCGAGCCTCGACCGGCTGCGCGCCCATCATGACGACCCCGGCCGCCGCTTCGCCCTCGATGGCACGGCGGCGGCGATCGCCTCGCTCGCCGCACCCGACTCGGTGCTGCGCCAGGCCAAGGGCGTGGCCGACATCCCCGGCGGCTCGCTGGAACCCGGCGCCCTGGTGAGGTTCAAGCTCGCTTATGCCGCCGGGCGCACGCTCGATCCCGCCACCGCCTTCCAATCCGCCTCCTGGAGCGCCTGCCCGGCCTCCGGCTTCGTGTTCCGGCTGCTCGCCGGGATCTGGACAGCGGCCCGCACCGAGGACGACGAGCCATGAGACCACCTCAATCAACCGGCGAGGATCCGATCTTCACGCCCCTTCATTTCCGCAATCTCACGGTGAAGAACCGCATCTTCCGTTCCAGCATTTCGGGACGCTGGGACAATGAGGACGGTTCGCCCACCCAGACGCGCCTCAACTGGGAGAGCAAGTTCGCCCGGGGAGGCATCGGCGCCATCATCACCTCCTTCGTGCCAGTGGCGATCGAGGGCCGGATCGCGGCCAATTATGCCACCAACCATCGCGATGCCTTCATTCCGCTCTGGGCTCGGATTGCCGAGGCCGTCCACGTCCATGATTGCCGCTTCATCATGCAGCTCAGCCATTCGGGCCGGCAGATGGACGTGCCTGGCGTCACCAACCAGCATCGTCCGGTGGCCAGCCCCACCAATGCGCGCGAGACTTTGCACGGCTTTCCGACCCAGGCGATGACGCCGGGCGAGATCGGCATCCTGGTCGAGAAATTCGGGCGCGCGGCCTGGCGGGCGCGCGAGGCGGGCTGCGACGGCGTCGAACTGCACGCGGCCAACGGCTACCTCTTCACCCAGTTCCTTTCCTCCGGCATCAACGACCGTACCGACCACTATGGCGGCTCCCTGCCCAACCGGGCGCGCTTCCTCCTGGAGGTGATCCGCTCGATCCGCAGCCATGTCGGCCGGGATTTTCATCTGCAGGTCAAGCTCAGCGCGGTCGATCGCAACAATGTCATCCCTTGGGAAAAGAAGGGCAACACTATCGACGAGACCATCGAGGTGGCGCGCTACTGCCAGGCGGCGGGGGTCGATGCCATCCATGTCTCCATCGGCTCTCTCTTCCCCCATCCCCTCAACCCGCCCGGCGACCTTTCGCTCGAAACGCTGGCGGTCGTCTACGACGCCATGATCGCCTCCGGCCTGTATGGCCTGCGCAATTTCCTCCTCTTCCGCTATCCGGCCCTGCGCCCGATCTTCCGCTGGCTGTGGTTCCGCATGAAGAAGGGCCATGGCATCGAGGGCATCAGCCTGGAGGAAGCCTGCCAGTTCAAGCAGGTCCTCACCATCCCGGTGCTGGTCACTGGCGGTTTCCAGACAGCCTCGGTGGTCCGTCAGGCCCTCGCCTCGGGCCAGTGCGACGGGGTGGCGATTGCCCGCTCCCTCATCGCCAACAACGACCTGCCCCGGCAATGGCAGGCCGGCCACGACCGCCCGGCCAATCCCTGCACCTATTGCAACAAATGCCTGGTCAACGCGGCCAAGAATCCGCTGGGCTGCTACGAGGAGCAGCGCTTTCCCGACCGCGACGCCATGCTGGCTGCCCTCTACTCGATCTATGCGACCAAGCCCGATCTGGTCATTCCCGGTGGGGTTCCGTCCGGTTCGAGCCCCGCTCCGGCATTGGCCAGCACCGCCGGAACTGCACGAAAACGCAAAACCCCTCACCCCGTTTCATGAGCCGATCGGAGGCTGGCGCTCGACCACATCTGAGGAAAAGCACGATGCCGGAACCCTATTTCGTCACCGAAGTCGAGCGCCAACTGGCGCAACGCCGCCGGAAATGGCAGCCGGTGCGGCTCGTGCTCATCGCCGCCCTGGTGGCGGTTGTCTATCTCGCTTTGACGGCGGCCATCCTGTTCACCCGCAACGATACGCCACGCTATGCCGACATAGCCGAGCATTTCAAATATGGCTCGATCGGCTCGGAGACGGAAAGCGGCATTCCCTACCGGGTCTGGCAGGCCCTGCCCAGGCTGTTCCCGGATACCTTCGAACGGCGCGACGACTACAGCGCCTTCGGCTTCCTCTATGAAAAGGACAGCCTCGGGCGACAGCGCGACCTGCCCATCGGGGTCTCGCGCCGGACGGTGCGCGGCGTCGATATGGTCTGGCTCAACTGCGCCGTCTGCCACACCGGCACCTATCGCTTGAGCGCGAACGGCCCCCGCATCACCGTACCGGCAATGCCCTCCAACAATCTTCAGTTCGAACGTTTCGTACGCTTCGTCCTGTCGACGGCCGCCGACGAACGCATGGCGCCGGATACGCTGATTCCCGCGGCCGAAGCCGCCGGCCATCGCTTCGGCGTGGTCGAGAAGGTCGCCTGGCGCTATCTGGTGCTGCCTACGCTGCGCGAAGGCCTGATTGCGCGGCATGCCAGGCTCGAATCGCTGCTCGCGCGCCAGCCCGACTGGGGTCCGGGCCGGGTCGACACCTTCAATCCCTACAAGGTGGTGCAGATGAAGATCCCCGCCTCGACGCTGACTCCGGCCGAGGTGATCGGTGCCGCCGACTTCCCCGCCGTCTTCGAACAGGGACCGCGCGAGGGCATGCATCTGCACTGGGACGGCAACAACACCTCGCTGGCCGAGCGCAATCTCTCGGCCGCGCTCGGCGCCGGCGTCACCCCCGAGACGGTCGACCATGCCGCCATCAAGCGCGTTGCCGACTGGCTGCTCACGCTCAAACCGCCGGCCTCTCCCAACCGGCCCGATGCCGGTGCCGTCGCGCGGGGGCGCACTGTCTACAGGAGCGCCTGCAGTTCCTGCCATGGCGAGCAGGATCCGGCGGGCTATCAGTTCCAGGGCGAGACGATAGGCAAGGTCGATCCCATCGCGCGCCTCGGCACCGACAGGGCACGCCTCGACAGCTACACGCCGGCCTTCCGGCAAAGACAGCTCACCGAATTGTTCGCCGGCACGCCCTACGCCTTCAGATCCTTCGAAAAGACCGATGGCTACGCCAATCTCCCGCTCGATGGCCTGTGGCTGCGCGGGCCCTATCTGCACAACGGCGCCGTTCCCACGCTGAAGGATCTGCTCGCCCCGCCCGCCGAGCGCCCGTCGGCCTATCTGCGCGGCAGCGACGTCGTCGATGCCGTCAATGGCGGCTTCCTCTCGCCGCCCTGCAACCCCAAGGCCCCGCCACCGCCGGCAGCGGGCTTCTGCTTCGACACTGCCCAGGCCGGCAACGGCAGGGACGGCCATCTCTACGGCACCGATCTGCCGGCACCGGCCAAATCGGATCTGCTTGCCTATCTGCTCACCTTCTGACCGGGAGACCCCAACCATGACCGATCAGACTCTCACCCTCGGATGGACCATGGCGCAGGCCGCCAGGGCCCTGCGCAGCTATCGGATCGTCCTCGGCTTCAACATGGTCGTGCATGTGCTGATCGGGCTCGCCTGCATTTTCTGCCCCGGCTGGGTTTCGCAGATGGCGGGCCTGCCGGAAGCCGTTCCGGTGGGTTGGGAACGCGGCTGGGGCGCCACGCTGCTGCTCGTCACCGCGCTCTATGTTCCCGGCTGGCACAGGCCGTTGATAGCCCGTATGCCCAACCTGATCGGCATCGGCGGCCGCCTGTGGATGGCCTTGATCTGGCTCCTCTGCGGCGGCGGTTTCCTGTGGTTCGCCCTGTTCGACGGCTTTTTCGCCGTGGTGCTCGCGGTGCTCTACCGGCGCCTGCTGACGAACCAGCTGATGACCCGTCCCTGAGGCCCCGCCGGGTTCCGGGCGCTGCCAGGGTTCCTCTTTAAGTGCGCGGCGGCGATGGCCATATTCAGGGCGGGACTGCGGCCCCGGCCCGCCATGCTCGGGATTGCTCCGCCGTAACGCCTTGCTCCCCTCGGGGTCACCAGGACCCGCAGGATGCGGCGGAACCAGGAACTGGCGCCAGGAGGCGATGACGCCTCGACGCCCGTTCCGGGAGTATCGCCATGAACCCCATCACCCTGTTCGTCACGAGCATTCTCACCCTCGCCGGTGCGGGCTCGGCCTATCTCGGCCAGTACTGGCTCGCGGGCCTGTTATTCCTGTTCGCCCTCGTCGTCGCGGCCTCCCTCAAGATGGCCAACACCTGGCAGAAATTCGTGGTGCTGCGCGCCGGCAATCTGCAGGGCGTCTATGGCCCCGGCCTGTTCCTGATCATTCCGGTCATCGACAATGTCGTGGCCGTGATCGACGAGCGCATCCAGACCACCGCCTTCAACGCCGAACAGGCCCTGACGCGCGACACCGTACCCGTCAATGTCGATGCCATCATCTTCTGGCACGTGCATGATGCCCAGAAGGCGGCGCTGGCGATCACCCATTACCGCGAGGCGATCGACCGGGTCGCCCAGACCTCGCTGCGCGAAATGATCGGTGCCTCGATGCTGTCCTCCCTGCTGTCCGACCGCAAGGCAGCCGACGAGCGCCTGCGCGACGTCATCGGCGGCAAGACCGCCGAATGGGGCATCACCGTGATGTCGGTGGAGATCCGCGACGTCGCGATCCCGGTGGCCCTCCAGGACGCGATGTCGCGCCAGGCCCAGGCCGAACGGGAAAGAGAAGCACGCGTCATTCTCGGCTCGGCGGAAGCCGAAGTCGCCAGCAAGTTCGTGGAGGCGGCCGAGACCTATGCCAGCCATCCCGCCGCCCTGCAGCTCAGGGCCATGAACATCATCTACGAAACGACCAAGGAGCGGGGCGCGACCATCCTGATCCCGACCACCATGGTGGACAGCCTCAATCCGGCCTCGGCGCTGGTCCTGGCGAACCAGGGCTCGCCAAACCCGCTGAAAAGCGCGGCTTGAATATGCGGGGTGGTCGGGGAAGGGGAGTGTCAGATCGACAACTCCTCACCTCCTGCAAACCGGCAGCTTTATTCCGCCGCTTCGTTCTGGGCCAGATTATCGAGACTCTGGATGATCAGGCCCGCCAGGGCGTCGGCCAGCGAGGTCTGCTCGCGCCAATTGCGCACCAGGCCGATCTTGCAGGACGGCAGCGGCGGGAAGCCGTCGGTGGGACCGAGGACACGCATGCCCGGCTTCAGCGCGCTTTCGGGCAGCACGGAGACCGCCAGGCCGGCCAGGACCATGGCGCCGACCGCCGTGGAATTCCAGCTCGAATAGAGCACGCGATAGCTGCGATTGATGGTTTCGAGCCTTTCCTGCGCCGCCTGCCGCCAGCCGCAGCTCGGACGGCCGAGCGCGAGCGGCAGCGGCGTCTCGGTATGGACCTGGTGCCGGCTCGAGGTCACCCAGAGCAGGCGCTCATGACGCACGAATTCGGCAGCTCCCTTGTGCTCGACATGGGTGATGATGGCGAGATCGAGATCATTGGTATTGATACGTTCGATCAGCATGGGCGTCGGCTCGCAGACGATGGTCACCTCGACCCGGGGATTGGCCTGCGAGAAGCGCGCCATGATCTCGGGCAGGTAGCGGTCGGCGTAGTCGTCGGGAATGCCGATGCGCACTCGTCCGGTCAATTCGTTCTGCGAGAAAGCACAGACCGCGTCCATGTTGAGCTTGACGATGCGGCGGGCATAGTCGAGCAGCTTGTCGCCGTCTTCCGTCAGCCGGGAAGCCCGCCCGTCCCGCTCGAAGATCGGCTTGCCGATGCGTTCCTCCAGCCGCTTCATCTGCATGGAGACCGCCGATTGCGTCTTGAAGACGATGTCGGCAGCGCGGGTGAAGCTGCCCGTTTCGGCGATGGCGATGAAGGTCCTGAGCTGATCGATATCCAACAGCACTGCCATGGCCACCCTCGCCTCGCTATTGCCTGAGGTGCGTGCCTCCACGCGCCATCAAGGAGCACGATAACAATCGCTTATGCTGAACATTAGAAACATTCGTTGGATTGATCAATGCCGATGTTTCATAGTGTTACCGTTCAGTATTGGTGATGAGTGGAGCGTTCCATCCGGGAGCGCTGCATCACCGGCCGCCCGATGGAGAATCCGATGAACAGCGTCGTCGTCAACAGCCAGTCTTCCTCTCTCGTCTCGCCCCTCGTCGAGATGATGCGCGCTGTATTCGGCAAGATCGCCAGTCTCGCCGTCGCGCTTCACAATCGCCGGGAAATCAACCAGTTGGCCAATGCGGATGCAGCGATGCTGCGCGATCTCGGCCTGACGCCGACCGATGTCGAAGGCGCCCTGTCGCAGCCGCTCTGGCGCGATCCGTCGGCCCAGCTCGTCGCGGCGCAAATGGATTGGCGCTGCTCGGCCAAGGCCGCCAAGCATGACAATTTCGTCGGTCTGCACGCCTGATGCCTGACCGGCACGACTTCTGGCCGCTTCCCCTGCGGCAGAACGCCCCGGAAGCGTGACTTCCGCACCTCAGCCCGCTTCGCCTGAAGCGGGCTTTTTCATTCCGGCCTCTGTTATTTCCTGCCGAACCAGGTTTGCAGCAGCGACTGCATCGCATCGGCCTGCGCCTTCTGGATCTGGCTGCCCGCTTCGAGCATCTGATCCATCATCGCCGCAGCATCGCTCTTGGGAGCGGGAGCCGAGATCGGCGCGAGGAACGGCGCCCACAAGGCCGCCAGGGCGCTATTGTCGAACCAGGGCGCCGGCTTGGCCTGCGGCGGCTGGAAGGCCCGCATCATGGCATCGAACATCTCGCCCAATGGATGGCTGGGTGCCGGCGGCACGGCTGCCCGCGCCAGGCCGCTGACCAGGATGGATGCCACGGACGGCAGCATGGCGGCGATCACCGGAGCGGCAACACCGCTCTGCAAGGCTGCGAGCTGGGACAGTGCCTTGGTCATCTCTGAGGTACCGAACAGGGCCGCCATCACGCGCTGGCCCTGCTGGGTCGCCTGCTGGGTGAAGGCCAACGCCGCGTCCTGGAAGCTATCGACCTGCGGCACCCCCGACAGGCCGAAGAAGTCCGGCGGTTCGGCCGCGGTCTTCGCCCTCTCCACCTCCCGCTTCAGGCCGAGCGAGAAGGCCGGCATCAGCGCCTCGGCCGCTGCCAGGGCCTGCTTCTGGCTGAGTTCGAAATGGCGGGCCAGATTGTCTATCGCCTGCCCGTTCTGCGCGGTGTTCAAGAGATCGAAGAGTGTGTTCATGCCGCTTCCCATTCCACCGCCATTGCGCCCTCAGGCCTGTCCGGGGATCTTGAGCCACCGCAGCGAGCGATAGGCCCACCATACACCAAACACGCCGAAGATCACCGCGCCAAGCCCCTGTCCGGCCAACGCCCCCTCCGCTCCCCAGTATTTTGCGCCGATGATGGCAAAGGGAATGGTGCCGAGCGTCGCCTTGCCCCAATTGGACAGGGTCGCGGCAATCGGAAAGCCGAGATTGTTGAAGGAAGCATTGGCAACGAAGAGCAGCCCGTGGAAGACCCACGATCCCGCCGCGAACAGGCAGAAAAAGGTGATGAGCTGGGCAGCCTGCGGATCGGTGATGTTGAACAGGCGGATCACCAGCTGATGCGTGGCCGCCAGCACCGCCCACACGACCAGCGCATAGATCGTGGTGAAGGTGAAGGCATCGATCAGGGCCCGGCGCACGCGGTCGAGGCGACCGGCGCCGTAGTTCTGCCCGAGAATCGGGCCGACGACACCGGAGAGCGAGAAGATGCCCCCGAAGCAGAAAGCGATTAGGCGCCCCATCACGGCATTGCCCGCCACGGCGCCATCACCGAAGGGGGCCAGCACGGCCGTCATGTAGCCGTTGGCCACGGGGGTGGCGAGATTGGCGAGCATGGCAGGGCCTGCAATCGCCATGATCGGTCCGGTATCGGCGAACGCCTCGCGCAGCGACAGGCGCCCGACCAGATCGTGCACGCGGGAAGCGCCGTACCAGCCGACCCAGACGGTAACCAGCCGCGAGATCACGATGACAACAGCCGCCCCCTCGACGCCGAGGCCGAACCACAGGATGAAGATCGGGTCGAGGATCGCCGCAGCGATGGCCCCCGACAGCGTGACATACATCGAGCGCCTGGCATCCCCGACCGAACGGAGCACGCCGGAGAGCGCCATGCCGCTTCCCATCAGCACGCCGCTCGGCACGCTGATCTGCAGGAAGATGGTGGCGAGTGCCAGCGTGCGGCCGGTGGCCCCCAGCTGCGTAAGCAGCCAGGGAATCAGCGGAAAGGCAACCGCCGCCACCAGCGCGTTGATCAGGAGCATCCAAACCAGGATGGAAGCCCCATAGCGTCGCGCCAGCGCGCGATTGTGCGCCCCGAGCGCGCGCGAGCACAGCGCGCCCGCCGAGATCATCACGCCGATGCAGATCGAGGTCGCCAGGAAGAGCACCGCCGCGCCATAGCCGACCGCCGCCGTCGCCGCGGTGTCGCCGAGATGAGCGATGTACCACAGGTTGATGAGGTCGACGGCAAACACCGACATCAGCCCGATCGAGCCGGTCGTGGTCATCACCACGACGTGGCGCATGATCGAACCGGTCACGAACTTTGCCGTCGGCGACAGGGAGGCCGGCTGCGCCGACACCTCGGCGGGCGTCGCGTCGTCATCGGCTTGGGGATGGCGCATTTTCAGTCCAATTCCTGGGAGCGCGGACGTCCTCGTCCGCACTTCCTCTCCCACAGGCACGATGGCTCCGAAAGCGGACGAGGACGTCCGCGCTCCCAGGAGTCGAAGCCTCGCTGCCCGCGGTTGGGCGAAGGGCATCGATATAGGCCGATATCCTCGGGCGGAAAACCCCTGTCTTCCTCCCCCCTCGCCAGAGGTGCTCCCACGCGATAATTTGACCCACAGTCAGGAAGCCACGCCATGATTGCGCAAGAGCCGATCGCCGACCTGCCGACCCATCAGGTGACCAATCAGGTCCCGCCTTTGCTCGACTACAACCTGTTCGACAGCGACCCCGGGCTCCAGGCCGCCCTGGAGCGCGAAGGCGCAGGCTGGGCCCGGCAGGCGGCGAGCGCCTTCGGAGCCTCGATCGGCAGCGCCGAAGCGATCGCGCTCGGCGAGGCCGCCGGCCGGCACACGCCCGAGCTGCACAGCTTCGATCGTTTCGGCCAGCGCATCGATCACGTCGAATTCCACCCCGCCTATCATGCTCTGATGGCCCGCGGCCTGGAAGCCGGCATCCATTCCCTGCCGGCTTCCGGCCGCCCCGGCGGCTTCGTCGCCCATGCCGCCCTGGAATATATGCTGACCCAGATCGAGCCCGGCGTGTGTTGTCCGATCACCATGACCGGCGCCAGCCTGGCCGTACTGCGCCAGGCACCCGCCCTTTTCGGGCAATGGGGCCCGCTCATTCTGGCCGACGCCTATGACGGCTCGGCCCGGCCGGCAGCCGACAAGGCGGCGGCGACCATCGGCATGGCCATGACCGAAAAGCAGGGTGGCTCCGACGTCCGAGCCAACACCACCCTCGCCAAGCCCCTGGGCGAAGACCTTTACGAACTCACCGGGCACAAATGGTTCTGTTCGGCCCCGATGTCGGATGGCTTCCTCACTTTGGCGCAGACGCCCGGTGGCCTCGCTTGCTTTTTCGTGCCGCGCTGGCGGCCCGACGGCACCCGCAATCCCATCTTCATCCAGCGCCTCAAGGACAAGCTCGGCAATCGTTCCAACGCCTCGGCGGAGATCGAATATGCCGGCGCTCTCGCCTGGCGCATCGGCGATGAGGGACGCGGCGTCGCCACCATCATGGCCATGGTCAACCAGACCCGGCTCGACGCCGCCCTGGTCTGCGCCGGCATGATGCGCCAATGCGCGGTCCAGGCCGTGCATCACGCCGCCCATCGCCGGGCCTTCGGCAAGCTGCTGATCGAGCAGCCCCTGATGCAGCCGGTCCTTGCCGACCTCGTGATCGAGGCAGAGGCCGCCACCATGCTGGTGATGCGCGTCGCCCGGGCCTTTGACGGCAACACGCCACAGGAAACCGCCTTTGCGCGCATCGGCGCGGCTATCGCCAAATTCTGGGTGACCAAGCGCCTGCCCAATCTCAGCTACGAGGCGCTGGAATGTCTCGGCGGCAATGGCTTCGTCGAAGAGGGACCGCTGGCCCGCTTCTATCGCGAGGCTCCCGTCAATGCGATCTGGGAAGGCTCCGGCAATGTCAATGCGCTCGACGTTCTGCGCGCCCTCGGCAAGGAACCCGCGACCGCCGAGGCGCTGCGCGCCGAATTGCAGGCGGCACACGGGCTGGATCGGCGCTACGACGCCTTCGTCGCCGCCATCGAGAAAAGTATGCGCACCGATGGCATGCAGGAGGCTCTGGCACGCCGCCTGGTGGAAGATCTCGCTTTGGCGCTGGAAGCTTCGCTCCTGCTGCGCGACGGCCCTGCGCCGATGGCCGAGGCCTTCATTGCCGGCCGCCTCGCTGGCGGCATGCGCGGCTGCTACGGCGCCCTCCCCGCCGGCCTGAACCTGCAGCCGATTCTGGATCGGGCGAGAGTGAAACCTTCCAGATAGCATCGAGTGCCGGCTGCGCCAGTATTCTCGAAACTTGGTAAACGCCGCCAATGGCGTAGAACGGAGCAGCCGGCTGGGACCGCGAACGCCTCGACCGCCCCAGTGGAAACGGATGCTCGCCGGAAGGGCAGAGGTGGACGGGACGTCCGCGGTCCCAGCCTCAGCTGCAACAATCGAAGGCCGATGCCTTCCGACTTCATTTCAGCTTGTCGAAACCTTCGCCAAAGCCCTTCAGGGTCAGGGGAATGCCGATGCCCTCTTCCGGTGTCTGGAAGATGATGAAGGTGGCTTCCTTGCCGGTGCGCAGCATGCCGATCTGGGAATCGTCGAGCACCACGTCGGCCAGGCATCCCGTCGGCAGGCAGCGCACGAAAGCGGCGCGGCCGACATCCTTGCCGTCGATCTTGAGGCCGAGGCCGGACGGCAGGAGCACGCCGAGCGGCGCGATCACCCGCAGCAGGCGGCTCTTCTGGTCCGCCGTGCGCAGCACCAGCACCGAGAGCGCCACATTGGGGCGATCGGACGCGGTGACGGCCTGCACCAGCGCACATTGTTCCTGCTGGGCTCCCGGCGGGGTATCGCAGCGCACCTGCCAGTTGTCGTGGGTCGAGCGCAGCACGCCGAGCTGATCGGTCTGCTGCGCCGCGGCAGGACCGCCAAGCACGGCGCCGGCCAGCAGGCCCACGAAGGAAAGGCCGGCTACGCGCCGCAGCGTGGTCGCAAGAGCATGTTTCAGCATGTGTGCCAACAAGTTACATCCTCGCCGAATCAGGGCACGCAGGCCCGGTTTGGATTTCAGTCGCGACGGGTAGCAGACAGGCCCTGACTGTCAAGCACACCACCGCGACGGCGTTCCGCCCAGGTTGACGGCACATCATGGCGCTTTCGCGCCCAATTGCCGCACAAACCGTGGACGTCGAACCATTGCGATGCGCTGTGGATTGTGGTTTTTGAGTGACCGTGTGCTTTACATGAGTTCCAATCCGTGAAATCTGCGCGCCAGAGAGTTTTGCGCGATTGGCGCTCCCGACCGGTAACGAGCCAGGTGGCTTACCACGTGCCGCATCGGCTGCGTCGTGTCGGCGGGGAATTGGAGAGAAGGCGGATGGCTTTCCAGGCTAGGAAGAAAATGGGCGGGATGGCACTGTCATCGCTGCTGTGGGGCCTCATGATCGGCACGGCCCGTGCCGAAGAGGCCGCCAAGGGCGGCCTCGGCGAGCCGCAGCCCTGGCAGACGGGCCTGCAGGAACCCGCCACGCCGGTCATGGAATATATCGTCTGGTTCCATACCTATGTGATGTGGTTCATCGTCCCCATCACCCTCTTCGTGATGGTCCTGCTGCTCTATGTGATCGTCCGCTTCAACAAGAAGGCCAACCCGGTCCCCTCCAAGGTCACGCACAACACCATCCTGGAAGTGGCGTGGACGGTACTGCCGATTCTGGTGCTGGTGTGCATCGCCCTGCCCTCGTTCAAGCTCCTCTACATGGAGGAAGTGATTCCGAAGGCCGACCTGACCATCAAGGCGACCGGCAGCCAGTGGTATTGGGATTACGAATATCCCGACAATGGCGACATTTCCTTCTCCTCCACCATGGTGCGCGACCTGCCCATGAGCGATCCGCTGCGCCTGCTCAAGGTGGACAACGAGGTCGTCGTGCCCGTGAACAAGACGGTGGTGGTGCAGGTCACCTCCAACGACGTGATTCACTCCTTCTCGGTGAACTCCTTCGGCATCAAGATCGACGCCATTCCCGGCCGCCTGAACCAGACCTGGTTCAAGGCCACCCGCGAAGGCATGTATTATGGCCAGTGCTCGCGCCTGTGCGGCCGCGACCATGCCTTCATGCCGATCGCCTTCCGCGTGGTAAGCGAGGAAGAGTTCCAGAAGTGGGTGGCGAGCAAGAAGACTGCAATGAACGGCGCCGCCCCGGACAAGGTCGCAGCCGCGACCACCGTCGTAGTAAAGTAATGGCCTGACGGCTCGACTAAAGGATTGAATGTGATGGCCACTGCCCACAACGCATCGGCGCATGGGGATCATGCCCAAGATCCGCATGCCCATGACGCGCATGATCATCCGACCGGCTGGCGCCGTTATGTCTATTCGACCAACCACAAGGACATCGGCACGCTCTACCTGATCTTCGCGCTGGTCGCGGGTATCATCGGCGGCCTCCTGTCGGTGGCGATGCGCGCGGAACTGATGTTCCCGGGCCAGCAATTCTTCACCAACCCCTACACGTTCAATGCGTTCGTGACCGCGCACGGCCTGATCATGATCTTCTTCATGGTCATGCCCGCGATGATCGGCGGCTTCGGCAACTGGTTCGTGCCGCTGATGATCGGCGCGCCGGACATGGCCTTCCCGCGCATGAACAACATCTCGTTCTGGCTGCTGATCCCGGCGTTCGGCCTCCTGATCATCTCGATGTTCGTGCCCGGCGGTCCCGGCGCCGACGACCTCGGTGTCGGCACCGGCTGGACGGCCTATCCGCCGATGTCCTCGATCAAGGGCACGCCCGGGCCGGCGATGGATTTTGCCATCCTGTCGCTGCATCTGGCCGGTGCTTCCTCGATCCTGGGCGCCATCAACTTCATCACCACCATCTTCAACATGCGCGCACCGGGCATGACGCTGCACAAGATGCCGCTGTTCGCCTGGGGCGTGCTGGTCACCGCCTTCCTGCTGCTGCTGTCGCTGCCCGTCCTCGCCGGCGCCATCACCATGCTGCTGACGGACCGTAACTTCGGCACCGCCTTCTTCGATCCGGCCAATGGCGGCGACCCGATCCTGTGGATGCATCTGTTCTGGTTCTTCGGTCACCCCGAAGTCTACATCATGATCCTGCCCGGCTTCGGCATCGTCAGCCACATCATCTCGACCTTCTCGCGCAAGCCCATCTTCGGCTATCTCGGCATGGCCTATGCCATGGTCGCCATCGGCGTCGTCGGCTTTGTCGTGTGGGCCCACCACATGTACACCGTCGGCCTCGACGTCGACACGCAGGCCTATTTCGTGTTCGCCACCATGGTGATCGCGGTGCCGACCGGCGTGAAGATCTTCTCCTGGATCGCCACGATGTGGGGTGGTTCCATCGACTTCAAGGCGCCCATGGTGTGGGCGACGGGCTTCATCTTCCTGTTCACCGTCGGCGGCGTAACCGGCGTGATGCTGGCCAATGCCGGCGTCGACCGCTCGCTGCACAACACCTATTACGTGGTGGCGCATTTCCACTACGTGTTGTCGCTGGGCGCGGTCTTCTCCATCTTCGCGGGCTGGTACTACTGGTTCCCGAAAATGTTCGGCTACGTCATCCCCGACTGGATGGGCCAGGTGCATTTCTGGATCGCCTTCGTCGGCGCCAACATGCTGTTCATGCCGCAGCACTTCCTGGGCCTGGCCGGCATGCCTCGCCACCTCGTCGACTACAACCCGGCCTTCGCGGGCTGGAACCTGGTCTCCTCCCTCGGCGCCTTCATCTTCTTCGGTGGCGTGATCTGGTTCCTGGCCATCAACTTCTATGCGATCTTCGTCCGCAAGGAGCAGGCGGCCGCCAATCCCTGGGGCGAGGGCGCCACCACCCTGGAATGGACGCTGTCCTCGCCGCCGCCCTTCCATCAGTTCGAGACGCTGCCCCGCATCCGCTGAGCCCCTCGAACGCACGAGCTTTCGGGAGGGTGGCCGCTTCGACGGCCGCCCTCCCGCCTCCAGCAAACAGGTTTTCTTCTTGAGCCTTTCCCTGAAGGCTCGAGAAGAAAACCGGCCCGCAAGGGCCGCCGGCCAGGTGTTTCAGCCCAAGCATCTCCCCCGCCCGGCCGGCTCGACGAAAAGGAACGTTCTTTGACCGATATCGGCATGCCCATCCAAGGCGAGGCTGACGATGCTGTCCCCGTGATCAGCATCGCGTCGGTTGGCGACTTTCTGGCCTTGCTCAAGCCGCGCGTGATGTCGCTGGTGGTCTTCACCGCCCTCACCGGCATGGTCGTGGCACCCGGCCCGATCCATCCGGTCATCGGCCTTGCCGCCCTGATCGCCATCGCGGTCGGCGCCGGCGCCTCGGGCGCCCTCAACATGTGGTACGACGCCGATATCGACGCCGTGATGTCGCGCACGCGCAACCGCCCGGTTCCGGCCGGCCGCGTCAGTCCGGGCGAAGCGCTCGCCTTCGGCATCATCCTGTCCGGCCTGTCGGTGCTGGCGCTCGGCGTCTTCACCAATTTCCTCGCCGCGGGCCTGCTCGCCTTCACCATCTTCTTCTATGTCGTTGTTTACACGATGTGGCTGAAGCGCTGGACGGTGCAGAACATCGTGATCGGCGGCGCGGCGGGTGCCCTGCCCCCAGTCGTCGCCTATGCCGCGGTGACCGGCACTGTGACGGTGGAAAGCCTCGTGCTCTTCGCCCTGATCTTCATGTGGACGCCGCCCCATTTCTGGGCGCTGGCGCTGTTCAAGTCGGGCGACTACGAAAAGGCCGGCGTGCCGATGCTGCCCGTGGTGGCGGGAGACCACGAGACCCGCCGCCAGATCCTGATCTACACCGTGCTGCTCGCCCCGATCGGCATGCTGCCCTGGCTGCTCGGCTACGCGCATTGGAGCTATGGCGTGGTTGCGGGCCTGGGTGGGCTCGGCATGCTCTGGCTTGCCATCGACATCTGGCGCAAGCCCGGTGACATGGGACCGGCCAAGCGCATGTTCGGCTACTCGATCCTCTATCTGTTCGTGCTGTTCGCCTGCCTGCTCGGCGAGGCGCTGGTGATGAGGGTCCTGGCATGATGGCGCATCATCTGTGGTTCATCGGACCGGCCCTGATCATCCTGCTGCTGATCATCCTGTTCCGTCCCCTCGCCTATCAGCGCCCACCGAAGGATAGCTGGGTCGCCAGGCTGCCGGCCGACCAGGCGCGCAAGCTGCATTGGCGTTCGATCGCGATCGCCGCCGCCCTCATCGCCTTCGTGCTGCTCGTCTATGCCGTGAGCTTCGTCAAAGGCCCCGGCGTGCTCGACAAGGGGTTCTAGAATGGCCGGAACGCCCGACAAGCCTTCCTCTTCGCGCCCCAAGGTCGGCAATGGCATAATCGCGGTGTCCTGCATCGCGTTCGTGGCATCGATGGTTGGTGCGGCCTATGCCGCAGTGCCGCTCTATACGCTGTTCTGCCAGGTCACCGGCTTTGCGGGGACCACGCGCGTCGCCGAGGCCGCTCCGGGCCAGATCCTCGACCGCAGCTTCGAAGTGCGCTTCGATTCGAACATCAACCCGGCCCTGCCCTGGAAGTTCGAACCCGAGCAGCGCTCGGTGACGGTCAAGGCCGGAGAGGTGAAGACGGTCTACTACAAGATCACCAACCTTTCCCAGGAAACCACCTATGCCGCGGCCGCCTACAATGTGACGCCGCAGGAAACCGGTGCGTATTTCTCAAAAATCCAGTGCTTCTGCTTCACCAACCAGAAGCTGGGGCCGGGCGAGAGCCAGGAGCTGCCGGTGGTCTTCTTCGTCGATCCCGCGATCGACAAGGTCGACTATCTTGCCGGCGTGCACACGATCACGCTTTCCTATACCTACTATCCGGCCAAGCCTCCCGTGACTCCGCTCGCGGCGGCCGAACCGAAAACCGACACGTCGAGCAAACCACAGTTATAAGTTCCCGGGCGACCGGCATCTGGAGAAAGCCATGGCTCAGACCAAGAACCATGATTACCACCTCGTCAATCCGAGCCCATGGCCGTTCGTCGGCTCGATGGCGGCTTTCGTTCTGGCCATCGGCCTGATCACCTGGATGCACAAATATTCCTACGGCCCGCTGGTGTTCGGCGTCGGCCTGATCGGCGTGCTCTACACCATGCTGATGTGGTGGTGGGACGTCATCAAGGAAGCCTCCGAGGGCGATCACACCCCGGTGGTGCAGCTGCATCACCGCTACGGCATGATGCTGTTCATCGCTTCGGAAGTGATGTTCTTCGTCGCCTGGTTCTGGGCCTATTTCGACGTCGCCCTCTTCCCCGGCGATGCCGCCGAGGTCGCTCGCACCACCCTGACGGGAGGCGTCTGGCCGCCCAAGGGCATCGAGACCCTCGACCCCTGGCATCTGCCGCTCCTGAACACGCTGATCCTGCTCACCTCCGGCACCACGGTGACCTGGGCCCATCACGCCCTGCTCGAGGGCGATCAGAAGGGCCTGAAGAACGGCCTGATCCTGACGGTCATCCTCGGCCTGATCTTCACGCTGTGCCAGGCCTACGAGTATGCCCACGCGCCGTTCTCCTTCTCGGGCCACATCTATGGTTCGACCTTCTTCATGGCGACGGGCTTCCACGGCTTCCACGTGATCGTCGGCACCATCTTCCTGGCGGTCTGCCTGCTGCGCGCCAATCTGGGCCAGTTCACCCAACGCCACCACCTCGGCTTCGAGTTCGCTGCCTGGTACTGGCACTTCGTCGACGTGGTCTGGCTGTTCCTGTTCGCCTGCATCTACATCTGGGGTTATGGTCCCGGCGGCGTGCACGGCTGAGCCGCCTTCACATAGCGTTTTGCGATTTTACGGTGTCACCAAGAATCGCAAAGACGCGTCCAAACAAAGAGTTAGAGTAAAAATGCGTTCACACTTGAACGCGTTTTGCTCTAGGATCAACGAGGCGGCCGGGATTCCCCGGCCGTTTCCTTTTAGGGCTCTCCAATCATGTCGCAGGATCAGCACTACGCTCCGCTTTCGCCCTTCCAGACCGGCTCGCGCGGCAGATGCCCGCGTTGCGGCCAGGGCAAGCTCTTCGACGGCTTCATCAGTCTCAAGCCGAAATGCAGCGCCTGCGGCCTCGACTACAGCTTTGCCGATTCGGGCGACGGGCCGGCCGTGCTGGTCATCCTGGTCGCCGGCTTCATCCTGCTGGGCGCGGCCGTCTATGTCGAATTCACCTTCTCGCCCCCGGTCTGGGTGCACATCATCCTCTGGCTGCCGCTTTCCCTCGCTGTCTGTCTCGGATTGCTGCGCTGGATGAAGGGCGTACTCGTTGCCCTGCAATATACCAACAAGGCGGCCGAGGGCCGGTTGGAAGAATGACGACGTCCGTGGTCTCCTCGCGTCCTCGCTCGCTGGTGGTGCTGACGATCTCGATGCTGGTGATGGGCGCCTTCCTGGTCGGTCTCGGCATCTGGCAGCTCGAACGTCTGCAATGGAAGCTCGGCCTGCTCAAGGAGATTGCCGACCGCACCACGGCGGCTCCCGTTGCTCCGCCCCCCGAAGCCGATTGGCCGCGCCTGACGCGGGACGGCCTCGAATACCGGCATTGGCAGGTCTCGGGGACCTTCGACCACGCCAAGGAGATCCGCTCCTTCACCAACCTGCCCGATGCCAAAGGGCAGTTTCGCGGCGTGGGCTACTGGGTGCTGACACCGCTCATCCGTCCCGACGGTTCCACCATCCTGGTCAATCGCGGCTTCGTGCCCGAGAACGCCAAGGATCCCGCCAGCCGCCAGGCCGGGCAGATCGCCGGTCCCGTCACCATCACCGGCCTCGCCCGCTGGACGGAAGACCGCAATCTCTTCACGCCGGCAGACGATCCTGCCACCGGCAACTGGTTCACGCGCGACATCGCCGGCATTGCCAAGGCCGAGGGGCTGACGCGGGTCGCACCGTTCTTCATCGATGCCGATGCCAGCGCCCCCGGCGGCCTGCCCGAGGGCGGAGAAACCATTCTCACCTTCCCCAACAACCACCTGCAATATGCGCTGACCTGGTTCGGTCTCGCCCTCGGCCTTGTAGGGGTCTACATCGCCTTCGTCCTGCGCCTGAGGCGCAAACCGGCGGGATAAGGACGGCGCCGCTGGGCAAGGAGGCGGCGATACGCGCCTTGCCCGTCGGCCCCGGGCGGATTACACGATGAAGACTTGTGTCCCGGACGGCGCGCGACTGGTATTGCAGCGCTTCCGGCACCGAAAGGATAGAACCGTGCTCTATGTTTCCACGCGGGGCGAAGCCCCCGTCCTCGGCTTTTGCGATGCCCTCCTCGCCGGCCTTGCCCGCGACGGCGGCCTCTATGTGCCGCAGCATTGGCCGGTTCTGTCCCACGCCCAGATCGCTTCCTTTGCAGGCAAACCCTATTGGCAGGTCGCCGAAGCGGTGATCTCGCCCTTCGTCGGCGGCGAGATCGAGCCGGCGGCCCTGCGCCGGATGATCCAGGAGGCCTATGGCAGCTTCGGCCATCCAGCCGTCGTGCCGCTGGTGCAGATCGGTGACAATCTGTTCGTGCAGGAGCTGTTCCACGGCCCGACGCTTGCCTTCAAGGACGTGGCGATGCAGTTGCTCGCCCGGCTGATGGACCACGCCCTGAAGGCCCGCAACAAGCGGGCCACCATCGTCGGCGCCACCTCGGGCGACACCGGCAGTGCCGCCATCGAGGCCTTCCGCGGCCTCGAACAGGTCGACATCGTCATTCTCTATCCGCATGGCCGCGTCTCCGAGGTGCAGCGCCGGCAGATGACCACGGTCGATGCGCCCAATGTCCATGCCGTGGCGCTGGAGGGCAATTTCGACGATTGCCAGGCCCAGCTGAAGGCGATGTTCAACCATCTCGAATTCCGCGACGAAATCGGCCTGTCGGGCGTCAACTCCATCAACTGGGCCCGTATCGTGGCCCAGATCGTCTATTACTTCACCGCCGCGGTGGCCCTGGGCGCGCCGCATCGCAAAGTGTCGTTCTCGGTGCCCACGGGCAATTTCGGCGACATTTTCGCCGGCTATGTCGCCAAGCGCATGGGCCTGCCGATCGAGCGGCTCCTGATCGCCACCAATGTCAATGACATCCTGGCGCGCACCATCGCGACGGGCGTCTACGAGGCACGCGGTGTGAAGGAGACGTCTTCGCCCTCGATGGATATCCAGGTTTCCTCCAATTTCGAACGCCTGCTCTTCGACGCCTATCACCGCGATGCCGGCCAGATCCGCCGCCTGATGGGCAATCTCACCCAATCAGGCGCCTTCGAGATCGACGAAGGCGCCTATGAGGCCATCCGTGGGGAGTTCGACGCCGAGCGCGCCGACGAGAAGGAGGTCGCCAAGACGATCGGCATGATCTGGCGCAACGCCGGCTACCTCCTGGATCCGCATACGGCCGTCGGCGTGATGGCGGCGTGGAAGGCCGAACCCGATCGCCGCGTGCCGATGGTCGTGCTCGGCACGGCCCATCCCGCCAAGTTCCCGGCCGCGGTCAAGGACGCCTCGGGCATCGAACCCAAATTGCCGGATGCCCTCGCCGATCTCTATGAGCGGCCCGAGCGCTTTACCGTCCTGCCCAATGACCTCGGGGTCCTGGAGGCCTTCGTCCGCAAGCATTCCCGCGCGGCCCAGGGTGCAGCCGCATGAGCGTCGAGGTAACCCGCCTCCCGTCCGGCCTGACCGTCGTTACCGACGCGATGAGCCATCTGGAAACCGCTTCGCTCGGTGTCTTCGCGGGTGCCGGCGCCCGCTCGGAAGGCGAGAAGGAGCACGGCCTCGCCCATCTGCTCGAGCATATGGCGTTCAAGGGCACGCGGACTCGTGACGCCAAGCGCATCGCCGAAGAGATCGAAAGCGCCGGCGGTGAACTCAATGCCGCGACATCCGGCGAGCAGACCGCCTACTACGCCCGCGTGCTGAAGGAAGATGTCGGCCTCGGCTTCGACATCCTGGCCGACATCCTCACCCAGTCCGTCTTCGATGCCGATGAACTGGCGCGGGAGAAGAATGTCATCCTGCAGGAGATCAGCGCCGTCGAGGACACGCCGGACGATCTGGTCTTCGACATGTTCAACCAGGCCGCATTTCCGCATCAGCCCCTCGGCCGCCCCATTCTCGGCACCCCCGAAACCGTGATGTCGTTCGACCGCAAGGCGATCCAGACCTATCTCGACACCCATTACCGGGCCGGCCGCATGGTGGTCGCCGCCGCCGGGGCCGTCGAGCATGATCGCGTCGTCGAAGAGGCAGGCCGCCTGTTCGCCCATCTGCCCGAAGGCAGCGGCCCCGAACCGGCTTCGGCGATCTATCGCGGCGGCGAGGACGTGATGGTGACCGATCACGAACAGGCCAATGTGCTGATCGGCTTTGCCGGCCGTTCCTACAAGGATGCCCTCAGCCCGGCTCTCGGAATCTTCACCAATCTGGTCGGCGGCGGCATGTCCTCGCGCCTGTTCCAGGAGGTGCGGGAAAAAAGGGGCCTGTGCTACTCGGTCTATGCCTTTCAGTGGGGCTATGCGGATACCGGCATCTTCGGCATATCCGCCGGCGCCGGCGCCGAGGACCTCAAGGATCTCGTGCCGGTGATCCTGGATACCGTAGCGGCCGCTGCCGCCTCCCCCACCGAAGCGGAGATCGCCCGCGCCAAGGCGCAGATGAAGGCCGGCCTTCTGATGGCGCTCGAATCCTCGGCGATGCGCGCCGAGCAGATGGCGCGCCACATGCTGATCTGGGGCCGCCCCCTGCCCCCGGCGGAATTGATTGCCAAGATCGATGCAGTCACCGTCGAGGACGTGCGCCAGGCAGGCGAGGCCGTGCTGGCGTCGCCGCCGACCCTGGCGGCCCTCGGGCCGGTCAAGAAATTGCCCCGCCTCGACAAGATCCGCACCCATCTGGCGGCATGAGGCGGTGAATGTCCTTCCTGCGGCCCTTCTCCTTCGCCGACGTCGTACCGCCGGTCCGTGGCGAGAAGGTCGAGCTGCGCGCGCCGGAAATGCGCGATTTCGAGGCCTGGGCCGCCCTGCGCGGCGCGAGCCGGGAATTCCTGCGCCCCTGGGAGCCGACCTGGCCCCCCAATGATCTGACGCGCCCGGCCTTTCGGGCCCGGATCAAGCGCTATGGCCAGGATGCCAGGGCGGACGCCGCCTATCCTTTCTTCGTCTTCCGCTCCGATAATGGCGCGCTGGTCGGCGGCCTCACGCTCGGCCAGATCCGCCGCGGCGTGGCGCAGACCGGCTCGCTCGGCTATTGGATGGGCCAGGCCCATGCCGGCCAGGGCCTGATGAGCGACGCCGTGCGGGCGTTGCTGCCCTATGCCTTCGGCACGCTGCGCCTGCGCCGGGTGGAAGCCGCCTGCCTGCCGGAGAACGCCCCCTCGATCCGCCTCCTGGAGCGCGTCGGCTTCATCCGCGAGGGCTATGCCCGCTCCTATCTGTGCATCGCCGGCGCCTGGCGCGACCATCTGCTCTACGCAATCCTGTCGAGCGACGAGATCCGCTGAGGCTTTCAGGAGAGCGCACGTTACATGTGACGTGTCTTCATATCGTGTCGTCGCCTTGGACCTGTGGCATTCGAGGACAAAGTGTATTGACAATGTCATCCCGTAGTTGCAGCTCGGGTCTAGCATCGAGTAAATTGCCATCATAGACATTGAAATTTACCCACGACACGTTTTTGACCGGGTACATTTGGTGCAGCTACAGGCATTGTATCAAAAGATGATAAAGTTTGATCACCTATTCAAAGATAATAAAAATGCCGTTGAAACCGTCGAAGGTGACATCGTGGTCAAAACTTTAGCTTATCCGCCTGAAACACATTTGGAACAGTATCTATCCTATTATGTAGGAACTACGAATCCAGGTTACGCGGTACTTATTGATGGCGACTGGGGCACCGGCAAAACTTTTCAAGTAACAAAAGCGCTGCCTGCTGATCATGCGTGGTACGTAAGCCTCTTTGGGCTGAGCACACCTGCAGATATCGAAGCTCAGGTTTTTTCGAAGATGTTTAGCACCAAAGCAAAGATCAAGGGGTTTGTATCAAAACTTAATTCTATAAATTTAGGGCTTACGGGATTGGGGTCTGTAGGAATCAATGGCCTTCCAAGTGCTATTGCAGACGCATTTGTAAAAGGGGCTGTCGACAATTCCAGGCCTCTAATTTTCGATGATCTCGAACGCTGTTCGGTAGAACCAGAGAATATTTTAGGCATCATTAATAGATACGTGGAACATCATGGATGTCGTGTCATCGTGATCGCTCATGACGATAAAGTTGTTCAGAAAATAAAAGATACGAAAGAAAAAATATTTGGTCAAACACTTAAGGTAGAACCAAATATTGATGCAGCATTTCGAGCGTTTAACGAGCATTTTACATATATAGATAATGAAGATTTACTTGGAGAGCTCAAAGAAGAAGTGTTATCGATCTTTAAAGAATCGAAAGCGCACTCACTTCGTGTTCTTCGACATGTCGTGGAGGATGTTAGGCGCCTGAGGAAAACGCTTGAACCGCGACATCTTGAGAACCATCTCGCAATGGTGGAATTAGTTCGCCTATTTTCCGCCCTTTCAATCGAAGTTCGAGACAATGTGCTGAACCGCGCAGATATAAGAGACAGAAAGGCGGCAATATTTCGATACGAGGTCGACACTTCAGGAAATAGAGAAATAGAAGACAATCGACCGCAAATTGTAAAATCTAAATCAAAATATAAGTCAATCGATATATCCAATACAATCCTCGATGACCAAGTAATAGAAGAAACTCTATTTGAAGGAAGATTTGTTAATGATCACATCCGAAATTCGATTGACTCTAGCCCACATTTTGTAAAAATTGAGACAACACCTCCTTGGAAAATTGTAATAAATTTCGACAATCTCGATGATGATATAGTTTCAACGGCCATTCAAGCGATGAATGAGCAGTTTTTAAATAGATCCATCACTGAATCAGGCGAATTTTTACATGTGGTCGCCCTTAAAATGATGATGTCGACGCGTGGAATCTCAGTCCAATCAATTGATGACATTGAAAGAGAAGCCAAATTATATATTGACGACCTTTTATCTGCGAACCTCTTGCCTTCCAGATCACTTGATTACCGATGGGACGAAGCCTTTAGAGATTCGCACGATCGAATTCGATATTGGATCGAAGAAGGATTTACTTATCAATTTCAGAGAGTTCGTGATTATCTTATAGCAGGTCGTACCAAGGCACTTGAAAATAGCTTTCCTACTTTGATCGTCAAATTGTTGGAAATTGTTCGGAAAGATGGCCAAAGCTTCTTTGCTAACATTTGCTACACTCGCGACGGAGTAACGGCATACCAAGACGTACCAATCCTCTCTCAGGTGTCAGAGAAGGACTTCGTTGACGCATGGCTCGCGTCCCCAAAAACAGGATGGTATTGGATAACGAGCGCACTGCAAGAACGCATCCAATCAATTGATCACAAACCGGCTCTCGGCGCTGAAATTGAATCTATATCTAAATTTGTTTCCGAATTACGAAAACGCGCAGACAGTTCCGACGGCTTAGCTCGCTTGCGACTGGAACGTTGCTATCAACCTATATTATCAGAGCTTGAGTCACGACAACGGGTACCGCGGAATTAAAAATATTGAGAGCTGCAGTGACACTTTTACCAATTGGGGCTTCTTTCACAGTCGACCGCCCGGCGACCCATACACAAACTGCGAACTGTTCAGTTCGGAACGGGTAGCAAACGGTCGCCCAAACTCTGCAAATGCCCACCATAGTTTTCACCTATCACCGCGCGGGGGATATCATGATCGGGGAAACTCAACTCATCATCACACGGGCTGAAGAGCGGCCCCAGGAAGCCTGGGACGATCCCGCCAAGGGGAGCGTGGCCTGGCATACCTTGATCAGCGCTGAGATCACGCCGACCGACAGCCTCAGCGCTGGAATCGCCATCCTGCCGCCCGGCGGCACCAATCCGCCCCACCGCCACGCCGAAGCGGAGCTCTATCTCATCCTGGAAGGCAGCGGCGTGCTCACGGTCGATGGCGCGGAGAGCCCCGTCGTCAAGGGAGCGACGATCTTCATCCCCGGCAATGCCTGGCACTCGCTGCGCAACGAAGGCGATGCCGAACTTCGGCTCTTCTATGTCTTCCCGACCGGACGCTTTTCGGACGTGGTCTACGAGTTTCCCGGTTGAGCCCGGACATCACGACACGAAGGCGCATTGCCGTGTCCGCACCTAGAAAAATGGCCCGGTTTCCCGGGCCATTTCATTCAGAACCCTGTCAGCCCAGCAGGGCCTTCAACTCCGCCCTCAGCTCATCGCCGAGGCCCTCGCGCTCGAGTGCATAGGCGACATTGGCGGTCAGGAAGCCGATCTTCATGCCGGTGTCGTAGATGCGCCCCTTGAACACCGACCCGTAGAATTTCTGCCCCTGGGCCAGTTTCAGCATGGAATCGGTGAGCTGGATCTCGCCGCCCGCGCCGCGTTCCTGCTTTTCCAGGAGATCGAAGATCTCGGGCTGCAGGATGTAGCGGCCGGAGACCGCCAGGTTGGAAGGCGCCGTGCCCTTCTTGGGCTTTTCGACCATCTGGGTGATCTCGAAGGCATTGCCGCCGACGCTCTCGCCCTTGCCGACGATGCCGTATTGATGCGTCTGGTCTTCCGGCGCCTCGAACACGGCGATGTGGTTGCCGCCGACCTTGTCATAGGCCTCGACCATCTCCGCCAGGCAACCCTTGCCCTTGCCGTGATGCAGCATGTCGGGCAGCAGCAGGGCGAAGGGCTCGCGCCCGACGATCTCCCGCGCGCACCAGACGGCATGGCCGAGGCCGAGCGGGGCCTGCTGGCGCGTGAAGCTGGTCTGGCCCGCCGCCGGCAGCGAACGCTGCAATTCCTCATAGGCTTCCATCTTGCCGCGCTCCTTGAGCGTGGCGTCGAGTTCATAGGCGATATCGAAATGATCCTCGATCACGCCCTTGTTGCGGCCGGTCACGAAGATGAAGTGCTCGATGCCGGCTTCGCGGGCTTCGTCCACCACGTGCTGGATGACGGGCTTGTCCACCACGGTGAGCATCTCCTTGGGCACCGATTTCGTGGCAGGCAGAAAGCGCGTACCGAGGCCGGCGACGGGAAATACAGCTTTGCGAATGCGCGTCATAGGAATCCTTTGATCGGTGCCCTTGGGGAAGGTTGGTTGTTCTTATTGCCCCCTCGGATGAAGGAACGGTTTATGCGAGCCTACTCAGAGTCTGGCCCTGCAGCAATCTCAGCCTTGCCAGCTTTGAACGTCAAAAATGAGGTAAGGGCGAAATCGCTGGTGACAGCCTCTACATCGGCCCGGCCTGCACGATGATGGCGCTGGACGGAGCTGCCGGCACGCAATCTCCATTCCGCCAACAGGAATCCGACCGGCGCAGCTTGCCCAATTTCGCATTGCTGGCTACTGCTTCTCGACACAATTGAGTGGCAGGTGGGCAGGCCCTTCGAAGTGAGATGAACCAGGACCGTCGCAAGGGGGCGCCGGGAAGCCTGGCTGGAGATCGTATGTTGCAGTTCATTCGCGTCGTCGCAGCCTCCATGGTCATGATGCTCGTCATGGCAATGGTCGGCGGCGTTGCGCATGCCCTGGAGCCGGTGGACGTCAACGGCGAGGTCGACGCCATCGATCTCCTGCCTGCTGTCGAAAGCTATTCCAGCCAGGGCGACCGCATCCAGATCCAGACCGCCCCGGGCGCCGACGGCATCGTGCGCCGCATCGAGGTGCGCTCGAAGCAGCCGGGAACCAATCCGCATTGGATCGTATTCGCCCTCGCCAACACCACCGACGAGCAGATCGACCGCATCGTGGTGGCGCCGCATTTCCGCCTGGTCGGCTCCGGCCTGGTCTGGCCGGATCTCGGTGCATCGCGCATCGCGGAAATCACGCCGAGCCAGGGCTTCCAGCCCGAACGGCAGGAGGACGACGATGCCGATGTCTTCCGGGTGACGCTCGACCCGGGCTCCCGCGTGACCTTCGTGGCCGAATTGCGCACCGCCAAGCTGCCCCAGCTCTTCCTGTGGGATCCCGACGCCTACAAGGACAAGGTCAACTCGCTGACCCTCTACAAGGGTATCGTGCTCGGCATTGCCGGCCTCCTCGCTTTGTTCCTCACCATCGCCTTCGTGGTGAAGGGCACGGCGATGTTTCCCGCCGCCGCCGCGCTGGCCTGGGCGGTGCTGGCTTATCTGGCCATCGATTTCGGCTTCCTGCACAAATTCCTCGCCATTCCCCCGGATGGAGACAGGGTGTGGCGTGCGGGCGCCGAAGCGGTGTTCTCCGCCACGCTTCTGGTCTTCCTGTTCGCCTATCTCAATCTCAACCGCTGGCATGTGCGCTACTCCGTAGTCTCGGCGCTCTGGCTCACCGCCCTGGCCGCTCTCGTCGGCCTGGCGGTGATCAACGCCCCCGTCGCCGCCGGCGTCGCCCGCATCTCCATCGCCACGCTGGCCGTCGTCGGCCTCTTGATCATCCTGCTGCTGGCCTTCTACGGCTACGACCGGGCCGTGATGCTGATACCCACCTGGACCCTGCTGCTCGGCTGGGTGGCGGCGGCGGGATTGACCATCATGGGCCATCTCACCAACGACCTGGTGCAGCCGGCCCTCACCGGCGGCCTGGTGCTGGTGGTGATGCTGATCGGCTTCACGGTGATGCAGCACGCCTTTGCCGGCAGTGCCTTCGCACCCGGCCTGATGACCGATACCGAACGCAAGGCCCTCGCCCTCACCGGCTCGGGCGACGTGGTCTGGGACTGGGACGTGCCGGCCGATCGCATCTATGTCAGCCCCGAGGCCGACCAGTTGCTCGGTGTCGCCCCCGGCGCCCTCGACGGGCCTGCCGCCGACTGGCTCGAACTCGTCCATATCTTCGATCGCGACCGCTTCCGTACCGCCCTCGACGCGGTCATCGACCAGCGCCGCGGCCGCGTCAGCCTGGATTTCCGTATCCGGGCTGCCGACGGCCACTATATGTGGCTCAACCTCAAGGCCCGGCCGGTTGTGGGCTCGGACGGCGAGGTGGTGCGCTGCGTCGGCACTGTCTCCGATGTCACCGAGCAAAAGACGGCCGAGGAGCGCCTGCTCCACGATGCCGTCAGGGACAATCTGACCGGCCTTCCCAACCGCGAACTCTTCACCGATCGGCTGGAAGCCGCGCTGGTCCAGGCCAAGCAGGACGGCACCACCAAGCCGACTGTGCTGATCCTCGATCTCGACCGCTACAAGCAGGTCAATGACGCTGTCGGCCATTCCGTCGGCGATTCGATCCTGCTGACGGTGTCGCGCCGCCTCTCACGCCTGATGAAGCCCCGCGACAGCGTCTGTCGCATCTTCGGCGATCAGTTCGGCGTCCTTCTGCTGTCGGAACCCGATCCGGAGCGGATCTCGGCCTTTGCCGAGTCGATTCGCCGCTCGCTGCGCGCGCCCATCGCCGTTGCCGACCGCGAAATCTTCCTTACCGCCTCGGTCGGCGTGGCGATGTACGATCCCCAGGCTCCGGTCAAGGCGGACGAACTGATCAAGGATGCCGAGATCGCCATGTACAACGCCAAGAAGATCGGCGGCGATCGCATCGAGATCTTCCGGTCGGCCATGCGGGTCGAGCGGCCGGACCGCTCCACCCTGGAGGCCGATCTGAGAAGAGCGATCGAACGCGACGAACTCAAGGTCTTGTTCCAGCCGGTGGTGCGCCTGCAGGATCGCACCATTGCCGGCTTCGAGGCGATCGTGCGCTGGGAGCATCCCAAGCTCGGCCGCCTGCCGCCGGGCGAGTTCAACGCCATGGCCGAGGAGACGGGGCTGATCGTCGATGTCGGCCTGTTCGTGCTCGACCGCACCGCCCGCCAGCTCTCGATCTGGCAGCGCCTGGTCGAGGTCGAGCCGCCCTTGTTCGGCATGGTCAACATCTCCAGCCGGCAATTGCTGCGCCAGGACCTCGTCCAGGACATCAAGGCGGTGATGGCTCGGGCCGGCATCGAGCGCGGCTCGCTCAAGCTCGAGGTCTCCGAGAGCCTGGTGATGGAAAATCCCGAATATGCCGCCCAGATCCTGGCCCAGCTCAGCGATCTCGGGGTGGGCCTGGCCATGGACGGCTTCGGCACCGGCTATTCCAGCCTGTCCTACCTGCAGCGCTTCCCCTTCGACATGCTCAAGATCGATCCGAGCTTCGTCAAGGAAGGCGAGCGCGGCCGGCCGGTGATCCTGCGCTCGATCATCGCCATGGCGGGCGACCTCGGCATGGAGATCATCGCCGACGGTGCCGAGGCCGATAGCGATGCCGCCGAACTCGGTGAGCTCGGCTGCCAGTTCGCCCAGGGCGAGGCCTTCGGCGATCCTGTCACGGCGGAGGAAGCCCGCCGGCTGATTGCCGGGCCGATACGGCTGCGGGCGTGACCTGGAGCACGGACATCCTGTCCGCTCTTGAAGCCTGCCCCTTGCAGGACGTTTCGAGGGAACCGCCAGGGTGGAGAAGAAACACCCGCTGCGGCCACAAGTGGTGTGGCATTCCCGAGGATATCTCCCGCATTGGGAAGCTGGCGAACATCCATAAGGCATCACCTTCCGTCTCGCGGATTCCCTGCCCAGCGAGCTGCTGAGCCGTTGGGCGCGGGATCTGAAGGAGTCCGACCCCGAACTCGATTCAACCGAGCAGCGCCGGCGCTATGAGGAAGCGCTTGACAAGGGCTATGGGGAAGCTTTGCTCGCGCAGCCCGATGCCGGCTCGATCGTGCAAGCAGCTCTGCTTCATTTCGATGGGGTACGATATCGTCTCCACGCCTGGAGCGTCATGCCCAACCACGTTCATGTACTCGCCGCACCGCTTGTACCGCATGCGCTATCGGCCATCATTCACTCGTGGAAATCTTTTACGGCACTTCAGATCAATCGCGCCTTAGGGCGGCAGGGAATGCTGTGGTTTCCTGAATATTTTGATCGTCGGATCAGAGATGAGGGCCACTTTCAACGCGCGCTTTACTACATCGAGACCAATGCGGTAAGCGCCGGTTTGTGTGCTCGGGCCGAGGACTGGCCTCATTCGAGTGCGGCGCGCATAAGGGGACGTAATGAAGTCGAGTTGTGAGGCACGACCAAAGACGTTCGGCAATCACAGATCTAGCGGAACCGGTTGAGGATCAAGAGCGGACAGGATGTCCGCGCTCCTCGCCTACGCGTGCCCGGCATCCCGCGAGAACAGGCCGGGCTCGATGCCGAGCTTGCGCAGCGCCCGCGTATATTTGGTGTCGACCTGGTCGTCGAACAGCAGGCCCGGATCGGCGTCGCAATGCAGCCAGCCATTGGCCTGGATCTCGCGTTCCAGCTGCCCCGCACCCCAGCCGGCATAGCCCAGCGCCAGCAGGGCTTGCTCAGGCCCTTCGCCGATGGCGATAGAGCGCAGAATGTCGAGCGTCGCGGTCAGGCAGATATTGTCCTCGATCGGCATGGTCGAATTGTCGATGAAGACATCGTTGGTATGGAGCACGAATCCCCTGCCGGATTCGACCGGACCGCCATTGACGATACGGATCGGCGCGCCCCTCGGTTGACGCATGTCCGAGACGCCGTCGATGACGCCGAGCTGCTTGAGGAGATCGGGAAAGCGGATGTTCTTGGCCGGCTGGTTGACCACGATGCCCATGGCACCGTCGGACGAATGCGCACAGATATAGATCACCGTGCGTGCGAAGCGCTCATCCTGCATGGACGGCGTGGCCACGAGCATCTTGCCGTCGAGGAAACCGCCGGATGAATCGCTGCCGAATGGAATGTACCCTGTCATGGACATGATCGTGCCGCATCGTATCGGCTTTGTTAAGGCATAAATTTGGCCAACCTTGGCGAAGCGCCGACGGTAGGCTTCACAAGAGTGTCACGCCTTCGTGCATGGCGCTATTGACCATTCGCAGTTATCCGTCTGCCGAGACCTCCTGTTTGGAACCGCAAGCTATCCGAATGTCCAGCCGTCCTGTCCTTCCCATACTCGCCGGGTTCCTCGCCTTGTGTGCTCTGCCGGCCCTGGCGGGTTCACCCAGCCAGTCCGATCCAGCTCAATCGGATCCGCGCGCCGTCATCCAGCTGCTTTCCGGCCAGGCGCATCCGGAGGGGATAGCGGGTCTGGAGATTCAGCTCGCACCAGGCTGGAAGACCTATTGGCGCAATCCAGGTGATGCCGGCATTCCCCCGACCTTCGACTGGTCCAGGTCGGAGAATCTGCGCGAGGTGACGGTGCTGTGGCCCTCGCCGAGCCGCTATGATCAGGAAGGCGCGTCATCGGCCGTCTATCACGATCAGGTCGTGCTGCCGCTCAAGATCAGCGCGATCGATCCGTCCAAGCCGGTCAAGCTGGCGCTCAGCCTCGATTATGCCGCCTGCAAGACGATCTGCGTGCCGGCCAAGGGCAGTGCCGACGTCGTGCTTTCTCCCGGCGCGACGACGCAAGGGCAAGGCAGCGCCGAGATCGAGCAGGCCCTGAAGCAAGTACCGGTATCGCGTGAGATCGGCGCCACGGCTCCCCTCGCCATCAAGCAGGTTCGCCTGGACACCACGACCACCCCGGCCCGCCTGACCATCGAGGTCAGCGCCCCCTCCGCCTCGGCCCTGTTCGTGGAAGGGCCGATGAAATGGTACCTGCCGATGCCGGAACCGGCCGACAAGGCGGACAAGGCCAACCCCCAGAGCTTCGTCCTCCCGCTCGAGGGACTGCCGAAAGGCGCGACCCTCGCCGGAAACGAACTGCGCTTCACGCTCTCGACTGGCGAGGCCGGCGTCGAAAGCCTATATCGGTTGCCGTAGACTCTCGTCATGGCTGCGGACCGGCCATCCCGATCGTGCAGAGGCGCAGGGGGGATGACAGGGCAGCGTTCGCCATGGCGTCACCAATGGAGATATCAGTGACGATCAAGCCCGGCGACAAACTCCCCGATGTGACGTTCCGCGCGGTGACGCAGGACATGCCCGAACCCAAGAGCACGGCCGACGTCTTCAGCGGCAAGAAGGTGGTGCTGTTCGCCGTGCCCGGCGCCTTCACCCCCACCTGCCACCGCAACCATCTGCCGGGCTATCTGGAACACTACGATGCCTTCAAGGCCAAGGGCGTCGATACGGTAGCGGTGACCGCCGTCAACGATGCCTTCGTCATGCAGGCCTGGGCCAAGGCCACGGGCGGCCTCGGCAAGATCGAATTCCTCGCAGACGGCAGCGGCGATTTCGCCAAGGCGATCGGCATGGAGCTCGATCGCGTCGCCGCAGGCCTCGGCGTGCGCTCGCAGCGCTATGCCATGCTGGTGGAAGATGGCGTGGTGAAGGTGCTCAACCTCGACGACGGCGGCAAGCTCGACATTTCCGGCGCCGACACGCTGCTCAAGGCGATCTGATCGCGAAGTCTGGTCTTCCCAGTTCCATCAGAAGATGGAACTGGGCTAGCCGACTTATTTGGTACTGCTAAAATGCGAGCGCCGTAACGTAAAAATGCAGATGAAACTGCAGGCGACGGAGTTTTCGAGGCCACCCCATCTGCAACGTCGGATCATTTCTTGATAGTTTCCTTATAAGTGCAGGTATTTATGACCCACGCTCAACTCTGCACTCTCATTCAGGCAACCGTCAAAGGCGATAAATCTGCCGAGGAGCAGCTGCGAGCATCGGCCTCGTTTCTGAGACTGTGGGCCAAGGACGCAGCCATCGCCGTTCTATCGCGCGAGAACCGGGAGGCCGGAATCTACCTGGGCTGGTACCCTGAGCGGGGTGGCGGTCTGGAAACGGCGCCCTTGCCGCAAACCTTCACCGTGATCGACGCCCATTTCGAGGGCGAGGTTTTCACGCTTCAATCGCTGGATGGATGGTCCGTTTCGGCCACCTGGCGCGGATTTCACCAGATTCGTTCCTATCTGTTGCCTGCCCACGCAGTGCAACGTAGCGCCGGCGACCTCGACCGTATTTTCGCCCACCTCCATCCCGGCAAGGCAACCGGCAGCGGAACGAGCAGGGTGGCAGGTTCGCTCGAGGCTTCCGATGGGCCCTATGCTCTCCTCTTCAATTACGAAGGAAGTTTCCTGCATCACGGTCAGGAGATCTTCCTGGCCGTCCGTGCCGTGAGCGAGAAGCATCTCCAGACCATGTTGCCAAGTCTCGACAACGCCTTGGTCGGGCTCGACAATGCAGTGCCCATGGCAAGGCGTTTGCTGGCGCAGAAGATGGAGGTCGAGCCGAGCGAGATCGAAGCTCTCCCTTTATCGGAAATCGTCCACTACGATGGTGGCGCCGCGGATTTGGTCTTCAATGCGGACGAGGAGACCCAAAATCAGGGTGTCGACTTTTTCACAGTCCATTGCGACGCCACCGGCGTACCAAAGCTCATCTCCATGGGATAAGTGGGGTCGCAAGATTCCTGAACCCAACGACATCGTTGGCGCCAGACACTAAAGCCATCGCGCAGGACTATTACGAGAAAGCTTGCACACGCTTGGATGATCTGGTCGGTGGTTCTTCTCGGGTATCAGTCCGGATAAAGGCGAAGGTGGCTTCGAACTCGATGAGCGATTAAATCGCGGCGTTGCTGGTTTTTGCGACAGCGTTGGCCTCACGACAACGCCGCCGCCCTGTCCCGCTTCTCTTGCTGATAGGGCGCCATGCCCTCGCGTGCCAGCCGGTCGGCCTCCTCGTTGAGCGGGTGGCCGGCATGGCCCTTCACCCAGTGGAACTCGACCTCGTGGCGCTCCAGCGCCGCGTCGAGGCGGCGCCAGAGGTCCTCGTTCTTCACCGGCTTCTTGTCGGCGGTGCGCCAGCCATTGCGCTTCCAGCCGTGGATCCAGCCGGTGATGCCGTTCTTGACGTATTGGCTGTCCGTGTGCAGGTCGACGGCACAGCCGCGCGTCAAAGCTTCCAGCCCCTCGATCGCCGCCTGCAACTCCATGCGGTTGTTGGTGGTCTCCAGGGCGCCGCCGCACATCGTCTTGCGGTGCTCGCCGAACATCAGGATGGCGCCCCAGCCGCCGGGACCGGGATTGCCCGAGCAGGCGCCGTCGGTATAGAGCGTCACCTTCTTTGCCGTAGCTTGGGCCGTCATAGGTCGAACCCGTATTCGGCCGGGCTGGCGACGCGCTGGTGGAAGCGCAGCTTCTTCCAATATTCCAGAGGATCCTTCGGCTTCACCATGGCGCCGGGGGGAACGTTGAGCCAGTCGACCAGGCGCGTCAGCATGAAGCGCAGCGCCGACCCCCGGGCCAGCACCGGCATGGCCGCCATCTCGGCATCCGAGAGCGGCCGAACGGCGCGATAACCGGCCAGGAGCGCCCTGCCCTTGGTGGCGTTGTAGGCGTGATCGGGCTCGAAGCACCAGGCATTCAGGCAGATCGCGACGTCATAGGCGAGAATGTCGGTGCAGGCGAAATAGAAGTCGATCAGGCCCGAAAGCCGCCCGTTCAGGAAGAAGACATTGTCGGGGAAGAGGTCGGCATGGATGACGCCCGTCGGCAAGCCTTGCGGCCAATGGGCGCGGTGAAAGGCGAGTTCCTCGGCGATGGCGGCATCGAGCCCGGCCTGCACGCTGTCGGCCCGGCCATCCGCCTGTTTGTAGAGCGTTTCCCAGCCGGCGAGAGACAAGGCGTTGGGCCGCTCCATCGGGAAGCCCAGCGTGGCATTGTGCATGGCGGCGAGTGCGCGGCCGACGGCACCGCAATGCTCGACATTCGGCTTCTTGATCCAGACGCCCTCCAGGAAGCTGATCAGCGCGGCAGGCCGCCCGGCGAGTTCCCCCAGCACCTTGCCGTTCCGCCGCCGGATCGGGGTGGGGCAGGTCACGCCGCTCGCGGAAAGATGCTCCATCAGGGCCATGAAGAAGGGCAGGTCGTCCCGCCTCACCCGCTTTTCATAGAGGGTCAGGATATAGGCACCCTTTTCGGTGCGCAGGATGTAATTGGTGTTTTCGACGCCCTCGGCGATGCCCTTGCAGGCCAGTACCCCACCGATGTCGTATTCGGCGACGAAACAGGCGAGATCCTCGTCATTGACTTCGGTATAAACGGCCATCAGCGGGCAACATCTTCTGCAATTTTGCGCATGTCGTTCTCCCTCAAATCCCTAGGCAGCGGGAAGAACACGCTTTCATCGGCGGTCGAAACCGTCTCCACGGTGATGGCATAGCGCTCCGCAAAGGCGTCGAGGATTTCCTCGACCAGGATTTCCGGCGCAGAGGCGCCGGCCGCGACACCCAGGGACTTCAATCCACCGAAGCGGGTCCAATCGATATCGGAGGCGCGCTGCACCAGTTCCGAAATGAGGCAGCCCGAGCGCTCCGCCACTTCGCGCAGGCGCTGCGAATTGGAGGAGTTCGGCGCCCCCACCACGATGAAGGCCTCCACCCGTGGCGCCACGGCCTTGACCGCCTCCTGGCGGTTGGTGGTGGCGTAGCAGATGTCTTCCTTGTGCGGGCCGACGATCGAGGGGAAGCGAACCTTCAGCGCCTCCACGATGTCGCGCGTATCGTCGACCGACAACGTGGTCTGGGTCACATAGGCGAGCGCATCCGGATTGGACGGCGCGAAGGCGGCAACATCGGCGACCGTCTCGATCAGGCTGACGGCGCCGTCCGGTAGCTGCCCCATCGTGCCTATGACCTCGGGATGGCCGCGATGCCCGACCAGCACGATCTCGCGCCCGCGCTTGTGGTGGATCTCGGCCTCGCGATGCACCTTGGTCACCAGCGGGCAGGTCGCGTCGATGGCAAAGAGATTGCGGCCCGCGGCGGCAGCCGGCACCGATTTGGCAACGCCATGGGCCGAGAAGATCACCGGCGCGCGGGTCTCCGGCACCTCGTCGAGTTCCTCGACGAAGATGGCGCCCTTCGACTTGAGATTCTCGACCACATATTTGTTGTGCACGATCTCATGGCGCACATAGACCGGCGGGCCATAGATCTTCAGGGCCTGCTCGACGGCATCGATCGCCCGCACCACCCCGGCGCAGAAACCGCGGGGCGAGCAGAGCAGAATGGTGAGGGCGGGTTTTTCAGCAATCATCTCGGCCCGGATATGGGGCTGAGCCGCAAGGCCCGTCAAGCGCTTTGGCGACATCGCCGTCGCTATCCCCGCCCTGCCGGCTTGGCGGGGAGCCCAAGCCGGTCCGCCATGCGGATGAGATCGGCCAGCGTATTGGCCTGCATCTTGCGCATGACCTGGCCGCGATGGATCTTCACGGTGATTTCGCTCAGTTCCAGTTCCGCGGCCGTCTGTTTGTTGAGAAGCCCCTGCACCACCAGCGCCATCACCTCCTGCTGGCGCGGTGACAGGGCGGCGTAGCGGTTGCGCAAATCCTCCCCCAGGGCCGTCTCGACACTGTCTGCGCGGCTTTTTTCCAGGCAGGCCGCCACGGCATCGAGAAGATCCTGCTCGCGGAAGGGTTTGAGCAGGAATTCCATGGCACCGGCCTTGATGGCCCGGACCGACATCGGCACGTCGCCATGGCCGGTCAGGAAGACGATCGGAATGGCATCCCCTGCCCCGACCAGTTCGACCTGGAAGTCGAGGCCGCTCTGTCCGGGCATGCGCACGTCGAGCACCAGGCAGGACGCTCCCTCCGAGCGCCGAAACTGCATGAACTCGCGGGGCGAGGCGAAGCAGCGGACGCGATAGCCGACCGATCTCAGCAGGCTGTCCAGCCCATCCCTGACCATGGGATCGTCATCCACCACATAGACGGTCGCGATTTCTTCCGACATGGTTCTAATCCTTGCGTCCGCGCGCTCGAGCCAGCGGCAGCGTGAAGCGAAAAATGCTTCCATGCGGCATGGCGGCCCGGGCCTCTATGCTTCCGCCATGCGCCTCGACGATGGAACGGCTGATGGCCAATCCAATGCCCATGCCGTCCTCCTTGGTGGTAAAAAAGGGATCGAAGACATGCTCTATCGCCTGCGGCGACAGGCCGGGGCCGGTATCGGTGACGGCAATGGTGACCTCCCTGTCGTCGGCGGAGGTGTTGACCGTTATCTCCCGGTTTCCCTGCCTGGTTTCCACCGCCGCTTCGACGGCATTGGCGACGAGGTTGAGCAGGACCTGCTGCAATTGAACCCGATCGCCCATCACCGGCAACAAGCCATGCAACAATTCGGTCCGCAGCAGGATGGCGTTCGCGCGCAGCTTGCCCCGCATCAGGGCCAATGTCTCGTCGATCACCTCGACCATGTCGACGGGTTCGCGCGAAGGCGGGGCCCGGCGCACCAGGCGGCGCACCCGCTCCACCACTTCGCCAGCCCGTTCGGCGGCTTCCACGATCCGATTGAGGGCGTACCGAGCCTCGTCCTGATTGGGCGGCGAAGCGGAAAGCCAGCGTAGCGCGGCATTGCTGCTGGCACCGATGGCCGCCAGGGGCTGGCTGACCTCATGGGCAATGGAGGCCGTCAGTTCGCCCAGCATGGTGATGCGCGAGATACGGGCGAGGTCGGCCTCGGCACGGCGCACGGCGATATCGGCAAGCTCGATCCGGATGGCGAGATAGGTGGTCGCGCCGATGGCCACCAGGCTGAGGGAGCTGTTGGCGATACCCGCCTCGGTATCGCCCCTCACCGTCATGAAGAAACTGAGCGCGGTCAGGAGGCTGCAGGCCAATCCGACGATCAGCACGGTCCGAGGCCGTCCCGTCCATACCGAGATCAGCACCACGACGACATGCAGCACGGCAACGGCGATTTCCAGGTCGGTGACGGTGTCCGCCACGAAAATGAGCAAGGCCAGCCCGGCCATGGCGAACCACAGCAGCGGCATGTCGACGGTCGATCCCAGGCGTTCGCGTGTCACCAGCTGCGTTCCCCGTCATGGAAGGGCTGTCCCACATCCTTGTCGCCGCCATCCACGCTAGGCCCGCAAGCGCGACAGTCAGGCGCGATGGCGGGGATACCGCCGCAGATGTCGGCGCAACAGCACCACGCCCACCTTGTTGAGGCCTGCGGCCATGCGAAGCAAGCCTTGCGTCTCCAGCGGCAGCAATTGCTTGCGAAGGAACAGGCGGCGTACGAGCCAGGAGAAACCGTCGGCTCCCGACAGGAGGAGGCCGATGGCGAGCAAAGAGGTTCTGTTTTCGACCCGGCAGCCTGCCTTCTGCAGCGCGACGATGGCCTGCGCGAGTTCTTGATTGTCCCGGAGCATGTTTCACCTGCCTTCGCCATGAAGGGTGGCAAGGCTCCCGCCGACGCCGGTGGCGGGAGCACGATCACGATATCGACGATCACCGAGCGCTCGAGGCGTTCAGCTCGGGTTCTCCAGCGTGAAGAGATCCGCCGCCTCGTCATAGGCGAAATATTCGGCGTAGCGGGCGAGGCTGATCACGGACCGTACGGTACCGGCGGCATAGTCCTCCGACATGTGGTCCTCCAATTCGTCACGAAAGCGGCGGGCCGGCGCCTGATGGCTCGGCCTTTCGTCGAGGATGCGCCGAATATGGGCCGCCAGCGGCACATAGGTTGCCAATTGCTGTGCGAAGAGCCGCTTGCGCTCGTCCACCTCGCTCTCGGCAAAACGCTTTCCCGCGGCGGTGAGACGGATATCGCCGCCCTCCAGCTCGGCAAACCGCAGCAATTGCAGGGTCTCCGCCACCGGAAAGAGCTCGTCGATCTCCAGATGCAGGCCCGCAGCCAGGGGCGGCAGGTCGGCCTTGCCGTGATAGGGAGCCGCCGCAACCGCCTCGATCAGGCCGGCGAGTTCGTTGGAGGAAACCTTGGGCAGCACCATCGCGATGCCCGTGCCGGGGAAGAGGCCATCGCGCGCCGGAGCCAGGCCCGGACGGGCGGTCATGCGCGCATAGATGTCCTCAACCAGGGCCCGGAAGGCCGGGTCGAGCCGGTTGCGCGGCTGTGGCAGGTCGACGCGGACCTCCCCGATCACCCGGCCCGGATTGGAGCCGAAGATCAGGATGCGATCGCACATCAGCACCGCCTCCTCGATATTGTGGGTGACCATCAGGATGGCCTCGATCGGCATGCGTCCTTCGCACCACAGATCGAGCAGATCCGTGCGCAGGGTCTCGGCGGTGAGCACGTCGAGCGCCGAGAAGGGTTCGTCCATCAAGAGCAGCTTGGGATGCACCACCAGTGCGCGGGCCAGGCCGACGCGCTGACGCATGCCGCCCGACAGCTCCTTGGGATAGGCATTCTCATAGCCGTCAAGCCCGATCAGATCGATCGCGGCCAGCGCCCGCTTGCGGCGTTCGGCCGGCAGGACACCCTGCGCCTCCAGCCCGAGCTCGACATTCTGCTGCACGGTGAGCCAGGGAAACAGGGCAAAGCTCTGGAACACCAACGAAATGCCGCTGCGGGTGCCGCTGACAGGTTCGCCCTGGAAGGAGACACTGCCTTCGCTGGGGCGGATCAGGCCGGCGATCGCCCGCAGCAGCGTGGACTTGCCGGAGCCGGAGCGGCCGAGCAGGCCGACGATCTCGCCGGGCTGCAGCATGAGGTCGACCCTGTCGAGCACGACGAGCGGGCTCGACCCACCCTTGTCATAGGTCTGGCGCACGCCCGAGACCAAAACCAGCGGAGTGTCCTTGATGGTGACGGGAGCATTCATGGTGACGGGAGCGTTCATGGTGATATCTCCGGATAATCAATCGAGGCGCAGGCGGCGTTCCGCGAACACATAGAGCGGGCGCCACAGCAGGCGGTTGAACAAGGTGACGAAGAGCGACATCACGGCGATGCCGAGCACGACGCGCGGAAAATCGCCCGCCTCCGTCGCCCTGGCGATGTAGGAGCCGAGCCCGTAGGCCTCGAGCTTGGTATTTCCCCAGCTCACGAGTTCGGCGACGATGCTGGCGTTCCAGGAGCCACCCGAGGCCGTGAGGGCGCCGGTCACGTAATAGGGAAAGATCCCCGGCAGGATCACCCGGCGCCACCAGGTCCAGGACCGGATCTGGTAGATCGAGGCCGCTTCCCTGAGATCGGTGGGAAAGGCACTCGCACCGGCGATGACGTTGAACAGGATGTACCACTGCGTCCCCAGCACCATCAGCGGCGACAGCCAGATGTCGGGGCTTGCCCCGGTCGCGACGATGGCGATCACGGCAAAGGGAAACAGCACATTGGCCGGGAAGGCCGCCAGGAACTGGGCCAGCGGCTGGACCCGCTCCGCAAGAGCCGGGCGCAGGCCGATCAGCACGCCGATGGGAACCCAGATCAGGCTGGCCACCGCGATGAGGACGATGACGCGCAGCAGCGTGACGAAGCCGCCGCCCAGGGCCTCGAGTGCATCGGCCCAGGACAGGGTCTGGCGCATATAGGCAATCGCCACGAAGATCCCCCAGGCCGTCACGGCCAGCACGAGGCCGAGCCACAGCCGGTCGATCCAGGGCGAGCCCGCTTTCGTGCGGCGGAAGGATGCCTGTCCTGATCGTCCGACACCCACCAGCATCAGGCGTTGCCAGGCCCAGGCCAGCGGGGCGATCAGGCGCTTCATCAGCCGGGTGTGGCGGATGAGGTCATAGACCCAGGAATGCGGCCTTTGCTGGCTGGCCGTCTGCTCGACGCGGAACTTGTCGGCCCAGGCCACCACCGGCCGGAACAGGAGCTGATCGTAGAGCACGATCAGGATGCCCATGGCTGCCACGGCCCAGGCCACCGCGACGAAATTCTTCTGGTCGATGGCGAGCGCCAGGAAGGAGCCGATGCCGGGAAGCTGCACGGTGGTGTTGCCCACCGTGATTGCCTCCGAGGCAACCACGAAGAACCAGCCGCCGGACATCGACATCATGGTGTTCCAGATCAGACCCGGCGCAGCGAACGGCGCCTCCAGGCGCCAGAAGCGCTGCCAGCCGGACAGCCTGAAGCCACGGCTCACCTCGTCCAGGTCTCCAGGCACCGTGCGCAGGGACTGGTAGAAGGAGAAGGCCATGTTCCAGGCCTGGCTGGTGAAGATCGCGAAGATCGAGGCGCATTCCGCTCCGAGCTGGCTGCCGGGAAACAGGCCCATGAAGAAGGTGACCGTGAAGGTCAGGAAACCGAGCACCGGAACCGACTGCAGGATATCGAGCGCCGGAATGATGATCAGCTCGGCCCGCCGGCTCTTGGCCGCCAGCGTGGCCACCACGAAGGTGAAGACCAGCGAGGCGATGATGGCGGCGAACATGCGCAGCGTGGTGCGCAGCGCATATTCAGGCAGGCGGGCCGGATCGAGCGAGACCGGGGAAACCGAGAGGGCGTCGAGCGGCGTCCTCATCGCGGCGGCACCGTGCAGCACCAATGCGATGAGCGCGATCACCAGCCCGCAGGCAACCAGATCGTAAAGATTGGGCAGGAGGCGCCCGCGGGCGAACGCCGCGACGGAACGCTGACCGGAACGGTCATGGGGCAGGAAAACCATGGCGAACCTCGTGGGAGAGCAAGGTCGAAAAAGGCGGAATAGGGAGAGAAGGGCGGGATCAGGGCGTGGGCGGGCCCTCGTGGAACCCGTGCCGAGGGATGCTCAGCGGGAGCCGACGGCCACTCCGGCGCATTTCGAACAAGGCGGATGGGAGGCATCCGCCTCTTCGCCGGAACCGGGCAGGCTCCAGCGGCATTCCAGTCGCCCCGTGTCCGGATTCAGGTGCCAGGATGCCCTGAGACAGCCGCGGATCGCACCGGAATGTTCCTCGATCCTGCCGGACCGGACAGGAGCATCCGATGCCCTGATTGACGCGCAGGACGCGGTCGCGCGGGCCCTGGCCCGGAAGGCAAGGATGATGGCACCGCGAACGGGCAGCGTGGCGGCCGTGATACGGCCGCGGAACGGAATGACGTTGTTCATGTTTCACCTCGTCGGGCCGCCTTTGGCCAGACCCGCGAGGCAAGCCGGCGGGGACTAGGGCCCGCCGGTCATCGCCCGGCGCGCGAGACCGCCGGCGTTCCAGATCGATGGCGCACCCCTCCGGCGACGGTCGAGGACCGAAGCCGGACGGCTACTGCGATCGTTGTCCATGTGCTTCCACAGCTGATTTTTCGGGTGTTATCCAAGGTGCCGGGCACCGCGGATACAGAGCCCTTCTGTCACTGCCCCAAAGCGGGGTCAACCGTGCCTTGGTGTGTGAAGACCATACCTTGGTATGGGTTTTTTGGGGGAGGCCGATCGGGTTCGGCGGCAGCGCTCGACGGGAGCGTATCCAATAGTCTCGTCCACGCCGGCACACATGCCACGTTGGTAAGAAAAAGCGCAGGAATCCTTCCCCGATTTCGGGGAAGGTGGCCGAACGTCGTGAGGTCGGATGGGGTAGAGTGGCGGTTTGCGGGCCGGAACTGGCATTATCGCGCCACCCTGCCCCTTCCGTCACCGCTACGCGGCGACACCTTCTCCGAAGTCGGGGAAGGATTCCGGCGCCTCGTACTGGCAATACTGAGATGTGTGCATCGGCTAGCCGCGCAGTGGAGAAGACAAATCGCTCCTTGCTCCGCCCCGTCTCAGGCCAAGACGGGCGATAAGGTCCGGCCACAACGTACGATCCGGAAGCATCGCTTTGACGGCGTCAGGCCTGCCCGCGCTTTTCGAAATCCTCAACCTTGGCTGCGCCGGTCATGATGGCCACCACGTCGGCCATCGAATGGGTCTTCGGGCTCACTACCGCAGCCCGGCGTCCCAGGCGCATGATGTGGATACGGTCGGCCAGCTCGAACACATTGGGCATGTTGTGGCTGATCAGTACGACGGGCAGGCCGCGATCCCGGATGGCGCGGATCAGTTCCAGCACCTGGCCGGTCTCGCGCACGCCGAGGGCGGCCGTCGGCTCATCCATGATCGCCAGCTTCTTGGCAAACAAGGCGGCTCTCGCCACCGCCACGCCCTGGCGCTGGCCGCCGGAGAGGGCTTCCACAGCGTTGTGGATCGACGGCAGCCGGAACTTCAGCTCCGCCATGGCCTTCCGCGCTTCCTCGCGCATGCGTGCCTTGTCGAGGCGGCGGAACACGCTGCCGAGCACACCCGGCATGCGCAATTCACGCCCGAGGAAGAGGTTCGAGGAGATGTCCAGGGCGGGTGCCACCGCCAAGTCCTGGTAGACGGTCTCGATGCCGCGATGGCGGGCATCGAGCGGGCCCTTGAAATGCACGGGCTGGCCATCGAGCAGGATCTCGCCGCTATCGGGCCTCAGTGCCCCGGTCAGCGCCTTGATCAGGGAGCTCTTGCCGGCACCGTTGTCGCCGACGACGGCGAGGATCTCGCCCCTGCGCAGCTCGAAATCCACCCCGTCCAGCGCCGTGACATGGCCATAGCGCTTGATGACGTTGCGGGCCTCGAGGATGACCTCGGAAGAAGCGGATGCGGTCATCAGCGCCTCCCGCGCGAAAGCTGGTCGAAGGCCACCGCCACGATCACCAATATGCCCGTGATCAGGTCCTGCCAGAGCGGATCGATGCCGGCCAGCGTCAGGCCGTTGCGCAGCACGCCCACGATGAGCGCACCGATCAGGGTGCCGACGAGACCGCCCCGACCGCCGAACAGCGAGGTACCGCCGATCACCACGGCAGTGATGGAGTCGAGATTGGCGGTCTGCAGCGAATTGGGATCGGCATTGGGAATGCGGCCAAGCGCCAGCCAGGCGGCGATGCCATAGAGCAGGCCGGCGAGCACATAGACCGAGAGCAGATGCCGCCTGACGGGGATGCCGACCAGCCTCGCCGCCTCGGGATTGTTGCCGATGGCATAGACGTGGCGGCCCCATTTGGTCTGGTTCAGCAGATACCAGACCAGGGCATAGAGCAGCAGCATGGCGAGGACGCCATAGGTGACCACGAAGCCGCCGATGAGCTCGCCATTGCCGGTCCAGCTCAGGAATTCGTCGTCGACCGGGAAGGCGCCGCCGGCCGAGATCAGGCGGAGCGCTGCCGTGATGATGCCGAGCGTGCCGAGCGTGACGATGAAGGGCGGCAGCTTCAGGCCGCTGATCAGGCCGCCGGCGACGGTGCCCGACAGGGTGCAGAGCACGATCGCCACGCCCATGGACAGGACGGGATCATAGCCGAGCGCCGCCATCTTGCCCGCGATGATGGTGCCGAGCACGCAGATCGCCCCGACAGCGAGGTCGATGCCCGCCGTCAGGATGATCAGGGTCTGGCCGATCGCCAGCGTGCCGACCACCACGGTCTGCTGCAGGATCAGCGAGATGTTCTGCAGGGCAAGGAAGCGCTCGTTGATGCTGGCGAAGATGACGCAGAACAGCGCCAATACCAGGAAGGGCCCAGCCGAAGGCACGGCGAAGATGCGCGCCAGCAGGCTGCGCTTTTCCTCGGGTGCGGGAACCGTGGTCGTGCTCATACGATCCTCGACGATATGGATGGCGGGCCGGTCAGGAAACCGGCCCGCCCAATCTGGAGGAAAAACCGGTAAGGCTTACTCGCCGCCCCAGCAATTCTTGAGGCCCCAGGCCGTGTCCTTGGACTCCAGACCCGACATCGGCTTGTCGGTGATCAGCTCCGAACCGGTGTTGATGAAGCCGCTCGGCTTCTTGCCGGTCTTGGCATATTCGGCGACCGCGTCGACGCCGGCGACTGCCATCTTGTAGGGGAACTGCATCACGGTGGCGGCGACCTTGCCGGACTTGACGTCCTTCACGCCCTGGCAGCTGCCGTCGATCGAGGTCAGCATCACGGCCTTGGCCTTGCCGAAGGATTTCAGGGCAGCATAGCCGCCAGCCGCTGCCGGCTCGTTGATGGTGTAGACGACATTGATGTCGCCATTCTTCGACAGCAGGTTCTCCATGCCGGTCTGGCCCTTGTCCTGCGCACCATTGGTGATGGCGGAGCCGGCGATGACCGGGTCGCCTTCCTTGATGCCGAATCCCTGCAGATAGCCATTGTGGCGGAAGGTATCGACCGTGCCGCCCGGCGTGCCGTCGAGCATGGCGAGCACCGGCTTCTTGTCGCCCATCGCCTTCTTGGCATAGGTGCCCTGCTTGACGCCGGCCTCGAAATTGTCGGTGGCGTAGGTGGCATCGACCGCATCGGCCGGATCGGTCGCCGTGTCGAGCGCGATCACCAGGATGCCGGAGTCGCGTGCCTTCTTGATGATGCCGAGCATGCCGGTGGAGTTGTTGGGCGTCACCAGGATGCCCTTGGCACCGGCCGAGATCAGGTCCTCGATCGCCGCGACCTGGCCTTCATTGTCGCCGTCGAACTTGCCGAAGCGGGCGATCAGCTTGAGGCCCTTCTTCTTGGCTTCGGCCTCGGCGGCCTGGCGCAGCTTGACGAAATAGGGATTGACCTCGGTCTTGGTGACCAGGCCGACGATCACCTCTCCGGCCGCCTGGGCCTTGTCGGCCGCGGCGAGGGAAGAGAATGCGACAAAGCCGAGGGCGGCGGTGGTGGCAAGAGCAGTGGATGCGACGATGCGGCTCAGGCGAAGCGCTGACATGAAATCCTCCCAGGTTTTTGAATGGAGCTTGGCGCTCTCTTCTCGACGATGGCCTTTCCATCATAGGCAGCGGATTAATGCATCATCGCTGAATGATTGCAAATATATTTTGCCTGTTTTCAGGCATAACGGCGCCGGCGCTAGGGCAGCTGTTGGATAGTACCGATCCGATTGAGCGCATGCATGGCCGTTCGCAGAGATGCATCACCTGCCAGGGCGGCGTAACTGCGATAGAGTTCGGCATAGACGGATGCCGCCTGGCCGCCTGGCCGATAGGTCCTGAACGCCCGCGCGCCGAACCTCGCGCCGCCTTCGGGATAGCCGGCCACGACGCCGGCTGCGACGGCGCCATGGATGGCGGCGCCCACCGCGGTGGGGTTGTCGATTTCGGGAACCTCGACCTCCCGCGCGAAGACATCGGCCATGATCTGCACCAGCAAGGGATTGTTGCGGGCTAGGCCGCTCGACAGGATGAGACGGTCAATGCTGAAGCCCCCTGCGATGAAGAGATCCTGGATGCTGCGCGCGCCATAGGCGAGCGACTCCAGCAGAGCCCTGTAGATACCCGCCGCCGTCGTGCCCGTGGTCAGGCCGAGGATGAGACCGCTCAGGCCGGAATCGGCCAGAGGCACGCGGTTGCCGCTCCACCAGTCGAGCGCCAGGAGATGGTTGGCGCCCGGCGCAAGAGCAGCCGCTTCCTCATTGTAGAGCCTGAAATTCTCAGCCGGATCCGCGGCACGCGGAAAGGTTTTGACGAACCAGGCGAGCGTATCGCCGAAGCCGGCCTGGCCCGATTCATAGCACCACAGATCGCGCACCGACCCGTCGAAGGCCACGCCCTCGATGCCCCGGGGCAAGGGCCGGAATTCGCGGCCGAGCATCAGATAGACGGCGGAGGTGCCGAGAGCCCCGACGAGGCAGCCATCGCTGACGCCGCCGACGGCCGGCAGCACGACATGGGAATCGATCACCGCCACGGCGACTGCCGCCTGCCCGCGGATGCCGGTGCGCTCGCGCCACGCCGCCGACAGCCCCCCCGCTGAACTGCCGACCCGCAGGGGCGGCTTCACGCGGTCGGCGAGGCCCGGAACGATGCCGTCGGGATAGCCCGCGCCATCGGCATATTGCGCCTTGTAGGCGGCAAAGCCGAGGCTGCGTGTCTCCTCGCCCGTCAATTGCCAGACGAGCCAGTCACCCGCCTCGATGAAGCGCCCCGTCTCCTGCCAGAGCTGCGGTGCCTCCTGCGCCAGTTGCGCCGCCTTGGCCAGCAGCCACTCGGCCGAGAGCTTGCCGCCGAAATTGTCGAGGAAAGCCCCTCCCCGGGCGTTGACGGACTCGGCCTGCGCCTGGGCAGCACCATGCTTCCACAGTTTCACATAGGCGTGCGGATCCTGCGGATGGAGGCGGGAGAGCGGCACGCCCTCCGCCGTGGCAGGGAGCGGCGAACTGGCGGTGAAACCGAGGCCGATGCCCTCGATCTGCCTGTCCCGGCCGAGAGTCGACAGGATAGCCTGGGCCGCCTCGGTATAGTCGTCGGCGTTCTGGAGCGCCCAGAGCGGCGGCAGGACGGGCCCCTCGGGCAGGCGGGTCATCACGCCATGGCGATAGGGCACCGCGTGACTGGCGACCTGCTCGCCACTATCGGCATCGACGAGCACGCCACGCGCCGATTCCGTACCATAATCGAGGCCGATCAGATAGCGACGTGTCATGGCTGCGCCTTTCCCACTTGTGCAGGCTCAGCTTAGGCGCCATCGCCAGCAAAGCAACACTTTTGTCTTTTTTTAAGCAAAAGTGTTGCTTTATGCCACCTCATGCCGGCACGGGAGCCAGCGCCTTGCGGACAGCGGGAGCAACCACTGTACCGAAGAGTTCGATCGATTTCATCATCTTGGCATGGGGAATGCTGCCCATCGAGAACTTGATCAAGAAGCGCTGGTGCCGGAACAATTCATGCTCGGCCAGGATCTTGTCGATGACCTGCTGGGGATCGCCGACGAAATCCGAACCGCGCGGGGCGCGCGAGGCTTCGAACTGCGCCCGGCTCAGCGGCGGCCAGCCGCGCTCACGGCCAATGCGGCCCATGACGTCGACATAATAGGGGAAGATCTCGTCCGCCGCTCTGTCGCCGTCCTCGCCGATATAACCATGCGAATTGATGCTGACCGGCAGCTTGTCCGCATCATGCCCGGCCCGGCGCGCCGCCTCGCGATAGAGATCGACCAGCGGCTTGAAGCGGGCCGGCTCTCCGCCGATGATGGCGAGTGCCATCGGCAGGCCGAGCGTGCCGGCGCGGATCACCGATTGCGGATTGCCGCCGACGCCGACCCAGACCGGCAGGGGATGCTGGACCGGACGCGGATAGATGCTCTGCCGGTCGAGCGGCGCGCGATGCTCGCCCTGCCAGCTCAGCGTGGTCTGCTCGCGGATCTTCAAGAGCAGGTCCAGCTTCTCGGCGAACAGGCTGTCATAGTCCTTGAGGTCGTAGCCGAACAGCGGGAAGGACTCGATGAAGGAGCCCCGCCCGGCCAGGATCTCGGCCCGCCCGCCTGACAACAGGTCTACGGTGGAGAATTCCTGGAACACGCGCACCGGATCGTCCGAGCTCAGCACGGTGACGGCGCTGGTGAGGCGGATGCGCTTGGTGCGCATGGCCGCCGCCGCCAGCAGCACGGCGGGAGTCGAGGCAGCGAAATCGGGGCGATGATGCTCGCCGATACCGAAGACATCGAGACCGAGCTGGTCGGCAAGCTCGACCTCCTCCATCAGGTTGGCAATGCGCTCCTGCGCGCTGATGACGGTTCCGGTGGCGGGATCCGCGGTGGTTTCCGCGAAGGTGTACAGGCCGAGTTCCATATCTGTCGCGCCTCACCGGGAAGGGAGCGTCCCGGGTTTCCAGGTTGAAATCTTCTGGTTACAAAACGTAACTGAGGCTAAATATGGTACAGTCACACGAGGCACAAGGAGGCACATTCATGGCCGTAGGTGACATGGGTGTAACCGGCGGGGACGAGGACAGGGACAGCCTCACCGAGAGCTACCGGCCGGTCACCGAAATCCTGTCCCGCATCGGCGACAAATGGAGCATCCTGATCGTGATGGCGCTGAGCCAGGGGCCTCGGCGTTTCAGCGAGATCAAGCGCCGCATCGACGGCATCTCGCAGCGCATGCTGACGCTCACTCTGCGAGGCCTGGAGCGTGACGGCCTCGTCAGCCGCAGCGTGACGCCCAGCATTCCGCCGCGCGTCGACTATGAGCTCACCCAACTCGGCCATTCGCTACGCATGCCGGTGAGTGCACTCGGCCAATGGGCCTTCGCCCACCGCGCCGCCATTCTGGAGGCGCGAGCGATGTTCGACCGAACCTGCCCCGTCCAGCGGGCGACCATGCGGGACGGGCAGCCGGTACCGGCGGCTACTCGGCCGGCGCCACGGCGAGCTTGACGGTCTGCGCCTTCACGCCGCTGATCTGCAGCGAAACCGGCCCCGCCGCCAGGTTGAAGCGCACGCTCTTGCGCAGGCCCGTGCAGGCCTTCTGGCCGGTCGCCGCCGAATATTTCACCGTTGCGCCCGCCTGGACGACATCGATCCAGCCTTCATCCGAGAGCGTGACCTGATAGAGGCCGGCCTTTTCGATCGGCGGCAGGGTCAGCAGCGCACCAAAGGTGCCTGTCGCCGGCTTGCGCCCGGTTGTGATTGGAAATTTGAGATCCGCCACCGGGCTGAGCTGCAGGTCGGCGGCTCCGTCGACCTTGGCCAGCGTCCCGCCCGAAGCCAAAGTCGGCGGCGAGGCCTGGAACCAGCCCTGCTCGCGCGTCAGCGACCATTTGAACGGCTTGCAGGCTGTCGTCTCGGCCAAGGCGGGCCCGGTTTGCAGGGCGGCCATCAATGCTATCAGGGCCAGGCCGGCGCGGCTGGAGGTGGGCATTGCGCAATTTCTCCGAAGGGAAAGAATGCCCGATCATAACCCGGCCCGCGCCAGAAACAAGAACAATTCACGAACAAATTACGGCCGCGCGGCAAAGGTAATTTGTCAGGCCGCGCCCGCCACGAAGGCCAAGGCCAGCCCATTGATGCAGTAGCGCAGTCCTGTCGGCTTGGGGCCATCGTCGAAGACATGGCCGAGATGTCCCTCACAACGGGCGCAGGCCACCGCAATCCTGGTCATGCCGAGGCTGTTGTCCCGGTTGGTCCGTACCGACCGGCCGAGCGGAGCCCAGAAACTCGGCCATCCGGTGCCGCTGTCATATTTGGCACGGGACGAAAACAAGGCGGTACCGCAGCCCGCGCAACTGAAACGGCCCGATCGCCCTTCATGCAGCAGCGGGCTGGTGAAGGCGGGCTCGGTGCCTGCCCCTCGCAGGATGGCGAATTGGGCCGGCGTCAGGCGCCGATGCCATTCCGCCTCGCTGAGTACGAGGCGGGCAGGACCTGCCGCTGCAGGCCGTGCGAAAGCAAAGCTCGCGCCTCCCAGCAGCGCCAGGCTCAAGAAATCGCGGCGTGTCGGCATGGGCAGGTCTCCTCGCAGCAAGGTGGTTCGACTCCTGCTTCATCCTACGACAACCGAGCAAGCCTTGTTACCGGCCCGTGCTTGTTCCGGCGCGGCGGATCGCCTGCAAAAGGGGTCATCGCGCAAGCTCGAGCGCCTTGGCCAATACGGGGTCACGCCCGGCTGCATAGTCGGCAAAGGCGACATCGATGGCCATGTCGGGCGCCAGCGAGATGCCGCGGGGACCGAACGCCACCGTCGCCCAATAGCAGTTGCGCGTGTCCGTGCAGCCCTTCTCGTAATCCTCGAACTGGTCGCTGTAGCGCACCGTGATCTTCGAATGCGGCAGTGTCATTTTCCGGCCCTCGGCCCAGAACTGCCCGGCATCGCCCATGGACTCGCCGATGAACACGACCTTGCCCCCGCCAGCCCCCTTGATCATGGCGGCGGTGACGATGCCGGCGGAAAAGGTCGCCCGGCTTACCAGCACGAAGATGCGGCCATCCTCGGGCAGGAGCCGCGGCAGGGCCTGCGCGAACAGGATCGTATTGAAGAAATCGCCGCCATTGTTCAGGCGCAGGTCGACGATGACATGCTTGGGTTTGTGCGCAAGAATCTCGTCCCTGACGATGGCGGAGAGCTTCTGGGCGAGCGGCGTATCGTCGACACTCGCGACGGTGTCGTTGCGAATATAGAGCGTGTTGCCTGAAGGCTGGATCATGAAGGCCTTGACGTCACCGCGCTTGCTGTAGAGCGGCGAAAGATCGGTCTTCGCATCAAGTATATGCAGCCAGCGGTCCGGCAGGTCCTTCGCATCCGGGATCAGGACGGAATAGCCTCGGTTCAGCCCGGACCTGCGCTCGTCGCCCGGATCGGCTACGACGGCTTCCAGGCGCGGCGTTTGCGTGCTGCCATCCGCCAACCGCACCGTGAAGGGAATGGCGGAAGCGGTGTCCGTCGCACCGATCTTCTTCAAGATTCGTGGATTGACCAGATAGCCCGGAGCAAGGAAGCGTCTGCGCTGGCGTACGCCGGCCAGATAGGGCTCGACCTGCTGCAAGGCTTGCTCCGCCGATAAGACGCCGATCTTGTCGATACGGGCTCCGAGCAGGTGGCCATAGGCCGGATGGGTCTTGACGATGAACAGGCCATCAGCGAACCACCAGGCACGGATCGGCAGATCGGGGCCGAGATAGGCGGCGACATTGGCGTTGGTGTGGCCATTGCCGGCGAGAGCGACGGCTCCCATGACGTCGAGGGCGAAGTCCTCCGGCGTGAGCTTGTCTGCCACGGTCTCGGTTTCCTCGATCCGGCGGCTGAAGGCTTGCCGTTGCTCGTCGCTGAAACTCTTGTCGAGTGGCGCCCAGCGCTGCTTCAGGAAAGCAAGATCTTCTCGCATCTGCTGCGGCTGCAACTCGATATCGCCGGCATGGCCTGCCATCGGCGCAAACATAGGCGCTGCCACTGCCAAGCCGGCGATAAATCGTTTGGTGCTTGAAACGAACATGGCCTCCCCAGCGAACAAGCGCACTTGTGTGCGTGTGTGGTCGGAAACATAAGTCTATACGATCATGGAAAGTCGTTTTGTATTGTTTTACTATGGAAGCCGTGAATGATCCCTGCGATCTTGGCTCGGCGAAAAACGTCCTGGCGCCCGCTCCTTCCATGGCGCGCACCAGGTCAGGCCCCATCGGGGAGGCATGTCGGATTGACCATGCCGCCCCGCAAATGCCAGTTTACCGGCACAAGCTGGCATATCGAGGATTTCCCATGGTGAGAAAATTCCTGCTTTCAGCCCTTTGCTTGACCGGCTTTTGCATACCCGTAACGGCCGAAACCCTGCCGAACAGCGGTGACTATTATCGCGCGGCCTGCCGCAGCCTGGCAGCCAATACCGGGCCGACACCGAGCGAACTCGTACTTCCCTCCCTGCATTGCGCGATCGAGATCGAGGATCTTGCCTCGATGGGGCGCCTGCTGACTTCGGATAGCCGTATCTGCAAACCGGTCGACGTGTCGGTTGCGCAGACGGCAGCCGTGGTCTCGGCCTTCCTCGACGCCCATCCCGATCGGCTCAAAGAGCCTTTCGTCATCCTCGCCACCACGGCCCTGCGCGAGAAATGGCCCTGCTCCTGAGGCTTACGGTGCAGGAAATACCGGCTCATGAAAAGATTGATCCATCGGCGTGGGCATTTCTGGGAGCGCTGACGTCCATAGGCGCTAAGATAAGGGGTTGTGCGAGATGAGGGGGTTGGAGATCGAGCTCGACATATGAGCCCCCTCGCCCCGTTTACGGGGAGAGGATGGAGGTGAGGGGCTACGGACGGCGTCAGTT